>JAXDBP010000008.1:0-121872 GCA_034678705.1 Bellilinea sp.
CTGTATGCGGAAGATGCTCATCATTCTGAATGCCATGGTTCGTGATCGAACGTGTTGGAGGCTATCATTGGTTCCTGAGACCTGATTTACCTCTTGATTTTTTACACAGTTACTGCGAGCGAAGCGATGAGGTATCTGTACACATGTCAATCGATCACTCGCTTCGCTCGAGATGACCCTGGCCTGGGTATGGCAACTGCGCCGTGCAGAAGAAGACAGCTTGAGCCATCGCAGCGATTTCCGCCGACCCTTCGACAGGCTCAGGGATCGGCGGAAATCAATAACCTAACCTGCGGGCTTGTCACTGCGATCGAAGCGATGAGGTATCTGTACGCATGTCAATCGATCTCTCGCTTCGCTCGAGATGACCCTGGCCTGGGTATGGCAACTGCGCCGCGTAGAAGAAGACAGCTTGAGCCATCGCAGCGATTTCCGCCGACCCTTCGACAGGCTCAGGGATCGGCGGGAATCAATAACCTAACCTGCGGGCTGCGCGCCCTTTCCCACGCCAGGCAGGGCTTCGGGGGGCGGTCTCCGCCCGCCGTCCAGGGTCACTCGATATGATTCTTGTGATTCAGTCGCGTATGATAGCGGTGGCGCTCCCTCAGATGATAAGGCACGTCGATGACGATGCGGTGCACGCCCTCTTTGTCCCGCTGGTAGATGATGGCATTCTTGATCAGCCGCGCCGACTGGTTATGCAGCGCATCCTGCCAGGCCTTCGCCGGGACGAATTCGGGCAGGATCAGTACCGCCTCTTTACCGTCGTGCGCCTCCCGGTCGGCCCTGTCCAGGTAGGAGAGCAGCGGTTCGACCAGCGAGCGGTAGGGTGACGGGACGATGTCGAGGGGGATGTCGGGGAACCAATCCTGCCACTGCTTGCGCACGTCGAATCCTCGCCCGGGCTCGATGTCGATGTACACGCCCGTGATGCGGTCGCTGATCGAGCGCGCGAAGTTGACCGCCTCCACCATGGCGCGGTGCACGCCCGAGACCGGGATGACCACCCGCGGCTCCGGGGCGGGCCGCAGCGATGGCGGCAGCCCGCGCAGCGAGAGTTGCTCGCCGACCTCCTCGTAGTGCGCGCGCACGCGGTTGAATCCAGCAACGATCAGCGGGATGACCAGGATGGCCATCCAGGCGCCCTGGGTGAACTTGTAGTAGCTGATGATCAACAGGGTAACACCGGTCACCAGCGCGCCCAGGCCGTTGATGAGGGCGTGCCCCAGCCAGAATCTCTCGCGGAGTTTGATCCAGTGGCGCACCATACCGGCCTGCGAGAGGGTGTAGGCCAGGAATGCGCCGATGGCGAAGAGCGGGATGAGCGCGTGGCTGTCGCCTTTGAACAGGATGATCAGCAGCGCGGTTACTCCGCTCAGGATCAGGATGCCGTTGGTGTAAACCAGCCGGTCGCCGAGCATGTTCATCTGGCGCGGCAGGTATTTGTCGTTGGCAAGGATGGCGGTCACGCGCGGGAAGCCGGCGAAGCTGGTGTTGGCGCCCACCGCCAGGATTGCCAGCGTGGCGATCTGCACGAGGAAGTAAAGTGGTCCGCTGCCGAGCAGCCGGCGCGCCAGTGCCGATAGGATCGTCTCCTGCGGGCTGGCAGTGACGCCAAGGAAGTGGGTTACCCCGATGCTGCCAAGGAAGAGAACGCCCATCAGGACCGCCATGACCGCCATGGTGATCTGTGCGTTGCGGATTTCAGGATGGCGGAAGGAAGGCACGCCGTTGCTGATCGCCTCGATGCCGGTCAGCGCTGTGCAGCCGGCCGAGAAAGCCCGCAATACCACCAGCCAGGTGAGCGTCTCGGTCGCCTGGATCGCCTCGGGAGCCAGCTCGACCGGGCCGCCGCGCAGGATCACGAACAATCCGTAAGCAATGACCGGTAAAAAGGCAGCCAGGAAGCCGTAAACCGGAATGGCCATCAGCGTGCCGGTTTCGCGCGCGCCGCGCAGGTTGGCCAAGGTGATAACCACCAGCAGTCCCAGGGCAAGCCACACCTGGTACGGCCACAGCGAAGGGAAGGCTGAGGCGATGGCCGCCACGCCGGCGGTCAGGCTAACCGCGGCGGTGAGCACATAGTTGATCAAAAGCGCGGCGGCGGCGATCAGCCCGGGCAGCGTGCCGAGATTTTGATAGGCGACCACGTAGGAACCGCCGCCGGAAGGGTAGGCGCGGATAGTCTGCATGTACGAAAGGGCGACGATGCTCAGGAGCAGGGTGATGGCGATGGCGATCGGAAAGGAGTAAGAAAGCCCGGCTGCGCCAGCCACCGCCAGCCCGAGGTAGATCTCCTGATTGGCGTAGGCGATGGAGGATAGGGCGTCGGGCGAAAAGGACGCCAGGGCGCGGATTTTATTCAGTTTTTTCTCGGCCAGGAGAAAGGTTGGCAGCGGAGAACCAGTCAATGCGTATTTGAATTTGGAAAGCATAACCGCCAGGTCAGCCGGAGCGTGGATTACCTGCTGATAGGTTCCGGTCGAGCAATTATGGTGATTATATGCCCGAGAGGGGAAATGGGGTAGATGGAAACGAATGTCAAGGTGCGGGCGCAGCAGCTTACTGGCGATGTCACCGCGAGCGCAGCGATGAAGTATCTGTACGCGCGTCAAAAGATCTCTCGCTTCGCTCGAGATGACAAAGGCCTGGATATGACAACCGCGCCTCGCAGACAGGCCGGCTTGAGCCATTGCATTGATCTCCGCCGTTCCCTGAGCCTGTCGAAGGGTCGGCGGAGATCAACAACCCAACCTGCGGGGTTGTCACCGCGGGTGAAGCGCGGCGGTCTATCCGCCAGCGGAGAGGAACCTTGGGTTTCGAATGAACGCCTGGTCATTGATTCATGACCCATGACCCGTGACACTTGATCCGCGGCTCGTGACCCGCCTAAATCGCAAAGCGGATGTTGAGAACCTCGCCCTCCTGGACGATGTACTCCTTGCCCTCCACGCGCAGCTTGCCTTTGGCGCGCGCCTCGCTCAATCCCCCCAGCGCGACCAGGTCGTCGTAGGTGACCACCTCGGCGCGGATGAAGCCCTTTTGCAGATCGGTGTGAATCTCGCCGGCTGCCTCGGGCGCGGTCGCGCCGCGGCGCACCGTCCAGGCGCGCACCTCGTCGGGACCGACGGTGAAGAAGGACATCAATCCGAGCAGGTCGTAGGAGAGGCGGATAATGCGGTTCAGGCCCAGCTCAGTGATGCCGTACTCCTGCATGAAAAGCCCGGCATCCTCGGGCGGAAGCTGGGCGATGTCCATCTCCAGCCGGCCCTGCAGCGCCGCCACCTGGCTGTTCTGGTGCGGGTAACTGATCTCCGGCTCGGGCTGTCCCTCGCCGAGGTTGAGCAGCACCAGCACCGGCTTGCGGCTGAGGAAGCCGAAACCGGAGAGCGATTTCTCTTCTTCGATGCTCATGTCCATGTCGCGCAGCGGCGCCTCGCGCTCGAGCTGGGCGCGCATGCGCTCGAACAACTCGATGTCGCGGTCGATCACCACCCGGTCGCGCCCGCCGCCCTTGCGCCGCTCATCGGCCAGGCGCTCCAGCTTGCGCTCGACGGCGATCAGGTCGTTGAGCACGAACTCGCTGTCCATGACGGCGAGGTCGCGCGACGGGTCGAGGCTGCCCTGCGGGTGGGGCACGTTGTCGTCCTCGAAGCAGCGCACCACGTGGATGAAGCCGTCCATCTGGGTCAACTGGTTGAGCAACTGGCCGGAGATGCCGCTACTGCCAGCCGAGCCGTCCAGCCCGGCGATGTCGGCGTAGGTGACCTTGGCATAGGTGGTCTTCTTCGGGTTGAACATTTTGGAGAGCACGTCGACGCGCGGGTCGGGCACATCGACCACGGCGGTGTGCACCTCGATCCGCCCTGCGGAGATGCCGGTCGGCTGCGTGCCGCGGGTGAAGGCGTTGAACAGGGTGGTTTTGCCCGATTGAGGCAGGCCGATGATCCCTAATCGCATGGGCTGTGGATACCTTGACCCTTCTGGTGGAATTCGATATACTCAGTGTGCTCGCCGAAGTGGCGGAACAGGCAGACGCGCACGACTCAAAATCGTGTACCCTCCGGGTATGTGGGTTCGATTCCCACCTTCGGCACTAAAATTATAACACTCCCCCCTGGCGAAGAGAGTCGGGGGATTTTTCTACGGTTATCCTTACCTGGCTTCTGAAGGATGTGTCACGGGTCTCGTGCCATGTGCCATATCCTCTTGACACGTGACCATCGGAACTCGTTCCGACAAATACCTCCCATTCCACAAAATTGAATCACCCTTGACAAATCTTTCTTAAATCGTAAAATTACGATAAAGGAAACTGACATGGCGCGAACAAAATCCGTCGATATTGCTTCCGACAAGGCCCGCCTGGCGGCTATGCTCAAGGCGCTGGGCAATCCGGTTCGCTTCAAGATCGTCGAATACCTGGCCGAGCGCCAGGTCTGCCAGACGCAGCAGATCGTCGAGGCCACCCCGCTGGCCCAGTCGACCGTCAGCCAGCACCTCAAAGTGCTGCGTGAGGCCGGGCTGGTCACCGGCGAGATCGACGGCCCGGCGACCTGCTACTGCCTCAATCCCGAGGCCATCCTCTGGTTGAAAGACCAGATCGCCGCCTGGCTGCCGGAATGCTGCCCCCCGGGCGCTCAGGTCCCGGCTTGCGGAAGGGATGATAGTATCTGTTGTTCGCCATCCAATTCTTGCGAGGGAGGTATAAAATGACCCCTACCCGATCAATTACCGAAGAATTCGAGCAAGGTGCCGCTCAACATGCTGCGACACACGCGAGTTTGTTCGACTCTGCGCTGCGTGATATTGCCATTACCAAAGCCTACCTGCGGCCTGATATGACCGTCGCCGACCTGGACTGCGGAGACGGGGCGATGGCCGCTGCGCTCGCCCCGCTCGTCCGCCAGGTGATTATCCTGGACCATACAGCGGAAGCACTGGAACAGGCGCGCCATAATCTGGCGGATCACGACAACGTCATTTATCAACAGGTTAATGGCGGAGAGAGCCTGCCGTTGGCCGAGATGAGCGTGGACGCCGTCTTTGCCCATTATTACCTGCGCCGCTGTGAGGATCCGCAGGCAGCTATCCGTGAGATGGCGCGGGTGTTGCGCCCTGGCGGGCGTTTGGTGATCACCGACCTGGAAGACAGCTCGCCTGCCGGATTGGCAGGACATAGAACCGGCCTTTGGCAGGGATTCGACCGCCAGCAGGTGAAGGACTGGCTGCGGCAGGCCGGATTGGTCAACCGGATTGTCGAGTCCGCTGGGCAATACTCTTCCGCCGACTTGCGGGAACCGCCCGGGAAACCGGGAGAGATTGCGCCAGGTAAGGTCAGCACCTTACTTGCAGTCGCCGCCAGGCCGCTGGCAGGCATGCGCGAGCAGGTGCGCCAGCGCTACGGGGCCCGGGCGGAGGGCAAGGGCGGCTCGTGCTGCGCTCCACAAGCCGACCTGCCGGTTTCAGGCGGCTGCTGCGCGCCTCAAATCGCCGCGGAGGAGACCAGCAGCTGCTGCGCGCCGAACAAACTTGCCCCCGCGCAAGCCGCCATCGCGCCCGGCTACAGCGCCGAGCAAACCCATGCCGTACCCGAGGAAGCCGCCGAGATCGCCCTCGGCTGCGGCAATCCGACCGCGCTGGCCAGGCTGCGCCCCGGCGAGGTGGTGGTCGACATCGGCAGCGGAGGCGGGCTGGACGCCATCCTGGCCGGAAAGGCGGTCGGCCCTGCCGGGCGGGTGATCGGCGTGGACATGACCCCGCAGATGCTCGCGCGCGCCCGCGCGGCTGCCGCGAAGGCCGGGCTGGAGAAGGTCGAGTTTCGCGCCGGGCAGGCCGAAGCGCTCCCGCTGGACGATGCCAGCGCCGACGTGGTCATATCCAACTGCGTGATTAACCTGACCGAGGACAAGGGGCTGGCGTTCGAGGAGGCTTTCCGCGTGCTGCGCCCCGGCGGGCGGCTGGAGATCAGCGATATCGTCAGCGACCATGCCCTGCCGCTGGATCTGGTTTCCGACCCGGTCGGCTGGGCGGAGTGCGTATCCGGAGCGCTGCCGGAAGGCGAGTACCTGGATTTGATCCGCCAGGCGGGTTTCAGCGGGATCCGCGCCCGGCGCAGCTCATTCGATCGGTTGGGGGACGTGAAGATTTACAGTCTGGCGGTGTCGGCGCTCAAACCGGGGGCGGGATCATAATCGGATCGTTGTGGGGCGAGGATCACGGGTCACGTGACCCGCCCTCACAACCCCCAAAACAGCGCCATGCCGGCCAGCAGCATCACAAAGGAGACAACCGTCAGCGGCCAGCCGATGCGGAAAAAGTCGCTGAACCTGTAACTGGCCGGGGTGATCATCAGGATGTTCACCGGGTGAGCCATCGGGGTGATGAATGTCGCCGAGCAGCCGATGGCGGTTGCCACGGCGATTGCCTGGGCGTTTGTGCCCATCCCGATCGCAGCGCTGATCACAATCGGCCCGGTGACCAGCGCGGCCACCTGCCCGCCCATCACCTGGGTCAGCAGGCCGGTCACCAGGAACGCGCCGGCGACCAGGCCGAGCGGTCCAAGGGGGGTAACCGTCGCGGTCATCCAGGCTCCTAAGCGCTCCGCCAGCCCGGACTGCACCATCGCCAGGCTGACCGCGTACATGCCCCCGATCAGAAAGACCGCCTGCCATTCGACGTGGTGGTAGGCCTCCTCGACCGATACCACCCCGGTGAGCAGCAGGTAGAACGCGCCGACCAGCAGCGAGAGATAGACCGGAAAGCCGAGCACCGAGGCGAGGATGGCCAGCAGGATCACGCTGATCGAGAGCAGCGCCTGGCGGCGGTCGACCGGCAGGTCGCTCTGACTGGCTTCCAGCACGATGAAATCCGGGCTGTGCTGCAGGGCGCGCAGGCATTTGACCGCGCCGACCACCAGCAGGGTGTCGCCGAGTTCCAGGTCGAAGTCGCCGACATTGGTGCGGAAGCTCTGCCCTTTGCGCTGCAGCGCCACGGCGGTCAGGCCGTAGCGGCCGCGAAATCCGATGTCTTTCAGGGTGTGCCCAAGGATGCGCGAGTGCGGCGCGGGGATGATTTCTGCCATCGACACCCCAGGGGTGCTGATGCGATCCGCTCCGCCGTTGCGCCCGACCACCACACCGTGTACCCGCAGATGGCGGATGCGCTCCTCGCGCCCGACCACCAGCAGGATGTCATCGGCGCGCAGGGTGCTGTCCGGCGGCGGGGAGAAGATGGCCTGCTCGCCGTGCCAGATGGCCATCACGCTCAGACCAAGGTCGCGGCCGATGGCCGATTGCGCCAGGCTCTGCCCGACCAGATCCGAATCCGGCAGGATGCGCGCCTCCCACATGCGCTCGCCGAGGTTGTAATATCTCTCCAGCTCCGCGGGGGTCGGCCGGGCGATCATCATCTCGGCCGGCGGGTCGCGATCGGGCAGCAGCCGGCTGCCAAGCAGCCAGAAGAAGAGCAGCCCGGCAATCAGGATCAGCCCGCCGGTCGGGGTGAAGGCCAGGATGCTCAGGCTGGGCTGGGGCGGATCGGCGATGGGCAGCAGCCCGCTGACGATGATATTGGCGGTGGTGAAGTAAGTGGCGCTGCCGCCGAGCATGCTCCCGAAGGACACCGGGATGAGCAGCTTGCTCGGGCGGATGCCTGTCCGCCGGCAGACTTCCATGGCGCTTGGCAGCAGCAGGACCCCGGCCGCCAGGTTGTTCATCACCAGCGAGAGCAGCGCGGTGGCGCCGGCGAACAGCACGATCAGCTTGCGCTCGGAGGCACCGCCAATCTGCAGCAGGCGGCGCACGATCCAGCGCGAAATACCGCTTTTTTCCAGCGCGCGGGTCAGAATGAACAGGCTGATCAGGGCAAAGATGATCGGCTGGCCGAAGCCGGAGATGGCTTTGATGGCCTCGTCGGGTGAGGACGGCGGGCCGAGGATGCCCATGCCGAAGAACTGGGCCGCCCCGAGGGTGACCGCCATGCACATCGCAGCCACATCCATGCGCAGGCGGTTGGTGAGGATGAGTGCAAAGGCGGCGGCTATCACCAGGAGCAGGAAGATTTCGGGCAGGGTCATCTGGCCGGCGAAGGTGGTCCCTTTCTAACGAGTATTAACTCCCGGCATTATTGTAGATGAAAAATCCCATTTTGGGGCAATTCAAGGATGGCGCTTACAAATCGATCAGGCCTGGATCTCCACCACCACCCCGTCCTCGGCCCAGTCGTACAGCCACTCGGCCGCGTCCAGCTTGAGGATGATGCAGCCGTACGAGGCCGGCCTGCCGAGGATGCTCTCCCACAGGCGCACGCCGCTTTTCAGCGTCGGCAGCCCGTGGATGCCATTCATGAAGCCCGGCCAGGTCTCGTAGATGCCGAGGAAGTGCGGCATGGTTAATTCCCAGACCGAGGCGTAGGCCGAGAGCTCGTGGCTCTGCACCTGAAAGACGCCCGGCTGGGTCGGCGAGCGGTCGACCCCGGTGCTGATCACAAATTCGCGGATTTGCTCCCCGTTTTCGTAGATCCACATGCGCTGCGCGCTGATCGAGAGGACGATGCGCTTGCCCCACACAACCGGAAGCGGCAGCAGGTCGCTCTTGGAGGGGATGTTCAGCACCTGCCCGGTGTGGATGTTTTCGACGTCGATGCCCGGATTGGCTTCGTAGATCATCCAGAGCGGCATGCCCATGCGGTAGCTGATCTTGAGCAGGGTGTCGCCCTCCTGGACTGTATAGCTGGTGGCTGCGTGCCGGATCACGGCGCGAAAAGCCTGGTCGTTCTGCCAGCGCTCGGTCGCCGCGTACGGCGCGTCGAACAGATCCAGCGTGCGCCCTTCGCTCAGCCCGGACTCGAGCTGGTTCAGATAGGCCAGGAAGCCGTTCTCGTCGATGCGCAGGATCGGTTCGTCGCCGCCGATCTCCGCCTGCATCCAGCCGCCCAGCACGTCGCGCGGCACCACCCACTCGAGCGTCTCGTTGCTGATCGGGTCGTAGGCGTGCACCCTCAGCGGGCGGTTGAGTTGCGCCTCCAGCGCGGGGATCTTTTGGGCGACCTCCTCGACCGGCGAGGGCACCGGCCGGGTGACCAGCGGCAGGTAGCCGCTCAACGCGATCAGTGTGGCGTTTTCGGCCATGCTCTTCAGGGTGGCCTCAGCGTCGAAGCGCGCGCCGGGGGCGCCGGGCACGGCGCTCCACTGCCCGCCGGCGAATTGCAGTCCGGCCGGCTCGGGCGGGAGGTCGACCAGCGCGCCCCAGTTGGCCAGCTGCTCGGCGGCGACCTTCGGGCTGAAGACCACCACCGGCTGGACCTCGGCCGGCTCGGCGTCGGTCAGCATGGCGAGCAGCTGGCTGTAGCGGCGCTCGCCGCGCCCGTAGGCAAATGCGCGTTCGGCGGTCGCCTCGGGGTCGACCCACAGGCCGAATTCGAGCGGCTTGCCCTGCCAGTAGCGGCTGCCGTCGCTGACCAGCAGGATCCGCTCGCGATTCCACTCGCTGTCGATGACCGCGGCAGCCTGTTCCATGCTCATCCCACCCACCTGGCTTTCGCCGACGCGCACGCCCGGCGCGATCGGCCCGGAAAAGCGGAAGTATAAATAAAGCCCGGCAAGCGCCCAGCCGATCAGCAGCGCCAGCGCGGCCAGCATCAGGGCGTAGATCCACCAGGGCTGGCGCGCGGGCGCGGATTCCCTTACGTATACCGTTGCCTGTTTGGGATAGGAAGAATAGCTCATCTGCATACCTGTAAGACGTGCGCTGAGTGGAATGGTTCCGCCGTCAGGCGCGGAGCGTCGCTCACCACCTCACCCGGCGCGGAAAACCGAAGCCGCCCAGCCGCACGCTTTGCGGGTCGTCGCTCCACACGCCGGCGATCTTCGTCGCGCACTTCGGGCAGGTTCCATCGGCGCTGATGCGGTAATCGAGCAGCACGTAGCCGCGCCGCTCGATCAGCAGCGCGCAGCACTTCGGGCAGTAGGTGTTCTCCAGCGGGCCGACCCGCCCGGGCAGGTTGCCGGCGTAGACGTAGTTCAGCCCGGCCTCCTGGCCGATCTCGGCCGCCTGCTGCAGCGAGCGCGGCGGGGTGGGCGGCGGGTCGGTCATCTTGTAGTCGGGGTGGAAGGCAGTCACATGCCAGGGGATGTCGGCCGAGACCGAGCGGATGAAGCGCGCCGCGTTCCACAGCTCCTCGGGGCTGTCGTTGAAGCCGGGGATGACCAGGGTGACCACCTCGACCCACAGGTCGAGCCTGCGCGCCGTTTGGATGGTATCCAGTACGTTCTGCAGCACGCCGCCAAGCTGGCGGTAGTGCTTATCAGACATGGTCTTCAGGTCGATCTTGTAGCCGCTCAGCCAGGGGTGCAGGTACTCCAGCGCCTCGGGGGTGGCGTTGCCGTTGGAGACGAAGGCGCACTGCAGGCCGGCGGCCCTGGCCTGCTTGAAGATGCTCACCGCCCACTCGGAGGTGATCAGCGGCTCGTTGTAGGAGGAGACCACCACCCCGGCGCCGCCGCGCAGCGCGTACTGGACCATCTGCTCGGGCGTGATCGGCTGGATGGTGTTGATGCTGCCGTCGGCGGCCGGGTCGCGCAGCGCCTGCGAGGTCAGCCAGTTCTGGCAGAAGTCGCAGTGGAAGTCGCAGCCGAGCATGCCGAAGGTGAGCGCATCGGAGCCGGGCAGGAAGTGCGAGAAGGGCTTCTTCTCGATCGGGTCGATCTGCAGGGCGGCCACGTAGCCCCAGGGCACGCGCAGCTCGCCATCCTGGTTGAAGCGCACTTTGCAGATACCGCGCCGCCCGGGCTTGATCAGGCAGCGGTGGGCGCAGGCGGTGCAGCGCAGCGCACCCTCCTCCAGCGGCTGGAGCAGCTCGCCGGGGCGGGTCAGTTCGTCTAAACGATCGGAAAGGGTAACCATGGGTATACCTCGTTCGTACCGGTAAAAGGTTGCTGCTTTTATTATAACGACTTCCGCGAAGTCCTGCCGGCGGGGGGCCGCGGCTCGCAGGCCATCGATAGATTGGTGGTGGATTCGACAACTTGAAATTAATAAAATTTGGTATGATTATGGGTAGCAGCAAAATTACCTCGGATATATCCTGTATTATTGTTTTATCCATGCCTATAGCCGATGGATCATGGGGAATTATCGGTAACGGATGGCAAAACTGAATCAGCTCACAATGGAGGGAAGGTTGTTTGACGATTCTCCCCGGAACCAAAGCGGCAGAGAGTCCCATTGAGTGGATTGTAAGTTGACTTAATATGACGAATAAGTTATATTTAAGGCGGAACAGTGACACCGATTTATGACCTCGAGTTTTTCCCGGGATCAGGACAAAAATATTCTCCAGCGGACTTCATAGAAGGGCTGACCAATAAGACCGAGGTCGCAATAATTGAGCGGCGCCTGGGATTATTGATGAATCATCCCCAAATGGAATGGGGACATTACGTTGAAATCACAAAAATTGATGAAAACTTGCTTCAGATAACCGCGGGATCACACAGGTTCTATTGTTGTGTAGATGACAATACCATCATCGTTTTTTATATCTGTCGAAAAGTTAGTCAGAAAGCGCTGCGTCAGGACCTTAAACGCGCAGGGATAAACAGGGATTTGTATCTCAAGGAGAATCGAAATGGCTAAACCAAAAGGGGATTCGTTTGGAAAGGTATTTGAAAAATTTTCAAAAGACCCCGCATTTTTAAAAGCCAAACGGGCAGTCAACCCGTTCTTCCAGATTGTTGAGAACGTCGTCGCGAAACGGATTGAATTAGGATTATCCCAAAAAGATTTAGCAGCGAGAGCTAAAACCCATCAAAGCAGGATTTCAAAAATTGAATCGGGTGAACATGATATTCGTTTGAGCACCCTCATATCGATCGCTGAAGCCCTGGATTGTGAAGTGTG
Organism: Bellilinea sp.; assembly: GCA_034678705.1. GTDB lineage: Bacteria > Chloroflexota > Anaerolineae > Anaerolineales > Anaerolineaceae > Bellilinea. Next base: position 11,901 of record JAXDBP010000008.1, read on the forward strand.
CATTCAGTTTGTGCCTTTTAGCAGCGGAAAAAAGGAAGAGGACAGCCAGTATCTTTCGTTATTCATGAAACCTATCAAAATTGGCGGAACCCAACCAGAAACAGTGATTCATGGAACTGTAGCTTTTGAGACGGGGAACTAATCCGATGATCTATCAATTCGAACCTCGAAATATCTTTTTAATAAAACTCGAATTTTCAAGGGAGCCTGAGCTTCCAGAAAATCTCCAGCTGGAAATTCAAGCTCAAGGAAAAGTATTTTGGGACGCGTACCCGACTCGATTCCAGGCAAAAATGAGAATCCGAACCACGCCATCTGCCCCGTTCAGTTTCAAGATGGAGGCTGTCGGATTGTTCGATTACACAGGGACAGATCCCGAGGAAGGGAAAAAATTAATTCCCGAATACCTAAATAATTATGGGTTTCCTTTGTTATGGTCTTCATACCTACCCGTGATTAAAGGAATCGCAGCAAACATGGATATAAACGCTCTGACCCTTCCTTTAATTTCAAGGTTTTCACTCGATCCAAAAGAGCTATTGAATTTAGCCGAACCGCCAACAGAGTCAAACAAAGAATGAACATGAATATGACTAATACTCTTTACTACGGCGATAACCTTAAAGTCCTGCGCGACTACATTCGCGACGAATCGGTCGACCTGATCTACCTTGACCCGCCCTTCAACTCCAACCGCTCCTACAACGTCCTGTTTAAGGACGAATCCGGCCAATCGTCAGAAGCGCAGATCACCGCCTTCGACGACACCTGGCACTGGGGCCCCAGCGCCGCAGAGCTGTACGAAGAGCTGGCGACGGGCATCAACACCAATGTGGCGAATATGATCATCGCGCTGCGCCAGTTCATTGGCGATAATCAGATGATGGCCTATTTAGTCATGATGGCCGCCCGTCTAGTTGAGCTGCACCGCGTTCTCAAGCCGACCGGCAGCCTTTACCTGCACTGCGACCCTACTGCGAGCCATTATCTAAAAATACTATTGGATACGATTTTTCAATACAAGCAATTTGGTGCCGAGATTGTTTGGAAGAGAAGTAGTGCTCATAGTGACACAAAGCAAGGGCGCAAACTTCATGGAAGAATCCATGATGTAATTTTGTTTTATCCAAAAAGCGATAATTGGAAATGGAATCCTGTTTATATTCAATATGATCAAAGTTACGTAGATCAATTCTATCGATTTGTAGAAAGTGGAACCAATCGTCGTTTTCGATTGGGGGATTTAACAGCCGCAAAACCAGGCGGCAACACACAATATGAATGGAGAGTTAAAAAGAAAATAGGCACTGAAAAGTGGGAAGCGGATTTAACATCCGAATATTCGCATCCCAGGCAAGATTATGAATATAAGGGTGTACCTCCATACAAAGGGAGGTATTGGGCGTATTCTTACGAAAATATGGTTAATTATGAAACCAATGGGAGACTTTTCTATACCAAATCCGGTATGCCTTCTTATAAACGATATTTGGATGAGATGCCAGGTGTTCCTCTTCAAGACATTTGGAGCGATATTAAACCGGCTATAGGCAATGAAGACCTCGGCTATCCAACCCAAAAACCCCTGGCCCTGCTCGAGCGCATCCTCCAGGCCAGCAGCAACCCCGGCGACGTGGTGCTCGATCCCTTCAGCGGCTGCGGCACGGCCATCGCCGCCGCTCAAAAGCTCAACCGGCGTTGGATCGGCATCGACATCACCCACCTGGCCATCGCCATGCACAAGGCGCGCCTTAAAGACATGTTCAACCTCGAGCCCGGCCGGGATTACCAGATCATCGGCGAGCCGGAAGACTTGCCTTCCGCCCGCCAGCTTGCGCAGGACGACCGTTATCAATTCCAGTGGTGGGCGCTTTCGCTGGTCAAAGCCCGCCCGCTCGGCGGCCAGGCAGGCAGCAAAAAGGGCAAAATGGGCGCCGACCGCGGCATCGACGGAATCGTCCCCTTCATCGACGATTCGAGCGGCAGACCCAAACAGGTCATGGTGCAGGTCAAGTCCGGGCACGTCAATTCAGGCGTGGTGCGCGACCTGCGCGGCGTGGTTGAGCGCGAAAACGCCGCCATCGGCGTGCTGATCACCCTCAACAATCCGACCGCGGACATGCAGAAGGAAGCCCTGGCGGCCGGATTCTATACCTCCCAGCTCTGGCAGAAGAAATACCCGCGCCTGCAGATCCTCTCCATTGGGGATTTGTTGAACGGGGAGGAGGTCAAAATGCCGCCGGCGCACGGCGCGTTCAAGAAGGCGGGGCGGGTGAAGAAGGAAGAGGGCGAACAGAGAGAGTTTGATTTCAAGGGAGAGGATGAATAGGGTGACATAAATTGGAGGTAATATGCAAATAATAAAGCCAGACACGAGGGCAGTATGCCCTCATTGTAAAACAGGAGTCAGGTTTGAGGGAGTAGAGCATCGTTATTCAAGCTTTGCATATTTAGACCTCGGTTCGCCTGCCCAAAAGATCAAACTATATTATGTGCAATGTCCTCAATGTCTAAAAATTATTATCAGTGGTGAGGAAGTAAAGGAATTTGGCGGAACAATCGTTATTATCGGGGAACATTTATTTTGGCCGCGGACTACGACTCGCGAACCATTGCCTGAGTCTGTTCCTGAGCATATTGCCCAGGACTATCTCGAAGCAGCCCTTGTGCTTCCTTTCAGTCCGAAAGCAAGTGCTGCTCTCTCACGTCGTTGCCTTCAATCTGTCTTGAGAGAAGCTGGCAAGACAAAATCAAAAGATCTCTATGACCAAATCGAAGAGGTACTCCCAACTTTACCAACTAACATAAGCCAGAATCTCGACGCAGTTAGAGTCATCGGAAATTTCGCGGCACACCCGATGAAATCAACGTCCACTGGCGAAATTATTGAAGTAGAACCTGGTGAAGCCGAATGGAATCTCGATGTAATTGATTCCTTGTTCGACTATTATTTCGAGAGGCCAGAAATTGAACGAAAGAAACGAGAGGCAATAAATCAGAAACTTCAAGAGGCGGGCAAACCTCCACTAAAGCAATAATAATCATACCTATTAATCAATTGTTCGATTATGCGAGCGTACCTAAGCTATCCGATTATTGTTATTTGATGTGATTGGAGTTTTCATGCCAACACTACCAACTGATTCACCCAAGTGGGTTGTAAAAAGCAAAGAACATCTTGAAAATATCATTCCCAAAATTGAAGCTATCATGAAAGAAGGGCAAGCTGAAATTGAGCGTGGTCTTGAAAAAGAAAATAAAGCAAAATATTTGTTGATTGAAGCAAAATACTTGGAGAGGATACTAAACCAGAGCCATAAATCCGAAACTTGGCATGATGAAATTGTAGGAATTGAAGGGGGATTGATGGCTACAGGTCTTGAATCGCTCGATTTTAGTATGGATGAATTGCTTAGATTTGTTACATCAGGGGGAGCTATATCAGCCGGATTCCATGATCAATTTACGAATGCTATGCCTAGCACAGATAGTGTTGCTGGATCAGCGATATATACGGGTGCAAGATATGAAAGGAGACTTGCAGCAATTGAGTCTGGCTATACTGTAATTCTAAATGATGATGACCCAAAACGACTTACTTCACGGGATGATCTTTTTAAGGAGCTAAAGAACACATTACAACCTTTTGGTGATAAATATGTAACTATGCTAGAAGGGTCAGAATCAGCCTTGCATACAGATACACCGGATAGCCTAAGTCAATCTGCTCATTCAATACGTGACTGTTTTCAACAATTGCTCGAGGAGTTAGCACCATCTAAAGTAGTAGAATCGCAACCTTGGTTCAAACCAACTGAAGGAGCACCAGGTGGAATATCAAGACGATCACGTTTCCGATATATGCTTTATCGATCTGGTGAAAATGTAGATCAGGGCACAATTCAGCGACTAGATGTAGCGATAGAAATGGCAAAGGTTTCACTCGATCTATGTATGGCGCGTGCACATGATCATGATCCAACCTTAAGTAAGGATGAAGTTCGATTGGCTGTTGATCAGGCACGAGATTCCCTTTTACACGTGCTTGAATTATACAATTTACGAAGATCAGTGTCTGGACAACCGGAGTAATAAAGTTATCACCGAGAAAACGAGTACACCACCTTCGTGTAATTACTCGGATGAATTCGTTACCCTCAGCCATCGTACAACATAAATCACTTCGGTGTCCTTCTGGCATCGCCCCCGCCCCTCCCCCAAGTATAATAATCTCATGCCCAAGACCCAAACCCGCTTCGTCTGCCAACTGCGGGCGGACCGCCTCGCCGCCTGCTTGAAGGGAATTCGGGGGTGATACCAACGAAATGATGAATACCGTATAATGAAAAGGCAGAAATTTTCCTCGATTTCTGTTCGTTCCCTAAGTAAAGGCAAGGTTCTTGGAGGGGATATGGAATACACAGTGGTTGAAGAGCATAATCGCGATGAACTTATCAAGAAAGTGGCAGCTCTGATCAAACAGGGCTGGAAGCCATTAGGCGGCATAGCTGTATCGACAGTCGCACCCATGCTGGGAAATTACATATTTTGCCAGGCTTTGATCAAAGAGCGGCTGTAAACCTGTTGTACGTCTTTATAGTAGATCGGAATGCCGTAAAGGCAGTTGTTAAGCAGAGAGCTTCCGGATCTGCTCCTTAGAATCCGTCTCCATAGTCCTGCTTGCACCGGCTGGCACGAGCGGGTTAGCCAGGCTATATAAACCATCATCCGCCCTTCCCCAGTTATAATAATCTCATGCCTAAAACTCAAACCCGCTTCGTCTGCCAGGAGTGCGGGCGCACCGCCCCGCGCCAGCTTGGTCGCTGCCCCTCCTGCGGCAGCTACGGCACCATGCTCGAGGAGATCATCGCGCCGCCGCCCACAGCCACCAGCGCCGCCGCGCGCGGCCTGGGCGGGCACTCGACCCCGCGCCGGCTGAGCGAGATCAGCGGCGAGGCCGAGGAACGCCTGCCGCTGCCCATCGCCGAGTTCGCCCGCGTGCTGGGCGGCGGGGTGGTGCCCGGTTCGATCGTCCTGGTCGGCGGCGACCCGGGCATCGGCAAGTCCACCCTGATGCTGCAGATGACCCTGCTGATGACCGGCGAGCTGCTGCGCCTGGGCTACCCCGCCAGCCAGGTGCTGTACGTCTCCGGCGAGGAGTCCGAGCGGCAGATCAAGATGCGCGCCCTGCGCCTGCTGCGCGAGGACGGCGGCGGCGCGCCCGCGCTGCCCGATAACCTCCTGCTGGTCACCGAGACCAACCTGAACACCATCCTCGAGCACGTCGAGCAGGTCAAACCCGGCCTGCTGATCGTCGACTCGATCCAGACCGTCTACCTGCCCGAGCTGACCTCCTCGGCCGGCTCGGTCAGCCAGGTGCGCGAGTGCGCCTCGCGCCTGCGCGAGCTGGCCAAGGCCAGCGGCATGGCCGTCTTCGTCGTCGGGCACGTGACCAAGGAGGGCGTCATCGCCGGCCCGCGCGTGCTCGAGCATATCGTTGACACCGTGCTCTACCTGGAAGGCGACCGCTTCCAGGCCTTCCGCCTGCTGCGCTCAGTCAAGAACCGCTTCGGCGCCACCGCCGAGGTAGGCGTTTTCGAGATGCGCGAGCGCGGCATGATCGAGGTGCCCAATCCGTCCGAGGTCTTCCTGGCCGAGCGGATGGTCAACGCGCCCGGCTCGGCCATCGCCGTGACCATGGAAGGCACCCGCCCGCTGCTGGTCGAGCTGCAGGGGCTGACCAGTTTCTCCAACCTTGGCAATCCGCGCCGCACGCCCAACGGGGTGGATTTCAACCGCCTGCTGCTGATCACCGCCGTGCTGACCCGCCGGCTGGGCCTGCGCCTGGCCGATCAGGACGTGTTCGTCAACGTGGTCGGCGGCTTGCAGGTCAGCGAGCCGGCCGCCGACCTGGCCATCGCCGCGGCGATCGCCTCCTCGGCCCGCGACCAGTCCGTGCGCGCCGACGCGGTGCTGATCGGCGAGGTCGGCCTCTCCGGCGAATTGCGCTGGGTGGGGCAGATGAACGCCCGCCTGCGCGAGGCGGCCAAACTGGGCTTCAAGGCCGCGGTCGTCCCGCGCGCCACCCGCCGCAGCGAGCCCTGGCCGGAGGGCATCCAGATCCTCGAGGCGCGCTCGCTGCGCGAGGCGCTGCAGCACGCGCTGATCGGAAAAGACGCGGCGGGCGGATGACGCCCTGCGCGCGGCTGAAATCAGGGTAAAATCAAAGCGTGTTCCTGAAACGATTTCAACTCGCCCTCATCCACATGGCCGTGGCGATGACCCTGGTGCCGATCAACAGCACCCTCAACCGGGTGATGATCAAGGAGATGGCCGTCTCGGCCACGCTGGTAGCCGTGCTGGCCTCGCTGCCCTATCTATTTTCACCGGCGCAGGTGCTGATCGGCTCGTACTCCGACCGGCATCCCTGGCTGGGCTGGCGGCGCACGCCATACATCGCCGCCGGGCTGCTGTTCTGTGTACTGGGCGTGGCGCTGGCGCCGCAGGCGGTCTACATGCTGCCCGAAAACCGCGCCCTGGGCCTTGTCCTCAGCCTGCTGACCTTCGCCGCCTGGGGCATGGGCTACAACCTGGCCGCCGTCTCGTACCTCTCGTTGGCGGCGGAGATCGATCCGAAAGGACGCTCGCGCACCATCGCGGTGATGTTCTTCGTGATGGTCGTTGGCATCATCCTGACGGCAGTCTCGCTCAGCGGGCTGCTTGAGCCGTATTCACCCGCGAGGCTGGAACGCGCCTTTAGCTATGTGGCCGGCGCGGCGCTCGTCTTGGGGTCGCTCGGGCTGATCCGGCTCGAAGCGCGCCGCCAGCCTGAAATGCAGGCATCCGTTGAGGAAGACCGCCAGCCATGGGGCGCGCTGATTCGCCAGGTGCTGGCTAATCCGCAGGCGCGCCGCTTTTTCGTCTACCTGACTCTGCTGCTGGCGGCCATCCTTGGCCAGGACGTGCTGCTCGAGCCGTACGCCGGCGAGGCCTTCGGCCTGCCGGTGGAGACCACCACGCGCATCACCTCGATCTGGGGCGCCTGCATGCTGGCCGCGCTGTCCTCGGCCAACGCGCTCGAAAAGCGCCTTGGCAAGCGCCGCGTGGCGGTCATCGGCGCCTGGGTCGCGTTTTCCGGCTTTGTGCTCATCGCCGCCAGCGGACCGCTGGGCACGCTGAGCGGCTTTTATCTCGGCGTGGTGCTGCTCGGGCTGGGCACCGGCCTGGCGACCACCTCCAACCTCTCGCTGATGCTCGACATGACCACCGAGCGGGTCGGGCTGTTCATCGGCGCCTGGGGGGTGGCCAATGCCCTCTCGCGACTGCTCGGTACGGTGCTGGGCGGGGCGGTGCGCGACCTGGCCACCGCCATCAGCGCCGACCGGGTCGCCGGCTACGTGGTGGTGTTTGTGATCGAAGCGCTGCTGCTGGTGCTCTCGCTGGTCCTGCTGCGGCGCATCGACGTGCAGCGTTTCCAGGAGCAGACCCGGCAGGTGAGCACAGCCGAAAAAGCGGCCCTGCTGAATGAACTCCAATAGTGAATTGACGGTAATGTTTTTGGATCAAGGAGAATCCCGTGAGTGATCGAAACGCTGTGAACCTGAGCCTGCCCTTCTCGCGCGTCCGCCGCAACCACGCCCTCGAGCACGCCACCCTGCAGGTGCTGGCCGAAAAATTCCCCGCCAGCCGCTACGCCGGTTATTCCACCTTCAACGGCTTCTGGGTGCTGGGTCAGGTGGAAATCGAGGAGCTGCAGCGCGCGGTCGAGGAGGCGCAGAAACGACTGCGCGCCGGCGAGCGCCGCCTGGCGGTGCATCCCAATTGCGGCACCAACTTCGCCTTCGCCGGGCTGGCGGCTGGCCTGGCGGCCTGGCTGGCGATGCTTGGCGCGGGCAACTCGCTGCGCAAAAAGATCGACCGCCTGCCGCTGGTGACCAGCCTGGCCACTCTGGCGTTGATCCTGACCTACCCGCTCGGCGCGACCATCCAGGAGCGCTTCACCACCGATGCCAACCTGGGCGATCTGCGCGTGGTGCAGATCGACCGCTTCGAGCGCGGCGGCATGCCCATCCAGCGCGTGGTCACCCGCGATGGGGGCAGGACCGCCTGAGAGCGGCCTGAACCGCAGGATGGACGCGCCGCCAGCCCCCGAAAGACAGTCCCCGCCGGTGGTCTACCTGCTATACGGCGACGACCGCAGCGCCATACTGGACTACGTCGCCGGGCTGATCGAGCGCGTCAGCGACGACCCCGGCATGCGCGACCTGAATGTCACCCGCCTGGACGGAAAGCAGGCCGGCCTGGACGTGATTCAATCGGCGGCCTACGCGCTCCCTTTTTTGACCAGCCGCCGGCTGGTGGTCGTGAACAATCCACTGCACAAGCTCGCATCGCCGCAGGCCCAGAAGGAGATGCTCGTCATGCTGGAAGGGCTGCCGCCCAGCACCGCGCTGGCGCTGGTGATTGACGATGTCTACGTCGTCTCGGGCTCAGGGAAAGGCTGGCAGACGATGGGAAAAACCGGGGGAAAATTCCTGCTGGATTGGGCGCGCGCGCATCCCGCCCTTGCCCACGTCAAATTGTGCCAGCTGCCTCACTTCTCCAGCATGACCGACTGGATCATGAAAGAGGCGCGCAAACAGGACGGCCGCATCACGCCGCAGGCTGCTGCCGCGCTGGCCGAGCTGGTTGGCAACGACACCGGTCAGGCCCGCCAGGAGATCATCAAGCTGCTCACCTACGTCGACGGGCAGCGCGCAGTGGGACTGGAGGACGTCCAGGAGCTGGCTGCGCCCGGCGGCCAGGCGGATGTGTTCAACATGGTCGACGCCATGGCGCTCGGCGACGCGCGCACCGCGCTGCGCCAGCTCGGGCGGCTGCTCGAGGTGCAGGATCCCAAAAACCTGTTCGGCATGATCGTGCGCCAGTTCCGCCTGCTGATTCTGACCAAGGAGGCTGTAATGGAAGGAGTATCGGGCGATAAGGTGCTGGCGCAGCGGCTTCACATCGGCGAATTTATTGCCACCAAAATGCTGTTCCAGGCGAGGGGCTATTCGCTTTCCGATCTGGAAGAAATCTATCACCGTTTGCTGGAAATCGACCGGCAGATGAAAACCGGTCAAATCGAGGCGGATGTCGCTCTGCAAACCTTTGTGGCTAATTTAGCGGTTTGAGGCGCGATTCCCCAACTCACGCTCACAACCTGACGCAGATCGCTCCCAGCCAGTTGGAAAGGCCGAAGCTGGCACGAACCTTGTTACCTGTTTCACCGTGAACACCGCTTGACTGTTTGATTTTAATCGACAGCAATTTCGAGAGGATAAGATGAAACGTTTCGGCCTGACCCTGCTTTTCCTGACCTTGATCATCGGGCTGCTGGCGGTACAGCCGCCGGAGCTGCGTTCGCAGGCAGCGCCCAATCCACCGACCGCTGCGGGCGAGGTCGACCCGGCGCTGACCCGGGCGGTGCAGGATAAATTCGCCAGCCAGCAGAAAGGCATCCAGGCGATTCAGCCGCTGGATTTCACCATCGACACCCTCATCCCCTCGCAGGACGGCGCCTGGGCGCTGCTCTGGCTGGCGCCGGTTGATCCGGAATCGGGCGAGGTGATCGCCACCGAGCCGCGCCTGGCGATCGCCCATCTGCTCGAAGCGGCGACGGACGAATGGCAGGTCACCCTATCCACAGACGCGGAATGGAGCCAAGTGGTGGCTCAACTGCCCGCCGACCTGCTGCCCGAGCAGGTAGCTAAAATCACCGCCGTGTCAACCGACGAACCAAAGGCAGGCGTGCAGGCAGTCCTGCGCGGATACAAGCTGCCCTGGGCCAGCGGACAGCAGAAGCGGCTGAGCGGAAGTATCGGGCATTTCCTGATCTACAACTCCTGCAGCGAGTCCGCCTGCCGCTACGCCTACGATTTCGCCGACGGGACGATGTTCCCGCTGCTGGCAGCCAAGGGCGGCACGGTTTACACCTATAAAGATTCCTGCCCCAACGGCAGCAACTCCTGCACCAATTACCTGGTGCTGAAAGACGAGAGTACCATTCCGACCACCTGGCAGATCTATTACCACATGGCTTACGGCAGCATTCCATCATCGCTGAAAAATGTCGGCGAGCCGGTCGTCCAGGGGCAGTACATCGGCAACGTGGATGACACCGGCTTCAGCAGCGGTCATCACCTTCACTTCCACGTCACCAATTATCTTTACTGGTACACAAATTATTATGAAACCGTACCCTGGGGCTGGTCGGTCGACATCCGCTTCGACGATGTTTCGATCAACGATGGCACCCCGCGCACCTGCTACGAGGCGCGCAACTACCCCGGCTATGGCAGCGAATGTATCGAAGATGACAAATTCACCTCCGGCAACGTCGGCGCCCACCCGCCGAGCGGCAGCCTGAGCCTGCCGGCCAGCGGCGAGGTGGTCACCGGCCCCGGGTTGACCGTGGCGGGCAGCGCCGCTGACGACATCGGCGTGACCAAAGTCCAGGTGATCGCGCGCGGGCGCGACCGCATCTGGCGGGACGTCGGTTCGCCGCTCACCTCCGTCCCATTCACCACCAGCGTCGACCTGTGCTCGGCTTCCGTCCCGGATGGGCCGGTCGATATCGCCCTGCGGATTTGGGATATCGAAGGCAACGTCGCGCCCGGCGCGCCCGGGCTGCGCACGGTGGTCAAGAATTACGCCTGCGCGCCCCCGCCGCCGGCCTGCACACCCACGGCGGACAAGATCGTTCTTTACAGCGAGCCGAATTATCAGGGCGCCTGCCGCGAGTTCGAAAAAGAACCGAGCGGCGGTGAAATTCTGGTCAGGGATCTGGCAACGGAGGATACCAAGGTTGGCGATAACAACGCTGCCTCGATTATGGTCGGATCGAACGTGCGCGCCCTGCTTTACACGGAGAATGCACACGAGGGGCGCAGCGAAGCGCTCGAGGTCAGCGATCCGAACCTGACTGACAACCGCATCGGCGCGGACACGCTATCTTCGCTGATCGTCCAGTGGAAGAATAAGGGGGTGGGTTCCCCGATCGGATTCAGCTTCCCGCCGCCCGATACCGACAGCAACCCCGGGGCGGAAGATGTCACCTTTTCAGGGGTTGAGTCGCTCTCGGCCAGCATGTATGCCAAGGGCGCGGCCACCTTCTCCTTCGAGCTTTACCGCAAGGAGGGCGCGAACTTCGTCCTGGCAGCTTCTTATCCAAATCTTACCCAGCCGGTGGTTTCGTTGGGCAGCCTCCCCGCGGGTTTCTACCGGTTGCGCGGCAAGGGCAACAACAGCAGCGGCGCCAGTTATGACGCGGCTCCAATTTACTTCACCGTCGACAGCGCCTCCCTCCAATCAGCGGATGTAAAAAGCGTGCCCTACGTCGATGCGATGGACGCGAACACCGGCGAATGGCAGGCAACCGGCGGGTGGAATCACGCCACCTTGAACGACGGTCATGTCGGCTGGCGATTTAGCGGTTACAGCAGTCCCAGCAAACCGATCAATTACGGCAGCCTGACCTCTCCGCCGGTGGCACTGCCCGCCGGCGCCAGTTACTTGAGGTTCAGCTATCGGGCCGACACGGAGGACAGCTATCCCTTCTGGGACCAGCGCCGGGTGCAAATCTCGGTCGACGACGGACCTTTCCAGGATGTCCAGGTGGTTGAAAACGGCGGCCCGCTGCAGGCGCAGCAAGCCGATCCGTTGTGGGACGACGCCCAGGAATGGTGGCTGGTCAGCCCGGCGATCGACCTCTCCGCCTATGCCGGCCGGACGGTGCGGGTGCGGTTTTACTTCTTCACCGCAGACGAGTTATTTAGCAGCGGCGGCGGCTGGGAGATCAATGACGTCAGTATCACCTCCGAGCCGGATGACAACTCCTGCGTCGAAGCCGCCCGCAACGACCGCCTGGCAACCGCCACGCAGGTCAGCCTGGGGCAGACCGTCACGGGTCAGTTCATTTGCCCGCGCGGGGACGTCGATTTCTATAAATTCAACGGGAACGCCGGTCAGAAAATCGCCTTCCGGGTCGCCGCCGGGGCGAACGGCTCAAACCTCGATCCGTATATCTACCTGTTGGACGGCAGCGGAGGGTTGATCGCCGAGAACGACGATATCGACAGCGGAGTGGTGCGCGATTCCGCGCTCGGCCTGACGCTGCCTTACACCGGGGTGTATTATCTCAAAGTCAAGGCCTGGAATCACCCGGCGGCCGGCGGCCCAGACTACTTCTACACCCTGCGCCTGGAAAGCGACATCACCCCGCCAGTTTCGAACATCGCCTATCCGGCCAATATCTGGATCCCGGGAGCGGTGTTCGAGGCGTCCGCCGCCGCGCTCGATTCGGGCAGCGGCGTCGCCCGGGTGGATTTCTACTGGCACAATCCGGACTGGCTAAACGGCAGTTGGGAGCTGATCGGCAGTGACGCCGACGGCAGCGATGGCTGGAGCAAGATCTACGACCTTTCAACAAAAGGAAACCTGACCAACAGCGGTATTTACATCGAAGCGCGCGACGCGGCGGACAACATCTGGGGCGCCATGCTGCTGGGGCTGAGGGTGGACACCGAAAAGCCGGTGTCACAGATGTCCCCCCTGCCAGGTGAAATGGGCAGCACCGCGCTCCAGTTGCGCTGGTCTGCTTACGATGCCGGCAGCGGATTGGGCGAGTTGAATCTGCAGTTCCGGCAGGACGGAGCCGCCTGGCAGGATTGGCTGCCGAACCCCCTCGTCGGTTCGTCGGAGAGATGGTTCCTTGGGCAGTTTGGTCAGACCTACGACTTCCGCATGCGGGCGAAGGACAAGGCCAACCTCCTCGAGGACTACCCTGCCAATCCCGAAGCGTCCACCCGCATCGAAGGCGCCTGCAACGAGGACGATTTCGACCGCAACCTGAACGGAGATGACAGCCGGGATTATGCCGCTTATCTGCCGTTGGGTATGTACCAGGGGCACAATCTTTGCGGGCTCGGCGACGCAGACTGGGTGTTTTTCCCCGGCCAGGCCGGCGTGGAGCTGCTCATCGCCGCCGCATCCAACGGCGGCGGGGCGGCTGTGAACCTGGAGATTTACAACAGCGCCGGGGACTTGCTGGCGACCGCCCAGGCCGCCGATCTGGGGAGGACTGCTGCCCTGGTTTGGACGCCGCCGGTAACCGGCAACTACTATCTCAAAGTGACGCCTCTGGTTGAGGGTCTGGCCGGCAGCGACGCGCGCTACTCGCTCTGGGCCGGACCGCCGAAGAAAACCTACCTGGTCACCATCGGGCGCTAGACTGGATCGCAGACATGATTTAACACCCGGAGGGAACAGTCCACTCCGGGTGACTGCTGTTTTAGCTGCGCCGCGGGGGTGGAGCAGTGTAGATCGGGCGAAGGTGCGGTATCTTTTAAGGCGGAGCGGTTGGTGGAGTCATTTATTTCTACTTTGTGCTAATATTTGGTGGGATTTCAGCACTCTCGTAAATCCATAAACAAGGGGATGGGATGGGAATCAGGAGGAAATAACATGGATCACTTGACCAAAGTTGTCCAACTGCTCGAGCAAGCCTGGCAGATGGAGGAGCAATTTTTACAGGAACAGCCGGCGGAGGAGCGCGGGCTCCCCGGCACGTTCGAGCGCTGGTCGCGCAAGGATGTGATTGCGCATATCGAAACCTGGAATGATCTGCTGGCAGCAAACATTCGCGCAAGCCTGAGCGGCGGGACCCCCGTGGATCATGGCGATCCGAATGAGAAAAACTTTGAGATTTTCAATATGCATTGCGCCAAGTCCTGGCAGGAAGTCTATGACTATGCCGCGCGGGCTCATCAGGACCTGATCGATGCGGTCAGGCAGCTCGGTAATGAAGGGTTGCAGCGCGGCGACGTGCTGCCCTGGCTGGAAGCCCAGCCTGGCTGGCGGTACATCGGCGGGTCAACTTTCAATCACACCCTGATCCACCTGGGTGAGTACCATCGCGACCGCGGCAATATCCTTGCATACACCAGCTATCTGGAACAGATGTGCCGCCTGTCCGCGGGGCTGGACGATGACCCCACCTGGCAGGGCAACGTGCTCTACAACCTGGCCTGCGCGCATGCCTTGAGCGGGCAAACGCAACAAGCCCTGGAAGAATTATGCCAGGCGCTGCGCCTGAATCCGCGCCTGAGCGAATGGTCGCGACAGGATGCGGATTTAGAATCGCTGCGCGGCGAGCCGGCTTATCAGGCCCTGTACACCAATCCGTAGCGCGGGCACATGTACCCGCTGTTTTTGCAGGTATCCCTGCCCACGGTTCTGCAATTCAGATGTCATTGCGAGGGAGCGGTTGGTGCGACCGAAGCAATCTTCCTGCTTGGGCTGGATTGCGCCTGCACACACTGCAGAATCGTCGGGTTTCAGGCGGGGTGGATTCTCAAGTCGTAGCGCGGGCATCCTTGCCCGCGATTTATTATGCGGATTCGCAAGCCAGAAGACCGCCACGCTTCGCTCGCGGTGACATCACCGGCCGTATTCATTCCCCCGCACTTGTTTCTATGTGCCGGGCGTGATCGTCGGTGCGGGCGTGATGGTAGGCAGCGCCTGCGGATCGATCGCGCGCACGCTCAACAGGCTGAAGTTGACCGTGAGCGGTGTGTCGCCGGCCGCGCGGGCAAAGAAGCCCAGCTGACCGCTGGAGAAGAGCGGATCGCTCACGCGGAATTGCTCGCTGCCGTTGATGAAGAAGCGCATCTGGCTGCCGTACATCCAGGCCGCCAGGCGCAGATCAGCGCCTGGCCCCTGCGGGATTTGAGCGCTGTACTGCCAGTCCTGCAGCAGCACAGCATAACCGTCCTTGACCCGTTCCAGGCGGGTTTGACCACCGCAAGTGATCACCCAGCGGTAGTAGCTCCACTGGTTCACGGAGCGAAGAAGCAGCCCGTAGCTGTCCGCCTCGAGGCACAGGCTGGGATTGGCGCTGACTTCGAGGTAGAAATCATCCAGCGCAGGCTGGCTGCGTAGGCTGGTCAGGTAGGCTTTGGCGGCGGATACCGCCAGGGTGAATTCGTTTTTTCCGTAGGCGGCGCTGCCGTCGGATTTCTGGTAGACTTCCATCTGCCCGCGCTGGCTGAAATCGTCGCTCAAGAGTACTTCCGCCAGTCCGAGCTCGGGGGTCGGCGTAGGGGTGATCTCACGGGTGGGCGCCGGGGTGGGCGTGCCGGTCGCCGGGAACCAGTCGATCGTCGCGGTCGGGCTGGCGGTGACGGTGACTGTGCTGGTCGCCAACAGCAGGCTGCCTTCGAGGGATGCAGGCGCGCAGCCAGCCGCCCCTAATAAAATCAGGAGCAGCGCGGCGTGCAGAATCTTCACGGCGTTACTTCGACCACCTGCGAACGCTCGGGTCCGACGGAAACTCGCCGCACCGGCACGCCGCAGAATTCTTCCAGACGGCGGATGTAGTTGCGCGCCTCAGCGGGCAGGTCTTCCCAGCGGCGCACATCGGTGACATCTTCCTCCCAGCCAGGCAATTCGTCATATTGCGGTTCGAAGGGGCTCAGGTTGGCTGGGCCGAGCGGCAGGTCCTGGATGGTCCGGCCGGCGCTCAGGTATGCCACGCACAGGCGCAGATTGGAAAGCCCGCTGAGAATGTCCATTTTAGTGACCATCAGCTCAGTCACGCCGTTGACGCGCAGCGCGTAACACAGCAGCACGCCGTCCAACCAGCCGACCCTCCGCGGCCGGCCGGTGGTGGTGCCGAATTCATCCCACGGGTTTTTACCCGTCCCGCGAAGGCGCTCGGCGGCGCGCCCGAACACCTCGGTTGGGAAGGGGCCGGCGCCAACGCGCGTCTGGAAGGCTTTGGTCACGCCTATCACCCGCTCGACCGGATGGATGCCGATCCCCAGCCCGCCAAACACAGCGGGCGCGATGGTCGCCGAGCTGGTCACGAACGGGTAGGTCCCATGGTCCAGGTCGAGCAGCGTACCCTGCGCGCCTTCTGCCAGCACCCGCCTGCCCGCTTGCAGCGCCTGGTGGATCTGCTTGCCAGTATCGTCGATGTACGGCAGCAGATGGACGGCGTAATTGGCGTACTCCTTCGCAACAGTTTTGGCGTCCAGCGGTTCAGCCCGGTAAATATCAACTAGCAGCTGATTCACTTCTTCGACATGATGGATCAACTTGCGCTGAAACTCAGCCGCGTTGAGCATGTCTTCCATACGCAAACCGCTGCGAGCGGTTTTGTGAGTGTAGGCCGGGCCTATCCCGCGGCCGGTTGTGCCCAGTTGCTCTTTCCCGCGGGCGGATTCCTGGGCTGAGTCGAGCGCACGGTGAGCCGGCGTGATCAGATGTGCGGCGTGTGATATTCGCAGCCGCGACGGCTCTACGTTCACCCCTGACGACTGCAGCATCTCAATCTCGTGTATAAAAGTGACCGGGTTGAAGACCATGCCGTTGCCAAGCACACACACGGTGTGCGGGTGGATGATGCCGGAAGGGATCAGGTGCAGTTTGAACGTGCGGTTGCCGACGGTGACGGTGTGTCCGGCGTTGTCGCCGCCGTTGAATCGAGCTACGAGGTCTGCTCTGGCGGCTAAAAGGTCGACGATCCGCCCTTTACCTTCATCACCCCACTGTGTTCCAATGACGATATCCAGAGGCATAAGTTCCTCCTCTCGGGGCCGCTCAGTTTATGTAGTCTCGGATTACTGCGCGTATTCATTATACACCGCTGGTTTTCGCCATAATACGGCTCGGGCGGCAGAGTGATTTCTATGTGAAAAGTCGGGAAAAATGTCATAATTGCGGCCTTTCCTCAGCCATGACCTCAGCCCCTCCAGCGCTTTTTGGAAGGGTGATATAATCTTTTCGGAAAATCCCACGATGCAAAGACGGCAATTTTTCTCCCTGCTTGCGATCCTGGCTCTGGCGGTCCTGGCAGCCAGTTTCTCAAGGCCTGCGGCGGCCAATCCGCAGGCGCAGGCCTTCTATTTCACGCCCACGCCGGATGCGGACGGCAGGATCATGTACATCATAAAAGAGGGCGACACCTGTATCAGCATATCGCTGCTCAACGGCGTGGATCTCGATCAGCTGCGCCTGCTGAACAACCTTAACACCGATTGCGTCCTCATCCCCGGGCAGAAGCTTATCTTAGGCACTGCTGAGTCTGCGCCAACTCCCGGCGGCCCAACCGCCACACCGACGCCGCTGCTGCCCTCACCGACGCCCTTCAAGGGCAATGGCGAGGTGTGCGTCGTCCTGTTCGATGATATCAACGGCAATGCTCTTGCTGAGCCGGGCGAGGCGGCCATCAGTGACGGCGCGATCAGCCTGACCGACCAATTGGGTAAAGTGTCGCTAACTGGAACAACGAGTGCCAGTTTAGAGGAGCCAAGCTGCTTCCTCGACCTGCCCGAGGGAGACTACAACATCTCGGTCGCTGTGCCGGAGGGGTACAATCCCACCACGCGCATGGATTACACGCTCCCGCTCAAGGCCGGCGATCAATCCACGCTGGATTTTGGCGCGCAGATCAGTTCAGCGGCGCAGGCGGAGCCAGATTCTGAGGGCGGGGGCTCGCCGCTGCTCGGCATACTTGGCGGCTTGGTCGTGCTGGCTGGTATCGGTCTGGGGGTCTATGCGCGCGCGGCTTCCCGGCGCTGAGTCAGACGGTCAGCGCAGAAAGAAGGTGGTCGTCCCGCCGCGGATCAACACGCCCGGCGGGCGCGGCGTGCGGCTCTTGCCGCGCACCAGCTCGAGAAATGCGCTGGTGATGACCGGCTCGAAGTGCCTGTCGTTCTCTGATTGGATGTAGTCGATCACCCGGGTTTGCGGCCAGGCACGCCGGTAGGGGCGGTTGGAGCTGAGCGCGTCCCAAACGTCGACGATCGAGAAGATGCGCGCCGAGAGCGGGATTTCCTCGCCCTTCAATCGGCGCGGATAGCCACTGCCGTCCCATTTTTCGTGATGGCAGTAGGGGATGTCGAGCACCTGGGTGAAGTGTGGGACGGGCCGCAATAATTCATAAGCGTAGAGCGGGTGTTTGCGCATCTCGCGCCATTCAGCCTCGTCCAGAGGGCCGTTCTTACGCAGGATCTTATCCTCGATGCCGATTTTCCCGATATCGTGCAGTTGGGCGCCGCGCTTGATCTGCACCAGCTCTTCAGGCTGCAGGCCGAGCCGTTTTCCCAGCTCAACCGTGAGACCGATCACGCGGTGGGTGTGCCCCTCGGTGATCGAGTCGCGCAGCAGCAGCGCGCGCGTCCAACCCTCGATGGTGGCTTCGTAAGTCTGCGCCAGGTCCTGGCTGGTCTGTTCGAGATTCCTGGAGAGGCGGATGTTCTGCACGGCGATTGCAGCGGTGTTGCTGATCAGGGTCAGCAGCGAGGCGTCTGCCTGTTGGAAGCGGGCCGGGCTGGCGCTGTGCGCCTGGATAACGCCGATCACATCTCCCTTGGCGATCATGGGAGCGTAGATTCCGCAGCTGGCCGGCCGGCCGGTTGGCGCAGCCGGCAGGTTCAGCGCCGGGTCGCACAGGCGCTGCTGCAGGTCATTGACGATCCGCGCGCGGCGGGTGCGAACTGCCTCGCTCTGCGGATCGCTGGAGCAGGCGGCGTAGGGCTGATCGATAAATTCCGCCGGATCCAGCGGCTGGTTGTTGTGGCTGGCATAGACAACGCGGATGCGCTGATCGGCCGGCTCGAAGAGCGAGATGAATACCGAGCAGACGTCCGGCAGCATTTGGAAGATCGAGCCGCTCAGGCGGCGGTAGACCTCTTCCAGGTCGACCGTGTCGGCCAGGCTGCGGCCGATGTCGCCGGCGATGGCCAGCCGCGAGTCGGCAGTGGCGGCTGGCGGGCTGTCCGCCGGGCAGGTTTCCACGAAAGTGATCAGCAGGGAATCCCGCCCACCGTATTCAATTAATTCGGCGTGGACCGATCCGCGCAGCGAATTCCCGCCGGCGATGAAGTCCAGGGGCAACTGCTCGATTATCCGGCCCTGTGCCAGGCTGGCCAGAATGTTGGTCAGATCGACTTCGCTCAGACCGGCGGGCAGGTCTTGTGAGCGCCGGTCGATAATTTCCGCGCGGCTCAGGCCGGTCAGTTCGGCGAAGCGGTCGTTGACGTCCAGGTAGGTGTGGTCATGGCGGTCGAGAATGCAAATCGCGACCGGCAGGGTTTGGACAAACTGGCGCAGCACCTGCTGAGATTTCTGCAAAGCCTCCTCAAAATAGGGGTGGTGGTGGGCCGGAGGTCGCTTTTTGCGCAAGTAAATGGCTCGATTCATGGCTGCCTGTGAAGTACTGCAGAGGGTAAGTGTCTTGACCTGAGATGGATGTTGCAATTGTGATGCCAGGCAGCCTGTTGGGCGCAGCGGCGCGTCACGAGTCGTGACCCGGGTTAATTGCAAGCAGCGCGTCCACGCGCTGCTTTATTTCGCGAATCACCTCGCGCGGGACGAATAGGGCGTGGTGATCGAATCAATATTCTCCGCGCTCACCGCGGATATTCGCCGTAGGTTTTTTCAGCTCGGCCGGCGCACAGGGGCGCGCGACGGATCAATCCGCCTGGTGGCCGCAGTCGCGCTGGTCCGACTGGCAACTCTGATAGTACAGCCGCAGGCCGATCAGCGCCAGGTTCGGTTCGACCAGCTCGATCGCCGCCGTCTCCGGCGCGATCAGGCTGGCCAGCCCGCCGGTGGCTACCACGTGCGCGCTGCCGCCAAGCTCGGCCTTCATCCGCGTCACCAGCCCCTCGACCAGCGCGGCGAAGCCGAAGACGATGCCGGCCCGCATGGACTGGACTGTGTCCTTGCCGAGCGAGGTCTTCGGGTGAGCCAGCGCCAGGCGCGGCAGCATCGACGCGGCACGGAAGAGCGACTCGGTGCTGGTCAGGATGCCCGGCGCGATCGCCACCCCCTCCAGGTCGCCCGCCGCCGAGACTGCCGTGAAGGTGGTGGCAGTGCCGAAGGCGACCACGATCACCGGCGCGCCGTACAGCTCGCGGGCAGCCAGCGCGTTGGTGATCAAATCCGGGCCGACCTCGGCCGGGCGGTCGGTTTTAATCTTCATATTGGTGACCGCCTCGGCGTAGAGCACCTGCGGCGCGCACTTGAAATAATGTCCGGCCATCTCGGCAAACACCTCGGTCAGCGCCGGCACGACCGAGGAGATGGCGCATCCGCTGATGTTGGTGAAGTCCAGTCCCTCGGTTTCGAACAGATTGCGGATGAGCACGGCGTACTCGTCCACCAACTTTTCCCGGTCGGTGGAGATGCGCCAGTGGGCGCGCATTTCCTCGCCCGCGAACAGCCCCAGTTTCACGTTGGTATTGCCGATGTCGATGCACAGCAGCATGGTCAACTCCCGTCCGCCTGAGGTTACCGCCGCCCGGGCGGATATGCCTATTATATGCCAGGTTGCGGCGCAGGTGAGCGCCCTGACCGCCCGGCATCCGCGGCTATGGATATAATTAAGTCATCAGGAGGACATGTCATGCACAAGAACTATAAATTCAGCCCATCCGAACTTACTTTTCTCTGGGACGAATGTCCGCGCTGCTTTTATATCAAGCACGTCTATGGAATTTCGCGCCCATCCACGGCCTTTCCCTCCATATTCGGCAACATCGACCGGGCGATGAAATCGTATTACGGCGGCCGCTCCACCAGCGAGATCCATCCGTCACTGCCGCCCGGCAGGGTACAGCCCGGCGAGAACTGGGTCGAATCCGGCCTGATCGAAATTCCCGGCTGCCAGGCGCGCTGCTACTTCCGCGGTAAATACGACACCATCCTGGCCTTCGATGACGGCTCATTTGGCGTGGTGGATTATAAAACCAGCGACCCCAAGCCAGAACATGTGCCTTTCTACGGGCGGCAGTTGCACGCCTATGCGCTGGCGCTCGAAAATCCCGCGCCAGGTAAATTCGGTCTGGCGCCCATCTCTTTACTGGGTCTGCTCTCACTCACCCCGCGCTCGATGGAAATGACAGCCAGCGGGCAAGCCTCGCTGCTCAGCACGCCCACCTGGCAGGCCGTGCCGCGCGATGATGCGGCTTTCTTTATGTTTCTCGGCGAGGTGCTGACCCTGCTGGAGCAGCCCGAGCCGCCTGCGCCAGGCGAGGACTGCGGCTTCTGCAAGTACCGCGAGGGATCCAGGCAGCACGGGTGGTAGAACTTTAATACATCTCCCCTGCATCCCGCGGCAGCGCGTGGACGTGGCGCAGGTGGGCGGTCATATTGCGGTCCTCAGTTTGGTTGTATTTAAAGCCGAAATGCCCGGCGACCCGCAGCGCGGCGATTCGGAAAAGGTCTCCCATCGCGAAGAGCGCATCCCAGGTGTGCTCGGGGCTGCCGTCCGCGCAGGTCTTGAGCAGCATCTCCCACAGCTCCGGCTCGAGGTATTTCTGCAAGTACTTGCCCAGCTTGCCCGGGTTGACCGCGAAGCCGGTCTTCACCCCGATGTACCAGTTGAGCATGCGGGTCAACTGGTCGCGCGTCCAAACCTCGAGGATGTGCCGGGCGTAGGGCAGCTCCTCGCGCCAGAGCCCCTTGGCGACGTAGGCGCTGACCCACCAGAATTCGTTACAGCAGTCGGCGAACTGCCTGGCGGTCGGCGGTTTGGGCAGGTAGCCGCTCTCGTCCGCCGGCGGGAGGGGCGGGACGATGCCGTCCTTGTCCAGCAGCAGCACGGTCAGGCTGTCCTCGATCTTCTCGGGGATCTTTGCCAGTGGATAAAAGCCCAGGTCGATGCGGTTGCCGTCGGCGAACTGCATCAGGTAGCCGTAGCCCTGATCCATCGCGGGGGGCGGATCCTGCATGTCCTCGGGTAATTGCAGAAGCATCAGCTCGCCGAAGCGCCGGATCCATTCCAGGTTGCGGATGAAGGGCGCCATATCGGTGACGAAGTAGACGACGTCGAAATCCTGGAAGAAGTCCTTCGGCGCGTTGGGGTTGGCGCGCGAGCCGTTCAGAATCGCCGCGCGGATGCGCTCGTCCTCGCGGGCGGTGGTGATGATGAGGTCGAGCATTTCCTGTTCGCTGCGCATGGGTCTCCGAATGGAAAAGCGTTTGTGTGGGTTGCTCCGATTTTACCGTATACGCGTTATGACGCGGTCCTACCAGACAAACTCCGTGTGCAGGCCGGCGCGATCAAGAAGAGTTAAATGCAAAAACTGGCGAGAAACGCCAGTTTTTGCTTCGTGATGAGGCGTCAATCTGCGCTGTCGATGAAAGCTGCCGTGATTTCTCTCAATGCGCCTTTTTTGTTAGCCAAGCTCCTCCGGGAGCGACTCCAATGAGACCGCATGCCGCCCGGCGATCATGCCAAACACGCATCCGGCGCCGAGGGTGCTGCCGCCGCCAGGGTATGACGCGCCCATGACCGAGCCGGCGGTGTTGCCGATTGCGTACAACCGCGGGATCGGGTTACCCCAAACGTCGATCACCTGGGCATTGGCGTTGACTTTTAATCCGCCGTTGGTTCCACATGTGCCGGGCGCGTACCGGGCGCCATAGAAGGGCGCCTTTTCGACGGGCGCGAGGCAGACGTTCTTCAGGTCGGTGCGGCCGGTGTAATCACCGGCGGTATTCTTGTCGAAGTCGTATTCGCCGCGGTGCCAGATTGGATCGACCCCGTTCCTGGCGTTTTCATTGAATACTGCCAGCGTGGCTTCCAGACCATTCCAATCGACGCCAAGTTTACCGCACAATTCTTCCAGCGAATCGGCCTGGACGATCCAGTCTGGGATCACGCCCATCTGATAATTGGAACCAGGCATGAAGTAGTATTGAGGGAAAGTGGCGTCGCAGATCCAGAAGGACGGGATGTTACGCCATTCAAACTTGCCTGAATCCCAGAAATAGAACGAGCGCTGGAACAGTTCATACGAGGAAGCTTCATTGCCGATGCGCTCGCCGTACTTGTTAACCACCACCGCGCCGGGCTTGCCCCGGTACATCTGCCAGTCAACCTCACCCTTCAGGTTTTCTTCATCGAGCGGAAATGCCGGCAAACCCCAGGATTCGTTCATGTTGCGCAAATCCGCGCCGAGGGCCATGGCCATCAGATGGCCGTCGCCGGTGTTGGTTGGAACTGCATTGCTCACGAAAATCGGGCCGCGCAAAAAATGGAGCGTCATTTCTTTGTTATGATCAAAGCCGCCCGTGCCAAGGATGACAGCCTTTTTCGCGTGGATAGCGAATTGCCTGCCGCTGGATTCTGCGACAACGCCGATTACCTCGCCGTTATCGTCGGTGATCAGCTTCTTGCCGGCGGTGTCGAGCATCACCTCAACCCCAAGGTCGTCGCAAATCGAGCGGATTTTCTTCCAAAAGCCGGCGCCGCTATTAACTTTTCCATCGATAACCGGGTCGACTTTCCGACCCAGCGGTCGATAACCCGGAAGCTGGTAATAGTCATTAAACATGGCGCCCTCCGCGCTCCAGTGGATGCCGAATTTGTCGCGCATCCACTCCAACAAGGCGGGGGCGTTATCGAGATAGGTGTTGATCAATTCATCGGAGGATTGACCTGCGCTGGCAGCTTTCATATATTTATAAGCATCCTCGCGGCTGTCCTCAAGGCCGATCTCCTTCATTGCATAATTGTTCGGGATCCACAGCCCACCGCCAGAGAGGGCCGAGGTGCCGCCAAATCCGGGGCCTTTCTCGATGATGAGCACCGATTCAGCGCCGGCGTCCTTGGCAGCGATGGCAGCCGTGGCCACCGTTCCCGAGCCAACGACCAGCACATCCACTTCCTTTTCCCATTCAATTTTGGCTTTGGTGCTCCCGGCGGTTTTTGGCGCGCAGGACGCCAGCGTCGTGCCTGCCACTGCGCCAACACCCATCAGGGCGGTTTTTTGCAGGAAACTACGGCGCGACACCAGTTGGGGTTCTTTCTCAGAAGCGCTCATGTTCTTCCTCCTTGGAGATAACACAATTGGGGGTAGTATGATCAGACCTGGCCTGGGAATAGACTCCACCCCGGATGAGGAAGAGCTATTATTCCATTAGAGTATAGTGAAATATTTCGCAATCCGCATCGGGTTAATGTTGGCATTGAGCTTAAACAAATTTCAGCAATAAAGCCAACTTTTGTTTAACCACATATTCCCCCCAAGACCATCGATACACCCCCTGTTGTTTATGGGTTGGTTGCGCCCATGCTTGCCGCCGCCCCTGAAAATGAAATCTGCGCGTATTGGCAAGCGCGTTGAGGATGATGGAAGCAGCGGGAAATTGAACGTCGATGGAACAAGGTTGTTATCGCCCGAAGAATCCGGGGATTATGGCATTTTTCGGTCTCAGTTATCTTTTTGCTCGGGCTGAGGTTCGATTAATTTCCGGTTGACCGCGAAGAGCACAAGCTGCGAGCGGTTGTTCAGGTTTAATTTTCCCAGGATGCTGCTGACATGCGCGCGGACGGTCGCCTCGCGGATGCCCAGCTCCATGGCGATTTCCTTGTACAATGCCCCCTTCGCCACCCGCTTGAGGATTTCTGTTTCCCTGTCGGTCAACGGTAATTCGTCGCCGCGGCCGAGTTGTGGACGTCGGCGCAGCTCCTGTTGCATTTTGCGGGTGACTGTCGGCGCAAGGATCGGCACGCCATTATAAACGTCGCGGATGGCTTGCAACAGCTCATCAGGGTGTTTATCTTTGAAAATGAAGCCAACCGCGCCGGCTTTGATCGCCGCGTAGATGTTGTCATCTTCGGTAAAACTGGTCAGAATCAAGACGCTGGCATTTGGATTGGCGCTGATGATCTCGTCGGTTGCCCTGACCCCATCCATGATTGGCATGACCAGGTCCATCAGGATCACGTCCGGATTCAGGCGCTGCGCCATCCTGACCGCCTCAGCGCCGTCCTTCGCCTCGCCGACCACCTGCATCTTCGGATCGAGGTTGATCTCGGCGCATAAACCGCGGCGGACGATCGGGTGGTCGTCCACTACCAGTACACGGATATGCGGCTTTTTCATTCTGCCATCTCCTGCGCCTCGCGGACAGGCAGCGGCAGCGGCACCGAGAGGGTGACGGCGGTGCCGCGATTTCGCTCCGAATCGATCGCGACGCTGCCCCCAATCCGCTGCGCCCGTTCCTGCATTGAGCTCAATCCGATCCCGCCAGATGTCACTTTCGCGGGATCGATGCCGATGCCATTATCGCGGATCACCATCTGGAACCACCCCCGCGACACGGATAAGTCCACCTGTACCTCGCTGGCGTGCGAGTGCTTCAACGCGTTATTGAGCGCCTCGGTGGCGATGCGATACACATCCAGATCGTACGCGCGCGGGAGGAGATCCATCCCGTCAGCCGTCAGCTTAGTATCGATATTGGCTCGCCCTTCTACTGTATTCAGCCGAAGTTCAAGCGCGCCCACCAATCCGACCGCCTCCAAAGAGACCGGCCGCAGCTCGAACAACATCAGACGCATTTCTTTAAGCGCCTGCAGCGCTACTTCGCGAGTTTCTTCCAGGGTTCTGGACAGCTCCGAATAAGCCTTCACTTTAAGCAGTTTGTTGCTGACGTCGGCTGAGAGCGCCAGCCCGTAGAGCGATTGTGAGATGGAATCGTGCAGCTCGCGCGCCAGCCTCTGACGCTCAGCCGAGATCAATACTTCGTTCTCATGCTTGCGTTGGATCGTGCTCTCCAGCGCCAGACCGATCTGATCGGCAATGGTGCCGATCAGCCTGATCTGTCCAGGGTTCAAATGGACGCCGGTGTAAAAAATGCTGATCACTCCCTTGACGGTGTCTTTGGTCCGAATCGGGATACCCAGGTAATTCAAAACCTGCACGCCAGAGCCGGTCGTCTCATGGTACGACTGGGATTGCAATCCTGTGATTTGAATGTTTTGTTTCTCGGCGTAGACCCTTTCCCACAGGTCATTCGCCGCGCCAGAGAGCAGAAAGTAGTTATGCAGCGTATCCGGATAATTTTCAGTTACCGCGACCTTGAGCTTTTTTCCGTTCAGGTCAACCAGATGAATTACGCCCACCTCGCAATTCACAGCTTTGAGGATGCAAGTTATCGATTTTTTCAGCAGGGTTTCTTCATCACTTGTCTCGTTGGAAATGGACATGATCTCGTAAAGCACCTGCAGCTCTTCCTCGCGCTCCTTGATGTTCTGCTCGAGCTGCTCCATCATCAATATGCGGTGCATGGTGATGCTGCTCGATTCTGCGAACGCACTCAGCAGCTGCTCATCCTCAGGGATTTTTTCACGCACCGCCCTGGAACCGAGGAAATGCACGCCGGCAACCGTATCGCCCGTGCGCAGTGGAGCGATGACCAGCGTAGCCATGCCCTGTTCATGGATGTACGTCCAGAAGCTGCAGCAGGGATCAGCGGCCTCCTCGATAAGCGAGACATAACGGATGGCTTTTGTCTGCAGAAGGTTGAACAGGAAGCGGTTGCTCTCTTCTGACAGCTGATCAGGCGGAGGATCGGTGTGCCCGAGGCTGGTCGATAAAATCAGTTTTTCTCCCGAAAGCAGATAGACACCGGTTAAATCGAAATTGAGCAGCTTTTTACTGTGCTCAGCCAGGGTTTCTGCCACCGCCTGCCAGTTATCTGCCTTGCGCAAGGCGATGATAAGCTTTTCGGACGCATCCAGCCGCTGGGCATTTTTCGTCAGCGCCTGCGTTCGCTCAGCTACGATGCTCTCCAGGTCCTGGTTGATCCGGTTGAGCTCCTGCTCGTTGCGCTTTTGTTCGGTCGTATCGCGAATAAAGAGCGAAACAGCGACCACCTTCCCGCCGCGGATGATCGGCGCCAGGCGGGTGGTGTACCAGAGGATTTTGTTATTAATGTAAGTGGTCGCCAGCTCGTAGGTTCCCTTCTCGCCGGTTTCGACCACCTTTTTGATCGTGCTGCGGACGGTTTCATGATAATCGGGGAAAAAATAGTCGTAGATCTGAGTACCAATAAAATCCTGGGGTCTGAATTCCGGTATCTGGGGTTTATAGAACAATATAGTCCCCTCGGGGTCGATGACCATGATGGATTCAGGCGCGCCGTCGACGATGTCGCGGTACCAATCCTCGTCTGAAATGGGGACCACTTTGTTGGTTTTGGTCATATGTATATTATATAAGGAATTGCGCTGCTGGGTGGAGGACGCGGATCAATCCGAGCCCTGCGAGGACCCTTTCTCATCGCCGCTGCATCGGTGATACGCCTTGAGAGGTTCAGGGGAGGCAGAGAGGATCAGAATATCGATGGTTCTCGCCTCCGGCAATGGTATTGGATGGCTGCCTCTGCTACCTGGTAACCAAAAATACGCTCTGAGAAGGATTTTCTTCCCCGCATGGGGACGGAAACCAAGCCGCACGGATGCGCCCGTCGTTCCGGGCAGGGTTGAGGATGAGGTCGAGCTTTTCCAACCCGCTGCGCATGTTCCGTCCCTGATGGATTGATGGTGGATAAATTAATGATGCTCAGGTTAAGCTACCGGTCGTCCAATCTCTCGATGGCCAGGGCCAGATCGGGGTAACCCTGCAGGGCTGCCAGCGAGCTGAGCAGGTAACGCAGTTCATCTTCATCGGCGGGCGGCTCGGCCAGCAGCAATGCCAGCATGGGCAGCCCTTCTTCGGCGGAGGAGCGCCAGCCGGCTTCCGCCCCAGCCGGGATGGGCAGTGGTTGCGGCGACCGCGCCGATGCGTGGCAGGAAGCGAGCAGGACGAGCAGGTCCTTGCGCGCGTCCGGGCGGGCAGCGGCGAGCCGCGCCAGGTGGGGCGCGGCGAAAAAGGCCGCTTCGCTGACCGTATACTGATGACAGAGTTCCTGGATGAGGTCCTCATACCACAGCTCGGCGGGCGCGCCGCCTCCGGCGCTGGCGAGCAAATCAGCGACGCGGCTGCCGTCGGTGTAATTGGCTCTCAATAATTGCCATTTGGGATCTGTCAGGGGAAGCATATGTAGACTCCACCAGGGATTCGAAGAGGAGAGGGAATACGGATATTTTACTGCGTTTGTGCGTGCGACCCGGCTCATCGGCAGGGACGGATACATCCTTTCCCTTTCAACACAGCCCGGTCGTAATATACCCCGTCGACCAGAATCGGCGCGCAGCCGCTGATGTTCAATTTTGAGGCGAGCAGAACGTCATTGCCGTAGCCGCGTTCGATCAATTCTTTCCCGGACGGGCAGTGCAATAAAGCCTGCTCGAGGTCAGTTCTTACCGCCTCGAAAGCCGCAGCAGCAACTTGAGCCTCTGGCGAGCGGCTGCCTGGCAGATGGCTGATGATCGCTCCGGCGCCGACCAGGTCTTCGAAGGACGGGCGCAGGCTTTGATCGTCATTCCAGCGCTCGCCAGCCGGGATCAACGCGATCTTTCGCCCGATTTTATGCGCGGCGTCAGCCACCGCCCCGGCGTTCCGCAGGCACCCGGCCAGCGTCGGCGCCGGTCTGGCCGCCAGCGAGAGCGTTGAGCCGTTCGGGGAAGGGATCACGATTTTCGCGCCGCCGGGAATCTCCAGCAGCGACTCGGCGGACAGCGAAAAGCTCCCTGCTTTCCAGCGGGGATCGGCAAGCAGCGCTCCTACGGACTCAGCATAGGCAGCCGCGGATTCGTCGCGCCAG
The DNA here is from genome assembly GCA_034678705.1 of Bellilinea sp. GTDB lineage: Bacteria > Chloroflexota > Anaerolineae > Anaerolineales > Anaerolineaceae > Bellilinea. The sequence goes on from JAXDBP010000008.1 coordinate 40,449, forward strand.
GAATAGGGATACACCTTCGCCCCGCGGCTCACGGCGACGTCGACGCTGGTGGTAAAGGAGATTACATCAACAATAATTACTGCATCGCTGATGGGCGCCAGTTCGCTAACGCCGTGCATTCCCCATTCACAGCGGATATCGAATTCCTCCTGGTCGAAGATCATCCTGTTCCACCTTCCCGATCGAATCAGGAGACGATGACGATCGAGCTCTCTACCCGATCGCTGCCTTCAACTCTCGCGACATGGCCGCGAACTCGGCGGTATAGCGCATCTCATCGCTGCGCGGGCGCGGCAGCCGCACGGTGTAATCCAGCGCCAGCCGGCCGGGACGCTGAGTGAAGACCAGCACCCGGTCCGAGAGCAGCAGCGCCTCGGAGACCGAATGGGTCACCATCAGCACCGTCTTGCGCCTGGATTGCCAGATTTGCAGCAGCTCAGCGCCCATCCGCTCGCGGGTCAGCGCGTCGAGCGCGCCAAAGGGCTCGTCGAGCAGCAACAGGTCGGGATCCTGGATCAATGCGCGGGCGATTGCCACCCGCTGGGCCATGCCGCCCGACAGGTCGCGCGGCCAGGTATCCTCGAAGCCGGAGAGGCCGGTCAGCTCGATCATCTCCTGTGCCTGGCGGCGGCCCTCATCGGCCGGGATGTCCTGCATCTCCAGCGGCAGGGTGATGTTCTCGATCGCCGTGCGCCAGGGCATCAGATTGGCCTGCTGGAAGACGTAACCGATGCGCGGCGGGCGTCCGCCGGGGAAGCTGACCTGCCCGCTGGTCGGCGCCAGCAGCCCGGAGAGCACGCGCAGCAGGGTGCTCTTGCCGCTGCCCGAGGGTCCGAGGATGCAGACGAATTCCTCGGCGTGCACCTCGAAGGTCAGATCCTGGACAGCCTGCAGCCCGCCTTCCTCGCCAGGGAAGGTCACGGTCAGGTTATTGACCTTGAGCGCCGCGGACTGCCCGTCGTTAGCCATTATTCCTCCGGCAGGTAGGCGTTGCTGTAGGCCTGGCTCAATTCGAGCGGCTCTTTCAATAGGTCGATGTCGAGCAGTACCTGCTGCATATTTTCCCAGGCCTGCGGATCGGATGCGCCCCACGGCTCGCGCTGGTAGAGCTCGATCGAGGTCTTGAGCACCTCCATCTGCGCCTGTTGATCGGCCTGGGCCAGGTTTTCAATGAATTTCTTCGAAATCTCGTAAGCGCCCTGCGGATCAGCGACTGTGTCCTGGATGCCGCGAAGCATCGCGCGCACCATGCGCCGTACCAGCTCGGGATTCTCCGCCAGTGTCTTCTCGTTGGTGATCAATCCGTTGGAGACCAGCTGCAGATAGTCGGCCACGGAAAGCACATCGACCTCATAGCCCTGGCTGTGCAGCTGCACCGGCTCGTTGGTCACGTAAACCACCACTGCCTGCTCCCGCCCGGCTGCCAGCGCCTCGGCCTGGGTGAAGCCGATCACGTCCAGGGTGACGTCCTGCTCGCTCAGCCCGCCGGCTGCCAGGATTGCCTGCATCCCGATGTAGCTGGCGCCGAACAGCACCGGCGTGCCGACCTTCTTGCCGCGCAAATCGGCCGGCGTTTTGATCCCCTCGGAAGTCATCGAGGCAATGCCCACCGGAAAATCGCGATACCAGCAGGTCACGTAGACGATCGGCAGGCCCTGGGCGCGCGCCAGCAGCACCTGCTCGCCAGACACGATGGCAAACTGCAGCTCGTCTGCGCCGACCAGGACGGTATTGTCGTTCTCCATGCTGTAGTCGATGGTTACGTCCAGAGCCTCCTCGCGGAAGTAGCCCTTGTCGATCGACACATACAGAGGAGCAAACTGGATGTTGGGAATGTAACCGACCGGCAGCCGTACGGGGGTCAGCTCGGCTGGCGTCGGCTCGACCGGCGCCTGGGGAGTGCAGGCCGCGATCAGCGCGGCTATGGCGAGCAAGGTGAAAAACATCATTTTGTTCATTATGAGCTCCTTAATGACCTTGTTTGGAATTGCCGTTTTGTTTACTCGGGGCAGTCTGCCAGCGGAGCAGGCGGCGCTCGATCAATGTGACCAGCAGGTAGAGCGCCAGCGCCAGGGTGACCAGGGTGAATACCGCCACGAATACCAGCGCGGTGTCATATTGCCCGCGCCCGATGTTGACCAGAAAGCCCAATCCACGGTTGGAGCCGACCAACTCGCCGACAACCGCGCCGATGACCGAGAGCGTCGCGCCGATGCGCAGCCCGCCGAGGAAGACCGGCAGCGCCGCCGGGATTTCCAGATAGCGCAGGTTCTGCAGCGGCGTGGCGCGCAGCGAGCGCATCAGCATGCGCAAATCCTCGGGCACGGCGCGCAGCCCGACCACCGTATTGACCAGCACCGGGAAGAAGATGGTCAGGCTGCAGATCAGCACTTTGGAAAACATACCGGGACCGAACCAGATCACCAGCAGCGGGGCAATCGCCACAACCGGGATAGCCGTGCTGGCGACCAGGTAGGGCTCGATCAGCTTCTCGAAGGCGAGCGATTTGGCGATCCAGTAGCCGAAGAAAGTCGCCAGCGAGGTGCCGGCCAGCAGGCCGAGCAGCACTTCCAGCAGGGTGAATGAGGTGTGGCGCAGCAGGGTGCCGTCGCGCACGGTTTGAACCAGCCGCGCGCCGACCTGCGCCGGAGTCGGCAGGGTGAAAGCCGGCAGGTCGGCGGCCTCGGCGATCCAGGCCCAGAACAATATCACCAGCAGCAGCGAGATGGGCGTCAGCCAGATGCGCAAACGCAGCGCCAGCTTTACAGCGCTGCTCTGCGCGCCGTTTGGCAGCGGCAGTCTGCTTTTCGGTCGAATGAATTTGCGATCCGGCTCGTCCATGGCAACAAAAAACCCCGAAAACGTATTTCTTCGGGGAAGTTGCGAGCCAGCATGCAAAGAACCGCTCGTTTGGCCTTCTTTCTTCCGGACTATACCGTCGACCCCGGAGTTTCACCGGATCGTGCGCGCGTGGGACGCGCTCGTGGGTTGTCACCACCGATCGGGAATTGGGAAAACCTGATCCCGCACCCTGCCCCGAAGGCAAATCTTTTCAGTTACGCTTAGTATAGTATCACCCGGCGGGCTTGTCAATGTATAAAAATTCACAATCCGCCGATGATTGGGGTATTAACAATCTCCTGTCTCAACCGGTGCAGGTTCGGGCTGCGGCTCGACCGGCTTGATCCGCCGCCGCACAGACGGCGTGCGTGTGATCAAGATGACCGAGCCGAGGATGACCAGCGCAGCGATGATCACCCGCGGGGTGACCGCTTCATTCGCCAGCAGCGCGCCGAGGAAGACCGCCACCACCGGGTTGACGTAGGCGTAGGTCGAAACCAGCGTGACCGGCGCGGCGCGCAGCAGCCAGGTGTACGAGGCAAAGCCGACCAGCGAGCCGAAGACGATCAGGTAACCCAGGCCGAGCAGCGAACGTCCGCTGATCGCGGCCAGATCCAACCGGCCCCACTCGCCGGTCAGGCTGGCGACCAGCATCAGCGCCGCGCCGCCGGTCAGCGATTCCAGCGCCGTGCCCATCAGCGGCGAGTCGGGCAGCCGGGCCGTGCGGCTGTAGAGTGAACCGCTGGCCCAAAAGATCGAAGCCAGGAGCAACGTGCCTGCGCCGATTAAGTCCACGCTGCCGAGGTCGCCCGCGGCCTGCCACGGCCCGACCAGCATGACGATCCCGCCGAAGCCGATCAGGATGCCGACCACGGCGATCCAGGACGGGCGGGTGTCCTTCTTCCAAACCAGTCCGCGGATGATCTCGATCAGCATGATCCAGAGCGGTACTGAAGCGACCAGCAGGGCGGTGATGCTGGAGGGCACCACCTGTTCAGCCCAGGAAACCAGGCCGTTGCCGCCGAGGACCAGGAGAATACCGATCACAGCCGCCGAGCGCCAGTGGACGGCCCGCGGGAGGGGGTCGCCGGCCAGCCGCCGCCAGACGAAGAGGATCAGGCCGGCGATCAACCAGCGCGCCCCGGCCATCAGGAAGGGCGGGATTGTATCCACGGCGAACATGATCGCCAGGTAGGTCGAGCCCCAGACGATATAGACGGTGATCATGCCAGCCCAGATCGCGCCGGTGCTGGCGGATTTTTGCGGTTTGCTTTCCATGGTTAGCCTGTCCTGCTACCTGTTATTGGATCAATAAAGAGCGGAGCGTCACCCGCTCGTCAGGTCAGCCTGTAGAGGGCTATTCTAACACCAAGTCGCCGCCCTCGCGGCGGGCAAATTCCCAGCCCAGCAGGGCCTTCTTACGCGCGCTTCCGTAGCGGTAGGAGCCGATCTCGCCGTCCTTGCGGATGACGCGGTGGCAGGGGATGATCACCGCCAGCGGATTGCGCCCGACAGCCTGCCCGACCGCCCGCGCGGCGGAGGGCAGGCCGATCGCCGCGGCGACTTTTTCATAGGTGACCAGCGAGCCGCTGGGGATGCGCAGCAGCGCTTCCCAGACCTTAATCTGGAAGTTGGTGCCGCGCAGCACCAGGGGCAGCGCCTGCCAGCTCCCGCCGGCCGGGTAGAATACTTGCTGGGCGTACGGTCGGGTCGCCTGCGGATCTTCGCTCAACGCGGCGCCGGGCCAGTCGGCGCGCAGCCGGGTCAGGGCCGCCTCGCGCCCGCCGGCCTGGACGAAGCCCAGGTGGCAGATGCCGCGGCCGGTCAGCGCCAGCAGGCACTCGCCGAAGGGTGAGGTGTGAAAACCGTAGCGGATATCCAGACCCTCACCCTGCTGCTTGTACTCGCCCGGGGTGACCGCCTCGGTGACGACGAACAGGTCGTGCAGGCGGCCCGGCCCGGAGAGGCCGCTGGCGTAGCTGGCCTCCAGCAGGTCGACCGGCTGACGCAGCAGGTCCTTGGCGTATTCCTTGGTCAGGTACTGTAAAAAGCGCTTGGGGCTGATGCCCACCCAGCGGGTGAACAGGCGCTGGAAGTGGTACTCGCTCAATCCGACGCTCTCGGCCACCTGGCGCAGCTCGGGCTGCTGGCGGAAGTGCGCCTCCAGGTAGCGGATGGCCTGCTCGACCCGCGCGTAGTCCTCGGCGGCCTGCTGCGGGGAGATTGCGGTAGAAGTCATGCTCATTTCCATCCTTGCACCTCTTTGTATCACAAATCTACCCGGAATTATAGGGATTGGCGCGCGGGTTTCCCACCCGATTCTTGCGCTGTTGTTCGTGGTTGAATAGCGGTTCCCACCGCGGAATGGGTGGGGGCGGATTCGTACCCGCCCGCCGGGCAGCCCTCGTAGCTGCCCTATGATATTGAACACTGACGGGTATGGGCGAAGCATCCGCACTCGTCTGTGCTGGTGAACCGGCAGTGCTCCAGCGGATGCTTCGCCCTTACGATAACACACGACTAAGGCCAGGTACGACAGCCCGCCGGGCGGCCACGAGGGCACCCCGAATCCACGCCGTGAAATGTGTAGGGGCGGGTTCGTGCCCGCCTGGATACCAGGATTCCCCGCGGATCAATAGCGCGCCAGGGTGGTGATGGCGGGCACCTGGTCGAACATCCAGAAAGCCAGCGGCAGGCCCAACCCGAGCGAAAGGCCGGTCAGCAGCCAGGCCAGGATCAGCCAGACCAGGCTGAACCACCAGCCGATCAGCAGGAAGTACAGCGCGCGCAGCAGGAAGGGAAGCGCCGGCAGGTTGCTTTCGCGGTAGACGACCTTGCCGTTCACCACGCTGACCCGACCCTCGGTCGGCACCGGCTTGAGCGTCATCAACTGCGGCAGGCGGTTGAGCAGCCACAGGCCGAGCGGCAGTCCGATGATGGTCACGTTCAAGACCCAGGCGAGGACGGTCACGATGCCCCCCAGCCACAGGCCGACGAATAGAAAATACAGGATGCGGATCAGACAGCCGGGGCCGCGGTCGCGGGAATGGACGGTAACAGGGGTTGGTTCAGACATGGCGATATAATCCTTTTGTGTAATTTAATTACGCGTTTCGTTCTTTCACTATGTATCTACGCGGCCGCCCAGAAAAAGTTGCATAAAAAAGCCGCGCGGAGAGGATCCGCGCGGCCAGGTTGGCGCGACCTCTATGATTAGACCGGCTCGCCGATGTCCTCGCACCACAGTTCGGGGTGCCGGTCGATGAATTCCTTCATTAACCGGATACATTCCGGGTCGTCCAGCACCTCCAGCTTGACCCCGTGCTGCCTGAGGTGCTCTTCTGCTCCGCGGAAGGTGCGGTTTTCGCCGATCACCACCCGCGGGATTTTATACAGCAGGGTCGCGCCGGAGCACATCTCGCAGGGCGAGAGCGTCGAGTAAAGCACGGCGCGCTGATAATCCCGCGGACTCAACCGCCCGGCGTTCTCGAAGGCGTCCATTTCTGCGTGCAGGATCGGGCTGCCCTTCTGCACCCGGCGGTTGTGCCCGCGCCCGACGATCCTTCCGTCGACGACCAGCACCGAACCGATCGGGATGCCGCCCTCGCGCATGCCCTTGCGGGCTTCTTCTATCGCCGCCTGCATGTAGCTGTCCATAGCTGTCCTCTCCAGATCGGTATATATAAATCCTATTACTATCAATTTTATCATAATAAATCCAGCGAGTACAAGCGGAGGGGAACGCATCACCTCTCAGGAGGTTGAACGAATTGAGAAAAAAATCACCCTTTTGCGATCACTGTGTTTTATGGACCTGTATGCATCTCCGCTTCCATTCAATCAATGCCCGCCCTTATGCTACAATCAAGCTGGTTTTCACCCCCCAGCATAAGCGAGGACAACGCCATGACCGAACCCCGCCTGCAAAGCGAACTGGTCGACTTCCACCGCCTGTTGGTGCGCCTGCCGAGTCTTTCCGGGCAGGAGGGCGAGGTTGCCGAGGCCGTCCTGCAGAAAATGCGGCTGCTCGATTTCGACCAGGTTTGGCAGGACGAGCTTGGCAACGTGATCGGGGTGAAGCGCGGCACCGGTTCTGGAGCGCGCCTGCTGTTCGACGCCCACATGGACGTGGTGCCGGTCACCACGCCGGAATCCTGGAGCTGCGATCCGTTCGACGCAGAACTGCGCGACGGGCGCATCTACGGGCGCGGGGCGTGCGACACAAAAGCCTCGCTGTCGGCGATGGTCGTCGGGCTGGGGCGCCTGCCGTGCGAAGCCTTCCGTGGCGAAATCGCGGTGGTCGCCAGCGTCGGCGAGGAGATTCTCGAAGGGGCCGGCCTGGCTGCCGTGCTGGATGTGCTCCGCCCGGAGGGGGTGATCATCGGCGAACCGAGCAGCTGCCAGTTGGGCATCGGTCAGCGCGGGCGGGCGCGGCTGGTTTTCAGAGCCGCCGGGCGCGCGGCTCACTCCTCCTCGCCGGATCAGAGCCAGAACGCGGTCTACATCGCCGCTGAATTGATTCAACGCGTACGCGCGGTGCCCCTGCCCGAGGATGCCGCCCTGGGCTGCGGATTGATCGCACCGATTCAGATCATATCCCGGCCATACCCGAGCGCATCCACCCAGCCCTACCTGTGCGTGATCACCTGCGACCGCCGGCTGGTGCGCGGCGAGACGGCCGAGAGCGTCCTGGTGGAGTATCGCGAGGGCCTGTCTGATCGATCGGATTGGTCGGTCGAGCTGGTCGATGAGGGCTACACCACCTGCACCGGCGTGGAGTTGCGCCAGCCCGATTTCCACCCGGCCTGGGCGATGGAAGCCGATTTGAACTGGGTGCGGCGAGCCTCCGGCGCGCTGGAAGGGGCGGGCATCCCGGCGCAGTTTTTTCACGCGCCCTACTGCACCAACGGCAGCGCCAGCGCCGGTGAGCGCGGTGTTCCGACCCTGATCTTCGGCCCGGGCTCGATCGAGCAGGCGCATGTGGTCGACGAATTCGTTGCGGTGGACGAGCTCGAGCGCGGCCTGCGCGGGTACCAGGCGCTGGCCAGGGCGCTTGGCAGGAATTAATTACCGCCAAGGCGCTGAGAAGGCCGAGAGAAATAATTTCTCTACCCCTTCGCACCTTGGCGGATGATTGTTACCCTGCTACGCTTCCCCCTGCTCCTCGGGGTGCAGGGCGCGCACGGCGTGGATCTTGCGGATGCGCCGCCCGCTGACCTGTTCGACAGTCAGCACCCAGCCGTCCACCCGCACCTGCTCGCCGCCGACTGGCACCCGCCCGATCGTGCCGTAGATGTACCCGCCGAGCGTGTCGGCCAGCTCGCTCACCAGGTGCGTGCCGAGCACATCGTCCACGTCGTCCAGGTCGATGCGCCCGTGGAAGTAATATTCATCCTCCGAGACCTTTAAAAAGGGCCGTTCCTCAGCCTGGTCGTATTCGTCGCGGATTTCGCCGACGATCTCCTCGACGATGTCCTCCAGCGTGACCAGACCGGCGGTGCCGCCATACTCGTCCACCACCACCGCCATGTGGATGCTGCGCTCCTGCATCTCGCGCAGCAGCTCGTCGACCTTCTTCGCCTCCGGCACGAAGTAAGCTGGACGCAGGAATGGGCGGATGTTCTCCGGCTTTTCTTCTTCCTGGCTGGCGCGCAGCAGGTCTTTGGCGTAGAGCAACCCGGCGATGTTGTCAATCGTTTCTTCATAAACCGGAACGCGCGAATGCCCCGACGCGGTCAGCGCGCGGACTGCCTCGGGTACGCTGGTGCTTGCCTCCAGGGCGAGGATGTCGATGCGCGGCACCATGATCTCGCGGCAGAGGGTGTCGCCAAAATGGAAGATCGAGTAGATCATCTCGCGCTCGCCCTTTTCCAATCCGCCGGCGGACTCCTCGGCCTCGACCCAGGTTTTCAGTTCGTCCTCGGTCACCTGACCGGTGAAGCGCTCGAGGGCGACCGGCTTGCCAAGCAGCGCCAGAAAGAAGACCGAGAATGGCCGCAGCAGTAGATCGAGCACGCGCGCCAGGGGCGTCAGCCTGACCAGCCAGGCCTCGGGCTGGCGGCGGACGCCGCCCTCGACGGCAAATTCGATCGAGAGCACCAGCAAACCAGCAACGAAGATCACCCCGAGGGAGAGGCCGAAGGATGGGCGCGGGAAGTAGAAAGCGAGCAGGAAATACACGCTCACTGCCATCAGCAGGCGCAGCGATTCCAGCGCAAAGCGCAAGGCGACACGCAGGCTGACCTTCTCGAATATCTGCAAGGCTGGCTCCAGGCTGCCTTCGGATTTTTGCTGGCTCAGGTCGATCAACTGTGGCAGGCGGGTATTGACCAGCCCGGTGCGCAGGCTGATCACCAGCAGGTCAAGCAGCAGGAGGGCGGCTAAAACGATCCAGAGTATGGTGTCCACTCGATTTACCTTGGGTTACAACTGAACAGGACGCCCGGGGTGGTGGTTCTTCAGGTACGCGTACGGGCCGATCCGCGCGCCTTTGGGCAGGTCGCAGTTTTCCAGCCAGGAGGCTGAGACCACGCAGCCGTCGCCCAGGCGGCTGCTGGCCAGCACCGTGTTCGGGCCGAGCTGACAGCCGGCGCCGACGACGGTGCTGCCCAGCAGGTGACAGCCGGGCAGGATGCGGCTGTCGGCGCCAATTTCCACGTCGGCGTCGATGTAGGTTGTCTGCGGGTCGAGGATGCTCACCCCGGCCAGCATCCAGCGCTGGTTGATGCGCCGGCGCAGCACGGCTTCCGCCTCGGCCAGGTGAACGCGGGTGTTGATGCCCAGCGTTTCCTCCGCGTCAGCGACGGTCAGCGCCGAAATTTTCAAGCTCTGCGCCACGGCGATGGCGACGATGTCGGTCAGGTAATACTCACCCTTCGGCGAAATCTGGATGTTGGGAAGCTGCTGCCACAGCCAGGCCGAGTCGAAGCAGTAGACGCCGACGTTGAGCTCGTGGATGGCAAGGATTTCCGGCGACGCCTGGGCCTCCTCGACGATGGCCTGCACCGACCCGTCGGTACCGCGCAGGATGCGCCCGAAGCCGTGCGGGTCGTCCATGATGACGGTCAGCATAGAGATGGGGCCGCTGTTGGCGCGCTGCAGGTCGACCAGTCGCTGCAGGGTGGCGGAGGTCAGCAGGGGCATATCTCCGTAGGTGACCAGCAGCAGACCGGGCTGAGCGGCCAGCAGGGGCTCTGCCGCGCGCAGGGCGTGGGCGGTGCCTAGCTGCGGCTGCTGCAGGACGCAGCGCGCCCTCTCGGCCACCGCGGCCTGCACCGGTTCGGCGCCGTGCCCGACGACCACCACCGGCTGCCGGTCGGTGACGCCGGAGACTGCGCGCAGGCAGTGCTCGATCAACGGCAGGCCGGCCAGCGGGTGGAGCACCTTGGGCAGGCTGGACTTCATCCGTTTGCCCTGGCCGGCGGCCAGCAGGACGGCGTTGAGTTCAACGGGCATGGCTCACCTCGGCGGTGGAATCAATAAACGAGCTTCGCCCGGCCGGTTGGCTGGAGGCGCGCCCGCGGCGGTGGGTATGACAATGATCAGACGAATCAGGTTCCGATTCCATGCTGTTTCGAGGCTGGGGCGCCTGGATTCGAACCAAGATCCACAGATCCAAAGTCTGGTGTGCTGCCATTGCACTACGCCCCAGAACGGGGGGTATTTGACCCCGAAGTGGTCTATATTTTAGCACAGAATTGGGTTGGTTGCGGTGGACTAAGGACAGGTGTTGCGGGTGTTAAAACTACAGAGGGCACAGAGATCACAGAGGATATTAATAATTATTCTCTGTACCCTCTGCCTGCCCGGCTGGTTTTCCAGGGTGTGCTCCGTGGTGTGATTATTCCCCATACCGCCGTTTGGAAGGTTTGTATAATGAGTTGAGGGGGATCAGGCTGGCGTGGGACCGGGCAGCCGCCTAGCTTGAAAACCAATTCACATTGCGCCGACCCTTCGACAGGCTCAGGGACCCTTCGACAGCCCTTCGACAAGCTCAGGGCAAGTCTCAGGGGTCGGCGCAAAAATGCAGCGGCAAATACTCTATTGCGCCATGCGCATGAATCCCCGCCCGCGGCCGGATTTCTCCAGCGCCGCGTGGATCATCATGAACTCGCCGATGTTCTCCATGGTCACCAGCCCGACCAGCTCGCCGTTTTGCATCACCGGCATGGTGTGGCAGTCGCGCGCCTGCAGCTTGCGCGAGACCTCCTCGAGCATGGCGTTGGACTCCACGCTGTCGAAGCTGCAGTCCATCGCACCGTGGACAGGCGCCGTTTGGCCCAGCCGCTGTAATCCTTCCACCAGCCCCTTTCGGGTCAGTACGCCGATCACCCGCCCGCCGGAGAGCACCGGAAACTCGTGCTGCGAGCCGCTCATCATCAGCTCGGCCGCTCGCGAGAGCGGATCGCCCTCGTTGAGGGTGTGGAACTCGGTCAGCATCGCCTTCGAGACCGGGATGCCCTCCAGCGCCGACTTGACCTGTACCATGCTGGCCTCCTGCGCGGCGCCCATGTAGATGAACAGGGCGATGAAGACCAGGAACGGATTGCTGAACAGGCCGATCAGCCCAAAGATGAAGGCGAAGACCTGGCCGAGCGTGGCGGCTGTCTGGGTCGCCTGGGTGTACTCCATGCGCGTGGCCAGCAGCGCGCGCACCACCCGACCGCCGTCCATCGGGAAGGCCGGGATCAGGTTGAACAGAGCCAGAAAAACGTTGACCTGCAGCAGACGCTGCAGGAAAGAGCCGTCCGTCATGGTCAGCGAGAGGGCCGGGCGCAGGTCGCCGGCGGCGTACAGCACCCCGGCGAGCACCGCGGCGATAACCAGGTTGACCGCCGGACCGGCTAGCGCCACCCACAGCTCCTGGCGCGGATTTTCAGGCATGCGCTCCAGGCGCGCCACCCCGCCGATTGGCAGCAGGGTGATGTCGGCGGTCTGGATGCCGTAGCGGCGGGCGGTCAGCGCGTGGCCGAACTCGTGCAGCACCACGCAGAGAAACAGCGCCAGTAAATAGAGCACGCCGTTGGCAGCCGCCGCCAGCGTGCCGCTGGTCAGGTAGTAGGATACGCCGATCCAGATGACGATCAGCAGAAAGGTGGCGTGAATTTTTACGTCGATGCCCGCCACCCGGGCAATCTTCCAGGACCACTTCATGATCGGGCACTCGCTTTCTATGTAACCAAACGATAAAGGTTCATTCGCTGTGTCTTTACCAATATAGATATTAACAGTTTACCGAATAATTATCAATTTTTTCATAGAAAATTGTATAAAGATTGTGAAGTCATTGCGAAAAAGCGTTTAACCCTTCCTCCATCGATCCTGAACAGCTGTTGCCCGAGTTATACTGAAGTATGTATGGAATCCGATTAACACCATATGCTAAAATCAACAAACCTTGATCTCCTATTTATTTCTCCCTCAGGCGAATAAAAGTAATGAACAATAATTCCTATAAAGAAGCACCGCGGCGGGCGGAAGTTATTCTAGAAGCAGTTAGCTTTTCCGCAGAACAGTTCATGAAAGAAAACAACTGGGAGCTGGCGGTCCATTCCATGCTCGAACGCCTGGGTCAGGCTGCAAATATGAGCCGGGTCTACGTGTTTCAGGATGTGGTCGCTGACGGGACGCTGTATTCCAGCCAGAGGTATGAATGGGTGGCCGATGGCATCCAGGCTCAAATCGATAATCCTCAGCTCCAAAACATCTCGCTGCGAGCCCAATATCCGCGCTGGGAGAAGGCATTAAACAGCGGACTGCCCATATTTTGCATTGTAAAAAATCTGCCAGAGAATGAACAGGAACTGCTGCTTGCCCAGGATATCAAGTCAATGGCTCTCTTTCCAATCCTTGTCGAACACATGCACTGGGGGCATATCGGTTTTGATGACTGCATTCAGGGACATGAGTGGTCGCCCGCCGTAATGGAGGCTCTTAAAGCTGCTGCCGGTATTCTTGGCGCTGCGATTGAGAGAAAACATTCTGAGACTGCCCTGATAGAAAAGAACAAACAGCTGGCGACCCTCTCCCATCAGCTGGTAGAGATTCAGGAAACCGAGAGGCATTATATTGCCCTGGAATTACACGACGAGATCGGGCAGACGCTTACCGGCATCCATCTGACCCTCGAGCTTGGCATAAAGCTCGACACCCTTGAAGATACGCGGTCGATGATATCCCGGGCGATAAAAATGGTGGATGACCTGACGAATCATGTCAGGGACATTTCCCACATGCTGCGCCCGAACCTTTTGGACGACCTTGGTCTGCTGCCAACACTTTTATGGTTGTTTGAGAACTATACTGCGCAGACCCAAATACAAGTTTCATTCCAGCATACAGGCATCACCAACCGCAGGTTTAAACCAGAGGTGGAGATCACAGTCTATCGCGTTGTACAGGAAGCGATCACCAACATCGCCCGGCATTCTGGAGCCAGCTGCGCTTATGTGAGAGTGTGGGCCAATACCCATATCATCGGCGTTCAGATTGAGGATAAGGGCAAGGGATTCGACCCTAACAGCGCCCGCCCGTCGACAAAATCCATTGGATTAACCGGAATCAGCGAGCGGGTTGGCTGGTTGGGCGGGACAATGAATATCGAATCATCCCCGGATTCGGGCACGCGGATCACAGCCGAGATCTCATTGGATGGGACTCCTGTAGATCAGGACGGGAAAAGATGATCTCGATCATCCTGGTTGACGACCACCAGATTGTGCGCCAGGGCATTCGGGCGCTGCTGGACCGCGAGGACGATATGCGGGTGATCTGCGAAGTGAGCGAAGGGTCAGAAGCCATCCGGCTTGTACATCAATACAATCCAGACGTCCTTGTTGTAGATTTACTGATGCCGGGGATGAGCGGCCTTGAAGTCACCCGGCATGTGCGCCAGACCCATCCAGACACCCGCGTGGTCGTCCTGTCGATGAATTCCAACCCGCCATACGTCCTGGAAGCCTTTCGGAACGGGGCGGATGGATACGTTCTCAAAACATCCGGGGCGGACGAATTGGTGCGCGCTATCCGGGCTGTAATGTCGGGCAACAGCTACACCAGCCCGCAGCTCTCGGAAGTGAGCATTTCCAGGTATATCGAGGGCGCCCGAGAAGCCGCCCTCGATCCGCTCGAAACCCTCACCCGGCGGGAGAGAGAAGTGTTCACGCTTGCCGCGCACGGCTTGAGCAATTCGAAAATTTCGGCCCGCCTGTTTATCAGCGTCACAACCGTGAGCACGCACAGAGCGAATTTGATGCGCAAATTAGGCCTGCACAATCAAACGGAGCTGGTTCGTCTGGCGATCAGGCACGGCATCATCCTGGACATGCACGATTAACGAGCACCGCGGCAGCGCATCAAGGAAAAAAATCATATCATCATAGGATTGTATTGGCGTCTGTATTTTTTATATTATAGATTTACAACTCCCCTGTCCGATTAACTAATACGGCCAGCATCTCTCCAGAGGAATTCGGCATCCCCAAGCTGAATTCCTCATTGATATGCATGGAAGGAGGCGCCTATCACCTACACCAGTTGCAATGGTAACTTGCATCCTATTCTGATGCTGATCCCGTTTGTAATCAGCAAAGACGCCTCAATGACTAGAACTTGGAGGATTCTATGGTTGAAAAAGAGAGAAAACCAGTTGCGCCATATATGGCGGTAGGCCTTTCAACGGTTGTTTATGGGGTTGCGGAGCGGAAGCACATCAAGGTCAATCTGCAGACGATCGAGGACAACATCCACGCGGCAATCTCCATGGTCGATATCAACATGCCCGTGAAGATCATCGCCCTCGCCGAGGGCGCCCTGACTGGATTCACCGACGAGGCGTTTGATTTGCCGCACACACTGGCTGCCAGCGAGCTATTCATCGACATCCCGGGCGAAGAGACCGAGTGGCTTGGCCGGCTGGCCAAGATGTACAGTACCTATATCATTGTGCAGTGTAAAGCCCGCTGGCCCGAGGTCATGTCCGACCGCTTTTTCAACACGCTCTTCATCATTTCGCCGCAGGGCGAGGTGGTTCATAAAGCAGCCAAGAACCATATCTGGTGCCGCGAGCGCTCCTGCACGCCGCACGATGTATACGACCGCTGGGTGGAGGTTTTTGGCGACAGCCTGGAGGCCTTCTACCCTGTTTTGAGAACCGAGGATATCGGCAACATCGGCACCATTTGCTGTTCGGACGCCGAATATCCCGAAGTAGTCCGCGCCCTGGCGTTCAACGGGGCGGAGGTAGTCTATCGTCCAAGTGAAGCCATGCCGATGACGGGCAGCTCTTATCCAGGCGGCGGCGGGTGGATGACCCAGAATCGCGGGCACGCGCAGTTCAACAGCCTGTACATGATTTGCCCCAACGTCGGCCCGGTTTTCCTGCACCCGAAGATGAGGCATCCGGTGGACATCGCCGGGGGTAACTCGCACATCGTCGATTACATGGGCAACATCATGTCCTACTCGGCCTCAAGCTACAACACCATGGTGGCTGCTATCCTGGATATCGAGGCGTTGCGCCAGTTCCGGGTGATGAACCTGAACAGCAACTGGATGAAAGACCTGCGCACTGAAATCTTCAAACGTATGTATGAAGAGCCAATCCACCCCAAAAACCTGTGGATGAAGCAGGATCCGCTCCAGCACGAAGCGGTGGATGAAATTTACCGCGAAAACATCCGCTGCCTGTTGCGGCGGGGAACATATACAGCGCCTTACTATTCTTATCAGGGCTGTCATTACCAGGGTGAGGCGACTTCCACTGAGCAGTGGCAGGAGCTGAAGAAGCTGTGGGATGGTTGGGGCGAAGATGAGTAGTATCCGCGCCCAGGATAACGTACAGATCATTCCCGTAGGAAAGGAGAAACGATGTCTGCACAAGAAATACCAAGCACAGAAGTAAAGCAGGAGTTGAAGCGCGCGTTAACGCTCAAAGATTTGGTCCTGTATGGCATAGCCATGATGGTGCCTATCGCGCCTGTCGCTGTTTATGGCAGCGTCACCCAGGTGACGCAGGGTCACATGGCGCTAGCCTACGTACTGGCGATGATCGCCATGGCGTTCACCGGCTACAGTTTCGGCCAGATGGCCGGCGCATTTCCCAAGGCCGGCTCGACCTATGTGTACACGCGCCGCGGTCTCAACCAGTACCTGGGTTTGCTTTCCGGCTGGACGATCCTGCTGGATTATGTGCTCATGCCGATCATGAGCTTTATCATCCTGGCCATTTTTGCATCGACGCTTTTCCCGGCAGTGAACTACTGGTTCTGGGTTTTGGGCGCCATCCTGATCGTCACCCTGGTCAACCTCCGCGGCGTTACTTCCATGGCGAAAGTGACCACCGCGCTGGTCATCTTCATGTTTGCCGTGGTGGTCTATTTTGTGGTCAGCTCGATCATCGGTCTGAGCAGCGGCGTTGGTCAGGGGACGCTGTTTTCCGCCTTGCCGTTCTACAATAAGGACACCTTTGTCTTCAGCGCCATTCTGGCAGGGACGGCCATCGCCTGTTTCTCATTCCTGGGTTTCGACGCGATCAGCACCCTGGCTGAAGAAACCAAGAACCCTGCCAAGAACATTTCCACGGCAATCATCATCGCATTGGTGGTGGTGGCTTTTCTCTTTGTCCTCCAGGCTTATCTGGCGCAGTTGATCTGGCCTGATTTCACCACCTTCCCCAACCTGGATTCCGCCTTTTACTTTGTGGCCGGCGAGGTCGGCGGGCAGGTGCTGTCCGTGCTCCTGACTCTGGCGGTCATGATCGCCAGCCTGGCAAACGCGCTGGACGCCCAGGCGGGCTGCTCGCGCCTGCTCTACGGCATGGGCAAAGACGGCGTCATCCCAACCAAAATATTCGGCTACGTGCACCCGAAAACCCAGATCCCGGTGATCAATATCATCATCCTGGCGGTGTTGGCAGTGATCGGCGCCACTCAGGGTCTGGAAACGGTGATCAGCCTGATTAATTTTGGCGCGTTGTTTGCTTTCACCATGGTCAACCTCTCGGTGATCGGCCATTACTTCATTAAAGAGAAGCGGCGCAGCGCGAAAGACACGCTGCGCTACCTGGTTGTCCCGGCATTGGGTGCAATCATCTGCCTGCTGCTCTGGTTCAGCCTCTCCCCGCTGTCGAAAACGGTTGGGTTCATCTGGCTGGGCATCGGCATCCTCTACACGGCGGTGACGACCGGTTTCTTTAGAAAACCGCTTCCGGAGCTGAAGGAGACCAAGCTCTAGGCTAAAATCAGCATCGTCGGGTTGGGGGGTGATCGTCCTCTATGCAGTCCGCAAGGCCGCTTTGCGGACTGCATATTTTTCCAAGCAGGCCTTAACCGTCGCGGGAAATCATGAAGGAACGAGGGTAATTTATCCAAGCGTGCATTGGCAGTTGTAATTCGATCCATATTTGTTATAATATTCACAAAGGCTGGTGGTATTACCACGGCCCGATCTTCCCCATGACCGCGACAATCGAACCGATCAATCACCTCAGCCTGAAGGCGCTCTGCGTGCGCCGCCTGGAAGATCTGATCCTCTCCGGGCAGTTACGCATCGGCGAGCGCCTGCCCGCCGAGCGCGACCTGGCCGCCCGGCTGGAGATTTCTCGCCCGGCGCTGCACGAAGCCCTGGTCGACCTTTCCGCCAAGGGGCTGGTGCGCATCGTCCCGCGGCGCGGCGTCTTTGTCAATGATTACCGCACCACCGGCTCGCCAGCCATGCTCGAGTCGCTGCTGGCCTTCCGCGAGGGCAGCCTCGATCCCGCCTTCACCCAGTCGCTGCTGAACATGCGCATGCTGATCGAAACCGAAACCGCCCGCCTGGCCGCCGCCAACCGCAACACCGAGCAGCTCGAGTGCATGCGCGCCATCCTGCAGGCGGAACTGAGCGCCCCGCCCCTGGATTCAGCGGCGCTCACCAGTCTGGACTTCGCATTTCACCTTGAGTTGGCCCTCGCCTCGGCCAACCAGGTCTACCCGCTCATTCTGAATTCGTTCAAAGGCGTCTATACCCACCTCTCTGGCGCGTTCTTCCGCGCGCACACCGGCAGCCCGGTCATCGCTGAGGTGCACGCCTTCCACCAGCGCCTGCTGACCGCCATCGAACAGCGCGACAGCGTCGCCGCCGTCGAAGTGATGACCGCGATGCTGCGCCACGGCGAGCGTTACCTGAAAGGAGAAGCCTAAATGACCGCACCTGCCATTGAAAAACCGCGCTACCGCATCAAGCAGCCGGAAAATCTCTCGCCGCGCATCCAGTGGCTGCGCGATTACTACTTCCAGGGGGTGAAGCGGCGCTGGAACAACGAGTACACCGCCTGGACGACCGGCGTCGACTGGGATTTCCAGTACAACGAACTGAGCTTCTACATCGTCCCGGAAACCTACACCTTCCTGCAAACCTTCCGCTCTTCCTTCCAGCAGAACGCCCGACCGGTCAAACTGCACCCCGATTTCTGGAGCTGGAGCCTGGTCGAGCGGCGCGCCTGGTTCTTGCGCGAGGTGATGGTCAACTACCTGCCCGGGGAAATCCTGCCCGGCGACCTGATCGCCGGCAGCCGCTTCAACGTCATGCTTTCGGCCTGTCTGAATAAGCAGGAAGCCAAAGCGCGCGATAAGCTCGTCTACGGCAAGGACGGCTGCCGCGCGGCGATGCTCTGGCTGCACAACCACGGCTACGGCAACGCCGGCGCCACCAGCGGTCACCTGGTGCCCGACTACGCCCGGGTGATCGAGGTCGGCTGGCAGGGCATTCACGCTGAGATCCAGCAGCACTACGACCGGCTCAGCCCGCAGGAGAGGCGGAGTCCCAGGGGCGCCCAGCTGCGCGCCATGCTGACCGCCGCGACCCTGCCGCGCGACCTGGTCGTCGCCTACCGCGCGGAGTGCCTGCGCCTGGCAGATGGCGAGCCAGAGCCCGAGCGCCGCGAGGAGCTGCGCCAGATGGCGGCGAACCTCGCCCGCGTCCCCTGGCAACCGGCAGAGACCTTCTGGGAGGCGGTGCAGTCGCTCTGGCTGACCCACATGCTGGTCATGTCCGACGAGAGCTACCCCGGCCCGGGCGATTCCTTCGGGCGCATCGACCAGTACCTTTACCCGGCCTGGCGGCGCTCGGTCGAGGCCGGCATGCCGCGCGAGTTCGGCAAGGAGATCCTCAAGTGCTTCTGGGTGCACGCCAACACCGCCTACGACGCGATGATCCGCACTGGCGGCAACCAAGGCATCACCGCCGGCTACGGGCAGCTGATCACCCTCTCCGGGATGGGCGCCGAAGGCCAGGACCTGACCAACGACCTGACCTGGGCCATCCTGGAAGTGATCGACGAGATGTCGCCCATCCTGGAGCCGAAGCCGAACGTGCGCCTGCACCGCGGCAGCCCGGACGAGCTGCTCGAGCGGGTGGTCGAGATGATCGCGGACAGCCAGGGCGCGCCCTTCCTGCTCAACTTCGACGAGCGCTCGATGGCCGGCATGCTGCGCGAGGCGCGCGAGGCCAAGGTCGAGCACCTGATCAACCTGAGTAACGTCCACGACTACGTGCCGGTCGGCTGCCTGGAGAACACCATGCCCGGCAACGACCGCTCAGGCACGGTGGATGCCAACCTGAACCTGGTCAAGGCGGTCGAGCTGGCCCTGACCGGCGGTTACGACCTGCTGTCCTACACCGACCCGATGACCGGCAGGATCGAGCAGCCCAGGCACGACGGCCCGGACACCGGCGCGCCTGAATCCCTGCAGACCTGGGAGCAGTTCTGGCAAGCTTACGCCGGCCAGACCCGCTACATCATCGCCAGGATCGTCGAGGTTTACGAAAAGTCAGAGGAGGTGCGCGCCAGGTTCCACCCGACGCCTTATCTTTCCTGCCTGGTGCGCGGCTGCGCCGAAAAGGGCCTGGACGTGACCCGGGGCGGCGCCGAGCTGGGCTTTGTGACGGTCGAGGGGGTGACTTACGCCACGGCGGTCGATTCGCTCCTGGCAATCAAACACCTGGTGTATGACACTCAGGCCTGCACGCTGCCTGAGCTGGTCCAGGCGCTGCGCGACAACTGGATCGGGCATGAAATCCTGCAGGCGCGCGCGCTCAACCGGGCGCCCAAATACGGGCGCGACGATGAGGCGGCTGACGCGCTGGCCCTGCAGGTGATGGAGCTCTGGGCGAACGAAACCTGGAAACACCGCACCCGCTGCACCGGGCGCCAGTTCCGCCCGGGCATGCTGAGCTGGAATTACTGGATCGCCTACTCCGACATCCTGCCTGCCACGCCGGACGGGCGCCCGAAGGGCAGGTTCCTTTCCAACGCGCTCTGCCCCTCCAACGGAGCGGACGTCAACGGGCCAACCGCCAACGCCAACTCGGTCGGCAAGGCGCTGGGCGGTAAGGCCGTAAACGGGGACGGCGATTTCGCCGGCTACCTCAACCTGCTGCCCAACGGCGGCAGCCACACCATGACCTTCAACCCCTCCATCCTGCGCGACGCGGAGCACAAACAGAAGTTCAAGGCGTTCCTGCGCGGCTACACCGAAAACGGCGGCAGCGCCCTGCAGATCAACATGATCGATGCGGATATGCTGCGCGACGCCCAGAAACACCCCGAGAATTACCGCCACCTGCTGGTACGGGTGACTGGCTACAACGCCTACTTCACCAGCATCGGCAGGGAATTGCAGGACGAGATCATCGCCCGTGAAAGCCACTCACTCAGGTAGGTCAGATATGGAATCTCAAGCATCTTCCCCTGTTGGACGCATCTTACACCTGCAGCGCTTCTCCACCGAGGACGGACCGGGCATCCGTACCACGGTGTTTTTCAAGGGCTGCCCGTTGCACTGCGCCTGGTGCCACAACCCGGAGAGCAGCGCGGCTTACCTGCAGGTACAGTGGCTGGAGAGCCGCTGCATCGGCTGCGATTCCTGCATTGAGGCCTGCTCGCTGGGCACGCTCAGCCGCACCGAGGCGGGGGTGGTCATCGACTGGGAGGAGTGCATCGCCTGCTGCGAGTGTGTCGCCGCCTGCCCGTCCGGCGCGCTCGAGCGGCTTGGAGAAGACATCGACCTGGACACCCTGGCGGCCGAGTTGATCAAGGACCACGCCTATTACGAAGCCTCCAGCGGCGGGGTGACGCTCTCGGGCGGCGAGCCGACCATGCAGCCGGAATTCGCCGCCGGACTGCTGCAAAAGCTGAAAGCTGCCGGCCTGGACACCGCGCTGGATACCTGCGGGCTGTGCAGCCGCGCTGCGCTGGAAAGCATGCTGCCCAACCTAGACCTGATTCTATATGACGTCAAGCTGCTCGATTCAGAGCTGCACCGCAGGTACACCGGGCAGGGCAACGCGCGCATCCTCGAAAATCTGCGCTGGCTAGGGCAGCACATCGCTGCCCACGGCTCGCCGCGCCTGTGGGTGCGCACCCCGCTCATCCCCGGCGCGACCTCCACGCCCGAGAACGTCGGCGCCATCGGGCATTGGCTGGCAGCCGAGCTGGGCGAGCGGATCGAACGCTGGGAGCTGTGCGCCTTCAACAATCTCTGCCGCGACAAGTACCGCCGCCTGGGGCTGGATTGGCCGTACGCCGACACCCCGCTCATCCCCAGGGAAGAGCTGGATGCGCTGCAAACGCTGGCGCGCTCCTGCGGACTGCCGCCCGAACGGGTGGCGGTCACCGGCGCCGCACGGCTCGATCCGGAGAGGAACTGAGAGGTCTGCCATGCAACTGAACCACACCACCTTCTCGAACGAGGACATGCGCGCCTTCGAGCCGGCGATGAAGATCGGCCTGCTCGCCACGGTCAACCCACAGGGACTGCCGCACCTGACCATGATCTCCACCCTCAAAGCCGCCTCGTCCGCGCAGGTGGTCTGGGGTCAGTTTACCGAGGGGCTGAGCAAAGAGCACGTGCCCGCCAACCCCAAGACTGGCTTTATGATCATGTCGCTCGCCAGAGAGGTCTGGCGCGGCAAGGCAACCTGGACGCACAGCCAGTCGCACGGCCCGGACTACGACTTCTACAACAACACGCCCATGTTCCGCTACAACTCTTATTTCGGCGTGCACACCGTCCACTACATGGACCTGGTCGGTCACACCGGCCGCCAACCGCTGCCGATGAACACGATCATCTTTGCAGCAGTCAAGACCATGCTGGCGCGCAGCCTGGCGCCGGGCAGGGCGCAGGCGCAGGCGCTCAACGCCTGGACGGTCGGCTTCCTGCGCAAGCTGGATAACCTCAAATTCCTGGCCTATGTGGATGAAGATGGCTACCCGCTGATCATCCCGGTCATCCAGGCGCAGGCGGCCGGGCGCGATGAGGTGATCTTCTCCGCGGGCGCTTTCGGCGATGAACTGCACAGCATCCCGCCAGGCGCCAGCGTCGCGCTGCTCGGGCTGGCGCTGAGCATGGAGGACGTGCTGCTGCGCGGCGAATACGGCGGTTTGCGCCGCCGGGCGGGGCTGCAGTGCGGCAGCCTGCGCGTCGACTGGGTCTACAACTGCATGCCGCCCGCCCCGGCGCAAATCTATCCGCCGCTGCCGATCCAGCCGGTGGCGGAGTTTTAATGCGCAGAAAAACAGCTTGCGCTTCGGATTTCGGGATTTGGGCGGGTTGAATCGGCCGGATTGGCGGTCGGTTTCCTGCGATGTTATGCGGACTGGACGGCAGGGGCATTCGCCGCCGCCCTGGCCGTCGCCTGGATCAAGGCCAGGGCGATGATCAGCAGGGCCGGCACCAGCGCGAAGGCCGGGCGGATGCCGAACGCGTCTGCCAGGCGGCCGAGCGCCAGCGGCAGCAGCAGGATGGCAAAACCGGAGGCGAGCGTGGTGCGCGCACCTGCCAGAGCGGTCTGCCCCCCGCTCGCGCCCATCGCCAGCGACAGGTTTAGCGGGTACAGGCTGGCCACGCCCAATCCAGCCAGGAAAAGCCCAGCCTGCGCCAGCCAGGGAGTATCCGGCAGCCAGAACAGGGCGAACCCGCCGCCTGCCAGCAGGATCGAGGCGGTGATCACCCGGCGAATCGGCATGCGCTGCACCAGGCGGCTGCCTGCCAGCCGGCCGAGAATCATCGCTGCCAGAAACAGACTGACCGACTGAGCCGCCGCGGGCCTGGATAGCCCCAGCACCCCCTCCAGGTAATCCGCGCTCCAGTAAACCATGCAAAACTCGACCGAAACGACCGTCAGGACGGCCGCCCAGTAAGCCCAGAAGATCCCCGGCAGGCGCCGGCTGCCTGCCCGAGCTTCGGCGGGGGTCTCCTCAGCCGGGGAAAATTTAAAGCGGGAGAAGATCGGGTACAGCAGCAGCGGAGCGAGAGCAGCCAGCGCCAGCCCCGCGCGCCAGCCGGCCGCGGTGAGCGCGAACCAACCGACCATCAGCGGAGCGAGCGCCGAAAACAACGAAGCGGTCACGTTGGCCTCCGAGATGGCCGCCGCGCGCTGCTCGCCGTGCCGGTCGGTCAGCGTGGATTGGACGATGATCAGGATCAGCGAGCCGATCAGCCCCATCAGGAAAGAGGCGCCGATGGTGACGAAGGCGTTTTTGCCGAGCAGCAGCAGCGCCGAGCCAGCCGAGAGCCCAAGCGCGCCGGTCCACAACGCCCGCCAGCGCCCGATGCGCGCCACGACCAGATGCCCGCCCAGCCCGACCAGCAGGATGCCGGCGGCGAAGGCGGTGAAGTGCAGGCTGCTGAGCGTGTAAGAAAGCTGCAGTTCGGCTTTGAGAAAGGGGGTGATCGGCCCAAAGGCGTTGAGGAAGTAGCCGTACAGCGCCAGCATGAGGTAGGCCAGCCAGGTGACGCCGTCGCGCCGTAAGTGTCCATCCATATTGGGTTCCATAAAGCTCAATCATACCGCACTAAGGTGAACCGCCGGGATGATCTTTTCCCGCTGTAAAACTTCTCCAGAATTCGGGCGACCTTCTGATTGTCTATTAATCACGGCTTAATACTCAATCAAATTATCGATGTTGCAGCGGGCAGCCAGATTGACCGCAGATTGATTCAAAAAATGCGGTATGCCATGGAAAAAAAAGAAAATTCTGTAGTCAGACCCAATTGCTGAATCGGAAAACCGGCGCTGGCATCCTCCGGCTGGTTGCCCTGCTGATCGCCGCCTTCGCTCTGTTGATCCGCCAGGAGGGCCGGGTCAGCGCCGCCCGGGTATTCGCCAACGATTATGTCCGGACGTAAATATCCCTGGCCAGTTCTACGTTTGCCATCGATGCCGGGCTGAATTCAGCGTCCCCCTTGATTTTAGTGATCCGGCTGTAGCCGCATTTGGTCCAGAAGCGCAGCGCGGGCCAGTTTTTCAAGCCCACCCCTGCGCGCGCCTCGCTGAAGCCCATCTGGGCGGCGCGCCCTTCCAGCTCGGCGACGATCTCCTGCCCGTATCCGCGCCGCTGGCAGATCGGGCGCAGGAACAAGCTGCCGACGTAGATCGTTTCGGGCGTCGGGTAGCCAAAATAAACCGCAAGGATGCCGACTGTTTCGCGGTCTTCGCTTTCGCGGATTAGAAAGCGCTGCTCGCGCCATTTGACACCGCCAGGCGGCAGCAATCCGTAACCAATGAACTGCCTGGCCGCGTCTTCCGGCGCCTCCAGCTTGCCGAGCAGCTCCATCACCTCGCGATTTTCACTGAACACCTGCTGAACGGAGCTCAGCGAGGCATCATCCACGCGGGTCAACAGGCAGCGGCTGGTTTCCCAGCATTCCGGCAGAAAGTCGTGCGGGCGCCCTTCCTTGCGCATCCAGTAGTGGGTTTCAGTTTCGCCGATCACCTCGAATCCCAGGCGCAGATACAGCTGGCGGGCCGGATTGATCTTCAACACGCGCAGGCTGACCGGCAGGCCGCGCCCGGCAGCTTCTTCGAGTAAACCGGTGATCAATGACGTGCCGATGCCTATCCCCTGATACTGCGGGTAGAGCTCGATGTTGGAAAGGATGTAGCCGAGCTGGGTCTCCTCGACGGTGATCACGCCGGCATCCGCTCCGTTGTATTGAATTACCTGGCTGTTGGAAGGGGAGTAATGTTCGCGAAAGTAGCGCTGTTGGAAGTCCTCGTCCCAACCCCAGATCTGCTCGACGTAGGGCTTGAGCGCCACACTGTGTAGATCCCAGAGCATATCCGCGTCCGCATCGGTCGCCGGGCGAAGGGCAATGTTCACCTTTTCCAGATTCATGGTCGCTCCCTCCTGACGCAGCCCTCAGGCAGCCGCGTCGGTAAACAGCACCGCCTGCTGCGATTCTGCCCCGACCAACAGGGATAAATACCGCTGGCTCATGACTTGGTCCGCGCGGCACGGATCAACCGCCGCGCCCTTATCGATACTTGCAAGAATTTGGCCAGATGGCGCAGCGGGTTGATGTGACTTTTCTCATCTCCGTAGATGGTACGGATTGGCACCCAGCGCAGCTGATAGCCGCGCTGCAGGCACATCACGATCATCTCCACCTCGAACTCATAACCGCGCTCACGCGGCTCGCGCAGCGCAAGCATCATCCGCCGGCTGATCAGCCGGTAGCCGGACTGGTTGTCGGGCACCGGCTGTCCGAGCGCCCAGGAGAGCACCCGCGTTCCGAGGGTGTTGCTCGCCCGGCGCACCAACGGCATGCCGCTGAAATCGCGCCTGCCGATGATCAAGTCGCCGCGGCTTTCTGTATAGGCATGCAGAAACGCCGGGATTTCGTCTGGATCGTGCTGCCCATCGGCATCCAGGGTCAGCACGGCTTCGAAGTTCTGCCGCAGGGCGAACTCGATGCCCGCCAGCAGCGCCGCGCCTTTGCCCTGATTTGGCTTTTGCTGCAGCACCTCGGCGCCGGCGGTCCGCGCCGCGGCGGCGGAGTTGTCGGTCGAGCCGTCGTCGACCACCAGCACGGGCAAGTGCGCCAGCGCGCCGCGCACCACTGCGGCGATGTGGCGCTCCTCGTTGTAAGCCGGAATCACGGCCAGGATTCGTTCTGTCTGTTCCTGCGGCATGGATGCTCTAACGGCGGACATTGCGTCGATTCCGCCCGCGCTGATTATATCGCAGCATGGGCTGTCCGCCGGCCGGGCCGGGCATGAACGCTTGCGCCTGCCGTGACACGGGCGGCGCGTGCAGCCGCGGGCTAACCCTGGCGGACAAAGTGTGGCATCTCAAATGGAATCTCGAGCGAGATTTCCACGAATCCGGCGTATTCGCCGTCGGCATACCAGGGCGTCTGGTAGATCAGCTTCTTGACGCCGTTCTTTTCGACAGTATAGATGTTGGTTTTTTGCCCGGACATCAATTCGCCAAGCTTCTGACGAGACACCTCGGAATGGCAGTCGAAGAGGTTCGCGCCGATCAAGCGCAGCCCGCCCTGGGCGGCATAAGACTGGACGGCTTTATCGTTCAACTCGAGGATGGTCCCCTCGCGGTCGCAAACGGTGATGGCGCCGGGGAAATTTTTAATCCACGAATGTGGCTGCATGGTGAACTCCTGATGATGTTGTGTTTATCCGCGGCGGCGGTTTCCGCCGCTCCAATTATATTCCATATGATCAGCGATGGCGCTCAGGTTCCTCGCGCCGCCGGCTTTCGTCCAGGCGCACGGCAGCCAGAACCTCATACGGACCGCAAAAATCCAATATTTCCACATCCGGAAAAATCAGGATCCCGACCGTGATCCTGTCCATTTTGACGCCTCCGTTCGGTTCGCTCAAGGCGATTGTTGCGGTTGCCTATTCCTGTGCAGGGGGCGCAGGAATGGGTGGAGCCTTGCGGTCGTTGAATACTGCCGCGATCAGAAACACCCAGGCCGCGCCGGACAGGGCGCCGATGGCCAGGCTGCTGGCCCCGTAGATAATCCCCAGGGCCTGGGCGGATTGCGACCAGCGCCAGTGAAAGGCTGGAATGAAACCGGTCAGGATGCTGAGCAGGCTGGTCAGGATCAAGGTCGCCATGGATACGGTGGTCAGCGTCGAGACGGACGGGTGGTGTTTTCTGCGAGAGATAGCGATCACCATGACGGTGATGTAGACCGCCAGAAACGGCAGTTGCATCAAAATTGTGCGGGTGAACTGCTGGGAGAGCATCATGATGCCGCCTCCGCACTGACCTGGGCAGCGCCGGAATGGGCACCGCGCCGTCCCTGGAAGACCGCCAGGACGATCAGCACAAATCCGGCCAGGCGCAGGGATATGAAAGCCAGGTTGACGGCAATATCGGCGGCGTAGGTGAACTGCGCGGTCATGCCGGTTTCGAAATGCCAATAGGAGGATAGAGTAACCCAGGCCGTGGAAAGCATGATTTGGAGGATTAAGACCAGAAATCCCGTCAGCGCAAGTTTAGAAACCTGCGGGTGGCGCTTCCAGCGGCCAATGGCCAGACCGGCGCCAGCCAGCCAGACCAGCAGGAGCGGCAGCGAACTGACCAGGCTGGAAAAGATGAGCTGTACATAATTAAAAAACATCTTTGGATCGCCTTTCGCTGGTATAGAGTGGCAATAGAACGCCTAATTTTACTGCAATCCAAAAACCGTGCATGAATTGTGCCTGTCCGGCTGCTATTTGCCCGGCGGTTCTCGGGGCGGCGCGATTTCCTGAAGGCGGCGTCTACCCTGGCAGGGCAGCCTTGAGGACGCGCAGCGCGCGCAGGGTCACCCATTTGCTTGGCTGCCCTTTGATCTCCACGTCGACCCAGGTCTTGCCGTTATAGGTGTATTCCATCTTCCAGCGGCCCTGCCCGTCGCGCCTGGAGAGCACCAGTTCCAGGGCGTTTTCCAGCCGTGGATCGCGCGCATACCCCGCCAGGGTCAGCGCCTCGCAGATTTGCAGCACGTCGGTGACGTAGCCGACCGGTATGCCGAACTGGAACCAGCTGCGGTTGGGTTTGGTGTCGTAAGGGGTTGGATATTCCGCCGTGGCCGGATCGACGCTGAATAGAAACTGGATGCCTGTCTCGACCGCTTTTTGCACTGCGGGCGAGCGGCTGCCAGCCGGGATGCGCGCCAGCCCGAGCAGCGCCTTGACCGCCCCCCAGGCGCAGGGCTTGAAGTTGTTCGCCGCGCATGCGAATCCCGGGGCGCAGTTGCCGCTGCGGTAATAGCGCACCGGCGCCTTTTTATCCTCGGCGGGAGCGATGCCATCGCCGCTGACGCTGCGCGCCAACCATTCGATGGCTTCATTCAGGCGCGTATCGCCGTAAAAGCCGAGCAGGAGGAGCGCGTTGACCAGGTTGCCCTGCAGGCAGTGAATCTGCCCGGACGGTCCGTCGGCGCTGAAGCCGCCATAGCTGCTGCGGCATGTATCCAGGACATGATCGCCCGCTTTTCGGATTTGCGGTTGAGCGCCGTCGGCGCCGAGCATGGCCAGCAACCCCAGCGTCCAGAAGGTGCCCGTGTACTTGGGGTAATAACCTGGCTGAACCCAGAAGCCGTCGGGGTGCTGGTTCGCCAGGATGACCGGCACCGGCCCGCGGTTCATCACCTCCGCCCGGGCTGCCTTCGCCTGCGGCTCCTCGGCGGGTAAATCCAGCAGGTCGACCAGGGTAAAGTAGCGTACGCCCGGATTGGCCGTGTCGGGCTCCAGCAGCCAGGCCCGAAGGTCTTTGGTGAACAACTGGTTCCAGGTGATATGCATGGGGATCCTCCCGGGTCTCCGCGTTCCCCCCGGGCGGGCGAGTCAACATTCATATTAGCATAGTTATGCGCGGATGGCATCGGCTGGATTGTGGATGAGAGAGACCTGAAAAAGGTCATTCGGGAGCCCGGGTCTGCACCTGCCTCCGGCGGCATCAGATATGCATGGGAAAATCGGTGGTTTTTGGGCGGAGAGGACGACCTGAGCGCGGGGCTTTATCGCCGCCCTCAATCCAAACTACTTTAGCATAAATATAACCTGCGTCTGAAGTTGATCCTGGGGAGTAAGGGTCGGATCGTTCAGATAAAATTCATACGAGATGCCGGTCGCTTCTCTGCCCTGGCTGGCGATGAATTCGCTCAGCGCGGTATATCCGCGCTCGATCGTCTGGTAAGGGCCAACGTGGATCGTGCTGGCATAATCACCGGCGGGGATCTCGCAGGATTCGATCACCCCTTCAGCGGGCAGCGGTTTGCTCGCTGGAAAACCGACCTCGATTTCCAGAGCCTGCATGTCCATATTGCAGTAGGCCACGAAGGGCGGACCGGAGGGCAGCTCGTTGTGATTGTTAAAATGCGCCATGAGCTGATCAAAGGCTCTGCCGAGCACGACCGGCAGCTCGCTCACCGGTGAGATGGTGTGCAGGCAGACCGTTGGCTGAGCCTGTCTTGATTGGATTTCACACGGGATATCGTTCATAATGACCTTTAATTACCTCCAATCGCGAGATATAGAACTAATATTCTATATTATATCCCAACTGAACCCGGATTGCAAGCCCCAGCTTGTTTGTGCTATGATTATTTCGTCCCCTGTATGTATCATGCCGCTCCAACCAGGGAGAGGATATGAGTACCCGCCCGACCCGTACGCGCCTGATTGGCCTCTATATCGGTGCGCTGATCCTGACATTATCAGTGATCGGCCGCGCCGCCCCGCGTTTTGAAACGGTCAAATACGAATGGGCAGTATACTGGGGCCCGGCGCTGTTTCTCGTGCTCTTTCTCAGCGAACGGCTGATCACCCGTTGGTTTAGCGCATACCCGCACCTCTATTTTGGCATCCAATCTCTGCTGACGATCGCGCTGCTGCAGATTGAACCGCCCTTCGACTATTTTGCCGTCCAGTTTGTGATGCTGTGCATCCAGGCTGTATGGATTCTGCCCAGGCGCAGCGCGCTGTTCTGGGTCGCGGCGCTCTTTGTCTTTCTCACCTTCGGCCTGGTCGCTTCGAACGGATTGGAAGGCATCGCATTCGCCCTGGCTTATATCACCATGGGGACGCTGGTCACCTTCTTTGGCCTGGTCACCCTGGAGGCTGAGCGCTCGCGCAACGAGGCCCAAAAACTGCTGGCTGAACTGCAGGTTGCCAACCGCAAGCTGCAGGAATACGCCCGGCAGGCGGAAGAGCTGGCTGCCATCCAGCAGCGCAGCATGCTTGCGCGCGAACTGCACGACTCGGTCACCCAGACCATTTTCAGCATGAACCTCACTGCGCAGGCGGCGCGCATGCTGCTCGAGAAAGATCCGGACCGCGTGGATGGACAGCTGGAACATCTGCAGGAGCTGGCCCAGAACGCGCTGGGCGAGATGCGATCATTGATCCAGCAAATGCGGCCGAAATCGATGGCGGAAGAAGGGCTGGTGTCTGCGCTGCATCGTCATTTTGATGAGAGGCAGAGGAATGACGGGCTGAGCGTCGATTTTCAGGTGAGCGGCGACCAGCGCCTGCCGCTGGCCTGCGAGGAAGGGCTGTACCGCATCATCCAGGAAGCGCTGAACAATATCTTCAAGCACGCCGGCGTCAAACAGGCGGCTGTCCGCCTTGATCTGCGTGAGCCGCCTTACAGCGCGGTAGTCGAAGACCGCGGCAGCGGCTTTGACGTGAACACCCGGGATACGTCCGGTGCGCACATCGGATTGGCGGGCATGGCTGAACGCGCCCGTGCGATTGGAGGCGCCTTCTCGGTTGAATCGGCGCCCGGGGCGGGCACGCGAATCCGCGTCGACAGCATCTGGCCGGAGGAGGTACAGGATGGCTGAGTCAGCTCAAATATCGGTAATGCTCGTGGATGATCATGTCATTGTCCGCCAGGGGCTGCGCACCTTCCTGGAGCTGCACGACGATATTGCCATCGTCGGCGAGGCTGCCAACGGCAGGGCAGCCGTCGAGCTGGCCGACCGGCTCAGGCCGGACGTGATCCTGATGGATCTGGTCATGCCCGAGATGGACGGCATCGCCGCCACCCGCGAGATCAACGCGCGCGGACTGCCCTGCCGGGTGATTGCACTGACCAGCTTCATCCAGGATGAGATGATCATCCCGGCCATCCAGGCTGGCGCCTGCAGCTATCTGCTCAAGGACGTCGCCCCCGCAGAGCTGGTCGAGGCGATCCGCGCGGCGAAGAGGGGCGAGGCGCGCCTGCATCCTGAGGCGGCGCGCAAATTGATGTCGCAGATCGCCCGCCCGGCCGCGCCGCCCCCGGGCGATGACCTGACCGCCCGCGAGCTGGAGGTGCTCGCCCTGATCGCCCGCGGGCAGTCCAACCGCGAGATTGCCGCGGCGCTGGTCATCAGCGAGAAGACGGTCAAGACGCACGTTTCCAGCCTGCTCAGCAAGCTGCGCCAGGAGGATCGCACCCAGCTGGCCATCTACGCGCTCAAGCACGGGCTGGCGCCTAAAGAGTAGGCGAAGTCTTAAGACTTAAGGAGGAGGGAACTCCTGCGCAGGGCCGGTTGAAAGATCGGCCTTTTTTATTCCCGCCAATCCGGCCTGATGCCCGATGCGTACTGGCGTTCACATGGGTATTCTATAGCCAGAAACCAATCGAATTTTAAGGAGCGCAGAAATGATTACCCCCAGCCAGACCAAAGTCTACTCAGTCAACAGCCAGCTAGCCGCCAACGCCATCCAAAGCGAGCTCAGCAACGCCGGCATCCCCGCCACCCTGGTCGTTTGCCACAACGGTCACTACATGGATGTGATTGTGCCCGCCGAGTACGCCTTCGACGCCGTCAACCTGCTCAATCCCGAGCGCCGTAGCGGCGAGTTGTTCTGGATCGGTTCGTGCTGATCCACTCCCTGAAAACCAGCCAGAGGCAAATGATGACTCCCTCAATCCGTATTCTGATCGCCGATGACCATGCGCAAGTCCGCCAGGACCTGCGCATGGTTTTCCAGCTTACTGACGGATACGAGGTGGTCGGCGAAGCGGCCGATGGACAGGCAGCCGTCCAGCAAGTCTTGAAGCTCCAGCCGGATCTGGTGCTGATGGACCTGGAGATGCCCGGGGTGAGCGGCCTGGAAGCGATCCGCGCGATCAAGGCCAACTGCCTGACGCGGGTGATTGTCCTGACCGTCCACGCCTATCCCGCGGCGAGAGAGGCGGCTGAACGAGCCGGCTGTGATGCCTTTCTGGTCAAGGGGATCGATTTATCCATCATCCTCAAAACCATTGCTCAGGTCCTGAGCGCAAAATAATTCTTTCTTGTATGGAGACGAAAATGAACGCAAAAACAGCAGCACGTCGTCTGGACATCGACTGGTTGAGGATCATCCTCATCCTGTGCGTGTTCTTCTTTCACAGCAACCGGTTTTTCAACGGCGAGGACTGGCACGTGATCAATTCCACCTCCGGCCGGTTCTCCAGCATCCTCATCTCGAGCATGTATCCGTGGATGATGCCGACCATCATGATCCTCTCGGCAGCCAGCATTGTCTACTCGCTCGGTTCGCGCGGCGCCGGCAGGTTCGTCGTCGACAAGGTCAAGCGGCTGCTCATCCCGCTGCTCTTCGGCATCTTCGCGCTGGCCTTCCCGCAGGTCTACCTGGAACGCTTCTCGCACGGCGCCTTCGCCGGCTCGCTTTTCCAGTTCTTCCCGAGTTTCTTCGACGGCATGTACGGTTTTGGCGGCAACTTCGCCTGGATGGGTCTGCACCTGTGGTACCTGCTGGTCCTGTTCATCTATACGCTCGTCTTCCTACCGTTGTTCCTGGCGCTGCGCACAAAAATCGGTGCGGCGCTGGTGCGCGGGTTCGCCTGGCTCTTCTCCAAACCCGGGATGATCTACCTGCTGGTCATCCTGCCGACGATCACCATCGAGATGGTCTCCGAGGACAGCATATTTGGCCTGACCGGCTTTGGCGGCATCTCGCTGGCCAGCTACGCGGTCTACTTCACCCTCGGCTTTCTGATCTTCTCGGACGAGCGCCTGCAGCGGACGATCATCCGGCAGCGCTGGGTTTCGCTGATCCTCTGCATCTTCCTGTACGTGATGCGCGGTCGGGTCGCCCTGGGCATTCACATCCCCTGGGGGCAGGCCTTCGAGGACGTCGTCCCGCTAGAATCCGGCTTCGCCTGGACGGCCATCCTGACCATCCTCGGCATGGGCATGCGCTACCTGAAGGACGACACCCGCTTCCTGCGCTACGCCAACGAAGCCGTGCTGCCCTTCTACATGCTGCACCAGACCGTGTTGATCCTCATTGGCTACTTCGTCGTTCAGCAG
Source organism: Bellilinea sp. (assembly GCA_034678705.1). Lineage (GTDB taxonomy): Bacteria > Chloroflexota > Anaerolineae > Anaerolineales > Anaerolineaceae > Bellilinea. Next base: position 73,379 of record JAXDBP010000008.1, read on the forward strand.
CCCTGGTCGATCCTGGTCAAGTGGCTGGTCATCACCCCGCTCTCGCTGGCGACTATCCTGCTGGTCTACGAGTTCGCGGTGCGGCGGGCGAACGTCCTGCGCTTCCTGTTCGGGATGAAGCCGCTCCGCCGCGAGAGGGTGGTCGATACAGCGATGCAGCCGGCGGTTGAAGCCCGCTGACGGCTCGATCCTGCGCTCTGCAGCCTCCCCCATCCCGGGGGAGGTTTTATTTTCCGCGGCGGCGAAATCATCACCGTGCAAGTTTAGCCTTCCTACGCGGTCAGCAGCCGGCTTTGTTCCACGCGCGCCTGCGGGGAGAACAGGCGCACATACTCCTCGATCAGCCGCAACTGCGCCGCGACCGCCTCCGGCGGCACTCCGCGCGGTGCATAGGACACATAAAGAACGTGCTTCGTCGCCGGCGTGATCGGTGATCGGTTGTCCTGCCCGTATAGGATGGTGCAGCTTATGCCGCCGGCGTCGCGCATGACCATGTCCGCGGCGCGGATTGGCCTGGTCTCCCCGTTCATGCTTGTCAACTGCTCGCCGGCTCTCGCAACATCGATCACCACCGGCTCGATCAGCTTCTCCACATCATGCCCGGCGGTCAGCACCAGCGTTTCCACCTCGGCGGTGAAGTTGGCGTCCACCAGCGGCGAGACGTCCGGCAGGTCTTTACCGCGCAGGACGATCGACTCGACCTGCAGGAGCACGTGATAGGTCTTGTCGAACCGCCGGTAATAGCGGTCATACGCGGCCATCACCGGCAGGATCAAAAACTGCTTACGGCTGTAGCCGGCATAGATCGTCCTCAGACGCGATTCCACCTCGCGCTTGCGCTGATTCAACTTCGCGCCGGGCCGCTTGTTATCCACGCCGGCGATCTCCAGCAGACCGATCGCCGCTCCTGGATGGGCGGCGCGCCATTCATCTGTGCCTGTAATTTGCAGCATTCGTAACCGCTCCTGATTGTATCGACCGAAAAAATTATTGCACCACAAAGTTCACAGAGAAAACACATAGAAAATTACATACCTCTGTGCTCTCCGTGGGCTCTTTGGAAAAATCACGCCAATAAACCAGTAAGATTCCGTTCGTGGGGCGTGACTCGTTCAGCCTCTGCCAATCACGCCGCCAGGATTTCGATCTCGCCGCAGCGAGAAGTCTCGTAGCCGCCCATCCCGGCGATGCTGGCTTTAATCATCTCGTTATCGAGCCACTTCAGCAGCGCCTGGACGGCGGGATGCTGCAGAAGCTCTTCGAGCAGGACGAGCTGGTACGTCTCCTGGGTGAGCAGGATGAAATCCAGTCCATATGCCAGCGCCGAAGTTTCCAGGCCAAAGCCGGCGTGGGCCTTGCGCTCGGCGACCGCCCGGGCCACCTCAGAATGGCTGAGCAGTTCAACCTCATAGCCGGCGATCTTTTCAGACGGCACTCCCAGGCTTTTCAAAGTCGAGTCCAGCCAGACGCGCGTGCCGGAACCCGGCTGGCGGTTGACGAAGCGCACCTCCGGACGGGCCAGGTCGGCCAGGCCGCGGATGCCGAGCGGATTTCCCGGGCTGAGGATCAGCCCCAGGCGGCGCTCGGCGAAGTGCACCAGCGCCACACGCTTGCCCGGCAGGACGCGGCGGATGAAAGGCAGGTTGTAGCTGCGGCTTTCCTCGTCCCACAGATGACAGCCGGCCAGGTCGCAGCGACCTTCGGCCAGGGCGATCAGCCCGCCGAGGCTGCCGCTGAAGGTCAGCTCGAGGGAATACTGCGGGTGGTCCTGGTGAAATTTCTCGGCTGCCCAGGTCAGGGCCGGGTCGTGGCTGCCGTTAAAGCGCAGCCGGTCCTGGCTGGCCGGGCTCGGCTGGCTGGGCAGGCTGCGCCAGCGGTCCAGCGCGATGCGCACGGCGGATTCGATCTCCTCCGGCGTGTGACCGGCGGAGATGGCTTCCAGCAGGAAGGCTTCGGCGCGGTGGACCAGTCCGGCGCGGCGCAGCGGGGTGTCCTCGCGCGCGGTCACCGCCCCGCCGACGTGCGTGCCCTGCCCGGGCCGGCTGATCACCAGCCCCTGGCGGGCCAGCTCGCGGTAGGCGCGCTGGACCGTGCCGGGCGTACAGCCCCAGCGGGCGGTCATGGCCCGCAGCGAGGGCAGCCGCTGGCCGGGTTTGAGCCTTTCGGTCAGAATGTCCTGGCGCAGCGCTTCGGCGATCTGCTGGTAGAGGTGCGGGGAATCCATGGCTGCTAAGGCTCGATCGGCACCAGCCAGTAGCCGTCCTCATCGCCCTCGGCTGTCCAGCCTTCCAGGCCGGAGCCGTCGGCGCGGACCTTCCACCAGACCCAGCCGGTGGAGCAGCCGGGCCCATCCAGGATCGTCATAGTTTTACCCGGCTCGATGGAGCCGAGCACCACGCCGCTCAGCGACGCCTGGCTGCGTACGCGGTTGGCCAGCGGCGGGTCCTCGCTGACCTTGGCCCGATCACCGACGCGCAGTCGCGAGAGGTATTCTGCTTCCGGGCAGGCCTCCCAGGGGCCGGACTCATCCTCGGGTGTTTCGGTGGCTGTCGGCGTGATGGTCGGCGGCGGACTGGTCAGCGAAGGCTCAGGGGTCGGGCTGGATTGGAACACGGTCGCCAGGATGATCGATTCTTTGGTGGCGGTGGGAATCACCGCGGCGGGCGGCTTGCGCAGCAGCAGGAAGGCGAGCAGCGCGCCGAAGAAGAGCACCGCCACCGCGACCGCCGCGATCACGATGATCAGGATGTTGCTGCGGCGGGCCGGCGGGGCCGCGCCCTGGACCGGCTCATTGTCCACCTGCCAGATGGGCATGCCGTTCTCCGGGCAGTAGATGGTTTGCTGCGGATGCATCTTGCCGCAGTGCGGGCAGCGGATCATTCCTTCATTGGTCATGGCGCACCGTCCTGTTTATGCGAGCGAGAGGAGGAAGAATGGCGAGGTGTTAGGGATGGCTGCGGAGAAACGGCTATACAAAAATTATAGCCAAAAACGGGCGTGACGCCAGTAGCGGCTCCCCTTTCCTTTCGAGTATCTCCGCTGCGCTGCGCGGAATTCTCGCTTGAGGAAACAGAGATCCAGGTTTTTTTGTGCGATTATGATGGCACGGCAGGCCGGCCGTCCTATGTTAAAAGGCCGGGTTGGAATACCGCCTCCAATTTCACCCTCGACCCTGGCGGTGATAATGTCCTACCAATGCCCGAGCAGCGGCAGGAACAGTCTTGGCCAGGCGGACGTGACTTTAAAATCCAGTTGCGCAAACGCGCCCGGATCGCTCTGGGCTTTGAGGGTGAAAATTGCCTGCTCTCCATCCAGGCTGCCGGGCGGGATTTTCACCCCCACCTGGACGGTCTCCGAATCGCCCGGAGTCAGTATGATCACGTCCGGAAGGAGTTCAGCCGCCCAGCCTTCGGGCGCGCTGAGGGTCAGGGCGTAGGTGTCTGCTTCGCTGCCGGTGTTGCGCAGGGTTGCCTCGAAGCGGACTTCGCTGCCGGGCATGCCGCTGAGGCTCGGCTGCATGCATTCCAGCGCAACCTGATAAAACCTGACCAGCGTCTCAATCTGCGCGGTCGCGTGGACGGCGCTGTCGTTTGCGTCAAACACGATGAGAGTCGCGCGGTCGCTGCCGCCCGGCGAAGCCTGCTCGGGGACGGTCACGCGGACTGAAACCAGCTGGCTCGTGCCTGGATCGAGGTTGAGCCTCGTTGGCGCGATTTCATTACGCCAGGTGCCCCCTTCGACCTGGAGGGTAAAACTGGCCGGCTCTGGACCGGTATTGGTCACCTGCAGGCTGTGGAAGACCTGCCTGTTGGGCGGCCCGCTGCGCAGTGAGCTGGCTGGATCAACTGCCACTCCCGGCGGAGGCGGGTAATTGCAGCTCGAAACCGATACATCATCAACATGCCATCCCTCTACCCTCCCCTGGGTCGAATCATCCGTGCCGAGGCGCCAGCGCAGGCGCACGGACTGGCCGGCGTAGTCGTCCAGCAGCACGGCGACGCGGCTCCACTCGCGCGTCCCGCACCAGGCGCGCTGGTTGCCGAGCGGATTCTGGAGTTCGCTGCTGATCAGGCCGTCGTAAGGGATGGTGAGCAGATTCTCCTCCGGGATTGGGGTCCAATTGATCCCATCTTTGAGGGAGATCTCGAGCAGCCCGCCGTCCTTACATTCGAGCTGATTCTCGAAAACGTGGTTGCTCCAAAAGCTCAACTGGATGGGCGCCTGATCAGGGCCGGGCAGCTGAATCTGAGGGGTGACCAGAACCGTATCTCCAGGAATGGATATGGAACTGGACGCAAAGCACGAATTTACCGGACTGTGGCTGGCATCGTTAACCAGCGACCACCCATCTGGATTTTGTGCGGGGCACCATGCGGCCGGCTGATCTTCGAAGTCGGCGCTGAAGATTTCGATTGGAAAGCCGCCGGCGGCGCAGTGATCCGCCTCCGCGCGGGTGGTGAAGCGCCGCGGCAGGCTCAGGATTCCACTGACCTCTCCGCAGGGATTCTTGGCGCGCACCCGCCACCAGTAGGTCGTGCCCGGCGCCAGGTCGTCCGCCGGGGTGAAGCGCGGCTCGCTCAGGTCAGCGACATCGATATGGATATGATTAAATTCGTGATCGGTTGCGACCTCGAGGTCATAAGTAAACGCGTTCTGCCCCTCCCAGGCAAATTCCGGGCGCAGCGGCGCGTTCGGCGTGAACGGCGCAGGTTTGAGAAGCGCCACCTGTGGGGGAGAATGATCGTAGACCGAGTAGAGCAGCCCGGTCTGACGCAGCAAAGGACCGGAGACTCCTTCCACTGAAAGGGAGTAATCCCCCGCCGGGGTGCTGGTGTTGGTCAGGGTCAGAATCGCCTGCTCGCCGGGATGGATGGAGTCCGGCTGGATCGAACCGGCGGTACCTTCGGGTAAAACAGGGTGGGCAAGGTCAACTTGTGAAGAAAAACCAAAGCGCCCCTCGACCTGAATCGACGTTACTGCCTGCCCATGCCCGCAGACGCCCAGGTGGGCCGGGTCGGCGGTCAGCGAAAAGTCAGACGTTTTGGGGTCGAGCAGGATCTTCAGGCTGGGATCGCCGAAGAGCTGGTATGCCTCGCGATAATGTCTAATATCCTCTGGATATTTCTCCAACTGTCCAATGGCGTAATTCAACGTCTCTCCAATACTGGCTCCCGGTTGTTCGAAGATATTTTTAAATACACCCTCTTCAATCGCTATGTTTTTATCGAATTCAGTTGATGCGGACGAGCCAATATAAACCAATGCTCCCGAACCCGCCTGCGTCACCCAGCTATCGGCAAGCGATTCGACCACAGAAAAATCAGCAGTGTCCGATGCCAGGCCGATGACAAGCGGAATGGGCGGACCGGTCATTTCGCGGATATCCTGCTGGGTGAATCCGGGCTTTTTCCAGGCCTTGGATAATCCGAGACCGTTATAGACCACCAGGTTGCGTCCGCCATTAAGTGCTGCGACCACATCCGCATGATCGGCGCCGTATGTTAAGGCAAACAACAAGTCACCGCCGTCCTGGTCAGGCTTTGGAAAGTTGCCCGTGAACCCATAGTTTAGTGTGTACTTCGTAATAATATCCGTGTGAGCCGCTTCAACGCGTGCCGCCCAATCTCCATCATCAGTTGCAATAAATGAAGCGCCTTTCACCCAGGATTCACTTCCACTTGCCCGGTCATATGCCATCATTTTATCGATCCAGTTTTCCAGGTCTGTTACGTTGCGCGCCGGCACCCGACCATAGAGTATATCTGGGGTAACATCTTTTTCCCCTTCCATGGTGGTGTAATACAAATCGGTGCCGTCATTTACGTCGATTGTGGCGGACCAGGTGGGGATAAAATTATCATCGCCAACCAGAAGCAGATAATCGGGGCGGCTGCTGCTATCGTAATGGGATTTTATGCGAGCCTTGATCGCCTCTTTGGTCGCTCCAATATCATTGACCCGTTCGAGAGTCACGAGATAACCCTGGGATTCCTTCAGGGTGATAAAGTCATCCAGGTGATCGGCAAACAAATCCGCGCTGATGATCAGGTAGTGCTCCGGGAGGGAGGTTTCAAGCGATTTTGCCGGTCGTTGAGAGGCAGCCGTTGAAAAGAAGGCAAGCGCGAAGAAGGCGAAGGCAGCCAGCCAGCGCTGTGTTTTGGATCTTATCGTCATCCTGGCATCCTCCCCGGAGGTGTTGCAGGGCGGCGGTGAGGCTGCGACGTTTCTCCCCTATGGATAAAATTCTAGCATAGATGATATATAAGGAAAGCATAAATTGGTAATGAATCGGTTGGGATTTGGTGGATTGGGCTGCAGGTGCGCCGCGACTCGGTCGCAGGCCGCGGCAAACAAAACGCCCTCCCCGGGCTCGGGGAGGGCGGGCAACCAGGCTGGCGCGAAGGTTTAGATCCAGCCGCGCAATTCCATCGCCTTGACCACGCGCGCAATCGCAACCATGTAGGCGGCGTCGCGCATGTACACTTTTTCCTTCTGCGACATGTCCAGGACGGCGGCGAAGGCCTCGGTCATCTTGGTGTCCAGCTTGGTGAGCACTTCGTCCTTCGTCCAGTAGAAGTTCATGTCGTTCTGCACGCCCTCGAAGTACGAAACGGTCACGCCGCCGGCGTTGCAGAGAAAATCGGGCACCAGGAAGATGCCGCGTTCTTTGATGACCTCGTCCGCCTCGGGGGTGGTCGGGCCGTTGGCGCCCTCGGCGATGATCTTGACCCGCGGGCTGATGCGCTTGACCGTATCCGCGTTCACCTGGCCCTCGAGCGCCGCCGGGATGAGCACGTCCACGTCCTTGGCGATCCAGGCGTCGCCGTCTTCGATGGCGTAGCCGGCTGCGCGGGCCTTATCCTTGTTGACCGTGCCGTACTGGTCGGTGATGCTCTTCAGGAAGTGCGGATCGATGCCGTCCGCCTTGCTGACGGTGTAGGATTTGCGGTCGTCGCGGTCCCAGAAGGAGACGCAGATCACCTTGCCGCCGAGCAGCTCGGAAAAACCGATGGCCGCGAACTGGGCGACGTTGCCAAATCCCTGAATAGCAGCCGTGCATTGGGTGGCGTCCAGCTTGAGGTGTTTCATCGCCTCGCGCACGGTGTAGATCACGCCGAAGCCGGTCGCCTCGGTGCGACCCTGCGAGCCGCCGCCGCCGAGCGGCTTGCCGGTGATCACGCCGGGCGTATACTGACCGACGAGCTTCGAGTATTCGTCCATCATCCAGCCCATCATCTGCGGGGTGGTGCCGACGTCCGGAGCGGGCACGTCCTGGCGCGGGCCGATGTTCCTCCACATCTGGCCGACGTATCCGCGCACCAGGCGTTCCTTCTCGCTGGTGGAGAGGGTGGCCGGATCGACGATCACGCCGCCCTTGCCGCCGCCGAGCGGGATGTCGACAACGGCGCACTTCCAGGTCATCCAGGTGGCCAGCGCGCGCACGGTGTCGATCGTTTCGGCCGGGTGGAAGCGGATGCCGCCCTTGGCCGGGCCGCGAACATCGTTGTGCTGCACGCGGAAGCCCTGGAAGACGCGGATCGTGCCGTCGTCCATGCGTACCGGGATGCGGAAGGCAAACTCACGCAGCGGCCAGCGCAATATCTCGCGCACCTGCGGGTCGAGCCTGAGCAGTTCGGCGACGTGGTCGAACTGGCTCTGAGCCATTTCAAACGCATTGGTTGTTCCTGCCATCGATATTTCTCCTCTTTCAAAATGTTAGAGTGTGGATTAATTCGCGGGAGTGCGCGCCTGCCCGGCTGAAAAAATAGGCTGACGCCAGGTGTTGGCGTCCGCCTAATTGACCGTCCTCAACCGGATTTCAGGTTGCAATCGAACCCTCCGCAGGCATTCGTACCATTCAAGGTTAACAAACCTTGCAATCCCCGTCAAGATGATGAACATCGCCTATCTCGGGTGATACCTATCCCCGTATTGTGTGCTTTGTCACAAGGCGGACGGTAGTTCAAGGCTGCTGCTGCCGCGACCGCCCCAGGCGCAGATCCGCCAGCTGGCGATCGAGCTCGGCCCGCACCACCTGCGGATTGGCCCTCCCGCCCGCGGCGCGCATGACCTGACCGAAAAACCAGTTGGCGAGGGTTTCCTTGCCGGCCAGGTAACTGGCGATTTGTGCCGGGCTGCTCTGCAGGGTGCGCCGGACGAGGTCGGCGATCTGGACTGGGTCCGAAAGCTGCTGCAGCCCGCTGGATTGGATGATCTCGGCGGCGCTCCGGCCGCTTTGCAGCATCTCGATCAGCACCGCTTTAGCGGTGGTCAGGTTGATCTCGCCGCTGGCTGCCCGGCAGAGCAGGTCGGCCAGCGCCGCGGGGGTAGCCCGGATCTGCTCGATGCCCTCCCCGCGCTGGTTCATCCAGGCGAACAGCTCACCGCCCACCCAGCCGGCGGCGGTGCGCCCGCTGAACGCGCCGCCCCCGGCGCGGACGACCTGCTCGAAATACTCGGCGATGGCCTGATCGGCGGTCAGCGTCTGAGCGTCCTCCGGCGAGAGTCCGTATTCGCGCTGGAAGCGCGCCCGCCGCGCCTGGGGTAATTCCGGCAGGCCGGCGCGGATTTGCTCGACCCAGCCAGGCTCGACCACCAGCGGCGGCAGGTCCGGCTCGGGAAAGTAGCGGTAGTCGTGCGCTTCCTCTTTGCTGCGCTGAGAGTAGGTGGCGGCACCGGCTTCGTCCCAGCCGAGCGTTTCCTGCTCCACGCGGGCGCCGCGTTGCAGCAGGGCGGCCTGCCGCTCGATTTCGTAGGCAACGGCGCGCTCCATGGCGCGGAAACTGTTCAGGTTCTTGATCTCCACCCGCGTGCCCAGCTCAGCGCTGCCGGCCGGGCGCAGCGAGACGTTAGCCTCGAAGCGCATCGCGCCCTTCTCCATATCGCCGCTGCTGGCGCCCACGTAACGCAGGATGCTGCGCAGGCTCGTCGCGTAGGCGCGCGCTTCCTCCACGCTGTGCATGTCCGGCTCGGAAACGATCTCCAGAAGGGGCACGCCGGCGCGGTTGAGGTCGACCAGCGAGCAGGCTTCGCCGTCCTCACCGCGCAGGTGCGAGAGCTTGCCGGTGTCCTCCTCCAGGTGCACGCGGCGGATGCGCACGACTCGCTCGCCCTGCGGCGTGTCGATGGTCAACCGGCCGTTCTCAGCCAGAGGGTATTCATATTGGGAGATCTGGTAACCTTTAGGCAGGTCGGGGTAGAAGTAATTCTTGCGGGCGAACAGGCTGGTCTGCGCGATTCGACAGCCCAGCGCCAGGGCGACGCGCAGGCCGAGTTCCACCGCGCGCCGGTTAACCACCGGCAGCACGCCGGGCATCCCGGCGCAGACCGGACAGACCGCGCTGTTGGGCTGCGCGGCGGTTGAATCCACCACCGGGCAGGCGCAGAACATTTTCGAGCGGGTTTGCAGCTCGGCGTGGACTTCCAGGCCGATCACAACTTCATAGTTCATCCCATATCGTCCGCAGGGGAGGTTGGATCGATTTTACCACGCGGGTCTCCCTTGCCCGGATTCTTTAACGGGTGAGGATGTACGCCGTCTGCCTGGCCAGGTTGACCAGCCCGCGCAGATCTTCCTGCGGCGCGCGCTGCTGGCGGTCGAGGTTCATCCGGTCGATCAGGATCAGGTCACCGCCGACCTGAAGCATGATTCCCGGTGGTAAATCGCACAGCCGGGTGGTGCGTTCCGGGGTCAAAAACGCGTACACCCGCTGCTCGTCGCTGGCCGATACGATGAACCGCCGGTTGAACTCCGGCTGATCGAAGAAATCCAGCTGCACCTGGTTGGCGCGATTCAGGCCCATCTCCATCAACCCTTTGACCGCCTTTTCGGCCAGGTTGGCCAGCCAGCCGTCGCCGATCTCATCGAAGCGTGTGAAGAGGCCGAACTCGGGCAGATCCTCGCCTGGCAGGTAGACCGCCATCTGGTTGGTCTTGTCCTGCGAATCGCTGTCGTGGGTGTCCGTCAGGTCGAAGATCACCAGCTGCATATCCGGCTGGCGGCGCAGGAACGCCCGCCGCACTTCCAGGTGCTCTGGATGGCTGATTATTTGCAGCCGCCGCACGGATTCGCTGAAACGCGGGTCGATCTCAGACCAGGGACGAAATCCCAGCGCCTCGGCGGCGTTCTGACGAACCTGCTGCTGGCGGCGCGCGGCGCGGATGATGAAAAAGAAAATCATCGCGAAGAGCAGGATCACAGCCAGGGCGAGGAATCCTTCGGGCAGCTTCATGTTCGCGTCCTTTTCAGGGGTGATGAGATTTTCAAAGTTTGACCGGCGCGCCCGTCCTGCTCGATTCGTACAGTGCGGTCAGCGTCTGGTTGATCTCGCGGCTTTCGCTGAGCGGGAGCCGTTGGCTGGCTTTGCCGAGTATCGCCTGTCCGATGTCCTCGACCTCACCCTGGGCGATCAGGCGCGGCATTTTGGTGCGAATGTTCCGTCTGCGGTCATTTTTAAGCAGGTAAAGGGGATCGCCGCGCGCGGAGGAATACGGATTTTCGATGAGCAATTTCCCCAGACTGCCGTGGATTTCCAGGTGCGAGTAATACTCGCTGACGTAACTGCAGAAGATGCTGAGCGTGCTGCCGTTTGGGTAGGTCAGCAGGCCGCGGAAGGACTGGTCCACCCCGCCCGGCGTCATGTCGGCTTTGCCGTAGACCTCGATCGGGTTGGCGGCGTAGATCATGCGGGCGTAACTGACCGGGTAGCAGCCGATGTCCCACAGGCAGCCTCCGCCGGCCTCCGGCTGCCAGCGGTAGTTGTCCGGCCGGTCGAACTGGAAGGTGTAGACGGCGTTGATATGCTGAACCTCGCCGATTGCGCCGGAGTGGATCAATGCCTGGACTCTGTGCGTGCGGGTGTGGTGACGGTACATGAAGGCCTCGGCAATGACCACCTGGTTTGCGCTGGCAGCCGCGATCATCGCGTCGATCTCCTCGGCAGATAGCGCCAGGGGCTTCTCGCAGAGCACGTGCTTGCCGCTCTGCGCGGCGCGGATGCTCCATTCGGCGTGCAGGTGATTGGGCAGTGAATTATAGATCACATCGATCTCCGCATCGGCCAGAAGCTCTTCATAGCTGCCGTAGGCCTGCGGGATCTTCCACTGCCGGGCGTATTGCTCGGCGCGCTCCAGGTTACGGCTGGCGACCGCGCTCAAGGTGTGACCGCGCGCCGCGCGGATGGCCGGGATCAGCCGGCGGTTGATCCGCGCGGTGCTGAGCAGCCCCCAGCGAAGGATTTTTGTCATGGCAGCCTCCAATGGCCGGTGTTCCTGCCCCACCAGCCAGAAATGATCGGGTCAATTATTTATACCAGATATCACCGTAAATCCGTCGAAATGAGCAGTCCGTCACAGATTATTGTCATGCCGGGAAACCCCTCTGCCGCGGATGCTCAAGGAATTCGCTCATTAGATTTTATGACCTGCGTCGATCCCTTCGCCCCTTCGACAAGCTCAGGGCGCGGCTCGGGGATCGGCGCAGGTCAAGATGCGAACGGGAAGAGAATTGCCGCAGGAGCGAATTTTCAACGTGAAAGAAAGTTAAAGAAGAGCGCGTACAGCAATGTCGCCAGGCCGGTTGTAGCCAGCATGACCGGCAGGCCGCGCTTATTCCAGACCTTCGAAGTGATCGGGTAGCGCGTCCGTTCGGACAGAGAGGCGACGACCACATTGGCGGTCGAGCCAATGATGGTGCCGTTGCCGCCAAAACCGGCGCCGAAGGCCAGCGCCCACCAGAGCGGCATGGGGTTGATGCCGGCCGCGCCAAGCTCGAGCACCACCGGGATGAGCGCAATGGTGATCGGGATGTTGTCGATGATTGCGGAGAGGATCGCCACGATCCACATCAGCGCGATGCCGAGCCAGACGGGCGGCAGCCCTTTGGCCTGGGTGATCAGTTCCGCCAGGGAGTGCATCACACCGGCCTGCTCCATGCCGCCCACCATGATGAAAAGCGCGGCGAAGAATGCGAGCACATCCCATTCGATCTGTTTTAGCGTTTCGCGCACGTTCGGCTGCAACCAGACCAGCCCGAGCGAGGCGCAGCCGAGGGCGATCAGCGAGGGGCGGATGTGAAGCACGTCTTCCAGCAGGAGCAGAACCACGGCGATCAGGACGATGATCAGGACTTTGTTGGCGCCCTTGCGATCTTTGAGCACCTCCTTTGGATCGAGACGCAGGATGGCTTCGCGATCCCTGGGGATTTCTGCCAGTTCGCGCCTGAAGAGGTAGCGCAGCAGTCCCAGCGCGGCGAACCAGACGATCACAACGATTGGCAGCGAATGGGTCAGGAAATCGGTGAAGGACAATCCTGCGGCTGAGGCAATCAACACGTTGGGCGGGTCGCCCACCAGGGTAGCCACGCCGCCGGTATCTGAAAGAAGCGCCTCGGCCATCAGCAGCGGCTGCGGGCTGATGCCGAGGATTTCGCAGATCAGTATCGTCACCGGCGCGATCAAAACCACCGTGGTGACATTATCGAGGAACATAGAAATCACCGTGGTGACCGCGCCGAGCATGATCAGCAGCCGCACCGGGTGACCTTTCGACAGGCGCGCCGCCCAGATCGCCAGAAATTCGAAGAATCCGGTTGGTTCCAGTAAAGTCACCAGGATCATCATGCCGAGCAGAAGGCCGAGGGTGTTGAAGTCCACCGATGCGACGGCCTGTTCTTCGCTATAAAAGCCCAGGAACAGTCCGCTGACCACAATCAGCGTGGCGCCGATCATGGCGGCGATGGTGCGATTCAACCGATCCGTGAAGATCAGGATCAGGCAGACGACGAAGATCGCAGTGGTGAGAATCGCCGGGACGTTCATGTTAATTCCAGCAGGGGTGGTTCGGGCAGTTGCCAGTTGGACATCAAGGCCACGCCGATATCGACATGCGAGGCAATGCCGACCACCTTGTTATCCTGATCAACTACGGGTAGATCCCTGATGCGATATTCCTCTAACAGGGAAGCTGCCCGGATCAGCCCGTCTTCGGCATGCACGCTGACGGGCTCATCTATGATCCCGGTCACTTTCTGGTCGAGTTTATCGGATTCGGGCTGGCGGTTTTCCAGTGCTCCGAAGTCGTGGACGAAATCGAAATTGGCGACCAGTTTGACAAAGTCCGGCATGACCAGCTCAAGTAAAGTGCGCAGCTGCACCAGGCCGACCAGACGCCCTTCCTTATCGACGACGGGCAGCGTGCCGATTCTGAATTGGCGCAGCAGGACAGCCGCTTCCCCGATGGTGGCATCATCTCGCACGGTGATGACGCGTCCTTTCATGCAATCGCTAATTTTCACGAAAGCCGCCTTTCTTATCAGGAAAACTCTGAACTTTAGTTTAGCAGATATTAATTGTGAAACGTTAACATATCCCGAAACAACAGCCCTTGAGCTGCCTGAGATCATCGTTGCCTCGTGGAAACGGATGGGCTGCTGCTCTTTCTGGTCTTTTTTGGGGGAATGTGGTTGCTCTGCTCGCGCGGAACCGGCCCATGAGGCTCATGGGGCTGGATCAGGATTTCTGCTCAACTGAACCCACCGGCGCCTGTGCCGCCGGGATGCCGCCTTTTGGCAGGGCGGCGTAAATGAGGTACAGGATCACCGATACCATACCGATCAGACCGCCGCCGTACCAGATGGTACGCGGGCCTAAATGGTCGTTGAGCAGCCCCCCGATCACCGGTCCAACGCCGTGGGCAATGCTCCAGGTCAGGCCGTAGATGCTCATGTAGCGCCCGCGCATATCAGCCGGCGCCAGGTTGGCAACATAGGTAGAAGATGTCGGCACCATGATCAGCTCGCCGAAGGTGATGATCACCATGCTCGCCCAAAATCCCCAAAAAGTGCTGCCGAGTGCCACGCTGCCGACGCCGATCGCGTATAATAACGCGCCGACTGCCAGCACCGGCATAGCTTTGAAGCGCTTGGTCACCTGGGTGATGGGCAGCTGCAGGAAGACCACCATCATCGCGTTCGTTGTTGGGATCAGCCCGTAGCGGCTTTCGGAGAGCCCGAAGTTTTCCTTGGTGTAGACCGCCAGCAGCACCCAGAGGATGGCAGCAGCCATCATGGTCAGCCAGAAAGCCAGGGTGAAGGAGATAAAGGCGCGGTCGCGCAGCACCCGCCCGTAGCCCCCAAAGCGTTCTCTGACCGCGTGTTGAAACTGCTCGGGGTCATTGGCGGCTGCCAGGGGCAGGGTTTCGCGCGCCAGGAAGGCCAGCAGCAGCCCGTAGGTGGTCATGCCGGCCGCGGCAAAGTAGAAGGCAGTATTGTACGAAGAAGCCGCCAGAAAGCCGCCGATGGCCGGGCCGATGGCGATGCCGGCGTTGTTGCTCAGACGCAGCATGGAGTAAGCGTCGATCCGCCTGGCGGGCGGGACCAGGTCCGCCATCATTGCGTCCGCGCCGATGCGGTAGAGCGGGTTCACCGCACCCTGCAGGGCCATCAATGCGGCAAAGGCAGGCAGTGTATTTGCCTGGCTTAACAACAGAAATCCCAGGCCGTTTGAGATCAGGCTGAAGACCATGATCCACTTGCGCCCCAGCCGGTCGATGATCGGCCCGGCGATGAAGGACATGATCAGCCCGGCGACTGCATTGAGGGTCAGCAGGCTGGCCAGGGTGGTCATCGGCTGGTTCAGGCGCTCGCTGGCGTAGATCATCAGGAACGGCCAGATCATGCTCGAGCCGATCGTGCTGAGCAGCATGCCGGTGAACATCAACCAGTACTGGGCGGGGTATTCCGCGTTGAAGAGTCGGATAGGCTTGAGCATTAAAAAGGGGGCGGTTCCGCGATTTCTGCAAGGTTCCGCCGGTCAATTTTACTATCGACCGGCCGGATCGCAGGATGATTTTCCGGCAAACAGACGCGGGGCGCCTCGTGGTACAATTAGATCGTCCGGCTTAACCCGGCGCATTCCGCCGGGCGCGGCTGTTCAAGGCGCAACTCCATTCTGCGCGATTTTTCTTATCGTGGAGGACTCATGGTCAGTCAGGACTTGCTCGAAATATTACGCTGTCCCAACTGCGTGCGCGAACGGGACGGCTTGCTCGATCTGGTCAAAGATAGCTGGCTGGTGTGCCGTGATTGCGGTCGGAAATATCCGATCGTCGACGACATCCCGGTGATGCTGATCGATGAGGGAGATAAGTGGATCAATACGAGTATCGATCAGCTGCCTGTCCCGCCTCCGCCGGTGCAATAAGGATTATAATAAGCGATCGTAATCCCGTGGCATCGATCTTGCAGCATTATCGCGCATGTATCCATCGGGCAGACCAACCAAGAAAACAAATATGGCAAATCGTCGAAATCATATGGCCGTCAAGCCCAAGAGCAACTCTGACCGGCTGACCAAAATCGTCCTGATCGCCTTTGCGGTACTGGCGGTCATCACCGGCATTGTGCTGTTCTCCGTCGCCCGTGATTTTTTCCGCAGCTGGACGTCCACGCCGCTGGAGGGCATTCCGGTCGAGTCGAGCGGCAGCGAAGTATCGGACGCCACCCTGGTGCCCCTGGACACTGTCCTGCAGCCCCAGGGCGGGCCGACGCCCGTGCCGTGGGACGGGAAAAGCCGCGTGACTATGCTGGTCATGGGCCTGGATTACCGCGATTGGGAAGCCGGCGAAGTGCCGCGCACTGACACGATGATCCTGCTTACCTTCGATCCGGTCAGCAATACCGCCGGCATGCTTTCCGTCCCGCGCGATATGTGGGTCAACATCCCGGGATTTGACTACGCCAAAATCAACACCGCCTATTTCCTCGGTGAGATCAATCACCTGCCTGGCGGCGGTCCGGGGCTGGCGGTCGAAACCGTGCAGCAATTCCTCGGCGTGCCGATCAATTATTACGCGCAAGTCGACTTCAACGCATTCGTCCGGTTTATCGATGAGATCGAGGGGGTCAAGGTCGATATTAAAGAGCCGATGACCGTTTCGATTGTGGGCACGAATAAAAAGGTCAATCTGGAGCCCGGGGAGGTCACCCTGCCGGGAGATATTGCCCTGGCTTATGCGCGCAACCGTTACACGGGGGGCGGCGATTTCGACCGGTCGGACCGCCAGATGCAGATCATCCGCGCCATTCGCAAACGCATCCTCAGCTTCGATATGCTCCCCAAGCTGGTCTCCCGGGCGCCGGTACTCTACCGCGACCTGTCCGCGGGCATCCGCACCAACCTGACCCTGGATGAGGTGATCAAGCTCTCCTGGCTGATCTTGAAGGTGCCGGAAGAAAACCTGAAATCTCTGGTCATAGGTCCGGAAGAGGTCGAGATGGGCATGTCTCCGGACGGGCTTTCGATCCTGATCCCCGTTTCGGATAAAATCCGCCTGCTGCGGGACGAGATCTTCACCAGCGGCGCGCCGGTCGGACCGGCGGCTGTGGGCGATGACCTCAAGCAGTTGATGACGGCGGAAGCCGCGCGCATTTCCGTGCAGAACGGGACGAACACCGGCGGTTTGGCCGGCCTGACGGCCGAATGGCTGCGCGGGCAGGGCTTGAACGTGGTCGAAGAAACCAACGCCGATCAGATTTACCCGGTGACGACCATTTTTATCTACAACGGCAAGCCTTACACCGTGCGCTACCTGTCGCAGTTGTTCAACCTGGAAAATCCGCGCGTTTACAACCGCTACGACCCCAACGCAGCCTACGACGTCGCCGTCGCCATTGGCGAGGACTGGGCGGCTAATAACCCGTTGCCGTAGATTTATTTATTCTTCCATTTGCCCAGGCTGCGCAGAAAACGAATCAGCGCGTCCATGTAATAACTCAACTGCTCGCGGTGGATGTTGTGCCCGGCGGAGGGGATGTGCACCACCTTGACCTTGCGCCACAGCTTATGCACTTCTTCGGCCACCGCGGGGGTAACAATCGCGCCTAACTGCGGATCGGCGGTAACCAGCAATCCCGGGCAGCGGATCTGCCGGACGATCTGCGCATACAGCATCGGGCTGGTCATGATCCATTCGACCGTTTCCAGGCGTACCTGCTGTTTGGCGCGCGCCCACTGGAAGAATTCGCTCTCGTCCCAGGTTGGATGCAACTGCTTGCCCAGGGCGATGACATCGTCTAGCGACTTGTTCTTCAGGTTTTCGATCCAGGCTTTCCAATCATCCATCTTCATGACTTTATGCTCGGGCGAGGTGTGATTGGAACCATCCCGCCAGGGCGGGTCAGAAAGCACCACCCCACGGATCATCTGCGGCGCCTGGGCAGCCGCCAGGGCAGCCACGTGCGCGCCCATCGAATGGCCGACGATCACCGGCTGCTTGAGGTTCAATTCCTGGATGACGCGCAGCACGTCATGCGCCTGCACCTCCGGGCTGGAGCCGTTTTCTGCCAGGCCGGAGCTGCCGTGACCGCGCGCGTCGGGCATAACAACATCATACTCGAGTTCCAGGTAGAGCGGCACGCGGTTCCAACTGAGAGCGTTATCTGAAAATCCGTGCAGCAGGATGACCGGGGGTTTTTCGCCTCCGGTGCGGTAGTAGTTGATGCGCACGCCGTCCACCGGCACGTGACCGTAAAATAATCTCGGCATCGCTGCTCCTCTGGGGGAATTTTTTCCCCGCGTAAATTGAGTTTAATCGCGAACGACCCGCGAGTCAAATCCACTGGCGGCAAGGAGGCTGAGCGTGGAAAGCCAGCCGTCTGCCTGTCTCGGATTGCGCAGGCGGATCAGGGTCAAATGGGCGTACTCCGGCTGCGCCAGCAGATGCGGATATTCGCGCCGGCGGCGTGGAAAGGTTTTGAAAAACCAGGGGATGAGTGCATCCTTTTCAAACAGCAGGGTGCGCAGGGTTTCGCGGTTGTTGTTCCACAACTCCTCCTGCAGCACCACCCGCCTGTATGAGCGGCGCAGCAGGCGCCAGAAGCTGGTCAGGAAGGGATAGTCCAGCCAGACGATCGTATCGGCCAGTTTCCAGGTGATGTCGCGCACCCTGGAGTAGTTGCCGTCCACGACCCAGCCGGGGGCGCTCAGCGCCGCGACCACGCGCTGGCGAAACACCTCGTCAGGAGGCTCGCTCCAGCCCGGGCCAAAACGCAGCCCGTCCAGCTCGACGTGCGCCAGGCCGAGCAGACCGGCCAGCCTGGACGCCAGGCTGGTCTTGCCGCTGCCGGTGACACCGACGACCGCGATCCGTTTACCGGGCAATGGCAGTTGGTTCTCAGGCATCATGGGGAGATTGGCATTGCATGATTGAAGAAGAAGCAAAAAGCTTACCGGTACAGCCCGGTGATCAAGACTGCAGATTATGCCCGATTAGCCTGCCGCTCGGATTTGAACTGGGTTTCGTACAGGTGGGCGTACAGGCCGCCCAGTTCGAGCAGCTGGGCGTGCGTGCCGCGCTCGATGATTCGCCCGCGGTCGATGACCAGGATCTGATCGGCCGCGAGGATGGTGCTCAACCGGTGGGCGATGACGATGCTTGTCCGCCCGGCCATCACCCGCCGCAGCGCCTCCTGGATGAGCGCTTCCGACTCGCTGTCGAGGGAGCTGGTGGCTTCGTCCAGCACCAGGATGCGCGGGTCTTTGAGAATCACCCTTGCCAGGGCGATGCGCTGCTTCTCGCCGCCCGAAAGGCGGTAACCTCGCTCGCCGACCACCGTGGAGTAGCCCTGCGGCAGGGCGCTGATGAAGTCGTGGATGTTAGCCGCCCGACAGGCAGCCTCGATTTCAGTCTGGGTGGCGTCCAGTTTTGCGTAGAGCAAATTGGTGCGGATCGTGTCGTGAAACAGGTGAGTTTCCTGGGTGACCATGCCGATCTGGGCGGAAAGCGACGCCAGGCTGACCTCGCGCAGGTCGTGTCCGTCGATGCGGATCACGCCGGAGGTGGGATCGTACAGCCGCGGGATCAGATAGGTCAGCGTGGTTTTGCCCGCCCCGCTCGGTCCGACCAGCGCAACCAGCTCGCCAGGCTGGACGTGGAAGGTGATGTCTTCCAGGGCGACCTCGCGCGCCTGACTTGGGCCGGCGGGAGCTTCTTCTTCAACCTCAATCCGCTCGCCGGTCAGCACCGCATCGATCAGGTCGGTGCGGCCATAGCGCTGCACATCGCGCAGAATTGTGCGCTCATCGACCTCGTAGCGAAAGAAAACGTTCTCGAAGGACAGATCACCGCGGACAGATTCCAGCCGGACGGCAATCGGTTTCTCGGGGATGTCGACCGGCAGGTCGATGATCTCGAAGACGCGCTCGAAGCTGACCACCGAGGTGGCGAATTCGACCGGCGCGTTGGCCAGCCCGGTCAACGCGGAATACAGGCTGCTCAGGTAGGCGCCGAAAGCGACGATGGTGCCAACGGTGAAGGCGTCGCGAATGACCAGATAACCGCCTAACCCATAGACGAAGGCCGTGCCAACCGCGCTGAGCATGCCGATGATCACGAAAAAGGAGACGCCCATCACTGCCCGGCGAACGCCGATGTCGCGCACTTCTCCGGCGCGGTTCTCGAAGCGCTTGACCTCGGTGGATGCCTGCCCGAACAGCTTGACCAGCAGCGCGCCGCCAATGTTGAGCGTTTCGTTGACCAGTGCGTTCATTTTGGCGTTGGCTTCCATGTTCATACGGGCCACGTCGCGCAGCCGGGTGCCCATCTGGCGCGCCGCCAGGATGAACAGCGGCAGGATGATCACGCTGATCAACGTCAGGCGCCACTCCAGGGTGAGCATCACGCCCAGCACCGCCGCTGCCTGGATGACATTGGTGACCATGCTGACGATGGTGTTGCTGATCGCGTTTTGCGCGCCGACCACGTCGTTGTTCAGGCGGCTCATCAGCTCGCCCACTTTGGTGTGGGTGAAGAAGCGCAGCGACATGCGCTGCAGGTGCGAGAAGAGCGCCACGCGCAGGTCGTAGATCACTCCCTCGCCTACTGCGGCGTTCAACCGCCGCTGGAAGACGTTGATGAAGCCGCTGAGTGCCGGGATAGCCAGCAGCGCCAGTGCCATCCAGATCAGGCGGTTGATATCTTTGGCGGGCAGCACCACATCGATCAGGTGGCGCATCACCAGCGGGGCGAGCAAATGCAGGCCGGTTGTGATCAGGATCAGCGCCAGCATGCCGGCGATCTGACCGGCGTACGGGCGCGCGTAGGTGAGCACCCGTTTCAGCAGGCTGCGGGTGACCTTTGGTTTTTCTTCGGTCGAGCCGACATAGCTCTTCCAGCCTCCGCCGTGAAAGCCCATTCTGCCCTTTCTTGCGGGAATTATCCGCGGGACGATCGTGGATTGGTTGGTGACCGCCCATCCCTGAGTATAACCGATGATGGGCGGTATTGTCCTTTCGACGAGCGCCACCCGCTGCGCAGGTCCAGGCGCGAGGAGAAATCTTGATACCGCGATGGGATGAACCCTCGCTTCGCTCGAGATGACAAAGGGGCATGGATAAAGGCGGCCATGCGATGGCGCCTGGGTCGATCAGCGCCGTTCCTGTTCATTTTCTTACTCCCTGAAACCATTTTTAACGTTCGACGTACATACAGTGCCTATACTCAGGAAAAAGGAGTAACGATCATGCGCAAGACTGTTATATTGATCATCCCGCTCATCCTGCTGCTGACGACGGCCTGCAGCATCACCCTGACCGCGCCTGAATTGGATGGAATTAGTGGCTCGGGCAACCGGGTCACTGAGGAACGAAGCGTTAGCGACTTCGATCAAGTTGAATTTAGCGGCATCGGTGATATGACCATCATCCAGGGAGACGAGGAATCTCTGACGATCGAGGCGGACGACAATATCATCGACCACATTGAGACAGGGGTCAGCGGACGCACGCTGAATATCGGGCTTGAACCGAATTTCAACATCACCGGCATGGTGGATGTAAACTACACCCTGGTGGTGAAAGACCTCTCCCGTTTGCAGCTTTCCGGATTTGGCGACATCGATATCGACCAGTTTAAAGCCGGTGCGTTGGACATCGATCTGAGCGGCAGCGGCAATCTGACGATTGCAAAGTTACAGGCTGACCGCCTGAATATCGACACCACCGGCTTCGGGAATATCGAAATGGATCAATTGGAAACAGCTGCCCTGGACGTTGCGATGGGCGGCAGCGGCAATTTGAAACTAGGACAATTAACTGCGGACAGCATGAAGGTCTCGATCACCGGCTTCGGCGGCATTGAGGTTGGCGGTGAGTGCGCGGATGTGGAGGCCAAGATCACAGGCAGCGGCAGCTACAAGGGCGGCGATCTGCGTAGCCAAAGAGTAAACATGGACTTGGGCGGCTTTGGCGGCGCAACTCTGTGGGTCGAACAAAGCCTGGATGTCAACATCAGTGGCTCGGGGAACGTGGAATATTACGGTCAGCCTCGTGTCACCCAGAAAATTAGTGGTTTCGGGAAACTGGAAAGCCTGGGCAGCAAATAATCCGGACAGGTCGGACACGACCGTTGAGGCGCAGAGGGCGCGGAGAGTTACCCCGGTAATCTCCGCAACCTCCGCGCCTTGACTTCTTAATGAGCCGCATGGGGTGGGCGGGAGCGCTAACCTCCGTGATCATCTTTGGAAGCGGTATTTCCCCGGCAGGTCCCTCCCCTGCCTGACCCGACGGACGCCGCACTCGTCAATCAAGTCATTCTGTGATAAGATGCAAACCTGATGAGCGAACATACCGAATCCATCCCCCGTGGAGACGAGACCCGGCCGGTCGACTCGAACCAGAAATCCTCGCTCCGAGAGATCCTCAGCGAGGCCTTTAAAACCATCCTGCTGGCGCTGGTGCTCTATTTCGCCATCAGCACTGTCACCGACCGGGTGCGAGTCGAAAATATCAGCATGCAGCCAACTCTGCACGAGGGCGAGCTGCTGGTCGTTTATAAATGGGCTTACCGTTTTGGTGAGCCTTTCCGCGGCGATATTATCGTTTTCCACCACAACCGCCAGCCGCCCGAGGATTACATCAAGCGCGTGATCGGCCTGCCTGGCGATCAGGTGGCCGTCCGCGGCGGACAGGTATTCGTCAACGGCGAAGCCATCGACGAGCCTTACATCGCCGGTCCGCCGGCATATGACGGTGAATGGCTGGTGCCTGAGGACCATCTGTTTGTCCTGGGAGACAACCGCAACCGCTCCT
Organism: Bellilinea sp.; assembly: GCA_034678705.1. Classification (GTDB taxonomy): domain Bacteria; phylum Chloroflexota; class Anaerolineae; order Anaerolineales; family Anaerolineaceae; genus Bellilinea. The sequence continues at coordinate 95,464 of JAXDBP010000008.1, forward strand.
CCGACTCGCACGTCTGGGGTTTTGTGCCTATGACCGACGTGGTCGGCCGAGCGGTGGTGATCTATTGGCCGCTGGATAAAATCCGCCTGTTCGACCATATCGACCTTGCCAAAGCCAGCGCGCCGTAATCCTCGCGGATGAACGGCGCTGCTCTCGATTTTATAGGTTAAAGACTGCTATGCCTGAACATTCCCGCACGAGGGGCTGGAAAATACCCTCCGCCTTCATCCTTGCACTGATCGGCCTGACTTTGCTGGGTCTGATAGCGGCGCAAATCCCCTCCGTCAGAAGCCGGCTGGCCTGGCGAGCGGAGGTCGTCAGGACATATCTGCGCGGGGCGTTCAATCCGGTGCAGGGGCTGCCGACCGCTCATGTAGCGGCGGCGGAGGGAGATGCCGATCCTACGGCGACCGCCGCGCCGACCGCTGTTCCCCATACGCCCACCCCTGCCCCCGAGCTTTCGCCGACGCCGCAGCCCAGCCCGACCGCGCTGCCCTCCAGTGTCCGGCTCGAAGCGCCGCCTCATGAGCAGCAGGACATGAACAACTGCGGTCCGGCGACGCTATCGATGCAGTTGCATTATTTCGGCTGGCAGGGCGACCAGTACGCCGTTTCCAGCGTGATTAAACCAATCGATCAGGATCGCAACGTCAATATCGACGAACTGCTCCACTTCGCACGCAATTACGCCGGCTGGCTGCGCAGTGAGTTCCGCGTGGGCGGCAGCATCGACCTGCTGCGCCAGCTGACCGCCGCCGGCCTCCCGGTGGTCATCGAGGAGGGTTTTTACCTGGAGGAGAATTACTGGCCGAACGACGACCGCTGGGCGGGTCATTATCTGCTGCTCACCGCCTACGACGACAGCACCAGCACGTTTACCGTGCAGGACTCCTTCCTGGGTGCAAACCGTACTGTGTCGTACAAAGATCTCGACAGCACCTGGCAGACCTTCAACCGGGTTTACTTCCTGGTCTTTCCTCCTGAGCAGGAGGAGCAGGTGCGTATGCTGCTCGGCGAGGATTGGGACGAGACCGTCAACCGTCAGAATGCGCTCGACGCCGCCCGCGCCGAAACGCAGGACCAACCCGAAAATCCATTTGCCTGGTTCAATCTCGGCTCGAACCTGGTGTACTTCGATTCTTACGCCGAGGCGGCAGCCGCTTACGACCGCGCCCGCCAGATCGGTCTGCCGCAGCGCATGCTGCGCTACCAGTTCGGGCCGTTTTTCGCTTATTTCAACCTCAACCGCAACGAGGAATTGTTGACTCTGAGCGAATACGCCTTGAAAATCACACCGAACTCGGAGGAGGCGCTGCTCTGGCACGGCTGGGGGCTTTACCGCGATGGAAGGAAAATGGATGCGCTGCTCGAGTTTCAGAAAGCACTGGAAGCCCGTCCGGGTTACTCCGACGCCGAGTACGCGATCGAGTTCGTCAGCGCAAATTGAGCAGACGGCAACATCTCGACTCGCTTTCAGCCGGGCTTTCGCTTTCCATTCAGGGGGGTGTGTGGTTTAATTTCGGTATCCCTTTCGTCTGACCGATCCATACCTGATGAATAAAAATATTCTGGTCTCCCTTCTCGTGCTTTTCGTGGTTTGTTGCCTGTGCCTCGGCGCTGTTACCCTGGCGACGGGCGGTTTTCTACTCTACCGCAATCAAACCGCGCCCAGCCCGACGCCCACCACCGCCGCGACTGCCCGACCGACCCGCCAGTCGACCTCGACCGCGGCGATCGGTCAGAACGCGACGCCGACGCCGCGCTCGACCGCGGCTGGCGAGCCGCAGCCCGGTCAGGCGGACGAAATTCCGGCGGACATCGCCGCGCAAATGGACCTCATCGAGGACCAGGTGGAACAACTGCGCGGGCTGACGCAGCGCGAGCCGATCACGCGCACGCTGCTCACCCCCGAGCAGCTGCACGAGCGCTTGAAGCGCGATTTTCTAGAGGAATACGACGAGCAGGCGCTCGAGGATGAGATGAGGGTGCTCTCCATATTTGGATTGATCGATCCCGATTTCGATATGAACCAGTTCTACCTGGAACTGCTCAGCGAGCAGTTGGCGGGTTACTATGACGCCGAGACCAAGGAGATGGTGGTCATCCAGGGATTGGATTTCGACGGGATCGAGCGCCTGACCTACGCACACGAATTCACCCACGCCCTGCAGGACCAGCATTACGGCCTGATCGACGGACTTGGGATCGACGATCAACGCTGCCGCGAAGACAGCGAATATTGCGCCGCCGTCCAGGCGTTGATCGAAGGAGATGCCTCGCTGGTCGAGCAGTACTGGCTTTACGCCCACGGCAGCGAGAAGGACCGCTTGCAGGTGTTCGATTTTTACCAGACGCTGGAAAGCCCCGTTTTCGACGCCGCCCCGGAATTTATCAAGGAGGATTTTGCCTTCACCTACACCGCCGGGGGTGAATTCGCCTGGAGCCTGTATGAGCAGGACGGAGATGACGCGATCGATGCGGCGTTTGCCAATCCCCCCCAATCTACCGAGCAGATTATGCATCCGCAGAAATATCCGTCCGACCGGCCGATCATGGTTGCCCTGCCGGATTTCGCAGAGGTGCTTGACGTCGACCTGCGCGAGCTCGACCGCGGCGTGGTCGGCGAGTGGTACACCTACCTGATCCTGGCTAAAGGGCGCGACCCTGCCTTCCGCCTGGCGGACGACGACGCGCGCGAAGCCGCCGAGGGCTGGGGCGGGGACGCCTACGCCGTCTACCTGGATGAATCCAGCGGCGAGACCATCCTGGCGGCCATGTGGCGGTGGGACAGCGCCCTGGACGGGGATGAATTTTTCAGCCAGTTCGCGTCCTATGCCAGGCTGCGCTGGGGCGACGACTTTACCTCGGCGGGTGATGAGCGGCTGATCTGGGAGGACACCTCCGATGGAGTCGTGATCATCGAAGCGGACGGAGATTCGATCATCTGGGTGGTCGCCCCGGAGCGGACGACGGCTGACCTGTTGATGGAAACGATCAGCGCGGCCGAGCTGGTGGGGTCAAGCTAGAATGGCGTTCGACCGCGAGCGCATCCGCGCCGTCTGTTTCGACGTGGACGGCACACTCAGCGACACGGACAACCAATGGGTCGCCCGCCTGGAGCGGGCGCTGCGCCCGCTACGCGGGCTGTTACCGCAAGGACAGGTGCATCCCTTTACCCGCCGGCTGGTGATGGAGCTGGAAACGCCCGGCAACCTGGCCTACGAGCTGCTCGACCGGCTGCACCTGGACGACGAAGCCGGCCGGCTGCTCTCGGCGCTCAGCCGGCGCCATAAGGACCGCGCCGGTCATTTTCAGCTGGTGCCGGGGGTGGGCGAGATGCTCGCCGGGCTGCACGGGCGCTATCCACTGGCGGTGGTCAGCGCACGCGGAGAGCGTTCCACACTGGCCTTTCTCGAGCAGTACGGGCTGACGCCCTTCTTCGGCGCGGTCGCCACGGCGCTGACCTGCGCGCACACCAAACCCTTCGCCGATCCCATCCTGTGGGCGGCGCAGCGCCTGGGCGTGCCGCCGGAGGCCTGCCTGATGGTCGGCGACACGGTCGTCGACATCCGCGCCGGCAAAGCTGCCGGCGCGCAGACGGCCGCGGTGCTGTGCGGCTTTGGCGCCCTTCCCGAGCTGCGCCGGGCCGGGGCCGATTTAATCCTGGAGAGCACCGCCGACCTGGAGGCGGCGCTGAGCGGTGAAGTCAGCCCGGGCTAGAACTGCAGGCCGAACAGGCGCAGCAGCGGGCGCCCGTAGCTGAGGAACGGCCAGGGCACGGCCGCCAGGGTCATCAGCATGGACAGCGTGAACCAGACCGCCTGCCGGCGGTATTTGGCCGCATCCGATGCGGCTCTCTTGGCAGCAGAGAAGCCGATGTGAGCGACAATCACCGCCAGGAGCATGATCAGGAAATGCTCGATGGCGAAGAAGCGCGTGCCGGGATTCTGCATGGCGGCCGAGATGTCGCTGGAAAGTACGCCGACCCAGCCACGGGTGAAGTACAGCAGAAAGCCGATCAGCAGTTGCGTGTCGAAGAGCATGGTGTAGAGCATGCCCGGCCGGCTGTCGGTGCTGTAGTAGGGCTTCTTGCCGAGCCAGCCGCGGAAACCGCGGATGATGGCAATGATCCCGATAATAATTACTGCCCAGCGCAGCAGGTTGTGCAGGGTTTGCAGCAGCAGATTCAAAAATGTCATACCGATCTCCCTCTGGATTCCCGCGCGAATAACCGCTCTACACCCATTAGAATATGTATTTCAAGCCGCTACCGGTGTTCAGCAGCAGCACTTCTTCATCCGGCTTGAGCCAGCCCCTGGCGAGCAGCCCCGGCAGGGCAGCTACTACCGCCGCCCCCTCCGGCGCGGCGAAAATGCCCTCGCTGCGCCCCAGCAGGCTTTGCGCAGCGCGGATTGCGTCGTCGCTGACCGCGACCGCAATTCCTTTAGACTCATAAATGGTCTGCATCATCAGCCGGTCGCCGTAGCTTTTGGGCACGCGCAGGCCTGTGGCGATGGTCTGCGCGTTCCCCCAGAACTCGCAGCCCATCTGGCGAGCTTTGTAGGCGCGCACGACCGGCGCGCAGCCGGCCGCCTGGACGGCGACCATGCGCGGGCGGGCAGCGCTTTCCAGCCAGCCGAGTTCGCTCAGCTCCTGAATCGCCTTCCAGATGGCGACCAGGCCCATCCCGCCGCCGGCCGGGTAGAGGATCACATCCGGCAGGCGCCAGTGGAAGCTTTCGGCGATCTCGCAGCCCATGATTTTCTTGCCCTCCAGGCGGTAGGGCTCCTTGAAGGTGCTCACGTCGAACCAGCCGCCGCCCGCCACGACCTTGGCAGCCTGGCGGGCTGCATCGCTGATCAGCCCCTCGATCAGGATCACCTCGGCGCCGGCCATACGGCACTCCTCGACGTTCGCCCATGGCGTGTCGGCCGGCATGTAGACCCGCGCCTGCATGCCGGCCCGGCTGGCGTAGGCCGCCAGCGCCCCGCCGGCGTTGCCGGCGGTCGGGATGATCACCCGCTGCGCGCCCAGCTCCCTGGCTTTAGAGATGGCCGCCGCCTGCCCGCGGGCCTTGAAGGTTCCGGTCGGGTTGATCGCCTCATCCTTGAGGTAGAGCCGTGTCAGACCGGTCTGGGCTCCCAGCCGTTCCAGGCGCAGCAGGGGCGTGTCGCCCTCGCCGAGGGTGACGATGTTCGCCGGGTCGCGCACCGGCAGCAGCTCGTGCCAGCGCCACATCCCCTTGGGGCGGCGGGCGATCTCACCGCGGTCCAGGCCGGCGCGAGCGGCGGGGAGGTCGTAGCGCGCCAGCAGCGGCGACCGGCAGGCGCTGCAGGTGTTGGTCAGTCGGTCGGGATCGTGGCGCTGCCCGCATTGCGGGCATTCCAGGCTGGCGAGCAGGCTGTAGGACAAGGGCGGTTCCTCGTTGAGTGGGTGATGTAACAAATTATAACGTGAGTTCGCACAGCTCTCAGTTTGTACGATACACCTGTGGGCTGGATCTTCGCTCGGGTGATAGCTGCTTTTGGGAACTTAACCACCTCCGCCCGGCCTCTGTTGGCCGCTACTCGCTCGAGCGAAGCGAGAGGTGGAGGCGCAGGAGGGAATGTTTCGGTGTGTAAGCGCCGCGTGAACTGATCCCCCGTTGAGTGTAACGTTAACAACTGGGCCTATCCAGGAGTCTTGCTCTGCGCCTGTCGAAGGGATCGGCTGAATTTTTGTGCGCTCAGCGCGTAGTCCGGGGGCTCTTAACAATTCCCTGTGGCTAGCTGCCCCCCGGGTACCCCGGCAGGGTCGAGGTCGGTTCGCTGGGGTAGGCCGGGGAGGTGGCGGTCGGCTGAGATGGATAGCCCCCTTGGGTGGCCGTCGGCGCGCCTGGCCGCGGGGTGCTGGTCGGCGCCGGGCGCAGCGTGCCGGTCGGCTGCACCACCGGGGTGACCCCCGGCGGCGGCTGACCGGGGTAGACCCACGAGGTCGGCGTCGGCTGGACGCCGCTCATCGCCATGCCAATGTCTTCCACGTAGTCGATGGCGCTCTCGCAGGCCGGGTCGAGCCGGGCGGTGATGTTTTCCCAGGTATAGGTTGTGCGCGCCTGGAAGGTGCGCTGCACGGCGGTGGACAGGCAGCCGGGGCCGGCGTTGTAGTTGAGCAGGGTCATCTTCCAAAGGTCCACGTAGCTGGTCAGCCTGCCCGGCGGCTGGCCGGTGACGTTGGTCAGGATGCGCCCGGTCTGCTCGCAGTTGCCGACCAGACCTTCGGCGAAGACGCGCACGCTGAACTGCGCCTGGGTCAGGTCGATGCCGGCCGGGCAGTCCGGGCAGGCGGCGTTGACCTTGGTCACCAGCGCGCCGCGCAGCATGGCCTGCTCGGCGCTGGTGATGTTGCCGAATCCCAGCACGCAGCGGTCGTTGTGCAGCACCAGCGGGCAGAACTGGCTGAAGAAGCTCGGATTCCAGAGCAGGACCGTGTCAGCCCCCTTTTCGGTCAGCTGACCGAGGCCGGCTTCCTTATAGGTGTTATAGATGCCGGGCCAGAACTGGCTCTCGCGGTTGAAGACGTTCTTAAGCAGCTGGGCCGGCACGCCGGTATCCCTGGCGGCCTGGAGGATGTCCTGGTCGAACTGGTTCTGCCAGGCGATCACCTCGTCGCGCGCCGTTTCCAGACCGCAGGTGTTGGCGGTCAACTCCGATTCCAGCCCGCCGCCCGGGCAGCTGCCGGCGTCAACCTGACCGTTGGCAATCAACATGCCCGCCAGGTAAGCCAGTGGAATCTCGGAATAGAGACCCTCGGGATCGTCGGGGGTGGTCAGCCAGGGCGGCGGACCGCCGACATCCGGGAAGGACTGCCAGATGTCCGAGCAGCTCGCCAGTGGACCGCCGCGCCACTGGCTGCTGATCACATCGACGTAATAAAGGGTCGGATCGCTGGAGGTTTGCTCGGGCGACATGAAATCGCCGCGCGGGACGACCCGCACCTGGGCGGTGTAATGCGGCGAGGAGTCGCCAAAACTGGATTCAGCCCAGAATTCCATCTCCACGCCCTGCGGACCGGTCGGACGCAGCGGCAGGCTGCACTCGCCGTTATTGCAACTGAATGGCTCGCCGTCCAAAATCCCGTGGATGGCGATGATGGTTTCGTTCGGCAGCGGTTCTTCACCGGTCAGCAGCAGATTCGGCGGGCTGGAGCAGTGGTTGCCGGGCGGCTCGGGTGAACAACCGCTGATCGATACCCAGACGCTGGGCAGCGGCAGCTCGACCTCGACCTCCTTCTCGGCAGGGTAACTGCCGACCTCGAACAGGTACAGCCCCGGACAGTCCTCAGTGGTTTGCCCCTCTTTCAGGACGCAGGGCTTGGTCGCGTTCCATTCATTGTAGAGCACATTGTTGCACCAGACGCGGATTTCATCGGGGATGGGCAGGCCTTCGTGATCCACGACCACGTGGCAGTCGACGCCGTTGCCGCGCCAGCGCACCAGCCACCACTCGTGCGCGGTGTAAGAGACTTTCAGGGTTGTGATACGTTTGTCGGCTTCGGGGGGCTCTTCCTCGGCGCTCACCGGGCGGGCTGTGTTCGCCACGTTGCCGATCAAGACAACCGCCAGGACGAGAATCACCCCCAGCGCCGCCAGCCGCTTCAAATGATCCATCCCTGCCTCATGGTCGCAGCAAATCCTCTTCTGGCTGATTTGGGGTGAACGATGGTTTCAATAGTTTATCATATCTGTAACCTGTTTTCCATCCGGAATTACTACCTGGATAGAATCGACAGCTAACTGTAAACAAACGAGCGGGGCTAGGGAATTTCGGTAAAGGTGGGCGTGGCGGTGACCGTTACCGTGATGCTGCCGGTCGGCGTGGGAGTGAAGGTTTCGGTGGCGGTGGGCGATGAGGTCGGCGGCAGGGTGTTGGTGATGGTCGCTGTCGGGGTGGGGGTATGGGTGACGGTCGGCGTCGGTGAGATGGTCAGCTCGTAAAACAGGGTGATGATCCGGTCCGAGCTGACCGCCGGGGTGCGGATGTAATCAATGGCGTCCTGCACCTGCGCGCGGAGGGCGTCCTGGTTGGCCAGGAACACCTCGGGATACAGCCGGTCGGGGTATTCCCAGGGGATCAGCGCCTCGTCTCTGATTTGGAAGAAACCCAGGTGGTCTGCGTCCGAAAGGCGCAGGAAGAAGGGGATCGAATCGAGCAGCCTGGAGAGGCTCAGGCTGCTTTCGACGCTGTTTTTGTAATTGGCGAAGTGTTCGGGCAGGCGGATCAGCGCGCCGCCGCTGGCCATGCGCTGGATGACCCGGCGCAGGATTTCCTGCTGGCGCAGGTTGCGGCCCAGCTCATCCGAGCCGTGGCGGAAGCGCAGGTAGCACATTACCTGGTCGCCGCTGAGCACGCTGGTGCCCGGCGGGATGTCGCTGCAGATTTCCGGCAATTCTTCGGTGACGGTCAGCTCCAGCCCGCCGAGGTCGTCAATGAAGTATACAAAATCATCCAGGTGGACGAGGACGTAGTCATCCGGGCGCAGACCGAAGTTGTACTCGAGCGTATCCGCCATGCTGCGAAAACCACCGATCGCCCAGGCGGTGTTGATGCGCTGCATGGTGTAGCCGGGGATGTAGCCGAACAGATCGGGCGGGGTGGAGAGCAGACTGGCCCGCCCCAGGCGGGGGTGGTAGATGACCAGGAGGATCGCGTCGCTGCGCCCGGCGAAGGGCGAGCTGGTATCGGTGCCGATTAACGCCAGGACGCGCGCCTCAACCGGCAGCTGCACGTCGTCCAGCGGAGGTGGAATGGCGATGACCGGCGTCAGACGCGGCGTCGGGTAAAGACTGCGCTGGGTGCGCATGACCGGAACTGGGGTAGCAGTGGGCTGCGGGGTGGCGCTGAGCGAAGGGCTGGGGCTGGCGGTCTGCGTAGCCGGCGCGGGGGTCGCTTCAGCGCAGGCTGCCATAAGCAGCCCTAATGCGAGCAGGCTGCTGCCGATGACCGCTGTGAACCAATAACGAGAGTTGGGTCTGCCCATGCAAATTCCGCCTTGCAGGGATTATAGCACAAGCGCATTGTCCTGCTCCGGAGCGCGAGCGGCCCTATCGCTGGCTGAATTCCAGCCGCAGCCCGCCAAGGTAGCTGCCGCCCTCGCACTGCGGGGCGGAAAGATCCTTGATCGTCTCGCTGTTGCCGCCCACGCGCAGGCTGTAGACCACCCCGCCGGCCATGACAAAATCAGCGTAGCCGGGGCTGATCGCGGGCTTCAGACCGGTGTAGAACGAATCCAGGCCGCCTTCCCAGGCGATGTTGATCTGCACGCCCGCCGCCGGCTGGCCTTGAGCGTCCTTGAGTTCGATCTGCAGCAGCCCCTGCTGCAGCGAAGGGTCGCAAACATCCTGGCGGTTGTCGAGCACAAATGGCGCGCCGAGGGTCGGCAGTTGGGTCGGGTTGCTGCGCGGGGTGAAGGTCGGCATAGGCGTGCGGGTGGGCTGGGAGGTCCGCGCCGCAGCGGCCTGGTCCGGTGAGGCCTGAGGCTGCCCAGCCTGCGGGCTGACGGCGACGGGCGGAGCGGCTGATGCGCTCTGAGCGGGCTGAGCCGCGGCGGTGGCCAGGGCGGATGCCAGGTCGGCCAGGATGCGCGCGGATTCGACATCCTCGTCCGCGGCGAGCATGCGCTGCGCCTGAGCGGCCAGCGCCTCCTGCGGGAGGGCGTCTCCCAGCAGCGTCAGGCGCTGGCTGGCGCGCACCAGATCACCATTCGCCTGGTAAGCGCGGGCGATCAGCCAGCGGTAGGAGTCCTGATGCGCTTCAGCCAGGGAGGCCGGCGAGGTTTCGGTATAACGCACCGGACTGATTACGATGGAAATCAGCAGGCCGATTCCCAGGCCAAGGATCAGGCCGGTCAGCAAGAACCAGGGCGGCTGGCGGCGGGGAGATTCCTCTTCCAGATATTCGTCGTCGATCATGGCTGGTTGTTCATCGGGGTGGGCGCCCAGGTTTGCAGCGCCTGGAACAGGCGGGCGAGGGTTTCGATGTCGCTCTGGGCATAGCCCAGCTCCTGGCCGGTCAGGATGGCCTGCTGCACCACCCGCAGCCCCGAGCGGCTGCCGTCGATCTCGGCCAGGCGGGCGGCAGCCGACGGGAGATCCCCTTCCTGCTGATAGATTTCGGCGGTCATCAGCACCAGGTCGGTGCGGTAATCGGCGCGCAGCGTGTCCAGGCTGGCTTCAGCCGGCTGACCAGGGATGACCAGCCAGCCAATCAGCAGGCCGGCGGCCATGCCGAAGGCGATGGCGACGATGAACCAGAAGATACGCAGCAGACGCAAGCCGCTAATCCTTGAGCATGGGGATCTTCAGATCGGTGCGCCGCGCAGCCGCGATCGCCTCGGGATAGCCGGCGTCGACGTGGCGGACGACGCCCATGCCCGGGTCGCTGGTCAGGACGCGCTGCAGGCGGTGGGCCGCCGCGGGTGTGCCGTCGGCGACGATGACCATGCCGGCGTGCTGGCTGAAGCCGATGCCCACCCCGCCGCCGTGGTGGAAGGAAACCCAGGTGGCGCCGTTGGCGGTGTTGATCAGCGCGTTGAGGATAGGCCAGTCGGAGATGGCGTCGCTGCCGTCGAGCATAGCCTCAGTTTCACGGTTGGGCGAGGCGACCGAACCGGCGTCCAGGTGATCGCGCCCGATGACGATCGGCGCCTTAAGGTTCCCGGATGCGACCATCTCGTTGAACTTCAGCCCGGCCCTGGCGCGCTCGCCGTAGCCCAGCCAGCAGATGCGCGAGGGCAGCCCCTGGAAGGGCACCTTCTCGCGGGCCATCTTCAGCCAGCGCTGCAGGTGCTCGTCCTCCGGGAAGAGCTCGGCAACCGCCTCGTCGGTGCGGTAGATATCCTCCGGGTCGCCGGAGAGCGCCACCCAGCGGAAGGGTCCTTTACCCTCGCAGAAGAGCGGGCGGATATAGGCCGGGACGAACCCGGGGAAGTTGAAAGCGTCCTTCACGCCGTAATCGTAAGCGCGCTGACGCAGGTTGTTACCGTAGTCAAAGACCTCGGCGCCGCGCCGCTGGAATTCGAGCATGGCCTGGATGTGACGCGCCATGGATTGCATCGAACGCCGCTCGTATTCGCCCGGATCGGATTTACGCAGAGTCTCGGCCTGTTCGACGTCCAATCCGACGGGGATGTAGCTGAGCACATCGTGCGCCGGGGTCTGATCGGTGACCACGTCGGGGATCACGCCGCGCAGCGCCAGCTCGGGGTAGACCTCGGCGGCGTTGGCCACCAGACCGATCGAGAGCGGCCGTCCGTCCCTGATGTGCTCCTCGACCAGGGTCATCGCCTCTTCGAGCGTGTCGACGACTACATCGACGTAGCCGATTTCCTGGCGGCGGTGGGCGCGGGCCGGGTCGACCTCGACGATCAGTCCGACGCCCTCGTTCATGGTGACCGCCAGCGGCTGCGCCCCGCCCATCCCGCCCAGGCCGGCGGTGAGCACGAACTTGCCCTTCAGCGAGGGCCAGCCTTTCTTAGCCGCCAGCGCCGCCAGAGTCTCATACGTACCCTGCAGGATGCCCTGCGTACCGATGTAGATCCACGAGCCGGCGGTCATCTGCCCGTACATGATCAGGCCTTTGGCTGCCAGCTCGTCGAAGTGCTGCTGGGAGGCCCAGTGCGGCACCAGGTTGGAATTGGCGATCAGCACCCGCGGCGCGTCGGGGTGCGACCTGAACACCGCCACCGGCTTGCCGGATTGCACCAGCAGGGTCTCGTCGTCCTCCAGCTCGCGCAGGGCCGCCAGGATGGCGTCGAATGCCTCCCAGCTCCGCGCCGCCTGGCCGCGACCGCCGTAGACGACCAGATCCTCGGGCCGCTCGGCAACCTCCGGATCGAGATTGTTTTGGATCATGCGGTAGGCGGCTTCGCTCAGCCAGGATTTGCAGGTGAGTTGTAAGCCGCGCGGCGCGCGGACGGTGCGGGAAGCAGCCAAGGTACCCTCCTGTGGAAATAGAAGCGTGTTCAGATCGCCTTAATTTTACATCAGTTTGGCGGCGAGAATGGGCACGGCGCTGCCGCCAGCAGAGCGCTGCTCAGTCGGCCAGGGCCGGGGCGCGCAGGTGCCAGTCGGTGACCTGCTGGTAGGCGTGGGCGGCGCGGAAGAGCGTCTCCTCAGCAAAGCGCGGTCCGAGCAATTGCATCCCCACCGGCAGTCCCTGCCCGTCGAAGCCGACCGGGAAGGCCAGCCCGGGCAGGCCGGCCAGGTTGGCTGGCAGGGTAAAAACGTCCTCCAGGTACATCGCCAGCGGATCGTCGCTGTGCTCGCCCCGGCGGAAGGCGGTGGTCGGCGCGACCGGCGCGGCGATGACGTCCACCCCGGTAAAGGCCTGATCGAAATCGGATTTGATCAGCGTGCGCACCTTCTGCGCCTGGGCGTAGTAGGCGTCGTAGTAGCCGGCGGAGAGGGCGTAGGTGCCCAGCATAATGCGCCGCTTGACCTCGGCGCCGAAGCCGGCCCCGCGCGTGTGCACGAACAGATCGCGCAGCGTTTGCGCTTCTGCGCGCAGGCCGTAGCGCACGCCGTCGTAGCGCGCCAGGTTGGCCGAAGCTTCCGCCGGGGCGATCAGGTAGTAAACCGGCAGGGCATATTCAGTGTGCGCCAGGCTGACCTCCAGCGCGCGGGCGCCGAGCGCCTCCAGTTGGGACACCGCGGCTTTGACGGCTGCCTCGACCTCGGGCTGCAGGCCGGCGGTGAAGTATTCGCGCGGCACGCCCACCCGCAGGCCGCGCAAATCCGGGCTGCCGTCCAGCGCGATGGACGGGACGGGCAGGTCGCTGCTGGTGGCGTCGAGCGGATCGGCGCCGGCCATCAGGCTGAACAGCAGCGCGGCGTCGGCGGCAGTGCGGGCAAATCCACCGACGCTGTCGAGCGAGGAGCCGTAGGCTACCAGTCCGTAGCGCGAGACCCGCCCGTAGGTCGGCTTGATGCCGGTCACCCCGCAGAAAGAGGCCGGCTGGCGCACGCTGCCGCCGGTGTCGCTGCCCAGGGCTGCCGTCGCCATCCGCGCCGCAACCGCGGCGGCGCTGCCGCCCGAGGAACCGCCCGGGACGCGCTCTATATTCCAGGGATTGTGGGTCGGACCAAAGGGTGAATTTTCGGTCGAGGAGCCCATGGCGAACTCGTCCATGTTGGTCTTGCCGAGCACCAGCGCGCCGGCGTCCAGCAGGCGCTGCAGGGCGGTGGCGGTGTACGGCGGGACGAAATCGGCCAGAATGCGCGAGCCGCAGGTACAGGGCACGCCCGCCAGGGTCAGCAGGTCTTTGACCGCCAGCGGCAGGCCGAGCAGGGGCGGCAGGGTTTCGTCGGGGTGGCGGCGGGCGGCCGCGCGGCGCTCGTCGGCGGCGCGGGCCTTTTCCAGCGCGCGATCGGCGGTGAGGGTGATGAAGGCGTGCAGCAGCGGCTCCAGCCGGGCGATCTGCTCCAGGCAGGCGCGGGTCAGCTCCTGGCTGGAGAGCTCGCCGCGCTGCATGGCTGCCAGCGCCTCGCGGGCGGTCAGGTGAACCGGGCTGGTCACCAGGTCACTCCAACACCGGCGGCACGCGGAACTGGCGCCCGGCGGTCTGCGGCGCGTTGGCGAGGGCCTCTTCCGGCGACAGCCCCGGGCGCGGCTCGTCAGATCGCAGCGCGCTGCGCGGCGGCAGCACGGACGAGGTCGGAGGGATGCCGCTGGTATCCAGCGCCTGCAGGCGGGCGGCGTACTCGAGGATCTCGGAGAGCTGAGCGCGGTAGCGCTCTTTCTCTTCCTCAGTCAATTCCAGGCGGGCCAGCGCGGCGATGTGCTCGACTTCTGCCAGGGATAGGGTCATGCCGGTAATTATACCTGTAACCAGGCGGCGGCCGCTGGAGATTGCCCCGGCCGCGCCTCAGGCGGGATTCATCGCCGGCTGGCTGTTTACTGCCGCAGAAAGGCCAGGGTTCGCTCCCAGGCCAGGGCCGCGGCAGCCGGGTCGTATGCCTGCGGGCGGTCGGCCTCGAAGAACCAGTGCCCGACGCCGGGGTAACGGTAGATCGTCACCGGACGGCCGGCTCGCCGGATGGCTTCTTCCAGCGCGTCGACGCTGGATTGAGGTTCGTACTCGTCGTTCTCGGCAAAGTGACCTAAGTAGGCCGCTCTTGAGCCGCTGAAATCCTCGACTCCCGTGCCGTAGAAAACGACGGCGGAATGGACCATCTCGGGGGCGCTGACCGAGAGTTCCAGCGCGTAATAGGCGCCGAGCGAGAAGCCAATCACCGCCAGGCCGCGGTCAGAGCGCCCTGTACGTCCGATAAGGAAATTCGCCGCACCCGCGATCTCGGCTCTGGCTTGATGTTCATTGGCGTCGAGAGCTTTGCCCAGTGCCTCCGCGGCGGGGATGCTGTCCGCGATCCTGCCGTGATACAGGTCGGGGGCAAAGGCGGTGAAACCGGACTCGGCCAGCCGCCTGCAAAAAGCCTTCATTTCGTCGTTTAAGCCCCACCAGGCGTGCAGCACCAGCACAGACGCGCCACCCCCGCCGGGGGGAAGGGCGAGGTAACCGTCGGGTTGGGATTTCGGCATTCCGTCTCCTGAATATTCGACTGACCATTAAGAGCCGGGTGACGCCCCGGGGAAGGGAGGGATCATTCCTGGTAGATCTGGATATAGTTGCCGCAGGTGTCGTCAAATACGGCGATGCGGGTCGGCCCCATTTCGGTTGGGGGCATGCTGAAGCGCACGCCGCGCGATTTCAGGCGCTGATATTCTTTCTCCAGGTCTTCCACCGCGAATGCGGTCAGCGGAATGCCCTGATCGAAAATGGCCTTTTTGAACGCCTGAGTCGCCGGGTTGTCGCTCGGCTCGAGCAGCAACTCGACTCCGTCTGGATTTTCAGGTGAAACGACCGTCAGCCATTTGTATTCCCCGACCGGGACGTCTTTGTTCTTGATAAAGCCTAACACTTCCGTGTAGAACTTGAGCGCTTTTTCCTGGTCGTCGACGAAAACACTGCTCAGTTTGATTCTCATGACAAATATTATAGTAAATATCTCAAATTAAGCAACACCGCACTTGCTACCTGACTTGCTCCGTCTAAGAAATGCGGCTTTAGCTTCATTCCAAATCGAGTCCCTCTGGTTCGAATATCTGCTCAATGGTCTGGCCGAACAACCGGGCCAGCTTGAAGGCTAACGCCAGGCTGGGAGAAAATTTACCGGTCTCGATGGCGTTGATCGTCTGGCGCGAGACGCCCGCCTGACGGGCCAGGTCTTCCTGCGACCAGTCGCGTTCGGCTCGAAGGACTTTTAGCCGGTTCTTCATTCGTACCTGCGCGAAATCAGCAGTTTACCCACCAGCCAGGCAAGCACCATGACGAGGGCGATGTAGATCGAGTTTAGTTTTGGCAGCCCGGCGATCTCAAGCAGACCAAGCC
The DNA here is from genome assembly GCA_034678705.1 of Bellilinea sp. GTDB lineage: Bacteria > Chloroflexota > Anaerolineae > Anaerolineales > Anaerolineaceae > Bellilinea. The sequence continues at coordinate 110,887 of JAXDBP010000008.1, forward strand.
CGGCGCAGACAAAGAAAGTCAATAGGGCGGCGATGGCGAGTCCTTCATAAAGAATCCCGCGTGCCAGCTCGTCCAATTTGCGCATTGCGCGAATGATTCCAACAGCGATCCACACAGCGGGCAGCATAGGGATCAGTGCGATGGCGTAGCGCCTGCCAGAATCGGGAACCCGCTCCAGCCAGGTCATCGATAGTGTCAACAACCCGATATACAGGACGAGAGGGATCAAGAGCGGGCGGATGAGTGGAAAGCGTTCCTTAAATCGTTCCAGCATGGCAGCCTCCTTAGGTGGCGCTGTATTTTTTGTTTCTCCTGAAAATCAGGCAGAACAGATTGCCGACGATCGAGAATCCCAGCATGACGCCCGACAACAAGGATACTGCGATGTTGTCGGTGAATATTTTTGGCAACAAGATGCCGAAGCACAGCGCAAACAGGGCAGCCGCCTGCAGCCACTGAACGGCCTTCTCTTGTTGTTCCGGTTTGAGCGTTCTTATAATCATATCAACCTCTGGCAAGTAAAGTTGTCTTTACATATTATAAAGTTTCCTTTACTAATTGTCAATAGAGTTTTACTCATTCTCCTGGAATGAGCCGCCGATAGCGAGTTATCCATGCGGCTGATCACGAATTTGACGAAGATTTTCGGTAGGGTTCTGTTATGATTAAGTATCGCGTAGGATAATGAGCACGAACAAGCCAAAGCTGGTGAAGGAGGCGCTGACATGACCCTGGTGGATACCAAACAGATGGACGCGCAGAAGGAACAGAAGCTCAAGCGCGGATTCAAGATCTTCAACCGTTTTATGCTGCTTGCCTGGCGGCTGGGGCTGGGCAAGTCGATCAACGAATGGCCGGAAGTCGGCGGGAGGATCATGGTGCTGACCCACACCGGCCGCAAGAGCGGAAAACGCCGCCAGACGCCGCTCAACTATGCCGTGGTTAACGGTGAAATCTACTGCCTCGCCGGCTTCGGCGCCAGCGCCGACTGGTACCAGAACATCCTTGCCAATCCGCAGGTCGAGGTCTGGCTGCCGGACGGCTGGTGGGCCGGCCTGGCCGAAGAGCTGCACGGCCCAGAGCACCGCCTGCTGATCATGCGCCAGGTGATCAAGGCCAGCGGCGCCGCCGGGCCTGCACTGGGCATCAATGCCGACCAGATGAACGACGAAGAGCTCGACCGGATCACAAAAGAGTATAGACTGGTCCGCATCCGCCGCACCGCTGCCCGCACCGGCCCCGGCGGGCCGGGCGACCTGGACTGGGTCTGGCGGCTGAGCACTATCGTGCTGCTCAGCATGCTGCTCTTCCGCCGCCGCCGACGGTGAGCCTGGTTGTTTGCCATAAGATTCCGCCCTCCCCTGCCTGATGAGCGCATCCACTCGCTTCTGGGAAACCCGGTCTTTGGCGGAATTGACTCCTGAGGAATGGGAGGCGCTCTGTGACGGCTGCGGCTGGTGCTGCATCTTCAAGTTGGAGGATGAAGACACCGGCAAGGTGTTTTACACCCGGGTGGCCTGCAAGCTGCTCAATTTGAAAACTTGCCGCTGCATGGATTACACCGACCGTCTGCGGACGGTGCCGACCTGCGTGCGGATCACCCCCGAAAACGTCCAACATCTGACCTGGCTGCCCGAAACCTGCGCCTACCGCCGCCTGGCGCTCGGGCAGGAACTGCCCGAATGGCATTACCTGATCAGCGGCGACCGGCGGGCGGTGCACCTGGCTGGCGCATCGGCGCTGGGGGTGGCCATCTCGGAATACGGTGTGGACATCCGAGACCTCGAAGATTACATTCTCGAAAGCGGGGACGAGGTTTGAGCGGACAGGCTGCGTACTGGCCGACGTTGCAGTCGCTGCGCGCAGGGTTCGAACCTGGCGGCTGGATCAACGAGGATGTCACCACCTTTTTACGGCAGAACAACTGCCCGCGTACGGTCGCGCACGCCGCCGAGGTCGCCCGGGCGGCTTATGAGCTGGCCGAACGCTTCGGCGTCGATCCGCTGGCTGCCGAGGCAGGCGGCTGGCTGCACGACGTCAGCGCGGTCTGGCCGGACGATCAGCGGCTGGCAGCCGCCGACGCGCTGGGGGTTGAGGTGCTGCCGCTGGAGCGCAAATGGTCGAATATCGTCCATCAGAAACTCTCCGTGGTGCTGGCCCGCGAAATCTTCAACGTCCGCGATGCGGGCGTGCTGTCGGCAATCGGCTGCCATACCACGCTTAAAGCCGGGGCAAGCGCGCTCGACAAGGTGGTCTTTATCGCCGATAAGCTGGCCTGGGATGAGCCGTACGATGCACCCTGGCATTCAGCCCTGCGCGAGGCGCTGGCGAAGTCTCTGGACGAAGGCTGCCGCGTATATTTGTCCCATTTGTGGCAACACCGCGAGGATCTGACTGTGTTTCATCCCTGGACCGAGGCAGCCTGTAAGGAAATGCTTTTCAAAGGCTGATCCGCTTGCGAGCAAGGCTCATTCGTGTTACATTTCGGATATTCTCGGTGAGAATAGTGCGATGAAACCAGTTAACCGTTTATTGGTGATTCTGATCTTACCAATCCTGGTTGGATTGTTGATGATCGCTGCCTGGCGCGCGCCCGGGGCGGTGGTCGCCCTGCAGACCGAGCCCACCCCTACGCCAACCCTGGCGAAGATCGACATGTCCACCTTCGACCGCGGCATTTTACTTGACCTGCCGCCGGACGCCTCTCAGGCGGAGATTGGATGGGAGGTCTACCGGCTGATCTGCTCGGCCTGCCATGCCTATGACGGCACCGGGCTGACCGGCGAATGGCTGGCCAGCTGGGATCCGGCTGACCAGAACTGCTGGCAGTCGAAGTGCCACGCGCTGAACCACCCTCCTGACGGTTTCTACCTGCCGTTCGCCCCGCCGGTGGTGGGCGCGGTCATCCCGCGCCACTTCGCGACCGTGGAGGAGCTGTACAACTACAATCTGAACAAGATGCCGTGGCACGATCCCGGCATGATGAACGAGATGGAGGCCTGGGCGGTGACCGCCCACATCTTGCGCAAGAACGGGTACGAAGTCCCTGAAGTGCTTGGCCCGGACAACGCCGCCGCGCTCGATCTGCGCGCAGGCAACGCGGCCGAGCGGGCGCAGGCGATCTATCAGACCGCGGTCGCGGCGCCCGTTTCCGATTCCGTCTTTCCGGCCGGCGTCGCGACGGTCGTCCCTCCTTTGGACCTGGCCACCCCCGCGCCGACCGCCGTACCCGCGACCGCCGCGCCGGCGGCTGCTCCGCCGGGGGTGCAAAGGAGATCGGCCGTCCCGCTTCCCTGGATCTGGGCGCTGCCGTTTGGGGTCATCATCCTGCTCGTCCTGGTCGGAGTGATCCTCGGCCGGCGCAAGAAAGCCGAATAGCCGCGCCGTCTGTTCCAGCGGAAAGCGCAGGTCGTTCAGCCGCGCTGTCGTTTTTGGGAGTGCTGGGGTGGATTCCCGCTTCTTTTTTTCCTGCACACCTTTTATTTCGGCATAATTCATGCTATAGTCATTTCAGGTCACCCTGGTTGGTGATCTCCTATCAATTTCCACCCGTCGGAACACGTTCAGGGGAACCATCATGGCCGGTGTTCTGCGCACACGATCAACTCAGCCTGTCCAGAGAGCTCCGCGGCTGGCAAGACGCCGCCGGAAACGTCCCGCGCTGGCGGCTGACGCCCAGATTTACGCGCAGATGCTGCAAGCCGGGCCGTCGCGGGCGTCGCTGCCGGCGCTGCAGCGCGCCTGCGGCAACCAGGCTGCCTGCCGCTTGATCCAGGCGCAGATAGAGGAAGAGAAACCGCGGCGTAAATCACCCGCCCCGTGGAACATCCCCAAGCAGCCGCCGCCAAGGCAGTCAGAGCTGCTTCGCCTGATCAATTCTGGCGTCACCGCGCGGTCTGTCCCCGGCCTGGAGCAGGACGATCATCTGGCTGAGGCGCGTAAAAACGGCATGGCTGAGGTGCTCGCCTGGGAGGAGCGCGTTTCCGGGCGCTTGCTGCGCACCAGTGAGCACTCCAGCGCTTTCTATAAGTGGCTCTCCAGGCGCATCGATAAATTCCCCGGTCATATCGCGCTGGGCGAGAACCAGTACTGGGCGATCGACCCCAAGCGCGGGAGAATCTGGCTGTGCACGCTGCACGTCGTCCCGGCTGAAGAAGAAGGCCAGGAGGAACGCCGGCGCGAGCGGGAGACAGCGCGCACCGCGGGCGTGCCGGAAGCCGCCCGGCCTGGCGCGGCGCCGCCGGGCGCCCTGGCCGGCATCGCCGGGACGACGGCCGCGGCGATCAGCGCGGTTTCGCTGCTGCCGCGCTACATTGACTGGCTGTCGTACGGCGGGAAGCATAAGAATCCGCAGCTGATGGTGCCGGCGACGTGGTATTTGAAGAATATTGATCAGAATAAATGGAATCTGATCACGTTTCTGGGAATCAGCAACTTTTCACGCTTGATGGGGCAACGGGCGTATCAGATGGCGCTCAGCTCGAAAATGTTCGGCGACCTTGCCAGGACGATGGGCAAGGCGACCGGCCAGAAAATGGCGGCATTGGCCGGGTATGAGTTGGAGATCATCGAAACATTGCGGAACAACCTGCAGCAGTCAGGGATGCCGCCCGTACAGATCCGAATGACCCTGGAAACAGTCCAGCTGGCAGCGCTGCTCCACAAAATTCCAAAGCTAAATGAAGCCATCGACACCTCCAATCCGCAGGCCGTCATGGCGGAAAGCTACAGCCTGATCGAATCGCTGACCGCTTTACTCAGTCTGCAGTTCACCGGCTTATCCGAGCTGATGAAAAGCGGCGAAGACGATTCGGGATTTTACGCCGCCTGCTCAAAAAGCGCGCTGCAGCGCCTCTATTTTATGAAGAGATTACTTGCGAATCCAACCGCATTGCAGCATTTCCTGGTCGAGATGAACATCAAAGACCAGGCAGTTTTCGAAGCCCTGCACCGCATCCTTGCAACAATCACAGGGACGAGCAGTCCGATTCTGATCAGAAAATGACGCCAAGCAGTCAACGAGTCCGCAAGCCGCGCACCCAAGCCGGGAACGCCAGGTCCACCGCCATGGTCAGGCCCGTCCCCAAGCGCGGGCGGAAGGAACGCACCAGTCGCATCCGCCGCGCGCTGCCGGAGGAAGGCGTTCTCGCGGAAGAGATGCTGCGCTCGCCGGACGCGGCGCGCGAGCTGCAGCAGACCCTCGGCAACCAGCAGGTTATCCGCCTGGCAGCCGAGGGGCGCAGCGCCGATCTCTACCGCCAGGAGGCGGAGACAGCCGCGCCGGCCAGCCAGACTGAGGCCGCGCCTGCCGGCGGTCAACCTGCGGCGGACGCATTCCGCTACGTTGGGTTTCGCAACCGGCACATCCGCAGCGCGGAGCAGGACACCCAGTTTCAGGAGGCGCGCGCCACGGGCATGACCGAGATCCGCGTCTGGGAGCGGCGCCAGTCGTCGCGTACGCTGCGCACCGCCGAGCAGTCCGCCGATTTTTACGACTGGCTGGAGAAGAAGGTCTCCAACTTTCCCGGGCGCATCCACCTGAGCGAGCACCAGTACTGGGAACTGAACCCGGGCAGCGGAAAATTACGCCTGGTAACAGTTCACGTGGCTTTGGAGGAGGTCGGCGAGGAGGAACAGCCGCCAGCGCCGGGCAGCGCCGAGGCCGCGGAGGACCCGATCTACGCGCGCTATTACGAAATGTACGGACCGTTTGCGCCGTGGGTCTCTCCAGAGGTCGCTCGAATGCGCGTACAGCAGGCCGATCCGGAGGAAGCCCGCCGCATGCAGATACGCGAGTTGATACCGCAATATCTATTGTGGCTGAGCACGGGCGGCGAACGGCGTGAAGAGCGCTACAAAATCCCCGCCACCTGGTATTTACGCCAGGCGCCTGATCGCTACCGCTGGAGCCTCGAGGAATATTTCACGCTTAAAACCATGCACGGCGCCTACGAGCGGATGCGCGCCATGCCGGTCCTGGCTGAAGCCAGCGCCAACCTGACCAATTTTATCCTGTCCTTTCCGGTGGTGACCATTGAAAAGCTCGCCGGGGAAGGGCTGAAAATCGCCGCGGAATATTTCTTCGACCAGATCATCGAATACCTCGAGGAGAACAATTTGGTCTCGCAGGAGGTCATCAACACACTGAAAGTTTCGAAGGAAACCTTAATGGGACTGCTTGACTTTAAGAATCTGTTCGAAGCGCTGATCAGCGACGATCCGGATGTGGATAAAGGTCAGGAGGCGATCAGTTTCGTGGAGAGCCTGTTTGGGCGAGGGGGGGCGGTAGCGGAAGTCGCTCGCGGCGAAGAGACGCCTTCGCCGGTGGTCGAGGTCGGCATGGACGACGCCGGTTTCTGGGCTGAATGCGGCCAGACGCGCCTGCAGGAGAAGTATTTTTACCATAACCTCGTCTCCAGCCGATCCTATCTGCGCGATTATCTGCTAGGGGCAGGCCTGCGGGACGACGAGATTTTCGAAACGATGGCCCGCGAGGCCGCGCGTTTGAGAGGAAGCTACCCGCTGGAAGAAGAATAGCAGGGACCGGCAGACCCGGAAACCTGTATGAGAATGTCGCCCAGTAGAATCAAAGCGCGGCAGGCTGCCCTGTCGCGCGTAATTATTATTATGAAAAAAGGCGGAAGAAAAAAAGTTTTAGTGGATCGTCAAACTGTTTCGATGATGTTGCTGTAAACCGCGCCGAGCTGATCTCCAAAAATCCAGACAAGCACGATCACCAGTAATATCACCAGGGCGAATATAATTGCGTATTCGACCAGCCCCTGACCTTTTTCGGACAGTATGGTTTTCAAGGGTACCACCTCCTTTCTTTGCATATTCCCTGGTTGCAGCTTTGGTGCCATTAATAATCGCTGCTTACTGTGAAGTTGTAGCTGTTTTCATTATAAGAACTTCTGCTTGAATTAATACTTACAAATTTCTAAGTATTCGACGGTATTACTTAAGTAGTTCTATAAAATTCGATCGCTTCCCGGACGTTAGAGCCGTTGAACTGCGGCTGCCGCCCGAGTATTTCCAAATTTCCTGCGGCGCAGCCGGCGCGGATAGCTTTCCCTCTCTGCCAGACTTGCCCTGCATTGCGGTATGAGGTTAGAATCAACTTGAGGTGAGCAGGCATGTCTTCGGTGGATGAGATCAAAGCGCGGATCGATATCGTCGATCTGGTTTCCGAAACGGTCAAACTGCGCCGAACGGGGAAGAACTACACTGGTTTTTGCCCGTTCCATACCAATACGCGCACGCCCGCCTTCGTCGTCTTTCCGGAGAGCGGCACCTGGCGCTGCTTCGGCCAGTGCAATGAGGGCGGCGACATCTTCGGTTTCATTATGAAAAAGGAAGGCTGGGATTTTAGCGAAACCCTGCGCTACCTGGCCGGAAAAGCCGGGGTGACGCTGGAGGCGCCCTCGCCTGAACGCCGCCAGGAGGAGGAGCAGTACGACCGCCTGCGCGGACTGCTCGAGGAAGCGGTCACCTTTTACCGCCACCAGCTCACCCAGACCGCCGGCGGCGAGGCGGCACTGACCTATCTGCAGAAGCGCGGCCTGACCAGCGCCGCCATCGAAGCTTTCGAGCTGGGCTATGCACCCGATCGCTGGGACGCAATCCAAACCTATTTGACCGGCAAGGGCTATACCGGCGACGAGCTGATCCAGACCGGCATGCTCACCGAGCGCGCCGAGGGCGGCGGGTACGACCGCTTCCGCAACCGGGTCATGTTCCCCATTCGCGATGGGAATGGCAGGATATGCGGCTTCGGCGCGCGTATCCTCGATCCCAACGACGTGCCCAAGTTCCTCAATTCACCGCAAACCCCGCTCTTCGACAAGGGCAGGTTATTGTACGGGCTGCACCTGGCGCGCAAGCCTATCCGGACCGCCGATCAGGCGGTGATTGTCGAGGGCTACCTGGACGTAATCGCCCTGCACCAGGCTGGTTTTTCCAACAGCGTCTCGCCGATGGGTACCGCCCTGACCGAGGAGCAGCTGCGCTACCTCAAGCGCTTCTCGCGCCGCATAGTGCTCGCCCTGGACGCGGATGCCGCCGGCGCGAAGGCCACCATGCGCGGTCTGGAAATCGCCCGCCAGGCCCTGGACCGCAGCGAGGAGCTGACCTTCGATGCGCGCGGACTGCTGCGCAGCGAGGGCCGCCTGCAGGCCGACTTGCGGGTGACCACGCTGCCCGAGGGTATGGACCCTGATAACGTGGTCCTGCGCGATCCTGAGGAGTGGAAGGCGATCCTCGAGCAGGCGCGGCCGATTGTGGTTTACGTCATGGAGACCCTGACAGCCAGCCTGGGCGTGGATGATCCCAAAACGAAGAGCGAAATCGCCGCACAGGTACTGCCGTTGATCGAGGATGTGCCGAACCAGATCGAGCGGGATGCCTACCGACAGCGGCTGGCGCGCCTGCTCAAGGTCGATGAGCGCGCGCTGATCGGCGCGGCGACCAGCGCCGTCCGCCCGCGCCGGCGGACAGCCCGGACGGAACGCCCCCGGGAAGACCAGGCGCCGGCCGGCCTGCCGAGCAAGACCGAGCAGCAGGGCTACGCCATGGAATCGCACTGCCTGCGCCTTTTGCTGCGCAATCCGGAGGCGCTTTACTCGCTCGACCGGGTGCTTCAGGCAGCCGGCCTCAGCCGCTTCAGCGCGCAGGATTTCGAGCACGCCGATCACCAGGCTCTGGCGCGGCTGATCCTGCAATCGCTGGAGCAGGAACAGGTCGAGCCGCTGGTCCACCTGGCGGATAACTTGACCCAGCCGCTGCAGGAGATCGTCGCGGTGCTCCAGGCGCCGTTGCCCTACGGAGAGCCAAAACCGAACCAATTGATCGAGGACCTGGTACGAACCTTGCTTAAGTTAAGGCTGCTGCGGATCAATGAAGGCATCCGCCAGATGCGCTTTATGCAGGAAGATTTGCAGAGTCAAGCCGATTCCCCGCTGACGCCGTACCAGGAGTTGATTGCGCAGTACATACAGGTGCGCGGGCGTCTCGAGGCGGCTGAGCGGCGCGCTTACCAGTTCGAATAAACAGAGTAGGTTTTTTTATTTATGGTATATTTATAAACATGCCTCGCAGCCAACCCCCTCCCTCTGCCTCCGGGACGAATTCTTCACGCCGATCGAGTCGGAGCAAAAAAAACGAGCCCGTTTCTTCCATGAAACGCAAGCGCCACGAGGAAACCCCTGATCTGGAAACCTCTGAAGATCAACTGGTTGATGCTTCGGAAGAAGAGGTCGATCAAAAAGAGGTTCCAGAAGACGCGCTCCCCACTGCAGTCGGCGAAGAATGGAATGAAACCGATATCCAGGTCGAAGATCCGCTGGAGATCCTCGAAGATCCATCGATGGCGGTCGAACTTTCGGAAGACCCCGTCCGCCTGTATCTCAAGGAAATCGGGCAGATCAACCTGCTCGACGCGGAGAGCGAGTTCCGTCTGGCTGCGCGTATCGAGGCCGCCCGTTATATCAATACGCTCAAGAAACACCTGGATGCCAAGCAAAAGAGCAGCGACCGCAACGTGATCCTGTTCATGGCGGTTGTCGAGGATTTGTTCACCTCCTGGGAGCGCCTGAAGCAGGACGCCCAGCGTCTTGGGCAGGGCGATGTCCCTGACCTGAGCCTGATCTTGCTGGAGGCTCAGGCGCTGCGGACGAGCTGGCAGCCGGACGCGCCTTCCTATCTGCGCTCCTTCCTTGACAACGGTCTGTGGGGCAAAGACACCCTCTGGGACGGGCTGGTGCGCAACGCCTTCAATCTGTACCTGTGCCTTTACCTGCTGCCTTCCGACCTGGCGATGGATATCGTCAGTTGCCTGCAGAAGAACGACGAGCTGCCCGGGATGGACTTCTTCGAGGAACGCCTGCGTAAAGAAGACCTGGCCTACGAACTCGAAGCCGTTCGCTGGCGCTCGGATGACGCCAATCAGACACTGATCCGCGCCAACCTGCGACTGGTCGTTTCGATCGCCAAGCGCTACCTGGGACGCGGGATTTCCTTCCTCGACCTTATTCAGGAGGGCAACCTCGGCCTGCTGCGGGCTGTCTCGAAGTTCGACTCGACCCGCGGTTTCAAATTTAGCACCTATGCCACCTGGTGGATCCGCCAGTCGATCAGCCGCTATATCGCTGAACAGGCGCGCACCATCCGCATTCCGGTCCATCTGTTCGAAGCGATCACCCGCCTGCTGCGGGTGCAGCGCACCCTGGTGCAAAAACTTGGCCGCGAGCCAACCCACGAGGAGCTGGCCCTGGAAGCTGAATTCCTCTCGGAGGAGGACGCGCGCGAGATCAAGCTGGCGCAAAGCCGGGACATGCCCATCGATCCGGAGTTGCAGCGGCGCTGGATCTGGGCGACCGCCAAGGTTCAACGCATTCTCCAATCGGCGGAGGAGCCGGTTTCGCTCGAGCGTCCGGTTGGGGACGAGGAATCCAGCCAGCTCGGCGATTTCATCGAAGACGACGAAGCGCTCGAACCGATGGACGCCGCCGCGCGCGAGATGTTGCGCGAGCAGGTGCAGAGCGCGCTGGGGGCGCTCTCGGAGCGTGAGCGACAGGTGCTCGAGCTGCGTTTTGGTCTGATCGACGGCAAGGATCACACCCTGGAAGAAGTCAGCCGTTATTTCAACGTGACCCGCGAGCGCATCCGCCAGATCGAGGCGAAGGCGCTGCGCCGCCTGCGGCACCCCACCCGGGCCCGGAAGCTCAAGGACTACCTGGACTACATGTGACGCACTGCCGGCGGGCGCGAAGAAATTCGCGCCCGTGCTGCATGGAACGCCATCATCCGGCCTGCCCGCGCCCTTTTCTTCTTGATTTTGCCGCGCGATCACGGTACCCTTGCCATCTGCCATGGAAAGAACCGATCCCAAACATTCGATTGCAGTAATCGGCGCGGGCTCCTGGGGCACCACCATCGCCCGCGTGATCGCGGACAACAATCCCGACAGCGCGGTAAGGATGTGGGCCT
>JAXDBP010000009.1:0-8006 GCA_034678705.1 Bellilinea sp.
CCTACCTCACCGGCGGCGCCCCCGAGCAGACCGCCACCTACAACAACGGCGTGATCGACGTCCCGGCCAAACCCTCGGTCGTCATCACCGTCGACAAGGACAACGTCAAAGAGGCCCTGATCGACTCCGGCTACTACCAGGCCAGCGAGTTCACCGGCCTGCAGTAAGAGCTCAGTTTAGCAACGCAGGAATAGTGATGCTTTAACAGGTCACTATTCCTGCATTTTTTTATATAATATAGTCGTTAGTAACCAGGAATGGCGTGTTCTCGCTGTTCTTTTCGCCTTTCTTCCTGCCGGGCCGCCTCCTATAGCCGTAGATAAACGCGTTTCCTTGTTTGAATTCCATTGAGGAAGGTGAGTCATATGACCGAACCCGTACCAGTTGTCGAAATGCGCAATATTCATAAGTCTTTTGCAGCCGTCCGGGCATTACGCGGAGTCGATCTCACGCTGCACCACAATGAAGTGCTGGGGATTATGGGCGATAACGCTGCGGGGAAATCGACCCTGATGAAGGTTCTCAGTGGAGCTTACATCCCCGAAGAGGGCGAAATCTACATCGAGGGAGAAAAAATGCACTTTGCCAATCCCCTCGATGCGCGCCGCCACGGCATCGAAATGGTCTATCAGGACCTGGCGATTGCGAACAACCTAGATGTAACTGCCAACGTGTTTCTCGGGCGAGAAGCGGTCAGCGTCCAGGTCGGTCCTCTCGGCGTGATGAATTCTGAGTACATGGAACAGGAGGCCTCCCGCCTGCTGGAGCGTTTGAAAATCAAAATCCCCTCCGTACGCTTACTGGTCGAAAGACTGTCCGGCGGACAGCGCCAGGCTGTGGCGATTGCCCGCGCGATGGCGTTCAATTCAAAGGTGATCATCATGGACGAGCCAACCGCCGCCCTGAGCGTTGCCGCCATCAGCCAGGTACTCGATCTGATCCGGGAGCTGAAAGCCCAGGGGGCTTCGATCATCATCATCAGTCACCGGCTGGAGGATATTTTCAGCGTCAGCGACCGGTTGATGGTGATGCGCCAGGGGCGCAAGGTCCGCGACGTTACCATCAGCGGCGGGCTTGATGAATTTCGCGAGAGCACGGTCGCCTACATGATCGGCGCCCGTGACGACTTTCCAGTTGCGGTGGTGGACTAATGACTACTAACAGTATAACCATGTCTCTCCGAGAAACCCTCAAGGATCAAAGGCACATCATCCGTGATTACGGCATGTATGTCGCCTTTGTCGTGATCGTACTCTTCTTTACCATCACGACGAAAGGCCTCTTTGTTTCGTCCAGGAACATCGGCAACCTGGTCAATGCGACCAGCTACATCGCCGTGCTGGCCGTCGGCATGACTCTGGTGATCGTCATCCGCCACATCGACCTGTCGGTCGGCTACCTGGCGGGCACGCTCGGCGCGATCGCCGCGATTTCCATGAAGTACTGGGGATTCCCGGTTGGGGCGACCATCCCGATGGTGCTGGTGCTTGGCATCTTCGCCGGGCTGATAACCGCGCTGCTGATCGCGCAGATGAGGATCCCGGCCTTCGTGGCGACCCTCGGCGGCTGGCTTTTCTACCGCGGGCTGCTGCAATTCGCGACGCGCGGCACGGGGACGATCATCATTAACAACGAGGTTTTCAACGCCATCGGCAACGGCTTTATCCCGGATTTCGAAGTTGGATTTCTACCGGGAGTGCACAAGGTAACCATGCTCCTCGGACTGCTGGCCATCGTCCTCTTCGTTACCAACGAAATCCGCACACGCCGGAAGACGCAGGCTTATAACTTCCCGGTCTCCCCAATGAACACATTCATCCTGAAACTGGTGTTCATCTCCGTCGTGATCGCCGGCATCACCTGGGTGCTGGCGGGCTACCAGGGCCTCTCCTGGGCGGCGGTCGTGCTGGCAGGCGTGGTGCTGATCTATTCCTACATCACCACCCGGACGGTCATCGGCCGGCACATTTATGCCGTCGGCGGCAATCCGGAGGCGGCTGAGCTGAACGGCATCAGTGTGAAGAAGATCACCTTCCTGGTCTTTGGCTCGATGGGTCTGCTGACCGCGCTTTCGGGCATCATCTACGCCTCCTGGCTGCGCTCGGCGACGACCATCGCCGGTCAGGGCATGGAGTTCGACGCCATCGCCGCGGCCTTCGTGGGCGGCGTGGCGGTAGCCGGCGGCTCGGGCAAGGTGACCGGCTCGATCCTGGGCGCGCTGGTGATGGCCTCGCTGACCAACGGCATGAACCTGCTCGGCTGGGACATCTCCATCCAGTACATCGTGCGCGCGCTGGTGCTGGTCGGCGCGGTGGTCTTCGACGTGGCCACCCGCAGGAAGAAGTAGCCGCTGCTCCTGTTTTCTATTCCATTTTGCGGTGAAAAAGGCTGCCTCGCGGGTTGAGGCAGCCTTTTCCGCGCCAGTCCAGGGGGATTACCGGCCGATTAGCGGCAAGTAGTAAAGATAAGGGTTAATCAGCACTGTTATGGTGAAGGTCTCCGTCGTTTCATCGAATCCATCTGAAGCGGTGACCGCGATTTCATAGGCACCCACGTCGCCGTTGTCCGGTGCGCCGTTGAAGGTGAGTGTTGCGGGAGAAAATTCCAGCCAGTCTGGCAGGTCGCTGCCGTCAGCCAGAGCTGCCGAGTAGGTCAGCTCATCGCCCTCTTCATCAGTGAAGGGCGGGATGGTCAGGGTGTAAGATTGACGCGCTAACCAGCTCACATCTTCCAGGGGCTCGGTTGAAGGCGCGGCATTGACTTTAATCGTTACCAAAGCCAGATCGCTGAAAAACTCTCCGTCAAATATTCTGTAAGTGAAACTGGCTGTGCCAGTCCAATCGGGCGGCGGGGTATAGGTGAGCGAACCATCAGCGAGATTTATGTTACTTAGGGTGCCATAATCTGGTTGACCAATGGTCCAGAATAATCCGTTAGGATGATGCAGGTCTCTCGCCTGCAAGCTGAAAGTGAGAGCTTTATTTTTACTGGTCTGCAGATCCATATCCTCCGCGACCGGAAGATCGTTGAAGGTGATCGCGACAGTCAGAGGTTCTTTATAATCCCTTGAGTCCGTCAATTCGCCGCTGAATGTGTACGCGCCGGGCAGGTAGCTGCCGTTGATACGCAGCGGTTGATCAGGATCCGTGCAGGCTTCATCTAGCTGGCATAATTCGTATTGCAGCCCGTCGATCAGATCGTAAGTCAATATTCCATCAACTTCGCTGACCTTCAGGTAGAAGATCGGCGCGTTGCCGTTGATGATCTCCCACATGATCCCCTGCCAGCCTTCCGCGCCTTCCTCGACTCCGCGCTCTTGCCAGTATGCAAAGTAGCCGGCGGGATAAGTGTCCACAATAAATGGATTGTAGGTGTTGGCTTTCAAGTCGACGTTTGTTGCCAACTGGCCCACATCCAGGTAGTAATAGCCAACTGAGGGGTCCAGCACCTGTTTGAATCCCTCGTCCAGACTGCCCTGCACAGGCTCCCAGACGGATTTATCTTCTGAAACGAGCAGGCCCAGGTCAGTCAGGATCAGGGGCTCATAAACCGTGATCTGCTCGCAGAGTGCAGTTTCCCCATCCAAACCGACGCAAACATCATCCACTCCGCCCATTTCAGGGGCTGTATAAGTGGCTGCTGCAACACCATCCTCTGTTGCTCCCTCCTCAGGATTCAGGCTGCCCAGGGTCGCCTGGAAAGTAATCTCAATCCCATTCGGGACAACGCCAAATTCACTGGAATCTTCACCTGCGGATGTATACCGCAAATCCGCGCTGATCGGGATTTCCTGCCCGGTTTTTATCTGATCTGGCAGGGATAAATTCAACGTCAGCCAGGGATCGACATCGAAAAATTCATCCGAGGGTGAATCAATGGGCAGGCAGCCTTCAATGAAAGAGCCCGTTTTTCGAGGTCCTTCATTACATCCCCACCAGTTGTACTCCGCGTTGACTTTTGCCATCGTGGGAATGGTCATCGCCACGGGACTGGACCTCTCCACAGTGAATATCCGGTTGAAATGGATCTCTGGGCCGGCGCTGATACCTTCAGCGAATTGGATCACTTTGCCGTTATCATACAGATTGTTACTGACCACATCTATGCTTTCGTAATTGCCTGTCGAGCATTCTTCACCGTAGGCCTTATTGCACAGGTGGAAGAACAGTCCTAGGTTGAATCTCAGGATCTCGTTATCATGGATGTTCACTGCGAGGTTGTTGGTATCATATCCAGTGTACACATCGATGCCGTAGGCAAACGAGACAGCCTGCATGTCCTTAAACGGAACTTCAATCACATTGTTGAAAATCGTTATGGTTGTGGCCTCAGTTACTTCCTCTGACCCGCCAGTGTTTGAAACCGATATCCCCGAAAGATCGGTTGATGAATCGCTATCCACATCCAATTGGATGGTGAAACCGTCGATCGTGACCGAAACATCATCATGGATACAGATGACCGGCTTTCGGTCACCCTCGGGCAGGGTGACACAAACCTCTGGCACGCCGTTATTTTTGATCACACTGGTTTTTTCCGCCCCATGAAGGTGCAGGTCTTTATCGATAACTACCGTTTCGACATAAATGCCCTCGGCCACATTCACAGTGCCGCCCGGATCAACCGCATCCACGCCCTCCTGGATTGTGGCAAAATGGTCGACTCCCCAGCCAGGTGTATCGGGCGTGAAGTCATCATCGACGGATACGATGCTGGTCTGGGATAAGAACAGTTGTCCGTCCTGCAGCCATGCAGCCGCGGAAGACCAACCCTGCGGCAGCAAAACGACAACGGCGAGCAGGATGCCCGCCAGGCCAAGGAATGCCTTCGATCGAGTCATCATTTGATCTCCTTTGAGAAATGAAATGAATGGGCGCAATTGGATATAGCATCCTCCAATTAGCGCTTGACACACCGGGGATGAAAATGACCGCTGCCTACAAGAACAACTGATAGTAGAACTATCCCACCTGTAATTGCTTATGATGTTAAGATATTTTACGGTTTTTTATTGGTAATAATCATCACCTGCTGGATATGACAAAAGTAATCTTTCCCCTGGGGTAAATGGTTCTTCTCAGCACCTGGCGAGCGTCATGGTCAATACCAGGCAGCATCGCGATGGGCGCTAAAGCCCAAGCACAATAACCCAATTATTACAACTTCCTAATCTTTTCTTGATTTCTATTGCTACTCGATTGATATTTGCTATAATTACTGTTAGTCCATCTATATTATTTGTGTAACTTACTTGTAGGGGTGTAGTTTTATGCGCCGGGGGATTCATGAATGCCCACATTGTTCCAATTATGTGAGAGATGATCGGTCCTATTTAGGCATTGCTGTCTTCCTCACTGGGTTACACCGCGCATAACCTGTTTTAACAAAATCTATTCATTTCACAAGGAGGGTTTTTATGTCACTCACATCAACCAGACTCAAGCAAGTGCTAGCTTTCCTGATTGCCTGCGCATTGCTCGCCAGTCCATTTGGCCATTCAGCCAGTGCGGCCGCGATCTGGTACGTGCGCACCGACGGATCCGACACCCTTTGCGACGGGACCGTCGACGCGCCGGAGGATGGATCTGGCAATTGCGCATTCAAGACCATCCAGATGGGCATCAACAGCGCAGCCCCGGGGGATACCGTCCAGGTTGCCGAAGGGGATTACATCGAGGACCACGATTGGCGTAATCTGTACATCACCAAATCCATCAGCCTAATCGGGGCAGGCATTGGCTCGACCATTGTGCGCCTTGACGAACCAAACACAAATGGGGTTGAGATTTTCGGTACGGATCTGGCCGTCACCATCGAGGGATTCACATTCACCAAACATGAAGCAAGCTCGTATGGACCAGGCTTTGCTTTACGGATCGGTGAAACGCCAAGTACGTTTTCTAACATTACGTTAAGGGATGTAGAAGTTTCGTACGCCCAAGGACGAAATGTAATTTTTGGACCAGGCGGCGTGTATGACCAAATTGTCATTGAGGACAGCACTTTTCATCACTCGGGATCCTGGGGCGTGTCCATTGACGGACTGACCAGCTACCTCAGAATTCTTGGATCCAGCTTCAACGATAACGGAAGTGTGGTTGGCACCAAAGGATATGGACTTGATATTGGAAATGGCTCGGTCGCCAACGTCATCGTTGAAGACAGCGAGTTCAAGCGCAACACCCTCGCCGGGATCAACATGACCAACACCACCGACGCCAGGTTCACTCGCATCAATGCAAGCGAGAATGCCGGCTATGAAGGCCAGGGGCACGGTGTTAATTTCTGGGAGTGGGTGGGAACCAGCAGCAATATCATCTTCGAGGACAGCATATTCGAGAACAATGACCGCTGCGGGTTGGTATTTGGCACAGAGGGTACCTATTCCATTGATAACGTCACCATTCGATCTTCACAACTGATCAACAACGGCGAGGGCGGCGTGATCATCTGGGCTACCGGCGGCCCGGTGACTGACCTGTACATCCAGCATAACCGAATCGCAGGGAATGACAGCTATGGCGTTTTCTCAAACCAGGCGGCTGTTACAACTGACGCCCTGGAAAATTGGTGGGGCTGCAACGAAGGCCCGGCTAACGCGACGTGCAACAGTGTCGTCGGCAGCGTTGATGCATCAAAATGGTTAACGCTAGGCTCTTTACCTGACCCCCTTTCTGTCGAGCCCGGAGGGTCATCCACCTTCAATGCTCGAATGCGGCTTTCAACATTTGCCATTGACGATCTCTTTGCAGATGGGGTTGTAATCGAATTCTCCGCGCCAGACGGCGGGACGGTTGATCCCCTCAGCGGCCCGACCCTCGATGGGGTCAGCTCGACGACATTCACTCCCCCTGTCCCGGCTGGCGGTTATCGCGTCTGCGCTAAACTGGACAATCACACGCGATGCAACACTATCACGGTTGTGAACGTTGCTCCCGTCGGTGAAGATGATGCCTATGAGGTTTCCGAAGACCAGGTATTGGATGTTACTGCTGATGACGGCGTGCTTGATAACGATACGGACGCGAATCTGGACACCTTATCAGCCACGCTACTGGATGATGTTGATCACGGCACCTTAGTTTTGAACCTGGATGGATCGTTCACCTACGAACCAGACGATGATTATGCGGGACCCGACAGTTTTACATACACGGTGAGCGACGGCCTCTTAACCGACACGGCAATGGTGACGATCACGGTAAAACCGATCAATGATGCCCCGGTGGCGGATAATGATGGGCCGTACCCTGTGGCCGAAGACACGGTCCTGAATGTAAATGCTGCGACTGGAGTTCTCAATGGAGACACCGATGTCGACGGGGATCCCCTGACGGCGATCAAAGTGAGCGATCCAGGGCATGGGACAGTGACCCTGAATCCGGACGGATCATTTATATACACACCTGCAGCCGACTGGAACGGCACGGACAGCTTCACATACAAGGCGAACGACGGGACAGCAGATTCAGCTGCCGCGACTGTGTCGATCACGGTCAACGCTGTCAACGACGCCCCGGTGGCGCCAGTCATCGCCGACGTGGTCTGGCTGACGGGCGCGGCACACACGCTCACAGTCTCCGCGTTCACCGATGTCGATCTGGACGTGTTGACCTACACAGCCACACTGGATGACGGGAGCGCCCTGCCCGCCTGGCTGACCTTCACCCCCGCAACCCGCACCTTCAGCGGCACTCCCACCATTTCTGAGGTTGGCGAGTACGAGATCAAAGTGACCGCCTCTGACGGTACCGCGCAAACTTCGGCGACCGTAACCCTGACCGTCCCGCCTCCGTTTGCGCTGACTGACCTGGACCTGTTGATCTCAACAGATAAGGTCATCTGGTCTGCGGTCAGCGGCAGCTTCGCCGCCGGGTTTGAACAAGCCCTGGATACTACCGTTCCGTTCTACTACCTTGATGTCGAGAACATCGTCTCCGCCAGTCCGCTGGTCGACGGTTATTATGAATTCTTCGTCGACGCCTATCCGGCGGATTACTTCGCCT
>JAXDBP010000010.1:0-25665 GCA_034678705.1 Bellilinea sp.
ACAGAAGCCGGTTGCTCGCAACATTCTCCGCGTCCAGGTAGTAATACTCGACAGACGGATCCAGCGCCAGTCCAAAGCCGGTCGCGATGCTGCCGGGGACAGGAGCCCAGGTCGTCTGATCGGTCGATACCAGCAGATCCAGATCGGTCAGCACCAGCGGCTCGTAGAAGGTGACGCCAACAGTGACTTGATCCGTGAAACCATAGAGATCCTCGACTTCGCCGCTGAAGGTGTAATCTCCCAGCAGATAGTCGCCATTAATCCGCAGAGGCTGGTCATCCTGTCCGAGCTCATACTGCAGCCCGTCGATCAGATCGTACTGGGTTCCGGATACTTTCAGGTAGAAGATCGGTTTTTCGCCGTTGATGATCTCCCACATGGGTTCCATCCACGGTTCAGCGTATGGCGGAGTGCCATCGACTCCGCGCTCGGCCCAGTAATTGAAGTAACCCGCTGGATAGGTGTCGACATAGAACGCGTGGTAACCATCGACCAGCGGCCTGTTGCTTACAACATTCTCCGCGTCCAGGTAGTAAAACTCGACAGACGGATCCAGCGCCAATCCGAAGCCGGTCGCGAAGCTGCCGGGGACAGGAGCCCAGGTCGTCTGATCTACGGAGTGGAGCAGGGCGGCGTCTGTGACCTCCAGGTCATCCTCGACGACCACGTCATCCGTGTAGACCGCCAGCGTCTCGTCAGGCTCGGGAGTCAGGTCATACAGCGTCACGGTGATGGGATAGGTCCCGGCTTTGTTGAAGGTCACCCGGAAGGACGAGGTGGCGTCATAGCCGGGCGGCATGGGGAAGCCGGCTGGCGGGCCAAAGCTGCCGATCACGTCGCTGCCGTCCTGACCAATGGGCAGCGGGCGCCACTGATCGGGATCCAGCGCGGTTTCCAGGTATTCGATGCTGGCGATATCGGCTTTCGAGATGTTCTCCAGACGGAATTTCGCCAGCACATTCGTGAAATCCTCCCCGTAGGTCGGGTTGGTCAGCGTCACGTGAAATTCCTGGTTTTGCCCGACCATGTACGGACCCGGCAGGTCTGTGCTGGAGATGGTTGGCGGGTCGAGCACAGATGTGACCGTGATGCTGACGGTGCCCGTGTCTGACTCCCCGTACGGATCCTCCACGGTGAAAGTGAAGCTGTCCGCGCCGTGGTAATTTACATCCGGAGTGTAGGTCACGGCGGGAGGCGTGCCGCTCAGCGTGCCGTGCGGCGGGTCGCCGACCGTCCAGGTCAGTTCGTCTTCATCCGGGTCGCTGGCGACCAGGGTGATGTCCACCGGCGTGTCCTCGGCGGTAGTGACGGATTGATCCTGCGCGACCGGCGGGCAGGATTGGGTTTGCAATGTGGCGTTGTTTACCGTGAAAGCAATCGGCATGGCGTCCGGCCAGTTGACCAGCGCGCTGTTGTCGGCATCGATGGTGATTTCGGTCGAAGCGTTGGGCGTCAGCGCCCGCAGGGTGATCAGGATCAGATCCCCGCTGCCGTCCCGCGGCACGATCGGATTTGAGGCCGTGTTTTGCTGCGCCATGCCGAAGGTGATCTTGCCCGGCGTTGCCCATGAGTTGGTCGGTTCGTAGAACTCATCGTTTTCGGGCTCGCCTAAAAATCCGCCGTTGACGACGTCTATGATCTGGATCACCTCTGGATCATAGCCGATCTCCAGGTGATAGGCGGTCAGGTCCTGCACATCAGTCACATGGACGGCGATCTGCTGATCCGCGCAGGTCGTAGCCGGGTCTGTTCCGACGACTACCTCGAGGGTGGTCCCGGCGGCCTGGGCAGGGCTTGCCCCCTGGAAGCCAAAGACTTGAGCACCGGTATAAATCAGTACCGATAAAAGGTGGATGGTTTTCTTGATCATTCTGCATTCTCCTTCCTTTTGTCAGGATTCTGATTTTTGCTCCTTATTAATAACCCGGCCAGAATTGCTGCCACCGCTAAGACAATCAAAATGATCCACCAGTTTTGGACGAGAAACGGTTTTTCTACGTATCTGTCTGTAGTTTTTCCTGCTGTGCTGGATTCCGCCGGGGCAGCGGTCGGGCTGGCGCTCATGGATGCCTCGGTGGGCGCCCTGGTGGGGACCCCGGTCGGTTTCAGCGTGGGGGTGGGTGATGGACCCGGCGTGGGCAGCTGGATCATTTTCCCAGGGTCTTGCACTGGGATCGGCGTTGCCGTGATTTGAGCCGCGTCCGCCCTGACCGTCAGGGTTGAATCGACCGGACTGGAGGGGATTTCCAAACCGTCGCGCGAAGCCACCTGCAGATTGATCACTTCGAGCGGAGAGGTGCCTTCCTTGATCCCTTTGAAGTAGATCACGAAAAGGATGCCGCTGCCCGATTTGGGCTCGCTTGGGTTGACCTGGCTCATGGCGAAGCGGACGAGACCCTTTTCCATGTCGACCTGGTTGAAAAGCAGCAGACCGGGGTCGAGGAACTCGCCCAGCCCCATCTGAATGCCTGCGCTGGAGGGGTCGGCGTCCTCGGCGCTGACTACCGCCGGGTCGAACTGGATCTCGATGTCCAGCGCGTATACGTCGCGGGCGTTGCGGATTTCGACCGGCACTTCCACCGCCGCCCCCGGGGCGATTTCGACCGCTGCAAACACCCCGGCTTCAACGGATCCGCTCGATTGGGCGTTCCCCGTACCCGCGGGTGGAATCAGAGTGGCAGCAATCAGGATCACGATCAGGTATCGTAGCAGGTTGATTTGTTTCATTAATTCCGTGTCCTTTTTGGTATCGATCTCTTCATATTTCTAATGTTGCTCCTTCTTTACTGCACTTCCTCAACCAGCGGGCGCAGCTAAACCGGTCAGGATTTACCTGGCTGGCGGTGGATGAGTTTCCATGCCAGCCAGAGGATCACCGCGGCAAGGATCCCCAGCAGGATCCACAGCAGGGTGTTGACCAGCCGGTAGTCCCGGTCTGAATCCGCCTGCTCCGCCGCATCAGCGCCGCTCTCCACCGCCGGCAGGAAAATGCCGGACTGGTCCGGGCTTTGAGAAGCGGTTGTCGGATTTCCCATCGCGTGAAGGCTGGTTGGCGCGGATGCGGGGGGCTTTGCGGCAAAGGTCGGTGTACGCGATGGGTCGAGAGCCGCCGGGCCTGCCGCCGTCGGCGTCAAACTTGCAGACAGCTGACCGACCGCCGTGGCGGTGAGTGAAGGCAGCGGGGCGGTTGTGCTGGGTTCCACGGGCGGCAGCGTCTCGGTCGGGGGCGGGGTCGCGGTCGGGGCAGGGATCACCGCCAGCAAGCCGTCCTGCAGATCGGGATTGACAATCCCGCCGCTGCCGCCGGCAAAGTCCACCTTTTCGAGAACGACCGCCGACTCGCCGACTGCCGCGCCGCTGAATGCCAGATAGAGCAGCACCCCGTCGCCCGAGACGGGCGGCGTCGCCAGCTGGGTAAAGACCAGGCGCAGCGTGCCCGGTTCCTCGATCTTATAAACCTGCGCCAGATTCGCCAGGTAATCGCCGTGAGACCAGGATGTCAGCGTCACGTACGCCGGGTCGTAGCGCAGGGTCAGGTCGTACGCGTTGACATCCTCCGCGCCGAGTACCTCCAGGCTGAGGGTAACTTCGCCTCCGATCGCGACGGACGCGGTTTCGGGCGAGACGCGCACCAATCCGGGCGCCTGCGCGCTGGAGCGCTCGCCCGGCGCAGCCAGGAGCAGGATCAGGAAGAGACTGGTAAGGATCTTGCCAATAAAGAGCAACGATTTAATAAACCGCTTCCCCGACGGATCGGGAGGGTAATTTTCTGTTCCAGGGTGATAAGGAGCGGCCGGGGTGGAAAACCGCCGCAAGCGGTCAGGGATTCCAATCGGCATAGAGTGTCTCCGCGGTCAGGTCGTAATTGCCTGCCGCAAGGGCCAGGTCGAAGATGTCCACCCGGCCGGAAAAATTCACGTCTCCATCCAGATCCGGCCCGGACTGCATGTACTGCAAGCCGATCAGGCTGATATCGGCAACATCGATCACGTTGTTCGCCGCCCACTCACCGCCCACTTCTTCCTGCCAGACGGCATTGCCGCAGCGCAGGATGAGCGGCGCGATGGCGGTGTGGCTGGCGGAGACCGCCAGGGTCTTGCCCATCTCCGCGCCGATGTTCAGGCAGCGCGGCATGGCGGTGGTCAGGGTGTAGCTGTCTTCGACCACGTCTGTCAGAGTGAGGTTGGCGGAAGGCAGGTTCACGGTGACGCCCGCGTACGGACCCAGCCAGTGAGTCTGGCCGTAGCCCAGTGAAACCGGGATGCTGGAGGTATCCGCGCGGCCCTGCAGGGAGAACGAGCCGCTGACGGTCTGTTTGGGCAGCGGCGCAGGGTCGCTGTGGACGCGCATGGTCCCGTGATCGACGGAGGCGTGAACCAGAGGTCCGCCGCCGTGGACCGCAAAATCAGCCATCTCGATGATGATCGGAGAGATGCCCGGCGCGTTCCCGCGAAAGACCAGGTTGAGCACGACGCCGTCGCCGCTCACGCCGGGGGTAGCCAGCTGGGTGGCGGCTAGCCGGAAGTACCCCGGGTCGTCGCGCAAATAGACCTGAGCCAGGTTGGAAAAGTAACTGCCGAAGGCGTAGGATTCGTAATCCACCAGAGACGGATCGTAGCGGACGGCGACGTCGAACGCGTTCAGGTTCACCCCGCCGGTGATGTAAAGCGAGATCGTCCGGGTGTCGGTCAGGATGACCGCCGTATCCGCCGGGGAGACCGAGAGGGTGGTTTCGCTCTGGGCGCCAGCGGCTGCCAAGGGGTGGACGAGCGCGAGGATACACAGGGCGGCAGACAAAACGCACACCAGACTCCTTTTGAAAAGGAACCTTGTTAGTCGCAAAGCGCCGGGCAGGGCGTTCTCGTTCATGGCAGATCCTGTTCGGGGGGCCGAGCCGGCCCCGGTTGACAGGCGTGCAGGCTGGGCAAAACCCAGCCTGCACGCGAAGGAAAAGGGTTACGGTGTCCAGCTGACGTATGCGGTTGCGGAAGTCAGGCCGTAGTTCCCTCCGACCAGGGCCAGGTCGAAGATATCGACCTTGCCGGAGAAGTTCACGTCGGCGTTTCGGTCGCCGGTCAGACCGTAATCACTACCGACTGCGCTGGCATCAGCCAATCCAACTTGATTATCCAGAGTCGCGTCGCCGCCCTTGAGCTCGAGCGCGGCGATAATCTGATCCAGGGATGCAGCGATCGTCTTGCCCAGGTCAGCGGTCACGTTCAGGTAGCGCGGCTGGTTGGTGG
Organism: Bellilinea sp.; assembly: GCA_034678705.1. GTDB lineage: Bacteria > Chloroflexota > Anaerolineae > Anaerolineales > Anaerolineaceae > Bellilinea. Next base: position 5,244 of record JAXDBP010000010.1, read on the forward strand.
TGATGGTGTAGACGGCATCTGCGACATTGTTGAGAGTCCAGTTGGCGCCGAGCACGTCGGTGGAAAGGGCTGTGTATGGTCCAAAGGCGAATCCCACCGGTCCGGTCAGCGTGACCGGCACGCCGCCGCGGAAGACCCGGCCCTGCATCGAGAAGGTGCCGGTCAGGATGTAGTTGGCGTACACATTGATCTGGCCGGTCATCTCATCCAGCAATCGGTCGGGCATCGTGCTCATGTCAAACAGCTCGATTTCATAGCTGTAGCTCTTGGTGATGCCGTTGGCGAAGGTCACTCTAAAAGCTGATGTTGAGTTGTAAGGCGCAGTGATCGGGAATCCGGCAGATGGACCGAAATACCCTACAAGGTCGCTGCCAGCCTGTTCTATCGGCAGGTCATACCAGCTGGAATCAGCCACTTCGTAGTACTGGATCGAAGTGATGTCCAAAAGCGACGCGCCGTACAGCGTGAACCTGGCTTTGACATTCGTGGCGATGCCGGCATCTGGATTCTCCAGAGTCACATGGAACTCTTTCTCCACGCCGCCGAGATACGGCCCGGCGATATCCGTGGAGGATAGGGTCGGCGGGGTATAGACATTTGCTGTGCCAGTGAATTTGGCCAACTCGTAGTTATCCGCATCCAGGTCGTTCAGGGTGAGCGTAAACGGATAGGGTTTCGCTGTGGCGAAGGTGATCCTGAACTTCGTGGTCGCAGTGTAACCCGAATCCATCGGGAAACCGCCCGTCGGGCCGAAGGACCCTATCACATTTTCACCGTCTTGTTGCAATTGCAAAGAGTGCCAGTTGGTGCCATCTGAGTACTCAAAGTTAGCAATGTCGGTGAGAACGGCGTTTTCAATAACGTAATTGAACAGGACATGACCGTATGTGCCGCCTGTTGAGGGATTTTCTGTACGTACGCTGAACTGCTGAGAATCGCCGGTCAGATAGTAGCCCTGGATGTCGGTTGAGGTGATGGTCGGCGGGGCGACAACCTGGACGGTTGCGCCGGTCAGCGCGGCGGCGTAGATGTAATTCGACGGACCGGAACCGGGCGACATGGCAAACTTGTCCGTATCCACATCGAAACTGAATGCGGCTTCGCCAGCAACTTTGGCTTCGAAAACAGCCGTGAAGAGCTCCACGTCCGCTTCGCTGACACCCAGGATTTTTTGACCGTCGAACCTGATCACGCCGTCGGTAGACGTGTCCAGCACGCTTCCACCTGAAGCAATCGGATCGAACGCGCCAGTCGCGGTAGCGCTAACCAGATCCAATTTTGCTGTGGGGTAGTGGAACTCGAACGAAGCGCCGGTCACGTTTTGCAGGTTGGCTTTGACCATGATGGAGAACTGACCGTTTACAAATACCTGATTACCAGATGCCGTTCCCAACGGCTCTGCGTACAGGTCAACGTGCGTCCAGGGATCAGTATCGACACTGGCAATCGTAGTACCCGCATACTGCCCCCAGGAGTTGTACTCCGCATTGATGGTATTGCTTCCAGCATTGATTGCCAGTCCGGTGTTCCGGAACAGGTTGCCCTGGATTTCCTGAGTATCACCAGCAACAACGCCGGCGAATTCGACCCCGTCCCCACCCAGGTCATGGATGTAGTTGTCGACGATCTGGAAATCGGTGACCGCGCCGGCGAAGTGGATGCCGTCGCCGGTTGTCTGGCCTGTGCCGTCGATCTCCAGGTTGATGATGCGGATGCCGCTCAGGTCAGCCGCCACATCGATGCCGTTGGAGCCTTTGGTGGGTACGCATTTGGCTCCGCCGGGGGTCTCAGCCTTGATGGTAGTGTTGCTGGCGTTGACGATGAAGCAGGGCGAGTCGTTCTGGATGACAGCGCCGTCCTCAAGGATGATTGTCAGGCCAGGTTCATTCACGACAAAACCGCCTGCGAGGTTGTAGGTTCCTTCCGGGAAGCGGATCTCGCCGTTCGCATCAGGCAGGAAGGTGGTGCAGCCTTCATCCGCGCACCAGGGAGTGTAGTCCACCACGCCGTTAATTTGTTCGCCGACAGGGCCGTATTTGCTGCCCCACCAGTTGGGAGAGGCGTCTACAGGACCGTTTGATATGCCTGTTGCCAGAACACCGTAAACACTTGCACCAGTTAGATCATTGTTTTCGATTTCGGTGTCCGTTACATCTCCTGCTATAATGCCGACACCCACGCTTACATTCTGGAAAGTGTTTTTGGTAATTTGAGCATTGACTGCTTCGCCGTTATCGGCATCTGCTCGCGGGATGACTATGCCAACGCCAAAATTTCCGGTAGTGCCATTGTAGATGTTTGTAAATGTATTGTTCGTTACAATCGCGGCAAATTTATTGCCAGCTTTATACCAGCCGCTCAGATCCTCCAGCATGATGCCAAAACCCTGGGTAGCATTTTCTTCGCCGAGGTCGCTGAAGATATTCCCCGTGATTTCTACATTGTTGACGACTCTCGTTGCAGGATCAGGAGCGAAACCCCCACCCCAGAAATTAATGCCGCTGTTCATTCCGTGAATGTAGTTGTCGCGGATGATGATTTTGGTGCCGGCGCCGTTATCCCACATGGCGGCAGTAATGGCAACGCCGGTAGCGCTGTTTCCGACGATCTCGAACCCTTCGATAACCACCTCGCCGCCAGTGAATTGGGTGTGCCAGATTTTGAACACGCCATTAAAGCCAGTGCCATCGATGACTGGTCGAACATCGTTACCATCATCGGCCGCTTTGATGGTGACGGGTTTGCTAACCTTGATTAGTCCGGCTGGTGGTGGCTCGCCCTCACTTTGGTAAGTATATGTCCCATCGGCGACCTCGATAACATCGCCAGCGGATGCCGCATCGATGGCAGCCTGGATTTTTGAAAACTCAAACGGGCCGGTAGCGGTCAGGTAATTGATCTTGCCGCCTGTAGCTAAATACCACATTCGCCAGGTGCCGTTGTCGTTGATCACAGCCGGTTCGCCAGTGTTTCCAAGGATGGGATTGGCGGGGCTTTTTTCCCAGTTGACCCCATCTGATGACTTGGACATCCCGATGACCTGACTGGTTCCGTACGCGCTGTACCACATGAAGTAGTTATTCCCGTCCTTGATCACCCAGGGGTGCATCACGTATTTATCGTCCCAGCTTCCAGTATCGCCGGGCGATAGAACCGGTTTTCCGTCGTTGGCCAGCGCGAACGTGGCAGTTTCCAATGCCCCGGTTGCTTCTGCCAGATAAATGTCGTAGCGTGTTTGATCTGGATTTTTGACCTGGAAGTACAGGCGGAAGGTATCACCGTCTTTGAAAAGGAAAGGCGCATCTATTTTGTAGTAATCCGGAAGTCCGGCGCCATCGAAGACAATGCCTTCATGTTCCCAGTCATAGCCATCGGTAGAAGTGTAAAGGCCGAACTGCTTGATGTTATTATCTACGCCTGTAGGAGCATAGGTGATCAGGTAGTATTTTCCATCCTCGTGGAACACTGTTACACTGGCCACTTCTGCTGGCGAAATCTTAGTGTCGCCTTCCCAGAATGTTGTCGGTTTTCCTGCCTCGAAACTGTCTGGATCTTTCGATAAAGTGTGATAGAGAGCGGTGTCAGATACCCCATACCAGATGTGGTAAACGTCTCCCACTTTTAAGACCGCCGGGCGGCCTCCTATATTTGTCAATTCAGTTGTTTCGCTCCAATCGGCGACATAAAGCGTCTGCGCGCCTTCCGCGCTCACCTCGCCCCGGGCGGCGGTGAACAACAGTCCCAGGGCCAGCAGCAGGGCGACGATCAGGTTTTTCTTGCTTGTGAACATGAAATCCTCCTCTCACAATTTTGACTTGAAGATGAAAAAAAAGGATCTTGGGCCGATTTTTGATTCCCCTCGCCGGACTGCCGCTTGCGCAGCAGGATGGTCAGCCCGGCAACGACCAGCTGGAAGCCTTTTAATTTCTGGATTTCTTCGGTTTTCACCTCCCCTTTTTGAGATCGATCGCAGGCGTTAAAACGAAACGTTTGTTTCTCATCTTCACACCGGGTGGCAGTTTGTTGGATACGCCTTCTGCGGCCAGCTCGATATGAGATAGAAGCAACGCGCCTATTAACACCGGTAAAGCGAGGGTGTTGCTATCCCCCCGTCCAAAAGTTGATAAAACGGGAAATCAGACTACTGCAAAGTTTAGCATGGGACAGATATTCCATTTATCTGTCAAAAATCACCTATTCACTGTGACATTCGTCAATTTGAGGGATGCCGGTATGATTTTGGTCACTGACGGAGAACCAGCGGCAGGTAGAGGAAGACCGAGTCGCAGCCGATGGTGTTAACCGCGCCGTCCACCGCCTGATATTCGATGCCTGGTTCCATATAGGTTTCATCTACCAGTATGGTTACTGTGGTGTCGAAGGTGATTGAAGTGTTCAACCCTGGCGCCAATGCCCGAACGTTGAATACCGCCAGATCGCCGCTGCCGCTTGCCGGCTCGACGCCGGCTATCTGAGAGTTTGCGATATAGAACATGCCCGGGGTACCCTTGTCGGTTAGAAATAACCCTTTCTGCAGGAACGAACCGTTCTCCATGCCGGTCACCTCGATCACCGCCGGATCGTAGGTGAACTGGACGTGATAAGCCCATAGATTCTCAACATCCTCGATCTTCACGACAATCTGAGTATCTGCGCAGGTGGATGCGGCCGCCGCGGCCGGGTCGAGCCTCAATGTGGTGACCGGCTGGGAGGCAGCCGGTCCCGGCAGGCTGAAGACAGCCAGCGCCGTCAGAACCAGGATGCTAATTCGGGTGATGATCATTTGAAATTTCATGGCTGCCCCTTGTTTTGTGATTTATTTTTTCCCCCAGCTGACGCAGTCAGCCGGATCGCAAAAACCGGGTTCGGATAATGGCATTATACATATTTTTGCCTCCAGGAAATGGTGACAAAAATCCCGGATCCTGCCGGTAATATTTCAGGATTCTCTGAGGCGGCAGAGGGTGTAGAAGCCTGGCCGGTCAAACAATGTTCCTGGTCAGTTGGGCAAACAAGAAGGAGGGGGTAAAATATGTTTATCTGGAGATCAGCAAAAAAGGCGGCATACTGCACAACGCGATGATCTAAGCGCGGGAGCGGAAACATCGCAATTATTAAGGTTGTAGGTGTCGTAGAGCGTTATTATATTGAGGCATGTTTCAGGGAATCGAAAGAGAGGTCACTATGAGCCAGAAGAAACCGGCGGTAGTGCGCCCCCAAGATGAGAGCTTTGAAGCCTACTGCAATTGGATAAAGGGATTTTACGAGCAGCTAACTGGCAAGAAATGGGACAGCGCGGTTGTATCGGACGAAAAACTTCGTGAGGAGTGGGAGGCGCGTAGAAAGCGGAAGGCAGCGAAATAAAATCACTTGACCTCAGAATCAATAAATGCCCTCTCGGGCATTAAGACCGAGATGGGCTGCTTTGCCGGGCGGCGCTTCAACCTCTGGAAAATCCGCTGGAATGGCAAACACTATGTCGTAAAAGTAAAGGGCCTGCTTTTTATAGCAAGCCCTTTCCCGTATATCTGGGGGTATCCCCCTTGTTTTACCCCCGCTGCATCCAGGTGACTCACCAGGAAATCGCCTGCCCTGGCGGTCACGGCGGTTTCGGGCGAAAACAAGGTGTCTGGGTGGAAGGTCAATCCAACCGATGTTTTCTCAGCGCGTCAACCAGCCGCCGTCGACCGGTATGATCGCTCCGTGCAGGTAATCGGAAGCGGCCGAAGCCAGGAACACCACAATGCCCTTTAAATCCTCAGGCAAACCCCAGCGTCCGGCGGGGATGCGATCCAAAATCGATGCGGCCCGCTCGGCGTTGGCGCGAATCGGAGCGGTGTTCTCAGTTGCCATGTAGCCGGGCGCGATGGCGTTGACGTTAATGTAATGTTTAGCCCACTCGTTGGCCAGCGCGCGAGTGATCCCGGCCACACCGCTCTTGGCGGCGGTGTAGGAAGGCACAAGAATGCCTCCCTGGAAGGAAAGCATCGAGGCGATGTTGATGATCTTGCCGCCCCCCTGTTTGACCATGATCCGCGCAGCAGACTGCGAGAGAAAAAAAACGGCTTTCAAGTCGATTACCAGAACGTCATCCCAGTCAACTTCGTTGAACTCGAGCGCCGGGGTGCGGCGAATGATGCCGGCGTTGTTGACCAGAATGTCGAGCCGACCCATATCCTCCGCGATGCTCTCTACCAGCCCGTTCAGCCCGGCAACGCTGGTGCTGCGCAGATCGCAGATCTCCTGGCGGTAGCGCCGGCCTCGCGCGCGGACGGCCTCGCCGGTTGCTTCGCTTGCCCCCCGGTCCAATCCGACAACGTCCGCGCCTGCTTCAGCCAAGCCAAGCGCCATCCCCTGACCCAGTCCCTGGCCTGCGCCAGTGACCAGGGCGACCTTTCCATCGAGTTTGAATGAATCCAGGATCATTTCCTCACCTCTCCATCGCAGCGGAGGTCATCCCGACCGCTAAGCCAGACAAAGACCAGCAGTGTGTGCTGATACGCCGACCGTTAATGTCCCAATTCCTTAAACATGCCCACCGTGCGGCTGACCCAGCCAACCACAGGATCCTCCACTGCGCCCTGCACGCGCTGATTGCCGGCCAGGAACCACAAATAGTAGGTGGTGTAACCCGGCGCACTGACGACGGTGTGGTAACCATGCGGGGCCATGAGGATGCTGTTGTCGCGCACAGTGAAGTTTTCTTCCTCGCCCTCGTCATTGTAATAGTGGCAAATCCCAAACCCATCCGCCGGGCTGACTTTGAAATAATACATCTCCTCGTGGTATGCCTCGCGCGGCAGATCGTCGACCTGATGCTTGTGCGGCGGGAATGTGCTCCAGTTGCCGCTGGGGGTGAATGTCTCGCCAACGATCAAACGCCGCGCAGGTAGATCGGGTTGGGATGCCAGCGTCAGAATCTGATGGAAGTAACGTTTGAAATTAGCCGCGCCCCAGATTCCGTTAGCGACCTGACCTGGCGGGATCAGGTACGGTTCGGTTTGCAGATCGCTGGGCGCGCTGGGCAGAGCGATCTCTACCGCGCCTTCGGCATGGATGGCGTATTTTGCCCCGGCGGGGATGTACACCGAGTGCGGCTTACCGGCGAATACGTTCGGCCGTCCGCCAACATTTTTGAAAATTTTGCCGTTCACCTGAAAGGTGGCCAATCCGCCCAAAATCACGGCGAGGATCTCGCGCCCGGGCGTCTCAGCCTGGTAACTTTCCCCGGCTGCCAGCTTGAGCAGAGCAAAATCGAGCAGCTTACAGGGATTGGCAGGCAGGCCGTTGAGACCCTGATTCGCGGATAAAAGTGCATGGTATTTCATCATCGGTTCTCCTTTTGCTCAGTTTTATCGGTCAGGTTGTCAGCGAGCTACCCGCCAGGACGCCTCGCCGGGAAGTATGCCCCACTTCCAGAGTCTGCCGTCGCTGTAATTGACCTCGATCGCGCGGGCCTGGTGGAAGCGCTGGAAACCCGGCGGCGCCAGGCGGAGCATGATCTCTCCAAGTATCACAATTGTTTTCATGGGAGCAATTAGCCACGCAAATATGATGTGAGTATATCGATTATCGCTTAAACAGGTTCAAGGATAGATCCTCGCCTCGACCGAATCGTCCATATCCAACGCAGGACCGGTCTGTCCGTGAATCTCCACGTGTTCCAGACGCAGGCTGCGCGCGTTGCGCACGAAAAAGCCCGCCCGCGACATGCTGGGAATATCATCCGCCATCTCGGCATGCCCGCTCTCGGCGCTGTCAGAAAGCGTAACCGAAATGTCGCTGAAGCTGATATCTTCCAAAGGCATCTCTGCCAATCCATAGAGGAAAGCGGCGGCGATCTTCACGTTCACCGCCGAAACATGGCTGATGTGGATTCTTCGGAAGCACGGCGTGCCTTTATCCACTGGACGATGGTTCTTGTCCGAGACGACCGGGTCGCCTCGCGCACCGATGTGATAATACAGATTCATAGTGAAGGGACAGAGCACGCCGTCCATGATCAGATTGCTGATGCGCACGTCCTCGACCACCCCGCCGCGTCCGCGCCGCGATTTCAAGCGCACGCCGCGGTCTGTGCCGATGAAGACACAGTTAGAGACGGTCACGTTGCGCACGTCGCCGCTCATCTCGCTGCCGATCACCAGCCCGCCATGCCCGCGCTCCAGGGTACAGTTAATGATGGTGATGTCGCGGCAGGTCGAACGCAGGTCAGGGTGCTCGTTTTGTGTGCCGGCTTTAAGTGTGATGCAGTCGTCCCCAACACTGACATGACAGTCGCTGATGTGCACCAGCCGGCAGGAATCCGGGTTGATCCCGTCGGTGTTGGGCGAGTCTGGCGGATTGATGATGGTTAGCCCGCGGATGGTGATGTTTTCGCAGCGTACCGGGTTGACCGTCCAGCTTGGCGAGTTGAGCAGGGTCAGCCCTTCGATGAGCACGTTGGTGCAGTCGTTGAATCCGATCAGCCGCGGGCGCGGATGGTCGAGGTGCTTCTCGCGGTATGCCTGCCACCAGAAATTACCGCACCCGTCGATGACGCCCCGCCCGGTAAGAGCTATGTTCTTCAAGCCGCTGCCGGCGATCAGCGGAGCGTGGGTTAACTGTTCAGCGCCCTCCCAGCGGTTGTTTGTGAGCGGATAGTCGTTAGGGTTCTGACTGCCCAGCAGCGTTGCGCCCGCATCCAGGTGCAGGGTGATATTGTCGTGAAAGAAAAGCGTGCCAGTCAGGTATTGCCCGGGCGGGACGAAGACCGTCCCGCCGCCGGCTTGCCCGCAGGCGACAATGGCAGCCTGTAAAGCTGCGGTATCTGACGTTTGTCCGTCTCCGCGCGCGCCAAAAGCACGAGGATTGATGGCAGCCGGCTGAGGGGAAGAGTCGGTCAGCACGCTTATTCTGCTCCAGCGATGTCCAGCTCAAGCGAGGCAAGGATGAAGGGACCGACGCCCTTGAAATCATTGGCAATGGTTTTTTCGCCAATATAATAATCGAAAGTGCCGTCGCGGTAGGGATTACCACCCAGCCCGGCTACCCCGCAGGTGCCTTCCAGAGTAATCGCTCCCTGTGCGTCAACTTTGATCTTGTTTTCCAACAAACCGTGATAGGCGCGGCGCGCCACGGGCAGGTATTCTTCCGGCAGATAGCCCATGCGCACGCCTTTTGCGAACGAATAGGCCAGCATCGCCGAAACGGAGGATTCCAGATAGTTGCCGGGACGTCCGGCGAAGTTAACCACCTGGTACCACAATCCGCTGTCCGGATCCTGGAATCGCGAGAGTGCCAGCGCCAGGCGAGCAATAATGTCGATCAGCGCCGCGCGGCCGGAATGCGACGCGGGCAGGATTTCAAGCACGTCGACCAGAGCCATCGCATACCAGCCCATCCCGCGCCCCCAAAAGCTCGGTGAGCAGCCGGATTGAGGGTTAGCCCAGCGCTGCTGGCAGCTTTCGTCCCAGCCGTGGTAGAGCAGGCCGGTTTGCGGATCGCGGGTAAATTGCTCGATTTGTGCAAGCTGGCGGATTGCATCATCAAAAATTTCCGCCGCCCCGTTCATCCGCGCCCAACCCGCCTGGAAAGGCTGAGCCATGTACAGCCCGTCCAGCCAGACCTGGTGAGGGTAGATCTTCTTGTGCCAGAAAAGGCCGCTTTTTGTGCGCGGCTGCAGGTTCAGCTGGCAGTGGAGCAGCTCGATCGCCCGGGCATAACGGCTCTCACCGCTCTGATCGGCGAGAGAGAGCAGCAGGTTTCCAGCGTTGATCTGGTCCAGATTGAAGTCATTGAGCCGGTAAGTGCGGATGCGGCCATTTGGGGTAATGAAATGATCCAGCCAGTCGTGCACCATTTGACTGTAGCGCTGACTGCCGGACGCTTCGCCGACCTTCAACACCGCCTTCAGGAACAATCCGTGCTCGTAGTGCCATTTCCAGTGGATGCGTCCATAATTCGCCAGAGCAGATTCCGCCATGCGGACGGCCCATGAGTTTGTAGTGGAGATGGCCTGCAGTTGGTCCGATATCATGATAAAAGACCTATGATGCCAGTTTGTCAATTCCAGCCGGGTAGAAAATCGCGCCCGGCCTGGAATATGCGATTGAACATTTCCCAGGCCGCGTCTACTGGCAGTGTGGAAGAAGGATCGTTGAATACAGCCTGGAAAGCGAGTTCTTTATCCTTCGTTAGCGCGGCTTCGATAATCAGCTCCTGGTTTGTGATGTGCTGAGAGATAAGTGCCGCCAGGCTGGCCGGCAGCCGTCCAGCAGCCAGCGGCCGGACACAATCGCGGCTGAAATGAGCGTTTGTTTCCACCACGCTATTCAACGGCAGGTTGGCGGTCTGACCGTGGTTTTCCAGGTTGACGTTGGTGATCGTATCGCCCAGGCCGACCAGTGCTTTGAAAATAGAAATGCTCTCCTCGCCGCTGGCTTTCAACTCGATCGGCGACCGACCGGCAATCAGCTCGCGTGTCTTCTGCGGGCTGGTTCTCCAACGCTCGATTCGCCAACTGACCGGCGTGCGGATGACACCCCATTTGAAAAGCGTTTCCGGTGATTGGATAAATCCAGGCAGAAATTCTACCAAATGGCGGTCGCCGGCAGCCGGCAGGACGCCAAAATGTTGAAACAGTCTGAATTTAACCTGATCTTCGCAATGAAACCAATCGTTCCAGCCCTCCACTTCCTCGCGGGTATAATAGCGTGATACCCCCGGCCGGGCAGTGTATTGGCGGAGCAGCTCGAGCAGATCATGACCCTGCCAGGCTGCCTTGTCCACCCAGGTGAAATGGTTGATGCCCAGCACGTTGAGCTGGATATCTCGGCGGGGGGGGGCTTCCACTTCAAGGCAGTCCGCTGAGATACGGGCGAGCATGCGTTGGGTAGCAAACACCTCATGACAGCAGCCAAAGACTTTCAGCCCCGGCGATACCCTTATCAGGGTGCGAGTACAAATAGAGAGCGGATTGGTATAGTTGACAACCCAGGCATGCGGGCAGTGTTGGCTGATCGCTTCGGCAAAGCCGGCGAAGATCAGCGTCGAGCGCAGACCGCGCATCAGACCGGGCGCGCCGGTGGTGTCTCCGACCGGGAAAAACAATCCATATTCCTCGGCGATGGAAATCTCTTCCGCCATCAATTCCAGCGTGCCAGGCTGGATGGAGATGACGACGAAATCTGCCCCTCGCAATGCATCTTCAATGGCAGGCGCCACCTGGTAAGTCCAGCGCGAAACCACGCCCGGTTGGCTCTGCAGCCAGTTTCCCAGTTGTTCGTTCATGCGGGCAGCCGGGGCGTCGATGTCATAGAGCGCGACCTCGCCGCTCAGCTCGGCGCAGAGCGCCAGGTCGATCATCAGCTTGCGCGCCCATTCGCGGCTGCCTCCGCCGATGTAAGCGATTTTCAAGGCAATGGGGGTCATGGATGGTTTCGCCTCGAATAACAACGTCACAATAGAGGTGGGCGGCGTGCTAGCCGCCCACCTCATGATAAGCAAACCGATCAGTCCCAGTAGTTGGCGGCGAGTAAGGCTTCTTTGGCAGTTGCCTCCAACTCCTTGGCGCCCAGGCCATCCAGACCTTCCAGGAAGGCCGCCCAGGTCTCCTCATTCAGCTCCTGCTGCCCGAGGACAAAATTGACGATGTTCTCGCTGTAGAAGCGGGTGAAGTCGGCAGCATTGGCCGGCGGATTGATCATGCCAGAACCGGTGGCTTCCGTCCAGGGCTGGTCGGTAAAGCCCGCCAGGTACTTGAGCGGTTCCATAGTACGCCCGTTGATGGTTTTATAGGACGGATAGCGCGCCTGCAGTTCGATGTCGGAGAAGATGTAGACCATGTTGGCCAGCTGGGTCAGCGGCTGCATCTCAGCCGTGTTCCAGGCGAAAGCCGGGTCGATGCCCTCAGTCGAGACATAGCCCTTTTCATCCAGGGTATAGTTGACGCCCTCCTGGCCAAAAGCCAACAGCATGTAACCATCAGTGGCCATCCACTCCAAGAGTCGGGCGATCGCCGGGCCTTTGCCCTCGTCGATGGCTTTCTGAGAAACAGCGTAGATGCGGGCGGTGTTGATGATCGTGCCCGCAGAGACATCACCATAAGGACCGGCGGGTGCTTTGAGCACATCCCATTGCCCTTCAGGGAAGTTCTCATCGAAGGCTTTATAATTCGACTTCGTGGACAACGCGGCGAAGTTTTCCATCTGCATACCGCATTTGCCCTGCTTCCAGCCGGCGCGGTAATCGTCCTTCTTGAGCGTCGGCCAGTCAGGATCGATGACGCCTTCTTTGACCATATTGGCGATGAACTGGGTGGCTTCCATGTAGCGCGGATTGCGCGCGTTCAAACCGAACTCCTCAGGACTGGCAAGATTCCAAACGCCGGTGACTCCGTATGCGCCGTAGATCCAGTTAAAGCGCGGGCTGAGACCCATATTCGTCAGCCCCGTGCCATCGATGAAGGCGCAGTAGCCGTACGTATCATTCTTGCCGTTGCCGTCCGGGTCGTTGAAGGTCATCGCCTTGGCTACCTCCATGAACTCGTCCAGATTGGTGGGCGGTTCCATGTCAAGCTTTTCCAACCAGTCGGTACGTACCACCAGTGCATCGGTGCACGGGATCTGTCCAGGATCCGGCAAGCCGTACATGGCTCCGTCCACGGTGACCAGCGCGTTACGGGCAGGATTGCTGTAGTGGGTCTTGGTGCGCTCAGGCATCAGCGGGAGGAGATCATCCACTTGAGCTACCAGACCGGCCTGCACCAGGTTATACCAGGCATCGCGGTTGGCGAAGAAGATATCCGGCAGGGTGTTGCTGGCGGCGGCTGTATTGATCTTCGTATCCATATCCGAGGCAGACGACGGCAGCATTACCAGCTTCAGATCGATCTTCAGCTCGTCTTTGATGATCTGATAGGCAACCCAATCGTCAGGCGGCGGAGCAGCCTCGCTCACGCGTCCGCTGAACCACAACTCAAGTTCAGCCGGCTCGATGACTACCTCGGTGGGTTCGGGCACAGCGGTTGGCTCAGCCGGCTTCTCAGGCACTGCAGTGGGCGGAACTGCAGTCGGTGCGGGCGCTTCCGGTGTTTCCTCCGCGGTTACGCATGCGCTCAGCACCAATGCCAGGACGATGACTAACAAAGATATTTTTCCCAGCGTTTTTTTCATTTTGACCTCTCTTTAATCCGAAAACTTATGTTGATTCTGAGGAAGATTAGAGATCATTGTTTTTTGGCTCATCTACCTCCTTTACTGGCGACTACTCCTTTACAGCTCCCAAAAGTGTTCCCTTGGTGAAATACTTCTGTATCCACGGATAGACGATCACCATGGGCAGCATCGTGATGAATACGCTGGCGGCGCGAAAGGCCTGGATGGGAGCATTGCTAAAGGCGTCGTATTCGAGATACTCATTGATGTTTGCAGCCATGAGGATGTTTCGGAGTAGAACTGGCAGTGGTTGCAAATCGTTGTCGTTTAAATACAGGATGGGTGTAAAGAACTCGTTCCAGAGAGAGACGGCATAGAATAGGCTGATTGTTAGCAGGATAGGTTTTGAGAGGGGCAGGATGACATGCCACAACACCTGCAACTCGGTGGCGCCGTCCATGTAAGCTGCCTCTTTTAGATCCTCGGGAAGACCTTCAAAAAAGCCTTTCATAATCAATGTGTTCCAAACGCTGACCGCCCCTGGCAGCATGATGGCGAAAAGACTGTCTACCAGCCCTAACCGCTGGATAACGATATAGGTCGGGATCAACCCGGCTGAGAACAAGAAGGGCACCATGATGATGGTGACCAGCAATTTCCTCCCGGGTAGATTTTTACTTGAGAGCACATAGGCCAGCGGCACGGTCAAAACCATGCTGATCGCGAGTCCGCCAATGGTAATGATCCCGCTGTTCATCGCCGCCTTGATAAAGGCCGGGTGATTGAACAATTGTTTATATGCTTCGAATGACCACAACCAGGGCGGAATCCAGATGCCGAAGGACCGGTCCACATAGCCAAGTGGTGTTACCGACATGATGAAAACCCGCCAAATCGGCAAGGAGATTGCGATAAGAACGGTGAGAAGAAACAGCGTCAGCAGTATCTGGAAGACTGGCTCATCTCTAAAGGCGAGGCTGCGTCTCATCTCATCTCCTGATCACCACAAGGCCGATCCGGCAATTTTCTTTGCGGCATAATTTGCCGAGACTACCAGGATAAGGCCAAAGACTCCTTTGAAAAGGCCTACCGCAGTAGCCAGACTAAACTGGAAGGCAAGGATTCCTTGCCTGTAGACCCAGGTGTCGAGAATGTCGCCAACGCTGTATACTGGCAGGGAGTACAACACAAATATCTGGTTGAAGCCGGCATTCAGGATATGCCCCAGACGCAGCATGGTAACGATGACGATCACTGGCAGAATACCTGGCAGGGAGATAAACCAGATCCGTTTCATTCGAGAAGCCCCATCTACTGATGCGGCTTCATATAAAGAGGGATCGATTCCCATCAATGCAGCCAGATAGATAATCGTTCCCCAACCCATTTCTTTCCATATATCAGAGGCAATCACAACAAATCTGAACCAGTCTGGAGAAGTCAGGAAGGTGATCGGTTTACCGCCTGAGGCTTTGATGATATCGTTGACCAATCCGTCCCCTGGAGAGAGCAGCATGAGCAGCACGCCAAACATAATCACCCAGGAGAGGAAGTGGGGCAAATACGCAACGGTCTGAACGAGTGCCCTGAAACGCTTGAAGCAGGTTTCATATAAACCAATTGCCAGGATGATCGCGGCAGGGATGCCAAAAATCAGCTTCAGAAAGCTGATAATCAGTGTATTGCCGATTAGCTGCTTGAAATAAAACGAGTTGACAAACGTGACGAAATGATCGAAACCTGTCCACGGGCTCTTCCAAACACCCAGCAATGGCTTGAAATCTTTGAAGGCGATTTGCGCATTAAATAGCGGGAGATATTGGAAGATAAAAAAATAAATCAACGGCGGGATGATCATGATATACAACCAGCGGTATTTCACGATCTTCCGCCACAGTCGAGGCAGGTTAACCGCCTCGTTTGTTTTATCGCTACGGCTGACGAGGATTCGTCGGGCGAGGGATTCCTTCATCTGCGTTTTTGTGATCCATTCGACTCTAAGGGGGCATTAAAGATTATAGAAGATGTAAGATGGATTATTGCGTCCAGTTAATGGAATAAACCGCGCTTCCCTGTAGGGCGCGCCTCGCTTCACATTGCGGGCAAAAGAGTGTAAACTTTTTAAGTGGTGAATCACCTCGATGAACAATCGTCCGCTGACTCCCTTCGCTAGTATCGCAAATCGCCGAAGGGGCCGAAAAGAACGCCCCTCATTCGGCTTTCTGCTCGCCAGCCTGCACACCGGTGCCAGCCGGGCGTTATGGCCGGGGATCATCGATGCCGCCGAACGCCTGGATGTCAACCTCATATGCTTTCCAGGCGGCCGGCTGCGCGGTCAAGTGGCTTTTGAATCCAAGCGTAACATTATCTTCGATCTGGCCGGGAATGGCAGCCTGGACGGGATTATCACCTGGGCTTCCAGCCTGGGAGGGGTAGTCGGCCTGGCGGAGATCAACGCCTTTCACGCCCGCTACCGCGACCTGCCCATCGTCAGCCTGGCCCAGATTATCGAAGGGACACCGACCGTCTCGATCGACAGCTACCACGGCATGCGCGCGCTCCTGGAGCATTTGATCAAAGATCACGGCTACCAGCGTGTAGCGTTTATTCGCGGGCCGGCTGAACATTACTATGCCCAGGAACGCTACCGCGCCTACCTGGATACGCTTCAGGAGCATAATCTGGTAATCGACCAGCGGCTGATCACGCGTCCGCTGCGTTGGGAAGCCGGCGCTGAAGCAGTGAATATCCTGCTCGACGAGCGCGGCTTAAAGCCCGGCAAGGATTTTCAAGCGGTTGCGGCGGTCAGCGATATGCTGGCCCTGTGGGCTATGAAGACGATGCAGGAACGCGGCTATCAGATCCCAGGGGATGTCGCCGTCACCGGTTTCAACAATTCCATCGAAGAGCGCATGTCCACTCCGCCGCTCACCACGGTAGACCTGCCTTTTTACGATCAGGGGGCTAAAGCTGTGGAGATCCTGTTGGCGTTGTGGAAGGGAGAAACCGTCCCTGCCCTGATTACGCTTCCCTCTGCTTTGGTTGTGCGCCGATCCTGCGGTTGCTCTTCTGAGGCAGTGGCTCAAGGGGCCTACATTCCGGAAATCGGTGCAAGTGAAAGGTCTACAGAGGAAGCGTGTGAGCATCTGCTGACCGCACGCGGTGATTGCCTGGACCAGATGGCCGCTCATATCCATGCCAGCGATGAAAGAAAAATGGATTGGCTCGCTCCGTTATTCGACGCAATACTGGCTGAGGTCAACGGTTCGACAGGCGGTGAATTCATCAGCATCCTCGAGAATTTCCTCGACCAGGCCATGCGGGTGGACACCGATGTATTCCTCTGGCACGGTGTTGTCTCGACCCTCCGCCGCTGGGTGCTTGGCAGCGTCTCTCACAGCCAGAGGAACCGGTTCGAATCGCTGTTTGCTCAGGCGCATATCGCTGTCAGCGAGGCCGTTCAGCGCTCGCACGCCTATTGGCAGTGGCAAGCCGAGCGCCAGGCAGAGAATTTGCGCGAAACTGCGCGGATTCTGTTAACCACCTTCGATATCCCGCAACTGACCGACGCGCTCACCGAATGGCTGCCGCGTCTGGGAATCCCCAGCGCCTATCTGGCGCTCTACGATCAGCTGGGGGAGCCGGCGGAACAGGCCAGACTCGTCCTGGCCTACACCACCGAGTATGGGCGGATTCCGCTAGGAGCGGATGGACTTCTGTTCCCGGTAAAACAGATTATCCCCCCCGACTTACTGCCTACCGGCCGCTGCAGCCTGGTGGTCGAGCCGCTGTTCTTCCAGGAAAAACAGCTCGGTTACGCGGTTTTCGAATTCGGACCGGACGGGGCGGAGGTCTTTGAAATATTACGCAGCAACCTGAGCAGCGCTATTCAGGGAGCTTTCCTTTTCCAGGAGATCCAACAGGCACGCATCACCGCTGAAAAGGCGGATCGGATCAAGACCCGCCTTCTGGCGAACGTCAGCCACGAGATGCGCACCCCATTGAACATCATCCTGGGATACACCCGCAATGCTCTGAAGACCCCTCACCCGTATCGTGACGATCTACCGGAGGATTTGATTGGCGACCTGCGGCATATCCAGAGCAACGCCGAACACCAATTGCGGGTGATTAACGATTTGCTCGACCTATCCCGAGCTCAGATCGACGAGCTCGATCTGTCGCTGGAATTGATGGATCCTCTGCCGATACTGACCGACGCGTTCCACAACCTGGCAGACCAGTCCACGAGCGCGAATATTGCCTGGTCTCTCGAATTACCGGAGCGCCTGCCGGTTATCCGCGCCGATCCTGTTCGGCTGCGGCAAATCCTGCTGAACCTGCTGAGTAACGCGCGCCGTTTCACCGAGCAGGGCCAGGTGAAGATGGGCGCCGAGGTTGCTCCCCCTCATCTTCACATCTGGGTGTGCGATACAGGTATGGGGATTCCACCCGATCAACAGGAACGTATCTTCGAGCCTTTCGTAACCATGGAAAGCGACCAACGCATCTCGGGTGGAATAGGCCTCGGTCTGACCATCACCCGCCATCTGATCGCCTTGCACGGCGGTAAACTAACCCTGGAAAGCCAGCCAGAACAGGGCAGCACTTTCCATGTCTTTTTGCCGTTGCCGCCACTGACCGGGGAAAAGAAGACACAGGTCAGCGAAGCCGAAACGGTGCTTTTATTAATTTCATCCTCCAATCAGCCATCCGCTGAAATCCTCGAAATCGCCAACCGACAAGGTCTGGAAATCTATCTGATGAGCAGCCTGGAGGACTTGGAGAAGGCGGTCGAGGACACCCACCCCGCGGTCCTTGCCTGGGATTTAGCCACGGCGCGCCCAAGCGACTGGGCGCTCGTTCGCCGGTTGCGACATTATCCCGGGCTGAACCGACTGCCATTCATGTTGTTTGGTCAATCAGATGTTCAAAAATCGGAATCTTCCGCAGCTCTGACCGGATTTGTGCTCAAATCCGATAACTATGAACCTCTGCTGACTGTCCTGGAGGCACTCAATCCGCCCCAGAACAGCGGTCCGATTCTCATCGTGGATGACGAACAACAAACCCTGGCTGCTCACCAGGCACTCATAGAAAATGCCCTGCCTGGCTATCCTGTTCGTCTGGCTGAGGATGGAATCCGCGCACTGGATATTATGAAGGAAGAAACCCCGATACTTGTTTTGCTGGATCTAATGATGCCCGGCATGGGAGGCGCAGACGTGCTTGACCGAATGCGCGCTGATACGCGCTTGCGCCAGGTGCCGGTTATCATTTTGAGCAATAAAATGATGAGTCAGGAGGATGTCAGGCGGCTGGAGAAACACTACCTCGTGGTTTATCAGAGCAAGGGCATTTGGTCTGAAGCTGAAACAGCCAGTGCCCTTCACCGGGTGTTGTTTGGGACGGAGGTCTTGCCTCCGCACACCAGCGCATTAGTTAAACGGGCAGTGATGTATCTACAAGAGAATCACGCTCATTCACTCTCGCGTTGGGAGATTGCTGAAGCAGTCGGCGTCAGCGAGGATTATCTGGGGCGAGTGTTCAGCCGAGAGCTCGGACTGACCCCCTGGGAATATCTTAACCGCTACCGCATCCTGCAGGCTAAATCGCTGCTGTTGAATACAACGGGGAATATTGGGAGCATCTCCCGCCAGGTCGGATTTAATGACCAGGCATATTTCAGCCGGGTCTTTCGTAAAGTTACAGGTCAATCGCCGCAAGCTTTCCGAAAACAATCGGATGATCGTTGAGAGAACCAGTCCAGGTACCTCGTAATTTATAAAATCCCTAACTCTGGGTGTCTTCTAGGCTGGAAAATCAAAAACCCCCATCTCTGGGGATTTGAGGAGCGGGCGATGGGACTCGAACCCACGACCTTCTCCTTGGCAATTCCGCTTTCAAGGTGTCCAGGGAGTCAATAAAGCACATATGGTGGTTTCATCAGTTGATCTACCCCCATATTTAGTGACTCACCAGGGACTCGAACCCTGAACCCACTGATTAAGAGTTCCCCTTGAGGTCGTGGATGCCGTATATGTGGGGGATAGAGCGCATGATGTGCACATATATGGGGGTAAAATGGCTTGTTCTCACACTGTTTATATACTGTGTTTCTGTGTTAACTGTAAGATTGCTGTAGATACCGTTCGACTATTTATCGATAATTATCCACTAATACCCATATGAAAAGAATATCATCTGTTTTATCTCCAATTGTGGGCAGAAAAAATATTATCCGGGATTTTCTAGATAGAGTAGTGGATCGAAAAAACTAGACACACACCTAAGGGGTGGGGGACACTTCCACTCCGCACAGTTCCTCGATGATGGCTTTGACCTTCCTGTTGGACACGCCCTGGACACACATCTCGGTAAGGGTGGTGACCAAAGCCATCTCACTTCTTAAACCCTTTTCCAGCGCCGAAGGGTAGAAGCCACCTACTGGACCTGTGGAATGGCGAAGGTGATCTCGCCAATCCGCGTTTTGATTGTTTTTGGCTTGTAGCCGTTGGCATGGCCTTGGCGATCTTCAGTGCGCTCATACTCGCCAGCTCGTAGGCCCCTGGCTCTCTCTGCTTGCATGATGTTGTTGATTAGCACGCGCATTTGTTCAGGGCCAGGTTTTGTGCAAAAGTGTAATCATTTTGGTGAGTCACGTTGTTCTCATTGTTTGCGTTTGCTGATACGCAGGATACTTCTGACTCGCCACTTTTGTTAAGTTTCAGCAATTTACCGAAAATATGTTATACCAACTAACGGTGCCCATAGTTACAATTCGCCCTGAAAAGAATCAGTCATACCCCATAAGAATAGTACAATCCCTGCTTTTTGACATGGTTTGTGGGATTTATTTCAACAACGATCCCTCTTCTCTCTATTGTTGATTATTCTATATTTGAGATCTTAAATCTCGTTTTCCCACACTGATGCTTAATTAACTAAATGACAGGCTACCCAGTGATCAGGTTCTACCTCACGCCATTCTGGTTCTAGTTCTTTACATAATTTAATTACTAGTGGACATCGTGGATTGAACCTACAACCCCTTGGTGGATTCACTGGGCTCGGCACGTCCCCTTCCAGGATAATCTGCTGTCGATGTCTCTCTTTAATCGGATCTGGGATTGGAACGGCGCTTAACAAAGCTTGTGTATACGAGTGTAGTGGATTTGAAAACAATTTATCTCTTGTCGCAAGTTCCACGACTTTTCCTAAATACATAACTGCTGTACGATCGGATATGTGGTTTATCATACTTAAATCATGTGCTATGAACAAGT
>JAXDBP010000011.1:0-179454 GCA_034678705.1 Bellilinea sp.
TGGGAGAGAATTTACAACTACGTCAGACCACATCGTGCACTGGACAACTTATCCCCCGCAGAGTATATTCAAAATCACCACCCGACGATTTGCCCCCGACTGTCTCACATGTCCTGAACCCATACAGTTACTGGTAACAACCCGTTACGATGCTATAATTGCGATTGGCGATGATCGTCATTACAGACTCGCTCTGATTACTGGAAAGCCTGGCATTGGGATGAAATTTTTAAATATCGGCGTCCTCGAATTATTACTGATCCTGGTCCTCGCGCTGATTGTCCTGGGGCCTGACGGGATCGTTAAAACCGCGCGTACGCTCGGACGGACTATCCGCAAGATTATCCGCTCGCCGATCTGGTCGATGATGGTCGATACTCAGCGTGAACTGCGCGAAATGCCGACCAAACTGGTGCGCGAAGCTGGCCTGGAGGAAGACCTGGCGGAAATCCGGAAAACCTCGCGAGAGTTGGGCAAGATCAACAAAGAGGTAGGGCAGATCATTCCATCAAAATGGGAGCCGTTGGAAGATAAACCGCCGGTGAAGCCCGCAGCAGAACCCGAAGAGCAACCCGAGGAAGAGCCGCCTTCCACGTCAGAAGTTGAAGACCAACTCGATTTATCCCAATCGATCGACCAAACCAATTCGGAGCCTGAAAAGACTGAGAACAAAGAAGAGCCGCCTTCCACGCCAGAAGTTGAAGACCAACCCGATTTATCCCATACGATCGACCAAACCAGCTCGGAGCCTGAAAAGACGGAGAACAAAAGCGAGCCTCTACCTTAACCGAGGGAAAGACTCGCGCTAATAGGAATGAATCAGTGCCGATCGCAGTCAGCGCCGGCATGCCTTGTCTGGATATCTACTTTTTTTCTTCGTCAGTGGACGATTCTTCTTGTTTCTCTTCGCCTTTCAAACCCTTGCGAAAGGCCTTGATTCCGCTGCCGAGCTCGCCGGCGATCTTGCCGATGCGTCCGACGCCAAATAGCAAAATGATGATCACCAGAATTATGATTAATTCAGTTGGGCTTGGAGTTCTCATTTATCATCTCCTTGGTCTAATTTTAACACATACTCCAGTAAAAAGCTTTACTCGATACAGGTGATTTAGCTGCCGGAGTTAAGCTGCGGCAGTTTCACTGCTATCGTTTTTCTCGCCACGAACCGCCACCGCAGCCAGCAGAACGCTCAATAAGTAAAGGAAAAACAACGGCAGCATGAGAAGTCCCATGTTGACCGGGTCAGGCGTGGGGGTGACAAACGCAGCGATGACCGCAATCACCACAATGGCTATCCGCCACTGGGCCAACAGCACGCGCGCCGTCACCAAATGTAGTTTGGCAAGCATAAACACAACCAGCGGCGTTTCGAAGCTGACCCCGATCCAGAACAGCAGGTTGGTCACGAAGCTGTAATAATTGGATAGCCGCGGGGTCGTACGAATCCCGATGAAGCTGATCAAAAACGGCAGCGCCGCCGGCATCATGACATAGAATGCGAAGAGCACTCCGGTTACGAATAGCAGCGTTGCAAAGGGGATTGCCAGTAAAATGCTTCGCCGTTCCTTCCCGGTCAGTCCTGGGATGACGAAACCAAGCAGTTGCCAGAGAATGATCGGAAAAGCCAGGATGAAACCACCGAGCAGCGAAACCCGCATGAATACGCCGATATTTTCGGTAACTTCGATCGACACCAGCTTGTCCACCCCGCCGATTGGTTGAGCCAGGATAGCGATTAAATCCTCTCCAAACGCCGCGCAAACCGCGGTGGTAACGATCATCGCAACCAGCGAACGCAGCAGCCGCTTGCGAAGCTCGCCCACATGGTCCCAGAGACTCATTTCTTTAGCGGGTGCTTGTTCAGCCGTTGGCTTTTTTATCGCTTTTTGCTTCTTCGGAGGTTTTTCCTTACTGGATGTTTTTCGAGAACGGCGCAACAGAGGCATGATGGTTAATATAACCGGATTTCAGAGAAATAACAATAGCAGGCAAGTTTAGTAGCAATGCTATTTATTAATAGTTACCCGCGCCGCTGAACCTCAAGCTGCGCGGGCAGTGCAGGCGAAGCAGGCATTGATACATACACCAGTGAAATACGTATAATGGTGCCTATTATACTTCCTGGTCGACTTCGGATGCATCGAGCTCGATGCCTGCCTCAGTGGACGCCAGGTGATAGTCGCTCGGACGTTCACCTTCCTCGAAGCCGGAGATCACAATGATTGCATTGACCACATTGGGTCCGGGATTGCGCCACCGATGGTTTAATTGCGCAGCAAAAACCAGACTGTCACCCGCCTCCAGCATGAAGCGCTCGCCTTCCACTTCATATTCTAAAACCCCGCGCAGACAGAAAACAAATTCCGAGCCGGTGTGCAGCATTCCATGCGGGCCGCTGCTGGCGCCATTGTCGAGGGTGACCATGAATGATTCCATGCGCCCGTCAAAGGATTCGCCGCCAAGCCCCTCCCAGGTACCGCGCAGGAACGGCAGCCGCGTTCGCTTGCCAGATTTGCACAGCACCACTTTTTTCCGTTCCGGCTCGATGCGAAAAAATGCAGTCACTGGCACTTCGAGTGCATTTGCCAGTTTATTGAGCGTGCTGACCGATGGTGAAGTCCGCCCTCGCTCGATCATGCTCAAGGCATTTGCCGATAATCCACTGCTGCGCGCCAGGCTGCGCATGGAAATCCCTCTTGCTTCGCGCAAGCTCTTCAAACGCTGACCAACATCCAGCGAGGCCGCCTCTTTACCATAAATGTCCATTCCGCCTCCACCCGCTCCTAAGCAAGAGCGTAGAGTATCTCAGGGTCAATTAGATTAAACCTCCGATCAATTCCATTATTTATAGCTTAATTCTCTCATTTTCTCAAGTCGTATTTGCGCTTCTTCCAGCTCAAAGCTGAGATTATGCCGTAGATCTGTTGATGGAGAGATGATCGTATCGTTATGATCAATGAACAAACGGATCACCCACTGTAGAGAGAGACAAAAAACCACGGGTCTCAACGGCACACCCATAACCTAACCTGAGGATACCAGTACACGCTGCTCAAGGTAGCGATCTTCCGTCTCAGTTGGAGTGGACATTCCAACGAGACGTGAAGATCGCTGTGATTGATTTGGAAATGTTATCTCTAGAACAGACCTACCACTCTCCCGGTTTCCAGGTCGACGTCGACATCATAAAACACCGGACGAGTAGGCAAGCCGGGCATGGTGCTCATCGTTCCCAGCAGTGGATACAGGAATCCCGCTCCTACCGAGGCGCGAATATCGCGCACCGGAATGCGGTAGCCCTTTGGCACGCCCTTCCAGGTTACCTCATGACTCAAGCTCAGGTGGGTTTTTGCCATGCAGATCGGCAGTTTGTCGAAGCCCAGACGGGTGTAATCGGCAATTCGCTCCTCGGCGATTGGCTCATAATCCACCCCATCCGCCCCATAAACCTCACGGGCGATGATCTCGATTTTCTCCTTGATTGGCAGATTAAGGTCATACAGGAATTGGAACTGACTGGGTTTCTCAGCTGCCTTGATCACCGCCCGGGCAAGGTCGATGGCTCCCTCGCCGCCCAGCGACCAGTGGCGGCAAACGACCGCATCCTCTGCCCCGTTCTCGACCGCCACCTTGTGGATCAATTCCAGCTCAGCCTCGCTATCGGTATGGAAGGAGTTGATCGCCACAACGACCGGAACACAGAACTTTTTCACGATATTAATGTGGGCAACCAGGTTTTCCAGGCCTTTTCCGAGCAGGTCTAGGTTTTCTTCCGTATAGGCCTTATCGAGCGGCTTGCCTGCCACGACCTTCGGCCCGCCGCCGTGCATCTTCAGCGCGCGCACCGTCGCGACCAGGACAACCACATCGGGTATCAAACCCGAATAGCGGCACTTAATGTCAAAGAACTTTTCCATGCCCATATCCGAGCCAAAGCCGGACTCGGTTACCACGTAATCCGCCAGCTTTAAGCCGATCCTATCCGCAATGATCGAGCTGTTGCCGTGGGCAATATTGGCAAAAGGTCCGGCATGGACGAATACCGGCGTACCTTCCAGGGTTTGCATCAAGTTGGGCTTGATAGCATCTCGCATCAACACGGTCAGCGCGCCGGCCACGCCAAGGTCGTCAGCGTTGATTGCCTCGCCTTTTTTGTTTGTACCAATGACGATCTGACCGAGCCGGCGACGCATATCCGCAAGGTCGGTGGTCAACGCAAGGATAGCCATGATTTCACTGGCAACGGTGATATCGAATCCGGTGTCGCGCTCCATGCCTTTCTCGTCTGGCCCCTTACCAATGGTAATCCCCCGCAGGAAGCGGTCGCTGGTATCGATCACCCGCCGCCAGGTGATCGAATCCGGATCAATATCCAGGCGAACAAAGCGGCTGCGCTCCTCGGCGGTCATCTCCTCAGGATCCTTTGCTGTGATACCGAGCTTTTTACAGCGGGCGATCATATTTCGCGAGAAACGACGCTTTCCTGCTTTATCGACTGGGAAGAGGCGGTTGAATAACTGCTCGTCAGTAGCGCCAGCTTCGTGGAGCATACGCACATCGATTGCCGCTGCCATCAGGTTGTGGGCGGCTGTGATGGCGTGGATGTCGCCGGTCAGGTGCAGGTTGAAATCCTCCATCGGCACAACCTGGCTGTAGCCGCCGCCCGCTGCGCCGCCTTTGATCCCGAATGTCGGCCCCTGACTGGGCTGGCGGATGGCAGTCATCACCGATTTTCCCAGGTGAGCGCCCAGCGCCTGGCTGAGTCCGGCAGTTGTGGTGGTTTTGCCCTCGCCGAGCGGCGTCGGCGTGATGGCGGTGACGTCAATATATTTCCCGTTCGGCACATCTTTTAGGCGATCAAGGACTTCCAGTTTGACTTTGGCTTTGTATGGTCCGTAGAATTCGATCTCCTCTGGCAGTAAGCCTAACTCTTCAGCCACCTGGACGATCGGCTTCATCTGACAGGCCTGAGCGATCTCGATATCCGAGGGGACAGGCTCAACGCGATTCAATGGAATTGCCTGGAAGGGGCGTTTTTCGCCGCCACCACTGCTGGAACTCATATTCACTCTCCTTTCAATTTGGTTCTGGGAAGTGGGTATTTATATCCGCGGGCTGTGATCGCGGTTTATCGCTCAAACGTGATGAGAACTGAGCAAGCCTCCTGATCCGTGTGACAATTATCGCTGATAATTATCAGACAAGATGAAGTGAAAATCAAGTCAAACCTCCGACTATTCTGCACAAGAAACTGGTCCCGTCACGGTAAGCTTGCGCTGGTTCTCCTTGACACCGGCAGCCGTAATCTCTATAATTTAATTAGCGCATCACATCGCCCACTGCTGAGGCCAGAACTCCAGGCGATTCACCATACGGCCGTTCGTGGAAACCACGAACGGTTGTTGTATCTCGAAAGGAGCGCAGCCATGTTAAGTGTTAATCTGACTCGCGCCGAAATTCAAATCTTGACCCAGCTCCTCGAAAACTGCATTTCCGATCTGCGGGTTGAAATCAGCAACACAGACAATATCAGTTACAAGCAGATGCTGAAAGAGCGCAGGGACGTGATGAACAAATTACACCAGGCGCTAATCGATGCACAGGAGGAGCTGCCGCTGGCTGAATAAATCTGTAGGGCGGGTGGGACTTGAACCCACAAGGTGTCACCACCGGCGGATTTTTAGTCCATTGCTGGTGATGAAATCAGCTAGTCATATCCCCTGAAACCCCGCCCCCAGATGTGGTTGATAAGGTCGATTTCGGGCCATCATACCTACAAGAAGGGTGCCGTTGGCGCACAAAAACCAAGGGAGTGTGCCATATGTCACCAGAAATCGAAATCCAGAGGACTCTAGAAGGTTCTATCGTCAATGATTACCTTTTAATCTGGTGGGAGACTTTCCTTATCGACCGTAAAGCTGCAGGGCTGGCAGAGGGGACATTACGTTTCTATCGTCTATAGATTAAATTGTATTTAGATTACTTCGATGCGCAGGCAGTTGACCAAATCGGAGAGATCAACCCATCGTTTCTGCGACAATTTCTGCTATCCTTGGAAGAAGGTGGTCATAACTCTGGTGGAAGACACGCTATCTTCAGGACAATAAGAGCATTCTTTCTTATGGTAGGAAACTGATGGCAAACTACATCAGACAGGCAATTACGGATCCTCATATCGGTTATCGATTTTCTTTTCGCTGCTAAAATAGTTACATAGTGGGCCGACTGCGTCCGTTTATAAACCATTTATGCTTCCCAATAGGAAAAAACAAATCATGAAACTAAATATACGTTTTTGGAACCTGCTGGTCATCTTCGCGATGATCGCCAGCGGGCTGGCTTTGCCGCCACAAAGTGCGGCTGCTGTCTCAACCAACATTGTCATCAGCCAGGTTTATGGCGGCGGTGGTAATTCCGGCGCCACACTAAAAAATGATTTTATTGAGCTTTACAATCTTGGCCCGATTGCAATAGATGTCACTGGTTGGTCTGTTCAGTATGCATCAGCTACAGGGTCGACATGGCAAGTGACCAATCTGAGTGGTACGATTCAACCCGGCCGGTATTACCTGATTCAAGAAGCCCAAGGTACAGGTGGCACGGTTGATCTTCCCACCCCGGATGCTATTGGTACCATCGCCATGTCCGGCACGAATGGTAAAGTGGCACTGGTCGACTCCGATGTCGCTTTAAGCGGTACTTGTCCAACCGGTGGTGTTATCGATTTGGTGGGATATGGCACCGCGAATTGTTTTGAAACGACTGCAACCTCCGCGCTTTCCAATACCACAGCAGCACTGCGTAACGGTAATGGCGCGATCGATACAGACAACAATTCGGCTGACTTTACCATCGGCACGCCAGATCCGCGCAATTCGGCGTATGTCCCGGCCGATCCGGTTCCATATGTCGTTTCCACCGTTCCTGCGAACGAAGCAACCGGCGTGGCGCTGGATGCCGATCTGAGCATTGTTTTTAGTGAGGCAATCACTGGCAGCGATTTTCTCTCGCTTACCTGCGCTGATTCGGGCACGCACGCGGTCGTGCTCAACTCTTCTGACTCGATCACCTTTACGGCTGATCCCGATGTGAATTTCAGCGAGGGTGAGCTGTGCACGGCCACCCTCGATCACACGTTGATTGCCGATAGCAGCGAGCAGTACATGGCAGCGGATTACACCTGGTCTTTCACTACTTTTTCGACTGACCCGGCTCCTGAGGTGCTCAGCACCGTGCCGACCAGCAACGCTACCGGCGTGTCGGTGGATGCCACGCTCAGCGTGACCTTCAGCGAGGCTGTGACCGTCGCCGATGGCGCCGTTGACATCTCCTGCGGTTATTCCGGCGCGCACAGCGCGGTTGTATCCTCCGGTGACAACATCATTTATAGCATCGACCCGGATGTTGACTTTACAGAGAGCGAGCGCTGCACCGTCACGCTCGAAAGCACGCTGATCACTGATTCCAGCGATCAGCAACTGCCCGCCGATTACACCTGGTCGTTTGTTACCTATTACGACCCGGCCGCGGTCACACCGATCGCGGTAGCGCGCGCCTTTGGACCTGGCTGGACCGGAACGCTGCAGGGTAACGTCACCCTGCTGCCGGGGCTGCTCGCCACCAAGAGCATCGCCATCCAGGATGCCACCGGCGGCATGTACGTCTATCCTGCCAGCGCCTTCACACTGCCGGCCCTGGCGCTGGGCGATGTAGTGCAGGTGACCGGCACCATAAAGAACTACAACGGCCTGCTCGAAATTGACCCGGTAACCAGCGTGACCTGGATCAGCACCGGTACGGTTCCAGCTCCCCTCGTGGTTGCCACCGGCTCAGTCGCGCCCACCCAGGGCAAGCTGATCCAGGTGCAGGGCACGCTCACCCTGCCAACCACCCCGCCCGAACCCGGCGCAAGCCACTACACCTTCTACGTCAACGACGGTTCCGGCCAGTTGACCGGTTATGTCTACAAGCTGACGAACATCGACATGCGTGGATTTGAAAACGGCCAGCAGATCCGTATCATCGGTCTGAGCCAGGCTTACAATGCCCCGCAGATTCAGCCGCGCTTCCAGAGCGACCTGATCGACCTGCGTGCGCCGGTGGTGGTCAGCACCGTTCCGGATGCGGATGCCACTGGCGTCAGCCTGTACGCGCCTGTGAGCGCGACCTTCAACAAGGCCATCGACGCGGACACACTGACAGACGCCAGCTTCACCCTCACCGGCCCCTCCGGCGCGGTAAGTGGCACAGTCAATTATGACGCGGATACGCAGACGGCTGTCTTCACCCCCGCCGCCGTGCTGGAAGCACAGAAAGGTTACACCGCCACGCTGACCACCACCGTGCAGGATATTTACGGCGTGCCGTTGGCGGAAAATTACATCTGGAGCTTCACCACCGGCGACGCCGACACTACCGCGCCGACCATCGTGACGCGCCTTCCAGCCCCCGATGCCGTGGACGTGACCGTCAGTGCGCAGGTGGTGGTGACCTTCAGCGAAGCGCTCTCGGTGAGCTCGCTCGACCTGGATCACTTCAGCCTGACCGGCCCATCGGGCGTCGTTCCTGCCGACCTGAGCTACGACGCGGCCACCTTTACCGTCACGCTCACCCCGCAGGCCAGCCTGCTCTACAGCACCGAATACACTGTGACCGTTGACAGCACCACTGCCGACGTAGCCGGAAACCCATTGGGCGCCGATGACACCTGGAGCTTTACCACCATGGCCGAACCGGAGATGCAGGTCTATTTCGGCGATCTGCACAACCACACCAGCTATTCCGACGGTTCCGGCACGCCCGCGCAGGCGCTGGCCACTGGTAAAGCCGCCGGTTTTGACTTTATGGCCATCAGCGACCACTCCTACGCCATCTCCGACAGCGAGTGGACCGACACCCTGGCCGCCGTCGAAACCGCCACCGATGAAGACTTCGTGGCCTTGCGCGGTTTTGAATACACCCAGGGCGCCGAAGGCCACATCAACGTGTGGAACTCCACCCGCCACGCCACCCGCACAAATGTAGACGGTTGTACTATGTGCGATTACACCCCCAACCTCGAATCCGGCGTGACCGTGGACGGCTTCTACGAATGGCTGGTTTCCACCAGCAACGTCGGGCTCGACCCGGCCGGCACGATCATGCAGTTCAACCACCCCGGCTGGATCAACTTCAACGACTGGAAGTACCACCCCGAGGTTTCCGATATTGCCCGCTTGGAAGAAGTGGGCAACGGCAGCGGCACCTCCTACGTCTTCTCGGAAGAGGAGTTCATCCGCTCGCTGGATTACGGCTGGAAGGTGGGCGCCACCAACAATGCGGATACGCACTCCGCTCTATGGGGTACCAATACCGATCATCGCACCGGCGTGCTGATGCCCGAACTGACCAAGGCTGCGCTGATGGAAGCCCTGCGCGCCCGCCGCACCTTCGCCAGTGAGGACAAGAACTTCAACCTGGGCATGAAGGCCAACGGCGCCTGGATGGGCTCCGAGATCGCCAACACCGGCACGATCGCCTTCGACATCTCCGGTCTGGACCACGACGGCGAAGTGCCCGTACTGGTGGAACTGATCACCGACCAGGGCAAGACGCTCGTCTCCACTGCGCCAACCGCCGCCATCTTTACCTGGCAGCCGCAGGTCAACGTCAGCACCGGCGTGCACTACTTCTACGTCAAGGTAACCCAGGCCGACGGCGACAAGATCGTCACCTCGCCGGTCTGGACGATGGGCACCGAAGACATCTCCATCACGGACATCACCATCCAGCCGACCATCCCGACCATCTACAGCTCCTCGCTGCTCTCGGTGCGCGTCACCAACCGCGCGGCTGAATCCCGCGTAGTGACGGTCTCCATGGAAGTGAACAGCGTTTCGCTGGGCACACCCAAGGAAGTAACCGTGGCGGGCAACTCTGACGGCATCGTCTACTTCAACTGGTCGCCCTCCGTAGTTGGCGCGGCTAACGTCGTTGCCAGCCTGGGCGGCGCGCCGGCAGGCGACAACCCGGACGATAACACCGCCGAGTTGATTCTCAACGTCACCGATGAACATCTGCCGCTCATCCTCATCGATGCCGGCCATGGTAACCTGAACACTGCTGGCGACGAGATGAAGGCCTTCATCGACGATCTCTCAGATCATCAATACAACGTCCTCAAGAATCTGGATGAACTGACCGCTGCTGACCTGGACCCCGATGTGGTCAAGCTGCTCATCATCACCGCACCGGAGAACGCGTACACCGAAACTGAGAAAACCGCCATCGGCAACTTCGTCGCCGCGGGCGGCAGCCTGTGGATCGGTGGTCTGGCCGACTACACCGGCAGTGTGTCGTGGGCGGCTACCGTAGCTGACCGCGAGAACGCCATCCTCGACGCGGTCGAACTGGTCATTGGCCAGGATATCAACATGCGCATGAATGACGACGAAGTCATCGATGCCAACACCAACAACGGCTACGTCTTCGGCGTCATCTGGCAGGACTTCCCCGGCGCGACTGCCACTGGTATCGGTCTGAATGTGGAAAGCGTCGCCACCTGGAGCATGAGCTCGATCGTGGACGGCGACAAGCAGGCGCTCACTGCCGAGGATGAAGGCGTACAGATCATCATGCAGGGCGACCTGGACGAGGGCTATGGCCCAGCGACATGGTATGACCCAAACCACACCAGTAACGAAAATGCCGACGGCCTCACTGACGGTTACATCTACAACCCGACCTGGGTTTACCCGAGCACTATTCCTCCTGACGCCGTGCCGCTGCCCGGCGCGGCTGTGGCCGATCTGCCCGGGGATGCGGGTCGCATCATGCTCTACGGCGACAGTAACGATCCCTTCACAACCTTCGCCTACACCGCCGGCGACGGCAAGCAGAACGAGCTGTTCAACCTGCAATCGATTATGTGGCTGCTTGGTGAGCCGCTGCAAAAGTCGACTATCGCCGAGGCACGCGTTCAGGCGGCTGAAGATCAGCCTGATAACCTGGATAAACTGGTCTGGGTTGAGGGTGAAATCACCGCAGCCTACGGAGAGTTCTTCAACGTGCTCTATGTGCAGGATGAAACCGGCGGCATCACCGTTCACGCCCCGGCCGGCGACATCGATGCTACCGAGTTCACACGCGGCACGCACGTGCGCGTGATCGGCACCATCGGCATCTACAACGGCGACACCGAAATCGAGTTCTTTGAAGCCGAAATGGTACAGGTGATCCCGCCTGGCGCTTACGACGCTGTACCGCTGGCACTCACCACCGCGCAGGCCGCGCTGGAAGCCAACGAAGGTTGGCTGGTGACCGTCACAGGCACCGTGACTGCGAAGGTTGGCAGCGACACGCTCATTGTCAACGACGGCAGCGGCCCTGTGCGCATCTTCCTGGACGGCTACAACGGAAATTTTGATGATATCCAGGCGTTTGACCGCGTGCAAGTGACCGGCTTGGCCTCGGAAGACGGCGAAGGTCAACGCATTCGCGCGCGCAACTACAAGTTCCACGTGGGCATCGATGACGACGTCATTGTCGTGTCCAAAGCAACGCAGCTGTACATGCCGATGATCTCACGGTAAAGCAAACCGGCATAACGAAAAAAGTAAAAAAACGTAGGGGCAGGTTTCGAACCTGCCCCTACGTGTCGTTTCTGGTCGGGACATGTCAAAGCCGCTTGGGACTCCCGATATACATTTTTATGGGTGCAGACGACAAGCTTATTATCAGTAATAAATTATTAACATGATGATGTATTTCAAGCGCGAGGGAACATTCTTATCAGGCATGGAAAAAAGCACAAACTCCGTACTGTTGATATTGGATAGCAATCAAGGCGTGCATTGCGTAGATATTTGTCGTAATGACGCGATGATAGTTCAGCTCTCTGGGTACCACATCCACGTTTTGGATCGGAAAGAAAAAGTTACGATGGCTTGCGAGGGATTGTTCACAGGCGTGCCTGCAATGCTAATGTCCAGGAGCCATCACTTCATGACTTACGTCGTTCTTTTGCCTTGGCTTTGCTACGAAACGGTGTTGATGTTTTTACCTTAGCGAAACTGATGGGGCCTTCAGGCATATCTGTCCTACAGAGGTATCTAAAACAGACATATCAGGATGTAGAAACTGCTCATCGACTGGCAGGACCGGTTGATCATTCAGATTCTATTCTGCTGGGATTACGATAAATGATAACATCTGTTGTATACTACAAATAGAAAATCTGCATGAAGGGTTAAAACGACGCACAGCGGACGCTTTAAAAATATTCAATCGCCACAGACCGCTATATACAGGCTAATAGCCGGAGAAACACAATTTTTGACTATCTGTAGGGCGGGTGGGACTTGAACCCACAAGGTGTCACCACCGGCGGATTTTAAGTCCAACTGCATGACCTGACCAAATACCGCCAAAGATGCCGTATATATGGCTTGTTATTTCGTTTGTACCCCCGTACATAGGCATTGTTTTCAAAGTGCAATTTACAAATTTTGAAAGTCCGCGTGGTTAACATACTGTTTTCGGTCGCGCTCCCCACCTCCTTCCGTCCGCCACTCCAAGAAATATTATATGCAAAAATAAAAAAAGCCGGGATTGAACCCGGCTTTGGATTTGCGAAAATAAGTCTATAGACCTACACAAGCTCGGAGAAATTTTCGCTTTCGTCTTGCTTAATCTTCCGCAACATTTTATCAATGCCGCGCATCTTAGCCCATTCCCAGAAAGACCTCTCTACACCTTCTTTACACAAAACCATGCCTCGCGAGTGAGCCTCCATAAAGCGAGCGATATTACGGTCTACGCGGGATTTGTTTTCAACCTCCCTTGCCATTCTTTCAATTTTTCTTACCGCAATCCTCGAAGCCATAGCCAGACCTCCACTATTCTTTATCAGGATTGGCTAGGAGAGCCTCTAAAGCCTCGACACGCTTATTCAGGCTATAAAGCTCCCATGCCTCAGTAGTGCGCTTTAAAATGACATTGGCGGCTTGTATCTGGTTTCCAATGGGTACATCCTTCGCCTTCAGAATTTTAGACATGGTTTCGACCGCCTCAGACGCAAGCCCCACCATCCGATTTATAACCTCTTCGAGAATAATCCCGCCTTGACGGTTTAATTCTTCACGGACGGCTTCTTTACCTAACCAGACGTAAAGCGTTTTACGGGATATGCCGACTGTTTCGGCTGCCTCTTTAGGCGTTTTGCCCTCTAGTAAGGCTTCGATTACCCGCCTTTGACGTGGGGTTAATTCTGTCACCTTTTCAGACATATTGTCACCTGTGGACTTGCTATCATAAGGTGAAAGGTTTTGAGGTCGGTTTTTCTTCGCCCTTGTTAGTCAGGGATGCGATAACTCGCTCGTTTAGAACAGCCGCGCGAATGGTATCCCATGAGGCTTCGAATTGTGCCGGGTTTCCACCAGCCCGCACCCATTCCCGCAAGGCGCGATTTTTGACCTCTAATTCATTAGCGACCCGCTTGGCTTCCTGCTCGGACGCCTCAATCTGCTCGCGAGCTTCGGCTTCTTTGATAGCAGTTTCGGTTCTCTGGAAGGCTTGCGAGTACGCGCCTTTTAGCTGGTCAATATCCTTTTGGATATTCTCGCGCTCAGCTTCGAAGCGGGAGTTATCCAATTGCTTATTCAAAGCGTCAAGGCGAGACTGGTAGTCTTTCTGAAGACGAGCCAACCGACTTTTGAGGGTGATTGAGTTTTCCATCTTTAAAATCCTTTCATAAAAGAGAAGTGAGTTTTTAGGGTTTTCACCGACACACGCGAGCGAAATTTATTTCGCGAGCATGTATTGGGTTCTTCTTTGTAGGTTCTTCTTAACGGGTTATTCTTTAATACCACTACAGAAACACCCTGTTTCCTACAGAAACAACCTGTTTCCTACAGAAACACTTTTCGCTTGTTAAGGTCGATTTTCTTCCCAAAATTGCCTTTGTTCTTCCCTTTGTTCCTCCGTCATATTGAAGTAGTTCATGTTGTGCTTCCATACGTCTCTAATCCTAATTTCGGTATAAGAATAGCCATTGGTGGGGTTGGCGATTTTCGTAACATCGATTAGACCAAATTTCTGTAACTCCTTAACCGCCCTAGATACAGACGAAGGCGAGATTTTACACCGCTTGGCGATAGTCCGAATGGCTTGCCAACATACTCCGCCCTCCCCTGCCACTCGCTTGATATGTGCATAAACACGAAACGAATAAACACTAAGGGGAAGGTCAAAAATGAAGTTCTGCAGTATGGTGAAATACTTGCGGTCTCCGGTTTCGTCAATTGTCTTGATTTGTTCGTTCATGCTACACCCCGAAAAACCCAAGCTGTACTGCTCCCGATTTCTCAGGATTTAGGATTACCCATTTTTCAAGGGGTAGCGCAACTTGAAGCCCAAATCCCCGATTCAATTGAAAGCCAAAGTGGAAAAACCTATCCAACGAAGTTCGATAGGTAGTGCCGCTTTCCTTGTCAACAACTTCGACAAACCGCACACCCGCTTTTTGGGCATTGGTGAGAATATCCGCATCTACCGCCCATGCTCTTGGTGTCCGAAGCATGTGACGCGAACCGTAAACACGTTTTCTTAGCGTGTCGCCTTCGATGCTACCCACCACCCGACCGTCTGACCGGCGAACAGGTTTCGAATTCCGATGCCCTTTTTGACCTTGTGATGTATAATTTTTCATGGAAGTTCCCTATAAATTATTGGTATTAGAATAGCCCGGTCTGCCAACCGGGTTATTCTTTTTTTATTGCTAAGCCTTGCTATCAACTTGTGAAGCCAAGTCTGTAGATGCTCCATTCGCGAATAATTCCGCCGATAACTGAATTGCCATTCGAATTGCATCGGCTTTCTTGCGACGCGTAGCTTTTGCTAGCCTTTCGAGGCTTTGTTCTGTTAATTCGTCGAATCGCACTCGATATATTTTGTTTTTAGTTTGCATGGAAGCTCCTTTCCTCGTGGAATCGAAAACCCGGAGAATAAGTTACTTCGCTCCGGGTTCTATGCCTACTGACAAGCGATGTAGTATCAATGTAGTTATTTTGTTCTAATATTATTGTAGCATGTTTACGGGCAAGTAGCAATTAACCCCCAAAAAATTTTAAGATTTCTTATTAACTAGTTTTCACATGACTATAAACCCTAATCCCCTAACCGCAACCCTAACCTATCGCAAGGCGCATCGGTCAGGTTTTGTGTCACTCCCAAGTATCTTTCGGTCGTTTTGATACTTGCATGACCAAGAGATAATTGTATCTGGTCAAGACCCGACCCGCCCTTATGCGCAAGTTTAGCGTAGGTTCGCCTCAAGTCATGCGCCCCGACTTCATACCCAAAACGGGATGAATACTCTTTGACAACATCTCTGATAGCTTGCGCGGTCATGCTTTCGCCTGATACCCTGTCACCCTTGTTAACCCTTCGGAAAATAAGCCCGTTGTCAATACCAGCTGCTTTAGTCCATTCGTCAATCGCAACCTTTGACCAACCAGAAATAGGCACAGTTCTTACCCGGTTGCCCTTCCCGATAATATCAACTATCACCCACCGCCCTTCTCTTTGCTGTATGTCCTTTAGACTTAGGTTAGCAACCTCAGAGCGGCGAAGACCAGAACCAACCATGACAGCCAGAATAGCCCTATCTCTAAGACCTTTCAGGGTGGTTATATCAGGCGCGTTTATCAAGGCTTGCGCTTGTTCTTTTGACAGCCAGTTACCAGCCTTTACACCTTGTTGTTTCACGCCCTTGACCCTTGCTACTCCGTTAGCTATCGACTGGTCAACCAGCCCGTTATCAGCCGCCTCTTGCGCCAGCTTGCGGATTGCACTCATGCGCTGGTTGATACTCGAAGGCGCAAGCCCGTTTTCCTGCAGAACGGTCTTATATCTTTGTACGGTCGCCTTTGTCAGACCCGGCTTGCCCCGTCCCTGATACCAAAAGAGAAAATCACTTATCGCCTTCCCGTATGCCCGTTTTGAATGGCTGGAAGTCAGACCGTCAAGGACTAACTGAATTATGGCTTTCAGGCGTTCCGGGTTGGCTGGTACAAGGGAGTTTTTAGGGTTCATTGTATATCCTCTTATTACTTTCGAGAAGGGTAATTATCATAAGTTATTTTATCAAAGAAAAGCGTGAAAGTCAACCGATTTTCACGCCCTTTCGTGATAGTTTTGAGTATTTATTGTACAATCTTATTTAAGTAATTCGATAGGAGCAATTCACAATGTCGCCCAAACCAATCACCCGGAATACTCTTTTTTATGGTGATAACCTAACCATCCTTCGAGAGTACATCCCGACTGAAAGTGTTGACCTAATCTACCTAGACCCGCCCTTCAACTCCAACCGCTCATACAACGTGCTATTCAAGGATGAAAGCGGTTTAGTTTCGGAAGCCCAACTAACTGCCTTCGATGATACATGGCACTGGGGGAAAACCGCCGAAAGTGCCTATTATGACCTGATAACAAATGCACCAATCGAAATATCAAAGCTAATCGGAGCTATGCGAGAATTCATTGGTGAAAATCAAATGATGGCTTATCTGGTTATGATGACAATTCGATTAGTTGAATTGCATAGGGTATTGAAGCCAACTGGAAGCCTTTACTTACACTGTGACCCGACTGCAAGCCATTACCTAAAACTATTATTGGATACGATTTTCGGTTTCGAAAATTATCGAAATGAGATAGTCTGGAAACGTACATCTTCTCATAGTGACGCAAAGAAATTTGCGAAAATTAGTGACACGATTTTTTACTACACAAAATCTAATCAATATACTTGGAATGACCAGAGATTAGATTATGACCAGTCGTACATAGATAAATATTACTCAAACGTTGATATTAATGGTCGAAGATATACCTATGCAGACCTTACAAAGCCAAAAGGTAGCATAGGATACTTTTACGATATTTTAGGATGCAAGCCTCCACCTAATGGATGGAGGATGCCCGAAGAAACCGCTCAAAAATGGTTATCTGAAGGAAAAATCGACATTCCCCCTACTGGAAAAACGCCAAGATACAAGCGATATGTAGATGAGCTAAAAGGCGTTGTAGTAAGCAATATTTGGAGTGACATTCCCCCTGTTAATTCTCAGGCAAAGGATTACTTAGGTTATCCTACTCAAAAACCACTCGAATTGTTAGAGAGGATAATTCAGGCTAGCAGTAAGCCAGGTGACGTTGTATTAGACCCGTTTAGTGGATGCGGTACTGCGATTGCTGCCGCTCAAAGAACGGGTAGAAATTGGATAGGGATTGACATAACACACTTAGCTATCGCCATGCACAAAAGCCGCCTAAAAGGTATGTTTGATTTAGAACCCTCGAAGGATTATGACGTAATAGGCGAACCCGAAGATATTACCGCCGCCCGTCAATTGGCAAGGGATGACCGCTATCAATTTGAATGGTGGGCTTTATCGCTTGTGAAAGCAAAGCCAGTCGGAGGCGAACAAGGAAGCAAAGAGGGTCGGAAGGGTAGAGATAGGGGAATTGATGGAATAATAACCTTTGTCGATGAAACAGAAAAAAGACCAAAAAACGCAATTGTACAAGTAAAGAGCGGTAAGGTGACAAGCGGATATATCAGGGATTTAATTGGCACGGTTGAAAATCAAAAAGCTGCTTTCGGGATATTTATTACCCTCGAAGAACCCACCCCTGATATGGTTACCGAAGCGGTCAAGGCTGGTTATTACTCTTCTAGCTTATGGCAACAGAAATACCCCAAAATACAGATATTGACCATAGAAGCCTTGTTAAACGGAGCTACCGTACAAATGCCGCCAACAAATATCGGAGCTTTCAAACAAGCTCCGAGAACCTCGAAAGATGAGGAAAAACAAGGCAAGCTAGGGATATAAAATATCTTATGGGCTTACCATAACAAGCCAATAAGAATTATCTGACGCTATATCCTAAAAACATCCTACAAGCTCCAATT
The DNA here is from genome assembly GCA_034678705.1 of Bellilinea sp. Lineage (GTDB taxonomy): Bacteria > Chloroflexota > Anaerolineae > Anaerolineales > Anaerolineaceae > Bellilinea. Next base: position 17,960 of record JAXDBP010000011.1, read on the forward strand.
GTCAACCGGGCTGCCCTTTGCATGGGCTATCTTGGTATCCTCATCAGTGAGAGCCAAATACCGTTTTAAAACCGCAAGGGATGTATGCCCCATTAGCCTTTGTACCGTGAATATGTCCACACCAGCCCGAAGCATATTTAAGGCAAAAGCACGCCGAAAATCATGCAGGGTAGGATACTCTACCCCCGCTAAATCCGCTCTTCGCTTTACTATCCCTCGAAGCCCGTCATAAGTCAACCTTCCCCCTTTGACTGTTACCCATAATGCAGGGTACTTATCCCGTCTAATTTTGAGATAAGCCCTTACAGCCTGTCGGCTTTTATGGGATAAGTAAACCATGCGTGGTTTACGTCCTTTACCCTGCCTGATAAGGATTGAGCCTGCTACTGGGTCAAGGTCGTCTATATTCATCATGCGAAATTCCGTAGCCCTTGCCCCCGTGTCCAGTAAGGCAAACAAAATCGCCTTATCTCGAATGTTGGTTAAACTCTTGCCTTTGCAGGTTGCAACCATAGCCCGGACGGTATCCATTCCAACAGGTTCTATTGGTTCGTCTGGCACTTTCGGAGCTTTGACCTTTTTGATAGGATTTTTCCAGCCAACAGGTTCTAGCTCCGCTTCCCACCAAAACAAGAAAGCCCTAACCGCACGGTAGCAACCATGCACCCCACCGGGATTATGCCCGGTTTCTTCCAGCCATAAGAGCATTTTCCTTAAAAAAGTTGCATCTATCTGCCTGATTTGAGTAACCGCTTGACCTTCACAAAAGGTCATAAACAAGCGTAGCTTTTGAGTGTAAAAACTAAGTGAACCCTTAGCCAACCCTCTTGATTTTCGGTCGGTAAAAAATCCCTCTATCCATATTAAAATGTAATCATCCTGGTCAAACGGATATATAGTCCGCTGTGTTAAGGCAGTCTTTTTCACGTTTCACTCTCCCAATTTGGCAAAACATGACCCCCACATATACGGGTTTAAGCCTTATTAACCCTGTCTTAAGCCATATCCAGTAGGGCGGGTGGGACTTGAACCCACAAGGTGTCACCACCGGCGGATTTTAAGTCCGCTGCGTCTGCCTGTTCCGCCACCGCCCCAGCATCTACTAATTTTATCGCAACCCGGGGGCGCGTCAAGCCTGATCCGGGCTGCGGATTACACCCGATGGGAAAGGCCCCTCTTTATTGTTCTTTTACGCGCTTCGTGTTATAATCCCCCCTCGCGCCTGGAATTCAGGCCTGATCAGCACTTATTTGGAAGGAAAGCATCAATGGAAGACCTGCTAAAATCTGTGGAAGCGCCCACCAACCCGAATATCCCCGAGCTGCGCAGCGGCGACACGGTTTCTGTGCACGTGAAAATCAAGGAAGGCAACCGCGAACGCATCCAGGAATTCAAGGGTACGGTTTTATTCATCCACAACAACGGCAATAACTCCACCTTCACCGTCCGGCGGATCGCCACCAACGGCATCGGCGTCGAGCGCACTTTCCTGCTGCGCTCCCCGCGCATCGACAAGGTTGTCGTCGAGCGCAGCAACAAGGTGAACCGCGCCAGGCTGTACTTCCTGCGCACCCGCACCGGCAAAGGCGCCCGTCTGAAGCAAAAATTCAATTAGCGCGCCGCTCATGCCAGTCAACAACAGAGGTGCAGCCGAAGGATCTGGCTGCGCCTTTTTTCGGGAAATTCCCGGGAGTAAGTTGAATGGAAAAACCGCTTATAGGCATCACGACCGGTCGTACGCTATCCAGCGCCAATTACCATCTCATCGCAGCGGTTGACGCCTATATCACGGCAGTTCAAAATGCCGGCGGTCTGCCGGTGCTGATTCCAATCGGATTGACACGGGACGATCTTCTGCGCTTGCGCAAATCACTGGACGGAATCCTGTTCACCGGCGGCGGGGACATCAATCCCAGGCTCTTCGGCGGTCAGCCGCACCCTGCAATCAACGGCGTCGACGAACAACGCGACGAGCTCGAGATCGAGCTGGTTCGCCTGGCGGCGGAGACCGGTTGGCCCTTCTTCGGCATCTGCCGCGGCGCCCAGATCGTCAATGTTGCCCTGGGCGGCAGTCTGTACACCCACATCAGCGCGCAGCTGTCAGGCGCTGTTCGCCATGACTGCTTTCTCAACATGCCGCGCGACCTGATTGCCCATCCGGTGAGCATCCGACCCGGCTGCCTGCTGGAACGCGCCGCCAACGGCGTCGAATTGGGCGTCAACAGCCTGCACCACCAGGGCATCAACCGGGTCGGTGCCGGGCTGGAGGTGCTGGCCGAAGCCCCAGACGGGCTGGCCGAAGCGGTCTGGCTGAAAGGCCATCCTTTCGGACTGGGCGTGCAATGGCACCCTGAATGGCTGCCCGGCAGTCCGGCGCATCAAGCCATTTTTTCCGCATTCGTAGAAGCGGTGCGATGAGAAAAAACCGCATCCGCCCGCCGATAGTTGGTGTGTTCGACTCGGGAGTAGGCGGTCTTTCGGTTCTACGCGCGATCCGCGAGCTGATGCCAGCGCAGCCGGTGATATATTTTGGTGATCAGGCGCACGTACCCTACGGGCCGCGCACGCTTGAGGAGGTACGTGAATTCTCGGCAGAGATCACCCGCTTCTTGCTCAGTTTAGGCGCGCAGGTGATCGTCGTCGCCTGCAACACCGCCTCGGCTGCCGCTCTACATGATTTACGCAAACGCTTCCCGGACACACCCTTCGTCGGCATGGAGCCGGCGGTAAAGCCCGCGGCCGAAACCACCCGCACGGGACGGGTCGGAGTGCTGGCCACGCCGGCCACCTTCCAGGGCGAGCTGTACGCCTCGCTGGTCGAACGCTTTGCCAACAACGTGGTGCTCTTCCAGGACACCTGTCCCGGCCTGGTCGCGGAAATCGAAGCCGGCCGACTGGACGGCGAAGAAACTCGGTGCATCCTGAAGGCTGCTCTGGAGCCGATGCTGACCGAGGGGATCGATGCGGTCGTGCTCGGCTGCACCCACTACCCCTTTGCAATCCCATTGATCGAGGAAATTGCCGGCCCGCAGGTGCGCGTGATCGATCCTGCTCCCGCCGTCGCCCGCCAGCTCAGACGCGTGCTGGTCAGCCGCGGTCTGCTTGCCGAAGGTTCCACCGGCACCTTGCGTTTCATCACGAGCGGGGAGCCCGAATCCTTTGGGGCTTCTCTGGCGCAGCTATTGGATCTGCATAATCCGGTGGAGAAAGCCGTCTGGAACGGCTATCAGGCAGCTTTGGTGGAATCCGAATAAGACGGTCGATGCACCCGCGCAACCCATTCGAGAGCTGATTTCCACACACCGCTCGGTAATATGATTGAATGGGTAATCAAAACCTACCCCGGTGCTTTCTGGTATACTTGTTGGCAAGGCAAGGAGACCTTTTGCGATGCCGCGAATCCAAATCGAATTGAATCCGGTGACCCACATCACTACCGACGCAATTGGAAAACCCGGCCAACGGGTTTTTTACCTGCAAGGACAAATGGTGGATCAGGTCGTCACCTTGCTGGTGGAAAAAATTCAGGTCCAGAATCTAGCAGTCGGCGTCGATCATTTCCTTAATGAGCTGGACAAGCATTTCGAGAATCTGACGCCCGCCTCTGAAGACTACATCGAAGACCAGATGCACATCCGCCCTCCGGTTGATCCGCTCTTTCGCGTGGGTGAGCTGGGCCTCACCTACGATACAGAACGGGATCTGGCCTGTCTGATCGCTCATGAGATCCTGACTGATGAGAAGGGCGAGGATGAAGCCGGCGAAGTGCGCTTTTGGTGCACCCGCTCGCAGCTCAAAGCCATGGGGGCCTGGGGCAGCGAAGTGGTCAGCCGCGGGCGCGCCATCTGCGCGCAGTGCGGTGAGCCGATGGAACCTGAGGGGCACTTCTGCCCAAAGAAGAACGGACATAAACACTGAAGCTGTGAGCGGTGAATTCAATCCTAAGCCCGCACTGATCGCCCTTATTAACGGTGAAGTGTCTCTGACCGGTCAATTCGTCCGCGGATCGAATTATACATTCATGACCAGGATCAGCCATGCCGGGCAGGAGTTCACCGCGGTTTATAAACCTTCACGCGGAGAGCAGCCCTTATGGGACTTTCCAGAAAATACCCTCGCCCACCGCGAGGTAGCCGCTTTCCTGGTGAGCGAAGCCCTGGGCTGGCATCTGGTCCCGCCAACCGTCTATCGGCGCAATGCCCCGCACGGACCGGGCTCGCTGCAGGTGTACATCGAGCATGACGCCAACTATCATTACTTCACCTTCAGTCCACAGGACCGTCAGCGGCTGCGCCTGGCGGCGCTATTCGACCTGGTGGTCAATAACGCCGACCGCAAGGGCGGACACATGCTCATCGACGCGCAAAATCACCTCTGGCTAATCGACCACGGATTATGCTTTCACACCGAGGATAAACTGCGCACGGTGATCTGGGATTTTGCTGGCCAGCCTATACCGGCGGAATTGACCGCCTCATTAGAACGAATGTTGACCGAGCTGAACGATCCTCGCTCTGCGCTGATCCGGCTGCTGGGAAGATTGCTCGCCCAAACCGAGATCGAGGCGATGGCCGGGCGAATCCGCAAGATCCTGGCCGACTGCCGCTTCCCACTGCCGGTTGGAGACCATCGGGAGTATCCCTGGCCGCCGGTATAGCGCTTCAACTGGTCTCGATAGGCCGTACAAAGACATAAAAGCATCATATGGCTTAAATCCCAAACCCGCAAAGCAGCGGAAGATGCTACAATAACTTAAGAGATTCATTCACCCATAAGGAGGGATCGATGCGCCAAATATCGCTGGCCATGGTCGGCTTCGGCAATGTCGGACAGGCGTTTGCGCGCTTGCTTTTACAGAAGGAAAAGGAGCTGGCTGAAAAATTCAACATGAACTTCATTGTTACCGGCATCATCACCGGTCACCACGGGGGGGCGATCTCTTCTGGCGGGATCAACCTGACCCGCGCGCTGGAGGTCATCGGCCGCGGGCAGTCGCTGGACATGCTCTCCGAGCAGCCTGCCCCGACGCGCGCCACCGATTTCCTTTTTTCCAGCTCGGCTGAAGTGCTGATCGAAACTTCGCCGGTTAACCATTACACTGGCCAACCGGCGATCGACCATATCAAAGCCGCCATCGATAAAGGCATGCATGCCGTCACCGCCAATAAGGGACCTGTCGTGCATGCCTACCGCGAATTGACCGAACTGGCTGCCAGGCGCGGCAAACGCTTTCTGTTTGAATCCGCGGTGATGGACGGCGCCCCGATTTTCTCGCTCTTCCGCGGGCCGCTGCCCGCCGTCGAGTTGGAAGGTTTCCACGGCATTCTCAATTCATGCACGAACTACATCCTCGGTCTGATGGCCGAAGGTAAAACCTTCGAGCAGGCGGTCGAATCTGCCAGGGCGATTGGCATTACCGAAACCGATCCGTCCGCCGACGTCGACGGCTGGGACGCCGCGATTAAAGTCGCCGCTCTGGTCACCGTTCTGACCGGCATACCGCTCAAACCGCAGCAGGTCGATCGTACTGGCATCCGCGAGATCAGCACCGAAATGATCGCCGAAGCGCAGGCGGCCGGCGAGCGCTGGAAGCTGGTCTGCACCGCCCGGCGCAAGGGTGAGCTGCTTCTTGAAGCATCGGTCAAGCCGCAACGGGTCTCACCGGAATCGCCGCTTTACACCATCAACGGCACCAGTTCATATGTCGAATTCAAGCTGGATGTCTTGCCCGGATTGGGCATCGTCGAGAACAACCCCGGCCCGGATACAACAGCATACGGGTTGCTGGCGGATGTACTCAACGCGCTGCGCAACCAGTAAACCTCAGCAGCAGTTGTGGCGGGATATTCAGCGAGTGCGCGCCTTGTTCATTCCAGCCGGCTCGGATTAAAATTACCCTGCCTGTCTTTATACTGTCACCCAGCGGAGGTGTTGTGAGCTATCCAATCTACATTGCGCTTGGATCCAACCTCGGTGACCGTCTGGAGAACCTGCGTACTGCTGTCCGCTCGCTCTTCCCGCGCGCGCCCGTCTGCCGGGTATCCTCCGTCTACGAAACCCCTCCCTGGGGTTACCTCGACCAGCCGCCTTTTCTTAACATGGTCGTCGAAGCGCAAACTTCGTTTTCGCCGCGCGAGCTGCTCGATTACCTTCAATCGATCGAAGTGAGTATGGGCCGGGAGAAGACCATCCAAAACGGTCCAAGGGTGATCGATATGGACATCATCTTCTACGAAAACCAAAAATACGAGGATGAAATACTCTGCATCCCACATCCACGCCTGCGAGGACGTGGTTTTGTCCTGCGGCCGATGGCAGACCTGTCCAGCAGTTTTATCCATCCGCTCTATAAACTGCGGGTTTCCGGCCTGCTCAAGGAATGCGATGTGAGCGGGATACAATTACATACCGATGCGCAGGAATTCGAAGAAAGCCTGGGCGCCAGGCATCCGCTCGTCCCGCTCGAAGTTGCCCTTACCTTAAAGGGAAATGAGCCGGCAGCGCGGATATTCCACGCCCTTTCGCCTTCACACCAGCGCGAGCACCTCAACTACATCCGCCAGGCCAAAAAGCCCGGCACCCGTCAGCGCCGCGCAGTGAAAATGCTGGCGATCCTGCTCGACCGGGGACCCGCACAATGAGCCGGCGGCCACATCTGCAATTTAACCGGCGCACTTATGTGATGGGGATCATCAACGTCACCGACGACAGCTTTTCAGGCGACGGCATATTGAATGTCAAACAGGACCCCGTCCAGGCGGCGCTCGAGCAGGCGCGCCAATTCGCTGCCGCCGGCGCGGATATCCTCGATGTTGGCGGCGAGAGCACCCGACCTGGCTCGCAGCCGGTCAGCGCGGATGAGGAGCTCGAGCGCGTCCTGCCGGTTATTCGCGCCCTGGCAGCCGCCGACCTGGACATCATCCTCTCTATCGATACCTACAAAGCCAGCGTCGCTGAAGCGGCAGTTCAGGCGGGCGCGCAGTGGATCAACGACGTCTGGGGGCTGCGCGCCGATCCACAACTTGGCGAAGTCGCCGCGCGCTATCAAATCCCGCTGGTTCTGATGCACAATCGCAGCAAACCCTCCAACGCGCAGTTGCAGGAGCGCCTCGGCGGGCGCTATATTGGCATGCATTACGAAGAGCTGATCGGTGACATCTGTAAGGAATTAATGGAAAGCGTGGCGCTCGCCCGTCACGCAGGAGTTGCCGATGAAGCGATCATCCTCGATCCCGGCATCGGCTTTGGCAAGACAGTCGAACAGAATCTGGAGCTGATCCGCCGCCTGGGGGAGATCAAGGCGCTTGGCTTCCCGCTGCTCATCGGGCCTTCGCGCAAGTCCTTCATCGGCTACACCCTCGACCTGCCCCCCGATCAGCGCCTGGAGGGCACCCTGGCAGCCTGCGTCCTCGCCATCCAGGCCGGCGCGGATATTCTGCGGATCCACGATGTCCAGCCGGTCGTCCGCACCGCGCGCATGACCGACGCGATCCTGGGACGGCGATAAGCAAAGTCACGACCGGCGCCGCTGCTTCAAGCGTGCAAAAAAGGGTGGGATTGCCCCACCCTGATTGCTGCTTGTCGATTAATCAGGTAGAACCGCGCCTACGGGTAAGTACTGTTGTAGAACCAGTTAAAGGCATAGAAGCCCGCCGGGCTGTCCATGCGGATGGCAATCTTCTCCAGCCCCTTTAAACCATCGGGGATGGTATAAGTTGCCTCAAAGCTGCCGCCCGCACCTGATTCCTTCGTCCCAACGGTTGTCCCGCCGATCGCCTTGGTGCCGTACTTTCCCATCCGCACAGTAAAGGTCTGGCTTGGAGGGAAATTAATGGCTTTGATAGTGACCGAGCTGTCTTTGACAACCGCGCTAATTGAGAATGTAGGAATGCCGGAATAGCCAGGAATCGCGGTCTTTGCTGGAGTGGTGGTCTTTGCCGGGGTGCCGGTTGCCGTCAGCGGGCTGTTGTAAAACCAGTTGTACGAGAAGTAACCGCCCGTGGTGGAATCCATGCGGATGGCGATTCGCGCCGAACCCTTCAGGGAAGCCGGGATGTTATACGTCTTCTCGAAGGAGCCGCCGCTGCCCGATTCGGTCGTACCGACCTCAACTCCGCCGATGCCCTTCGTACCAAAAGCGCCCATACGTACGACGAAGGTCTTTCCCGCCGGGAAGTTGTTTGTCTTGATCGTCACACTGGTGTCTTCTACGACCGAAACGATGCTGAAGGTGGGGATGCCCTTAACGGCCGTGCCGGCAGGCGTGGCTGTCTTGGTTGGGGTGGTTGCGCCGGGGGTCTTCGTCGGTGTGGTTGTCCCTGGAGCCTTGGTCGGAACAACTGTGCCAGTCGCGCTGCCCTGAGTGACATTATCGAACCAGTTGTAAGCATAATAGCCAGCCGGGCTATCCATGCGGATGGCAATCTGAGCTTTGCCTTTGAGCGCATCCGGGATGGTGTAGGTCAGCTTCAGGGTTCCGCCTGCACCGGAATCCGTTGTGCCCACAATCGTCCCGCCGACCGCCTTGGTGCCGATCAATCCCATGCGGACGGTGAAGGTCTGGTTCGGCGGAAGGTTATTGGTCTGGACGGTCACAGAGGTGTCTTTGACAACGGCGAGGATGCTAAAGGTCGGATAGCCCGAATATGCCCGAACTAATGATGCCGGGAAATTGGCGACCAATAATGCGAGGATTAACAGGATAGCGACCAGACTTAGAGCCGTTTTGATCTGTTTAGTTGGAGCCAAAATACGCATAGTTAGCCCTCCTGTGGAGTAAAGAAAGCGCAGGTGAATATAGTATAACGAAAATTATACAAAAATCAAACTGGCAGGTTGGCGCTAGTCGGCAGGCTGGGGATTGGTGATTCGCGGCCACAGCCAGAAAACCTGATCGTCCACGGAGTCGCCAGCATTGTTGACCTGCAAAATAAATTGCACCGTCTTGCCCTGGAGTTCTCCGAGGTCAATATCGATTCGTTTTAACCGCCCATCGGATACCTCTTCCCAGGTGAGCAGGTTTTGGATGGCGGTTCCGTCTATCGTGTAATTCAATTCAAAAACCGCCTTACACTTGGGCATTTTCTGTAAGCAGCCGATCACGCCCTCGAACTGATCGCCTTTGTTAACTGTATACGGGGGATATATGGCTGAGATAAATCCGTTTTTACCATCAGCAGGCAGCAACAGCAGCGCGGGTTCATTATCCTTGCTGTTATTCTCCAGCATTGGCGTGTATGAACGCATAACCCCGCCTTCTTCTCCAATCAGGGCTTCAGACGGGCAGGGCAGCGGTCCTTTTGGATTGGCCCACTCTGCCATACAGAAATTGGCCGTGAAATCGAAAGTCAGGCCTGGCTCAGGCGTCCTGGGAACAAAGACGATGATTTTCAACGCCATCTCCGAAGAGGGTGTATTGAGCATCTCGATCGACACGCCCATATCATTTTGCAGCCGCCAGAAACCCTGAAACGTCCCAGACCGGTTCGGTGCTTTCAGACTCAGGGCAAGGTCGATCACCGCTCCGGGCGGTACACTCGTCTTGAGCGGGATGGTCGGTGGGGAGCCGAAATCGTTGCCGTGAGCGAAGGCCAGCGCGGTTTTCTCGGTCCATTCGCACGAGCCAGTGTTTTGCACCTGCCAGACTTTTAAAAATGGGCTGCCGGACTGAAAGCCGGTACCCTCGGCGATTGTCACATTTTTAAGAAAAGAAGCCTGGTAACACGGGGCGTCATCACCCGGCTTCTGCCCGGCAGCAGCCGGCGTCACTCTTACCTGCAGCATGGATGCAGCCGTCTCTCCGCTGGACGTCGCGGTCGGGAAAGGCTTATTTACTCCCTGACCGGTCGGCAGCGGTGTAATTGTTGGGATGGACGGCCGGGTTGGCTGCACGGTAAACGTCGAGGTGATTTTCGGCGGGGATGGCACAGGGGTGTTGCCGTCTCCCTGCCTGTCTTCACCCTGCGAGCTGCAAGCAGACAGCAGAAATGTCAGGGTCAGAAACCATGCGGCGCAACGTCGAAAACCAGCCTTCATCATAGCTCCTTCGAATGTAGCAATACACATCACCAGCTCGAGAATACCTGCCCCTGCATTAGTATACCGCATGAGTCATAAAACCACATCGGCGTCCACCTGGCACTATCTATTGAATTGCACACAATTTTATCCAAAAGGGCGGGAATCTGCGACGCATCGCACTCAAGTATGCGGCTGAAAACGGATTATCACGCCACCGGAATGGTGAAATGGAAGGTAGTACCTTTGCGGAATTCGCTCTCGAACCATATTCTTCCGCTCTGCATCTCGACCAGGCTGCGGGTTATGTTCAATCCAAGTCCAGCGCCGGATGCCTCGCGGGTTTTCGGATCCTCCGAGCGGAAAAACTTCTGGAAAATTCGTGCCTGATCTTCGCTGGAGATGCCGATGCCGGTATCCCGTACCCATACGCGCACCATTTGCCTCTGCGAAGAATCCGCGCGCTTCTCGGGCTCCAACTGCGCGCCGAGGGTAATTTCCCCGCCGTGATCGGTGTATTTGTGGGCGTTGCTGACCAGATTGACCAGTATTTGCATCAACCGGTCGCGGTCTGCCCATACGGAGGGCAGGTTTTCAGGGATCTGAACCGTAAAACGCAGCTCCTTCTCCTCGATCTGACGACGGGTTGAGCGTTCCACTTCGCTGATTATCTCCCCGAGGGTGATAGCAGCGAACTCCAGGCGCATCCGTCCGGCTTCGATTTTAGACAGGTCGTTCAAATCCGAAACGAGGGTGTTCATCCGGTCGATGTTGGCGCGGATCACCTGCAGGAAACTCGCCTGATTTTCGTTCACCGGGCCAACCGCCCTGGCGGCCAGCAATTCCGTGTAGCCTTTGATCGAGGTCATCGGATTTTTCAGTTCGTGGGCAACGAATGATACAAATTCGCTTTTCGCCACATTGGCAGCCTGGACGGCGTTGTACAGTTGGGCGTTCGCAATCGCGATCGAAGCATGGTCGCCAAGCCGGGTCAGGAAGTCGACCACCTCCTGCGAGCCAACCTCCGGCTTATTGCTTTCCAGCAGGATCACGCCGGTCACTTCTTTTTCACGCCGGATTGGAATGACGATCTGGCTTTGTGCGTCTTCCAGCAGGATCGACCCGGATTGCACCCGACTCACCTGGACCGGCTTGCCTTTGGTCAAAAGCTGATCGAGGAGGTCTTTGCTCGCAGGGAGCAGCTGACCCTCATAACCAGCCAGTTCACCGTTATAGCCTTGCGATACCATCAAACGGATGCCCGCCGGCTCAACCATGCCGACCAGCCCGGCTGCAGCTCCGGATTGACGCATGGCCCAATCCAGAGTGATCTTCATTGCCCGTCTGACATCCAGGCTGGTGTTCAACTCGCGGTCGATGCGCTGCATAACGGACAGTTCCTCCACGCGGGCTGCCAGGGCTTGATCCGTCATCGTGTATAAAGTCGAGTTTTCGACCGCTACCGCAGCCTGAGAGGCAAAAGCAGCCAGAAGCTCTTGATGTTCCGCGGTGAAATCGGTACCGTCCGTGCGATTGATGACCTCAATCACCCCAAGCACGCGGTTCTTGACCTGCAGCGGCGCCGCCAGCAGCGAGCGGCTGACAAAGCCGGTCAACTGATCATTTTCCTTCATCCAAATATCCGACGAGCGAACATCGTTGACGATGATCGCGCGACGGCTGGTAAACGCCCTGCCTGCAACGCCTTTGTCCCACGACATGCGCTGATTAAGGAGCTCACCCGCCGCCGGGCCAAGCGTGACCCGGAATACCAGCTCTTTGGATTGCTCGTCAGCCATCAACAGGCTGCCTGCCTCGCAGCCGAGTATATCCACCGCGCTCTTCAGGATATTCTTGAGCAGAAGCTCCTGATCGAGCGTCGAGGAAAGCTGGCGGGTCATATCGTAAAGCGTCCTCAGTTGGTGAGTGCGTTTTTCCGATTCGACCAGCAAACGGGCTTTGACAATCGCGCCGGCAGCCAGATCTGCAATCGCCTGCAGCGTCTGCTGCTGGGCAGCGGTAAAGCCGGCTGAGGGTTCGTCCCGCCCAACGCCAATCACCCCGATCGTTTCCGCCCCGGCGCGCAGCGGCACGGCCAGCCATTCGCGCGGGGCGCGTTGGTGATCCTCGTCGCCGCGCAGGCGCAGTTCCTGGTGATAATCTTCGCTGAAGAAGACGGCGCCCGCGCAGACAGATTGATATTCCGGCAAGCCTTTGCTGGGAAGAGAGGTATTTTCCTCAGCGAAACACCGCTCACCACCCCTGATAGAAAAAACCAGCTCAGGTTCATTCGCGGGCGGCTCGAACATCAAAATGCGGAATTGATCCAACGGGATGATCTGGCTGGTTTGAGCGTAAATCAACTCGTAGATATCATCCAGTCCAAGGGTTACATTGACTCCCTGCGCCACGCGGATCAAAGCGTCCATTTCGCGCAGCCTGGTTTGCATGATTGCCACCATTTGGACGCGCTCGAGAGCAGCGGCCGCCTGCCGAATCTGGCCGTCTAATCGCGGCAGGCTTTTTAAACAATCCGCCGCCCGTTCTCGCCGCCAAACAGGGGCGATCCATCCCAGCAGCCGATCACTCCCTTTGAGCGGGACTAACACCCTGGCACCGAGCAGTTCCAGGCGGATTTTTTCCGCCTGAGGAAGGGAGTCGATTAACTCGCCATTTAGATCCAGATGGTTTTCCTGGGCGAACAATATATCAGTCAGCAGGCTTTTCCCCTGGAACTGTAAATCGCTGCCCGGCTTGCCGTTATCCTCAGCAACATCCTGAAAACTATCGCTGACAAGATCATATAGAAATATGTGCAGCTTTTCTACCGGCATCGCCGCGGTGATCTGACCGCGGAGCACCGAGGCAACCTCCTCTGCGCTGCCCGCGGCGGTCACGTCCAGGCTGCGTTTTCTGACGGTTGGGGCGCCTTCCTCATCTTCTTTCAATCCTGCCCTCAGACTCAACCGCCGACCAATGGGATACAAACCAAAAACGGCAAGTAATATGATCAGGCTGGTATACAACGGCTGGGACAACTGCAGCGGGTTCCCGGAAAGGACGGAAACGCCCGCGGCAAGAAAGGTGGCGCTGAGGATCATCAGCAGGCTCATTCCACCCAGCACGAGCCACTTCTGTGCTTTACTGCCTCGCGGGTTTCTGGGCTGGGTTAAATCAACGCTCGGCGCAGTCTCCATAGCGCCATTTGTTGCGGATTTTCCTTGCTGCGAGCCTGGTTTGTTCATTCATCTTCCCTTGATTGCAGACCGGTGGTTGGGAAAAAACGTCAACCGGTTGCGCTGGTTGGAAACAGCCCTGACCTGGCAGATGGCTGTACAGCCCTGGAAAGTCCCACTCGAAAGCCATTCCAGATTCAGTCAATGGCTGCAGGCAGACCAACAGGCAGGCTTATTAGAGCGCCTGTCCTATCGCTTATTATAAGTACTTTGAGTCCCGCTAGACTTCACTAACAGTTTTCAGCTACTTAACACTTTTCTTAAGCCGGTTTCCGCATTGCGGGTATATGTGAGCGTCGGATGCCTATACGAACCACGGGCGCGCTCATGGCTCTGTCTGGCCATCCAGGCTGATTTGTTCGCGGTCGGAGAAGAACCATTTTCTTTTCGTGCTTAACATAATTACAAGATAGAGCACCGACACAACTACAAAAACGATCAAGGCTGCCCCCGGCTGGTATGTGCGTATGGAAAACAATGCCGGTGAGGGCAGCGCTGAGTTCGGGAATGTGACGATCAGCACCGCATACAGATTGTTGGCCGCGTGCAGCCCAAGCGCCAGCTCCAGGCTTTCGCTGCGCAGCGTCAACCAGCCGAGCAGCAGGCCTATGCCAAGGTAGAGCGGCATGGTCTTCAGGATGCCATAGGCTCCTACCTCAGGATTCAGACTGTGCAGCAGCATAAATACGATCGACGGGGCTGCCACCGGCAGCCATATACCTTTGCTGTAGCGTCCCATCCATTGGGTCAGATAGCCGCGGAAGATGAATTCTTCGGTCGAAGTTTGGATGGGGATCAAGATCAGACTGAGTATCAGGAATGGAAGGAATTTTGTCAGGTTGAACTCCCAGCGGTAATTGTCGGGAGAAATCAGTGCAAGGATCAGATCGCTAATCCCGGAGAGGATAAACCAGAGCGCGCCTGAAAAGAATATTTTCCGCCATTCGATCCTCCTGGATGGATTCAACAGGCTGATCAACGGGCGCTTATGCAGCAGCAGCAGACCGCCCGCCAGGGCAAGCAATGCAAAGGGGAAAGAAGCCATCGTCACCACAAAGAACGCGAGCGGCGAAAGCTTGGTCAGATCAAGCGTCCTTTCGGCCAACATCGCGATGACCGCAATAAATAACTGCATGCCAATCGAAACCGAGATGATCGCCAGAATGGTCAACAAATAGCGCCATATTTCGTTTCGGCCTTGACTGGCCTGATCGAGGAAGCGGTTTGTCATTGTGCGCACATCGTCCTTTCCGCTGGAACTGCAATCCCTTCCTTATAAGTCAGGGGAGTAGAGTGATAAGCCCTATCCTACCCGATATTCTGCGATCCGTGTACTGCCTGGACTATCCAATCCCTCGTGATTGCGAGCGGGTGCAATAGCCCTGCAAGAGCCGTACTATCCATATAGATCAACAGGTACTGGATTTTTTTCGAATGATCACTATACTCTTAACAGGCATGGAATCCCTCGAAAAACCTTTTTATCCACCCATAGCTGAGGCGCCGGCTTTACCACTCGGGCGCTACCTGCCCGAACTATCCCCCGGCATGTTGACGGGATGGCTAAAAGAGAATCTGGCGCCCGGCAGCCTTGTGCTGGATCCATTCGGCGCCAATCCGCTGGCGGCGCTGGAGGCAGCCCGGGCGGGATACCGCGTGCTGGTCACCTGCAACAATCCAATCCTCAGCCTGATGCTCGAGGTGCTTGCCGAAGCCCCTCCGGCGAGCGAGTTCGAAGCAGCCATTGCCGCGCTGGCGGCTACCCGACGGGGCGAGGAACGGCTGGAGCTCCACATCCAGAACCTGTACAAGACTCAGTGTGCTGCCTGCGGGACGGAAATTCAGGCGCAGGCCTACATCTGGCAGCGCGACCAGGTCCGTCCCACCTCGCGGTTGTACCGCTGTTCTGCCTGCGGAGATGAAGGCGAGCGCCCCCTGGCTGCTTTCGACCTCGAGCGGCTTTCGTTGATCCGCACCGACGCCATGCACCGCGCCAGGGCGCTCTCGCGCGTGGCGCAGGAAGGGCAGGCCGATCAACGTGAATCCGTTCAGGAGGCCCTCAAAACCTACCTGCCGCGCCCTCTCTACGTCCTGACCACGCTGCTCAATAAGACTGAGGGGCTGGACCTTCCAGCTCAGCGCAGAAAATACCTCGAAGCGCTGCTCATCTCGATCTGCGATGACGCCAATACCCTCTGGCAATGGCCCTCCACCCGCCCGCGCCCGCGGCAGTTGACCGTGCACACCCAGTTCCGCGAGAAAAACCTCTGGCAGGCGCTGGACGAGGCCGTGCAGTCCTGGGCGCTGGACGGTCAGCCGGTCCCGCTGGCAGTGTGGCCGAATCCGCCACCCGCCGCGGGCGGCATCAGCCTGTTCCGCGGGCGGGTCAAATCGATTCTGCCGCTTCCGGATGAGCTGCGACCGGCTGCTATCCTGACCGTCGTACCGCGCCAAAACCAGGCGTTTTGGACGCTCTGCGCGCTGTGGTCGGGCTGGCTATGGGGCCGCGACGCTGTCCTCCCTTTGCGCAGCGCGCTTGAACGGCGCCGCTACGACTGGCACTGGATGGCGCAGGCGCTTCACTCGGCGTTGTCCGGTCCAAACAGACAACTCCAGCCAGGTACACCCTTCTTCGCCGTCGCTGGTGAGCTCACGCCCGGTTTCCTGCTGGCGTTGTTCAGTGCGCCGAACATGGCCGGATTCGGCTTAAATGGCGTGGCGCTCAACCCCGAAGAGGATAGCGCCCAATTCTGGTGGATTTCGCGTAAACCCGCTGTGCCCCCCTCCCGTCAAAATCCAAAAACGATCAGCCAGGAGGCTGTTCGCAATCATCTGCGCCTGCGGGGCGAACCCGCCAGCTATTTATCCTTATATGCCGCCACGCTGCTCGGCCTGGCAGAGGCCGGGTTGCTGCCAACCCAGATCAATGATCTGCCGGCGGATTTTCTCGGGCGCACGCAAGCGACGCTCACAGAAGTGCTTCAAAACCGCAATTTTGTCCAGCGCTATCCGGGAAAATCACAGGCGGAAGAAGGCGGGATGTGGTGGCTGGCTGGAAATCCAGAGGTAGAATCCCCCCTTGCCGACCGGGTAGAACGCGAGGTCGTCAACCAGCTCCTGGCACAAGCGGAGGTCGACCAGGCCGAGCTCGAATCTAACCTGAACCACCTTTTTCCTGGATTGAACACCCCCTCGCACACATTGATTCACACATGTCTGGCTTCCTTCGCAGAGCCGGTTGCCGGGAGAGAGGGCCTGTGGAAAATCCGCCCACAGGAAGAGCCATCTGCCCGGCGCAGGGAGTTAAGCGCGCTAGCCGGCCTGCTTGCGCAGGTGGCCGCTTCGCTCGGCTACACAGCACAGGGAGAAGAGCCGCTGTTGTGGATTGACGCTAACGGCAAACCTGTCTATGTGTTCCACCTTCTGGCGTCCAGCATCATCAGCCGCTTTGTCTTCGAGCAACAACCCCTCCCGCCCAACCGGTGTGTACTGGTGCTTCCCGGAGGCCGCTCCCTGCTGCTCAGCCTCAAGCTGGAGCGCGATCCGCGCCTGCAAAGCGCCGTTGCTGCCGGCTGGCGGATCTTGAAATTCCGCCTGCTGCGCCAGATCGCCGAACGGGAAAACCTCAACCTCAGCCTGTGGGAAGACCTGCTCGACGGCGATCCACCACGCTGGGAGGAAGCTACGCAGATGTCGATCTTCGGGCATCGGGGAAAAGAATAACAGGCACCCAACCGAAAGACCCCTGCGCCCCTTCAGGAGGCTGGGGAGTCCCGATATATTTCACAGTTATACTCCGGTTGGAGTAAGGCTCGCTGATGGGCTCGGCGTAAAGGACAGCGTGGGGGTCAGCGTTGGGGACGGAGTGGGCGTGGGGGTGGGAGTGTTGCTTGGCAAAGGCGTTTCGGTTACTGTAGGCGTGCGGGTTGGCGTGCGCGTGACGGTCGGCGTGGGAGTAAGCGTCACCGTGGGGGTGGGCACCTGCAGGTTGAGATGTATCCGCCGTTCGGCATAGGTATCCCGATCGCTGGTCAGATAGATGCGCAGGGTCACCCGCCCGGCGGGAATTTTACTGACATCCCAGTCGGTAAGGAACTGCGGTTGGTCGGATTGCTGCTCGCCACGATGGATCTCGATCCAATCCGAAGGATCATCGCCCTGACCGTATTCCAGCTTGAATTCTCTAAACGGTTCCGGCACTTTAACCAAAGCATAGAGCGGCAGCGGATTGATGGTGATGGTTTGATTTTCGCTTAAGCCGGCGAACAGGATCAACGGACGCGGATCGTTGTCAGTACATTCACGCTGCGGTGTGAAATAAATCGGCTGCTCAAAGCCCATCTCGTCAGCCCAGGCGTTTCCTTCAGCGGTCTCCAGGATCCATTTGACTGCGCTCTGGTCGGTTACGTTCAAGGAAAACTTTTCATCGACAAAATCAGCGCAAGCAGAGGATGCTCTCAGCCCGGTCCAGGTGTCGATGCGCGTTTTGGTCCAGAGATCGTTTTCCTTGCTTAAGGGTGGTTGGTCGTAGGCGAAGATTTCGCTGCGCTGCTGCGGACACCATTCGGACGGCTCGGCGCCGGAGAATGAGCAGACCACCCGGTCAACCACGCCAGCCGGGCGGACAAAGCCGCTTGGACTACCGCCCTTCAGTGTTTGGATGGCAAATTTCATCAACTCAGACCAGACCGGCGCTGCTCCGCTCAATCCGGTGGTGTTTTGCATGGGCGTGTAATCCGCGTTGCCAACCCACACCCCGACCACGATATCCGCCGTGTAGCCGACCGTCCAGTTATCGCGGAAGTCATTGGTCGTACCGGTCTTCGCCGCGGCGGGGAAACCCAAATTCAGCACCGAGTCCGTGCCGAACATAGGCGCGCGAGCCTGATTATCGGACAGAATCGAGGTGATCAGATAAGCATGTTCAGGGCGGATCACCTGATCGCCAGCTGGCGGTTGATAATCATAGACGACATTGCCCTGAAAATCCACGATTTTAGTGATCGCGACCGGCGGGATGAGCCTGCCGTTGTTGGCAAACACCGCGTAAGCGTTGGTTAGCTCGAGCAGCGATACCTCGCCGCCGCCCAGAGTGAGCGAGAGGCCGTAGTCGCTGCGGGTCAGGGTTGTAATGCCCATGCGCCGGGCAAAATTGACCAATCCGTCCGCATTCACGGTGGCAGGGTTGTCGTAAATGCCAACATATTGCAGCGCCTTGACCGCGGGCACGTTGTAGGAGTTGGCCAGCGCCGTGCGGACACTCACCGGCCCGTGATAGCGCTCATCATAATTCACCGGGCGGTATGGCTCGCGGGTATCGTTCGGATCACCCGAGGGCGGGAACTCGCTGGGCACATCCCAGATCATCGTCGCAGGCGTCCAGCCTTTTTCGAAAGCGGCTGCGTATGTCAGCGGCTTGATCGCCGACCCCGGCTGACGCGGGCTGATCGCCATATTGACCTGCCCAGCGATCGCATCGTTGTAAAAATCGGGCGAGCCGACCATCGCCAGGATTGCTCCCGTGCCCGGCTCGATGGCGATCAACGCGCCGTTCTTTGCATTGTTATCCGCCATTTGGTCGATGCGCTCGCGCAGCAGACGCTCAGCCTGCTCCTGCAGGGTGGGATCGAGCGTGGTGTACACAGTGAATCCCGAGCGGTAGATGGTATTCGGGTCGTAGCGGGATTCGAGCTGCATGCGGATGTAGTCCACCCAATGCGGGAACCGGATCGTATCGCGGGCTGGCTGGAAGACGTAGTTCTCGATCTCAATGATCGCATCCCGCGCCGCCTGCTGGTCGACACATACTTCGCGCAGAGTGGTGCTGACGTAGATGCAGTTGCGCTCCTGGCTGAGCTGGTAGGACAGCATCACCACCGTGCGGAACCTCTCGAGGGTCTTCTCGCGGTTCGTTTCGATGTCATAAATCGCTGGCGATTGCGGGATGCCCGCCAGGAAAGCCGCCTGACCCAGCGTCAGCTTATCGACGGTGGTGTTGAAATAAGTTTCCGCTGCGGCCTCGATTCCGTAGGAGAGCTTGCCGTAGTTGTTTTCGTTGAGGTAAAGCTCGAGGATTTCGTCCTTGGTGTACTTGCGGGTAATCTCAGCCGCCAGGACGATCTCACGCGCTTTGCGCTCCACTGTTTGGGCGTAGCGGTCTTCTGGGGAGAGCAGCAGGGTGCGCGCCAGCTGCTGGGTGATGGTCGATGCGCCCGAGACTGTCCTGCCGCTGGTGTAGTTCCACCACAGCGAGCGGGCGATGGCGACCGGGTCGAATCCCGGGTGGGTGTAGAAATCCTTATCCTCGGTCGCCAGCGTGGTGGCGATGATGTACGGCGACATCTTCTCGAGAGGGACAAAGGTGCGCTTGCCGGCGTTCGGATCGATGATCTCATAAATCACGCTGCCGGTGCGGTCAACAATGCGCGTGGTTTCGAATTGAGAGGCGCGCGAGCGCAGGTCATCCACACTTGGCAGGGAAGCGGCGATGGTGTAATACTTGTAGACCAGGAATGAGCCGACCCCCAACAAAATCAGAACGACGACAAATAAAAAGGCGATGAACAGGCGCAGCAAACAGCCAAGTGGTTTTCGCCAGGGGCTGCCGTTTCGAATCGGTTGCGAAGGCGGAGAGATGCTTCGTCCGCCGGCTGCGGGGGGTTGAGCGCCGGCGCTGGTCGGCGGCTGACCGGCCTGTGAGCGGATGGGAATGCGCTGTGGTTGTGAAACCGATGGCGGAGTCTGCGCCCCTCTGCGGCTGCCGGCGGGCGCCAGCGCCGCTGGCGTCACTCGTGTGGCTTCGACGTCCGACTCCACCACTCGTTTGGGCAGGTCGGCATCCCCCCGGCTGAAGGGCGGCGGAGGAAGCTGACCGGGCTGCCCGGGCCGCGAAGCTCTGGTGGACTCGCTGGATGCGCGCGAAGGCTGAGTTTTGCCGAGCTCTTCCAGGGCTTCATCCTCAGCCGATTGCGGGCTTTCACTCACTCCCTCTTCCTCAGGTGAGGGACCGACCTCTGAGGGGCGGGTGGTTTCGATGTCCAGAGCCAGTTCAGCAGGAATGGTTTGTTCGACCTCTTGCGCGGGGACTGCGCCGGTAACCTCAAGCTCACCGGCCGGGGCGGGAGAGATCGTCGAGGTATCGTCAGGATGGGGGAGCTCGTCTTCAGCCGCTCCAGGCTCCGCGGATTCAGCCCCTTCCACATCCGGTGTTTGCGGCGCAGCCACTGAGGGGACGGTCGGCCCGTCCAGCCCAGGCGCGTCGTCCTCTTCGTCGGGAGGCGCGGCCAGCTCTTCCTCCGGCGCTCCGGGGTCGACAGAAGCGGGAGGTTGGTGTGATTCATCCGCAGCGGGATCCTCGGTCGATTTTTCGACATCAGCGCGGACGTGCGCAGGCGTACCATCCAGCAGCTCATTCTGGTATGAATCGTCTTCTGGGGCAGGGAGGATCCGTCGCAGGCGTGAGTCTGGCTGGGATGTCTCGCTCTGGTTTTCCTCTGTCATATCCGAAGGGTCATCCATCGGCATCATCTCAATTCCTCTAATATGGGACAGCTCAGGGTGATAAAAAAGGTTGCATCATTCATGCTCGAAACTGCGGCGCTTTGCCAACTGGCATTATTGGATTTCGGCGTGGAAATGTGGACAAGAATAAGACGGGCTGTGCGCTGATATGTTCCGCGGCGTGTGTGTCAGCCCAGATTGTAGCATAAAAAACACCTCTCATCCTCTCGGTGCAACGCTCCCGACCGCGGTCAATTTCCTTCACCGGTCTGGTTTGACCCGTGCCGTTTCTTTTCGTAAAATGATCCTATGAGAGAATGGACCCTCACCGATCAGCATCCGCTGCAGCTGACCATCGCCGCCGATGGCGCGCTGACCGATCTCGATTATGCCAACGACCACATCTGGGAGCTGGATTTATCCTTCGGGGATCCGCCCGGCCTGGCTCTGCAAACCACTTTCGGACTGCGCGCAAGGTCGCTGCGGATGTTCCCACAATTTCAAAGCCAGGATATCCTTCTCAGCGATCCGCGAGCCTTTGTTAAACCGCCGGTGCTCACATGCCTGTACCCCAATTTCATCGTGGTCAAATTCTGTCCTTTCCAGGGGATTGAAGTGACCCACGAGGTTTGGGCAGCAGCCTCGCAAGTGCTGGCCGGCAGGTTTACTTTCAATAACAAAAACGCTGACCCCATCGAGTTCAACTTCGAATGGATCGGCGAGCTGAATCCTCTCGGCCCGCAGGGACGCAGCCTGTCGCTCAGCCAGATTGGCGTTAACCAGGTCCTGACAGGCGTGAGCGAAGACCTGCAGCCGGTGTGTTTCATGACCGGCGGCCCGGTTCCTAACAACGGCCCGGCTCCCGGTCTGTCCTTGAGAATCGATCTGCCGCCCGAGGGCGCCCGGCAAATCACCTGGGCACTGGCGGCTTTAACTGACGCCCGGGAATCATACGAACTTGCTCGCAAGACAACTGCCCGCGAATGGGAAGGAGAAAAAGCACGCATCGAGTTGTACAACGCCAGCCGTCAGGTCAAAATACAAACCGGCAATCCGGATTGGGATGCCGCGCTGGCTGTTTCGCAACAAACCGCCGCCAGATTAATCTTCGCACCGGGCGGAGCTCTGCCAAATCCTTCCTTCGTTCTGGCACGGATGCCCGAGCACGGTAACTCACTGCGCGGCGACGGCAGCGATTATACTCATCTGTGGAACGGTCAGACGGTTCTGGATGCCTGGTATCTCAGCAGCATTCTCCTGCCAGGCATGGATCAGTATAGCGCCGGTCTGATTGAAAATTTTCTCGCTGTGCAGCAGCCGAACGGCGCCATCGACTGGAAACCGGGCATGGCCGGGCAGCGCAGCAAACGCCTGGCGCAGCCGCTGTTGGCGACGCTGGCCTTGCGCCTCTACGAGCAGTTCGAGGATCCAGCCTGGCTGGAGAAAATCTACCCGCGCCTGTTCAGTTTCGTCCGGTGCTGGTTCAGCCCGCAGCACGATGGCGATCAGGACGGCTATCCCGAGTGGGATCATCCCTACCAGATCGGTCTGGACGCCATCCCGCTCTTCCATCCCTGGCAGCCGGGGGCGCAAGGGGTCGATCCGCGTGCGGTAGAAAGCCCCTCGCTGGCTGCCTTTCTTTACCGCGAATGCCGATCGCTGGCGCAAATGGCAGCGGTGGTAGGTAAAAATGATGATCTGACCTGGCTGGGCAACATCTGCGAGCATCTTCGCGCTCAGGTCGAATCTCAATGGGATTCTGACGCATGTACATATGCTTATCGCGACGCAGAAGTTCATCAGAGTCCCTCCGGGGTAAAGCTGTTTTCAGGCGAAGGCTCGGGCAGGTGGAAGGTCGAACAACCGATCACTCCCGCCCAGCGCCTGCTGGTACGCATCCGGAGGGCGGATGAAAACACCCGCCAGACGTACATTGTCATTCACGGGCAGACCGCGCAGGGTGAGCAGGCCGAGGAAATCAATCCGCGTCAGATCCGCTGGCTGTACGGCGAGGGGCGCTACTCCACCCGCCACCACTTCATCTGCGTGAATGAAATTATCGTCCGCCACGCCCAGTCCGCTGACATCTGCGAGGTCGGGACGCTCGATTTTTCCACGCGCGATATCAGCCTGCTGCTGCCGCTCTGGGCCGGGATTCCCGATCCCGAACGCGCCGATCGATTAGTCGCAGAGACGATCCTGACTGAGTATATGCAGCCGTACGGACTGCCGGTCTGCCCGGCGCGGTTGCAGGAAGGGCTGGACGAGTTCACCCGCATGGTCAGCCTGCCCTGGAATCAACTGATCGCCGAGGGGCTGCTGGCATACGGCTTCCGCCAGGAAGCAGCCAGGCTGATCGAGCGCATGATGCACGCAGTCATTGTGAATCTAAAAAGGTCGCGGCAGGTGTCCGCCTTGTATCACGCCGCAACGGGAGATGGAGCCGGCGACCGAGGGGCATTGCCAGGCCTTGCGCCGGTTGGACTTTTTCTCCAGACGCTTGGACTGAAGCAGTTAAGTGAAAAAAAGGTGGTTTTGGAAGGATTTAACCCCTTTCCTTGGCCAGTTAATGTACAATATCGAGGAATTAATATAAATTTCGATGCGGCGCAGACGATCATCGAACTGCCAGACGGTCAACAATTGAGCATCGACAATCCCCGCCGGCATGTCATCCAGCTCCCCTGATTCAGCGAGACGATCCTGAAAGGAGCAACCCAAAATGAGCAGACCCGAACAGAAAATGAAACCGGATATCTGCATGATCGTGGTCATCCAATCTCAGGACGCGGAAAACGCAGAGATCGGTTTGGAAAACCTTGGCCACACCGTCACACGGCTGCCGAGTTTTGGCGGCTTCCTGGGACGACGTAACGCGACACTGATGATCGCATTGCCAGAATCACAGCGTCAGCAGGTGCTTGATTCCCTCAAGGAAAGCTGCCGCCAGCGGATCGAATACATTGCCGTCCCGCTCGAAAGCGCCCCTCTGCCATTGCCAACGCCCACGCCAATCACCATCGGCGGCGCAACGATTTTCACCCTGCCAGTCGAACACTACGAAGAGGTGTAGCCATGAAACTGATCATAGCCATTGTCCGCGATATCGACAGCGATCCGGTTTCTCAGGCTCTGACCTCGAACCAGTTTCGCGTTACTGGCGTTGCCTCCACGGGCGGATTTCTGCGCCGCGGCAAAACCACCCTGCTGGTCGGCGTGGAGGACGACCAGGTGGAGCAGGCTTTGCAGTTCATCCGCGCTTCGCTGTCACCCGCCGCCGATCCTGCCGAACGCCGGGCGGTCATCTTCGTCCTCAAGGTCGATCATTTCGACCATTTCTAGAGCCGCCCGCTGCCCTGATCCTCGAGGTTTAGTAGCGTGCAGCGCCTGGCACTGCCCAGGCCGGCGAATCGTCGCCGCAACTCTCCTGACGATCATGCGTATATAATACAATCCGTTTTGCCAACCAGAGTATCCTCTTTGGTTTATTAATTGCTAAGGAGTAATTGCATGGATCAGAATCAATACCAGCAACATCCTTCCGCGGCAAGCGTCCGCCCGGGATTGGTAACCGCGCTTGGAATCATGACGCTCGTCAATGGAATCTTAAACATTATTGCCAGCTTTAGTCTCACCATCGGCGTCGTCCTCGGCACGATTGGGCTGGGACTTATCTGCGCGCCGATCACCCTCCTGCCGGCAGCTTTAGGCGTGTTCGAAATCCTGTATGCAATGAAGATCATCGCCACCCCTGTTCAGCCTGTGCAGTTTTCACAGACCATCGCCATTCTCGAAATTTGCTGCATCGTCTTTAGCAATGTGGTTTCGCTGGTGGTTGGCATCCTGGCGCTGGTGTTCTATAACGACCAGAGCGTGAAGGAATATTTTAACGCGATCAACCAGCCGGCGGCAGTATGATCGGGGCTGGCATCGTCCGTGCAACTTCGCTTGTGTCTGGTAAAAAATGAGGATATAGTAAAACCATCTTCGGCATTAGATTGTCTCATCGGTGATAAGGAGAAACGCACATGGATTTTGGACTGGCCTTTTCATACGTATTTAAAGATCCGGACTGGCTCAAGAAAATCGCCATCGTCGCCCTGATCGGTCTGATCCCGATCGTCGGTCAGATAGTCGTGCTGGGCTGGGGCTTGGCCATCGCCAAACGGGTGATGGATCATGATCCCAATCCTCTGCCAGAGGTCGAATTTACCGCGGATCTGGTTCGCGGCTTTTACGCTTTCCTGATCGGTCTGGTCTACACCCTGCCGATCACGATCCTCAGCGGCATTGTCGGCATCATCGATACGATTGCTACCAGTTCTTCCAGCGGCGACACAGCCGTTGCATTGGTATCGGTATTGTCCATTTGCCTGAGCATTTTCTCGTTCCTCTACGGGTTGGCCTGCGGTTTTGTTCTGCCGGCTGCCTATACCAATTTCCTCGCCAAGAACTCGCTGGCGGCGGGTTTTAATCTGAGCGAGGTTTTTGGGCTGATCAAGGCAAATCCCGGCGCGTTCTTGATCGTCCTGCTTGGTACGTTCGTCGCCGGTATCATCGCGCCGATCGGTATCATCGCCTGCGTCATTGGCGTACTGTTGACCTACGCCTATTCCATGGCGATCATGGGCCATTTATACGGTCAGGCGTACAATGAGGCCAGCAAGAACCTCGCCGCCGCCCCGCTGGCGTAAACGATTCGATCAATCCATAAAAGATCGAGCTGGCTGCTCGATCTTTTCTCTTTAATCCCGACTGGTCACAGGGGATATCCGGCGCGACGCGGTCATTGAGATCAACACAGCTCAGGCGTTTTGCACCTGCCAACGCCTTTGTCCCGACTGAAAATGCGCGTAAATGCTAAGCGCCGCGTGAATCGCTGCCGCGCGGGGCTTCCTGGAATGACTCCACCTGGTAGGTTAACACTTCCAGTTTCCTGGCGCGCCAGACGTTGCGCGGAGCGCCCATCTTCAGGCAGAGCTGCTCGAGAAACTCGATCGGCTCGGGCAGCTTCTCCCAGACCTGCGGCAGGAAGGTCGCCCGGCAGAAACCATCTTTGAGCACCACCCCGTCGATGCCAGGGCGCAGGCGTTGCAGTAAATCCAGCGGGCCGTCGTACGCCAGCGGCTGCGGCGCCGTCAGCCGCGAGATTTCGATCTCCAGTCGTTCGATCTCCTCCGCGCGGACCGGCGGAAAGCGGAAATCCTCGACTGCTGCGGCGGCGGCATGCTCGCGGACGTCCTCAGCCAGCGGCTGGGTAGCCTCCAGCGCGCCGATGCAGCCGCGCAGCTCACCGTTCTTGGTCAGCGTGACAAAGGCGGCCCCGTCCTCGCGCAGCCGCGGCGGGAGTGTCCTGAGATCCAGCGGGGGTAGATGACGCCGGTGAACGATGTCCTCGATCGCCTCGCGTGCCAACCTCAATAATAATTGTTTTTCTTCCTGTGATAACCCGCCCTCAATCATTTTTCTAACCTGTGATATTGCCGGTTATGGTAGATCAACGGTTGCCCCTCCCCTGCAATACGGACTGCAATCACTTCGCCAACGTATAATATCGACGAGCGCATACGATACGGATAGACCACCTTGCAGTCGAGATATGCCAGCCCGCCCTGGATCAACGGCGCGCCGCTGACCAGTTCGAAGGTTTCGATGCCAGCGAACCGGTCGCTGCCTTTCGGTTTGCGCCCGGCGAAACGGTCGGAAATCTCGATCTGGTCCTCCTTTAGTATTGTAACTCCAAAAATGCCGGATTGCTCAACCAGCCGCTGTGTCCGCGTATCGAGCGCCAGCGTCACGCTGACAAGCGGCGGCTCCAACGAAAGCGAGGTGAACGAGTTAACAGTCATGCCGTGAATGCCTTCGCCGAAACGGCTGGTGACCACGGTTACGCCTGTCGTCCACCAGCGCATGGCGCGATGTAAATGCTCGGCTGGCAGTTGGTTCAAACAATACCTCCCCGGCTGGAGCGGATGATCCAGGAGGCCCTGGCAAAAGTCTTGCATCCAGTAATCCAGCCTTTCTGGTTATACACAGCCTGCCCTTTGTCGTCAAGGATTTGCGCCTCCGAACCTGAACAATCCAAGATATGCCCGCGCATTTCATCCACTTTGTGGCGTTCAGGGTAAAATCAGAGTAATTCATGCATATTCCAATCACTTTTAACCAGGCTCGAACTTGCACAATGCGGGTAGATTAAGGTAATATCGACAGGATATGGACGACGACCTGCAATCTGAATCAACTCATTCCGAGGGGCGCAACAATCCGTCCGTGTTCACCACCATCTGGACAATCGTAACCGTTGCGCTGGTCATGGCAACCCTGTTCACGCTCTGGACGCCCGCCAACCTCTTCTCGAACCAACTGCTGGACAACATGTTCCAGGCCTGGCAAGCCAATCCGACCGCAACCTATCCCACGCCCACGACAGCGCCGCGGCCGAGGGTGGGCATTGTTGCCGGTCACTGGGGCAACGATCCTGGCGCGGTGTGCGCCGACGGGCTGACCGAGATGGACGTCAACCTGGTGATCGCCACGCTCGTCCAGCAAAATTTACGCGCCGAAGGCTTTGAGGTCGATCTGCTGCAGGAATTCGACGAAAAGCTGTACGAGTATCAGGCGCTTGCCCTGGTGTCGATCCACAACGATTCCTGCGATTACGTCAACGACGAAGCCACCGGCTTCAAGGTGGCCGCCGCCGCGTCCAGCGCCTATCCTGAGAAAGCCGAGCGGCTCTCAGCCTGTCTGATCGAGCGTTACGCCAAGACCACCGGGATGAGATTTCACGCCAACACGATCACCGGCGACATGACCCAATACCACACCTTCCGCGAGATCAACACCGATACCACCGCGGCCATTATCGAAACCGGATTCCTCAACCTCGACCGGCGCATACTGACCGAGCAGCCCGAATTGATTGCAGAAGCTGTGACCAAAGGCATCCTTTGCTACATACGTAATGAGCCTATCGTCCAAATGGAAGACGCTCCATGACCTTCGCTTCACTGCCTGAAGCCCAGCAGGCTCTCCACCTTGCCCGACAGGCGCTGCGCGAACATAATCGCGCCGAAGTTCGCCGCCAGGCGCAGCGCGCCACGCTTCTCGATCCAAACCTCGAAGAGGGCTGGTTAATTCTCGCTGCGGTTTCCGATCCGCGCGCAAGCGTGGATTACATCAACAAAGCCCTGGCGATCAATCCGGAGAGCCAGCATGCCCGCAAAGCGATGCACTGGGCAGCGCAGCGTCTGCGAGCAAGCGGAGCCTCAGCGCAGGTTGAGCCGCCGGCCGCGCCCCCGGCCGCAACCCTGGAGGACACCAGCCCGGTGCCGGTCAGGGCAGCCGCGCCGGGCGGCATGGAAGAGATCCAGCGGCTGCGCCAGATGAGCGCCCAAAGCGCTGTGAAGTCAACCGCAGCCGCCGAAAAACCAGCCAGTGGGCACCGCTGGCTGGTCACCACTCTGGTCGTGCTGCTGATCGCCTGCCTTGGCCTTCTCGGCTGGCTTTTCTATCCCGATCTGCGCACTGCCCTGGCGAGCAATCCGTCCTCGGCTCGCCCGGTCGGCGCCCTGCCCAAACCTTCCATCACGCCAACTCCGACCAACACCCCGACCTCCACGCCCACTTCGACGCCCACTTCAACACCCACAGCCACGCCCACCGCCACGCCGACTGAAACACCCACCCCCACCGAAACCCCGACCGAAACCCCTCCCCCGGTGGTGTATTCAGGCGTGACAATACCTGACATTGTGACTGACGGTGAGCGCTGGATCGATGTGGATCTCAGCGATCAGATGGTCTACGCCTATGAGGGCGCGGAGTTGCTGAACAGCTTCCTGGTTTCGACCGGCACCTGGGCTCATCCAACCGTGACCGGCACCTTCCGCGTCTACATCAAGCTGCGCTACACCGACATGTCCGGGCCAGGCTACTACCTGCCGGATGTGCCCTTTACCATGTACTTCTACAAGGGCTACGGGCTGCACGGCACCTACTGGCACAACAATTTCGGCACACCGATGAGCCACGGCTGCATCAACCTGCGCACTGAGGACGCCCAATGGCTGTACGACTGGGCTTCGGTGGGCACGGTGGTCAACGTGCACGACTGAACAAAATGGACAATCCGTTCAGGCCGCTCCTTCAACAACTTTCCCGGCGCGAGTTCCTGAAACGTTCGGGGGCGTCGCTGGTCGGCCTGCTCAGCCTGCCGATAATGGAAAAAGACCTCCGTTTGGGAAAACTGCTCGACCCTAAGGGTAATGTCCTGCCGCTTGGCAGGATCACTGCGAGTAAAACAGACGGCTACGCCTCCCCATCCTTCTCGGCGGACTTGAAGAAATCCTACTGGCAGGACCTGGTATTGAACATTACCGGCATTGCCCTGGGGGGGACTGATTCGGGGCACAACCGCGTCTGGTATCTGATCGAGGATGGGTGTTACGTCCACTCCGGCGACGTCCAACCGGTCGAGATTCGCCTGAACTCTCCGAAGCTGGATATCCCTGAGACCGGGCTGCTGGCTGAGGTCAGCGTGCCCTTCACCGATGCGCCCCGAGATTATCTGAGACCGGAACGCCTGCGATACCGTCTGTATTACGGCACCACTCACTGGCTTTCGGCCGCCCACCAGGACGATAATGGCGAGGTCTGGTACCGGATTGACGATGACAAATGGAAGATCAAGTATTACGTCCGCGCCGCGCATATGCACATCATTACGGCTGATGAAGTCGCGCCAATTTCGGCTCACCTGCCGATGGAAGCCAAGCGCCTGGAAATCCACCTGCCGGAACAGGTAGTCATCGCCTACGAAAATGAAACACCGGTTTTTATGGCGCGCACGGCGACCGGCGCTCGCTTCCGCGAGGGGGATTACACCACCCCAACCGGCCGCTACATGACCAACCGCAAACGCCCGTCACGACATATGGCCGCCGGCGACGGCGCCGACGCCAACAGCTACGATCTGCCTGGCGTGCCCTGGGTTTGTTACCTGCTGGAAAATGGCATCTCTTTTCACGGCACCTTCTGGCACAACAATTTCGGCCGCCCGCGCAGCCACGGCTGCGTCAACCTCAACATCGCGGATGCGCGCTGGGTCTACCGTTGGACCTATCCCAGCCCGACTCTGCAAACCGTGACTTTGATCGAAAATGCCGGTACAATGGTAACTGTAACCGATAAGTCGCTTGGAGATTGAGATGCATTCAGCCTTCCAATCCAGCCAGTATCTGCTTAAAAAACAGGCAATTGCCCTGACCGGCGTTTTCCGTGTCTACAACGAATCCGAGCAGATGGTGTTGTACAGCCGGCAAAAGATGTTCCGCCTGCGCGAGGATATCCGCGTCTACAGCGACGAGAGCATGAGCCAGGAGCTGCTTTACATCCAGGCGCGCAATATTATCGACTTTTCGGCGGCGTACGATGTGATCGACAGCCCGTCTCAATACAAGGTCGGCACGCTGCGCCGGCGCGGCTGGCGCTCGGTGATGCGGGATCAATGGGAAGTGCTGGATGCTTATGATCAACCGCTCGGCATTCTTCAGGAAGACAGCGTCGGGCGGGCGGTGCTGCGCCGCATGCTGCTTGGCAGCCTGTTGCCGCAGGATTACGATGTGCTCTTTGGCGATCAACGCGTGGCAGATCTGCGCCAGAGGTTCAATCTCTTCCGATACGAGCTCGTGATGGACTTCAACGAGGACCTTCAACGGCGTCTGGACCGCCGTCTGGGCATCTCTGCCGGCATTTTGCTGGCTGCCATCGAAGGCCGCCAGTCCAACTGACCTGGAGCGCTATGAGACAACCCCTGTTTGCTGGATTGATCGTTGATGAATTCGATAACGCTGTCGAAACGGCTGTGGTCGGCGACGAACCCTTTTACGTCGTCGTAGACGCCGGCTTCCGCCGTCACATCCCTTCGGAATACGTCGACCGACAGGTGCTCGACATGATGAAGGAACAAATCACCGGGCATGAGGACCTGCTCAGCGAACAGACTGCCCGCATGCTTGGTCAGGAAGACCTGTTTTCGAAAGCAATCATCGAAAACCAGCTGAAGAATATTGACAAGCAGCTGGAAGCCCTTTTGCAAACCGGCATCCCGGAAGCCGGGCGGGCTTACATGGGCATGATGGGTTTCAAAGTCGTCATCGACTTCCACGGGGATGTCATTCAGATGGAGCAGCCCGGCACGATCGCCGACGATGACCATGGCGAATGACCGACCAGCCTGATCATTGGCTGCCAGGGGATTAATCCGATGAAAATCTTATACGCTGAAGTTATTATCAAGACAGACAATTTGAAATGTCAGCCGTAATATGGAGATAATCGATGATGACATCGGATTTTATTATTGATGTAGGTGAAGCGGATTTCGAATACGAGGTGCTGGCTTTCTCGCAGAACCTGCCGGTCGTGGTGGATTTCTGGGCTGACTGGTGCCGTCCCTGCAAAGACCTGAGTCCGCTGCTGGAAAAGATCGCCCGTGAAGCCGACGGCGCTTTCCGCTTGGCGCGAGTCAATGTGGATCACAATCCGAATCTGGCGCTGCGCTTCTCGGTGCGCAGCCTGCCGACGGTCAAGGCCTTCAGCTCCGGCGATGTTGTCGCCGAATTTGTCGGCATGCAGCCAGAAAACCGGCTGCGCGAATTCTTCAGCCGCCTGCAGCCGCCCAGCCCAGCCGCGCTGACCATCGAAAAGGGCAACGCCCTGCTGAGCGGTCAAAAATGGCATGAGGCGGAGATGATCTTCCGTCAGGCGCTCGAGCATGCTCCGGACAACCCGGAAGGGCTGCTAGGACTGAGCATGGCGCTGTTGGCGCAGGGCAAAGGGCACGAAGCCGACTCTATCCTGACCTCCTTCCCGGCCAGCCGGCAGTACAGCCAGGCGGAAATGCTGCTCCATTTTTCCAGCGAGGTGTTGGATTTGCACAAGCACCAGCCGGGTGGGGAAACCGACGAGCGCGAGGCGGCTTATTGGAACGCGGTACGCCTGGCCGCGCACGGGAGGATTCCCCCGGCTCTTGACGGACTACTCGACCTGCTGCGGCAGGATAAATCCGACCAGCGCGTCCGCCGGCTGATCCTCAGCCTGCTGGAGCTGCTCGGCGCAGATTCGCCGCTCAGCCGTGAATACCGCAAGGAGATGACCTCGATCCTCTTCTAGCCCGATCGACCCTAAAACAGGGCAGCCCGGACACAGCCGCTGCCCTGTTCTGGTTTTTTGATTAAGAGGAGATTACTTTACCAGCGTCAACAGCGCCCAGGTGGTCGGATCGGTCAACGCGCGGCTGGATATATTCGAGACCATGCTCTGCTGCACATTGGAGCTTTCGTTGTCGTTGTCGCTGACCGAAACCGCGAAGCCGTAACGCTGCCCGGACGCCGGGGTAATGCCGTACATGCTCCAGGGGATGGCAATTTCAACCCGATAGAGGCCGTCCCCGCCCATCGATGCAACCTTCACCTGCGGGCGCTCACCGGCGACGTTGCTCGGGTAGTAAAGATACACCTCCTTCGGATCATCAGGGTCCGGCTTGCCCGGCGAAATGACCAGCTGGTAATCATCGCCGCTCAGAGAGGTGGAGTTCAAATCGCCTTCCAGGTCGGTATCCAGCAGCAGTTCGATTGAGTCGCCTTTGAAAATGTCTGTCCCGCTGGCGTTTTGCACATATTTATCGTCGATCACTTTGACCGCCAGGTAGAGGTAGGTGTTGTCCCAGCCAATTCGGTAAGACCCCTCCAGGTCTTCCTTGCCGTCGTGCTCACCAGAGCCGTAAACGACGGAGCGGGCGGGAAATGCGGTGGTCTTCCACTCATCCCAGACACCGTCCAGGGTGGGAGCGGTGCTGAGGAAAGACGCGCTGGCTTTGCCCGCCGTGCGCAGTTCCGCGGTGGCTGCTTTGGTTGCGGTGACCAGCGGCGCGAGGGTCAGGGTTGGCGCCAGGGTGACCGTCTGAGTCGGCGGCGCGGTTGTCGCAGAGGCAACAGTATGTCCTTCCGATGTGGCGGTCGGCACCGGCGGCGGAAGGGTTGGCAGCGCCTGAGTGACAATAGCGAACAGGGCGGTCATCGTCTGGTTCGGCGTCGGCTCAGACGGAGTTTGAGTGGCCTGCTGACCGGGCAGGTTGCAAGCCAATATCCCCATCGCAAGTACGATCAACGCCAGAATGATTTGATATCGCTTAGTCATGGATCTCCTCCTCCTCGAGGTTTTCCGGCGGAATGAGCCGAAAAACGGCGTGCGCACAATTGTAATGAATCCGTTTATATTTTACGTCAGAATCGATCAAAGTTGAATTCTTTATAAATTCAAGAACCAGACGAATTAACCCAGAGCGAACCTTCACAGCCCCAGCGCAGACGGTTGCTGTGCGGTCTCGCACTACCTAGACGTTTATTCGATAACGAAGGTTCCTGGTTATCAGCCTTGCTGCGAGGTTTTACCAGGCCGTCTTTGCACCCCCACACCCGGCCATCCAATCACGATATGCAGATTACAACCGTGGATCTATCATTCCTATAGTTGGGAAGTCAAGCAAAGCGGCTCATCAGGACTGTCGGTAATCAGCCGTCGTGGCTTTCCATGATTTCCGGGATGTCTTTTGTGGAAAACTTTTGCACCATGATGATTTTTGCGACCGGTCGGAATAATGGCGGCAGGATGCGCAAGACCGATTCTTTATCCTCTATGTCACAGATGAACCAGGCCTTATGTTCCCCTTCCTTGCAGCCCCAGTCAGCGTTGGTCACAAAGTGAGAACCGGTATTCAGGAACATCTGGATGGCTTGATCGCAGTCCTCTTTGGATGGCCCGTGGGGTACTTCAACAAAAAATCTGGGCATTTTTACCTCACATTCCCATTGGCCCTGGCATAGTGCCTGGAGGGGCCAATATCTCGACAAATATTGTCCTATTTTAGCACTTTTTATACCCTCAAAGCAATTACATATCCCAGACGATCAGCCAGAGGCTGGGCAGACAGCGGATTAAGAGAGCTGTCAGTCAGGGGCGCCTTTCTCGCTCGAAGCCCGACAGTGGCCTTCTTTGTGCTTTAATACCCCCCTGGACTACCCGATCTACTCCGCCCCCTTTAGAAACAGACTGACGCTCTCGATGTGGTACGTCTGCGGGAACATGTCGATCGGTTTGACTCGCTCAAGCCGATAGCCGGCCTTCAGCAAGCGGGCGGCGTCGCGTGCCAGCGTGGACGGATCGCAGGACACATAGGCGATCACCCCCGGCTGCATGGCAGCCAGCGCATCCAGCGCGGGGATCTCCACCCCTGAGCGGGGCGGGTCGAGGATGACTACATCCGCGTGCTGCGCCAGTGCAGGCAAAATTTCCCCGGCTGCTCCGACATACAGATCCACGTTGTCAAATTCGTCCAGGTTGGCGGCGTAATCGGCGCATGCGCTCTCGGAGGATTCGATCCCGATGCAGCGGCCGACCCGCGATGCAAGGAAAGCTGAAAACAGTCCCACCCCGCAATAGACGTCCAGCAGCGTGGTTTGGGAATTCAAAGGAAGCCATTCCAACAGCGTGGTCACCATCGCCCCCGCCTGGGCGGTGTTGACCTGAAAGAACGACCCGGCCGAAACCTTGAACAGCCTGCCGAGCACTTCCATCACCAGGAAATCGTCGCCGGCCAGGACGATTTGTCCGGCCGGGCTGCGCAGCACCGCCGAGAGGGGAAGTTCCACCTCGAACTCGGGCAGGTCGAGGCTGCTGGTTTCGACCGCCATGAGCACATCCTCGTCGACGCCCAGACGCAGCTCGATGCGCTCCAGACCGGGCAGCGGCTCGAAATTGATCTGCGGCCAGAGGTCGTTGAGGGGCTCCTCGGGCAGTTGGCACTCACGGACCACCACCACCTCACGCCCGCCCCAGCGCTGATAACCCAGCCTGCCGGCCTCATTCAGATGGAACTGGACGGTGTTGCGGTAATTCCAGGCCAGGGGTGAGGGCAGGATATCCTCCACCGGCGGATGCTCCACACCGGCGATGCGCCTGAGCTGGTCGGCGACGATCTCCCGCTTGGCTGCCAACTGGCGCTCGTAGGGCATATGCTGGTAATGGCAGCCGCCGCACTCGCCAAAATGGACGCAGCGCGGCTGGATGCGATCAGCAGACGGCTCGAGGATTTCGACTATCCGCCCGCGGGCGAAGCGTTTCTTCTCCTCTACCAGCTCGAGGGCGACCAGCTCGCCCGGCAGACCGTAGGGAACGAAAACCGCCCGGCCATCCGCCAGGCGGCCAATGCACTCTCCGCCGTAAACCAAATTCGCCAACCGGATTTCGATCATGCGCCTCTGCACACCGGCTGCTGATTCCGAAGCAATTTGCCGCCGACTGCGCGCAGAGAATTATATCATGTGCACCCAGATATAGTCTTCCAGGCTCTGGATGGTCTGGTCCTTCTCCAGGATGATCTGCTTGACCACGTCGCCGATCGAAATCACCCCGACCAGCTTGCCCTGATCCAGCACCGGCAGGTGGCGGAAGCGTTTCTGGGTCATCAGCGCCATGCAGGATTCGACCGATTGCTCCGGCGTGACGTAATAGACCGGATGCGCCATCAGTTCGCCGACCTGGGTAGCCATACTGATCTCCGCCTGGACGGCTTTGCGGGCAAAATCCCGCTCAGAAAACACTCCGACGATCCTGCCGGCTTCGACCACCAAAACCGCACCGATCTGCTGTTCGGCCATTAATTTGAGCGCGTCGCCGATCGTCGAAGTCGGGGTGACGTACCACACCTGGGTGAATTTCTCCTCGAGAAGATCCTTTACCATTGCCATCGCATCAATCCTTTCTGGAACCGCTCAGCCTAATGGCTGAAATCACGCCCGAGGATGTAGTTCTCCAGCCCCTGAATGGTGGTCTCCTTCTCGTCCATCAATTTTTTAACCACATCTCCGATGCTGATCACGCCGACCAATTGTTCGTCCTCGAGGACAGGCAGGTGGCGGATGTGCTTGGAGGTCATCAGGGCCATGACCTCCTCGACGGTCTGTGATGGGCTGACATAGAAGACGGCGCGGGTCATGAAATCGTCGACGGGATCGTTGAGAAGCATCGACTCGCGCCGGGCGGCGTGTCGAGCGTAATCGCGCTCAGAAAAAACACCGACGATCTTTGCGCCGTCCAGCACCAGTACAGCGCCGATGTTCTTCTCCGCCATCAGTCTGAGCGTATCCTTTACCTGGGTGCCGCTTTGTACGGTCCAGACATCTTTCCCCTTCACCTTCAGCAGGTTACTGACAGTGGCCATCGCAGAGTTTCCTTTCTATGGATTTTATTACTGACTGCACTATGAAATCCTCATGTTAGTAGGAAGGACAAGCGGCTGTTCAGATTTGCACCACCGGCCGTCCTTTCACCTGATCATTCAGGTCAGGAACAACTGATCCCTAACAACGATTATCAATGAAAGCACCCCTTTGTCAAGTTTGTTGATAAAAATCATCGGGTTATTTTTAAATCACCCTTTTTTAATGTCGATTTAATCAATCTATTTAATGTATAATCGCATTATTGCAGGCGCAGGGCGGTTTGTCTTGGCTTAATAATCAGGCATTTTGGTTCAGGAGAGTCGCGATGAAACGGTTTTCGCTCATGCCAATTTTCTTCATCCTGATCCTGTCTATCCTTTTGGGAGTCGCCATCGTTCAATCACGAGAGGCGCTCGCGGCTGCCCCTTTACCGCAGCAAGACCAGGAGCTGGTGCGCGGCGCCCGGCTTTACGACGACTGGAGCGAGGTGATCGGGCTCGCCAGCCCGCCCAGCGGCGACCAGCCAATCTGGTTGCAGCAGAGCACTAACACCCGCCGCGGACCGGACACCTGGCGCTGCGTCAGTTGTCACGGCTGGGATTATCAGGGGAAAGACGGCGCCTACCGTTCTGGCGCCAACTATACCGGCTTTTTGGGGGTGTATGCAACGCGGACGCAGTCCCTGGCCAGCCTGAGCGCTGCGATCAGTGGAGAACTCGACGACGAGCACGATTTCTCCGGCTTTCTGGTCCCGGCGGACATCAACGCGCTGGCGAAATTCATCCAGGAGGGCTTGATCGACGACAACGAATTCATCGATCCGGTCAGCCTGAAGATCATCGGAGGGGATGCGCAGCACGGCAAGACGCTCTACGAGCAGGGCTGCGCAAGCTGTCACGGCGCCAACGGGCAGCAGATCGAATTCCGCTACGAGGGACAAGACATCGTTCTCGGCACGCTCGCCAACCAGGATCCCTGGCGCTTCCTCCACCGCACCCGCTTTGGAACCGCCCGCGCCCCCGAGATGACCATCGGCTACGACCTGGGCTGGACGCCCCAGGACGGGCGCGACCTGCTCCTCTACGCGCAGACCCTCGCGACCGGACTGGCTCCAACTAGCGGGCCTTCCATGTCCGAGTTGACGCCCGGCCCGGTCGAACAACCCGGCGGGCCGGCGCGCAATATCTTCGGCGGGATCCTGACCGGCCTGGGCGCAATGGCTACCAGCCTCGGTTTCGCCATCGCGCTCGGTGTGGTTCTCGTCGCGATAATTTTCCTGGTCGTCTGGCTGCTTCGCGGACGCAGCAAATAACACAGAGAATCAGCGAAGAAAGGAGTCGCCCATGAAGGCAAAGAAACCCTGGTGGCAGCAGACTGGATACCGGATTGCCATCGGACTGATCCTGCTGATCCTGCTTGGCGGCGCAGCCGGAGGGGTGTATCTCACCCAGGCCCCGCCCGACCAGCCGATCCAATTCCCCCACAAGACCCACGTGGGTATTGGCGCGCAGTGCACTTACTGTCACGCCGGCGTGCAGTGGGGGCCCAACGCGGGCCTGCCGTCGATCAGTAAATGCTGGGGCTGTCACCAGCAGGTGCAGAAGAAGTCGCCCGAGCTGGACAAATTAGCCGGTTATGTCGAACGCAACGAGCCCATCCCCTGGGTGCCGGTCGCGATCATGCCGGAATTCGTCAAATTCAATCACCAGCCGCACATCCAGGCCGGCGTGGATTGCACCGAATGCCACGGCGATATCCCCCAGATGACCGTCGCCGAGCCCCAGTCCGGGATGAACATGGGCTGGTGCCTCTCCTGCCACAAGCGCATGGCGCCCGAGAAATGGACCAAGCTCTCGGACTGCGCGACCTGCCATTATTGATGCGTAGAAAGGAAACGGTATGAGCGCCAAACTCACTCGCCGGGATTTTCTCAAAATTGGCGGCGTCGGGGCAGCCGTCTCCGCAGTGTTGACCGGCTGCGGGCCGATGTCGCGCTACATCGTCCGCCGCCCTTACACCCAGATGCCCGAATACAACCAGACCGGTTTGAGCACATATTACGCCTCCACCTGCCGGGAGTGCCCGGCGGGCTGCGGAATCCTGGTGCGCACCAAAGAGGGGCGGGCTATTACAATCGAAGGCAATCCGAACCACCCGGTCAACCGCGGGCGGCTGTGCTCGCGCGGATTGACCGCCCAGCAGGGATTGTACAATCCGGACCGCGTACGAGGGCCAGTCCGCCAGGGGCGCAACGCCGCGCTCTCAGCAACCGCGCTGAGCTGGGAGGATGCCATCACTCTGGTCGGCGAGGCGTTCAACGGCCCGGCGGAGGGCATCGCCTTTCTGCTCGGCATGACCCACGATCACATCTACGACCTCGCCAGCGAGCTGACCCGCACCCTGGGCGCGCCTGCACCGCTGCGCTACAGCGCGCTGAGCTCCTTCGAGGCACGCAACACCCTGTTGCAGGCGATGGCGCTCACCTTCGGCGGCGCCAGCCTGCCCTTTTTCGATCTTGCCAATTCCGACGTCACCTTTTCGTTTGGCGCCAATTTCCTCGAAACCTGGCTTTCACCGGTGACATACACACACGCGTACGGTCAGATGCGCCGCGGCGATCCCATCCGGCGCGGCTATCTGGTCGTCTTTGAACCGCGCATGTCGATGACTGCCGGCAACGCCGACCAATGGATACCGATCAAGCCCGGCAGCGAGGGCGCCGTTGCGCTGGCGCTCGTCCGGCTGGTCGCCGAGGCGCGCGGCGTGGCTGTGCCGCCCGCCGCCGGGGCGCTCTCCATCCAGGCGGCGGTCGAAACCAGCGGCGTCAGCGAGGAAAAGCTGCGCGAGCTCGCCGCGCTCTTCGCCCGCGCCGCCAGTCCGCTGGCCATCCCCGGCGGCAGCGCGCTGGGACAGAAGGGCGGGGTGGACGCCGCCCGGGCGATCCTGCAGCTGAATGCGATCAGCGGCAGCCTTGGCAAACCGGGCGGGATGTACCTGTCCGCCGGCGAGCAGATCCCCTCCAGCCTGGAGGCGGTTAAAGATCTGGTCTCGCGGATGAAAGCCGGACAGATCCACACACTCTTCATTCACGGCGTCAATCCGGTCTTCGAACTGCCCGCCTCGATCGGATTTACCGATGCGCTGACCAGCGTGAAACAGGTGATCTCATTTGCTGCCTTTCCCGACGAAACTGCGTTAATGTCCGACTACATCCTGCCCGACCATACGCCGCTCGAATCCTTCGGCTATCAGCGCAGCCTGCCCGGCAGCGACCGCCCGGCCTGGTCCGCGGCCCAGCCGGTGGTTGTCCCGCTCTATGACACCCGCGCGACCGGGGATGTGCTCATCACCGCTGCCGGCGGGAAGTTAAATTACACCGACGAAGTCGACTTCATCCAACAGAAAATCGTGCCGTTGATCGCCGCGGGCGGCTTTTACAGCGCCGCCGAAATCCAGACCTTCTGGACGTTGTGGCTGCAGCACGGCGGCTGGTGGACCGCGCAAGCCGGCCTGGAAGATCCTGGCAGCGCCGACCCGCTGCCCGCCAGCCTGCGCCTCAGCCAGCCGGAGCCGCTGCAGGAGGGGCAGCAGTTCTACCTGTTGGCCTACCCCTCTCACCTGGGCGACGGCGCGGGCGCCAACCGTCCCTGGCTGCAGGAAATCCCCGACCCGATGACCACCGTCACCTGGAATTCATGGGTCGAAATCAATCCGGAGACCGCCGACCGGCTGGGGCTCCATGACGACGACATCGTGCGCATCAGCACGGCGTACGGATCTATCGAGGCAGTCGTCTACCGCTATCCAGCCATCCGCCCGGACACGATCGCGATCCCCTTTGGGCAGGGACACACCGCGCTGGGCCGCTGGGCTGAGAACCGCGGCGTCAACCCGGCGCTGGTACTGCCAGCCGAGGTGAACGAAGCAGGCGACCTGGTCTTTGGCAGCCTGACCGCCAGCATCGAGCCCACCGGAAACCGCCGCCCGCTCGCCCGGTTGGAGAGCATCACCGGCGTTTACGGCGGACATTAACGGTAAGCAACACCGATCAAGGAGATGAAACAATGGCTGAAGATCAAGCAAACGTGAAATGGGGACTGGTCGTCGACCTTGACCGCTGCACGGGCTGCAATGCCTGCATCGCAGCCTGTTCGATGGAGAATAACATCCCGTTCGTTGGCGAGGACGACGTCGCCTACGGGCGCGGCATGTACTGGATCTATAACAAGCGCATGTGGCAGGGCGAATACCCAGAAATCGCCCCCAGCCGCGAGCCGGTGATGTGCCAGCAGTGCGGCAATGCCCCCTGCGAACCGGTCTGCCCGGTGTTCGCCTCGGTGCACAGCCAGGAAGAGCAGATCAACCTGCAGGTCTACAACCGCTGCGTGGGCACGCGCTACTGTGCGAACAACTGTCCCTATCACGCCCGCCAGTTCAACTGGTTCGATCACGAAATTCCCGAGCCGATGAACTCCCACCTCAACCCGGATGTGACCGTGCGGCGGCGCGGCGTGATGGAAAAATGCACCTTCTGCGTCCAGCGCATCGTGCGCGGGCGGCAGAACGCCGCCGCTGAAGGCCGCGAGCTGGAGGACGGTGAGGTCCAGCCGGCCTGCGTGCAGGCCTGTCCCGCGGCGGCGCTGGTGTTCGGCAATATGAGCGATGAAAACAGCCAGGTCAGTCAGATGGCGCGCAGCGAGCGACGCTACCAACTGCTGGAGGAGCTGGGCACGCTGCCCAAGGTCACCTATCTCAAGGGAGGCGGATACTATGGCGGCTGAAACAGAAGCACTCGGAAAACTTCGATCCAGCGAGCACGTCGAGGAAGATCCCAAAGAACACCTGATGCTCGATCCGCTGCCGCGCGAGGAGATGAACCGCATGGTCATGGAGACCATGACGACCACCACCCGCCGCTACTGGATCTGGCTGATCGCCCTCGGGCTGGGTGTGGCGGTGTTATTCCTGGGCGCCTGGGGCAACATGATCGCCAAGGGCATTGGGCTGGCCGGCATCCACCGCCCGGTGTACTGGGGCATCTTCATCGTCACCTTCGTGTTCTGGATCGGCATCAGCCATGCCGGAACCTTTGTTTCGGCGATCCTGCGCGTGTTCAAGGCCGAGTTCCGCCGGCCGTTCACCCGCGCCGCCGAGCTGATGACCACCTTCGGTCTGGCTGCCGGCGCGCTCTACCCGCTGATCCACATGGGGCGGGTGTGGATATTCTACTGGATGATTCCCTATCCAAATGCGCGCTGGTTGTGGCCCAACTTCCGCTCGCCGATCGTCTGGGACTTCCTGGCGATCACCACCTACCTGCTCAGCAGCACCATCTACCTGTATCTGCCCCTCGTGCCAGACCTGGCGATGGCGCGCGACCGCACATCCGGCTGGCGGCACGCGGTCTACAAGGCGCTGGCGCTTGGCTGGCGCGGCACTGAAAGCGAGTGGTTCCGCCTGCGCAAGGCGATCAACATCTTCGCCTTCGCCATCATCCCGGTCATGTTCTCCGTGCACACCATCGTCTCCTGGGACTTCGCCATCTCGATGGTGGAGGGCTGGCATTCGACCATCTTCGGGCCGTATTTCATCATCGGCGCGATCCTCTCGGGCGTGTCGGCGGTGATCACCATCCTGTACGTGCTGCGCAAGACGCTTAGGCACATGGATTACTTCATCCGGCCCGAGCATTTCGACGCGCTGGGCAAACTGGTGCTGGTTTTCTCCATGTCCTGGGCGTATTTCTTTTTCAATGAATATCTGGTCAGTTGGTACGGCGGCACCGAGGTCGTGCGCAAGATCCTCACTCTGCACGCCAGCGGGCCTTCCGCCTGGGTCTGGTACCTGATGCTGATCTGCAACATCCTCGTCCCCTGGCTGACCCTGTGGAACAAGAAGATCCGCCGCACGCCCTGGGCAATGTTGATCATCTCGCTGTTGATCAACGTGGGCATGTACGCCGAGCGGTACACCATCATCCCGCTCACCCTCGGTCACCAGCGCAACCCCTTCGATTGGGGCGTTTACAACCCGACCCTCACCGAAATTTCAATCGTGGCTGGCACCTTCTGCCTGTTTATCTTCTTGTACCTGCTCGCCTCGCGCCTGATCCCGCTCGTGCCGGTCTGGGAGATTCAGGAGGGGCAGATGTCGCACACGCTGCGTAAGGTCGGCAAGGCTGAAATCCCCTCGGTCACCGAGCTGGATTAATGAGAAAGGAGCGGTCAGATGCCTTCATCAGTTGTCCATCTAGCGCTGTTCAGGGAAGACGAGATCGATCGCGCCGCCGAGGCAATCAGCACGCTGCGCGGACTGGGGATTCGCGATAAGGATATCACCGTCATCTCCGGCATCCCCTACTCGGAAAGGATCCTCGGCCGGCCGATGAGCTGGACGACCATCGGCAGAATCGGACTGGGCGGGGCGATCATCGGCTTCCTGGTCGGGATCGCGCTCAGCTTCGGCACGCCCGCGCTCTATCCGATCCGCGTGGCCGCCATGCCGATTATCTTTCCAATCCCCACCTCCATCGTGGTCACCTTCGAGCTGACCATGCTCGGCCTGTTGAT
Source organism: Bellilinea sp. (assembly GCA_034678705.1). Taxonomy (GTDB): domain Bacteria; phylum Chloroflexota; class Anaerolineae; order Anaerolineales; family Anaerolineaceae; genus Bellilinea. Next base: position 60,566 of record JAXDBP010000011.1, read on the forward strand.
CAGCACCTTTATCGGCGTCTTCATCGAAACGATCACCCCGTCCTTCGGGCCGAGGGGATACCATCCCAAAGTCAGCGACGGTCATATCGGCATCCTGTTCGCCGGCCCGGGTGAACTGGACGAGGGGCTGCACACCGCGCTCGGCGAGCTGGGCGCGGAAATGGTGCACGACGTCGAGGAGGAGAAGCTATGGCTGTAATCAAACGCCTGATCATCCTGCTGGTAGTGCTGGCGGTGCCGCTGGCGCTCGGGCTGCTCTTCACCTACGATGTAATCAAAATCGACTGGATCAGCTTCATGGAGATCCAGCCCTCCTTCCGGCCGATGGAGGATCCGCTGCCGCTGCCGCCGCGCTCGGTGCCGGTACAGGGCGCCGCGTACATCCCTGAGCTGGGCGCGCCGGCCAATCCCGTCCCCGCCGATGAAGCCTCGCTGGCGCGCGGGAAGGAGTATTTTGATACCGCCTGCGCGCTCTGTCACGGCGCGACGGGCGAGGGCACCGGACCGTTCTCCGGCTTTCTGGTGCGCTACCCGCCGGCCAATCTGGTCGAGGCCGATTCAAACGCTCGCCAGATCAGCGACGGGGCGATTTTTCTGACCATCACCAAGGGCATCGAGGGGCGCATGCCGTCCCTGCTGGAAAACCTGCCTGGCGCCGAAATGCGCTGGGACGTGGTCAATTACGTCCGGTTACTGCAGGAGCAAGCGAATATTCAGTAAGGTTATACACTCATTACTTAACAATGCGATTTAGTAAAAAATATTAAATATGATTTTTTTATCATAACTTTATGAAGCGGTTAGTTTTACCTAACCGATTCTTATCTATGGTATAATTTATTAATAACCTGAATAAAACACGGAGACCTTCAATGCAAAAGTGGGAATATATTGTGTTGAATTCTATGATCAATTATGGTTTTGGAATTAGAGGGGAAATATCAATCATTCGTCAAAACGGAGACAAACAAACATTAAGTAAAGAGCCTGATGATCATAATATATATTTAACCCTACATCTAAATAAACTTGGCAAGGATGGATGGGAAGTTGTCTCAGGCTTACCGGTAATTGACCAACAGCCGAACAAAATGCAAACATACATCCTTAAAAGACCAGCCCAGGATAAATAATAAGATTTTAATCAGTAATAAAATTTCAATTTTAGCTAAGCAACTGGTTGATTGGCCATTGATGTTATTTTTCCAGTGGAGAAGGCAAGATTCGAACCTGATTGGTCGTCCGGAAGGCGTAAACAAACCGCATGGACTTACTCTATTATGGCAGGCTCCGCGCGCAGCGAAAACCCAATCTCGGCGTATCATAGGAATGAGAGGCATTTCTCGCCGAGCAGCGGCTCTCGGCTGCGACCGTGTCAGCCTGTCCAACCCGGTCGTGCCAGGCGCTGCCGCGGACGGCATGCTGCCAGGGAGGCCCCAGACTGACCGGATTTTCGCCTGGCATTTCAGAATAGAACTCTGGAGAATACCAGTCTAGCACCCATTCCGAGACGTTCCCGGCCATATCGAGCGCCCCATATCCAGACGCGCCATCCAAATAGCTGCCCACTGGCCTGAGGCCCAGGTTGTGATCACCCGTCCCAGGCGTGAGAACGAGCTTCCAACCGTCCTCGTATTGCTCCGGCCACTGATCTGCCTGGGCAATCCCGGTATTTGCCAATGTCCCATCCCAATCATCCCCCCAGGGATAAACATTGCCGTTGGGTCCCCTGCACGCCTTCTCCCACTCCGCTTCGCTGGGCAGTCGCTTGCCGGCCCAAGCGCAGTAGGCGCTGGCGTCTTCCCAGCCCACGCCGACGACGGGAAAATCCGCCTGCCCGGGAGGATAGTCCGTGCCAGACCAATGAACCGGAGCTCGCCGCCCGGTTTCCAGCAAAAAGCGCTGATACTGGATGTTGGTGACCTCATAACGGTCGATCTCATAGGCGTCCAGATAAATCCTCCGCTGCGGGCGTTCATCGTCATCGCCATGCGTATCTCCCATGGTGAAATGTCCCGAGGGGACAGCGACTGTGCTGTTGTCGAAGGCAGCCGCCGCGCTTTCCAGTTCGCCCGCAGATATCAGCCAGCGGATGATGCTGATTTCTTCCCCCGCATCCATCTCTTTTTGCTGATGCTGAATTGCCTTGCTGGCAGCTTCAATGAGCCTGGACGCAGCCTCCCGGTACTGGCAATTCCGCTGACACACCCGGGAAAAAAGCATGAATGCCTGCCGCCATTCGTCCCTCTCAGCCGCCCTGACACCCCGGGAGTACGCCAGGGCGGTGTCCACTTTCGGAAGCAGCGCTCCACTGACGGAAAGCAGCGCCATAACAATGATCAGGAGGAACCACCTGACCAACCTTCGTTTTTTCACCTGCGCCGCCTGCTCATCGTTCTGCAATCAAATGGGAAATATTGATCCAATCCTGACAACCAACCGCCGATCATGGTTGAAGGATTCGAGTTCCTGGGCGAAATAATCTCTTGTCCTGTATATATTATACAAAATGGCTGCCGCCAGATCACGGCAACCATTTTATCGTCTGACGGACTCCCGCCGGGCGCCAAGCGGACAGCCACGCGCGGATGAGGGCTTTCCGGCATAATCAGTACTGTTCGTTGACTATGCACAGCGAAAAACCGAATATACTCAACGTGTTTCCATAATGTCCATCTGACTGCCTTTTACAGTGGAAAAACAAGCAGTCGCCAAAACCGGCGTTATCGGGGGCTGCTGTAGAACAGCCCGGAGAAGCCACATTAGGATCGCCATCGGAGGCAAACCGATGTGTCTCCAACGGCTAACGCCGATGGATTAGTATCATTTCCGGGCCACGGCTTAAATTCATACTGGATAAATATCACATCAAAAATGTGACATTTTTCAGTTCTAGAAAATATATTCCATGCTATATTTTAATCGTTAAACTTGGATTCGTTGACCTTTCGGGGAAATGAAGAACTCCCACTTATAAGTACAACTTAGCGGTTTTTCTCGACGAGGAGCGCTGGTAAAAGTGTTTACTTCCTTCTGGTAGACGCTGTTTTGTCCTGCTATGGGAAACCGAACGCATCAACCGCAATCCATGCAATCCTGGCGTTAGAAGGGAGGTGATCGCTGGCCTGAGCATGCTTGCAGACGACAAACATTAAACGGCTGGTTGGCGGGCTGTTGCCAACTGCTAAGCCGGGCTGGTGTTATGCCGAACCGGTAAGGTCGGCCCATCGTACTAGACCTTCATTTTGATTTGATCGTTCAGGAGAATGTACACAATGCAAACGAGTAAGAAGAACCTGATCATCGCTGTACTGTTAGTGCTAGGACTGCTTTTTGCCTCAGTGCCGGGTGAAGTGAGCTCTGCAGAAACACCGATAATTTCCCATGGAACTTTTGGAGGAGCACCGTACGCCTTAGAAGATGCAAGTGCTGTAGCTGCATACAAAGATGAGTCTCTGGCAATTCAGCAAGGCAGCTACATATCAGATACCGAATTTCAGACCATGGAGGCTGTTCTAATCTCATTTGACGGCCATACCACCAACGAAACCGATAGAGGAGGATGCATATACATCCAAACGGTTGTTAACGGTCTGGAAGAAGGCGATATCGTCCAAGTGGATAACAACTATTTTTACGACGACGGTACAGGGTACTACTCATTTTGGGACCAGGACCCATATTGGATCCAGATCGGGGAATACACCCACAATCCTTTGGACACCATCAACAACTGGCTGATTTACAGCGAGAAAGTCGGCGATGAATATCGGCTGGTCATCGGTTCAGGAGAATACAATCTGGCCGAAGCAACAGAAGACTTGACTCCCACCATCGGTCATGCCTTCAAGCTCACACGCGATGTGAAGGTCTATCGTGGGGCATCCCTCGCCAATCCTACAACCAGTACGCGTGGATATACAACCTCAACCAGCGAGGATACCAGCACCTGGGGCGACCCGATTGGCGCCGCCAATCTGGATACGGGCGATCTGAAGCTGGTCGGCGTGCAGGACGCCTATGTGGACGACGATTGGGCTGGGCATGACAACGGCGATGTCGTCGACGGTCTCATTTTTGGGCAGGACGCGTTCGAGACAATCCAGAAGGGCGTCGATGGTGCAGCGATCGGCGGAACCGTCCACGTTGCACCAGGGACGTATGCCGAGCAGGTCACCATCGATAAAGCGCTTTACCTGATTGGACCCAATGCCGGCATCGATCCGAATACCGGAACACGCGTCGAGGAGGCATGGATCGTCTATCCCGCCGAACCGGTGATCGATTATGATAGTGAACAATACGGCCTGATCAACGCCAACGCCGCCGATATCACCATCGATGGCTTCGCGCTCGACGGTAAGGATTTGCCGGACTGGGCTGTTGGCATCAACGCTGACGAGAGCAACCTCACTGTCAGGAACAACATCGTCAAGAACTTTGACAAAGTTGGCATCTGGTCCACCCGCAGTCGGAATTCCGGCAACTACAACTCCGGCATCCTGGTCGAGAACAACCGAGTCTTCAGCGACGTTGACGGGCGCTACACAAATTCCTCGGGCATCTATATCCAGGGTGGCGTAGGTACCATCCAGGGCAATTTCGTCGATAACGCCCGCCGCGGCATCCAAATCCAGCCATCCAACAACCCCGACAGCACGCAAGGCCTGGTGCAAGGCAATCATGTCAAAGCCTTCCGCAGTCCGCTCTATTTCCACATGTCTTACAAAAAGGCTGCCGATTGGGTGTTCCAGGACAACACGGTTGAGGGCATCCCCTGGCCGGCCGATGCCACCACCGATCCGTACTACGATCCCTACAACAACAAGGACTACGATGGGCTGCTCGTCCAGGATTTCTCCGCCGGTCAGGTGGAATTCACGGGCAACACAGTCAACATTGGCTCAACCGAATCCCAAAACGTTCACATGTTCAGGCAGATGTGGCCGACAGGCGGCAGTATCGACCTGGATGCCACCCTCAAGAACAATATCTTCGAGAAAGTGGTGGTGATCACCGATGGCACAAAAGTCATCCACGACACCTTCTACACCAAAATCCAGGACGCGATCAACGCCGCATCAGCAGGCAACACGGTGCTGGCATCTGCCGGTGAGTTCATCGAAAACGACGCAAGCTATCGGGACATGTACATCGGTAAATCCCTCAACCTGGTCGGCGCCGGCAAGGGTGAGACGGTGGTGATCCTGACGACCGGCAAAACGAACGGAGTCGAGGTTCGCAGCGCAGACCCGGCCGTCCCGATGGATATCTCCATCGAAGGCATCACCTTCACCAAGCCTGCTGAGGAAGAGTATGGGCCGGGATTTGCCCTTCGCTTTGGCGAAACCGCCACCATCTTCAACAGCGTCACCCTGCGTAACGTCGATGTGTCTTACGCCTCAGGACGCAATCTGATGTTAGGCGCAAACGGCACATATACCCAGATTACCATCGAGGACAGCGACTTCCACCACTCCGGCGTCTGGGGTGTATCGGTCGACGGTCAAACCAGCGGCCTGACCATTCGGAATTCCACTTTCACCGACAATGGGTCGGATGACCCATCCCATGGATACGGCTTGGACATCGGCAACGGCGGCATATCCAATGTGGTCGTCGAGGACAGCAAGTTCCTGCGCAACACCAACAACGGTATCAACATCACCGACACAACCAATGCCCGTTTCACCCGCATCGAGGCATCCGACAACAAGGGCTTCGCAGGGCAGGGACACGGCGTCAATATCTGGGAGTGGAAGGATAAAAGCAGCAACATCCTCTTCGAGGACAGCATATTCGAGAATAATGCCCGCTGCGGGTTAGTAATTGGCACACAGGATACCTATTCCATTGATAACGTCACCATTCGATCTTCACAGCTAATCAACAACGGCGAGGGCGGCGTCATCATCTGGGCTACCGGCGGCCCTGTGAACAACCTGAGAGTCAATCACAACCGCATTGCAGGCAATGTTGGGTATGGGCTTTTCTCGAACCAACCAACCGCGATCACTGATGCTCGATACAACTGGTGGGGTTGTAACGAAGGTCCTGGAGAAGATGGTTGTAATAATACCGTTGCTGAAAAACCTGAAACTGATCCTTTCAGCACCTATCCTTACCTGACCTTCAAGGTGAGCGCTGATCCGCTCACAGTCGAGCCTGCAGAAATCTCAACAATCACCTCCAGGCTCGCGTACAACTCCACCGGCCTCACCGACGCGTTCTTCCCTGACAACGTGGCGATTGCCTTCAGCGCGCCGGATCCAGAAGAAATCGATCCGGACACCGGTTACACGCTAGATGGGATCAGCACGGCTGAATTCACAGCGCCCCCGGATGATATCGATTACGAGGTCTGCGCGGCGCTTGACAGCGAGACGATCTGCAATACAGTTACTGTCTTAAATGTCGCTCCGGTGGCTCCAGTAATCCCAGACCAAATGTGGCGTTCGCGCCAGGCAAATGAATTCACCATCGATCCGTTCACAGACGCGAATGAAGATGAATTGGAGTATGATGTAACGCTCGATGACGGCAGCAAACTGCCCGAATGGTTGAGTTTTGATCCCGAGGCGTTAAAATTCAGCGGCACACCCGCCACCGAAGATGCGGGGGTGTATGTGATCAAGATAACCGCATCGGACGGATTGCTCAGTACCTCAACCACCTTTAGGTTGACGGTTGATCAAGACCTTCCGTTTGTTATTTATATGCCGCTCATAGGGCGGTAATTCCCGACCTCGTTGAACCTCAAAGCCAGGCAGCCATGTATGGCTGCCTGGTTGCTATTATGATAGCTTGGGTTGCGTGGATCAGGAAATCATCCCGCATATCCCGGGACGCATCTTGCCCTACCCTTCACTTCTCTGGCGGAGAGGGCGGGATTCGAACCCGCGTTACCTTGCGGTAAACACGCTCTCCAGGCGTGCGCGTTAGGCCAGACTACGCTACCTCTCCAGGGGCGCTCCAGGGACCGTTCTTCGCCCGGAGCGGTTGGGATTATACCATAATTGCGCCTGACGCCTGATTTTTGGATTGAGACGGAAATCTTGCCATTTCGAATCGCCTCGATTATAATATTGACCACTACGGGCGGTTAGCTCAGTTGGTTAGAGCGTTGCGTTGACATCGCAGAGGTCGTAGGTTCGAGTCCTATACCGCCCACAGCCACCTTCTCGGTGGCTTTTTATTATTTGCTGTGATTGAAGGAATCAAACCACAGAGTTCACAGAGGACACAGAGAAATATATCATTTATAGCTCTGTGAACTCTTAAAGCTTTTTCTCTGTGAACTCTGTGTTTTTACAAAGACAGATTGAAATCCGCTGCCAACCGTACTATAATATACACACCAAACGCACTGACCAGGACGAGTAGCTGCGCGGCGCTGCCAGAGAACGGGGATCACCGGGTGCAAATCCCCTTCAGTCAAAGCTCAGCCAAAACCACCTGCGAGCGGAAGCCGGAAAGGGGCGCACGCCCCAAGTAAGGTGCACGGTTGACCCCGTTATCGGTCGCCACGAGATCGTCAGTTACCCTGGCGAAGCTGGGTGGAACCGCGAGCCTAACGCTTGCCCCAGATCGGGCAGGCGTTTTCATTTTTTTACACCGGAGGCAGTCATGAGCCAGAACACACACAACGAACGATACGAAGAATCTTTTCTCTACCGCATTCGCCACTCGGCGGCGCACGTGATGGCCGAAGCAGTGCTGCAGATGTTCCCAACCGCCAAGATTGCCATCGGCCCGGCCATCGACGAGGGCTTCTACTACGACTTCGACCTGCCGCGCGCGCTGACGCCGGAGGAACTGGTGGAGATCGAGGCGCGTATGCGCGAGATCATCCGCGGGGACTACCCTTTCATACGGAGAAGCATCTCGCCAGAAGAAGCCCGCGCGATCTTCAAGGACCAGCCCTTCAAGCTGGAGCTGATCGAGGGGCTGGAACGGGGCGGGCTGGACGAGCACGGCAATCCGCTGAGCGATAAACCGGAACTGTCGATCTACCAGCACCACCAGTTCATCGATCTCTGCCGCGGCCCGCACGTCGAGCGCACCGGCCAGATCAATCCGGAGGCCGTGCGCCTGATCAACGTCGCCGGCGCCTACTGGCGCGGCGATGAGAAACGCCCCATGCTCCAGCGCATCTACGGCACCGCCTGGCAGACGCGCGACGAGCTGGACGCCTACCTGTGGAAACTGGAGGAGGCGAAAAAGCGCGATCACCGTCGACTGGGCAGGGAGCTTGACCTCTTCAGTATCAACGAAAGCGTCGGCCCCGGGCTGATCCTCTGGCACCCCAACGGCGCCATGCTGCGCCATCTGGCCGAGGATTACTGCATCAAAGAGCACATCCGCTCAGGCTACGTCCTGGTCAACTCGCCGCACATCGGGCGCGCCAATCTGTGGCAAACCAGCGGGCACCTGACCTGGTTCAGCGATGGCATGTACGCGCCGATGCCGATCGATGAGGAAGAGTACTACGCTAAACCGATGAACTGCCCGTTCCACATCGTGATTTACAAGAGCAAAATCCGCTCCTACCGCGAACTGCCTATCCGCATGGCTGAATGGGGCACGGTTTACCGCTACGAGCGCTCCGGCGTGCTACACGGTCTGCTGCGCGTGCGCGGATTCACCCAGGACGACGCGCACATCTTCTGCCGCCGGGACCAGATGCCGGTGGAGATCGACCGCACGCTCAACTTCTGTCTGGACATCCTGCGCCATTTTGGGCTGGTTCATTTCCACGCCTACCTGTCGACGCGCAATCCCGAAAAATATGCCGGCGATCCGGCAGATTGGGAGCAGCCGACCGAGGCCCTGCGCGCCGCGCTCGACCGCGCCGGCATCGATTACGACGTCGACGAAGGCGGAGCGGCCTTCTACGGGCCCAAAATCGACCTGAAGATGGTCGATGCGCTCGGCCGTGAATGGCAGTTGAGCACGATCCAGTTCGACTTCAACCTCTCCGAGCGCTTCGAGCTGGAGTACATCGGCGAGGACGGCCTGCCGCATCGGCCCTACATGATCCACCGCGCGCTGCTCGGCTCGATGGAGCGCTTCATAGGCGTTCTGATCGAGCACTACGGCGGCGCTTTTCCGGTCTGGCTGGCGCCGACCCAGGCGGTCGTCATCCCCATCGCCGACCGGCATCTCGAATACTCCCTTCAGGTGGCCGAACGGCTGCGCCTCGAAGACCTGCGGGTGGAGGTGGATCAACGCAGCGAGCGCATGAACGCCAAAATCCGCGACGCGCAAACCCTGAAAGTCCCCTATATGCTGGTGGTCGGCGACCGCGAGGTGGATACCGGGCAGGTCGCATTACGCCTGCGCAGCGGTGATAATCCCGGCCCAATGCCGCTCGAGGAGTTTATCGAAAGGGCTAAAGCGGATATAGCAGCCCTGCATTGATGATCTCCGCTCACGCTCCAGAAGGTTCGCTGGATTGCCCGGCCTTGTCATTTTGAGCGAAGCGAGAAATCTTACCACCGTCGCGTAAAGATTTCTCCTCGCGCCTGCACCCGTTGTAATAGAAACCTTCTTTGTCATTCCGAGCGAAGCGAGGAATCTTTCGATCCTCGTAGCGCCAAGATTTCTCCCCGCGCCTGCATCCACGTAGCAAGTGGCGCTCGACGAAAGGATAACGTCCCTCCATCGTTTCAACGTTGCGGCGGGCAGGGATGCCCACCCTACCAAAACACTCCCACCCTCCGCCGACCCTTCGACCAGCTCAGGGATCGGCGGAGCCTTCTGCCACTCCTAGCACAGGGAGGAATCTTGCACACCGCTGCGCCGGGATTTCTCCCCGCGCCTGCATCCACGTAGCGGGTGGCGCCCGTCGAAATGACAACATGCCACTACAGGCCCCACTATGCAGTGCGCCTATCCCAGGCAGGATTATTGCTGCACAAAATTCAGCGGATCGACCCTGCCGAACTGGTCGCTGCGCATTTCGAAGTGCAGGTGCGGGCCAGTCGAGCGCCCGGTCGAGCCCATCAAGCCGATGGTGTCGCCGCGGTAGACGCTCTGACCGCAGGTGGCGTAGATCGTGCTCAGGTGAGCGTAATAGGTCTGCCAGCCGTTGCCGTGGTCGATGATGATCAGATTGCCGTAGCCGTAGTCGTTCCAGCCTGAGTAGACCACCACGCCGTCGTCCGAGGCGTAGATCCCCACGCCGATCGAGCCGCCGATGTCAATGCCGAAGTGATTGATGCCCGGATCGAAACGGTAGCCGGAAATATAAGTGGTCGCTGCCGGCCAGGCAAAGACGCCCGGGCCGACGATGCCGTCATATATCGTGCCGCAGGCGCCCGGGCCGACTGACTTGGCCACCGCCGGATTGGCGCGTGTGACAGTGGGCAGGCTCCAGGTGTTGAATGTGCCCACCCCACCCGGGATGAAGAGCATCGTGCCCGGTTCGATGTTTGGATTGGAAAAATCGCCGACCGTTTCCTTGCTGAGATTATTGCCCGGCCACTCGACGATCACATTTGGATCGACATCATAGAATTTTGCCACGCCGTTCAACCCGTCGCCCTGATGCCATTCGTAAAGCGCGCCGTCCTGCGGCAGAATATTGAGCTCCTGACCGGGGGTAAGCCAGTGCGGCTCGGGCAGGGTTTGTTGATTGCCCCACAGCAGGCTCTTTGGATCGAGCCCATAACGTTCAGCGATGCTGAACAAGGTATCGCCCTGCACCACGGTGTATTTGATGATCTCGAAGCGCGGTCGGGCGGGCAGCTGGGTGTGCAGTTGCGCTCTACGGGTAATCCCTTTAATCAGGTCAACCGGATCAGCCAGGACGAATCGCGGCGGCGCGACCGTAGGCGTTGGCGTTGGCAGGTCAGCCGCAACCGCGGCGCTCTGCGGATTGGAAACATTCCCCTTTAAATAGAAAGTGTTCATCACCCACACGACAACCAGGATCATGGTGATCGATGCCAACGCATATCCGACGCGCAGAACCGGCTCGCCAAGCCCGATGCGGACGATATTTTGCCACAACTCGCCAAAACTCCTGCGGTTTTTTCCGTCAGAGTCCGGACTATGATTATTCGAATTACCTGAATCGGCAGGAACCGGATTGTCCACTGTCGATGATTCCTTTAATGTTGGATTCCGCTTTCGTCACTATAACACAATCGATTTTAGCGGTCAAGCGGCGGTTAACCTGCGCCAGAGCGCTGCTCCAGGCCAGAAGCGGATGCGTCTTGCAGTTTTTCGGAAGGCTTGCCGTTACGGATATGTCCGTACGGGATCAACAGCAGAAATCCAAGCCCGATGATCGCCTGTCCAAATTCGACTCCCCGCGCCTGCCACGGGCCGAAATAGGGGATGCCGGGTAACGGGTGGCTGCCAACCCCGAAGACGTCCGCCATGCCGGTGAATACGGCGATAACGTATCCGGTGGCTACCAGACGCAAACCGATATCCGCCGAGATGCTCGGCTGGCGGTTCTTCCACAGCGACATCAGACTGGTAAAACCACCAAGGCAAACGATTGCCAACCCAACTAAAAAGACCGCGATCTGAACAAAACCGATGACCGGGCTGCGGTCTGCGCCGAAAAGACTGGGCTGCGCACCGACCAAAAAAATCAACAAACCGACTAATGTCAGGATTAAGCCGGTGCGGATGCGGCGTATGGAATAGCTGCGCGTCCCCGGATTTGGCTCGGTCTTCCGATCCACTTTAATGGGGATTGATGAGCCATTTTTCATGCGGGCAAACCCTGCGTGAGTTTTCTCAGCCAGTTGCCGTGAAAAATCGCCTCGACGTCTTCCTCGGGATAGCCGCGATCGCTCAGCAGCGGAGCGATCTTTTGCAGGTCGGCGATCGTATCGATCTCCAGCGGCACCGCCGGCCGGCCAAATCCGCCGTCGAAATCGCTGCCGATGCCAACATGGCGGGCATCGCCGGCAAGCTGACAGATATGGTCGATATGCTCAATCAACATTGCAAGGGTGACCTGTTCGCGCGGATCGGTATTCTTCCAGCCCGGGAGCAAAAAACTGTTGTACGGCATCACGCCGATCACTCCGTCCCGGTCGAACAACCTGCGCAGAACTGAATCGGATAAATGGCGCTCGTCAGGATCATCCTTCAGTAACGCGCGGGCGTTCGCATGGCTTGCGATGATCACGCCCGGATAGACGTCCAGCGCCTGTACGGCCGACTCCTCGCTCATGTGAGCGATATCCAAAGTATATCCCAATTCCGCCATGCTATCCAGAAACAGGAAGCCTTCTTTGGTGAACCTGCCGGGAACCTTGCTGCCCCCACAGTAGCGCGACCCTGCCCAGACCGGAGCGATAATCCTTAATCCAAGCTGCCACCATTCCTCTAACTCACGCTGACTTGAAACGCTCTCAGCGCCTTCCATCATCAATACCAGCCCGACCGGATTTGTGCGGTCAGGGTAAGCCGCAGGAGCGGTTTTCCATGGGAGCAGCGTTTCTTCCAGGTGATTTTTATCGAAGACCAGGCGAAATTTCTGCGGAGCCTCTTCGCAGATCCTTAGATACAAGTCATATTGAGCACGAAGCAGCCGATATCCATCTGCAGGAGTGCGGTACACCTGGGTTTCGAACGGTCCGTCTGCAAATTGTTTCGACGTAACATACAGGCTGGCAATGACCAGCCCGACCTGCCCGCGTTGATACTCCGGCCAGCCTAACAGTGCATCCCCGTTGTTCTGCGGGTGAGGTGTACCGACCTCGCTGCTGCGAATTTCGTAAGCCGAGCGGCGGTAATCCCGGCCGAAGGTCAACATACTGTAGGCGATATCTTCGTGAGCATCAATCAGCAATGGCATCCGCTCTCTTCCCGTCAAGAAAGCGCACCGTGAGGGTGCGCTTTTGGCTTCTACACTCCTTCAAAATCTATTCTTCCTCAACAGGAGGGGGAGCTTCTTCCTCAACAGGAGGGGAGGATTCTTCCTCAGCTGTAGTGGGAGGGGTTAAATCAGTCTGGGGCGGGATTTCTGCTTCACCCTCGTTATCTTCTTCGAGGACCTCTTCCAGAGCCATCCAGTCCATATCGGCATACGCCATCGAATCCACGCGGCGCATGCTCAATCCAATGCGGTGGTTGTCGGGATCTACTTTGATCACCCGCAAGGTCACGGTATCGCCCTCTTTCAACACTTCCTTTGGATGTTCGATTCGCTTTTCGCTGATCTCGGAAATGTGGATCAGACCTTCGACATCCTCTTCGATGCGGGCAAATGCTCCGAACTTGGTCAGACGGGTAATGGTACCTTCGACCAGCTGCCCGACCTGATACTGCTCGACTTTCTTCACCCAGGGATCATCCTGAAGCTGGCGGATGGAAAGACCGATGCGCTTTTTCTCGCGGTCGATCGAGATCACCTTGACTTTAACTTCCTGCCCAACCTTGAGCACCTCACTGGGATGCTGGATGCGATCCCAGGAGATCTCTGAGAGGTGAACCAGGCCGTCTGCGCCGCTGATATTGACGAAGGCGCCGAAGTCCGCCAGGCTGGTCACCCGCCCGACACGCTCTTCGCCCTCAGACAAATCTTCGATGACCCGCTCTTTGATTGTTTCGCGGGTCTCGCTGCTGGCTGCCCTTTCAGAAAGGATCAGCCGGCGGCGATCGCGGTCGACTTCGATCACGACCACGTCAATCTCTTCGCCGATCATCTTGCCCCAGCGCTGCTCGGGCGTATCGCCTGCCGCGGAGGAGCGGCGGGACAGGCTGACCTGCGACGCCGGTACAAAGCCGCGCAATCCGCCGACTGGCACGATCAACCCGCCCTTGTTGTAACCGATGATCTTGCTGTGGCAGCTCTGTTTGGACTCCAGCAGCTCATCAGCGGATTTCCAGCTCATCTCTTCTCGCGCGCGGGTGTAGGAAAGAACCAGATTGCCGCTCGAATCCTCGGGGTTGACGACATAAACGGGAATTTCCTGCCCAACCTCCATCTCGCGCAGTTCTTCCGCCGGGATTGTCTCGAATTCTTTACCGCTAATCACGCCTTCCGATTTCGTCCCAACGCTGACCAGGATTTGACCCGGGGTAATGCTCGCGATCACGCCGTTGCGAATCTCCCCCTGGGTAGGAAAATCGATACCCAGGCCTTCCTGTTCTAAGAGCGCCTCCATATTGTTATTGTCAACCTGATTGGCCTCGGGCGTTGACTCCTGCTCGAGTGGGGCTTCATTCTGGTCCATACGATCTAATACTCCGAAGGAAAAGATACCACCCATTATATAGGTGAGGGATAAGCTTGACAACCCCCTTGGATAGGGGCGTCAAACTTTATCATTATACACCATACTCCCTGTTTTCAATCACAGATCTTGGTCTGTTTCGCATATTTATGCCGAGTTTCACCGTGTTTACCCGCCAATTTCCGGGTAAAGCAGGGAGGCAGCGCCCCGGCATAGCATGAGAACTACCCGACGCCGCTCATGCCAGCGCCTGGAGATCCCCCCAAACGGAGAGGATCCCCCTCTGCCTGTCTCAGATCCATGCCCTAAGGAAAACGGCAAGACCGGCGGCCCGGCTGATATCAGATCAGATTGTATCAACTGTTTAATGCCGCCGGCGTTTCTTTTTACGGCTGGAGCGTGTATCCGAGGCAGCCTGCGCCGCGGGCGCCTCTGCCACCGCCGGCTCGACTTCGGCGCGCTCCTGCCCGGCGCTGACGGTTGCGTCGCGGCGCGGCTGGTAGACGAACATGCGCGCCACAACCCCCGAGCGGATATCGCCAAGCAATTCGCGGAACATCTCGGAGGCGCGGCTCTTGTACTGCACCAGCGGGTCGCGCTGAGCGTATGCTTCCAGCCCGATCGATACGCGCAGAGCGTCGACACGGGTCAGATAGTCAACCCACAATTGTGAGATAACGCTGAGCAGCACCTCGCGGTAGATTTCGTTTTGCAGCCGCGCGCCGAGCAGGCTGATCACTTTGGTGGCATCTTCGGCAGTCAGCTCGCGCAGCGGCTGGCCGACAATCGCCTGGAAACGCTCCTCGCCCAGCGTCTCCGCCAGCTTTTCCTTAACCCGTTCGTTCAACTGCCCCAGCGTGGACTCCGCCTGGAGCAGCCGCCCGAGTTCGTACCGCCCCCAGAGCACCTGCAAGGCTTTTTGCGCGTCTTCGAGGTGCTCGATGATCTCCTCGGTCAGCTCCTCGGGCTGGCGACCTTCGATCAACTGCGCGGCGTAGAAGATGTACGTCAGGCGGATGACACGCTGGCGCCCGCGCTGGTGGGTTTTCTGATCAAAGGTCAATTTTGTGCCCTGCATCATCAGCATCAGCAGATTCATGATCGCGCGCAGGTTCTGATCAAGGTTGATCAGATTTCCGTCGGCCTTCTCCAGCGCGGACTTCAAATCGGCCGCGATCTGCCCGCCCTCGCCCGCCAGCCGCTCGATGCGCGCCTGGCTGAGGGATTCGACCGCTCCAAAGAGCTGATCGACCGCGCTCTCCCAATCCATGTTCTGGAACTGTCCGGGGCGAAAATCGAGCCCTTCGACGCGGCGCTGCAGCGCGCCGATCAAACGCGTCAGGGCGACCTCCTGTAATGCCCCGCTTACCTGCCCGCGCAGACTGTCAGCAGGGCTGTCGTCCCCCTGCGCCAGCTGGCGCATCTCGTCCGGCGACAGGCGCAGCGGTGACCGCACCAGCGAGGAAAGCTCATCGAGCAGCTCCTGCGCGCGGATCTGCCCGCCGGATTCCTCCACCCGGTCGGTCAGCGTTTGAAAGAAGTTATCCAGCGCTTCCAACCGCTCCTCGCGCTGCTGATTCAGGGCTTCCTCGGTTTTTTCCAGCAGCGCTTCGGCCGACTTGAGGATGTGCTCGCGCTCAGCCTGCAGCGCCTTGCGCGCCACGCCCAGCAGGGCGCTGCGCAACTGCTCCACATTCACCGTGGGCGAACCTAATTCCCGCGTGATGTCCTCGAAAAGCAGCCGGAGCGAATAGGAGGGGTAAACCAGCGCTTCGGTGTCGATCGGCGGCTGGATTTCGTCCAGGTAAGCCAGCAGCTTCCACGGCCCCTCCGGGTCGCCGAAGGCCGTGGGGATGCGCTCGCGCAGCTCGGTGTGGAGCATGTCCAGCACGTCTTCTCTCAGGTCTTCCTTGCTGAAGACCCGGTCGCGCTGCTCGTAGATGCGCTTGCGCTGCATGTTGAGCACGTCGTCGTATTCGAGCAGATGCTTGCGCACATCGAAGTTGGCGCCCTCGACCCGCGTCTGCGAGTTCTCGACCAGCTTCGCGACCAGGTTGTTCTCGATCGGCAGGCTTTCGTCGATGTTCAGGCGCGCCAGCATCGATTCGACCTGCTGACCGCCGAACATGCGCATCAGTTCATCTTCCAGCGAGAGATAAAAGCGCGACGAGCCCGGGTCGCCCTGGCGGGCGGCGCGCCCGCGCAGCTGGTTGTCGATGCGGCGGGCTTCATGCCTTTCCGAGCCAATCACGTGTAGACCGCCCAGCTCGCGAACCCTTTCCATATCCTGCATGTACTGGAGGAACTTCTGCACCGACTCTGCATAGATGCCGTATTGATCTTCGGGCATTGCCAACAGCGCCTCGCGCCGCGCCTGATTACTCATTTCGTAGGGATCGTGACCGCCGCGGCGCAGCACGCGGATCACGTCGCGCAGGATGTCTTCATCCAGCTCGCCGCCGAGCTTGATGTCGACGCCGCGGCCGGCCATGTTGGTGGCGATGGTCACCGCGCCGAACGCGCCGGCCCGGGCAATGATCTGCGATTCCTCGTCATGCTTACGCGCGTTCAACACCTGGTGCGGGACGCCGCCCTGCAGCGCCCTGACCAGCCTGGGCAAGTCGTCCGCGCCGATTTCCAGCAGTTTCTGTAACTGGGTCTGGTTGGCGGGATCCTCGGGATTGATCGACAGCATGCCGACCGTGCGCGAAAACTGGCGCAGATCGCCGGCGTTTAGCTCCGGCAGCGGCTTGTAGAGGAACTGTAACTCCGGGATGGCGATCTCGCTCTCCTCGCGGTTGTTCTTCACCAGCCAGGCCTGGCGGATCAGCATCGTCTGGGTCAGGCGGCGCAGCAGCTCCGGCTGCAGCCGCTGCGAGAGGCGCTCGGAATGCTCCACCGAGGTAGTGCCGACCAGCTGCGGGCGCCCGAGGATGTGATAGCGCAGGATCTCCTGGGTGATTGCGCGGATCTTGGCTTCCTCCGAACGGTAGATCCGGTCGGGATAGTCCTTGCGCTTCCAAAACACCGGCGCCGAGGAGTCATATTTGCGCGCGTAGTAGGTGTATTTATAGCCTTCCTCATCCTTATCGCTGACCTCGATCAACTCGGGGTCAGGTCTGATCACGTTGTATTCCAGGTTGGTCGGAATCGGCAGCACTTCCAGCTTGTAGATCTTGGCGAATTCCTCCGCCTCGGTCAGCGCGGTGCCGGTCATGCCCGCCAGCTTGTCGTACATGCGGAAGTAGTTCTGGATGGTGATGGTCGCGTAAGTGACGTTCTCCGCCTCGACGCGCACGTTCTCCTTCGCCTCAACCGCCTGGTGCAGGCCCTCCGACCAGCGCCGGCCGGGCATCAGCCGACCGGTAAATTCGTCGACGATGATGACCTTGCCGCCCTGGACGATGTAATCCTTGTTGCGCCGGTAGAGGAACTGCGCCTTGAGCGCCTGTTCCAGATAGCCTAGCACGCGCGCCTGCTCGGGGGCGATGTCCTCCGGGCGCTCGGGGTCGCCGAGGGTCATGTCCAGCAGCTCCTCGACGTGCGCCGCGCCGACCTCGGTCAGGGTCACCTGGCGGTCGCGCTCGTTGATCTCGTAATCCTCTTCTTTCAACGCGCGCACCACCTGCGCCATGCGCAGGTACCATTCGGTCTCATCCGCGGCCGGACCGGAGATGATCAACGGGGTGCGCGCCTCGTCGATGAGGATGTTGTCCACCTCGTCGACGATGGCGAAGTAATGCCCGCGCTGGACGCGTTCGCTCAGGCGGTTGGTCAGGTTGTCGCGCAGGTAATCGAAGCCAAATTCACTGTTGGTGCCGTAGGTGATGTCCGCGCTGTAGGCCTCGACCCGCTCGACCAGGCGCAGCCTGTCCTGATCCTCAAAGGGCGAGCTCTTTTCCAGATCGACCAGAAAGGCCTTCTTGCCGTTCTCGGTGCGGGCGGCCATCTGCAGCACGCCCACGCTCAGGCCGAGCATGTGATAGATTGGCGCCATCCAGCGCGCGTCGCGGCGCGCCAGGTAATCGTTGACCGTGATGAGATGGACCCCCCTGCCCGTCAGCGCGTTCAGGTAGAGCGGCAGGGTGGCCACCAGCGTCTTGCCCTCGCCGGTGCGCATCTCGGCGATCTTGCCCTGGTGCAGCACCATCCCGCCGATCAACTGCACGGTGAAATGGCGCAGCCCGATGGTGCGCTTGCTGGCCTCGCGCACCGCCGCGAAAGCCTCGTTGAGAATGTCATCCAGCGTTTCGCCTTCCGCCAGGCGGGCGCGGAATTCGTCGGTCTTCTCCCGCAGCTGCTGATCGCTCAACTGCTCGAATTCCGGCTCCAGCCGGTCGATATCGCGCGCCAGCTCTGCCAGGCGAATCACTTCTTTTTTATTTGGATCACCGCCCAATGCGCGGACAAATTTCTGCAGCATATTCGTTCCCTTTCCGGTGAGGAATTATAGCATAACGGTCAAACGCTGGAATCCCCGCCTGGATCGTGGCGCGAAGGTACTCGGGTGACTTCCCAACCGGTTTCGCACCTGCCCGTAAAGAATCCATCATTTGTATATTGGAATGGGCTTTTGGATGTTGTAGAATCAAGCCAGAGAATGCGCATTTCTCACGAAACATCCAGCTGGATGGGATCGTCTCGATTGATTCGCACAAAACACATACAGAGGACACTTCCGTGAAAAATTTTCTCGCCCGAAAATGGAAATGGCTGTTGATCGGCCTGATCGCGCTGGGATTGTTCGTCCAGTTTGGCGGCATGACCGTGGCGGTCGTCAACCACGCGCTGATGCCGATCTGCGCGGTGCACGTCAGCACCAGCCCCGACGCCGCCGATTGGGGCCCGAACCGGCTGCGCAATCCGATCCCCTCGCCGCAGTCGCGCGACATCCACCTGCCGCTCTACATGAACTTCCTCAAAACCGGCGAAAACCGCGTCTTTTACGTCTGGGCGTTGGACTGCGACGGCGAGCTGATCAACCAGTCGGCGCACACGGGCAAGGGCTCGCTGTTCCTCTGGGAGGTGACGCGGACTTCACCATAACATACCTTCGCGCAGATGCTGTACGGCACAGAATGCCCTGAATATAGAAATGTTGCGACAGCAGCGCAGCCAACAGTCAAACTTTCCATGATGTTGTCATTTCGACGAGCGCAGTGAGGAGAAATCTTGCCGCAACGATAGAAAAGATTTCTCGCTTCGCTCGAAATGACAGAAGGATCTTACAGGATGTTGTCATTTCGACGAATGACACCTGCTGCGCGGATGCAGGCGTGAGGAGAAATCCTCATGCAATGCAGGGAAAGATTTCTCGCTTCGCTCGAAAGGAAAGAACCCCGGGTAGGGGCGAAGCATCCACACACAGGTGGATGCTTCGCCCCTACATATAAAAAACAAACTAAATCTGTATCAAATGCCCCTCCTGGGCATGCACGGCCTCCATCAGCACCATGCGCGGGGATAGGGGTGGAGAAGGGCTGGAGGAGGGCGAACCTGGATTATAGTCGGCGAATAACCCGTTTACCATGCCCCGGCTCGCCCACAAATTCGCCGGCTTTGATCACAAAAGCGCCGCGGCAGAGTACAGAGTCCACCTTACCCTTGATTTTAAATCCCTCGAATGGGGAAAAATCTGTATTCATATGGTGGGTTTTTCCGCTCAATGCCCATTCAGGCACCGGGTCATAGATCACTACATCGGCATCCGCGCCAATGCCCAGGTGTCCTTTTTGAGGGTAAAGACCAAAAATTTTTGCTGGAGCGGTCGAGGTGACGGAAACCAGCTTTGGAAGGCTGATCTTCCCTTTCATCACGCCTTCTGAATAAAGGATCGCGAGCCTGGGTTCGATGCCTGGCATACCGTTCGGGACCTTATTAAAACGCCCCTGACCTAAACGGATTCGATCAGCCGTAGGAACACCTGCGTCGTCGCTTCCGACAGTATCGACACAGTCATTAGCCAGCCCAACCCAAAGCGCATCATTATCTTTCTCTGTCCGGAGGGCAGGACTACAGATGAATAAATGTCCATTTTCTTCTTCTAGCTTCTTTTCCGTAAGGGTCAAATAATGGGTACAGGTTTCACTGTAAATCGGCAAACCCTGAACCCGAGCGGATTGAATTATCTGAACGCTCTCCGCGGTCGACGTGTGAACAATGTAAACCGTGGCTTTAACCTCCTTCATGAGATCGATGATTCGCTGGATGGAAATGTTTTCGGCAGATGGAGGCCGGCTGCGAGCGTGGTAAATCGGCTCAAAATGTTTCTGAGCAATTTCTTTCTGGAGGTGGTACTCCAGGATCGTATCGTTTTCGCAGTGCACCATCAAAATCCCATCCGCTTCGGCGGTTACTTCAAGAATTTTCAGGATACTATCATCATCCATCATGCGATCAGCATGGCGATACGTTGTGAAACACTTGTATGAGGGAACGCCGGCCTCGATTAATTTAGGGATTTCCCGCAAGGTCGCTTGGCTGGCATCCAGCAATATGCCATGCATGCTCCAATCGATATATGCTCTCCCTTGCGCCTCTTTTTCCTTTTGCGACAGGTTCTCCAACAATGAACCCCCTTTGGGTTGCGTGCTAAAGTCAATCAGGGTTGTCGTTCCCCCATAAGCCGCGGCAAGAGTGCCAGATGAATAATCATGGACAGAGACGGTTCCCATGAAAGGTGAATTTAAGTGAACATGAGGATCGATGAGCCCGGGCAGCACATACTTGTCGGAGGCGTCAATGATTTCATCCACCTGGGCATCGGTAAAAGATCCTTTTACACCCAGGGCTTTAATATGTTCGCCCTCGATTAGTAAATCGCCCGGTACAACGCCACGTTCAGATACAAGTAGACCACCCTGGATAAGAATCTGTTTCTCTTTCATGCTTCGTCTCCATTAAAAAATGTTTTTGGGACATACTTCTTGGGTCTCTGTCATCCACGCGAGACCTGTTTGAATAAGATACCGGCACGCTTGTCCAGCTGAACGCGATACACTGAGCAATTAATCATATTCGTCCATTTCAAGCGGATGACAGCAAATGTCGCTGCACGCTCCATATTGGTTGGACAATCTCATCTGAACTTGGCGATTCATCAACCGCTGGCTCGATCTTGACGGGCGAGAGAAAAATGCCGTGTTCATCCTTCTGGCGGATGATATTTCCATGGTCTACTCAATCTGCCCCCCACGTAATTATGATACCAGTTGAAGAAATGCATGGGAAAGATTGGTGCGAGAAGCGATTTCAATCCTTTCAGCAGTCATTGACAGATCCCTTGATGGAAATATTATCAAATTCCCGAGGAAGAAAAACAGCCAACGCCATTGTCCCGACAAGGGCTTCCTTCATCAACTCAATACTTACCTGATCGCGAGTTGTATGGGCAAATTTTTCCTCGCAAGGGGAAAAACCAATTGTAGGAATTCCTGCCTGCGCCAGATAGCCTCCGTCAGTAGTGAAACCCCATGGATTTATAGAAATCGAACGGCGCAATGCTCCCTCTAATATTTTTTGGGCTGCGGTGGGAAGCGCATCCTGCGAATTGATAAGGTAAGCCGGGGCATGAGCGGGAAGAACATCTGAATAGCCGGTATACGAGGTAACCGGGTTGGTAAAGAGTTTCACCGACCCCTGAACTGAACCGGTGCTCATCCGATCAAGAATCAACTGCAGGCTGAGTAAAAAATCTTCCAGTGAATCATCCGGCAGGCTACGCCAATCCAGATGCAGCCTGACCAGGCCAGGCGACATATTACCGCTCACCTGGTCAGTGTAACAACGTGTGGGCGAGATTGAGTTTTTACCCAGAATTGGATTTAATAATACCGGCAGCCTGGGAATTTCCATCAAAAAGGATGAGAGCATATATAGCGGATTGATGCTCTGATCGGCGGCGGCGGCATGTACGCTTGAGCCCGTGAATTCTATCAGGATTTCAGTTCTACCCCGGTGCCCGTTCGCGACCTGATTTGTTGTGGCTTCACCCAACACAGCCAAATCCGTTTTGAAATGGTCAAGCAGAAATTTGGTCCCCCAGCTGCCCGTCTCCTCCTGTACAACGCACACCATGAACACGTCCCCGGATAATGGGATATTAAATTTCTTCAACCTGCCTAGCGCATGGATTTGAACAGCCATTGCACCTTTAGTGTCGCTTGCGCCACGCCCCCACACGACACCGTCAACGACCTCACCGCCAAACGGATCATGCAGCCAACTCGCCCTATCTCCAATATCAACCTGATCCATATGACAATTGAATTGGATGGAAGGACCGCGCCCCCCCTTTATCCTGCCAATAACATTGCCTACCTCATCGACGTAAACATCGTCATACTGAAGCCTTTTCATTTCATTTTGAATTAGTGCGGCAACAGCGCCTTCATTCCCTGACAGGCTAGGTGTGCGCACCAGTCGCTGGCAGAAAGCGACCATCTCTTGCTGACATGAAGGATTGACCAAACTTGCCATGTTGGGCATTGCAATTTTTTCCATCAGGGGTTACCAGTTGAATCTATGCTCGTCCGACTTGTTCAACAATCATCCCATATTTCATGAATTACTTGGGCACAATCAATGATAGTTGAAATATACCCTTTGTCAGATTTTTCCGCCTACCCCTGGAACCAATCCATCTGCATAAGAGTTAACCTTGTTCCCAGGTTTTTAGGGTTTTTATCGCGCCTGGAGAAAAAAATTGCTGCAGATTGTTCATCGGCTGGGGTGCAGGCCGGCTGTAAAGGCCAAGATGCCCGACATCGAGCCCCATTTCCACGACCGTTTTTAACATCCGACAGCCGGCTTCCACCGGATCAATAGTTGTTACGGGCACCCTTTGGGTCAGATCACGGGAAAACCCAGTGAGACCGGCGCACCCAAGCAGCAGGACGTCTGCATCCCGCGCCGCCAGGTCGCTACTCGCCCTTTCAAGGACTGCCAGTGTACCCTGATGATCCTGTTCCAGGTTCAGAACACGCATATCCAACGCAACCGTCCCCGCGTATCGAGACCAGAGACCATAAGTTCCCACCATCGAATCCATTAGGCTAATTGCCCGTTTCATGGCTGCCAGAATTCCGAACTTTCCACCCAGAAGAAGCGCAAGCGATATGGACGCTTCCGCTATTCCAATGACAGGTACGGAGGATATTTCTTTTAGAGCAAAGAGCCCGGGATCCCCAAAACAGGCTAGCACGACACCATCAACATCTTTATGCTCTTCCAACAAGGGCATAACCGTAACGCCTGCCAACTGGTAGTCGCGCCATGACTCAAGTGACTCAGGACCGGCGGGCGCATTAACTACACGATAACTCCAGGGGGGCGAAAAGATCTGCTTCACTGTATCCTGTATGCCCGCCGTCATGCTTAGGGATGTATTCGGGTTAATGATTAACGCAATGGGCATTGTTCCATCCTTACTTTCCTTTTTCGTAAATACAGCGACTTTACTATAGAAACGCAGCTGTGGCAGGAAATGCCGTCTTGGGATTGGGCTTGCGCTGGACGCGAGTCTTGTGGCAGGAAAGTTAGTGCCCGCTACTCAGTAATGCGAGACAGCCGGGTATATTTCCGGGATTAATTGTCTGATAACTTGAATTATATGGGATCAAATTATCGGAGTCAATCACAAAATGATGTGGTTAGGCTATTCTCATCGATTCAATTAGCGATGATTACCATCATACATCCATAGTTCCCAAAAAATCACGATCATCCGGAAACTGTATATTCCAATATGAAATCAGCCCCTCCACCTGATATTAGCCGGCTTGGCAACCACAACCAAGTTTTCTAGCCGGCTAATCGTCCGATAAATTCTTATTCAATCCTTAGCCAGTATCGGCGTCTAACATATGAAGTGATCTTCTATATCTGTATCGAATGCCCCTCCAGGGCGTGGGCGGCCTCCATCAGCACCTCGCTCAGCGTCGGGTGGGCGTGCACGTTGCGCGCGATCTCGGCGCTGGTCAGCTCCATCGACTGTGCCAGGGTCAGCTCGGGCAGCAGCTCTGACACATCCGGGCCGATCAGGTGCGCGCCGAGGATTTCGCCGTACCTGGCGTCGCTGATGATCTTGACCCAGCCGGCGTAGTCGCCCAGACCGAGCGCCTTGCCGTTGGCCTGGAAGGGGAAGCGCCCCACTTTGACCTCGTAGCCGGCTTCTTTCGCCTGAGCCTCGGTGTAGCCAAATGAGGCCACCTGCGGCTGGCAGTAGGTCGCGCGCGGCATCATGCGGTAATCCAGCCTGACCGTCTCGACGCCGGCGATGTTCTCGGCGCAGATGATGCCCATCGCCGAGGCCACGTGCGCCAGCAGCAGCTGACCGGTCACATCGCCGATCGCCCAGATTCCGGGGACGCTGGTCGCCATGCGCTCATCGATTTTCACAAAGCCGCGCTCGCTCAATTCCACCCCGGCCGTCTCCAGCCCCAAATCGGCGGTGTTGGGCTTGAAGCCGATCGCCATCAGCGCCTGCTCGGCTTCGAGCACCTTCTCGCCGCTCTCGTCCGCCACGGTCACCTTCACGCCGCCCTCGGCCGCCTCGACCGCCCTGACCTTGTGCCCGGTCAGCAGCTCGACCTCGCGCTTCTTGAAGGCCTTGGCCAGCTCGGCGCTGACTTCCTCGTCCTCCAGCGGCAGAATGCGCGGCAGCATCTCTACGATGGTCACCTTCGAGCTGTAGGAGGCCCAGACGGTGGCAAACTCCATCCCAATCGCGCCGGCGCCGATGATCACAACCGACTCGGGCCGTTTGGTTTGCAGGATGGCTTCCTTATAGGTGACCACCTTCTCGCCGTCCAGCTTGACGCCGGGGATGCTGGCTGGGTGCGATCCGGTCGCCAGGATGATGTTCTTCGCGGTGAGGTTCTGCACGCCGCCCTGCGCGTCGGTCACGTCGAGCGAATCCTTGCCGGTCAGCTTCGCGCTGCCCATGATCACGGTGATGTTGTTTTTCTTCATCAAAAAGCCGACCCCCTGGGTCAGCCGTTTGCTGACCTTGCGGCTGCGCTCGACCGCGGCGGAATAATCCAGCTGCAAATTATCGAAGGAGATGCCGAACTCCTTGCTGCGCTCGCGCAGCGTGTGCGCCAGCTCGGCATTCTTGAGCAGCGCTTTGGAGGGGATGCAGCCGACGTTCAGGCAGACCCCGCCGAGGTACTCTTTTTCGACAATTGCCGTCTTCATCCCAAGCTGCGAAGCGCGAATCGCCGCCACATACCCGCCGGGACCGGCGCCAATGACAACCACATCGTAATCGCTCATCCTGTCCACTCCATCGATGATTTTTTGATAATGTGCAAGCTCTGCCGCACCCTTCTATTGTACCCTGAAGGGCAATTGAATACCGCCAGAGCGCCCGTTTTATGTTTAATCTTGCCAATTCTCGAGCAGGGAGACAATCCTGCCGAGAAAACCGTCCGCTGAAGCGCCGTCGAGGATGCGGTGGTCGAAAGTCAGGGAGAGGTAGACCATCGGACGTACGGCGATCGCATCTTCCTCCACCACCACCGGGCGCTTTTGGATGATGCCGACCCCAAGGATGGCGCACTGAGGCTGGTTGATGATCGGCGTGGCGAAGAGCGAGCCGCCCGTGCCGTGGTTGGTGATAGTGAACGTGCCGTCGCGCACCTCGTCCGGCAGCAGCCTGCGCGCCCGCGCCCGCTCCGCCAGGTCGTTGACCGCCCGCGCCAACCCGATCAGCGAGAGGTTATCCGCGCCGCGGATGACCGGCACGATCAGCCCGTCCTCGCCCAGCGAAACGGCGATGCCCAGGTTGATCTGCGGGTGGATCAGGATGCCCTGTTCGCTCCAGGACGAATTGACCAGCGGGAAAGCCCTCAGCGCGCCGACGGCCGCCGCGGCGAAATAGGCCGTGAAGGTCAGCTTGACCCCTTCGCGCTCGTAGGCCGCCAGGTTCTTCTCGCGGTGAGCGATCACCCGCTTCAAATCCGCTTCCATGACGGTGGTCACGTGCGGCGCGGACTGCACACTGGCGACCATGCGCTCGGCGATGGCCTTACGCATCGAGTTCAGCGGGTGCAGCCCGGATTTCAGCGGCTCGATCGCTGCGCGCGGGGCGGCGAGCGGCGGCGGCGCAGCCGGCTGCTGGAAGACTTCCTCGCTCGGGCGGAACAACTCGCCCATCCCGGGCGTCTCCCAGGCGGCAGCCTCGCGGGCGGGCGCCGGTTTTCCCTGCTTCTCAACGAATGCAAGAACATCTTTTTTGGTGATCCGCCCGCCGGCGCCGCTGCCCTTAACCTGGGCCAGATCGACCCGATGCTCCTTCGCCAGCCGGGCCACCACCGGTGAGATGAAACCCAGATCCCGATCTCGCCCGGCGGCGATTCCTTCGCTTGATTCCGGAGGAAGCTCAGCAGCCGGTGCGTGCTCTGCCGGGGCGGCTTTGAGGGGCTCAGCTGCCGCGGCAGGCAATTGCTCGCCCGGCTGCCCGATCCAGGCGATGACCGTGCCGGCCTGGACGGTCTGCCCTTCCGGCGCCAGGATCTTCAGCAGCGTGCCTTTCGCCGGGCTGGGGATCTCCGAATCGACTTTATCCGTGTTGATCTCGAGCAGCGCCTCGAATTCGTCGACCTGCTCGCCTTCCTGCTTCAGCCAGCGGGTCACGGTCCCTTCGACCACCGATTCGCCCAGCTGGGGCATGATCACTTTGGTTGGCATGCGCTCCTCCTCATCTTAATACGCCGCCAGGTCGCGAATGGCGGCGGCTATCTTTTCCGGATTGGGCATGAACCAGTCCTGCAGCGGATGGCTGAAGGGCACTGCCGGCACGTCCGGGCCGCACAGGCGGCGCACCGGCGCGTCCAGGTCGGTGAAGGCCTCTTCGGCGATGATCGCCGCGATCTCCCCGCCGTACCCGCCGGTCAGGTTGTCCTCGTGGACGATCAGCGCCTTGCCGGTTTTGCGCACCGATGCGAGCACGGTAGCCTTGTCAACCGGATACAGCGTGCGCAGGTCGACCACCTCGACGTCGATGCCCTCCTCGGCGACCTTGCTGGCGGCCTGCAGGGCGTAATGGTGCATCATCCCATAGGCGTACACGCTCAGGTCACTCCCCGGCCGGCTGACGCGCGCCGGACCGATCGGCACGCTGAAATCGCCCTCCGGCACCTCCCCGCGGATCAGGCGGTAGCCTTTCTTCGGCTCCAGATAGATGACCGGATTGGGATCGCGCACCGCCGATTTGAGCAGTCCCTTGGCGTCGTACGGATTGGAAGGGACGACCACCTTCAAGCCCGGCACGTGGGCAAAGAAGCCCTCGACGCTCTGCGAGTGGTACAGCCCGCCGCCGATGCCGCCGCCGTAGGGCGCGCGGATGACCATCGGTACGGTCCACTCACCGTTCGAGCGGTAACACATCTTGGCTGCCTCGGAAACGATCTGGTTGAAGGCCGGGTAGATGAAATCAGCAAACTGGATTTCGCAGATCGGCCGCATGCCGTACAGCGCGGCGCCGATGCCCACCCCAACGATGGATAATTCCGCCAGCGGTGAATCGATCACCCGCTCGCCGCCGTACTTCTCGTACAGGCCTACCGTCGCCCGGAAGACCCCTCCGCGCACGCCGACGTCCTCGCCGACGATGAATACCGAGTCGTCGCGCGCCAGCTCCTCGTCCATCGCCTGGCGGATTGCCTCGACAAGGGTGATCTCAGCCACGTCGCACCTCCTCGGCGTAGACCGGGTAGGCGGCTTCTTCGACCGCCGGGTAAGACGCCTGCTCGGCATACTGCACCGCCTCATCGACGATCTGCCTGGCCTGAGCCTCGAGCTCAGCCTGCTTCTTTTCGTCCAGCAGGCCCTTTTCTGTAAGAATTCTGCTCGCGACCGTCAGCGGATCGTTCTTTTTATGCTCCTCGACCTCCTCGCGCGAGCGGTAGGTGCGGTCGTCGTCGTCGGAGGAGTGCGGCGTGATGCGGTACATGCGCGCTTCGATCAACGACGGCCCCTGCCCGGCGCGCGCGATGGCGACCGCCTCGCTGACCGCCTGGTGAACCGCGAACACATCCGTGCCGTCCACCGCGATGCCGCGCAGCCCCAGCCCGCAGGCTTTGTCCGCGGCGCTGGGCACCGCCATCTGCTTCTCCTGCGGCACCGAGATGGCGTAGCGGTTGTTTTCGACCAGGAATATGACCGGCAGCTGGTGGATCGCCGTCCAGTTGACCGCCTCGTACCATTCACCCTGCGAGGTAGAACCCTCGCCTACCGTGGTCAACACGACCTTATCCTCCCTGCGCAGCTTGATCGCCAGGCCGATGCCGGCCGCGTGCGGATTCTGCGTGGCGACCGGCGCCGAATGGCTGACCGCGTTGACCGAGCGCAGGCTCCAGTGGCTGGGCATCTGCCGCCCGCCCGAGTTCGGCTCCTCGCGCTTGCCCATCAGGCTGAGCATGAACTGCCGCGGGCTGTACCCCACGCTGAGCATTAACGCCAGGTCGCGGTAGTATGGGGTGATCCAGTCATGGCCGCGCTTCAAGGCAAAAGCCGCGCCAACCTGGGCAGCCTCCTGACCGATGCCGGAGATGTGAAAGGCGATCTTGCCCTGGCGGTGCAGCACCCAGGCGCGCTCGTCCAAACGGCGCGCGAGCAGCATCATCCAGTACATCTCAAGCTGGACATCCTTTTCCAGATCCATGCAAATATCCCTCCTTCGCTTTCCTAAAAACCCAATATTCGCTATTTATTACCCGAACTGGCGCCGCAGGGTAAAACGGACCATTCAGCAATCTCGCCGCTGCGCCATATTCCTTCATGAAACCACGCCCAGCAGGCCCATCACCTCGAGCATCTCGCGGTTGGATGTGAATTTGAAGTCATCCACTCCAAGAAGCTGAGCTTTCTCCAGCTCGATCTTCTCCAGCGCCGCCAGGGCTTCCTCATAGACCACCGGGTGATCGAGTGTAGAGATGATGGCGCGGATATCTTCCAGCACGGATGGATGCGCTGGCGGCAGTTCACTCAGATACCCCAGTACGGCGCGCGCGCCGTTGGTGCCGTCCTTGCGCGCCACGCCGACCAGACCGCTGCTCGCCTTGCGCGACCAGCCGGCGACGAAAATCCCTTCGATGGGCTGCTGGCGCTCGCTGTCGTACGCCTCGTACGATTCGCCCTCCACCGGAAAGCGCGGTGATGGATTCTTGTCGTAAGCGTCCCAGTGCACAGGCAGGCCCAGGTTTTCATCCACCCGGTCGCCGATGGCAAATATGACCATATCCACATCCAGGATTTGACGGGCGCCCAGCCCGCGCGCCTTGACATCGCCATCTTTCAATATCAGAGTATTCTCTTCCACTTCCAGCCCGCCGACGCGCCCGCGCCCGTCATCCAGCAGCCGGGAGGGGGAGGCCAGAAAATGCAGCTTGAAGACCGTGGGCGCGTCAGTCGGAACGGCTTTTGGAAGCGCCGAACGGACGAATCCCTTGGCATCTTCGGGATCCTGCCCCAGCTGACGCATGATGTGCGCCACCCGGTCGACCTCGCGATCAAAGGCGGGCAGATCCATGCTCGCAACGACCGATTCCAGCTCCTTGCGGTCGAATTTAACCTCAGCCGGTCCGCGCCGCGCCACCGCTGTGACCTCATCCACGTTCTTCAGAGATATCAGATAACGGGTGATGTCCATCATCACATTGCCGACGCCGATGATGGCGACTTTACGCCCGATATAAAAATCACGGCAGCTGAACGGCGGCAGCCGGTTGTAATGATAGACCAGATCCTTGGCGTGGTATACGCCCACCAGGTCCTCGCCTTCCAGCCCGAGCCACTTGGTGCCCTGCGCACCGCTGGCAACCAGGACGGCCTGGACGCCTGTCTCGCGCAGTTGTCCCAGCGAAAAGTCGGCCTTCTCGCCTACGGTGATGTTGCCATAGTATTCGATGTCGGGCAAAGCCAGGATCTGCCGGAACTGGCTGCGCAGCCCGTTTTTCATCTTCAGTTTGTCCGGATAAATCCCGTATTCCGCCAATCCTCCTGGTTTAATATCTCGGTTAAGCAAAATGACATGGACATTCGCACTGGCCAACTCACGCGCGGCAAAAATTCCTGCGGGTCCCGCTCCAACGACGGCGACAAGACGTTTTTGAGGTGCATTCATGACTTTTCCTATGCACGTTCGTTGATTTATTCTGCATAATTATACCCACGTTTTCGACATGGGTTTTTATAGATTATGCTATATTGATGTACAAATCCGCAATTTGGTACATTTTTGCAGATTGGTTTTCTAGAACTTAGCAATCTGGCGAAAAACCAGGTGAATTATCAAGTGATAGCGATCATTCTGTGCATTTTCGGGAGGCAGGTCGAGGACCGGAATCATGGCAGATGAAACCTTACAGTCGCGGTTACCGAACAACCTCCAGATACATCTAAAAGAAATCCACACCGCGCCGATCATCAGCCATTGGGTCTGGTACCGCATCGGCTCCCGCTACGAAATACCCGGATCGACCGGTATCTCCCACTGGGTCGAGCATATACAGTTCAAGGGTACCTCCCGCTTTCCGGCCGGAACGCTGGATAAATCCATCTCGCGCACCGGCGGCGTCTGGAACGCTTTCACCTACCTGGACTGGACCACTTATTATGAAACTCTGCCCGCCGGGCAGATCGACCTGGCGCTGCAGATCGAATCCGACCGCATGCTCAACAGCCTGTTCGATCCAGCCGATGTCGAATCGGAGCGCACGGTGATCCTTTCAGAGCTGGAGGGCAGCCAGAATCAGCCAACCTACCGCCTGGGCGAGGCTGTTCAGCGGGCAGCCTTCGACCGCCATCCCTACCGCAACGAAATCATCGGCTCAGCAGAGGATTTGAAGCAGATCCAGCGCGACGACCTCTACCGCCACTACTGCAACTATTACACCCCCGCTAACGCCGTCGTCACCCTGGCGGGCGACTTCGATGCAGAAGTCATGCTGGAGCGCATCGCCGCGCGCTACGCGGACATTCCGGCGAATCACAGACCCAAACTCATCACGCCCGAGGAAGCGCCCCTCGCCGAGGAACGCCGGGTGACGGTCGAGGGACCTGGCGAGACGACCTTCATGCAGCTTGCCTACCGTGCACCGGCGGCTTCGCACGCGGATTTCTTCCCTTTCGCGGTGCTCGATTCGCTGCTATGCGGAGCGACCAGCCTGAACATCTTCGGCGGCGGCGGGATCTCCAACAAGACCAGCCGTCTCTACCGCGCCCTGGTCGAGAAGGAGCTGGCGGTCAATGTGCGCGGCGGGCTGCAGGCCACCATCGACCCCTTCCTCTTCGAGATCATCCTGACCGTCCGTCCGGAACATAAACCTGCGGAGGTTCTCGCCGCCATCGACGCGCAGATCAGCCGGCTGCAGGACAGCCCGGTGAGCGAGGAAGATATCGCCCGGGCGGTCAAGCAGGCCAGAGCGATGTTCACTTACGGCAGCGAGAACATCACCAACCAGGCATTCTGGCTGGGCTACGCGGAGATGTTCTCGCATTACGACTGGTTCACCGGCTACCTCGACAGCCTTGCCCGGGTAACTCCGGCGGACATCCAACGCATCGCCCAGGTCTACCTCTCACCGGCGCGGCGTGTGGTTGGCCTGTACCTGCCCGGCGGAGAGGAAACCCCGCATCGATGAGCGCGGTGCTCAATTCCGTGGATCTCTTTTCACTGCCCGGCGAGGACGATATCTACCGCACCCGTCTTGGGAACGGCATCCTGCTGCTGCTGCGCCGGAACGAGAGCAGCCCCTCGGTTGTTTTTTCGGGCTACCTGCCGGGCGGCAGTCTGTTCGATCCGCAGGATAAACTGGGGCTGGCCTACCTTACCGCAGCGATGCTGATGCGCGGTACACAGCGGCACACCTTC
The DNA here is from genome assembly GCA_034678705.1 of Bellilinea sp. GTDB lineage: Bacteria > Chloroflexota > Anaerolineae > Anaerolineales > Anaerolineaceae > Bellilinea. Next base: position 92,645 of record JAXDBP010000011.1, read on the forward strand.
CAGCAAATCTACGACGACCTGGAGACCGCCGGCGCCAGCCTGGGATTCGGCGCCAGCGTGCACAACATCAACTTCAGCGGGCGCTGCCTGGCTGAAGACCTGCATCTGCTGATCGAGCTGTTGAGTGAGTGCCTACGCGGCCCGGCTTTCCCTTCAGAGCAGATCGAGCGCCTGCGCGCGCAAACGCTTACACACCTGGCCATCCGCGCTCAGGATACAGCCGAGATGGCTGACCTGAAGTTCGATGAAATCCTGTTTGCAGGTCACCCTTACTCGCGCCCAGAAGATGGTTACCCGCATACAATCAATGCCATCTCCCGCGAGGATATCCTCGACTTTCACCAGTCTCTGTACGGGCCGAACGGCATGGTAATCGCCATCGCCGGCGCCGTCGAGCCAGACTCCGCCTTCGATCTGCTGCAAATCTCGCTTGAAGGCTGGACGAATCCAGATCAACCCGCCCTTCCGGAACTGCCAGAAGTCAGGCCAAGAACAGAACAAACCCGCCTGCATATCCCGCTGGCAGGCAAGACCCAGGTGGACGTCCTGATGGGCGCGCACGGCCCTCGCCGCAATGATCCCAATTATCTGGCGGCTTCGCTCGGCAATAATATTCTCGGGCAGTTTGGCATGATGGGGCGCATTGGTGACGCCGTGCGCGAAAAAGCCGGTCTGGCCTATTACGCCTCGACCAGTCTGAACGGCTGGATCAACGCCGGTTCGTGGGAAATCGCGGCCGGGGTCAATCCGGCCAACGTCGAAAAAGCCATCGAGATCATCCTGGCAGAGGTGCGCAGGTTCATCACCGAGCCGGTCAGCCAGGATGAGTTGCGCGACAGCCAGTTGAACTTCATCGGCAAGCTTCCGCTCTCGCTCGAATCCAATGCGGGCGTCGCCATCGGTTTGCTAAACCTCGAGCGTTTCAATCTGGGATTGAATTATTACCGCGAATATCCCTCGCTGATCAGTGCCATCACAGCCGAAGAAGTCCTGCAAACCGCGCAGATTTATCTGGATCCCGAGCGTTTCCTGATCGTTTCCTGCGGGCCAGAGGTTAAAATAGAGTCATGATCCTATCCACTGGCGTCGACCTGATCGAGATAGACCGCTTCGCGAAAGTTCGCCCCGCGTTGTTGGAACGCTTTCTTACCCGCATCTATACGCCGGCGGAACTGGCCGATAGCGGCGAAAACCACCCCTCTCTTGCCGGATTGTTCGCCGCAAAAGAAGCGGTAGCGAAGGCGCTGGGGACAGGCATCGGCCTGATTTCCTGGCAGGAGATCGAGATCCTCAGCTCGCCGGATGGAGAGCCTCGCCTGCACCTGCACGGGAATGCTGATAAAATTGCTCAACAAAAGGGGCTCGCGCACTGGTCGATCAGCATCAGCCATTCTCGTACCCACGCCGTGGCAGTGGCGGTCGCTATCGGCAACCCGGAAATAAAATAACCGTCCGGCACTTGCGCACCCGCAGGTAGTTGTTCATGAATATCCTGGCGGTAAGCGACGTGGAGTTGGGCTTTATATACAGCGCCCAGTTCGCACAGCGATTCAAAGACATCGATATGATGTTCAGCTGCGGCGATCTGCCATATTTCTACCTCGAATTCATGGTCAGCATGCTCGACAAACCGCTCTACTACGTTCGCGGTAATCACGCCGCCCAGGTCGAGACGACCAGCGGCGGCGAGCGGAAATCGCCCTGGGGCGCGGTCGATCTACATTGCAAAAACCTGCGCACCCCGCAAGGCTTGTTGATCAGCGGCATTCAGGGCAGCCTGTGCTACAACTATGGACCGTACCAGTACACCCAATCTGAGATGTGGTATCTGGTTTTCTCGCAGGTTCCGGCGTTTTTCATCAACCGTCTGCGAGACGGGCGCTTCCTGGATATTTTTGTTACCCACGCGCCCCCCTGGAAGATCCACGACATGCCCGACCTGCCGCACCAGGGGATCAAAGCGTTTCGCTGGCTGTTGCAGGTCTTCAAGCCGCGCCTGCATCTGCACGGTCACATCCATGTGTACCGCCCGGATGTAGTCACCACGACTCATTTTCATCAGACGACGGTAATGAATTGTTACGGCTATCGTGAATTTTCACTAAACGATGAGTTTGAGTTAAAATCACAGGCCGGTGATGGAAAGAACCTGGAGGTTGAGAAAGAGTCTGACCTTGGAAGAGTTTGACAACCGTTCCTTTTTGTACAAGCGGATCGCCGGCGAGGATTTTGAGCAGGCGTTCCGCAAGGGTTTCTGGCGCTCGGTGATGGGCTGGTTTCGCCAGTCCAACAACCGGCTGCTGCCGTTCGATGAAATCCGCAAGGTGCTGCCCATGCATGGTCAGTACGAGGTCGGCCTGCGGCAAATCCTGCTGGATAAGGTCATTGGCTCGGTCGGACGCTACAACGACTTCGACAAAGCCTTCCTGCCGAAGCAGCGCCACACGCGCGGGCGCTGGATTAACATCGATATGGCCAACCTGCAGGACATCAACCTGCCGCCCATCGAGGTATACAAGGTGGGCGAGGTCTACTTCGTCAAGGACGGCAATCACCGCGTTTCGGTCGCCCGCGAGAAGGGTCAGGCGTTCATCGATGCGAACGTGATCGAGTTCGTCACCGACGTGCCGATCGACGCCAATACCGACATCGATGAACTGATCCTCAGCCAGGAAAAAGCCTATTTCTACCGGGAAACCGGCATCCTGGACGTCCGCCCGGATACGCGAATCGAGCTGACGCTGCCCGGCACCTACGATAAGCTGCTGGAACACATCCGCGTGCACCGCTGGTATATGGGCGAACGCTGGCAGCGCGAGATCAGCTTTGCCGAGGCGGTCGCCGGTTGGTACGACGAGGTCTACCTTCCCTTGGTCAACGTCATCCTGGAAACTGGTATTTTAAAAGAATTCCCCGGACGAACCGCCTCGGATCTATACCTCTGGATCATCGAGCATCTCTGGTATTTACGCGAAGAGATCAAATCCGAGGTCAGCCTGAAAGATGCGGCCTGGCATTTCACCGAGGAATTCTCCAGAAAGCCCCTGCGTAAATTGTGGCAGTTGCTGCGCAAAGTCGGTCGGGTGATGGCTTCAGGTCTGGAGGACGCTTCCGATCTCGAACTGGGCATCATGCCCGAGGATATGCTGATCGACGACGAGATCCAGCACCAGAACGGCGGCTCCCGCCAATCGGAAGACGGCGGTCAGACCGAGGATGGAATCGGCAGCGCCTAGGCGATCGAAGCAGCCTCGTGCTTGCCGATCCAGAGGTGATTGGGCAGGACGAGCTGGGTGGTGCGCACCTCGATGCCGTTGCGCGCGATCGGTTCTGAGCCGACCATGCTGGGATGGACGAAACAAAGGTCGGGCTTTGTCCCGTATTTCTTGCGATAGTAATCCGCCGCGCGGGCAATCTTTGCCTGTAAATCGATTTTGGGATCGTTGTCAAACCATAACATGCCTGTTTTCATGGCTGCCTCCTGGCTTATGCGTTGGGTTCAGGGATAGAAAAGACCAGCCAGTTGCGGTTGAGCCGTACCGCGAACTGGCTGCCCGGAATCAGATCGGCGGGTTTCAGTTCGTACGAGAGGGCCAGGTCGCGCCCGTAGCCCGGATTGGCGATGGCGCCGATCAGCCGGGTGCGGAAACGGTTGACCCAGCGAAGCTGCTGCATGGCCGATTCACTGTCGAGCGTCGCCAGCGGCCAGACCCGCACCGCCGGGCCTTCTTTCAGCAGCCACTCGAAGTTCATGCGGATGCCGAAATCCATGTAGGGGATGGTGTCCATCCCGTCGAGGATGAACAGGATCGAGCGGTCGATTTCCTCGCCGTGCTGGCGGGCCTCGACCAGGTCGCACAGCTCGAGGACGGACGCCGCCGCGGCGCGCTCGTAGTTGGTGTGCAGGCAGCGGAAGTAATCCCGGCGGATTTGCTGCAGCGCCTGCCACTGCTCCGGCTTGCCGCTCAGTACGGCGAACTGAACCTGGCTGGCGCGGTTGCGCAGGATCAACGAGTGGACGATGGTCTGCAGCAGGCGGGTCTTGCCGCTGAACTTGTCGCCGAGCACCAGGACCGGGCCGGGGCGCGGATCGCGCAGATCGAAGAGCAGCGGCAGGCCGTCCTCGCCCAGGCCGAGCACGGCGGTCTCGGCCGGCAGGTCGCTGATACGCGCGTGGATTTCGCGCAGGCTGAAGGCGGCGCTGCCCAACTGCTCCGGGCTGACGGCCCTGGCAATCTGCACCGCGGGGGCTTCAGCGATCTGAAATTCATTTTTTCGGGTATCCACAATCGGCAGGGCGATCATAATACAGCAGCTTTCACTCGATAACAGAATTTTTGTTCTATACTGCAGTTATTATAGAACATAATTTCGTGTTTTGTCAAGAGGGAATTTTTAACTCTCCGCGGTCATTTCGAACGAAGCGAGAAGTCTTTTTGCGCTTGTCGAAAATGCATCCGGGTGTTGGATTTCGAATGGCTGCCTGGCTCGGGCGTTCCTCCTGCCGCCCCTATCCTCAACCCAATCCACGACTGAATTACTTGACATTTTCGGTATAAATTGGTAGATTTAAGGCAGCCGGATACAACCTGTCTCCATCCGGCCCACGGTAAACAACAGGAGCGCGCCATGAGCCACCACGATCACGAAACCTGCGCCTGCGGAGGCACCTGCGGCTGCCGCGACGAAACCTCCGAAATGGTCGAGTTGAGCAAGGATGCCTACATCCAGCGCCTGGAAGCTTATCTGAAAGACCTGAAGGCTGAGATCGTCTCGGTTGAACGCGAACTGGAGCAACTGCGCGAAGTTGCCTGAGTAAAAGCTGCATTGAGGCTGTTGTCTGCTGCTGGCACAAACCTGCCGGCAGACACTTAGAATTACATCATCGCGGCCCTGGTCAGCGCCTCCCCCAGGCTGGTTTGTTCATTTTGGCATCAGTGATATAATTTTCCTGGAACCGGCTTTCCCGCCGGTCAACCCTCCCAAACCTAGCTGGCATAACTTGTTGAGATGATCTTATAGCGGCGGCTTTTCACCCTGCCACTTTTTTCCACACGGTCGGGTTGCCAAAGATACTCTCCCGTTTGCACAGGAAAACAACATGCCCACCCCCGATCTCATTTTTCTCCACGCGCCGAGCGTCTACGACTTCCGGCGCGAATCGATCCTGTACGGCCCGGTCAGCGACCTGGTGCCCTCCACGCCCGTCTTCGAGATGTACCCAATCGGCTTTACCACCATGGCCGAGTATCTCGAGCGGCATGGCATGCGCACCCGCATCGTCAACCTGGCCGTGCGCATGCTCGACGACCACAACTTCGACGTCGAAAAGCACGTCGCCGGCCTGGAGGCGCTCGCCTACGGCATCGACCTGCACTGGCTACCGCATGCCCACGGCTCGATCGAGATCGCCCGGATCGTCAAACAGAAACACCCGGGCCGCCCGGTCATCTTCGGCGGATTTTCCTCCAGCTATTTCTACAAAGAACTGATCCGCTACCCGGCGGTCGATTTCATCCTGCGCGGCGATTCGACCGAGGCGCCGCTGCTGCTGCTGGTGCAGTACCTGCGTGCCGGCGGCAAAGCCCGCCCCGCGCCGCTCTCCAAGGACGCCGCCGCCCTCGCCTCCATCCCCAACCTGGTCTGGAAGGATTCCGAGGATGACACCCACGCCAACGAACTGAGCTACAGTCCGGCGGACCTCGACGACCTGTTGATCGATTACACCCACGTGCTGCGCTCAGTGGTGCGCTACCGCGACCTGGCCAGCTACAAGCCGTTCCGCAACTGGATGAAGTATCCGATCACCGCGGCGCTGACCGTTCGCGGCTGCCGCTACAACTGCGTCACCTGCGGCGGCTCGTCGTGCGCTTTCCGCTCGATCCACAACCGCCAGCGCCCGGCCTACCGCGCCCCGGAAAAGCTGGCCCAGGATATCCGCCGAATCGGCGAGTACAGCAAGGGGCCGGTCTTCATCCTCGGCGATATCCGCCAGCCCGGCGCGGAGTACACCCGCCGCTTCCTGGAGGCGATCAGCGGATACAATAAACCGGTCTTCATCGAGCTGTTCGATGCCGCCCCGCGCGAGTTCTTCCAGCAGGTTGCTAAAGCACTGCCGAATTTCACCGTCGAAATCTCGATGGAATCGCATGACGAAGCGGTGCGGAAGGCCTTCGGCCGCCCTTACAGCGACGCTGATATCGAACGCAGTATGGATTATGCCCTCGAAGCCGGCTGCCAGCGCCTGGATCTATTCTTCATGGTCGGGCTGAAACAGCAATCCTACGAGTCGGTAATGGGCACAATCGAATACTCCCGCAAGGTCCTGCGCCGCTATGATCAGAACGGTGAGCACCGCGTGATTCCTTTCATTTCACCTCTGGCGCCGTTCGTCGATCCCGGCAGCCGCGCCTTCGAAGAGCCGGAAAAGCACGGCTACCGTCTGTTCGCCCGCACGCTGGAAGAGCACCGCCAGTTGCTGCTGGCTCCATCCTGGAAGTACGTGTTGAATTACGAAACTGACTGGATGAATCGCGACCAGATCGTGGCGGCAACCTACGAAGCCGGGCGGCAGTTAAACCTGCTCAAGGGGGAATACGGCGTACTGGATGCGAACCTTGTCAAGGCGACCGACGAGCGCATCGCCCACGCCACGCGGCTGCTCGGCGAGATCGACCTCATCGTCCAGACCATCCCTGAGGGCGAAGAGCGGCACGAGAAATTGAACCAGTTGAAGAAACGGGTCGACGATGCCAATTTAAGCACGGTTTGCGACAAACGCGAGCTGGAAATCCCGCTGCGGGGCGGTACGATTAACCTGCTGCAGGCCGCAGCGACGGTCGTCAGCGACTGGTGGAAGGAACGCGCCCGCTCGGCCAAGTAAATTAAATATCTTTGGGATTCGGAAGGCCGCCTGATTAGCGCAGCCGTCCCGCCGCCCCATGCTCTAAGCAGCCTGCGGCTGTTATTTCGAGTGTAGCGAGAAATCATTGTGTACGCCTGAAGATTTCTCCCCATCGCGTTTTGGGATTTACTTTATAATACCCTTCTACTGTGAGGTGACTATGCACATCCTGGTGACAAACGACGACGGCGTGGACGCCCCTGGGCTGCTGGCGCTGGCGCAGGCGCTGCGCTCGCTGGGGCAGGTCAGCATCCTCGCTCCGGACCGCAACTGGTCGGCTTCGGGACACGTGAAAACCCTGCACCGCCCCCTGCGAGTGAAAGAAGTCCTGCTGGCGGATCACACACCCGCCCTGGCGACCGACGGCGCGCCGTCCGACTGCGTGGCGCTGGCGGCGCTCGGCCTGCTGCCGACGCCGGTCGATATGGTGGTTTCGGGCATCAACCCGTACGCCAACGTCAGTCACGACGTGACCTACTCGGGCACCGTCACCGCCGCCATGGAGGGCGCCATCTGGGGACTGCCCTCGCTGGCGTTTTCGATCGACGCGCGCGAGAACGGCATGATTCACTGGCATTACGAGGGGGCCGCTGCCATCGCTGCCCGCATCGTCAGCATCGTCCAGCAGAACGGCATGCCCGCGGATGTGCTCTTCAACGTGAACATCCCCAACCTGCCCCAAGAGCAAATCCAGGGCATACGCATCACTCGTCAGGGCTTGCGTATCTATCGCGATGAGCTGATCCGCCGCCTCGATCCGCGCGGCAGGCCGTACTACTGGATCGGCGGGGATGCTCCAACCGGCGTGCCTGAGGAGGGCACGGACATCGGCGCACTGGACGGTGAATTCGTTTCGATCACCCCGCTGCACCTGGATATGACTGCCCATGGCTGCTTGCAGTCAATCAGCGGCTGGGAATGGGATGGATTGCTGAAATTCCACTAACAGAGGTCCTGGCAATTCTCAATTCCTTCAAACAGCAGCGTCATCTTTATATTTGATTGTTTACATTTTTCTTATGCTATACTCTGGGTAGAACACAAAATCACAAAGCGCTTATGGTTCCCAGAAAATCGCCAGATTGATTTATAAAAATTACAAAGGAGAATGGATATGCATAACGCCTTAAATGTCCGTGACTGGATGAACGACCTGGTTGTGTTTATTGACCCCGAAAGCAGCGTCACCGATGCGCTCAGCCTGATGCGCCGGCGCTATATCAACAGCCTGATCGTTAAGAAAACCCAGGAAACACCGGAATATGGCATTGTCACATCCATCGATATTTGCGACAAAATTGTTGCTCATGGACGCGATCCTTCCGGGGTGAAGGTCAAGGAATTAATGAGTTCGCCGTTGATCACCGCCTCCCCCGAAATGACCATTGTGGCTTGCGCGCAGTTGATGAAAGAAAACCGCATCCACCATTTACCAGTTAGTGATCAAAGCGGGAATATCATTGGGATGATATCCGCCAATGATTTCCTGGTTATCGCCGAATCCTACGGGCGCGGATTGAATGAGCGCGCTCTTTCCTGACCAAACCTGAGACACGTTTTTTGCCCGGCGCAGCGAGTCTGATACCGACCGCGATGCGCCGGATTTTTTTTACGGCCTGATTCGACAACCGCGCAGCCGGCTCTGGAATGATCGCCGTATCCGTTTCCGGTCGGCTTTGGCCATTATTCAATGCCCAGTGAATAAAAGCGCGGATGCAATTGCCGGCCGGTCAGATCGAAAAATCTTCGCCATGCCAGAGACCGTGCTCAGGCGGATGGATGGTTGGTGCGCGGTCTATCGGCGCATCTCTGCCGTTGTCCGGCGCGATAATGCCTTGCCCGACCAGCGCGGGCGCTGACTGCTCGAGCGAATCCAATCGCGCCAGAATAGCAGCGATCGCCTGCCCAATTGTGTCCGGCAGCCTGTCATGCTCAAGGTCGGGGGTATGCCCGGCCGGCTTACTGCGCACCACAACCTGCCCGGGCACACCGACGACCACTGAATTGGGCGGAACGGACTTGACCACCACGGCGTTGGCGCCGATGCGGCTGGCTCGTCCGATGCGGATGTTGCCAAGCACCTTCGCCCCAGTTCCAATGACCACATCGTCCTCGATGGTCGGGTGGCGTTTGCCTTTTTCCAGACTGACGCCGCCGAGCGTGACTCCATGATAGAGGGTCACATTTCTCCCAATTTCCGCCGTCTCACCGATCACCACACCCATGCCGTGATCGATGAACAGGTTTTCGCCAATCACAGCCCCCGGATGAATTTCGATGCCTGTCAGAAACCGGTTGAGGTGCGAAAGCCAGCGCGCCAACAGTCTCAGCCGGCGTTTCCACAGCCAGTGGGTCAGGCGGTGACCCCAGACGGCGTGCAGGCCCGCATACGAAAGCAGAATCTCGAGGGTCGAACGCGCGGCAGGATCGCGCTCGACTGCCGATTGGATATCGGATTGGATTGTTTTCAAAGCACGGATCACCATCTTATACCTGCGACTTTCAAATGGAATACGTCGCCCATCAATCCGCCAGGTCGGCGAAGAGCGGCGTGCTCAGGTAACGCTCGCCGAAGGAGGGGATGATCACCACGATCAATTTTCCGGTGTTTTCCGCGCGGCGAGCCACCTGCAACGCCGCCCAGACGGCAGCGCCTGAGGAGATGCCGACCAGCAGCCCCTCGCGCTGTGCCATCTCCCTGGCGGTGCGGAAAGCGTCTTCGGCCGTCACTCGAATGACCTCGTCGTATATCGTAGTATTCAACACCGCCGGGACGAAACCAGCGCCGATGCCCTGGATCGGATGCGGTCCCTTCGACCCGCCCGAGAGCACCGGCGAGGCGTCCGGTTCGACCGCGACTGCCCGAAAGGACGGCTTGCGCGCCTTGATCACCTCGCCGACGCCGGTGATCGTCCCGCCGGTGCCAACACCCGCGACCAGGATGTCCACCTTGCCGTCCGTGTCCTGCCAGATTTCCTCGGCGGTGGTGCGGCGGTGGATCTCGGGATTGGCCGGATTGTTGAACTGTTGGGGAATGAAATAGCGCGGATCAGCGGCAGCTAACTCCTCCGCCTTGCGGATCGCCCCGGGCATGCCCTCGGCGCCGGGGGTGAGGATCAATTCGGCGCCGTAGGCTCGCAGCAGCATACGCCGCTCCTTGCTCATCGTATCCGGCATGGTCAGCGCGAGGCGGTAGCCGCGCGCGGCGCAGACAAACGCCAGGGCGATGCCGGTGTTGCCGCTGGTCGGCTCGAGGATGATCGTGTCCTCTTTGATCAATCCGGCCTGCTCAGCGGCAGTGATCATCGCCAACCCGATGCGATCCTTTACGCTGTGGGCCGGGTTGTAGAATTCCAGCTTGGCGACCACGTCGGCGGCTGCTCCTTCGCTCAGGCGGTTCAGGCGCACGAGGGGTGTATTGCCAATCAGCTCGGTGACATCATTCGCGATTTTCATTATCAACTCCAATTCATATGTACTTGAAAACGAAAAGCCAGCAGTTAAAAACAGAGGACAACGTCCGCACGTCGCAAATTCATATTGCGGGGCTGTTGTCCACTGCCTGGAACTGCTGGCCAAATGTTATGTTTAGCTTATTCTCAAGGCAGCGGCTAGATCCAGCCCCGCCTCAGACACACGCAAGTATGCACTCTAAACTCCCGCTCATTGATCGAATAAGTAAAAGTTATCAACATTATATCCGCGAAAACCAGCCTGTCAAGCTGCAACTTTTCACCATCTGTCTCGTTAAATAGGGTATGCTATGCCGTATAATGATTTCACTTTAGACTCCGCCACACTCCTCCCAGCCGGCAGCGAGGCGCCCGATGAACCGTAAGCCCCTCTTATGGTTCGGAGCAATTGCCTTGTTGTTGCTCTTCGCGGCCTGGTGGTTTACAGTCATGTCCGCATCCGCCAGGACGATACCGGTGCTTGCACCTGTGGTTGCGCCCGCGGCGCTGTTGATAGTCAGCTCGATCCTGTTCTGGGTGGGCTGGCGGAAAGGGATATCAGGATTGCTCGTGCTGGCAACATCTGTCCTGGGCATCGGATTGATCGGCTTAACCCAGTGGTTCGTTGCGAGCGCACCGCCGGTCCGCGCGCTCTGGTTGCTGCTGCCAGCCTTCAGCGGCGCCGGCGTCCTGATCGAAAATCACCTCGGCATTGGCTGGCGCTTCTCCGACCGGCAGGGCTTCTGGATGATCTTGGCTGCCCTGGCGCTCTTTCTTATCGCCTTATTTTGGTTCGCATTCGCGATCAGCGGCAGGTTGGACCGGCGTATTATCGAACCTTTTCTAAACCTGATTCATTTCGATTCTTGGCGCAACCCGAATTTTTGTGGTTGCTTTGCGTAATCTGTCCAAATTGGAGGAAGTTATGAGAAGGCAAGGATTGTTTTGGGGATCGGTGATCCTGCTGTTGGGTGTTCTGCTGTTACTTCAGACTCTGGGTATCGTGCATTTCAACGTCTGGCCCATTTTCTGGGCGCTTGTCCTGATCTTCCTTGGCGTCTGGTTCCTTGTACGATCGCGAATGCGCACGGGCGACTTTGCATCCGAGAACCTTTCGATCGCGCGGGGCGGCGCAGTCCAGGCAGAAGTTGAGATCCAGCATGGCGCGGGCAAACTGAGCCTCCGCGCGGCAAGCCCTGGCGGCGCGCTGGTCGAGGGCGCCTTCGGCGGCGGCGTCGTGCACACGGTTCAACCCAGCGCCAAAACGCGCGTCAAGCTGGACGCGGGGGCCGGCACAAAAGCCGTACTACCCTGGGATTGGCCCGGAGGTCTGCGCTGGGATGTGCGTCTGTGCCCGGATCTACCGCTCGATCTGATCTTCCGCACCGGCGCCGGCGAGAGTGACATCGACCTGACCGAGCTGGATGTGAAATCGGTGCGCCTGGAAACCGGCGCAAGTTCATCCCGGCTCATCCTGCCAGCCCGCGCCCAGTTCACCCGCGTGGACGTGCGCGCAGGCTTGGCATCGGTCAATATGATCGTCCCACAGGGTGTCGCGGCAAAAATACAAACCCAGACCGGGCTGAGCGGGATTAATATTGACGCCGCACGCTTCCCGCCCACCAGCGGGTATTACATGTCTGCAGATTACGATACTGCCCCAAATCGGATCGAAATCTACGTCGAAGGCGGCATGGGTTCAGTGGAAGTCCACTGATCGTTCGTTTATCCCAACGCACGGCGAGTGCGCTGGTCATTGATTATTCTGGTTCGTCTGGAGGTCTAAGATGAGTTCAAATCGTTGGCGTCTCGTAATCGGGGGAATCCTAATTCTGTTCGGCCTGCTGGCATTGGTCGAAAACCTGCCAGGCGTTCAGCTTGGCGAGTTAATCGTGGCGGCAGTATTTGTTTTAGCCGGCCTGGTGTTCCTCTACGTGCTGATCACCGACCGCCGGCAGTGGTGGGCAGCCATCCCGGGTTTCACCCTGCTGGGCATCGGCCTGCTAATCGGCCTGGAAAGGCTTGCGCCACAGATGTCCGACTCTTTTGGCGGCGCGATCGTCGTTGGCGCGATTGCCGTCAGCTTTCTGGTCGTCTACTTGATGAACAGGCAGTTCTGGTGGGCAATTATCCCGGCCGGGACCATGTTGTCCATCACAGCCCTGATTATCCTGGAGCCGTTCACCCGCGAGCCGGTCTGGGCCTTCTTCCTCGGTCTGGCGGCCACCTTTGGCGTTCTCAGCCTGGTCCCTGTGAGCGAAGGCAAACGCATGACCTGGCCGTTGATTCCCGCGGTCGTGCTGGCAGTGATGGGCGTCATTTTTATGATGGGCGAGATGGAATGGGCGAACTACGTCATGCCGGTGCTGCTGATCGCTTTTGGCATCTTTTTCGTATTCCGTGCCATGCGCCCTAAGGCCAGCAGCGAGGGGAAGTAAACCATGGATACTCATCCTCGCCGCAGCATCTTTTGGCCGTTGCTGCTGATCACAATCGGCGCTGTGTTCCTGTTGAACACGCTCGGTTTCATTCAGGGTGACGGCTGGGATTATTTGCTCAAATTGTGGCCGCTGCTCTTCATCATCGGAGGCCTGGATAATATCTTCCAGGGGCGCGGTTACATCTGGGCGGTCATATCGCTTGGATTGGGCGCCGTCTTCCTGCTGGCCAACTTCGGCTATATCGAATGGAGTTCCTTCAGCCTGCTGCTGCGCTTCTGGCCGCTGCTGCTGATCGCAGCCGGCCTGGACCTGATCTTCCGCGGACGGTCCTTATTGACCACCCTTATCGGCGTAGCCCTGGCAGTGGTGGTCGTCGGCAGCATCATCTGGTTCGCGTTGAGCGGCGCCGCCGCGGTTGCTCAGGAAGCAACGCCGCTCTCGCAAGCGCTTGGTGATGCGCAGAGCCTGAATGTCCACCTTTCGAATCCGGCCGGTCAGGTGGAGGTTGGCGCTGTCGAAGACGCCGGCAAGGCATACGAAGGCAGCATCACCCTGGCCTCGCGTCAATCGCCTCAACAGCGCTACGAAGTCAGGAACGGCGTCGGCGATTTGCGCATCACCAGCGCCGGAAACGCCTTCCTGCCCTGGACTGGCGGCTTTGACCGCCCTCTGTGGCAAGTCGATCTGAGCGACCAGGTGCCGGTCACGTTGACAGTCAACACCGCCGCTGGCGAGCAGCAGATTGATCTGACAGGGCTGGACGTCCAGAGCCTGGACCTGACGGTCGCGGTCGGCGAGTTGAATGTGACCCTGCCGGAGCAAGGAGAATTCAACGGCAAGCTAGCAAATCCAGTCGGAATGATACGGGTCAGCGTCCCACCCGGCGCGCTGGTAGAATTTCACACCAATGGGGTCTTCCTCTCCAAATCCGTCCCGGCCGGCTTTACAGTTTCTGGTGAAAACATTTACTCTCCAGGATCAAACAAGGCCAATGCAGAGATGCGCATTACCATCGACCAGCCGATCGGCCGGCTTGTGATCCTCGAAGCTCCTTGACAGCCGGCGCGCGGCCAGCTGCCGCCCGGTATTGGGGAACTTTGTTCACACTGCTTTCGTCTTGGTTGTGTACGCAAAACAACGGTATTGAATCGTATCTTAACTGGAGGATTGGAATGAAGAAGCCCGTTTTTATGTTTTTATTGGGAGTGTTAATCGTAGGATTGCTGGCCGCTTGTCAGCCCGTCGATAAATCGCAGCCGCAGGGATACAATATGCTCCCGCAGATCAGCGTGAACGGCACAGGTAAGGTGTATCTTGTGCCCGACATCGCCTACGTCTACATCGGCGTGCGCAGCCAGGCGGATGACGTGGCCATGGCGCTCAACCAGAACAACTCCCAGGCCCAGGCAATTGCAAACACCCTTAAGGAGCGTAACGTTGCCGCGGAGGATATCCAGACCACGGCGTTCAATGTTTACCCTCAGCAGGAGTATCTGCCCAGCGGTGAAACGGGGAAAACCTTTTATGTGGTAGAGAACACCGTTTTCGTCAAGGTACGCGAGCTGCAAAACCTGGGATCGTTACTGGATGCAGTCGTTCGCTCCGGCGCCAATTCGATCAACGGCATCAGCTTCGATGTGCAGGACCGCGCCTCGGCCGAGGCTGAGGCCCGCAAGCTGGCCATCGAAGATGCCAAAGCCAAAGCTGTTGAGCTGGCCGCCAACGCCGGTGTCGAGCTGGGCGATCTCTACAGCGCGAGCGTCTACAGCTCGGGCGGCGCCATGCCGGTTTTCGAGTCAAAGGGCGGGGCAGCCTATGACACCGCCGCTCCCATCGCCGCCGGTCAACTGGTCATCCAGGCTGATGCCAACATGACCTACTATATTAAATAACCACCAGGTTCATAAATAAATCGACCACCCCGTAGAGGGGTGGTCGATTTATTTATTTGATGCCTCAATACATTAGTAAGGGATCGCGCTGATATGAGCCAACTTGGTGAAGCGGTGAGTCGCGATGATCCGCCGGCTGGTGCCGGTCAATCCGCGCATGACCACACTTTCGGTCATGGCGCCTTCTTTAAAGTAATCGACCCCTTTGAGAAGCTCGCCGTTGGTGATGCCCGTGGCGGCGAAGAAGACATCTTCTGACGAAACCAGATCGTCGATGGTCAGCACTTTATTGAAATCATAGCCGCGTTCCTCGCCAAGCTTTTTTTCACCGGGCGTCCGCGGCCAGAGCTTCCCCTGCATGGTCCCCCCCGTGCAGCGCAGCGCGCAGGCAGCCAGCACGCCCTCGGGCGTGCCGCCGACGCCCATCAGCACATCCACGCCTGTGCCAGGCAGGGCGGTCATCAGCGCACCGGCAACGTCGCCGTCCGGGATGAGGTTGATCCGGGCTCCAACCTTGCGGATATCGGCGATCAACTGCTGGTGGCGCGGGCGGTCCAGCACCACCACCACCAGGTCGCCCACATGCAATCCCAGGACATCGGCAACGTTATGGAGATTTTCTTCGACCGAAGCATTGATATCGACAGCGTTCTTCGCATCAGGGCCGACTGCTATTTTTTCCATATAGACGATCGGTCCGGGATTGAACATGGTTCCGCGCGGCGCCAGGGCCACAGTCGAGATGGCATTTGGCAGGCCATTAGCGGTCGGGCGGGTACCGTCAATTGGATCGATGGCGATGTCCACCAGCGGTGGCTCGCCCGTGCCGAGCCGCTCGCCGTTGAATAACATCGGCGCCTCGTCCTTCTCCCCCTCTCCAATGACAACCACTCCGTCCATCTGGACCGTATTCAACATCCACCGCATTGCATCCACGGCTGCGCGGTCGGCTGCTTCCTTGTCCCCTCTCCCCACGTAGCGGCCTGCCGCCAGGGCTGCCGCCTCGGTGACACGCACCAATTCAAGCGCCAGGTTTCTTGTCGGTTTGGAATCGATCATTTCACCTTTTTCCCTTTCACTCCTTCTTTTGATTTTCAGATCACAGGTTTATTTATCGTTTCGATTCGGTTTAGAAAAAAAGGGTGATGACATAGTAGCTGATCACGCCACCCCAGATCCATGAATCCATCCTGTCCATCATCCCGCCGTGGCCAGGAAAGATACGGCTGGTATCCTTAACGCCAAACTGGCGTTTTAACATACTCTCACCCAAATCGCCCAGCGGTGTGAGTAATCCCAGCACGGCACCGAGGATCAGCCCGTGATAGGGGGAAATACCCGCATAACGCAGCCCCCACAGATAGGCCAGCAGCCAGCCGCCAAGAATCGTGAACAGGAACCCGCCGAGAAAACCTTCGACCGTTTTATTCGGGCTGACGACTGGCGCCAGCCGATGGCGGCCAAACTTTCGCCCGATGAAGAAGGCTCCACTGTCGCCGATGGAAATCGCCGGAATAGCCAGCAGCGTCCACCACATGCCTCCCTGCAGTTGTCGCAGAGAGATAAGATAGCTGCCAATTAAACCCAGATAGATCAGCCCGCCCACTGTCGCGCCAAAATCGGTGGCTGGATTGTTACAGCCGCGCTCACACCAGATGGTATGCGCCGTCATGGCTGCCAGCACCAGCCCGCTGAGGATCAGGTCGTTATACTCGAACTTCCAGACCGCCCGGGCGATCGCCAACATAACGACCCCGGGAATGAGCACCCAGGCATTCACTCGGATGCCCCCGCGGTTGAACATGCGCCAATACTCCCAGGCTGCCACGGCGAGCATGAGGGCAATTAACGCGGTATACGCCCAGCCTCCGACGACGATCAATCCGACGCCAACTGGGATGAGAATGATCACAACCTTCAGGCGGTTTGCAAGCATTCAGGTTGCTAGCCCTTGTCACATGATTCTGATAATCTACCAAAACGCCTGTCGCGCGCGCTGTAGGAGACCAGCGCTTTATAAAATTCCTCGCGGTTAAAATCCGGCCAAAGGGTCGGGGTCACATACCATTCGGCGTATGCCGCCTGCCAAATCAGGAAATTGCTCGTGCGCATCTCGCCTGATGTGCGCACGATCAGATCAGGATCGGGGATGCCAGTGGTGAAGAGGTAGCTGTTGACCAGCTCCTCATCGATTTCTTCCGGCTTGACTCCATCCTTCATCATGCGCTTAAAGGCGCAAATGATCTCGTCACGCCCGCCGTAATTCCAGGCGATGGAAAGGACCAGGCGATCGTTGTTCTTGGTGACTTCGATCGAGCGCAGAACTTTCTCTTGCAGGCGAGGGTTGAGGCGGTCCAGCCTGCCAATATGATGAAGCTGGACGCCCTCCTGATTGAGCTCTTCCAGCTCCTTATCGATGACATCCTCCAGGATGTTCATCAAGCCCTCGACCTCTTCCTGCGGGCGGCCCCAATTCTCGGTCGAGAAGGCGTAGATCGTCAGATACTTGACATTGAAGTCCACGCAGGCGCGGATCACCCGCCGCAGGTTCTCGGTACCCGCGCGATGACCGGCCAGGCGCGGCCAGCCGCGCGCAGCCGCCCAGCGCCCGTTGCCGTCCATTATGATCGCGACGTGGGTGGGGATTTTTTCCAATTGATCCGGAGAAATGTCTGCTGGTTCAGAGCACATAAAATTGGGCTAAAACTCCATGATTTCTTTGTCTTTACGCTCGCCCACCTGATCGATTTCAGTCACCATCCGGTCGGTCAGTTTTTGCAGTTCCTCTTCACCTCTTTTAAGATCGTCCTCAGCGATCAATTTTTCCTTTTCGAATTCGCGCAGGTCCTTGATTAGATCACGGCGGATGTTGCGCACCGCTACTTTAGCTTCCTCCACGCGCGCGTTGACCACTTTGACCAGATCGCGGCGGCGCTCTTCGGTTAACGGCGGCAGGTTCAGGCGGATCGAGTTGCCGTCGTTGTTGGGGGTCAATCCCAGGTTGGAGGTGATAATCGCCCGCTCGATGTTTTTCATGGTAGTCTTATCGAAAGGCTTGATTAATAGCGTGCGCGCATCCGGCACGCTGATCGACGCGAGCTGCATCAAGGGAGTTGGCGATCCATAGTAATCGACCGGCAGCTTTTCGATCAATGCAGGCGTTGCCCGCCCGGTCCGGATGCCAGCCAGATCATCTTCCAGGCTTTGGATAGCGCCCCTCATGCGCAATTCGGCTTCTTTGACAGTTTCTTTTATCATGCTGCCCTCCCGGAAAAGACTCTGAACAATCGTGCTTTGCGTAGGATTGGTGGATTTCAGCCCGCCCTGCCAGGAGTTCACTCACCGTAAGCGGAGGTCGCCTGTAATCGACCTTGTTCGCCAGGGCGGCCAAGTGGAAATCGATCCTTGCCAGGCAACTCTGTCTCGCGTGAAATTAAGGATACCTTAAAAGTTGAAAAAATGCTACGTTTATTTGAGCCTGAGTGCAAACCTGCCTTTCGCGGTTGGCGAGGAACCAATGCAAATATTGTTCGCAAATAAATAGGTCGGATTCTTAACAACGCCGCTTTTCTGGACGATTCACTGGAAGTTGTGATATACTTGCCGGGCTGCCCGCCAAGGGCAGAAAAACTACACGCTTTCTGACCAACCCTGGCGTGCCGCCAGATCGGCGGTTCAGGCTTGGGATGAGGGAAGCGGAAGAATAACGCAAAGGAGTTAACAAGTTAATATGGCATCCATTATTACCATGAAGGCTTTGTTGGAAAGCGGCGTCCACTTCGGGCATCGCACCAACAAATGGAACCCGGCCATGCGCCCGTTTATCTTCACCGAGCGCAATGGCATTCATATTATTGATCTCCAGCAAACAGTAAAAACGCTCACAAATGCATATCAGGTGGTCAGCAGGACCGTGGCCGAAGTCGGTACGATCCTTTTTGTTGGCACCAAGCGCCAGGCGCAGGAAACGATCCGTGATGAGGCCATGCGCTGCGGCATGCCCTACGTAACAGAGCGCTGGCTGCCCGGCACGCTGACCAACTGGGTGACGATCTACGAGCGCATCCAGGAGCTAGAGCGTCTTGAGCACATGCGCGAGAGCGGAGAGATCAACCGTATCACCAAAAAAGAAGGCCTGATGATCGAGCGCGAGATCACCCGGCTGGACATGCGCTTGAGCGGCATCCGCACGATGAAACGCCTGCCCGAGCTGCTCTTCGTCATCGATGTCAGCCGCGAATCGACCGCCGTGCACGAAGCCAACCTCAAGGACATTCCGGTGATTGCCCTGGTAGATACTAATTGCGATCCATCCGGGGTTGATTACGTTATCCCCTCGAATGACGACGCCATCCGCGCGATTAAATTGCTCGTCGGAAAAGTCGCCGATGCGGTTCTGGAAGGCAAGGCTATGCGTAAGGACGTCGAGGAGGAGCGGGAAGCCGAAGCCTTCCCGGTTGCTGCCGCGCCGTCTGCCCGCCTGCCGCGCCGCCAGATGCTCGAAGAAGACGAGCTGGCCGATGAGGACCTCCTGGGCGAGTCAACTTTAGCCAAGCTCGGCGGCCGCGGTGAGACCGAGGAAGAAGAGGAAGAGCTCGAGGCCGGAGAGGCAGAAGAAGAACCAAAAGCCGAGATTGAGGAAGAAGCAGCCGAAGAAGAACCGGAAGTAGAGGCCGCCGAAGAAGAAGTGACAGAAGAAGCCGCCACCTCAGAGGAACCCGACGAGAAAGCCCCTGAAGAAACCTCAGAAAAGACCGATGAAGAAGAAAAAGGCGATCAAGGGTAAATTACCGCTCGCCATTGGATCAGACATTGTATTCGAGAAAAGGGATTTGGAATGGTAATGATTAGCATCGACATGATCAAGAAACTGCGTGAAGCGACCAACGCCGGTGTGCTGGATTGTCGCAAAGCGCTGGAAGCAACGGGCGGTGATTACGATAAAGCTGCCGAGATGCTGCGCGAAAAAGGTCTGGCAACCGTCGCCAAGCGCGCCGACCGCGTTGCCTCTGAAGGCGTGATTGACGTCTATTCTCACGGCAACGGGCGGGTCGCCGTGCTGGTCGAGGTGAACTGCGAAACCGACTTTGTTGGGCGCAGCGAAGTTTTCCGCACCTTTGCCCACGAGCTGGCCCTGCAGATTGCTGCTCAATCCCCGCTGTACATCCGCGAAGAGGACATCCCGCAGGAGGCGCTCGAGCAGGAAACCGCAAAAGTCACCGCGAAGGCGCGCGAAGAAGGAAAGTCCGACAGCCTCATCCCGCGCATCGTTGAGGGCTCGCTCAACAAATACAAGGACGAATATGTACTCCTGCGTCAGAAGTATATTCGCGACGAAGAAAAGACCGTGCTAGATTTGCTGAACGAAACCGTTGTTTCAACCGGTGAGAACATCATCATCCGCCGCTTCACCCGCTGGGAGTTGGGTGAAACCGCTCAGGCTGAGTAAATACCGAAGAAGCCAACCGCAAGGTTGGCTTTTTTTCAGGAGGGAGTATGGACGGTCTGAAATACCACCGCATTTTACTTAAACTGGGCGGCGAAGCCATCTCAAGTCCACAGGGGAACGGCATCGATCCGCAGGCCGCCCGCGATATTGCCATGCGGCTGCGCGAAGTTCGGGAAATGGGCGTGGATGTCGCCATCGTCATGGGCGGCGGCAACCTCTGGCGCGGTAAAGTCGGCCTGGACCACGGAATGGATCGCGCCACAGCAGATTACATGGGTATGCTTGCCACGGTGATGAACTCACTGGCGCTGATGGACGCGCTGGAAAGCTGCGGTGTGGTCACCCGCGTACAGTCCGCCATCCTCATGCAGGCAGTCGCCGAGCCTTACATCCGCCGCCGGGCAATCCGCCACCTCGAGAAAGGCCGCGTAGTCATCTTTGGGGGCGGGACGGGCAATCCCTATTTCTCGACCGACACGGCTGCCGCGCTGCGCGCCTGCGAGATCGACGCGGACGTGCTCATCAAAGCCACAAAAGTGGACGGCGTCTACGACAGCGATCCAAAGGTCAATCCGAACGCGGTCAAGTTCGACCATCTTTCGTATATGGAAACGCTCAACCGCCGCCTGGAAGTGATGGACAGCACAGCCGTCTCACTTTGCATGGAAAACAAGCTGCCCATCCTTGTGCTCAATCTGTGGGATCCAGATGCCCTGCGCCTGGCGTTACTGGGTGAGAACAGAGGCACCCTGGTCGAAGGATCATAGCCCATCAGCGGGGTGGATAACCAGGCACGTCCAACCATCCGCCTGTTCGCCGCAGGTCGTCCTCGAAATTCATTATTAGTGATCATCCCTGAAGAAAACAGCCCCCATCCTTTGTACGGAAGGGGGCTGCGCTTTCACTGTATCATCACGCTTCGCGGAATTCGCCCTCGACGACATCGCCATCCGGGCGGTTCTGCTGCCCCTGGCCGCTGCCCTCGCCTCTGGCCTGCTCAGCCGAGGTCCCGACAGCCTGAAGGATGCGCGCGTATTTCTGCTGCAGCTCTTCACTCTGGCGGCGGATCGTTCCGGCATCCTCACCGGCGATGGCCTTGCGCAGGCTGGCGATGCTGTCGTTGACCTCCTTCTGCTGGTCAGCAGCGAGCTTGCCGTCCATCTCGCGCATGCCTTTTTCGACCTGGTAAACCACATTGTCGGCCATGTTCCGGGCTTCGACAAGCTCACGGCGGCGGGCATCCTCACTGGAGTGCGCTTGCGCTTCTGCCACCATCCGCTCGATCTCGTTCTTCGTCAGATTGGTCGAGGCAGTGATGGTCACCCGCTGCTCTTTGCCAGTGGCTTTATCCTTAGCGGTGACATTGAGAATGCCGTTGGCGTCGATGTCGAAGGTCACCTCGATCTGCGGTATGCCGCGCGGCGAGGTTGGAATGCCGTCCAGGCGGAAACGCCCCAGAGTGATGTTATCCACTGCCATCGGGCGTTCGCCCTGAAGAACGTGGATATCCACCGCAGACTGGTTGTCTTCGGCAGTCGAGAAGATTTGACTGCGTTTGACCGGGACGGTCGTGTTGCGCTCGATGATGGGCGTCATGACGCCGCCGAGCGTCTCCACGCCAAGGGTAAGCGGAGTCACATCCAGCAGGAGCACATCCTTCACCTGCCCGCCTAGCACGCCGCCCTGGATGGCTGCGCCGACCGCGACTACCTCATCGGGATTGACGCTCTTGTTCGGCTCTTTAGCACACATCTGACGCACCAGCTCCTGTACCATCGGCATGCGCGTTGCCCCGCCGACCAGGACGACCTCGTCGATCTCCGCCGGTTTCAAGCCGGCGTCGCGCAGGGCGGCCTCGAACGGCGCGCGGCAACGCTCGAGCAGGTCTTTGGTCATCTGCTCGAAGCGGGCGCGGGTCAGCTTAAGCTGCATGTGCTTTGGCCCGTTTACGTCGGCGGTGATGTAAGGCAGGTTTATCTCGGTTTCCAGCATGCTCGAAAGTTCGATTTTAGCTTTCTCAGCCGCCTCGCGCAGGCGCTGCAAGGCCTGACGGTCGGCCTTTAAATCGATGCCGGTGTCCTTCTTGAATTCATCCGCCGCCCAAATGACGATGCGCTGATCCCAGTCATCGCCGCCCAGGTGGGTGTCTCCGGAGGTTGATTTGACCTCGAAGACGCCTTCACCGACCTCGAGGATCGAGACGTCGAAAGTCCCTCCGCCCAGATCGAAAACCAGGATTTTCTCGTTCTTTTTCTTATCCAGTCCATAGGCCAGCGCAGATGCGGTCGGCTCATTGATGATGCGCAACACTTCCAGCCCGGCGATCTTGCCCGCATCCTTGGTAGCCTGGCGCTGGCTGTCGTTGAAATACGCCGGCACGGTGATTACCGCCTGGGTTACCGGTTCCCCCAGGTAGGCCTCCGCGTCCGCCTTCAGTTTGGCCAGGATCATGGCCGAAATTTCCTGCGGGGCATAATCGCGTTTGTTCTGCGGAATGTGCACGCGCGCATCGCCTGACGGGCCGCTGATCACTTTATATGAGATCATATTACGCTCTTCAGCGACTTCATCGTAGCGCCGCCCCATGAATCGCTTGATCGAATATACGGTATTCTCAGGATTGATCACTGCCTGTCGTTTTGCGGTTTGCCCGACAAGGCGCTCATTATTTTTATTGAATGCTACCACCGAGGGGCAGAGGCGTGAGCCTTCCGCCGTGGTAATCACAACCGGATCTCCGCCTTCCATAACGGCGACCACGCTGTTGGTGGTGCCGAGGTCAATGCCAATTATCTTCGACACCCTTCCACTCCTTTCGTTCTAAAATACAGACTATCATCCCTATTAAAATAATAGATGACTGCAAGAAGAATGTTAACAAAAGATCAAAATTCTGTTAATCCTCGACCTGAAGCCGGACGATTTATATACCTGGACAAACGCAAAATATCACAGCGGGCATTGATCGAAACGGCTATAATTGTTAAAGAAGATAGGATCAACAGGAACAGCCGGATCGATCCGGCTTTCCTGCCAGAGCAAACGGACGTGTTCCCTGAATGGAACCCGGAGGTTGATATGAAATCGATCGCAAAACTGGCGCTGCTGATTCTGGCTGGAGCCTTCGCCATTGTGTGGATCATCCAGCCTGTCAGCGCTCAAGCGGGTGAAGGACAGCCGCTGACGCTGGTTTTACAGGCAGAAGGACCGCTTACTCCTGCGATGGTCAGCTACATCGAGCGCAGCCTGGACATCGCCCGCAACGACGGCGCTGATCTGCTTATTCTGCAATTGAACACCCCGGGTGGCAGTATTTCGCTGATGAACGATATCATCCTTGAATTGCGCAGCAGCGAAATTCCCATCGTGGTGTACGTGACCCCGCGCGGGGCTATGGCCGGCAGCGCCGGCACGCTGATCACCCTGGCCGGGCACGCGTCTGCCATGGCGCCCGAAACGGCCATCGGCGCAGCCAGCCCGGTTGGCTCGCAGGGAGAGGACATCGGCGAGACGATGGAGGCCAAGGAAAAGGAAATCCTGCGCGCGACGGTGCGCTCGCTGGCTGAGCGCCGCCCGCCCGAAGCGATCGCCCTGGCCGAAGACACCATCCAGAACGCCAAAGCTGCCTCTTCCAGCGAAGCGCTCAAGGCCGGTCTGGTTGATTTAGTCGCCGCGGACGTCAACGATCTGCTCCGCCAGCTGGATGGATATACCGTCATCGTCCTCGAAAATGAGGTCACCCTGAACACGCAGAACGCTCTGGTAAGGGAGGTTCCGCTCACCCCGGTCGAAGAGGCGCTGCACCTGTTGACCAACCCCAACATCGTCTTTCTGCTGCTCTCGATCGGTGTTCAGGCCATCCTGATCGAAATTTCCAGCCCTGGCGGATGGGTGGCTGGCACGATCGGCGTGGTATGCCTGGCGCTGGTGATTTACAGCTTCGGCATCCTGCCGATCAACCTGTTCGGGCTGATCTTTCTGGTGTTGTCTTTCGTGCTCTTCATCATCGACATTAAAGCGCCCACCCACGGCGCACTAACCGCCGCCGGCGTGATTTCCTTCATCGCCGGCGCGTTGATCCTTTTCAATTCCACCCGCGTGCCCGGCTTCCCGAAGGTTTCTGTGCCGCTGGTGATCGGCACCGGCATCATCTTTGCGATCAGCTTCACGGTGATTGTCGGATTTGCCATCCGCGCGCTGCGCATCCCAGCCTGGATGGGCAAACCCGCCATGGTCGGCCGCACCGGCGTGGTCAGCAAGGCCATTGACCCGGTCGGCAGCGTGCAGTTCCAGGGTGAGCTGTGGACCGCCGAGCTGAGCGAAGGAAACGAGCCGCTGCCCGAAGGCACGCGCGTTGAGGTGGTGAAGGTAGAAGGCCTGCGCCTGAAGGTACGCAAGGCTGGCTGACCGGCGCTGATAGTCGCGCGACTGGCGTAGATACAAAAAGTGGGGCTCTCTCCGGCGTTGAGAAAGCCCCAATAAGGCGGAAATTATTCTCAGGCGCGCCAGAATCCGCGCCGGATTGGGCGCACATCCTCAGCGGTGATGAACGCCTCCGGATCCGCCTCCAGGATCAACTTTTCAACCTCAACGGTCTTGCGCCGGATTACGCTGACATTCAGGATTGAAACCATGCCGCTCAAACCGCGGCCGGCCAGCTCGGTAACGGCGAAACCATGTTCGCGCAGCATCTCCGCGATTGCCGCACCGCGCTTGGGGCTGACAACGCTCAATTGGATGAAGCCAATCGCCAGGCGTTCCTCGATCATCATGCCAATCACGTTGCCAGTGGCAAACCCGGCTGCATAGCCAAAAATGGTCAACGGATTTTTCAGGTTGGTCAGCACGGAGCTGATCGCGACGACGAAGATCAGCGACTGGAAAAATCCCAGAACCCAGGCTAATTTTTTACGCCCGCGGACGACAAAGAGCAGCCGCAGCGTATCCAACGACATATCGGCGACGCGCAGCACGAAGATTCCCAACGCGAGCAGCACAGTTTGGGTAGTGACGACAAGTTCCATGTGCGTATCCTACTCGACTTTCTCCACCTCTGGCTGCATACTGGGGAGGTACATCTGATCAAGGTATTCGCGTACCATGCGGCGGGTGCTGAACTGCGGTCCCAGCGTGCGGATGGCATCCTTGATGCGCGCCACCCAGCCGGTGGGGATGTTATCAGTAGAGCGGTTGGCGTAATACAGCGGGACAATGTCCTTCTCGAGGTGGTCATACAGGCTGCGCGAATCCATTTCATCCTGCTGATTTGGATCGACCGCATCAGCGTCCTCGCCGATCGCCCAGCCGTTGGTACCGTTATAGCCCTCGCGCCACCAGCCGTCCATCACCGAGAGGTTCAGTACCCCGTTCAGCGCGGCCTTCATGCCGGAGGTGCCTGAGGCTTCATTCGGCCGGCGCGGATTGTTCAGCCAGACGTCTACACCCTGCACCAGATAGCGCGCCATGTTCATGTCGTAATCTTCGAGGAACACCAGCCGCCCGCCTGAGCGCGAATCCTTGACCGCCCGGTACACCTGCTGGATGAGCAGCTTGCCGGGCTCGTCGGCGGGATGAGCCTTGCCGGCAAAGACGACCTGTACCGGTCTTTCGGGGTCGGTGATGATGCGCATCATCCGGTCGTAATCGCGCAGCAGCAGGTTGGCGCGTTTGTAGGTGGCAAAACGGCGGGCGAAGCCGATGGTCAACGAGTACGGCTCGAGGAAGACGCCGGAAGCCAGCGCCTGCGCCGGACGGATGCCGCCGTGCTGCCAGGCTTCTCGGGCGCGGTTGTTGACGTACAGGGTAAGTTTGCGTTTCAGATGCGTGCGCACTGCCCACAGCTCGTCGTCCGGGATGTCATCGACCTGCGACCACATTTGCGCGTCATCGATGTGATCCATCCAATCCGGCCCCAGATAGCGGTCGAAGAGCAGCCTCAGCCGGCGGGCGATCCAGGTGCCAGTGTGCACACCGTTGGTGATGTGAATGATCGGCACGTCCTCGATCTTGCGGTTGGGATAGAGAAAATGCCACATGCGCCGAGATACCTGGCCGTGCAGCTCGGAAACCGCGTTCGCCCGCTGAGAAAGCCGCAGCGCCAGCACTGGCATGCAGAAACTTTCACCCCAGGGCGTCACCTGGCGGCCAAGGTCGACGAATTGATCCCTGGTGAGCCCCAATTCTTCCCATATGGCAGAGAAATACTTATCCACCAGCCAGAGCGGAAACTGGTCGTTGCCCGCCGGTACCGGTGTATGCGTGGTGAACACGTTCGTATTTCTAATTTTCTCAGTCGCTTGCTCAAAGGTCAGTCCCTCGTGCACCATCTCGAGGGCGCGCTCGACCGCCAAAAAAGCCGAGTGACCCTCATTCATATGCCACACGTCCGGGTGGATGCCCAGCCGGCGCAGCGCGCGCACCCCGCCCATTCCGAGCAGAATTTCCTGCGAGACGCGCACCTCCAGGTCGTGGCTGTACAACCGGCTGGTCAGCTGGCGGTCGGATTCGGAATTGACCTCCAGATTGGTGTCGAGCAGGAAAAGCGAAACTCGCCCCACGCGGACTTCCCAGATACGGGCGAACACCGCACGTCCTGGCAGCTCGACCGAAATGGTCACCGGCTGGTCGTTTTCGTCGTAGATCGGCGTCACCGGCGAGAGGTCGAAGTCAAGATAGTGCGTACCAGTCTCCTGCCAGCCGTCCTCGGTGATGCGCTGGGTGAAATAACCCTGATTGTAAATGAAACCGACACCGCTCAGCGGCAAGCCCAGGTCGCTGGCCTCCTTGAGGTGATCGCCAGCCAAAACCCCCAGTCCGCCGGCATAGACCGGCAGAGATTCATGTAACCCAAATTCGAAAGAGAAATAGGCAATCTGTCTGTCAGCGAGCTCGGGGTGTTCCGTTACGCACCAGGATTTCTTGCCATTCATGTACTCATCGAATTTCGCCAGAACACGGTCGTATAATTCCAGGTAGATTCGGTCGTTGGTCACCGCGTTGAGCTGGCTGCGATCGATTTTTTTTAAAAAATTGACCGGATTATGGCCCACCTCATCCCAAAACCGCTGGTTGATCAACCGGTAGAGCATCTGCGCCTCGGGGTTCCAAACCCACCAGAGATTGTGAGCCAGGTCGCCCAGCCGGCTGATCCGGCGCGGCAGACTGAAGTGGTTTGGGATTTCCCGATTGATTTTCTGATTCATGCACACACATCCTGAGACCAGTTTAACTTACCGCAATTAATAGCGCGCAATTATAACATCAGAATTATACTCAAATACGCGCGTTTTCCTCTGGAAATTGGATTATTGATCGCTAATTGAGGTGAATTATGGCAAAAATTGACGAGTACCGGCGCACCTTGAGCGGGCTGCAGCATTGGGAAGAATATTTGATGGAACATTCGAACCTGCCTGGTCCGCGGGGTAACCTCGAGCTCGCCCATGCCGTCGCCGCAGAGGGAAACGAAGAAAAATTCGACGCTCTGCTCCTGCGCGACAGCCCTGATATCTACGAAAACACGCCTGAGGTGTTCGTCGTATTCTGCGGGGTGGTCGGATTGGGCAGCCTGCTGCGCAATGGCGACTTCCAGCGGCTGGAAACGCTGCGATCTTACGCCAATGATCCGCGCTGGCGCATCCGCGAGGCGGTTGCCATCGCCTTACAGGTATGTGCGCCTGCCCGTCCCGCGGAGCTCCTCGATTGGATGCAGCAGTGGGCGCAGGGCAGCCTGCTCGAACAACGCGCAGCCGTTGCGGCCCTGTGCGAGCCGTCCTTCCTGACCGCACCGCAGGTCTGCCAGAGGACATTGGAGATCCTCGGCGATATTACCGCGCGCCTTGCCCGGCAAGCCGGGCGAAAAACCGAGGCATTCCGCATTCTGCGCCAAACTCTGGGATATGCCTGGAGCGTTGCCGTTGCAGCCGCGCCGCAGCCGGGTAAAGCTGCCTTCGAATCCTGGCTTGACCTGCCTGACGCGGATATCCGCTGGGTGATGAAAGAAAACCTCTCAAAAAACCGCCTCAGGCGCATGGACTCCGCCTGGGTACAGACCTGTCAGGCGCGGCTGAAAAACGCCGCAGAACGCTGATGTTATAATTTCATTATGCGTAAAATCCCTTTGATCATTATTGGCATTCTGCTTGGTTGTTTATTTGCCGGCGCTGTGTCAATGTCCATCCCGTCTATCCGCGAGAGAGTATTGTTCCAGTACAACGAGCTGCGCGTGCGGGTGCGCTACGCTCTGAACCCGCCCCAGGAAAATGTCTTCGTCCCCAATCCGGAGGTCGATGCTATTGTCCAGGCGACGATGCTGGCGCTTTCTGCCACGAAAACGCCCACGCCCACCCTTCTGGTCCCCTCCGTCACCCCTGAAGTCTCCCCCACCCCGACGCTGACTCCCACGCCGCTGCCGGGCGAGGTAGCCATCCCCGGCGTGCGCTATCAGACCCAGCACGGCCTGTGGAATTACTGCGCGCCGTCGACGCTGGCCATGGCGCTGTCGTACTGGGGCTGGGAGGGCACCCGCACCGACGTAGGACCGGTGGTCAAGCCCTACGAAAAAGACAAAAACGTCATGCCTTACGAGATGGTCGATTACGTCCAGACATACACCGGGCTGCGCGCCGCCCTGCGCTACGGCGGTACACTGGAGAAGTTGAAAGAGCTTGTCGCCAACGGCTTCACCGTCCTGCTGGAAAAAGGCATCGTGATCCGCGACTACAACGGACGGCTGGGCTGGATGGGGCATTACACCGTCGTCAGCGGGTACAACGATGCCGCGCAAGAGTTCATCACCCAGGATTCTTACTTCAGTGAAAATTACATCGTCAGCTACGCCGAGCTGCAGCAGCAGTGGCGCTCGTTCAACTATACCTTCATCGTCATCTATCCAGCCGAGAAAGAAGAGCTGCTGATGCGGGTTCTCGGCGTGTACGGCGATGCGCAGGAGAGCAGCCGCATCGCCGCCAACATCGCCGCCGAAGAAGCGGTCTCCCTGAGCGGGGCGCAGCAGTTCTTCGCTTATTTCAACCGCGGCTCCAGCCTGGTCAACCTGCAGGATTACGGCGGCGCTGCCACCACCTACGACCAGGCATTCACCTTGATGGCTGCCCTGCCCGCCCAGGACCGTCCCTGGCGGATGATGTGGTACCAGACCGGTCCGTACTTCGCCTATTACTACACCGGGCGTTACCAGGACATCATCGATCTGGCGACGACGACCATCGAACCGGTCGATGAACCGTACATCGAGGAGAGCTACGTCTGGCGCGCGCGCGCCCGCATCGCTGCCGGCGATTCCCAGGGCGCGGGGGAAGATGTGCGCAAAGCGCTGGAGTATCACCCCGGCTTTGCGCCGGCGGTCGAGCTGGCCCAGTACCTTGGCATCCAGCCGTGAGAGGGAGCATGATCCGCATTCTGCACTTTGCTGACGCCCACATCGACATCGCCAACTACGGCCGCCACGATCCGCTGAGCGGGCTGCCCTTGCGCGTGCTCGACTTCCTCAAGGCGCTCGACACGATCATCGACACCGCCATCGACGAACGCGTCGACCTGGTGATCTTCGCCGGCGACGCTTACAAAGACCGCAGCCCGGCGCCCACCTTTCAACGCGAATGGGGCCGGCGGATCATGCGCCTTTCGCGCGCCGGCATCCCGACCATCCTGTTGGTGGGCAATCACGACCTCTCACCGGCTCAGGGACGCGCGCACGCCCTGCAGGAGTACGATACGCTCGAAGTGCCCCACGTCCATGTGATCGGAAAGCCAGCGCTTTTGCTGCCCGAGCAGCTCGACGGTCTGCAAATCCAGGTGATGGCGATCCCCTGGATTACCCGTTCGATGTTGATGGCAGCCCAGCCTGACGAGTCCGCCGAGCTGCAGACCGTCCACCAGGAGATTGAAATCCGCCTGAGCGAGCTGATCGAACGCTGGCACGAGCGGGTAGATCCGAACCTGCCTTTGGTGTTGACAGCACACGGCAGCGTGCAGGGCGCGGTGTTCGGCGGTGAACGCAGCGTGATGCTCGGCAACGATCTGGTTCTGCCCGGCTCGCTGGTCAGAGATCCGCGCCTGGATTACGTCGCCCTGGGGCACATTCATAAAGCTCAGAATTTAAACCCCGGCGGGCACCCGCCGGTGGTCTACCCCGGCTCGATCGAGCGCGTCGATTTCGGCGAAGCCAGGGATGAGAAGGGCTTTATCATCGCGCACGTCTCGCGCGGCAAGACCGAGGTGGAAACTCGGCAGCTTTCCGGCCGGCGTTTTATCGACCGCGCGGTCGACCTCGCGAAAGACCAAACCGGGAAAGCGAGCGGTCTGCCGACCGGCGAAGCGCTGTTTGAGCGCATGGCTGCCGCCCTGCCGCATCAGCAGGAGCTGGAGGACGCCATCGTCCGCCTTACTATCGCATACCCGCGGGACTGGGAGTCGTTGATCGACGAAAACCTCCTGCGTGAATACACTTCCTCAGCTTTCGACTTCCACTTCGTCCGCCGCCCGCACCTGGAAGCCCGCCTGCGTCTGCCGGAGGACACAGCCATCAGTTCATTAACCCCTCTCGAACTCCTTGACCTTTACTGGAAAAGCGTCACCCTGGATTCAGCCGACGTTGAACAGTTGAACCAGCTGGCCAGTGAAATCCTGTCGTCCCCTGAAGTTACAACGGAGAATTGAGCCCAAGCCACAGCCATGCCCAGCACAGCCCTTGAAATCCTTCTGATTTTCCTGCTCCTGTTGCTCAACGGCGTCTTCGCCATGTCGGAAATCGCGATTGTTTCCTCGCGCAAGGTGCGCCTGCAGCAGAAAGCCGAGGACGGCGACGACGCCGCCAGAGCCGCCCTCGACCTCTCCAACTCGCCCAACCGATTCCTGTCCACCGTCCAGATCGGTATCACCCTGGTCGGCATCCTGGCAGGCGCGCTCGGCGGCGCCACCCTGGCAGAGAAATTAGCCGTCTGGCTGGGGCGCATCAATGGTCTGGAACAGTACAGCAGCGGGCTAGCACTCGCCATCGTCGTCCTGTTGACCACCTACTTCTCGCTGGTCATTGGCGAGTTGATCCCAAAAAGACTGGGGCTGCTCGATCCCGAAAAAATCGCCATCGCGGCAGCCAAGCCGATGCGCTTTTTATCCCGGCTGGCGGCGCCGCTGGTAAAAATCCTCAGCCTGTCGACCGACCTCGGCCTGCGGCTGCTCGGAGCTTCGCCCTCTAAAGAACCGCCGGTGACGGAAGAAGAGATCAAGGTGCTCATGCAGCAGGGCGCCCAGGTGGGCGTCTTCGAGGCAGCCGAGCAGGACATGGTCGAGGGCATTTTCCGCCTGAACGACCGCCCGATCGACTCGATCATGACCCCGCGCACCGAAATCGAGTGGCTGGATCTGGATGAGACCCATGAGGAAATCCTGCTCGAAATCAAGCAGAGCCGTCACACCCGCTTTCCAGTCGCGCAGGATAACCTCGACAACGTGATCGGCGTGCTTTCATCCAAAGATTTTTTAGAAAAAATGCTCGCCGGCGAGGATTTCAACATCCCCGACCTGCTCGAGCCGCCCCTCTTCGTGCCTGATAGCATGTCGACTCTCAGGACGCTGGAAAGGATCAAAGACGCCGGGGTGCGCGAGGCGCTGGTGCTAGACGAATACGGCGGGCTGCTCGGCCTGGTCACCCTCTACGACATCCTCAAGGCGATCGTCGGCGATATCCCCGGACCGGGCGATTCGGCCGAACCGCAGGTGGTCCGCCGCGAGGACGGTTCCTGGCTGCTGGATGGGCTGCTCTCCATCGACGAGGTCAAGGAACTGCTCGGCGTGGACGACCTGCCCGATGAAGACCGCATCGGCTATCAGACGCTGGGCGGCTTTGTGATGAGCCAGCTTGGACGCGTCCCCAGCGCCGGGCAGCAGTTCGAATGGAATGCGATGCACTTCGAGGTGCTCGACATGGACGGGCGGCGCGTCGACAAGGTATTGGTTACCAGCATACCCGCGCCAACTGAGGATATGAGCATATGATCCCGGTCAGGCTGCAACTGCAGGGATTTCTCTCCTACCGCCATCCAGTCGCCATCGAATTCAGCGACTTCGAGCTTGCCTGCATTTCCGGTCACAACGGGGCGGGCAAATCTTCATTACTTGACGCGATCACCTGGGTGCTTTTCGGTCAGGCGCGCCGCCGCGACGACGCGGTGATCAACAGCGCGGCAGACGCCGCCGAGGTTTCACTGGAATTCGACTATGAGGGCAACCGCTACCGGGTGCTGCGCAGCAAGCCGCGCGGGAAAACGACCTTGCTTGAATTCAACCTGCTGGACGGTGACGGCAACTGGAAAGTATTGACCGAGCACACCGTAAACGAGACTGAGAAACGGATCGAGCGCACACTGCGCATGGATTACGAAACCTTCACAAACGCCTCCTTCTTCCTGCAGGGCAAGGCTGACCAGTTTGCCCAGCAGCGCCCGGGCGACCGCAAGCGCATTCTCAGCAACATCCTCGGACTGGAGGTATGGGAAACCTACCGCGAGGGCGCCGCTGCCCGGCGGAAAAGCCAGGAGCGTCGTCTGGCGCAGGTCGAGGGTCAGCTTAAGGAAATCGAGAGCGAGCTTGCCGAAGAGCCCGCACGCCGCGAATCCCTGCGGCAGCTCGAGGCCCGCCTGGAGGAATTGAGCGAGCTGCGCAAGACCAGAGAGAAGTACCTCGAGGTTCAATCCAGGCTCTCCGCCGATCTGGAGCATCAGCGGCACCGCGTTGAAGATCTCAAAGCCCAGCTGGCCTCCGCCGAGCAGCGCCGCGAGGGTCATGCCCGCCAGCTTGCCCAGCGCAAGCAGGAGCAGGCAGCCTTCCAGGAGCAGGTCGCCCACGCCGCGGAGATCGAGGCGGATTTCACCCGCTGGCAGTCCCTCCGCCAGGCGCTGGCGGATTGGGATAAAATCGCGGCCCAATTTTACGCCCTTCAACAGGAACGCAGCCCCTACCAGGCGCAAATCCAGAGCGAGCAGGCGCGCCTGGAGGCTGAACGGGCCAGTCTGGAAAACCGTCAAAACGAGGTGCGCTCAGCCGTCAGTCAGCTGCAAGCGATCGAACGCGACCTTGCCGGTGAACAAACCCGCTGCGCTGAAATCCAGGAGGCGATCCAAACGCGCGAGGAGCTGAAAGAGGAACTCACCAGGCTCAAGGAAACTCAAGCCGGACTGGAGCAGGAGAATAAGGCACTGCGCGCCGAAATGGCAGAACTCGATGAGCGCATCCAGCGCTTGCGTGATGCTGAGGAGGAAAATTGCCCGCTGTGCGGCTCCGAGCTGACCCTCGCCGAAAGGGAAGCGCTGATCGAAAAGCTCGAGCGACAGGGGCACGAACGCGGCGACAGTTACCGCGCCAACCAATCCCGGCTGAGGGACATCCGGGCTGATATTGAGAAGTATGACTCGGCGGTCAAACGTTCGGGCGACCTGGAGAGACAATCCCAACTGGCGCAGAAGCGCCTGGCCGACCTGGAGGCCCACCGCGATACGATCCTTAAGGCGGAGCAGGACTGGCAGCAGAATTTCGCCGCACGGTTGACCGAGATCGAAAAAGCCATATCGAACGAGGAATACGCCGCCGATGCGCGCCGCCGTTCCGCCGAGCTGGACGGCCGCCTGCAGGCGCTTGGATACGATCCGCTTGCGCATGAAACCGCGCGTCAGGAGGAACTCGGCCTGCGCATCAGTGAGGAACGCATGCGCGAGCTGGAAAAAGCCCGCTCCGCGCTCATCCCGCTCAACAGTCAGATCAAGGATCTGGAAGCCGAGCTGACCGCCGACGCTAAAGACTGCGTCGCCAGAAAGACCGAGTTGGATGGCGCTGAGCGCGAATATGAAGAGAAAGCTGCCAGCCTGCCCGACCTGCAGACATTGGAAAAGGAACTCAACCACACCAGGAGCGAGGAAAATCAGAAACGTCTCGATGTCGGCGCTGCGCGCCAGAAGGTCGAGGTACTGGCGGTGTTGAAAGAGCGTCACAAGGATCTAAGCGCTGAACGCTCCGAAATTAGCCAGTTGATCGCCCGATTGAAGACCCTCGAGCGGGCGTTCGGCAAAGACGGCGTTCCCGCGCTGCTGATTGAACAGGCGCTGCCCGAGATCGAATCCGAGGCAAACGTGCTGCTCGACCGGTTGAGCAACGGCAGCATGTCGGTCCGCTTTGCTACCCAGCGCGAGTACAAGGACAACAAACGCGAAGATAAGAAAGAAACCCTGGATATCCTGATCAGCGATAATTCGAATTACCGCGAGTATGAGATGTTCTCAGGCGGGGAGGCATTCCGGGTCAACTTCGCCATCCGCCTGGCGCTTTCACGGGTGCTGGCGCGCCGCGCTGGCGCGCGGCTGCAGACGCTGGTGATTGACGAGGGCTTCGGCAGCCAGGATGCCGACGGGCGCCAGCGGCTGATCGAGGCGATCAACATTGTCCGCGGCGATTTCTCGAAAATTCTGGTCATCACCCACCTCGAAGAGTTGAAAGACTCCTTCCCGGCGCGGATCGAGGTCGAGAAAGACACCGCGGGTTCGTCTGTGCGGGTTGCGCTGGCATGAGCGATATCCAGGTGCGCCTTGGGCTGCAACAGCGCGTCTTCCCGGCTTACCGCGCACCTTTTTTCGAGGCGCTGGCAGCCGCCTGCCACGGCGGAATGAGCCTGTGCGCCGGGCAGCCGCGGCCAGCAGAGGCGATCACGCCCGCCGGTGAGTTGCGCAACGGGCGGCTCTATCATGCCCGCAACCTGCATCTTTTTAAGGGCAGCGCATATTTTTGCTGGCAGGCGGGACTGCTCGCCTGGCTTAAGGAATGGCAGCCGCAGGCGTTGATTATGGAAGCTAACCCTCGTTATCTCAACACGCCGCTGGCGCTGCGCTGGATGCACGCCCGCCGCCGCCCGGTGATCGGCTGGGGGCTGGGCGTCCCCGCCGCGCGCAACACCCTGCTGGGCGGCTCGCGCCGCCGCTTTCTGGCCGCATTCGACGCGCTGATCGCCTATTCCGCCCGGGGAGCGCGCGAATATGCCGCCGCCGGCTTCGATTCCCGCCGCATTTTCGTCGCGCCGAACGCGGCCGCCCCGCGCCCGGCAGCCCCGCCGCCGGGGCGCCCGCTCGATAAGCCCTCGCAAAGCCTGACCGTGCTGTATGTCGGGCGGCTGCAGAGTCGCAAACGTGTCGACCTGCTCATCCGCGCCTGCGCGCGTCTGCCGCATCCACTGCAGCCCGAGCTTTGGGTGGTTGGAGACGGGCCCGAGCGATCCACCCTGGAAAGTATGGCAAAAACAGAATACCCGCGGGCGCGCTTCCTGGGCGCGCGCCACGGCGAAGAGCTAAAACCCTTCTTCGAGCAGGCGGATCTCTTCGCGCTGCCCGGCACCGGCGGATTGGCCGTCCAGCAGGCCATGTCCTTCGCTCTGCCGGCGATCGTCGCCGAGGCAGACGGTACTCAGCAGGATCTGGTTCGCGCGGACAATGGCTGGATCGTCCCGCCCGGCGACCTGGCGGCATTGACCGCCTGCCTGGCGGATGCTCTCGGCGACCTGTCGCGGCTGCGCCGTATGGGCGCAGCTTCCTACCGCCTGGTGGATGAGGAAATCAACATCGAGGAGATGGTCGCGGTTTTTTCCAGAGCGGTCGAAACAGCCCTGAGCCTGTATTCCAATGCAGCGGCAACCCTAGGAGGTTGAAGCGATGCACATCCTCCTTATCGCCGACGGGCGCAGTCCGATCACCAGGCGCTGGATTGCGACCGTCCGCGCGCTGAACCACCGGATCAGCCTGATCTCCTCCTACCCGTGCGAAAGGCCGGCTCAAGTCGAGGATTTCTACATCCTGCCGGTTGCCTTCGGCGGCCTGGCTCCCAGGCAGAGGCAGCCTGAGTCAGGATCGCGCACGGCAGCTGCCGGCAGCCGGCCGCCTCTGGTTTCAGCGTCAAAGCAGCTCTTCCTCAGATTGCGCTACCTGCTTGGACCGTTGAGCGTGAGCGCCGCTGCCCCGCGCTACCGTCAGCTGGTGGCATCCTTGCGGCCTGATCTGATACACGCACTGCGAGTGCCCTTCGAAGGCATGCTCGCCAGTTTCACCCCGCCCGGCACGCCGCTGGTGGTGTCGATTTGGGGCAACGATCTGACCCTGCATGCGCCTACCTCGCCCGGCATGGCTCGCCTGACCCGGCAGGCGCTCGCCCGCGCGAACGGTCTTCTGGCCGATACACACCGCGACAAACGCCTGGCCGGCGAGTGGGGCTACCCTGCTGGCAGGCCGGCGGAAGTGGTCCCTGGCAGCGGAGGCATCGACCTGGCAGCGCTGCAGGGTGAGATCCAGCCGCTGCCCGCCGAGCTTGAGAAACTGCTGCCAGCCGAGATGCCGCTGGCGATCAATCCGCGCGGCATACGCGCCTATGCGCGCAGCGACACCTTTTTCCGCGCCATCCCTTTGATCCATGAGCGCCGCCCTGAGGTGGGCTTCATCTGCCCTGGGATGCAGGCTCACCCTCAGGCGCTGGCCTGGCTGCACCGCCTGAAGCTCGATCAACGCACGCTGCTGCTGCCCGGGCTGCCGCAGGGACAGTTGTGGGGATTACTCCTCCGGTCATTTGCCTCAATTTCCATCACCACCCACGACGGCACGCCTAACACGCTGCTCGAAGCCATGGCCTGCGGCTCCTTCCCGATCGCTGGCGACATCGAGAGCCTGCGCGAATGGATCGAGCCGGGGATCAATGGGATGCTCGTCGATCCCGGCGACCCCTCGGCGCTGGCCGAGGCAGTCGTCCAGGCGCTCGACCAACCGCTGCTTCGCGCAGATGCCGCCCGAAAAAATCTGGCAATCGTCACGGAACGGGCTGAAGCAGGCGTGATCCGCGCCGTGCTTGACAGCTTTTATCAAACGGTGTCAGGAATGCGGTAAAATTACCGGCGAGAGCAATATTGATGAATTCACTCATAGCAGATCGACTGCGTGGAATTACTGTAGGGGCTGCTGTTGGAGATGCGCTGGGGATGCCGCTGGAGTTCGGACTTGCCTCGCCGCCCGACGAGCTGATCAACAGCATGCTTCCCGGTCGGCTGCCCGCCGGCACCTTCACCGATGATACCGAGATGGCGCTGGCGCTGGCTGAGAGCATTCTGGCGGTACGCAGCCTGGAACCGGGCGATCTGGCAAGGCGCTTTGCTGACTGGTACCGGCGCAACCCGCCGGACGTCGGCATCCATACCTCCTCCGTGCTGCACCGGGTTTGCAGCGGCGAAAGCTGGCAAGCGGCTACCCGCGGTGTGCAGGCCAAGGATCCCAGCAGCGCTGGCAACGGCTCGGTGATGCGCTGTTGGCCGGTGGCGATCGCCGCCTGGCAGAACCAGAAATTGATCCTCGAGTTCAGCCAGCTGCAAAGCCAGGTAACTCACTCGCATGAGGAGTGCACCTCTGGCTGCGCATTCGTCAACAACATGCTCTATCACCTGATCCACGGAAAAAAACCTTACGATGCCTACGAAGCTGCCCTTCGAGAAGTCCATCTGCCCCAGGGGCTGGCGCAGACCATTATGCTGGCCCCTCACCGCAAGCGCGAGGAATTACGCAACACCGGCTGGGTACGGCATACCATAGAAAGCGCGCTGTGGGGGCTTTTAAACACATACAACTTTGAGGACGCGTTGATCCAGGTAATCAACCTTGGCGCGGATGCTGACACCGCCGGGGCGGTCGCCGGCGCGCTGGCAGGTGCAGCCTACGGCCTGGAAGCCATCCCGGCTCCCTGGAAGAAGGCTTTGCGCGGCGAATGGCCGATCAATTCTGTTAAAATCTGGTCGGTCAAAGACCTGATCACCCTTGCGGATAACCTAGCGGGCAGCGCTGATCCAAACTCGCGAAATGTGTTAAACTAGCCCGCGCCCGAGTGACTGGCAAACTCCTCTGGTAATGTACCCGCTGCGAGCCAGCGCCATGAGGTAGACAGACCGTGTTATGATATGTGAGCATGACAACGGTCAGACGGCTAAAAACTGAGGTGTTCTGACAAGGAACTAAATGCTTGCTTCTGCCGTCTATAATAAGGCAATAGTAGATTGACGTAATTTCATATTAATTCAGGAGTTAAAATGAGCAAGTCGAAAATCCTCTCTCTCAGTTTGATGATCGTAATAGCCCTCGTCGGATCCGCCTGTAGCGCGCTCGGACCGAAAGCTGAGCCGACCATGGATCCGCAAATTTTCCAACAGACGCTGAATGCCGCCTCGACTCAGGCGCTCGAAACAATCGCCGCTCAGATCACTGCCACAGCACAGGCTCAACCTCAAGAGCCCACCGAAGAGCCGACGGTGGTCGTCTTCACCCCCACGACGGAACCGACCGCGACAGCCTCCCCCACCGCCACCAACACGCTCCCGCCACCGACCGCGACCCGCGTCCCGGCCACAGCCACTGCCACGCACACATCCACACCCTCGGATCTGCAGTGCAGCATCGTCAGCCAGTCGCCTGCACTCGGCGAGAAAATGAAGCTGGGCTATGATTTCGACGCGATCTGGAAGTTGAAAAATACCGGCACCAAGAAATGGGATGCCAGTGAGATGGATATCCGCTTCAGCAGCGGCAGCAAGCTGCAAAAATTCGGCGATGTCTACGACCTTGGTAAAATTGTCAATCCGGGTGAGGAAATTACCATCACCATCGATATGCTCGCGCCCAACATCGCCGGGACGTATAAGTCGACCTGGGTTTTGGTCGGTGAAGGCAAGACCGTCTGCACGATGAACCTGCACGTCGAGGTGCAGGAATAAAGAATAATCACTGCTGATATCAGCAGCCGGCGATCCCGCCGGATTCCATGGGCAGGGCAGAATCCTCAAAAAGGCAGTAGACTGCTTTTTAGAAACGTAGGATACATGCCCTGCCTATGATTTTTTAGCTGCCGATTTGACTGCAGCAGCAGTCGTCCGCACCGATCTCCCGCGGATAGGTGCAGCCTGGAATATCATCTGTCCGTCACCCACTTCTGTGGATATTCGTCTTTGACTTCGCATTTCTTGTAGGCTATACTTTTAGGGTGTCAAGCTGTTCCCACCTGCTCCATCATATAAAGGAGGCATCCAGTATATGGCAGTCGAAAGCTCTTTCAAGCTAACTTATGCCACCATGTTCAACCCCCCCGAGGAATTGCACGCGAACTTCGACAGCGCGCTGGCGAAAATCCGCGCCAACCTCGGTAAAGATTACGGAATGCTGATCAACGGTAAGGATGTGTTTGCGGACGAAAAAATCGAAAACCGCAATCCTGCCCGCACCAGCGAGGTAATCGCAGTATTCCAGAAAGGCGGCGTCAGTCACGCCGAACAGGCGCTCGCGGCCGCGCGCAAGGCATTCCCGATGTGGAGCCGCATGCGCTGGCAGGACCGCGTCGCGCTTGTGCGTAAAGCCGCTGACCTGATCGACCAGCGCATCTATGAAATGAGCGTGATTGTCGCGATGGAAGTCGGCAAAAACCGCATGGAATCGCTCGGTGACGTGGCAGAAACCGCCGATTTATTCCGCTACGCCTGCGACCGAATGGAGGCCAACAACGGCTTTATCAACGAAATGGGTCGCGATCCGCTGGTGGGATTCGTCTCCACAAATACATCGGTGATGCGCCCGTACGGCGTATGGATTGTGATCAGCCCGTTCAATTTCCCCGCTTCGCTCACCGGCGGTCCGACCGCCTCGGCGCTGGTCGCCGGCAACACAGTTGTGATGAAGCCCGCCAGCGACACCCCCTGGACCGCGCGGTTCATCGCCGAATGTCT
Organism: Bellilinea sp.; assembly: GCA_034678705.1. Classification (GTDB taxonomy): domain Bacteria; phylum Chloroflexota; class Anaerolineae; order Anaerolineales; family Anaerolineaceae; genus Bellilinea. Next base: position 132,578 of record JAXDBP010000011.1, read on the forward strand.
GCGCGACGCCGGCATTCCGGACGGTGTGTTCAACTTCGTGACCGGGCCGGGTTCCTCGCTAGGTCAGGCGTTGATCGAAAGCCCCGAAGCCGACGGCATCACCTTTACCGGTTCCTATGATGTCGGCATGAAGATCTACTGCGATTTCTCGCAGAAGCGCTACGTCCGGCCGACGATCCTGGAGCTGGGCGGCAAGAATCCCGCCATCGTCAGCCGCCACGCCAATCTCGAAGATGCGGCGGTCGGCATCGTCCGCTCCAGTTTTGGCCTGCAGGGGCAGAAGTGCTCCGCGTGCTCGCGAGTATATATCGAGGAACCCGTCTATGACCAGCTGGTTTCACGAATCGTCGAATTGACGGGTAAACTGACCATCGGCGATCCGACCGACCGCCAGGTCTATCTGGGTCCGGTGGTGAATAAGCAATCCTACCGCGACTACCAGAATTTCAGCGGCGAATTGCATCAATCGGCGAAAGTGCTCACCGGAGGGCGTGTGTTGACGGATGGGGAATATGCCGAGGGCTACTTCTGCACCCCGACCATCGCGGTCGACCTGCCGGACAGCCACCACCTCTGGCAGGATGAAATGTTTGTGCCGATCACGACCATTGCCCGGGTACGCAGCCTGGACGAGGCCATGCGCCGGGCGAACAATGTCAATTATGGCCTGACCGCCGGTTTCTACGGCACCCCTGAGGAGGTGGACTGGTTCTTCGATAACATCCAGGCAGGGGTGTGCTACGCCAACCGTCCTCAGGGCGCCACAACCGGCGCCTGGCCGGGTTTCCAGCCATTCGGCGGCTGGAAGGGCTCCGGCTCTACCGGCAAGAACGCGGGCGGCGTTCATTACCTCCACCTTTACATGCACGAGCAGATTCGCACGCTCGTGCGCCGCGCCTGAGAAATCAACAGCGGGGCGGGCAGTTCGCGGGACTGTCCGCCGCCGCTCCTGGCGGTGACAGTTGTTGATCAGAAGAATTGGGACATTTTTCATACTCATCGGAGCCGGCCTGCTGTTGATCTTCCTTGTTTCCACGCAGGCTGCCGCCAGGAACAACGCCGGCTTTCTGCTGGCCGGGCTGGTGTGCGTCATTATTGGCATCTTCCTGCGCGGGCGCGGGCCAAAATCACCGCCAGTATCATCCGGTCGATTTCGAATCTTGCGTGGAGCCGGACGGGAAACGCTGGACGATGAGGCAGACATTCCCAACAGGGATCATTTCCATTAATCGATTTTCATCCATTGATTTTCTATCACAATAACCAGAGAAGAAGAAACATCTATGTCCAAATTATGCTCATTGCAGGAAGCGGTCGCCCAGTTCATCAAAGACGGCGATTGCGTTTACGCGGCCGGTTTCACCCATCTGATCCCGTTTGCCGCCGGGCATGAGATCATCCGCCAGGAGCGCAAAAACCTCATCCTGGCCCGCGCCACCCCGGATCTGATCTACGACCAGATGGTGGCTGCCGGCTGTGCGGCGAAGATCATCTTCTCCTACATCGGCAATCCCGGCGTCGGCTCGCTGAGGGTTGTACGCAGTGAGATCGAAAGCGGCCGTCTGGCCTGGGAGGAGTATTCGCACTACGGCATGATCTCCCGCCTGCAGGCGGGCGCATCCGGGCTGCCGTTCATTCCGATGAATCCTACCGCCGCCGAGGACCTTGCCCGGGCCAATCCCAGCTACCGAACCGTCAGCGATCCGTACACCGGTAAACCGGTCACCGTACTGCCGCCGCTCAATCCGGATGTGGCCATCGTTCATGTCCAGCGCGCCGACGCGCAAGGCAACGCGCACATCTGGGGCATCATCGGCGAGCAAAAGGAAGCCGCCTTCGCTTCACGGCACGTCATTCTCACGGCGGAAGAGATCGTCAGTGATGAGATCATTCGTTCAGACCCGAACCGCACACTGATTCCCGAGTTCATCGTCGACGCGGTCTGCCATGTACCCTACTGCGCCCACCCCTCGTACACCCAGGGGTATTACGACCGGGACAACACCTTTTACCTGGACTGGGACCGCATCAGCGAATCGCCTGAAACGATCCACGCCTGGCTGGATGAATGGGTTTTCGGCGTCCGCGACCGGGAGGAATACTGGCGCAAGCTTGGCGCAGAAACCCACACCCGGCTGAAAGTCGAGCCCTTGATGAGCACGCCGGTCAATTATGGAGCATACTAGCATGGAATACAGCGCATCGGAATTGATGACCATCAACGCCTCCCGCCTGCTGCGGGATGGAGACACCGTCTTCGTCGGCGTGGGGCTGCCAAACCTGGCCTGCAACCTTGCCCGGCGCACGCACGCGCCCAACCTGGTGATGATCTACGAGGCCGGCGTGATCGGCGCGCGCCCGGCACGCCTGCCTCTCTCGATCGGCGACCCGACTCTGGTCAGCGGCGCCTGCGCGGTCTGCAGCATGTATGACATCTTCAGCCTCTACCTGCAGCGCGGCAACGTCGACGTCGGTTTCCTCGGCGGCGCCCAGATCGACCGATACGGCAATATCAACGCGACGGTTATCGGCGATTACAGCCGCCCGAAAGTCCGCCTGCCTGGATCGGGCGGTTCGATGGAAATCGCCGCCTGGGCTAACCGCTGTTATATCATCACCCCGCACCAGAAGCGTCGCTTCCCCGAAAAAGTGGACTTTCGCACCTCAGCCGGTTTTCTCAGCGGACGGGCGGAGCGCGAGAGCGCCAGCGTGCGCGGCGGCGGTCCGCAGGCGGTGGTGACCAACCTGGGCATCCTGCAGCCGGATGAGGACGGTGAGCTCATTCTCACCGCGCTGCACCCCGGCGCGACAGTTGAGCAGGCGCTCGAAAACACCGGTTGGAAGTTGAAAGTTGCCGGCGAACTAATTATTACCGAGGCTCCTGGCATGGAGGAGCTGCGCATTTTACGCGAGGAGCTCGATCCGCAGGGCATTTACCTATCCTAATCACCGTTATCGCTGACACGATGAGATCATAAATCGGTATAATTGTCCTTATGCCAGGTAAACCGATTGACCTACTGATTACCGTCGCCTTCACCGACGGGCAGCTCGAGCAGATCCGGCAAATCTCTCCGCGCATACGCATCCATCAGCAAACCGCCAAATCCCCCGAAGACATCCCGGTTGAGCTGTGGGAGCAGGTGGAAATCATCTACACCGACCGCACCCTGCCGGCAGTTGGAGCCGCACCAAACCTCAAGTGGGTGCAATTCCACTACGCAGGTGTCGACCACGTCGCCGCCAATCCGCTGCTGCAGAATGAGAAAATCACCTTCACGACCATGTCCGGGGCGGTTGCCCCGCAGGTTGCCGAACACGTGCTGATGATGATGCTGGCGCTCGGGCATAAGGTGCCTGAGCTGCACGCGCTGCAGGCGAAGGCAGAATGGCCGCGCGACCGCTGGGAAAGGTTTAAACCCCTGGAGTTGCGCAACAGCACCGTCGGGCTGGTCGGCTACGGCAGCATTGGGCGGGAAATTGCCCGCCTGCTGCAGCCCTTCCACGTGCGCGTCCTCGCGGCCAAACGGAATGCCATGCACCCGCAGAATTCCGACTACGAAATCGAGGGGCTCGGCGATCCACAAGGGGATCTATTCACCCGCCTGTACCCATCCGAAGCGATCAAATCAATGGTTAAGGAATGCGATTTCGTGGTTGTCTGCGTTCCGCTCGCGCCTTCCACGCGCGGATTGATCGGTGAAGCCGAGCTGTCAGCCATGAAACCGGGCGCCTTCCTGGTGGATGTCAGCCGCGGAGGGATCGTCAACCACAGCGCCCTGATCGCCGCGCTGCAGGAAAAGAAAATCGGCGGTGCCGCCCTTGACGTCTTCCCGGAAGAACCACTGCCAGCAACCAGCCCTCTCTGGAAGCTGCCCAACGTGCTCATGTCGCCGCATGTATCCGGCATCAGCGCCCATTATTCTGAGCGTGCGATTGCCATGTTTACTGAAAACCTGAAGCGCTATCTTCACGACCTGCCATTGCTAAACCAGTTCGATCTGCAAAGAGGGTACTGAGTCCATTTTGCCCTTTACCAGATCAGCGTAATATCAAATCTCAGGAATTTCTAAATATGCTCCCCTTCAAAGTGATCCTCTTCGACCTTGGCAATACATTGATCTACTTCGATGCGGATTGGGAGGTTGTGCTGGCTGAGAGCGCGGATCGAATGGTCAGCGCATTGTTAGCAGCCGGTTGCCGCCTCAATAAAGAGAAGTTCACTGCGGATTTTTTACATAGTATTCGCGATAGATCCACCCGCCGAGAGCAGGATTATTCAGAAATCCCCACTGAATCCTTAATCCGCTCACTGCTAGCCGCACAAAACCAGCCATTCGTCCCGCCCTCACTACTGCGCATTGCGCTCCAGGCCATGTACACGGTTACCCAAGCCCATTGGCGTGTCGAACCGGATGCGATTGACACTTTAAAGAGTCTCGCGAGTTTAGGCTGTAAGCTTGGGATGATCTCCAATGCCGGGGATGCAAGCGATGTGAATACTCTGGTAAATAAAGCCGGCCTGCGTCCTTACTTAACCAAAGTTTGGATCTCCGCTGAGGTTGGCTACCGCAAACCGCACCCGCGCATGTTCGAGCTGGCTCTGGACTACTTCCAGATCAATTCAAAGGAGGCGGTGATGGTCGGCGATTCGCTCGGCGAGGATATCCTCGGGGCGATCAATATGGGCATCGCCACCATCTGGCTCACCCGCCGCGCTGATACCCCCGAAAACCAGGCTAACAAGCTGAGGATCATCCCCGACCATTCGACCAAAGACCTTGGCGATTTACCATGGACTCTGATGAACTGGTGATGGATCGACCCCGCCTGAAGGCGGAGTTAGTCGCGACTGAATCTCGGGGCGCAGGGTGGGCAGCTAAAATGTCCGGTATTCAGCATTGATCGATACCTGCTGACACCTATCAACCAGCGCTGTGGTAGAATTCCGACACCTACACTGTCCCCGGATCAGAAAACCTCAAAATTAATGCCGGCAAAACAAAAATTCCTCCCCTACCTGGCTCTGGCGTGCGGGATTCTGGTACTCAGCTTTTCCTCGCTCTTTGTCCGCTGGGCGGTTGGCGCGCCGGGCGCGGTGGCGGCTTTCTACCGCATGGCAATCGGCGCCGTCGTCTTCCTGCCCTTCTTCCTGCGCCAGCCGCGTGAACAGCGCAAATTCGACCGTCGCTGGTTTTTCCTGCCCATCATCGGCGGCATCTTCACCGCCTGCGACCACGGCTTTTGGGCTACCGCTATCAATTACACTCGCGTCGCCAACGCAACCCTGTTGAACAACATTGCGCCGCTCTGGGTGGCCCTGGTCGCCCTGATATTCTGGCGCGAGCGGCTGCGCGGCGGCTTCTGGCTGGGCCTGATCCTGACCCTGGGCGGCGCGGCCATCGTGCTCGGCGGAGATTTTTTCGCCAATCCGCAGCTCAATACAGGCAATCTTCTCGGGGTGATCTCTTCTTTTTTTTATGCGGCTTATTTTTTAACCACCCAGCGCGGACGCGAACACTTCTCGACCCTGACTTACGTTTTTCTCATCACAACCATCTGCGCTGCCGTGCTTTTCGGTTTCAACGTTGCGGCGGGCAATCCACTCAGCGGTTTTCCGGCCGAGACCTACCTCAGTTTCCTCGCAGCCGGGCTGATCTCGCAGGTAATCGGCTATTTTTCCATCGGCTACGCCCTCGGCCACCTGTCCGCCTCGGTCGTCTCACCGACCATGATCGCCCAACCGGTCATCACCGCGCTGCTGGCTATCCCTCTGGCCGGGGAGCCGCTCGTACCGGCTCTCTGGATCGGCGGGGTGGTCGCCCTGGCAGGCATCTATCTGATCAACCGGTCACGCGCGCCCTCCCCCAACAGCCCAGAGCCGGATGGAAACCTGACGGTGATGTGATATACAATATCATCACGGCCCCTCAGCATAATCCAGGAGCTGCGCAGGAAATCCAATCAAATTTATAAGGTATGGAGTAAATGAAATCATTTAGGCAAGACTTACCGGCCTGCATTTCGGTCGATGTCGAGACAGCCGGACCCAATCCGCGCTCTTACGCATTGCTGTCCATCGGCGCTTGTACGCTCACCCTGCCCCGCCAGACCTTCTACATTGAGCTGAAACCCGATAAACCGGATTATCAGCCGCAGGCAATGGAGATCCATGGCCTGGATCTTGCAAAACTCAAGGAGGAAGGCGTTGAACCTGATCAGGCGCTGATGCGCTTTGAAAAATGGCTGAACCAGGTCGTTCCGGAGGGTACGCAGCCCATCTTTTTGGCCTTCAACGCCCCCTTTGACTGGATGTTCGTCAATGATTACTTCAACAGCTACCTCGGCCGCAATCCATTCGGGCACAATGCCCTGGACATCAAGGCATTTTACATGGGCGCCAGCGGGGTATCCTGGCGTGAAACATCCGGCAGCAAGATGCGTCAGTTGTTTTCAGAGGATCGAGAGTTGACCCACAACGCGCTCGAGGACGCCGTCGAACAAGCAGCCATCTTCGAGAGAATATTGAAACTGTACTTCCCACAATAGAATCAAATCATGCAATTGCCGGCAAATCCTGCCAAAGGAGTGTGACCAATGTCTGCTGAAAAATCCCCCTCCCCGTCTGAAGATCTGCAGCGCATCATCGAATCGTCTCGCCGGCTGGGAATCGAGCTGGATGACGCCGAAGCCCTGCAATGGCTGACAGCGATTGCCACCGCGCATTCCGAGAGCGACATCGTGGTGGATATCCGCGACGGCGTCTTCGGGCACCGGGTCTCCATGCTGGATTTCAGTCCCGAGCGGTTAGCCTACTTTCGTAAGATCGGCCGGCTGGTCGAGTTCTCCGACCAGCCGGGATTGGTCGAGACCGCCCTGGCGCTTTCCGGCTCGGCAGCGCAATCGCGCATCCAGACCTATCCCGGCGACGCCGATTTCTTCGAGCGGGTCAATATTAAGGCACCCACTCACGAGGAAGCCTGCGCCGTCCTCGGAAAAATCATGCGCCAAAAAGTGATCGATACTCAAAAAGGGCCAACCTACCAGATGATCGAGATCAAGTACGGTAATTATCCCTTCGATCTTGATATCGACGGGCAGGTCCATAAAAAGGGCTCGCCCGTTTCCTGGACTCCCGAACAGGTCATCACCGGGAAAATCAGCGGTAAGTCCGCGGCTGGCGATCCTTTGGAGCTGACCTGGGAACAGGCCGGGCAGGATCCGGGCTGGTGCAAGCTGGACTGGGTGGTCGCCGACCCGGTCGACCAGCAACTGGTCAACGCCAGCAACATGCTGGATGTGACCTGGGAAGCCCCGGACGGGGTCATCACGCCTTTGGATGGCTACCTGGATCCTTACTTTCAGGAAGTGTATCTGGAAGCGGAATCCATCCCCATCTTTACCAAATTAGCCCGGCACGTCGACAGCAACGCCCTCGACCAGTACGTCAGCCAGCTCGAGAATGAAATTCGCAAGTATCTGAAGAAATCGCCCAATTACGGAAAAATCGCCAAACGCATGTACAACGTCTTCAGGTTGACGGGTCGCTACGAGGAAGCGGCTTATCTACGTGAGTTGTTCGACGAACCCGCCACAGTCCTCTACCAGGTCTGGTCTCTGATCCGCACGATCGACGACACTTTTAAGCCCGACGCCAGCATCCCGCTCGAAACCCTGCTCAACCAGGCCGACAAGCTGATCCTCACCGTTGTGGATGTGCTGGAAGGCGAAAAAGAAAGCGAAATCGTCCGTCTACTGCTGCGCCTGCGTACCATCCTTTCTCGCGAAAAGCCCTCTCACCAGCTTTCTCCGCAGGCTGAAGCCGCCCGAGACGAGGTTATCAACATCGTCAACAACTTTTTCTATGAAAAGTTAACCGGCGTTGAAGAAATCCGCGCTTACCTGACCAAACTCACTGAGCTAAACGAGGAACAGCAGGGCTGATCACTGCCCAATTGCGCAGCGGAGAGCTCTGATATTTCCCCTTATCCTGGCCTCAGACCGGGCGCTTGACGAATCCCGCAAAGCCGAGGGGATTATGATCTTGAATTACTCAGGCTGAGCTGGAGAGTCGGGTTCATCGGCAATAATCGAGCGGATTTCGTTATACAGCGGCTTGAGGCGCGCATACATTTGTTTATACACCCGCTGGTACAGCTCGGTATAAATCCGGTGAGATTTCGGATCGGGATCGAAGGTATCCCCAATGCGGGTCATGGCTTTCACGGCTGTATCGAAATCCGGGTGGATGCTCAAGCCGACCGCGGCGTCGATCGCCGCGCCCAGGCCGGATGCCTCGTAGACGTGCGGGCGGGAAACCGGCAGCCCGAAGATATCCGCGGTGATCTGCATGGCGCATTGACTCTGGCTGCCGCCGCCGGCCACCCGAATTTCTGTAACCGGTACGCCTGAGCGGTGGGCAATCCGCTCGGCGCCTTCCAGCAGGCCATAAGCCAGCCCCTCGAGGATGGCGCGGTAGAAATGCGCGCGGGTGTGCACGTCGCCAAAGCCGATCACCGCCCCGCGTGCCTCCGGTCCTGGAACTTTCAAGCCCGGCGACCAGTAAGGTTGCAGTACCAGCCCGTGCGAGCCGGGCGGCGCCTTGCGCACCAGCTGGTCGAACAATTCTTCAGGCTGGATGCCAAGCTGTTCGGCTGTCTGCTGTTCATATTGGCCGAATTCCTGCTTGAACCAGCTCACCATCCAGAAACCGCGGTAGATCTGGATTTCCAGCGTGTAGGCGTTCGGAACCGCGGAGGGGTAGGGCGGGATGAGCGGGATGGCTTCGACGTAGCGTTTGTGGGTGGTGTTGATCGTCGCGGTCGTGCCGTAGCTCAGGCAGCCGATGTGCGGCTCCAGGCAGCCGGCGCCGATCACCTCACAGGCCTTGTCAGCCGCCGCGGCGATCAGCGGCAGCCCAGCCGGGATGCCGGTCGCCGCTGCTGCCTCCGCGCTGATCTCGCCTAATACCCCTGCCGCCGGCACCAGGTCGGGCAGCATCGGCTTATCCACGGGGACTGCCTGCCATTTCCAGTCGCTTTTTGCAGCCCAGCGCTGGTGCTTGTAATCGAACGGGATGTAGGCCACCTGGCAGCTGACCGAGTCGACGAATTTGCCGACCAATTTGTAAGTAAGGTAGCCGGAAAGCAGCAGGTACTTATAGGTCGCCTTCCAGATATCCGGCTGGTGACGCTGCAGCCAGTTTGCTTCGGCCTCAGCCTGCAGGTAGGCGACCGTCTCGCGCATGCCGGTCAGCCAAAAGCCCAGCCCCCAAAGCCCGCCGACCGGTTTGAGTCCCTCGGTGCGGCGCTGATCCAACCAGACGATGGCCGGGCGCAGTGGATTGCCCCGCTCGTCCACGTTGATCATAGTCGAGCGCTGGGTGGTCAGCGCCACACCGGCGATCGCGTCCTTGCTGACGCCCGGCATCTGCCACAGCCCCTGGCAGGCCTGGCAGACTCCCTCCCAGAACACGCGCGGATCCTGTTCAGCCAGACCGGGCTCGCTGGAGAAATAGGGCACGATCGGCACCCGGTTCTTGGCCAGCAGGTTGCCGCCTGCGTCGAAGACCAGCGCGCGCACGCTCTGGGTGCCGTTGTCGATTGCAAGAATAAGATCGCCAGGCATGGGTTTTCCTCCAGGGGAGATAAAACCTTTATACCATCAATTTATCATTCAAAGACGGAATCCCGGCACGGAGATTTCAACCTGCCCGATGCACTGGGGAAGTCAATCCCAATATTTACACATAATGACAAACAAGATTCGCCCGCCTTTCCAGGTCCTCTGGAGCACTGACGAGATCGACTTCAACGATTGGTTCCAACGCCGCTGGTACTTCCAGCAGGTGCTGATCAACGGCCGGATGGAGGATGTTCGCAAGCTCGACATATCCAGAAGACGGGCGCAGTCTGCGGGTTCGTTACCAAAAGGTGCGGGATGCTGACCGGTAAGGGCATCCTAACTGGGCTGCTGAGGAGCTTTGAAAACAAATTTCAAAATTACCCTGACCTCAATACTAGTAATTACATCATCCAATTATTCAAGCAAACCAACAAATATCGTACATTAGTTCTAATACTATGGTTTCTATGGTAAAATCATCTCGATGGACCTTTTCGACCACGCCATGCAGCAGGACATGCAGAAGAGCGCGCCGCTCGCGGCGCGCATGCGCCCGCGCACCCTGGACGAGTTCGTCGGGCAGGAGCACATCGTCGGGCCGGGCAAGCTGCTGCGCCGCGCCATTGAGGCCGACCGTCTGTTTTCCTCGATTATTTTCTTCGGCCCGCCTGGCACCGGCAAGACCACCCTGGCGCAGATCATCGCCAACAGCACCCAGGCCCATTTCGAGAGCATCTCCGCCGTGCTGGCCGGCGTGGCCGAGCTGCGCCGGGTGATCGCTGAGGCGACCGAGCGCCGCCGGCTGCACCGCAAGCGTACCATCCTCTTCGTCGACGAAGTCCACCGCTGGAACAAGGCCCAGCAGGACGCGCTGCTGCCGCACGTTGAATCCGGCATGATCACCCTGATCGGCGCGACGACCGAAAACCCATACTTCGATGTCATCTCCGCCCTCGTCTCGCGCTCGCGGCTGTTCCAACTGGAGCTGCTCAGCGAAGCTGATCTCGAATGGATCCTCGACCAGGCCTTGCAGAACGCTGAGCGCGGCTACGGCAGGCTGGAAATCCAACTCGAATCCGACGCCCGCCAGCACCTGATCCAGGTTTCCGGCGGGGATGCGCGCAATTTGCTGAACGCGCTCGAGCTGGCCGTGGAGACCACGTCGCCCGGCCCGGACGGCGTCATCCGCCTGACGCTCGACATCGCCCAGGAGTCGATTCAGAAACGGGCGCTGCTCTACGACCGCAACGGCGATCAGCACTACGACACCGTCTCCGCTTTCATCAAATCAGTACGCGGCTCCGACCCGGACGCGGCACTCTACTGGCTGGCTAAGATGATCGCCGCCGGCGAGGACCCGCGCTTTATCCTGCGCCGGCTGATCATCCTGGCCAGCGAGGACATCGGCCTGGCCGATCCGCAGGGCATTCTGGTGGCCGCCGCCGCCGCCAGCGCCTACGAGTACATCGGCCTGCCCGAGGGCATCTACCCCATCGTCGAGGCAACCCTCTATCTGGCAACCGCGCCGAAATCCAACAGCGCGGGTGCATTCTTCAAAGTCCGCGAGCTGATCGAGTCCGAAGGTGTCGGCGCGGTACCCACGCATTTAATGGACAATAACCGCGATGCGCGCGGCCTGGGACACGGACAGGGTTATCAGTATCCGCACTCGTATCCCGACCATCACGTCGCCCAACAGTACCTGCCCACCCATCTGCTCGGGCAGATCTTCTACCAGCCCTCAGACCAGGGCTACGAGGCCGCGCTGCGCGAACGGCTGGCCCGCTGGCGCCGGGCGCAGGCCGAGGGGCTTGGCTATTCCCTGCCATCCGAGGAGAATCCGAATGACCCTTCTGCTGCTGATCCGTCACGCGGATAACGATGCGCGCAAGACGCGCCTGGTAGGACGCCTGCCCGGCGTCCATCTCAACCGGCAAGGCCGTCAGCAGGCTGAAGAGCTGGCAGCGCTGCTCGGAAAAGCACCCATCCAGGCAATCTATTCCAGCCCGCTCGAGCGCGCCGTGGAAACCGCCCAGCCGCTGGCTGATGCATTGAGCCTGCCAGTCGAAATGGTACCAGACCTGGCCGAGATCGACTACGGCGAGTGGCAGGGACGCACCTTCAAACAGATCCGCCGCTCCAAATTCTGGCGCTCTGTCGGCGAGAATCCCGCGCAGGTGCGCTTCCCGGGTGGAGAAACCTTCCTCGAAGCGCAGCAGCGAGCGGTCGCCGCATTGGAGCGCGCCGCTCAGGATAAGGAGATGATCGCCGTCGTCACCCACGCCGATATCATCCTGCTGACGCTGGCGCACTACCTGTCCATGCCGCTGAACGCCTTTCACCGGCTGGAAATCCAACCCGCCTCGATTTCGGCGCTCGAATTACAAAACGGCAGGGCGCGTGTCCTGCACGTCAACCAGGTGGCTCGCCTGGAATTCCCGCAGCCCAAACCCGCCGACGGTCCACCCTCCAACGGCAGGCAACCATCCGCTGCCTGACCTCGACCAATCCACCCAGGAGAATGCCCATGCCCCGAACTGCTTTTTCCGCGCCGCAGGCTGTCACCGTCGGCCCATATTCGCACGCCGTCAACGCCGGTGAGTTGATTTTTCTTTCCGGGCAGACGCCCATCGACCCTGCCACAGGGAAACTCGTTCAGGGCGGCATTGCTGAACAGACCGCGCAGTGCTTCGCCAACCTCTTCGCCGTATTAAGCGCTGGGGGGCTTACCCCCGATCAGGTCGTTAAAGTAAACGTCTACCTGACGGACATGAACGACTTCGCTGCGATGAACGCGGTCTATGCCCGGCAATTCAGCCAGCCGTATCCAGCGCGCACCACCATTGGGGTGGCGTCACTGCCGCTCGGCGCGCGGGTGGAGATCGAGTTGATCGCCCGTCGGGATTAATCCCATAAATTAGAGGATTTTTCTTTCTTGTAAAGCCGTTTGGGCGGTGGTATAGTATCCGCTCAGGTTGTCCAAAGGCGCATGATCTGTGCGTACGTTGAACCAATTATTGCTTCATTGAATCGATTATCGGAGTCCGGACTGGTATGAATAAGGGCATTCTTTACGCGGTCGCTGCATACGTCCTATGGGGAGTCCTTCCGATCTATTTCAAAGCGATGGTGAATGTCCCTTCGACGCAAATCCTGGCTCACCGCATCGTCTGGTCTTCAGTAGTCTTGACCATCGTTATTCTGCTGCGCCGTGAGTTTGCCCTTCTGCGGAATCTGGCTAATCGCCGGGTCCTGCTGGTTTATTCTGGCGCCGGCGTACTATTAGCAGCCAACTGGGGTATATACGTCTGGGCAGTGAATTCGGGGCATGTCCTCGAAAGCAGCCTTGGATACTTCATTAATCCGTTAGTGTCTGTCCTGTTTGGTGTCGTCTTCGTCCGAGAAAAACTGCGACCGCTGCAGTGGCTGCCTGTCGGACTGGCCGCGCTGGGCGTGGCTTACCTGACCTTCTCACTCGGACAGTTGCCCTGGATTTCACTGGCCCTTGCCCTCACTTTTGGTCTGTACGGATTGATCAAGAAAATGGCGCCGCTCAACTCGCTGCACGGACTGACCATCGAAACCGCGACAGTGTTCCTGCCCGCGCTTGCATTTCTCCTCGTTCAGGATGCCCGCGGGGCGGGTAGTTTTATCCATGCCGGCGGGGTCACCTCCATCCTGCTTCTGCTTGCAGGGCCCGTCACAGTAACTCCGCTGATCTTATATGCCAGCGGGGTTCGCCTGATCCCCTTAACGACCGCTGGTATCCTGCAATATCTGTCGCCCAGCTTACAGTTCCTGATCGGCTTGTTCATCTACCGAGAGCCGTTCGACACTTCACGTCTGATCGGGTTCTCGATCATCTGGCTGGCGCTGATCATTTTTGCAGTCGAGGGATTTCTGGCTCAGCGAAGAGCGAAAACCGCTGCCAATTTCCACCGTCAGGTCGAGGAGCAGGCTGCGCCATAAACCGGCTGTCCCGTCAGAGAGGACGCGTCGAGCAGTCCACTGCTGCCCTGCCCCGCTGAATGTTTTTATGTCAGTGACATTAAGATAGGGTAAAATTAAGCACACTTTCCCAAAGGAATCGATCCTTTTGTTTGAACTTATCTTCCTTGGAACATCGGCATCTGCCCCCTCGGTGCGCCGCAACCTGCCAGCGATGGTCGTCAAACACGACGAGCACCGCTTCTTGATCGATTGCGGCGAAGGCACTCAGCGCCAGATTCTGCAGTCTGGGATTGGGTTCAAACGGCTCAACCGCATCCTGATCACCCACGGGCACCTGGATCACATCCTCGGCCTGGGCGGACTTTTATCGACCTTCATGCGCTGGGAATCGATCGACGAATTGGAGGTCATCGGCGGTAAAGCCGCGCTGGAGCGGATCGCCGACCTGCTGTACGGCGTGGTTCTGCGCGGCGCGGAACCGCCCATGCCGCTCTACCTGCGCCCGATCGAAGACCCCTGCATTTTCGAGGACGAGCAATTCAGCGTGCATGCCTTCCCTGTTCAACACCGCGGACCGGACAGTTTCGGCTTCCTCTTCCAGGAAAAGGGAAGACGTCCTTTCCTGCCCGAAAAGGCCGAAGAATTCAACATCCCCAACGGCCCGCTGCGCCGCGAGTTGGTCGAGGGCCGTTCGGTGAAGCTGCCGGATGGCACGGTGATCCATCCCGACCAGGTTCTCGGCGAATACCGACCCGGCGCCCGTCTGGTGGTCGTCGGCGACGCCGGTGAAATCTCCGACCTGGTCGAAGTGTGCGCCGGTTCCGACGCGCTGGTGATCGAAGCAACCTACCTGGAAGAAGAGGCCGAGATGGCGCGTCATTTCGGGCACCTCACTGCCCGTCTGTCAGCCGAGCTGGCCCGCCAGGCGCAGGTCAGGCAGTTGATCCTGACCCACGTTTCGCGCCGCTACCGCGAAAAGGACATCCTCGCCGAAGCCCAGGCCGTCTTCGAAAACACGCTGGTTGCGCGCGACTTCGACGTTTACCAAATTCGCCGCAGCGATCCATAAGACAGCACCTATTCATCCACCCGCTGCCAGCATCACGGCCATTTGAAACCGACGTGAACAAAAACTCTCGTCAGGAACCTCGCAGAAAACTCGTTTTCATCCTGCCGGCAGGCATGGCGATCCTGATCGCCGCTGTTTTCATCTGGTTCGCCCTGCTGCCTTACCCAAAAGCCAGCCAGATGATGAACCATCTGGCCGCCGATGGAAGTCTGGATTCCTTTACTACTCAGGTGCACAGCCTTTTATCGACGGCTCTGCTGGGGCTGGCATTCATCCTGTTAAGCGCCGGCGCCTTTACCTTGACCGCGCCATCACGCGCGCAGGCCGTTCTCAAGGCCATCGGCAGAGAACTGCGCAGTTGGTCTATCGACTGGCCGCGCGACGCAGCCGCCGCCCTGCGCGATCTGCCTCGCCGCCTGTTGCGTAAAGACGTTCTTATTCCTGCGGCTGTGCTCACCTTGTTCGCCTTTCTTGCGCGCATTCTTTACATCAACGATCCGATGAGACACGACGAGGCCTATTCCTTCGTGATCTTTGCCAAACTGCCGCTGAATCTGGCGATTGCTGACTATCATTTTCCGAACAACCATTTACTCAACACCCTGCTGATGCACATCAGCCAGAGGTTATTTGGGAATGATCCATGGGTGGTCCGTTTGCCGGCTCTCATCGCGGGTCTCGCCCTGGCGCCGGCTGGCTACCTGCTCACGCGCCAGTTGTACGGCAGATTGGCGGCCTGGCTGGCTGGCGCGGCGATGGCGGCTGCCCCGGTATTAATCCACTACTCGACGAACGCACGCGGGTACAGCCTGTTGGCGCTCTTCACGCTGCTGACCTTCATCCTATTGACCGACCAGACGCACCGCTCCAATCTTTTCTACTGGACGCTGGCAGCGCTCACGGCAGCTCTGGGATTCTACGCTCTGCCCGTGTTTCTTATTCCATTTGGCGTAATCCTGACCTGGCTGGCTCTCTGCGGATTGAACGCAAAAGTCATCGCGCCAGTGACCCGGGCAGGTTGGTATACCCGCATGATTTTCTTCACGGGATTGACTCTGTTACTGACCACATTGCTGTATTTGCCTGTCATCCAATACAGCGGTCTCAGATCGGTCATCGCCAATCCAAACGTCGAATCCATCAGCTGGCAGATCTACTGGCCGACCATAATATCGCGCCTGGCCGACCTTGCGGACGAGTGGACCAGGAATGTGCCGCTGCTGGCAACCCTGCTGACCATCCTTGGGTTCGGGCTATCCCTGGTTTTGCACAGGCAGATCAGCCGGCAGAGAGTATCCACACAACTGGCTGTCTTCATTGCCATACCGATCATCCTGCTGGCGCTGCGGCTGAATCCCTGGTCGAAAATCTGGCAGTCCCTCTTTCCGTTGTTGTTGATCTGGGCTTCGGCCGGACTGGTCGCCGGGCTGCAGCTATTGGAAAAATGGCTGCGAACCAGAGCGCCCCTCTCCGCCATAGGAGCGGCCCTGGCAATTGCAGGTCTGGCGGCGCTGGCAGCACTCAACGCGGTGCAGACGCATCCCGGATTGCGCAGCGTTACTAGCCCGGTGGAGCAGGCTGCCATTTATCTTCAGGCTCAATTAACCGAAGACGACATCGTCGTGATCGCCCCGACCGACGACGCGCCCCTTTGGTATTACTTTTACAAGTACGATCTTCCCCAGAATCACTTCCGCCGCGATATCCCATTCAAGAAAGCTTACGTCCTGGTCAGCACCAACGAAAACCAGACGCTCCAGCATGTGCTTGAGTACCGCGGGCCTGATCCCGGCTTTTTGATGATGAACACCACCCGGCGTGAAGCCGTCTGGGGATCCCTGGAATTGTATTCCGTCGAAGCCGACCGGCAAGCGGTCAGCAATGCCTATCAGCTCGCGGAACCGTGAGCGGCCTTGATGAAAATCGACCGAATCCTCCGCTCCAGAAGAAAAACCCTGGCGCTGATCGTCCACCGCGACGGCAGCCTGGAGGTGCGCGCTCCGCTGCGCCTGAGTCAGGCAGCCATCCAGACATTCGTCGAGAGGAAAACCGCCTGGATTGCCCGACAACGCGCCCGGCTGGCTGAATCTCAAACGCCTCCACTTAGAATCGGCTATACGAATGGTTCGAGGCTGTGGTTCCTCGGTCAGATGCTCACCCTCGAGTTCTGCAGCGAGAGCCGCGCCATCCACGCCGACGGCCAGCGCCTGATCGTTCCCGCCAGGCTCCAATCCAGAATTGAATCCGCCATTGAGACCTGGTTTCGCGCGGAAGCGCGCCGGGTGATCACTCAGCGCGCCGAGCACTACGCCCGTGCAAACGGACTGCGTTTCGGAGGTATCCGCATCAACAACGCCCGCACCCGCTGGGGATCCTGCGGCGCGGCAAACCGGCTCAACTTCCCCTTCCGGCTGGTCATGGCGCCGCCTGAAGTGATCGATTACGTTGTCGTCCACGAGCTGGTCCACACGGTCGAACGCAATCACAGCCGCTCGTTCTGGACCCGAGTCGAGGCAGTCCTGCCGGATTACCGCCGGCTGCGCAGGTGGCTGAAGCTCAACGGGCGCTGGCTGGATCTGGCATATGAGGCAGATCCGGAAAGAATCCAGGCGGTTTCTGTACTGACGCCATCAAGAAAACGAAGGGTCTCAATGGTTTGAAACTGGCGGCATTCAAGCCGGCTGGATACGTATCGTATGCTCCGGCTGGCTCGAGCTGTGGCGGTAGATCAGCTTCTGCTCATCCGCCAGAATATCATACTCCCCATCCGACACGCTGACCCGGCAGCCCTGCGGGTATTGGTACTGAGGCAGGTAGAACTCGGTCGGCTGGCCAATCGTCGGATCGTGGCGGAAGCGGTAGATCATCACCCGGCGGCGGTAATCAAATGTGAGCTGCAAAGGCTCGCCGGCTGTCTTTTGCGGGTACGGGCGCAGCAGAGCAGCCAGCGCCCGCCCCCCCGAGTACGGGTCGTCGGGATGAAGCTGCTGGTCGCGGCTGAAAATGGAAAGGTTCTCATCGTTCCACAGGTCGCCGCGCTCATTGCTGTTATCCGGCGTGTAATTCCAAATCGTCCAACTGACCAGATTGTCCTCCATGGCGCGCAGGCTGCGGTCAAGCGCGCGGATTTGCTGGCTGAAATCCCCATTTTTGAAGGCGCGCCCACCCTGCAGATCGAAGGCGATCCCAAATTCGCCGATCAATGTGGGCACGCCTCCCATCTTCTCGCCGGCATGCGTTTTCAGGTGAGCAATCTGCGCGGCGAATGAGCGGCGGATACGGCGCGGACCGATGACTACCCGCCCTGCCCCGCGCGAATCAACCGCCGCCCAGGAATTGAAGGATTTGAAGTACAGCACATAAGCATCGTACCAATGCGGTGCGTAGACGATCGGCTGTGGATCATCCGCGCCCCATTCGAGTGTGTCGTTGGTGGTTTCGCCCGAAACATATATGATCGCCCCTGGATGCTCCGCTTGAATCGTCTGAGCAAACTTTTTGGCAAACGGGCCGAAGTAATCATTGACAAAATTGACTTCGCTGGCGCCTTTTTTCGAGAAATAATCCGGCCGAAGCAGATTGGGACAGCCGGAGGCATCCACGTCCCAGACGCCGTGCTGACGCCATACGCATTCGCGCCCCTCCATCCAGGCGCGGACGCCGCCCGGATTGACCCGTTGCGAGCCGACCTTTTTGATTCCGGTCAGGCGGCGCTCGAGAACGTCAATGTCAAGAGCGTATCCCGCGCCAAGCAGCATGGATTGGTAAGGGGTCGGCGATAACCCGGCCTGCAGAAGGCCGGTCCTTTCGCGCAAATCCTTCCAACCGATGAAACCGGGCAGCGGCTCGTTGAAGGTATCGTAACCAACCACGCAGTCCAGGTCTTTGATCCGCTCGGCCACTTTTACAACCGCAGAAAGGTAGTGACGCTGAAGATATTCCTGAACCGGCTCGCCGTCGATCATTGTTTGCGGAGCGAAATCGCTTCCGGCGAAGAAAAGCGTGAACATGGTGGCTGCTGCCAGTTTGGTCGAGTTGGTCGCCCAAATCATGCGCGGAAATGGATCGCCGTGGGTGGCGTGCACGATGGCGGCCCCGGTTTCAGCGAATTTCCGCGGATCCAGCCCAACTGCCTCGAGCGTCCAGCCGGGCGCGCCGTCGCCGCCGGTAAAACGGCTCCACACATCCTGGTGAGGATCGATGATGACCTGAAGGCCGTGCTGGCGGGCTTTAATCAGCACCGCGCGCAGGTAATCCAGGTACTCCTCGTCGTAAATACCGGGGCCGGCATGCTCGACCGCCTCCCAGGTGACCAGAAAGCGCAGGAAAGTCAATCCCCAGGCGCGCAGACGAGCAAAGTGTTCGTCAGCCTCCTCCAGGGGAAACGGCCGGCCGATGAAGGATACATCGCGGTGGTCGAAAAACCCGTCCAGATTGTAGGATGCGCCGTTCGGCCGGGTTGGCAGCTTGCTGCTGCCTGCCAGGTTGACTCCGCGCAGCAGCAGCGTCCGCCCGTATTCATCGATGAAACTTTGTCCCTTTATGCGAATTACCATCGCGTTCCTCAATAAATACCATCTCGTCAATTATTTATTTTCGAAACGGTGCAAAAACGATTCCAACTGCGCTGAGACCAAACGGCAATCGCTGTGGAACGAACCTCAGCGCAGCCGGCGCACAGCCGGGTAGCGCACCGCAACGAAAAGCGCGTATATCAATGACAGGCCCGCACCGACCGCCACCGACATCCCGGCGCCGAGCCAGTCGGCTACATAACCGGCCTGCAGGCCGCCCAGGCGCATCATCGCCTGGAGGGTCATCGAGAACAGGCTCATCACCCGCCCGCGCATCTCGTCCGGGGAGACGATTTGCAGCAGCGTGTTAGCCAGCGCATTTTGGAGGACGAAGCTGGCGCCTACGAAAAACAAAATGACCAGGGAAAGTAAAAATGACCGCGAGAAGGCAAAGGCGAGCAGCATGATCGGGAAAGCCAGGTTGCCGATGGTCAGCAGCCTGCCTTTGCCAGCGCCTTCCCGCAGAGAAGCGACAACGAATGCCGATACCACCGCGCCAACGCCGACCGTGGTCAGCAGGAATCCCAGCGGCAGAGCATCGGGCGACTGGCAGCGGATCACGCCGGCCGGGCTGTCGCAGAAAAAGCTGACCACCGGCTGGGCGCTCTCAGCCAGAAGGCGGTTGGCGAAGACCGGCATCAGCGTGTTATAAGGCATCGAAAGGAAAGCGCTGACCGCGATGATGCTGATCAGCACCAGCATCACCTGATTGGAAACCACATATTTAAAACCGGCAGCCACATGCGCCAGAGTGCCGATCTCCTTATCGATCGGTTGATGCGATACGGGCAGGCCGCGCATCATTAACAGGCTGGTGATCACCGCCAGGAAGGTCAGAGAGTTAAGGAAGAATGCATTGCCTTCGCCAGTCGCAGCCACAATCATGCCCGCCAGGGCCGGCCCGAGCGCCCTGGCCGTATTGAACATGGCCGAGTTCAGTCCGATCGCATTGGGCAGATCTTCCTTTCCCTCGACCATGTCGACGATAAACGCCTGCCGGGCGGGCATCTCGATGGCGATGACAGAGCCCATCACGAAGGATAGTACGTACACGTGCCAGAGCTGGACCACTTCCGTCCAGCACAACACCGCCAGGATGATCGCCTGCAGCATCATCAGGATTTGCGAGATAAGGAGGATCGTTCGTCGTGAATAGCGGTCAGCGATCGAACCGCTCCACAGCGAAAGCGGAATGAGCGGAACCAGCGCGATGAAGTTGACCGTCCCAAGCGCCGCGGCTGAGCCGGTCAGACGATAAACCAGCACCTGCTGAGCCATGCTCTGCATCCAGGTGCCGATTAAAGAAATCGTCTGTCCAAAGAACCACAAACGGAAGTTGTAGTGGCGCAGCGCACGGAATGTACCGCGCGCGTTGGAATTTTTTATAACAGGCAGCGATGTTGATTTGGAAGTCATGAGCCCCGGGGTCAGAAATTATTGATCAAACTGATTATACGCGTCTCTCGATTCGAGCGCCAACACGGACGGATGTTATAATCGTTATCGACATGCTCAAAGCCCGTTACCGGCGGATCCTCTGGTTCTTCAGCCGAATGCTGCTGCACTTGCTCTGGTGGGATATCCTCTTGCCGCGCTTCGGCTTCCGCGTCAGATCGCACAAAACCCGCCCCGAGCGGCTGCGTCGGATTGCCTCCCGTTACCGCCAGATGGCAATCCAGTTGGGCGGCGTGATGATCAAGGTCGGGCAGTGGCTTTCTGCACGGCTGGATGTACTGCCGCCCGAGATCACAAACGAGTTATCCGGCTTGCAGGACGAAGTCCAGTCGGAGGATTTCGACGGCATCCGCCAGGTAATCGAGTCTGAGTTCGATGAACCGCTGGAGGTGCGCTTTGAGTCGCTCGACCCGCAGCCGATTGCCGCTGCTTCTATCGGTCAGGTGCACTGCGCCAGACTGCGCCTGGATGCCGAAGGCCTCTCCGCCGGGCAGATCGAGCCAGCGGTGGTGGTTAAAGTGCAGCGCCCGAACATTGAGCATCTCGTCGCCACCGACCTGGCTGCGCTTCAGGTTGTCAGCCGCTGGATTATGCTCTACCGTCCCATCCGCCGCCACGCTGACGTACCAGCTCTGCTTCGTGAATTCAGCCAGACGCTCTCTGAAGAAATCGACTACTTGCACGAGGGGAAGAACGCCGAAATTTTCGGCGAGAACTTCGCCAACGTCGAGGACGTGCGCGTTCCAGCAGTTTACTGGCACTACACCACTCGGCGCGTGCTCACCCTGGAAGATGTGATGGCGATCAAGATCACCGATTACACCGCCATCGACGCCGCCGGAGTAGACCGGGTGCAGGTCGCCAGGCGGCTGTTTGATATCTACTTGAAACAAATATTTGAAGATCGCTTCTTCCACGCTGATCCGCATCCCGGCAATCTGTTCATCCTGCCGCAGCCGCGCGTTGAGGGCGGCGCCAGCACCCCCTTTAAGGTTGTTTTCGTCGATTTCGGCATGGCCGGTCGGATCACGGATAACGTCGTCGATGGGCTGCGCGAGCTGGTCATTGCCGTGGCGCAACGTGACGCTGCGCGAGTGGTCAAAGCCTACCAGATCATGCGCGTGCTGCTGCCCGATGCGGACATCGAGCTGCTCACCAGAGCCAACCAGCGCGCCTTCGAGCGCTTTTGGGGCAAATCAACCACCGAGCTGCTGGATATTGGCCAGGCTGAGGCGATGGAATTTCTGAGTGAGTTTCGCAGCCTGCTGTTCGAAAATCCCTTCCAATTACCCGAGAATATGATCCTGTTGGGACGCTGTCTTTCCATCCTCAATGGAATCTGCACCGGCCTCGATCCGGACTTCAACGTCTGGCACAGTGTGCTGCCCTGGGCGGATAAACTGATTGCCGAGGAAGCCGGCGTGCAGTGGAAGGTCTGGCTTGGCGAGACGGTCGATACGCTGCGCAGCGTCGCCTCGCTGCCGCGCCGCGCCGAGACGCTGTTCGAGCGGATCGAACAGGGACGCCTGGAGATGCGCAGCCCAGAGATGAACCGCAGCTTCCAACGCCTCGAGCGTTCAGTCGGGCGGCTCGGTTTGGCAGTCATCTTTACCGCTTTCCTGCTGGCAGGGGTACAGCTCTACCTGGCCGGGTCGCCGCTCATCGCGGCCGGGTTGGCCCTGGCTGCGCTAATCACCCTGCTGCTTGCGCTGATGCGCTGATCGTGATACAACTGAAAACTGAAAAAGCACAGGAACCGAACCGCAGATAAATTCTCCAAGTTTTTATCCATTGATTTTGAGGTTGGAATGCAAACCGACTTTTACATTCCTGAAAGCGCGATGGCCATCGTCGCCCATCCAGACGATATCGAATTCTCTTGCGCCGGCACGCTGGCGCGCTGGGCAAAATCCGGGGCGCGCATCTCTTATGTGCTCTGCACCAGCGGCGAGGTCGGCATCTCAGTGCCTGGGATGACCCGCGAGAAGGCTGCCGAGATCCGCGAAGCCGAGCAGCGCGCCGCCGCCGCGATCGTCGGCGCAGCGGAGGTGATCTTCCTGCGCGAGCCGGATGGACTGCTGCAGCCGACGCTCGAACTGCGCAAAAAGCTCGTTCGCGAAATCCGCCGCTTCCGTCCCGAGGCGGTCATCACCGGCGATCCGACCGTCGTCTGGGCCAGCGATGATTACATCAACCACCCCGATCACCGCGCCGCCGCGACCGCTGCCCTGGATGCAACTTTCCCGGCGGCCGGGCAGCCCAATTTATTCGAAGAGTTGGAAGGGGAGAACCTCAAGGCGCACAAAGTGCGCAAGGTATTCAGCCAGGTATGGGACAAAGTGCATCTACTGGTCAGTATCGACGACACCATCGATATTAAAGTTGCTGCGCTGCGCGCCCACGCCAGCCAGATGAACGGTTGGGATCCCGAGGAACGGATCAGAGAGTGGGCGGCTGAAACCGCCGGAGATGCCGGCATGCGCTACGCCGAAGCCTTCCGGGTAGTCACGCTGGTCAGCGACGAAGACTGGCAAAAGAAAAACGGCGCCGTCTGACCGGCGGGGCTATTCGCCAAACAACTCCAGAAGCAGCGGGTTGATCGCATCCCAGTTCGGGATCAGCACGTTTGCCCCTCCAGATGTGGTCCAGGGGGTAACGTGATCGCGCGTCAGCGTGCGGGAGTCGATGCCGTCAGGACCGGCGCGCAGCAGCGCCAGGCCCAGCCGCGGCCAGAGGAAAACAGGCAGGTTGGTATCCACCGATTGTGACAGGGCAATGTACATCGCTGGGATTTTGGGCCAGGAACGCGGCAAGAGCATCTGGCGGAAAGCCGCTTTGAGCAGCAATTGACCGTGAGCCATGCGGTAGAAATCGTCCGCGCCGGCGCGGCTGCGCGCGAATGCCAGGGCCTGGTCTCCGTTGAGTACATGCCGCCCGGCATCTAAACCGGCGGTTGGTTCATCCAGGTTGAGCTCTACTCCGCCCATCGCATCGACAATATTGCGGAATCCGTCGAAGCGGATGCGGGCGTAGTAACCGACCGTCAGCCCAAAATTGAGTCGCACGGTTTCGACCGCCGCAGCCGGCCCGGAGCCTTCCTGGTTGGCTTCGGCGAAGAAATGGGCGGTGTTGATCCTGTTTTCACCGACGCCGGGGACATTCACCCACAGATCGCGCGGGATAGAGAGCATGTTAACCGTCGGCCGCAGCGGGATGATGCTGATCAGGATGTTGGTATCGCTGCGCCCGAGCGCCGAACCGTCCGGCGTGCGGTCAATCCCGAGCAGCAGGATGTTGGTGCGCGTCGGCGTCAAAAAGTAGCCGGCAAAAACGGCGACGATCAGCAGCAGCCAGATGAAACAGCCCAGGCCGCGCCGCCGGCTCGCCGCCTGCCTGCCGATGTAGATCGGCTGGAAATGTTCAATGGAATCGCTGGCTGGCGCGGAGGGGGGCTTACGGGGAGATGGTGACGTCGGGGCAGGTTGATTATTCATTCTCGGGTTCTCGCTGTAATCAGTGCAGGATTTTACCGCGAAACACCCGGTCTGTCATCCACAGTCCTGTCGGGAGAATATCGTCCGGTGTGCATCAGGTGTGCACGGTCAGTCCGCGCCTGGCAACTGTTTTTACGATCACGGCGTGGTTGATGCGCGGGCAGCCCTGTAGATCCAGGTGGGTCAGTCTGTTCAGCGCGCGCAGATGCTTGAGCCCGGTGTCGCTCAGCCGGTTGCAATAGCTCAGGTTGAGCACGCGCAGGTTTCTCAAATTTTTCAGCCAGATCAGCCCGCGATCGGTAATATCACAAGAAGAAAGGTTTAAAACCTTCAATTGCGCCAACCGCGCGATGCGCTGCAGGCTGGCGTCGCCCACCTTGCGGTTCTCAGCCAGGTCGAGGCAAACCACCGCCGGGCAAACCGCAATTTCTGCCACCAGGCTGGCCATGACCTCGTCGTCAATATTTTGAATGCGCACGCAGGCCTCGAAACCGTCCGGAATGATGAATCGGCCGGGTCCCCGTTCGAACTCCTGCCATTCAATCGAGGCGCCCTCCGTCGGACGGATCAGGATCTTCGCGTCCAGGCTGGTCGTAAAGCTGGCGGCAGTTACATTACGATTAGCTTCCATGCGTCACATGCCCCTGCTCCTGATACCCATAAACCAGGGTGAGGTTGTTGGAAATCATTATAACGGCATCCGGCCGGTCAGACCGGCCCACATCGGGATCCAACTGCTCCCTGTCACGAAAGATTAACGCGGGAAGTATATTCTGGAATTGGAAAGTGACAGGGCGACCAGCATGTTTCATTCACAACTAATTCCCGCTGATGGCGGCTTGATTGAGGGCCAAAACAGGGTAAAGCTCGAGTTGATCGCGGCAGGTTTGTTTTCGTGAGAGAGGAACCGCGCTCGTCTGGATGGCTTGTCCGCGCGAATTACCGGTAAATCGATGCGCCTGTTGAATCTGAGCGAGATGCGCAAGTTCGATCCAACCTGCCAGCGCGAGCCGCCCGGGTGTCAGACCATCCCGATCGACCGCATCCGCGGCAGTGAGAGCCGCTGCGATGATTTCGACAGCAACCTTCGCCCGCTCCAGGACCACACGCGCCAGCGCTGGATCATCATCGCTGTGGCGCGCATCTCCGGGGCGCCGCTTCCGGCCGTGGAGTTGATTCAACTCCGCGGTTTTTACTTCATCCGCGACGGGCACCACCGCGTTTCGGTCGCCCGCGCCCTCGGCGAGCGCTACATCGAAGCCATTGTTACGGCTGGCTGAGCGAATTTCGGCAGATAAAAGCCCCCACTCGAGATGGGGGCATTTAAGTCTATATTTCTAGAATTAATCCGCGAACCGAATCAGCCTGCAAGCAGCTTGCGGATTTCCTCCAGATGTCCAGCGCTTCCGAGCTTCTCATTCTTGTGGGCGATGAACCGGGCGTATTCTTCCATGAATACTTTGCCCGGCGGGCGCAGGTCGAAGTTCTCGGGGTGGTCGCGGAAGTACTCGCGGTGGACGCGCGTCCAGACCAGGCGCCCGTCCGTATCGATGTTCACCTTGGTCACGCCGAGCTTTGCGGCCCGGGCAAACTGGTCCTCGTCGACACCCCTGGCCCCTTTCATCTGACCGCCGGCGGCGTTAATCCGCTCGACCTCTTGCTGGGGCACCGAGCTGCTGCCGTGCATCACCAGCGGGAATCCGGGCAGACGCGCCTGGATCTGCTCGAGGACGTCGAAGCGCAGCCCTTGCGAACCGGAGAATTTGTACGCCCCGTGGCTGGTGCCAATGGCGACCGCCAGCGAATCACAGCCGCTCCGCTCGACGAACTCGCGCGCCTTGTTCGGATCGGTCAGTTTGGCGTCGGCCTCAGCGACCGCTACGTGTTCTTCCACCCCGCCGAGCTGTCCCAGCTCAGCCTCGACCACGATGCCCCTGGCGTGAGCGGCATCCACCACCCGCCGGGTAGTGGCGATGTTGTCCTCGAAACCCTCGTGGCTGGCGTCGATCATTACCGAAGAATAGAAACCGCTGTTGATGCAGTCATAACAGGTTTCTTCATCGCCGTGATCAAGGTGAACAGCGTAGATTGCCTCCGGAAAGACCTCTTCCGCGCTGCGGATTAAGCCCTCAAGCATGATCTTGCTGGTGTAGGAGCGGGCTCCTTTGCTGATCTGGATGATAAAAGGCGCCTGGCTGAGCAAATTGCCGCGGAACAGGCCCATGAGCTGCTCCAGGTTATTGATGTTATAGGCGCCGATGGCATAATTTCCGTAAGCCGCTTTGAATAATTCCCTGGTGGTGACGATCATCTTGCTTCACTCCTTCGAATTGGTGGATTGGCTGAACGATTTATGCTCCGCTCTTCGGCGGCGACCGCCGATTACGGATATTATATCCCAATCATAAAACTCATTACGATCGATCCATCCACATTATTAATGTCGAAATCCAGGTCGCAAGCAACGGACGATTTAAAATAGGCTGGTAAAATAACTATGTTGGCATTCTTCCTGCACGTGTAGAACAGGTCTATCTGACCTCCTGAATTTATCTTGAGGCTCGATGTAGACTTCCTGCTGTTTCATAGTAATCACATCGGATAAACCGCCCAAAACGATCATCGAATCGCTTGGGGGGAAGGAAGTACCATTCACAGTGGCAGCCAAGATACGATTCAACCGTTCACTTCTGGTTAAGATTGGCATAACGCTGCTCTCCGCGGCGATCGTCATTTTAACCCCGATGATTCTTCTGAATTACAACATCGAAGTGAGCTTGATGGATCCGGGGGTATACAAACAAATCCTGGACGACCAGGAAATCTACGATCATCTCTCTGAGCTGGTCGCAGGACAACTGGTGCAGCAGATTCAGGCGCCGGCAGAAAAAACCAGCCCGCCCGGATTTCTGCCCATCACCGTGAATTCTGAACACATTCTCAAGAATCTGGATCAGGCTGAGTTTAAAGAACTCATCGATATGCTGCTTCCAACAGACTGGGCGAAGATTATTGTTGAAAACCTCATCGACCAGTATTTTGCCTCGATGAACAATAGAATATACCGCCCCCCCCTTTTGATCGCGATGAATGATATCAAAGGGCGCCTGCAGGGTAATATCGGTCTTTCGTTTTTTGTGGAGCTGATCCGCGCTCAGCCGCCCTGCCAGGCCGAACAGGTGAACGGCTGGCAGAACGGGCCGCTCGAGGAAGCCCCCGCATGTTACCCTTCTGAAACAATATTGAAAGAATCGGAACCGGAAACCAGCGAGCTTCTCTACCAGATCACCGCGAGGATGCCGGATTACGCCAGCCTGGACTACTTTTTTGGCCCGATGGGGTTCAACGAGGATGGACCGGCGACTCTGCCCCGCCTGCAGAAATCCGCCGAGCGCTTCTGGCGTTCACGGATCGCGATGCGAATCAGCCCGGTCTTTTTACTCGCTCTTGTGTTCTTGCTCGGCCTATTCCACAGCCCGTCAAGGTCTTTCACCAAGCTGTGGGCCGGTCCGGTTATCCTGGCCGGCGTCGCCAGCCTGATCACCACTCTGCTAGTCTGGCCGGTCACCCAACTGATCGTGAAGCAAAGCATCCTCAAGAATTTACCTGTCTACCTATCACCGGCGTTGATCGAAGCCGGGACCGAGGTAGCCAGAGCTGCTGTCGCAAAAATCATCCCATTGATGATCGCACAATCCGTGTTGATCCTGCTGCTTGGCGGCCTGCTTTACTTTGCAGACCGTCTGCGCCGGCGCGGCTTCAGATTCAGAAAACCGCCGTCCAAAAAGTACACCCTGCAGTAATCCCCACCAACCGAATCTTACCATCAGGCTGGGTCTCATTGGCGGCTCTTGCCCCTCACGCAAGATCATTTCCTGAGGGATATTTGACATTCTTCATTATTGTTATTATAATGCAATAGAACATTTATTCTAATTCAGGGCAGATCATGCGCGATAACCGTTTTCAACCGATCAGTCTGGTCGCTGCTGTCGTTTTGCTCTTGATGGTCTTCGCTCTTCTGGCCGACCGGGAGGAAATGACAGCATCAGCCGCGCCAGCGCTTCCGGCAGCGTCAACCGTCCAGCCTGCGCCCGCACCAACAGCGCCGTCAGCCGAGCCACCCCCCGCCGATCCTGGAGAAATCCGCGCACCTTATGATGATTACATCCTGACCCAGGGGCCTCATGGTGAATCCTACGGGCATCTGGCCATCGATCTGACCGCTGGAAAAGGGGCTGCCATCCACGCGCCGATCAGTGGAGAAGTCAGCGCGCTGTACACCGATGAATACGGCAACCCCACCCTGGTGATTGAAAACGATATCTGGCAGGTGACCTTGCTTCACGGCGACTACCTGCCCTCGCCTGGTGATCAGGTCAGCATCGGACAGGTGATCGGTTATGAAAGCAATCACGGCTACACGGTCGATTGGAGCGGGCGCTCCTGCCGCAGCCGCGATTGCGGTTACCACACTCACCTGAACATATTCGATAAGGGCAGTGGCGGCAATGCCAATCCGCTCGAGGTGCTCAATCCCTGAGATCGGGATTCG
The DNA here is from genome assembly GCA_034678705.1 of Bellilinea sp. Classification (GTDB taxonomy): domain Bacteria; phylum Chloroflexota; class Anaerolineae; order Anaerolineales; family Anaerolineaceae; genus Bellilinea. Next base: position 161,300 of record JAXDBP010000011.1, read on the forward strand.
TATCCAATCCTTTGCCGGGTAACCTCAGGATACTTTGATGATTACGTCAGAGATCGCGTTCGCAGCGGCGTCCTCGCGGTCAGCCATGTTGCTCAAGTGGCGGTAGACCTCACGCACCTTCATGATCGTCATCAGCTGCTTCAGGTTTTTCGGCTCTTTGAAGAGGTCCGATATTGCCTCGCGGTAGACCGATTCAACCCGGTTTTCCAACGCCTTGGCGCGCTGAGCGTGGTCAGCGGCCACGGCATAATGCCTGCTTTGTAAGCGCTGCACTGCCAGGTCGATCTCCTGGGCGGCATCATGCAGCAGCGAGGTCATTCGCAGCATGAACGGCGTGGTGGGTACATCCAGGATCTCCATCTCATCTACCGTTGTATTGGCATAATCGAGCACGTCGTCCACTTCGCGTGAAATTGCAAAGATATCCCCGCGGTCGAACGGCGTCGCAGCCTTGCGCAACAAGTCCTCGATCAGGATACGGCGGATTTCATCAGCTTCTTTCTCTGTTTCGGATATCTGCGCGGCAACCCCGTGGTCGCGCTTTTCCATGTAGGTTTTCAGCAGCGCCAGCCCGTGCGCGGTCATGTTGGTCTGCTGCACAAGCAACTGGATGAATTTATTGGGCTGACGGCGGAAGATTCTCAGTATGCTCACTCGCTGTTCCCTGGGGCTGCTGCCTGTCCTGCTCGCAGGGCAAGAGTCGCCCTGGCTAATCTAAAAAACGCATTAAATGAGAAATCGGCGGATTTCTCCGGACAAAATGGTCGAAAATCCCGACAATTACTGGGTAAATATACATTACTATACTATAATATACAAAAATAGTAGGAGGTTAATGGATGGATGAACTCGTGAAGTTAGTGGTCAAGAAGACCGGAATTTCCGAGGATCAGGCCAGAAAAGCAGTCGACACCGTGCTGCAGTTTATCAAACAGCGACTGCCTGCTCCGCTTGCCAGCCAGATCGACGGCTTGCTCAGCGGCAGAGGTGGTGGAGACGATGTGCTTAAAGGTCTGAGTGGCTTGATGAAGAAATAGGAGTACTTCATTTTAATGGTAGAAGGTTGAAAATCAATTTTCACGCTTAGAAGGGAAGGATTGAAATGACATCGTTAAAAAAGATTGAAGGGGTTGGAGAAAAGTACGCAGCTGATCTGAAAAAAGCTGGCATCGGCACAGCCGAGGTCCTCTTGATGAAAGGCGCAACTCCCCAGGGACGCAAAGCGATATCCGAAGCCTCCGGCATCAGCGAGAAAATGCTGCTCGAGTGGATCAACCACGTTGATTTGTTCCGCATCAAGGGCGTCGGCGAAGAATATTCGGATCTGCTCGAAGAAGCCGGTGTAGATACCGTCGTGGAGCTGGCTCAGCGTAAGCCGGAAAATCTGCTCGAGAAAATGACCGAGATTAACGCGCAAAAGAAGCTGGTACGCCAGCTGCCTACCCTGCAGAAAGTGATCTATTGGGTTGAGCAGGCAAAAAAGCTTCATCGCATAATTCAGTATTGATCCGAATCACTTTATGGCAACAACCGGCCTGCCCAGGATGTTCCTGGCAGGCCAATTTCCGTTTGATCTACCGCAACGAAAATCCGACAAAGATTGGATAAGATGAGCCCATCTGAGAGTGACCTAAATCTTGCCATACGAGTAGAGGGATGATCTATGGAGACTAAACCACAACTCTGGCAGCTCGCATCTGCCGTTCAAATCCAGCCAGAAGCAGTTGTCAGCCGCACTCTGGTCAACGAAAAAACCGGCACAGTGACCCTATTCGGTTTTGACCAGGGGCAGGGTCTCAGCGAACACACCACGCCGTACGACGCGCTCGTCCAGATCCTGGAAGGCGGCATGGACATCACCATCAGCGGCGAGGTTTTTCAGGTAAAACCGGGCGATTTATTGCTGATGCCTGCCAACCAGCCGCACGCCTTAAAAGCGGTGCTGCCATCGCGAATGATGCTGGTGATGATCCGCACGTAGACAGCCGCCCCTGGAAGGGCGCATTGCTGATCAGGCCGGTCATTTGCCTTTGGTTCATCTTTAAGTTAAGATTGAACTATCTAATGACTATCCCCTCAGGAGAGCTGACATGAGTTGCAAAATCATCTGGTTCGGTCATGCCGCCCTGGGCCTGGAAACAGGCGGCTATCATCTTCTGGTCGATCCCTATTTCACTGACAATCCGGCTGCCAGCGCAGATCCTGAAAAACTGCCGGCGGATTTCATCCTGGTTACCCACGGCCATGGCGATCACGTGGGTGACACAGTCGGCATCGCCCGCCGCACCGGCGCGCTGACCATCAGCAATAACGAGATTCACAAATGGCTGGCGGAGCAGGGCATCCGCACGCACGGACAGCACATCGGCGGCGGTTATCAGCATCCATTCGGGTATCTCAAACTCACCTGCGCCCTGCACGGATCAGCGCTGCCGGACGGTACCTACGGCGGCAACCCGGCCGGCTTATTGATCACTACCAGCGGCGGGATCAAGATATACATTGCTGGCGACACCGGTCTGTTTGGCGATATGCGCCTGATCGGTGAAGAGGGCATCGACCTGGCTGTGCTGCCCATCGGCGACAATTACACCATGGGACCCGACGACGCCCTGCGCGCGATTAAGCTGATTCAACCGAAACACGTCATCCCGTACCACTACAACACCTGGGAATTGATCAAACAGGACGCCCAAACCTGGGCGCAGCGCGTCAGTGCCGAGACAACAATCAAAGTTCACGTCCTCAAACCCGGCGAGAGCTTCGAGCTCTAACGTCCTCCGAATAAACCGACCAGAAAAGAAAAGCAAGAAACCGCAGGGCCGCGAAGCACGATGAGTATACATATTCTCATCATCTCGTCCTCCTGGCGGTCATTCCTGCATTAACCGCGTATCTGTTTCGGAGCAGCCGTTTTCTCCAATCTGATAGGTTTTGACTGACAATTACAGGTACGATTTGGTCGTTGAACCTAATCAGCGCCGGCTGAGATGCTGTTACGGAGAGATTATGGCTCCTTCTGAAAAACAGGCGGGGGTGAAATTCTACAATCTATCGTTGCAGGCTCGCCTGCAATGGCTGCGGGAGCAGACAGGTCTGCCCGAGGAGGCGCTGAAGGCGCTGGCGGGAGAGGCGGGATTATCCCCGGCGCAGGCTGACCACATGGTCGAAAACGCGGTCGGGTTGCACAGTCTGCCGCTCGGCATCGCCCAGAACTTCATCGTCAATGGGCGCGAGGTACTCATCCCGATGGCGATCGAAGAACCCTCGGTGGTCGCAGGCGCATCCTTCATGGCCAAACTGGCCCGCTCCAGCGGCGGCTTTTTTGCCTCGACCACGCCGCCCGAGATGATCGGACAAATCCAGATCCTCGACCTTTCCGATCCCGCGTACGCTCGTCTGCGCCTGCTCGAAGAGAAAACCGCCCTGCTGGCTGAGGCGGCGAAGATCGATCCCGTGCTGGAAAAGCTCGGCGGAGGTCCGCGCGACCTGGAGGTGCGCCTGGTGCAGGAATCGCCCATCGGGCCTTTCCTGGTCGTGCATCTGATTTACGACGTCCGCGATGCGATGGGCGCTAACGCGGTCAACACCGCGCTGGAGACGCTCTCCACCAGGATCCAGGCGATCACCGGCGGCAGACCGCACTTGCGCATCCTCTCCAACCTGGCTGACCGCCGGTTGTCGCGCGCCCGCGTCACCATCCACCTGGCGGAGCTGGCCTTCGGTGATTTCAGCGCCGAAACCGTTCGCGACGGCATCATCGCTGCCTGGGCGTTTGCTACAGTCGATCCATACCGCGCCACGACACACAACAAGGGCATTATGAACGGCGTGGACGCGGTCGTCGTCGCTACGGGCAACGACTGGCGCGCCATCGAAGCAGGCGCCCACGCCTATGCTGCCCGTTCCGGGCAGTACACCAGCCTGAGCACCTGGGGCAAGGATGGGCAGGGGAATCTGGTTGGTACGCTGGAAATGCCCATGGCGGTCGGCATCATCGGCGGCGCCACCCGCGTGCACCCCGCCGCCCGCGCCGCGCTGCAACTGCTTGGGGTTAAAACTGCCGGCGAGCTGGCCGAGATCATCGTCTCGGTCGGGCTGGCGCAAAACCTGGCAGCCCTCCGCGCCCTGGCAACCGAGGGCATCCAGCGCGGGCATATGAGTCTGCATGCCCGCCAGGTCGCGATCGCCGCCGGCGCCGCCGGCGAGATGATCAACCGCCTGGCCGACCAACTGATCAAAGAAAATACTGTGCGGATCGACCGCGCAGAAGAATTATTGAAGGAATGGAATCAATAATGCGGCGCCTCCTGAGCGCCGATCATAATCACGTCGGAGTTGAGTATGGAAAATCCTGAAAGCCCCTCACTGTTGCTGAAACCCGAACGCCCGGTGGGCATCATCGGTTACGGCGCCTACGTACCGCGCTACCGGCTGCCCGCCACCGAAATTTCCCGTATCTGGAAAGGCGGACACGAAGCCGGGCCTGTCAAGGAGAAGGCCGTGCCCGGCCTTGATGAAGATGTGGTCACCATGTCGATCGAGGCCGCCCGTAACGCGCTCAAGCGCGCCCGCATCGATCCAGTCGAACTGCGCGCGATCTGGGTCGGTTCCGAGTCGCACCCTTACGCGGTAAAGCCGACCTCGACCATCGTCGCCGAAGCGATCGGCGCCTCGCCAAACATCCAGGCCGGCGATTGGGAGTTCGCCTGCAAGGCCGGCACCGAGGCGATGGTGGCTGCCATCGCCATGGTCGGCGCGGGGATGGGCAAGTACTCGCTGGCAATCGGTGCGGATACCGCCCAGGGCCGCCCTGGTGACGCGCTTGAATACACTGCTGCCGCCGGTGGAGCCGCGTTCATCTTCGGGCCGGCGAACGAATCGCTGGCGGTGATCGAGGGTACCTATTCTTACGTAACCGATACCCCTGATTTCTGGCGGCGCGCTCACCAGCGCTACCCCTCGCACGGGCAGCGCTTCACTGGCGAGCCGGCCTACTTCAAGCACATCACCGAGGCTGGCAAGCGCCTGATGTCGGACACCGGCCTGAAGCCGGAGGATTTCCAGTACGCGGTCTTCCACCAGCCCAATACGAAGTTCCCTCAGCGGGCCGGCAAGCTGCTCGGCTTTAGCCCTGAGCAGATTAAGACCGGATTGCTCGCTCCTGTGATCGGCAACACCTACGCCGGTGCGGCGATCATCGGCCTGACCGCCATCCTCGACCAGGCCAAATCCGGCGACCGCATCCTGATGGTCTCCTACGGCTCGGGCGCCGGCTCGGACGCCTTCCTGATCACGGTAACGGATGCGATCGGCGAGCGGCAGAAGCTGGCCTACAGCACCCAGGATTACATCGCCCGCCGCACCGAAATCGACTACGGCATGTATGTGCGCCTGCGGCACAAGCTGGCCGAGTGAGGGGGCGGTTATGCGTGAAGTCGTCATCGCAGGTATCGGGCAAACGCCCGTGGGTGAGTTATGGGACGTATCCCTGCGCAGCCTGGCGTACAGGGCCATCAAAGCCGCCCGCCAGGACGCCGGCGGTATGCTGCCTCAGGCGCTCTACATCGGCAATTTTCTGGCCTCAGTGACCTCGCACCAGGCCAACCTTGGCGCAGTGATCTGCGACAACTGCGGACTGGAGGGGATCGAGTCCTTCACCACCGAGGCTGCCGGTGCATCGGGCGCAGCCGCCTTCCAGGTAGGTTATATGGCGGTAGCGTCCGGCAGCGTGGACATCGCCATGGTGATTGGCGTCGAGAAGTTCACCGACGCTATCGGCGGCGGACAGGAAGCCGCCGTTGCCCAGGCAATGGATGCTGATTACGAAGCCGCTGCCGGGCAGACCCTGGCCACACAGGCCGGCTTGCTCATGCGCCGCTACATGCACGAATTCGGCGCGCCGCGCTCGGTCTTCGGCGCATTCCCGATCATCGCCCACGCCAACGCGGCGAACAATCCCAACGCCATGTATCCTAAAGCCATCCGCCAGGAAAACTACGACAAGGCTGAACCGTTGGTCGAGCCGTTAAATCTGTTCGACCAGGCTCAATACGCCGACGGCGCCGCCGCGGTGATCCTGACCACGCCCGAAATGGCCGCGGGCCTGCCGCAACCGCTTGTACGCGTGCGCGGCTCAGCCGGGGCGATCGACACGCTGGCGCTGCACGACCGGCCCGATCCGCTGGGCTTCGATGCTGCCCGCTTCGCGGTGCAGCGTGCCTGCGAGATGGCCGGGATCCAGGCCGGCGAGGTCGACCTTTTCGAGCTCGACGACGCCTTCTCGATCTACGCCGTGTTATGCCTGGAAGCGGCTGGCTTTGCCGAGCGCGGGCAGGGCTGGCGCATGGGTCAGGTCGGTGAATTGGCGCGAAACGGCCGCCTGCCGATCCTCACCATGGGCGGGAGCAAGGCGCGCGGCAATCCGCCCGGCGCGGTTGGTGTTTACCAGATCGTCGAGGCGGTGCTGCAACTGCGCGGTCAGGCCGGCGCCAACCAGGTCAAGGATGCCCGTCTGGCGCTGACGCTCAACCTGGGCGGACCGGCTTCGTCGGCCTATGCCCACGTCCTCGAGCGCCGCGAGCAGAATTGATAGCTTTTGATAGACTTACCTGCCGCCCTGATAGGTAATGATAGGTCAGCACATATAGACTATAGTCTGGATTACCTTACCTTAAGGAGATACTAATGGAGATTCCGCGATACTGGCGCATGAATAAACAACGTTACGCCCTGGTTGGCGAGGTTTGCCCGCACTGCGAGGGCAAGATCTTCCCGCCGCGCGACGTCTGTCCGCATTGCGGCAGCGATGCCCGCACCACCTTCACCTTCTCCGGGCGCGGCAAGATCTACTCGTTCACAACGTTGGTCGATGCGCCGACCGGGTTTGAGGAAACCGCCCCTTACACGGTGGCGCTGGTCAAGCTGGAAGAAGGCCCGGTAGTCACCGCCCAGCTGACCGACCTGGATAGCACTGAGCCGGAGATCGGCATGCCGGTCGAGATGGTCACCCGCCGCATCCGCCAGGACGGGGATGAGCAGGGCATCATCGTCTACGGGTATAAATTTAGGCCGGCGGTCCGAGCTTAGATTATTCAAGATATAAATTTGAAGCGTCTTCCTTATTTGGAAGGCGCTTTTCATTTCCATTTCGGGTAAAATAAAATCATGACATCGGACTGAATATGTCTGACGCACTGGTTTATCGTCACTAAGGGCTGACGGTGGAAAAAATTGCCAACTTAGGAGGGATGGGAAGTAAATGAGTGCCTTATTCCCCGATACCGACCCCAAAATGGAAGCCTTACAAATTGAACTATGGCGGACAACCAGCCCCACTCGTAAAATGCAAATGCTGGCGCAGCTCAACCAATCGGTCCGCTTGTTAGCATTGGCAGGGCTGCATTCACAGTATCCCCAGGCCAGCGAAGCCGAAATTCACCGTAGGCTGGCAGGCTTGCTGCTTGGCGAGGAAATTGCATGCAAGGTCTATGGAGAGCTGTCCCTTGCAAAACGAACCGATTGAAGTCACGATCAAAGTCACCCATGTTTTCGACAGCCTCGGCATACCTTATCTCATAAGCGGGTCGCTTGCCAGCACCCTGTACGGTATGGTACGCTCTACCCAGGATTCGGACATTGTAGCCGAAATGCGACCTGAACATCTCGAGCCGTTTGTTTCGGCCTTACAGGATGAGTTCTATATGGACAATGAGATGATTGCCGAATCCATCAAGCACCATTCCAGTTTTAACATTATCCATCGCGAAACTATGTTTAAAGTGGATGTTTTTATCCCCCTTCCCCGCCCCTTTCTACAATCCCAACTTGCCCGCGCCCAAAAGCAAACCTTTCTCTTTGAATCGGAAGTCAGCGCAAAATTTGCCAGCCCCGAAGATATTATCCTTGCCAAACTCGAATGGTATCGTCTGGGAGGCGAGTTGTTGGAGCGTCAATGGCGTGATATTCTCGGTGTATTGAAAACGCGCGCTGGCGCGCTCGACCTGGAATATTTGCGAAAATGGGCGAACGAACTTAAAGTTATTGACCTGCTGGAACGGGCCTTGAATGAAATGGAGTAGAACGTTTCTGGTCTTGTAGTTGGGCCGCTTCCCATCACACTCGTAAAGCATTCTCTTCGTGAGATCATCCCGACAATTCCGGTAAAAGAATGGCAGCTCTCAGAAGCTGGTCAAGTTTGATGCGAGGCGCTGTCAGATCATTTAGCGCCTTATTTGCCCGATGTTTTGATTTAAGCCTTGAACCAAAAGCAATTGAAACTGCTCAAATTATTGCCTATCGATTGAATAAGCCACATTTCACACATGAAGGTTTAGATGAGCATGATCGTACGGGCGATGATTTCTCAGACCACGATCGGTTTGAAACCAGTGTAAAGGGATTCTTTGTCCATCCGGATCAATTGGTCTTCGGCAAAGAAACCGCAATCCAAGCCATTGAAAGATTTGCGAAAGCCCTGACGGCTGTTGAAGTTGAGCATCCGTAGAAGAATATTGTGGTTTTCACCCATGGAACAGTTATTACACTGTTTGTTCAAAAGTTCAAAGAATTCGAATCCTTGTTGTTCTGGAAAAGCCTGGGGGTGCCCTCATTTGTCGTTTTTTCGCTGCCACAATGTAGACTGGTGACAACAGTAGAAAGTGTTGTGTGAAATAAGCATCGTGCCAACGCAGTGCGAATTCGGCTGATGGGTGTCGCCGCCTTTCAGCAGTTCCAATGCCTCTAATTTGAACTCTTGCGGGTATTCACGCTAATTTCAGGGGCTCATACCTGATTTCCTGTTTCCTTTAGTCTACCCGATCAGGATATTTTTGTATCCACCTTTTTCCGTGATCCAAGATATGCCTGCCCCCATGTTGTTACGGGTATTATTGATATCAATTCTTGAAAATAAACAAGATAAAAAGTGTCCACCCCACATTTGTGATAATTGCCACTTGTAAAAGATGCTTTATCGTGAGAGAATGAAGAGGTATTTTTATTCCCGCCCGAACATACAACAGAAATTTATCTTTTGGAGGGTAAACTATGAAGCAAAAATTTGCCATCTTAGTGTTGTTCTTGTTTCTTCTGATAGGGGTAGCTGGCTGCGCGCCTACCAAGGTAACACCAACGGAAAAAGTAGCTGATACGGCTATTCCCGCAGTAGTAGAGACAGCGATACCCGCAGTAGTAGAGACAGCTATGCCTGAAGGAATTTTGCATACCAGTTACTGGAAAGATGTTTACCCGGATATCTATGAAAGCTACAGCATAATCAACACCCATGACGATGGGACGAAGCATGCACACAGTACCCTAAACGAAGTCCTTGCCGAAATGGATGCACCTGCCACCTGCCTGGTTTGCAAGTCATCCGACTATACCCAACTCTACAAAAAGATCGGTGATGATATTTTTGACATGAAATACAGTGACCTTGTCAAAATGGTTGGAGAAGTTGACGCTTGGGGCTGTTATATGTGCCATGGGAATGATATGGAAAGTCCCGCAAAAGCATATAGTCCAGAGATGCTTCAATGGCTAGCGCCAGACCTTCTTGCGAAGATAAATCCAACGGACACCTCCTGCGGGCAGTGTCATAATGCCCTCGATCATCCGTTCACTCACGGGAATGGAGAACTGACCACTACAGAAGCATTGACCGCTGAAAAACCATATGGTGATGAGTTTAAGGAAACTACTTACCTTGACACGCTATGGAATGTCGCCTCAAAATCACAATTTGTCCCGTTTACTGTCGATGAAGAAACTGGCGTATTAATTTGGTCGATCGCATCTCATCCGGACATAGAGCTCTATCTGGGGAGCACTCATCAGGATCTTGGAGTGACCTGCGCTGATTGTCATATGCCGACTCTCACAAATGCAGAGGGTGAAACATACACTTCCCACAATGTATCTTCATCTCCGCTGAAATCTCCGGAAGCGCTGGACTATTGTATATCTTGCCACAAAGATTACGGCGCTACAACGCAGAAAGAGATGATAGATTATACGCGTGCCCACCAGCAGGAAGTTGCCGACGCGGATGCTGTTCTTCAAGGAGCCATGACCAAGCTGCTCGAATTGATAGCCACAGCCACCGCTGATCCGAATTTTGATCAAGCGAAACTTGATCAAGCGAGAGATTTTTATAACAGGGCTTATTTCTACGACCTGATGCAGAAAGCTGCCGAGAATCCTGGTGTCAAAGCCGCTCACGATAAGGCGGAGATGTTGGCACTGATTGATAAAGCAAAAGGACTAACCCTCCAAGGGCTTTTACTCTTCGAGTAAATCTAAATATTGTTAACATTCATAGGGCTGTAAGCAATTAGAATACAGCCCTATGAATTCTCGATTTTGGGGGTAATTTCTATCTCACTGGATCGAAAGCATCCCTGCTCAGTCAGGAGCTAGGCCCCGCCCGACAGGACGATCCACCCTTGTGGAACTGTTCCCCTTCTCGTTCAGTGAGTTGCTCCGCTTTCGGGGAGATGAGATCCCCGGTTTCCACCGAATGACGACTTACGAGCAAGCGGGAATCAATAGCGCTCTATATACATACCTCCTTTGATTTGCTATTGGACAGGTACGTACCTTCACCGCTGATCAGGTTTCTGTATAATATGACTGGAAATTTTCAATGCAGGAGGACCTTGCTAATGCGTCATACTCGTGAGGAAGTCATCCGGCGCACTGTTGAAGAATTCGATCGCCTGGATCGCCTGGTCGGCAGTCTTTCTTATGAGGATTGGAACCGACTGCTCACCCGCCCCGAGACCAAAGATCCCTGGACGGTGAAGGATGCGCTCGCGCATATCACCCATTGGAAGGCGGATACGCTCAGAAAAATCCGGAAACAACCCGTACCGCCTGAGGAGAAGGGGCTCAACTGGACGGATGGGAACCGCCTGATCTACGAGCGTTGGCGGGATCGCTCTCCGCAGGAGGTTCTCGCCTGGCACAGGCAGGTTCAGGAGGCAGTGCTGGCTGCGCTCCGAGAAGCACCCGAAGAATGGTTCAGCGGCAGAGAGCGCCGCCCGGAATGGCCTTTTGATCTTGATGCTCATTCCAGCTACCACCGCGAAAAGGATATCGAAGACGCACTAAAAAAGTGAGCTCCAGGATTTTTGGAGTATATACATCCAGCTAACAATCGCTTCGACCTGACATTGGGTTTTCCACGGTTTGTACAGCCGCTTCGTTCCTTGGCAGGAAGCGCGTCAATTCACCATCGCAGGTTAAGCGCATGTTAGGTGTCTAAATCAATAAAGTGGAACTCAATGGAATTTGTAAACCTAAACCACACGATTAGTGGGTCTCTGGTCATCGATCTTAGATACGATCCTCGGCGCAGCTTCCCTGCTGCTCCTGATCTACAATTTCCCTTCTGAAGGTTTCGTTTTTTTCGACCCCGTTGGTGAAATTGGCTGGAGGCATAGTCAACTGCCTCACCGTTCCTGGCTTGCTCGTCTTATTCACCGCGGTCCGTTTTGCTCATGAGAAAAACAACAAACCGGAGCTGGTCAGGCTCCGGTGATTGCACGATATATGATATGGCAGCTTCGAAATCTAGTCTCCGGCCTGCATTCCATATTTAGCGACCGGTTTCAGGGTATAGCGCTTGAAGAATATCCACAATCCGGGCAGAGCCATCAACAAACCGGAGATCACCAGCAGGGTCTCGATTCGCACCGTGTCGGCGATTGGGCCGAAGACCAGCATCCCCAGCGGCATAACCGAGCCGATGATCAATCCCTGCACGCCAAACACGCGTCCGTGCATCTCAGGTGGAGCCAATTCCTGCAGCAGGGTGGTGGCCGACGCGTTGAAGAACGGCATGGGCAATCCGACCAGCACCATCATCACCAGATACAGAATGAAGTCCCGGGACAATCCAAGCGCGGTCAAAAACACCGCCCACATCACGGTGGTGAGCCCCAGGGTGCGGAAGCGGTTGGCGAAACCTCCCCAGGCCGTCATCAGAATACCGCCAAGAATCGAGCCGCCGAAAAAGGTGATTTCGTTGGCCGTTAAACGCCAGACCTCCTCGCCGTAGGAGCGCGTCACCAGCAGTGGAGACAGGAAGGCAACCGGCGCCACCAGGAAGAAGGTAAAGGCAAAATAGGTGAACAGCCAGCGCACAGCATTATTTTCGCGCACATAAGCCAATCCGGCGCGCAGGTCATCGAAGTAGCCCTTCGTTTGCTCCTCAACCTGTGGTTGCGGGGCAACTCTGGTAGCCAGCAATAAAGCGACGGCGATGGCTGCCGTGATCAGATCGAGAAAGAACAGGTACTCCACCCGTGCCAGTGACAGCATTGTGCCGCTTATGATCGGAGAAAGGATTTGGATAAACGGCTGCACGGTCGCGTTGATGCTGTTGACGCGCATCAGTTGTTCGCCAGGGACGATCTGCGGCGTCAGCGAATTGACCGCCGGCGTCTGAATGCCAGCGCCGAGCGAACGGATGCCCGCGATCAGGAAGATGAGCCACAGTTCCCTGTAATCCAGCAGGAATGCGATTGCCAGGATGAGTGTGCTGACCGCGGTCAGCACATCCGCGCCGATGATCATCAACTTGCGGTTGAAACGATCGGCCCACACCCCGGCGAAAATCGAGATCAAGATTTGCGGTAAGAAGCTGACCAGGGTGGCGATCATCATCGCCGATCCTGATTCGGTCGTCAGGGTGACGTGCCAGATGATGGCGTAACCTACCAGCATCGAGCCAAACATCGACGAAGTCTGGCTGCCGATGAATAGAATCGTTTTCTTCTTCCAGTCGGCCATCTGGCCGGACGTTGCCGGGGCACTTCGGTTGCTTGGATTCATGATTTGGTTCTCCCATCGTCGTAACGACCTCCAGATTACGGAAATCGTTGAGCAAATCAGTATATTTAGTACATATATTCTAGTAATATAGCGATTAAATTCGGAGTTGTCAAGTCCTAATTTATCAACCACATTAGGCCCTGTGCATCCAGGATTTTGAATAAACGATAAATTTTATCGAATTTGTTGCATTTTTGGAATCCGCGCGCTATAATTCAATCCAGGCTGCCTGCCGGCAGGCAAATCCAACAAACATGGAGTTCGCAATGGCCGAAGAAAAAATCACCACCAAAACTACCACCCGAAGCTCATCCAGCGGCTTCACCGCCGAAGAACGGGCTGCGATGAAGGAGCGCGCCGCGGAGTTGAAGGCCGAAGCCCGCCGCGGCGCCAGGAAAGCCGATGGGGAGAGTGACCTGCTCGTCAAGATCGCCGAGATGCCCGAGCCGGAACGCGCCATGGCCCTGCGGCTGCACGAGATCATCAAAGCCGCTGCGCCGATCCTCGAGCCGAAAACCTGGTACGGTATGCCCGCCTACGCCAGGGACGGCAAGGTCGTCTGCTTCTTCCAGAGCGCGAGCAAGTTCAACTCGCGCTACGCGACGCTCGGATTCAACGACGCTGCGAACCTGGACGACGGCGTCATGTGGCCGACTGCCTACGCGCTCAAGGAGTTGACCTCCGCCGAAGAGGCCAGGATCGCCGTGCTGCTGAAAAAAGCAGTGGGTGAGGTTTGACAGGCCGCCGCTCAGCCGGCGACTGCCGCAAAACTGAACACGAATGGTTTAAACGGCTCCGTCATTGTAAGCCGGCTGGGAATGGAGAGACCATCTGGTCGAAGGGGAAATTCATCGAAGGAAAAGCCGAGGGGTACTGGGTGTGCCGTCTTCGATCCTCACCGGCAAGGTCGCTGCCGATACAATTGTAAAAAAGAGAAAAACAAAAAAGATCGGCGCTTGATGGGATTCAACCAGATGCCACACCGATCCCCGGGCGGTGACTGATGTCCCTGTCCCGGTGGATTGTCTAAAACTGGCGAAGCACATAAAATACCGGCATGCGATTTTCTCCAAGACGTTACCCCTATCCATTTCTGTTTCTTGCGGTTCTCGCTCTGCTGGCCGCGCTCTGGGCCGGGCTGCTCAGGCTGGGCTGGCAGTTACCCCCGCTGACTCCCTCCCTGGCGATGGCCCACGGCCCCTTGATGATTTCCGGATTTTTAGGAACACTGATCATGCTGGAGCGAGCTGTCGCGCTTCGCAAGCGGTGGATGTACCTGCCTCCGCTTTTGTCGGCGCTGGGGGGGCTGCTCACGCTCCTCCTCCGAACGCCGCCCCTCGGGCCGGCGTTAATCACCCTCGCCAGCCTGGGCGGGGTCGCGATTCTGATTGCGATCAACCGCCGTGAGTTCGCCCTGCACACAGCGACCATGCTCCTCGGCGCGCTGACCTGGTTTGCCGGCAACCTGCTCTGGCTTTTCGGCCGGCCCATTCCTCAAGTGGTGTTGTTTTGGCTGGCGTTTTTGGTGCTGACGATCGCGGGCGAGCGGTTAGAACTCAGCCGAGTGCTGAATCCGCCGCGCCTTCGGAAGACGCTGTTCAGCGCCGTCGTCGTGATTTTTCTTGCCGGTCTGGTTCTCTCCATTATTTTTATCCAGCTCGGGACGCGCATCATTGGAGCAGCGCTGCTTTTCATTGCAATTTGGTCTCTCCGCAACGACATCGCCTGGAGGAATCTCAAGCATCGCATCCCTCTCACCCGCTACATTGCCTGGTGCCTGGCGCTGGGATTGAGTTGGCTTGGCATCAGCGGCGGATTGATCCTGGGCTTTGGCGCGCAGATTGCCGGTACGAAATATGACGCCTTCCTGCATGCCGTCTTCGTCGGTTTTGTCATCTCGATGATCTTCGGTCACGCGCCGATCATCTTCCCGGCCATTCTTGGTCGTAAGCTCAGCTATTACCCGGCGTTTTACCTCCATCTGATATTGCTGCATGCATCGTTGATCTTGCGCATCCTTGCCGATTATGCTGGTCTGCACACTCTGCGCAGCGGGGCAGGCATGGCCAACACAGCCGCGATCCTTATTTTTCTCGCCATGACGATATACTCTATCCAGAAGAGATAAGACCAAAACGCCTGCTTTCGCGCCAATTTTTCTCTTTCATCAGATGGTGAATGAAGCCAGGTAATTCCTTATATCTCTCTGAATATTTCATCCCAATCGAAAAGCAGAGGATCAGCGAACAATCATGGACGATTATTTCGCCATTCTCAAGGAGGCTGAGATTGAGTTTTTCTCAGCCATTGCCGATCACGCCTACCGGCTGGGTGTATCAAGCAAAGAAGGATAAGGTCAAAGGTCTTGGAAATACCTTCACCCACAGCATAGTGAAGAAACAGATCCTTCGCTTCACCAGCACAGGCGGAAAACCGGTCCTGAGGATCAAATTCTTCGCTTCGCCATTCTATTCGCAGTTCTTCCACGAAGCAATCCGCGCCACATATGAGTAGTTGGAGCATTAATCACCGGATTTGGCACCTCCAACCAGAACTCGATAAGGCGAGGCGTTTAGGGTTGATTAATTGACGGCTGGCGTGCAATAATAAAGGGGAGATTTCGGGTTTGCCGAATTTCGACCTCTTGGAGGGGAGAATGAATCAACGAAAGGCTTTTGACCGCGGATTGTTGGCCGGGATTCTCATCGTCCTGGCCTTGGATGCCGTCTACTGGTTCATTTCCACCTGGCAGCCGGCTACGAGCAGGATCCAGACCATGCTGGTTGTCGTCCAGGCGCTCCTTTGTATCCTCGGGGCCGTCTGGCTGCTGCTTGGTCGAAAGCGGCTGTCAGATAAGTCGTAACCAATTGCCAGACTAGAAAATGACGCCAATTATTCATCGGAAAGGAATGCTAGGGATTACATGATGGAATCATTACACGAGCACATGCACGAATTCCGTAAACAGCTTGAAAAGGGAGAGATCCAAAAGGCATATCAGGGATTGATGGAATACATCCAGCGTCTGAGGACGTATTTCACTAACAAATATCCCGATTTTTATGTATCCGGGATTTATCCCGGTTACATGGATATGACCTACTTCTCATTCACCCCGGAGCCGTTCAGACAAAAGAAATTAAGGGTCGCGATTGTGTTCGTCTACGATACATTCCGATTCGAAATCTGGCTGGCCGGATACAACAAGCAGATTCAGGCTCAATACTGGAAGATGTTCAAAGACAGCGGCTGGGACCGCTATCCGCTGGTACCGGTCATAAAGGGCGAGGATGCGATCATCCGGCACGCCCTGGTTACCCAGCCTGATTTTCGCGACCCGGATGCATTAACAGACCAAATTGAGCGCGAAACGTTGAAATTCATCGGTGTGGTTGCCGAATTCCTATCCACCCGCTAAATCCTGCTGGAACAACCCAATAGCCGGGCAATTCTAAGCGATAATACTCGTGATATGGACGATCAGGTTTCATCTGCCTGCTTGGTCGGAACCTCCGGCTGGACGTATGATCACTGGCGCGGCGGCTTTTACCCGCAGGAGCTGGCGAAATCGCGCTGGTTCGACTATTACGCCGAGCGTTTCAAGGCAGTCGAGATCAACGCCACCTTCTACCGTACCTTCCAAGATCAGACCTACCTGAAATGGAAAGCCCGCGCCCCGCAGGGCTTTGGCTACGTGCTCAAAGCGCCGAAAAACATCACTCACCGCAAGCTGCTAAGGGATACAGAAACCGATATCCAGGCTTTCTGCCGCTCGGCAGCGCAGCTTGGCGAGAAATTCGAGATGATCCTGCTCCAGGTTGCCCCCGGCGTGCCCTACGATACCGAGCTGCTGCGCAGCGCCCTGCAAGCCTTTGACAATCCCGCCCGGGTGGCGGTCGAATTCCGCCACCCGCGCTGGTACAACCCGCAAATCGAGCGCCTGTTGAGCTCGCTGGGCGCGGCCTTCTGCAACGTGGACTCGCCTGGGCAGGATTTGACCGAAATCCTGACCTCCGAGCGCGCCTACCTGCGCCTGCACGGACACGAGCACTGGTACGCCAGCGATTACTCCCCCGACGACCTGCTCCGAATCGCGGGGCTGATTCGCCGCCTGGACGGGCGCGGTGCGAAACGCGTGTATGTGTTTTTCAACAACGATTTTGGCGGCTATGCGCCGTTCAACGCACTGGCTTTACAGAAATTAATCACAAATCAGATTAATTAAGCGAGAGACATCATGGAATACGATCGGGAAAAAGTGGACGAAGCTGTTCTTCAAGTTGTTCGCAAAGCGGAATAAACCTCCCCAGCCTGGGTGAGGGCGGGATCGATCAGCCCGGGTCCCTGCCCGCTGTATACCTGCGGTGTGGAAAATCACATCGAAAGCGGCTCGCGATAACGATTGTCCAGCCTAATTCTCATTCTTATCATTAAGAAGCAGTGAATTCAGACCTAAATTTTTTACTTGCCTCCCATCATTTGGGCATAGAATAAAGTAAATAATGGTTACAGGAGGTAGATCGTATGGATTCCCTGAGATGCCCAAAGTGTGGAAGCGAGAACCTCAGCCAGCCCAGACCGGGGGAATATAAATGCCTGCAATGCGGCACGGGCTTCATGCTCATCCAAAGCCAGGCAGCCTTTGTGGATATCGTCCTCCTCCAGGCGGGCAAGAACAGAAACGAGATGTTCAGGGCACTCCGGGATGTCTCTTACCTGGCGCCGAGCGCAGCGGACATCTCAATGGGCATGGCGCTCCGGTTTATGGAATCGGTGCCCTGCGTGGTCGCTCAGAATATCCCGCTGGAAGCCGCGCAGAAGGTAAAAGCGTCTCTGGAAAAGGCGGGCGCCGTTGTGGATCTTAAACCTGCCTGAGTACGAAAACCATTATCCCCATAAGAATAAAATATCAGTATCTCAGAGAAACAACGTCTTGCATTTGCGTGAGTGCGCAAAGTATGTATTCACCACAATCGAAGTCCATTTTCTGAACTGTTAATCATACCGCGTCAAATAAATCATAAGCTGGGAAATCAAACGCGATTGGGTTGACAATTACTCAACCCATCCCTGGTATGTATAATGGATTCACGAATCGAAGATCGTGATGAACCGTACTTTCACCGCTTACATTCCAGGGCGCTTCATTCTACGCCGCGTTGGCGGGGCAGTGCTGATCCTGCTGGTAATCGCCTTCCTGACCATCTTCGGGCTGATCATGGCCGAGCGCGGCCGCGTTGGCCTGCCCGCCCAACCGCTCAACGCCGCCGGCGAGGCGCTGGTCGGCACCTTCAAGCACGTCTTCGCCCACCCCC
>JAXDBP010000012.1:0-248670 GCA_034678705.1 Bellilinea sp.
AATCCAGGTCGCCGATCAAATCACGTCCGTGCAGGTATGTTTGCATTTGTTCCTCCTGTTGTTTTGCGAAGGTGATAACCCTCGAGGGTTCCCAATATGGTTTTTCCTGCCTTGCCCAGAATCAGCGCGTGCACAGCTGCGCGCATCACCCGCCCGTTGGCGGCTTCCTGCCAGCGGCGCGGCCAGCGGGTGTTGTCCACTTCCAGGGGGTTTTCGCCCATGGGCGGCAGCGACGACGGGTGAATCGCGCCCGATTTTGCTTTGGCCGGCAGTTGCCCTTTCATTTCTCAGTTCTCAATTGCCCGCGCCGGTAGAGGTTGACCCACCCGGCGAAGGACATGAAAGCGAAAATGTCCGGGGATAAAATAACTTTTGGAATAGATCACCACCCGCCCGGATTCATCGTACAGGTTGGCCTGGAACATCAGCAGGACATCTCCCCGTTGAATTTCGAGTGAGCGGGCAATTTCCGCTGGCGCAGCAACGGCATTGATCTCGGCAAACGAATCGCGCAGAGGGGGCGTGCCGCGCCGCAGCAGCAGGTCCAGCACCGAGCCGGTGAATCCCTGCTCCAGGTCAGTTTCGGTGAGCATATTGTCAGGCAGAATATCGATCAAGTAAGCTACCGGCCTGTTTTCGGCTGTGATTACTCGTGATACGTGGATGAGGGGAGTATTAACCTCGACTTTCAGCGCCTGCGCAGTCTCCGCGACCGCCCGGATCTGTTTGATCTTCAGGTCGCCCATTGCCACCTGCAGGCCGATTTTTTCCGCCAGAGTTTCGATGCTCTGCAACACTTCAAGCCCGGTTTCGATCACCTGGGTGCGCCCAACGACGAATGTGCCAATCCCCTGCCTCCGGCGGATCAATCCCTGCCCCTCGAAAGAGCGCATCGCTTCGCGCAAAGTAGCCCGTGAAACGCCCAACTGTTTCGCCAGTTGCGGTTCAGATGGCAGCCGTTCGCCCGCCGGGGTATTGTGGATCAGGTCTGCCAGCTCGGTCTGCAGCCGTTGATATGGATGAATTGTGTCTGCCAACTATTCCTCCTTCAGGCTAACCTTCGATCAGATTTATGAATGTAAATTGATTGACGTCAACCAGCCCCAGATCAGAGATGCGCAATTCAGGGATGACGACCAGCCCCAGCAGGCTGAGCTGCATATTTGGATTGTTCAACCGGCATCCGCAGGCCTGGAAACCGTTGATTATGCTGGCCGCTTCGGCTGCGACTCGCTCAGCCCGGCGGTTCGACATCAATCCGGCGATTGGCAGCTCAACCTTGCCGATCACCTCACCATCTTTAATCACAATCTGGCCGCCGCCGCACCTGGCCAACTCATTGCCCGCCTGCGCCATCAGGGCATCATCGCTGCCCACGATGATCATGTGATGGCTGTCATGCGCCACGGTTGTGGCGATGGCGCAGCGGCCGGTAAAGCCAAAGCCGTGCACCAGCCCGATCTGCACCCGCCCGCTGGCAGAGTGCCGCTCGACCAGGGCAATTTTTGCCAGCCCGCTGCCCGTATCGACCTGAAGCTGCCCGCGTCTTATTTCAACCGGCATTTTCAGGTGACGTGTCGGCGCCTGGTTTTCGATCACGCCGATCACGTTGGCGGTGAATTGGCCGTCCAACCCCTCGCCGAGCGCCGGGGCGAAATCCCCGGGAGTCAGCGCACGTTGCAGGTGCACCGAATGCAGCGCCCACTCGGGTGTATCGAAAGCCGGCAGTTCGACCAGCCAACTGCCGTCCTTCGCGATGACCTTTCCTTTGGCGATAACCAGTTCTGCGCGGAAATCCTCCAGGCTTTCGACCAGGACGATATCGGCGTAACGACCGGGGGCGATCATGCCCATTTCGCGGCTCAATCCAAAGTGCTCGGCGGTGTTGATCGTCGCCATCTGGATGGCGCGCAGCGGATCCAGCCCCTGTTGCACGGCGTGGCGGATGACCCGATCCATATGCCCTTCCTGGATCAGGGTCGCCGAGTGGCTGTCGTCTGTGCAGAGGATGAAACGGCGCGAGTCCAATCCAAGCTCCGTGACTGCCCTGACCTGCGCGGCGACATCGTGCCAGGCTGACCCGTAGCGCATCATCACCTTCAGCCCCTGACGCGCACGCGCGACCGCGTCCTCGCGCGTGGTACCCTCGTGATCATCCTCAGGACCACTGGCAGCATATGCATGGAAACCCCAGCCCAGATCGGGGGATGCATAATGCCCGCCGATCACCTTGCCGGCCTGGCGAGTCGCCGCCATTTCCGCATGCGCCTGCGCATCGCCGTTGATCACGCCAGGGAAATTCATCATTTCGCCCAGGCCGATGATGCCCGGCCAGGTCATCGCCTCGGCTACCTCAGCTGGACCGATTGACGCGCCCGGCGTCTCGAATCCCGGCGCGGAAGGCACGCATGAAGGCATCTGCACGAAGACGTGCAGTGGTTGGCCCGCGGCTTCGTCCGCCATCATGCGCACGCCCTTCAAACCGAACACATTGGCGATTTCGTGAGGATCGATGAACATGCCGGTCGTGCCGCGCGGAGCGACCGCGCGCACGAACTCGGTCACGGTGAGCATTCCGGATTCTACGTGCATGTGCCCGTCGAGCAAGCCGGGCGAGAGGCAGCGCCCGCCCGCATCGATCACCTGGCTGTTCGCGCCGATGGTATGGCTGGCATCCGTGCCCACGTAAGCGATGCGCCCGCCAAGCACGGCGACGTCCGTCCCCGGCACGATCTCGCCGGATTGGACGCACACCCACTTGCCCCGACGGATCACCAGATCGGCCGGCTCGCGTCCCATAGCGCAGTCGACCAGCCTGCGGGTTGTCTCACCGGTAATCCTGTTCAACATATCACTCCTGATTCAGAGGTCTCGACCAGATTCAGCCCGGCGAAATCGGGATCGATATCCTCCCTTATTAATTTAGTAATCTTCTCGCAGCCCGATTGTGTAATTCGATCTGACGTTCGATGTTGATGGTCACCATCTCGCCGCGCTCGACGATCCGTCTTCCGTGAACGACGGTGTAATCGGCGCGGACTGGCTGGCAGAAGACCAGCGCCGCGAGCGGGTCGTGCAGCGCGCCGGCGTAATCCAGCCGGTCAAGATCGAAAGCGACGAAATCCGCGCATTTACCCGGCTCCAGCGAGCCGATATCGCTGCGCCCGAGGACCGCCGCCCCGCCAATTGTGGCCAGCTCAAGCGCCTGACGGGCGGTCATTAACGCTGGAGCGCCCTCTCCCGAGCGCGAAGCTCCCCCCAACCCTGCGCCCAGACGTGCCAGCAGCATCGCCTGGCGCGCTTCAGCCAGCATGTGCGAACCGTCATTGCTGGCAGAACCGTCGACGCCCAGCCCGACATTCACCCCCGCCCTGAGATACTCCATCACCGGGGCGATTCCAGAAGCCAGGCGCATGTTCGACGATGGGCAGTGCGCCACGCCGCAGCCCTCGCGGGCACACACATGGATTTCCTCTTTGTTGATGTGCACTGAATGGGCAAACCAGACGTCCCGGCCGACCCAATCCAGCGATTCCATGTAACCAAGCGGCCGGTAGCCGAATTTCTCCAGGCAGAAGGCTTCCTCATCCTGCGTCTCAGCCAGGTGGGTGTGCAGGTGCACCCCGTACTCGCGTGCCAGCACAGCGCTCTGGCGCATCAATTCGCCGGTGACGCTGAACGGCGAGCAGGGCGCCAGCACGATCTGCACCATCGCGCCCGGGTTGGGATCGTGATAATCCTGAATCAACCGCAGGCTGTCCTGCAGGATGACTTCCTCGCTGTCGACAACTGAATCCGGCGGAAGGCCGCCCTTGCTCTCACCAAGGCTCATCGAGCCGCGCGATGCATGGATGCGCAGGCCAACCTCGCGCGCCGCGGCGATCTGGTCGTCCAGGCGGGAGCCGTTTGGGAAGAGGTACAGGTGATCGGAAGCAGTGGTGCAGCCCGAAAGCGCCAGCTCGGCCAGCGCGGTTTGCGTCGAGATGTAAATATCCTCAGGCGTCATGCGTGCCCAGATGGGATAGAGAGTCTTAAGCCAGTTAAACAGGTTGGCGTCCTGCGCCGCTGGCACCGCCCGCGTCAGCGTCTGGTAAAAATGGTGATGGGTGTTGATCAGCCCCGGCAGGAGGATGTGTCCGCGGAGGTCCAGGATATCGTCAGCGTTATCGGGCAGCTCGCTTGACGGCCCGACTTTGGTGATAAAGCCGTTTTGAATAAACATGCCTCCCCCAGGGATCTCCCGGCGGAGGCCGTCCATGGTCACCATCAGACTGGCATTCTTAACTAAAAGGGATCTGTTCATAGATAACTAGTTGCACGAGTATTGATGGCAGCAGAAGCTCGTTTCGAGCTGAAGTTGGTCAGACAAGTTGAATTTTAATGGGAATCGGTCAGGCTGTCAAATGTCTGACAATACGAGTATGATCACATTGCGTCGGCTAATTCCGCCGCGCGGTATGTGTTGCGCAGTAGCATCGCTATCGTCATCGGCCCAACGCCGCCCGGCACCGGTGTAATGTGGCTGGCCACTTCCTTGACCTCGTCGAATGCCACATCGCCGACCAGGCGCGATCCTTTCGGCGCGCTCGGATCTTCGATCCGGTTGATGCCCACATCGATCACCACCGCCCCAGGCTTGACCCAGTCACCGCGCACCATTAACGGCCGCCCCACCGCGGCGACCAGCACATCCGCCTGGCGCACCACTGCAGGCAGGTTCTGGGTGCGCGAATGGCAGATGGTCACTGTCGCGTCCGCGCGCACCAGCAGCAGCGCGACTGGCATGCCGACGATGTTCGAGCGCCCGAGCACCACTGCGTTCAAGCCGCGCAGCGAAGGCAGCGTCTTCTCCAGCATGTAGATGCAGCCCGCCGGGGTGCAGGGCACGAACAGCGGCTCGCGCCGTTTCATCGCCAGCCGCCCGATGTTGACCGGGTGAAAGCCGTCCACATCCTTGTGCAGGCTGATCAGACTCAGGATGGCTTCCTCGTCCAGACCATCCGGCAGCGGCAGCTGCACCAGGATACCGTGCACGCGCGGATCACGGTTCAACTCGCCAACCAGCTGCTCCACTTCCGCCTGCGACGCGCTGGCGGGCAGCTCGTACCCGAAAGATTCGATACCCACCTCGGCGCTGGATTTCCGCTTCGAGCGTACGTAGGAGTGCGAGGCCGGATTATCCCCAACCAGCACTGTCGCCAGCCCCGGCGCCGATTTCCCTGCGGCGACACGCGCCTCCACCAGGCTCTTCACCTCTGCGCGGACACTCTCCGCAATGGCTTTTCCGTCGATTAACTCTGCTGTCATGCCTTGCTCCTTTCGTGATGGTTTAGGCTCCACGCGTCTTCACTGGTTATCAGACAACTTGCGCTGTACTAATTATACAGATTTACGCAGCAAAGACCACGGCTGGGAACCTCCTTTTTTTACAACATATGACCGCCGCGCTCGTTCAGGTGGATCGATCCAGCAGCCGACTCAGCATCCTCCCGGTGATCGACTGTGGATGGCCGGCGATGGTTTCCGGCGTGCCAGCAGCGACAACCTGACCGCCAGCCTCGCCGCCCTCAGGGCCAAGGTCGATCACCCAGTCGGCGCATTTGATCACATCCAGGTTGTGCTCGACGACGATGACCGTGTTGCCCGCATTGACCAGCCGGTCGAGAAGGCGCAGCAGATGGACAGTATCTGCGGGATGCAAGCCGGTCGTCGGCTCGTCCAGCAGGTAGAGCGTTCGCCCCGTCGAGCGGCGCGCCAGTTCCTTGGCCAGCTTGACCCGCTGGGCTTCGCCGCCCGAGAAGGTCGATGCGGGCTGGCCGAGTTGCAGGTAGCCCATGCCAGTCTCGACCATTAATACAAGGCGCGCGCTGGCCGCGGGCACTTCGGCAAACAGCGCCAGGGCTTCCTCGATGGTCAGGTCGAGCACCTGGGCGATGTCGCAGCCACGGTATTTCACCTCCAGCACCTCCTTCTTGAAGCGCCGCCCGCGGCAGACCGGACAGCGCACCTGCACATCTGGCAGGAAGTGCATCTCCACCGGCAGCACGCCGGCGCCCTCGCAGCGCTCGCAGCGCCCGCCGGGCAGGTTGAAGGAGAAGTGCCGCGCCGTCAAACCGCGCCGGCGAGCCTCCGGCTGGGTGGCGAAGGCCTGGCGGATGGGCGTGAAAGCATCGGTGAAGGTGGCGGCGTTCGAACGAGCTGAACGCATGAGCGGGGTCTGGTCGATTGTGATGATTTTATCGAAATTCTCCCAGCCACTGATTTCCTCATACGCGCCAGGTGGTGTCGCAGCACCGTAGTAGCGCTGGCGGGCAGCCCTGTCGAGGATATCGAACATCAGCGAGGACTTGCCCGAGCCAGAAACCCCGGTGATTGCGGTCAGCAATCCTTGCGGCAGGTGCACATTGATACCCTTAAGGTTGTGCTCCCGCGCTCCGCGGATGATCAGTCCGCGCTGATTAAACGGGCGGCGGACAGCAGGCAAGGGGATGCGCGCCTGCCCGCTCAGATATCGCCCGGTGATCGAGGCAGGTGCGGCGCTCACTTCGGCGGGCGAACCGGCAGCAACGATCTGCCCGCCCAGGCGCCCCGCGCCAGGGCCGAAATCCACCACCCAGTCGGCGGCGGCGATCAAATCCAAATCGTGCTCGATGACCAGCACCGTGTTGCCCAAATCGCACAGGGCGCGCAACATTTTAACCAGCCGCGCGGTATCCCGCGAATGCATGCCAATGGTTGGCTCATCCAGCACGTAGAGCACCCCGGTCAGCCCGGAACCGAGCAGGGCAGCCAGGCGCAGCCGCTGAGCCTCGCCTGCTGAGAGCGTCGGCGTGGAGCGTTCCAGGGTCAGGTAACCCAGACCGATCTCGACCAGCCGGCGCACGCGCTCCTGCAGATCGATGACGATTGGCTCGGCGATCAGCCAGTCTTCTCCGGGCAGCGCAGCCCGCAGGTTGGCAATCCATTCAGCCAGCGCTTCCAAAGACAGGCGGGAAACCTCGACGATGTTCACCCCGGCCACGCTCACCGCCCGCGCTTCCGGGCGCAGGCGTGTGCCGCCGCATTCGGTGCAGGTCTGCAGCACCAGCAGACTCTCGAGCTTCTGTACATACTCGCTGTCCGGTTCGCCAGCGTGCTCGGCGTGGCGGCGCAGCAGGTTGGGAACCACTCCCTCGAAGCGTCCCATCGCCACCGTCCGTGGCGGAGTTGTGTGCGGGAAGTGAAATTTGAATACCGGGCTGTCGTATCCATAAAGCAGCAGGTCGCGCGCCGGACGGCTTGCCTGTCGGAGAGGCTTTTCGGGGTCGAGGTCGAAGCCGTAATAGCTCCCGGCGGCGCGCAGGATGTTGATGTAGTACGGCATGATCTGTTTTTCCCAGACCAATACCGCGCCTTCGTACAGGCTCTTTTCTTCGTCGAGGATGCGCGCCAGGTTTGGGCTGTAGATGGTTCCCAGCCCGGTGCATACCGGACAGGCCCCCGCGGGTTTGTTGAATGAAAAAAAGGCCATGCCCATCTCAGGTAGAAACGCGCCGCAATTCGGGCAGGCAATACTGTATTCCGGCTCGCCCCCGACCTCCTCATCCTCCCAGACGCTTTCTACTACCTCGTTCATCTCGTGGACGGGTGGAACATCCGCGCCGCACTGCGGGCAGGGACGGTGACCCACGCGGGCGTACAACACTCGCAGGTAGGTGTATACCTCGCTGGCAGTGCCGAAAGTCGAGCGCGGCGAGCGGTTCCAGCTGTGCTGGTCCACGCTGATGGACGGCGAAAGCCCGATAATAGCGTCGACCGCAGGGCGGCTTTCGTATGTCACCATCCCCAGCGATTCCATGTACTGCCGCTGGCCCTCTTTGTGCAACGTATCGAAGGCCAGTGTCGACTTGCCCGATCCCGACAGCCCGGTGAAGACCACCAGCCTGTTTTTCGGGATCGTCAAGGAGATGTTTTTCAGGTTGTGCAGCCGCGCTCCTCGAATGACAATTTCGGTCATAAGAGATGATCTCCAATCTATATCGCCAAAACGGTTGTGCAGCCGGTTAAGCCAGGTCCACAGTCATTATAGCTTTGCTTGAGACAAAGCGGGGCGGCGGAAGGCGTAGAGCGAAAAAATGAATAAGTTCTTTAAAGTTTCATTAAATTCTTGCGTAGAAATTCAACGCGCTTTAGGCTATAATGCCCAAATCAAACAGGAGGAATTGACCGCATGGGAAAAATATGTGTAATTGGAACCGGTTATGTCGGCCTGGTCACCGGAGCCTGCTTCGCGGATCTGGGCAACGAAGTATACTGTCACGATATTGATGAATCCCGCGTCAACAATCTGAAACAGGGCATCATGCCCATCTACGAACCGGGCCTGGAGCAGGTCGTCACCCAAAACTACCGGGCCGGCCGTTTGAAATTCACCACCGATTACACCGAAGCCCTCAAGGAGGCTGAATTTGCCTTCATCGCCGTGGGCACACCCTCTGGCGTGGACGGCGAGGCCGACCTGCAATACGTGCGCCAGGCTGCCGAAACCATCGCGGAGACGATCGACCACCCGATCATCGTGGTCAACAAATCCACCGTGCCGGTCGGCACCGGCGACTGGGTGGCGGATATCATCCGCAAGCGCTGCGCCGGCGAGCCGTTAGATTTTTCGGTCGTGTCCAACCCGGAATTTTTACGCGAAGGTTCGGCGATCAACGACTTCATGTACCCCGACCGGGTCGTGCTCGGCTCGGTGGACCGCGAAGCCGCCTCGAAGGTGGCGCAGCTCTACCTCAGCCTCCGCTGCCCGATTCTGATCACCGACCTGCGCACCGCCGAGATGATCAAGTACGCCTCCAACGCCTTCCTGGCGACGCGCATATCCTTTATCAACGAGATCGCCAACATTTGCGAAGACCTTGGCGCAGATGTGCGCCAGGTGGCTACCGGCATGGGCATGGACAAGCGCATCGGCAGCGCCTTCCTCGACGCCGGACTCGGCTGGGGCGGTTCCTGCTTCCCCAAGGACGTCAAGGCGCTGGCGCACATGGCCGTGCTGCACGGTTCCAATCCGCAACTGCTGCAGGCGGTGATGGAAATCAACCGCAACCAGCGCCGCAAGGTCGTTCTGCGCCTGCGCAAGTCGCTGGGCGGCCTGAACGAGAAGGTGATCGGTGTGCTGGGGCTTTCCTTCAAACCCAACACCGATGACATCCGCGAGGCGCCGGCGCTGGAGGTGATCTACCTGCTGAAGAACGAGGGCGCAATCGTCAAGGCGTACGACCCTCAGGCGATGGAAAACGCACGCCAGGTATTACGAGACGTGACCCTCTGCGCCAATCCGTATGAAGTGGCTGAGGGTGCCGACGGGATTGTCCTGGCGACCGAATGGAACGAGTTCAAGCAGCTCGACTTCGAACGCGTCCGCAAGCTCATGCGCACGCCGATCATCATGGACGGGCGCAACCTGTGGGATCCCGAACAGATGCGCAGGCTTGGCTTCACATATTACGGTGTCGGCCGCCCGGGAAATGGGAATAATCACTAATCCGCTGTGAACATCATTGGGTACAGTCAAAGCGCAGGCCGCGCGCCTGCCCTTTGAATTTCAAGTATCAATAATTGACTACACCGACAGACAGTTCGTCTGGTGATGTTCCTCGACATAACGGTGCAGATAACTCCCGGTATATGAAGCCTCGGCGCCGCAAATCTCCTCGGGCGTGCCGCAGGCGATCAGCTCGCCGCCGCGGTCGCCGCCTTCCGGGCCCAGATCAATGATGTAGTCCGCTACTTTAACGATATCCATGTTGTGCTCGATGATCAGCACCGAATTGCCCGCGTCCACCAGGCGCTGCAGCACCTCGATCAGCTTGTGCACGTCGGCGGCGTGCAGCCCGACCGACGGCTCATCCAGCACGTACAGCGTCCGCCCGGTCGCCCGCCGCGAAAGCTCGCGAGCCAGTTTGATGCGCTGCGCCTCGCCGCCGGAGAGGGTCGTCGCTGACTGACCGATGCGGATGTAGCCCAGTCCGACGTCCTCCAGAGTGCGCAGCTTGTTGACGATAGCCGGGAAGGCCGAGAACAGCTCCAGCGCCTCGCTGACGGTCATGTCGAGCACCTCGGCAATGTTGCGCCCCTTGAAGCGCACCTGCAGCGTTTCACGGTTGAAGCGCGCCCCGTGGCAGACGTCGCAGGAGACGTATACGTCCGGCAGAAACTGCATTTCGATGCGCAGCTGCCCCTGTCCCTGGCAGGCTTCGCAGCGCCCGCCGTGGATATTGAACGAAAAACGCCCGGGCTTATAACCGCGCATCTTGCTCTCGGGCAGCTCGGCGAACAGCTTGCGCACCTCGTCGAACAGGCCGGTATAGGTGGCTGGATTGGAGCGCGGCGTGCGTCCGATCGGCGACTGGTCGATGTTGATGACCTTATCCAGGAACTCTATCCCCTCGATGCGGTCGTAATCGCCCGGCTGGGTGTGCGCCCGGTTCAAGTCGCGGGCCAGCGCGGCGTAAAGCACGTCTACCATTAGCGTCGATTTGCCCGAGCCGGATACGCCGGTGATGCAAACCAGCTTGCCGAGCGGGATGCTGACATCCAGGTTCTTCAGGTTGTTCGCCCGCGCGCCGACCACCCGCAGCGACTTGCCGTTGCCGTTGCGCCGTTTGGGCGGCACCGGCACCTGTAAGCGGCCGGATAAGTAAGCCCCGGTCAGCGATTTGGGATGGTCGAGGATCATCTGCGGGGTGCCCTCAGCCACGATCCAGCCACCGTGCTCGCCTGCGCCTGGCCCCAGGTCGATGACCCAATCGGCAGAACGGATGGTTTCCTCGTCGTGCTCGACCACCAGCACAGTATTTCCCAGGTCGCGCAGCCCCTTGAGCGTATCCAACAGGCGGTTGTTGTCGCGCGGGTGCAGCCCGATCGACGGCTCGTCCAGGACGTACAGCACGCCCATCAGCCGCGAACCGACCTGCGTGGCCAGGCGGATGCGCTGCGCCTCACCGCCGGACAGCGAGGCTGCCGAGCGCCTCAGGGTCAGGTAATCCAGGCCGACGTTGACCAGGAAGCCCAGGCGGGATTGGATTTCCTTCAATACCCGCCCGGCGATAGCAATTTCACGCGCCGAGAAGGGTGTCTCCTCGCCGTTCAGACGGGTGATCCATTCCAGCGTGCGGTTGACCGGCCAGTCGGTGATCTCGACGATGTTGTGCCCGTCGATCGTCACCGCCAGCGCTTCGGGGCGCAGACGGTTGCCCCGGCAGGTCGGGCAGGGGCGGTCGCTCATATACTCGGTGATCTTATTGCGAATGAATTCCGAGGACGTTTCGCGAAAACGCCGCTCCAGATTGGGGATCACGCCCTCGAATGCGGTAGTATAGCTGGATTCCCGCTCGTTACGCCCGTGGAATTGAATGCGGATCTCCTGCTGCCCGGTGCCGTAGAGGATGATCTCCAGTTTTTCCTCGGGGATCTCCTGCACGGGCGCGTTCAGGTCGATGCGATAATGCTGCGCCACCGCCTCGACCATCTGCCAGTAGTACCCGCCCTGGTCGCGCGGGCCGTTCCATTCCAGGGCGATAATCGCGCCCTCGGCAAGCGAGCGCTCCTTATCCGGGATGAGCAGATTGGGATCGATTTCCAGCTTACTGCCCAATCCCTGACAGTCGGGACAGGCGCCGTGCGGCGTGTTGAACGAAAAGGTGCGCGGCTCGATCTCCGGCAGGCTCACGCCGTGCTCCGGGCAGGCAAGGTGCTCGGAGAAGAACATATCCACCGGCGGATCGCTGGACAGATCCTGCACGATCAAGTATCCCTCGCCGACCTTGAGTGATGTTTCGACCGAATCGGTCAGGCGGGTGCGCATTTCATTCATTTCCGTCTCATCCTGCGGATGGGACAGAACCAGCCGGTCGACGACCGCCTCAATATTGTGGATCTTGTAGCGGTCGAGGTTGATTTCCTCATCGAGGGAATAAACCTGACCGTCCACCCGGACGCGGGCGAAGCCGGCCTTGCGAATTTCATCGAATGCGGCCTGGTAGGTGCCCTTGCGCCCGCGGATGATTGGCGCAAGCAGCAACAGCCGCGATCCATCGGGCATCCGTTCGATGCTGTCAACGATTTCCTGTGCGGATTGGCGCACTACCTCGCGCCCGCAGACCGGGCAATGCGGGATGCCGACGCGCGCATAGAGCAAACGCAGGTAGTCGTAGACTTCGGTCACTGTGCCGACCGTTGAGCGCGGATTACGCGAGGTGGCTTTCTGGTCGATTGAAACCGCCGGGGAGAGCCCGTCGATCGAATCCACGTCCGGCTTCTCCATCTGCCCGAGGAACTGGCGCGCGTAGGCAGAGAGCGATTCGACGTAACGGCGTTGCCCTTCGGCAAAGATCGTATCGAAGGCCAGCGAGCTTTTTCCCGAGCCGGATAGACCGGTAATCACCACCAGTTGATCGCGCGGGATGTCAACAGTGATATTTTTCAAGTTGTGTTCTCGGGCACCGACCACCCGAATCACGCTTGGAGACATAAATTTGCCTGTTCCCTGAATTCGAAAATATATTCTATTATAGCACCTTCTAAAGAGAACGGAACACCTGTTCTGTCATTAATTGTGTGCGACTCGTGATTCTACCCCAAATCGAGATTCTTTTCAGAACAGTCTCCAAAATCTTCAGGAATGCATCGAGAAATCTTCTGGTCAGTCTAGGTTTTTATCCTTGCCGCGCTCGTCGAAAGGACAGCCATTTTTGTCATTCCGAGCGAAGCGAGGAATCTTAACCAACCTTGCTTAAAGTTTTCTCCTCGCGCCTGCACCCACGCAGCGGGTGGCACTCGTCAAGATAACAAAATCCTTGTGCCACTCACCACTCAATAAAAATTACCCTGACGGATTTTTCCACGTTGAAAGCTCGGCGCATGTATAATCGGATTTATTTCCATCAACTTTACCTGTATAAGGGGATCCCTCATGGACGAGAATCAGCACAAACGGTCGATCCGCGCCTGGACATTATACGACTGGGGCAATTCAGCCTTCGCCACGACCATCATGGCGGCGGTGTATCCGATCTTTTACACCTCCGTAGCCACCGCCGGATTGCCGGCCCACATGGCCACAGCCTACTGGGGCTTTACCACCGCCATAGGAGCGCTGATCGCGGCAGTAATCAGCCCGATCCTCGGTGCGATGGCTGACTTTCGCGGCTCGAAAAAACGCTTCCTGACCATCTTCATGCTGCTCGGCGTGACCGCAACCGCGCTGCTTTATTTCGTCCGCACCGGCGACTGGTTGCTCGGCTCCTTATTCTTCATCTTCGGCAACATCGGCTTCGCCGGCAGCCTGGTTTATTACGATGCCCTCCTGCCGCACGTCGCAAAACCTAATGAAATCGACCAGGTGTCCTCGCGCGGCTACGCCATGGGCTATATCGGCGGCGGGATCCTCCTGGCTGTCAACGTCGCCATGATCCTGCTCGTGCCCGGCTTCTTCCCCGACGAACAGGAGGGCGCCATCACCGAACTGATGACCCGCCTGACCTTCGTCACCGTTGCGGTCTGGTGGCTTGTCTTCACCTTTCCGTTGCTGCGGAACGTATCCGAACCGGTGCGGCGCATCCTGCCGGGCGAGGGCGGTTTCAATCCGCTGACCGCCAGCTTCAAGCGTCTGGCCCATACCTTCCGCGAAATCCGCCGCTTCCGCGACCTGTCGCTCTTCCTGCTCGCTTTCTGGGTGTACGCCAACGGTATCGGCACGATCATCACCATGGCGGTCGCCTACGGCAACGAAATCGGCATCGGACAGACCTCACTGATCGGCACGCTGCTGATGGTGCAGTTCCTGGCCGCGCCCTTCGCCATGCTGTTCGGCTGGCTGGCGAAAAAGATCGGCACCAGGCAGTCCATCTACCTCAGCCTGACCATCTATACAATGATCGCCATTGCCGGCTACTTTCTGCAGCACGAATGGCAGTTCTGGGCGCTCGGTGCCGCCGTGGCGACCGTGCAGGGCGGGTCTCAGGCGCTCAGCCGCTCGTTGATGGGCAAGCTGATGCCGAAGAGCCAGTCGGCTGAATTCTACGGGTTCTTCAGCGTGTTCGAGAAGTTCGCCAGCATCGCCGGACCGTTCCTCTTCGGTTTGGTTTCGACCATCATGGGCGAGAGCCGGCTGAGCATCGTCTCGCTGGTCATCTTTTTCATAACAGGCATGATCCTCCTGACCCGGGTGAATATCGAGCGCGGCATCCAGACCGCCCAGGACGAAGAACAGCGTATGGTTACCGCCAGCAACGGCGGCGAGTAATCTTCACGGACGGATCACGACATCTACCTATGATCCTGATAATACCTCCTGCAACTAATCAATTGGAAATGCGTAGTTAATTTATAAAGGCTCATTTATCAGGAGATTTATCATGCGCAAAATCATCACGATTACTTCACTATTACTGGCTGCCAGCCTGGTGTTGACCGGCTGCATCACCATCGACTTCGGTACGGACGGTCTGCGCAGCGTGCGCGGGAGCGGAAACCTGGTCAGCGAGGAACGCCCGGTCAGCGGGATCGAGCGCATCGCGCTCTACGGGATTGGCGAGGTCGAGGTTACGCTAGGTGACAGTGAATCGCTGGTCGTGGAGGCCGAAGAGAACCTGCTTGAGTACCTGGAAACGGATGTGGATAACGGCGTCCTGGAGCTGCGTACGCGCAACCTGATCAACCTGCAGCCGCGCAGAGATATCCGCTACCTGGTGACGGTACAATCAGTCGAGGGGCTGGAAATTTTCGGCTCGGGCAATATCACCCTCGACCGGGCAGACTCCACTGCGATGCGCCTGCTGATCGCCGGGTCAGGCGATATAAAAATTGGGGAGCTCCGAGCGGACTCGCTGGACATCACCATCCCTGGATCGGGTGATATCCGCCTCAGCGGTGAGGTTGGGCGGCAGACGATCAACGTCGCCGGTTCTGGCAAGTACCACGCCGACGACCTGCTCAGCCAATCGGCTGAAATCCGCGTGGCGGGCTCAGGCGACATGACCCTCTGGGTGGTCGAGGATTTGACCGTGCGCATCCTCGGCAGCGGTGATGTCCGCTACTACGGCGAACCTTCCGTCAGCCAGACCATCCTGGGCTCGGGGAATATCGTTTCCCTGGGGCAGAAGTAAAATCGACAGGTGGATTCAGCGATTAGAGTAACAGCTGGTAATAGAGATGGAATCACGGCGGGTGTTTGATCACCCGGCCTGGTTAAACACTATACTGCTTTAGTTATGTCTTCGCATCAGATGTTTACTATGATCGCCGTACCCTTCGACAGGCTCAGGGTACGGCGATTGGGTCCTGGTGTTGTGGTTAGCTCAGGAAAGTCGACAGGCTGAGGGTTCGGCGATTGGGCCATGGTGTTGTGGTTAGCTCAGGAAAGTCGACAGGCTGAGGGTTCGGCGATTGGGCCATGGTATTATGGTTGGCTCAAGAAATGACGACAGGCTGAGGGTTTGGCGATTGGGCTATGGTGTAATGGTTGGCTCAGGAAATGACCACAGGCTCAGGGTACGACAATTGGGCCATGGGGTTGCGAGTCTGCATGGGAAATCTTACGCCTGGCGACAGGGCAGACAAGACGTCCGCGCTCCCAGTGCGCGGTGATCTGAGCCGTCCCTGCGGTGAAAGGCCGCCCTTACCCTGTTACCTCGTACAGCTCAACCAGTACACCGCCGGTACTTTTTGGATGGACAAAGGCCATCTTGCGCCCGGGCAGCTCAAGCGGCGTCTCATTGATCAAACGTACGCCTTTCCCCTTCAGCTCCGCCAGCATGCCGACAATATCATCTACCTCAAAGCAGAGATGGTGAATTCCCCCGCCGCGTTCCGCCACGAATTTCGCCACGCCGGTGTCGTCGCTGGTCGGGCGCACCAACTCCACCTCACTATCGCCAACCGGGATGAACACGACGGTCGACTTCTGGCTGGGCACGTCCTCAGTATGATCCACCTGCAGGCCGAGTGAATCACGCCAGAACGCCAGCGAGGCATCCACATCCGCGACAGCGATTGCGATATGATTGATCTTCTTGACTCTTGCCATCCTGATCCTCCTTGTCTCGAACTGGTCTTCTATAACCAACCGGCAGGCTGGTATTCCCCCCAAATCCGGCGAAGCACGCTGCAAATCTCGCCAAGGGTGAGGTCATTTTCCACGCACTCGATAAACAATGGCATCAGATTTTCCGCCCCCCTGGCAGTCGCCTCGAGATGACCGAGCAACTCGCTGACGCGGGCCGTATCCCGGCTGGATCTCAACTCAGCCAGTTGAGCTCGCTGCGCGCTCTCGACAGTCGGGTCAACCTTGAGCGCCTCCAGCTCCAGCGTCTCCTCCACCTGAAATGCATTCACTCCAACCACGACCTGCTCTTTGCATTCGACAGCTTTCTGATAACGGTAGGCAGACTCCTGGATTTCCGACTGTAGATAGCCGTTTTCAATAGCTTTCAACGCCCCGCCCATCTGGTCGATCTTGTTGATGTAAGCCATTGCCCGGTCGCTGATTTCGTTGGTCAGGTATTCGATCACGTAAGAGCCGGCCAGCGGATCGATCGTATCCGCCACGCCAGATTCGTGCCCGATAATTTGCTGCGTGCGCAGCGCCACCCGCACCGATTTTTCAGTGGGCAGCCAGAGCGCCTCGTCCATGCTGTTGGTGTGCAGCGACTGCGTCCCGCCCATCACCGCTGCCAGCGCCTGCAGCGCAACCCGGACGATGTTGTTTTCCGGCTGCTGGGCTGTCAGCGTCGATCCGCCCGTCTGTGTGTGAAAACGCAGCACCCAGGATTTTGGATCGGCGGCCTTGAAGCGCTCGCGCATGATTTGCGCCCACAGCCGGCGGGCAGCGCGGAATTTAGCCACCTCTTCGAGGAAGTTGTTGTGCGCCGCAAAAAAGAAGGAGAGCTGCGAAGCGAAGTTATCCACCTGCAGACCGGCGTCGATCGCCGCCTGAGCGTAGGCGATCGCGTCTGACAGGGTGAAGGCCACCTCCTGTACTGCGGTCGAGCCAGCCTCGCGGATGTGATATCCGGAGATGCTGATGGTATTCCAGCGCGGGACGTTTCGCTCGCAATACTTGAACACATCGGTAATCAGCCGCATCGACGGCGCGGGTGGGAAGATGTAAGTCCCGCGGGCGACGTATTCCTTGAGAATGTCGTTTTGGATGGTCCCGCGCAGCGCTTTTTCCTCAACGCCCTGCCGGTGGGCGACGGCGATGTACATCGCCAGCAGGATAGAGGCTGGCGCGTTGATGGTCATGCTGGTCGATACTTTATCCAGCGGGATGTTCCTGAAGAGCACCTCCATATCGCGCAGCGACGAGATGCACACGCCCACCTTACCCACCTCGCCGGCTGCCATGGGATCGTCAGCGTCGTAGCCGATCTGAGTCGGCAGATCGAAGGCGACCGATAGCCCGGTCTGGCCCTGACGCAGCAAATACTGGTAGCGCTGGTTCGACTCCTCCGCGGTGGCGTAACCGGCGTATTGACGCATGGTCCACAGGCGCCCACGATACATGGTCGGCTGTACGCCGCGGGTAAACGGGTATTCTCCGGGAAAGCCCAGGCTGGCCATGTAATCGCATTTATAAGGGATGCCAACCCTGGGAATGGGAATTTCGGAAGGGGTTAAAAATTCTGGCTGACGTTCGGGATACTTCGAAATAAGCGGAAACAGGGTTTCTTGTTCCCACCGTTCTTTTTCTTGATCGATGTTCATTTGGATCGCCTTAATTCGGATTTTAGACTGTGTTTACAGTATACCTGAAGCCCTCTGAAAGACCAGTGAATTAATTTATGGTAAAATTTTGACAATTATCCTGAGATTATCAGTCAGATAACAACAAATAACCGCCCTGACACAAGACGCAAGGACAGACAATGACGCCGTTTCTTCAGCTGGTATTCAGTCTCGCAGTCATCCTGATTGCAGCAAAATCAGCCGGCTACCTGAGTACCAGGTTGGGACAACCAGCAGTCCTGGGCGAGCTGCTCGTTGGCGTGATCCTCGGCCCGTCCCTGATTGACCTTGGCGGCCTGCCTTTCATCACCGACAGCCACCTTGTTCAAATTTTGGCCGATCTCGGCGAGCTCGGGGTACTCTTGCTCATGTTCCTGGCCGGACTGGAGCTGCACCTTTCCGAGCTGGCCAGAAATTCCAGGGTTTCGGCATACGCCGGCGTCCTCGGCGTTCTGGTGCCGGTCGGGCTGGGTTTTTTGACCGGCGAGTTGTTCGGCCTGGACCTGGACAGCTCGATCTTTTTCGGCCTGACCCTTGGAGCAACCAGCGTAAGCATCTCAGCCCAAACGTTGATGGAGTTGAAAGCGCTGCGCAGCCGCGTCGGGCTGGGATTGCTCGGAGCGGCGGTGTTCGATGACATCCTGGTGATCCTGTTGCTGTCGATCGTCACCGCACTGGCGGGCGGCGGCAGCCTGGTCGAAATCCTGATCGTCCTCGGTAAGATGATCCTCTTCCTGGCTCTCTCGATGGGCTTTGGCATGTGGGCGCTTCCCTATCTGGCCCGAAAAGTCAGCAATCTGCCAGTCAGCCAGAATGTGCTGACATTTGGCATCGTCATCCTGCTGGTTTACGGCCTGGCTGCCGAGCTGCTCGGCGGGATGGCAGCCATCACCGGTACGTTTATCGCCGGATTGATGTTTGGTCGGACGCCCGAAAAAAGCCAGATCGAATCGGGCCTGCGCGCCCTTTCATACAGCTTTTTTGTGCCAATCTTTTTCGTCAGCATCGGATTGAGCATCAACATCCGCGAACTGGATATCAACGCAGTCTGGCTGCTGATCGTTGCATCCGTTTTTGGTATCCTCGGCAAGATCGTGGGGTCGGGCGGCGGCGCCAGGCTGGCGAAGTTTTCCTGGCGCGAATCGCTTCAACTGGGGATTGGCATGGTATCCCGTGGCGAGGTCGGGTTGATTGTGGCCTCGATCGGTCTGAACGGCGGCTACATCACCCCTGCGGTTTTCAGCGCAGTCCTTGGCATGGTTTTGATCACTACTCTGGTGACTCCGATCATGCTTCGAGCGTCCTTCAAATCCCATCCGACCAGCCAGCAGGTGGTCTCTCAGAGCGAGAATTAAACTGACCAGAGGAATGGACCCATGTACATGATCATCTTTGTCCTGCACGATCCAGAAAACCTGGACGCGGTCTTGAACGCCTGGGACGAAACCGGCGTGAGCGGCATCACCATCCTGCCCAGCACGGGACTGGCCCGGTTCCGCGCCAAGGGCGCCTGGCGCGACGACCTGCCGCTAATTCCCAGCCTCGAGGATTTCCAGGAACACACCGAAAAACTCAACCGCACCCTGATGACCATCGTTAAGGACGATGAGATGGTCAACCGAGTTGCTGCCGCCACCGAGCGCGTAATTGGCAACCTCGAACTGCCCAACACTGGCATCCTGGCGGTCATTCCCCTCGCGCGCGCCTTTGGTCTTAACCGCAGAGACGATGTGGGCAGCCAGCCGGGTGGTCGTTGACGATACGTCCAGGATCTGATACAATCCACTTCCGCGAAGCGTTGTACCCTTCGCTTCGCGCATCCTAAACTAGTGTTTGAAAGGGCTTGATCATGAAGGTATTGCTGCTTAAAGATGTGTATAAGCTTGGCCGTGCCGGCGACATCAAAAAAGTCGCAGATGGGTACGGCCGTAATTATTTAATCCCCCAGGGATTGGCTGCGCTGGCGACTCCCGGGATGCTCAAACAGGTGGAACGCATCCGCGAGCAGGCAGCCGCGCGACGTCAGGTGCTCAACGAGGAGATGGGCGGCGCAGCCGAGTTAATTGCCGGGAAGGTGTTCGTCTTCGCATCCAAAGCGGGCGAAACGGGCAAACTATACGGCTCGATTACGACCCAAATGATCGCGGAGGCGATCAACACAAAACTCGGTTTAAACATCGAACGCCATCAAATCGTCTGCGAGCCTATCCGCACCCTGGGCGAACACACTGCCGCCGTGCGCCTCACCGTCGATCTAATTCCGGAAATCAAGATCATCGTCCACCGCGAAGGCGAGACGGTCAAGATCGAAGCGGCCAAAGTCGAGGAAGCTGTGGTTGAACCGGTCGGAACAGTCGAGGAAGTTGAAGAGATGGCCGGCGAAGAAGATGAGGAATCATCCGAAGAAGCCGCCTGAAATGATGCTGGCATAACCGCCACAACCGGCTAACGGCAGCCTGGCAGCTGTCGGGCCGGTCTTTTTTATCTCAATACTGGTAGAATAACCAGTGATGATCCCCTTTGCAAACACCGTCGGTGAAATCCTGCGCAAAACTCGTGAGGAACGCGGTCTGACGCTGGAACAGGCCAGCGGCGTAACCCGCGTGAAGCTGCAGTATCTCCAGGCCCTCGAAAACGACGATCCGCATTTGCTCCCCTCAGTCGTTCAGGCGCGCGGCTTCTTGCGCTTGTATGCCGATTATCTCAATCTACCAGTGCAGCCCCTGCTGGATGCCTGGCCAGACCGTTCACCCGTGTTTCTCTCGGCTGAAGAGCAGTCGGTCGAGCCCATTCCCGAGCCGCCCGAGGTAGCGCAGAAAAAGCAGCGCGGCAGGCCGACAACGGAGAAACCGACTCCGCCTGCCGAGCCGCTGGAGATGCAAGATGCAGCCCCGGAACCGGTCTTTGTTGAAGAATTAGAGGTTGAAGCGGCCGCTGACAAACACCTGAGCGGCTCGCAAGCCATCTTCACCCAAATGGGCGCAGAATTACGCCAGCGGCGTGAGACGATCAGCCTGTCGATCGAGGATGTCGAGAAGTTTACCCATCTGCGTTCACAGTACATTATTGCCCTGGAAGAAGGCCGGCTGGACAGGCTGCCCTCGCTGGTCCAGGGACGCGGTATGCTGGCCAATTACGCCGAATTTCTCGATCTGGACGTCGACGCCATTCTCACCCGCTTTGCCGATGCCCTGCAAACCCGGCGGCTCGAGATCGTCGCAGCCAATGAACCTGAGAAAGACGACGAGAAGAAAGCCGCTGCTCAGAAAGCTCATTATCCGGGCTGGCGCCGCTTTCTAACCCCTGATTTGATGATCGGCGGGACGCTGTTCGTCTTGTTTTTCATCCTGGTGATATGGGGCGCCGCGCGGGTCAATGAGATGAGTGCGGACACCCTCGAACCGACGCCGCCTTCCATCTCCGAAGTGCTGCTGAATACCAGTGTTTTCGAGGAAGCGCCAACGCCGGCTGGAACCCTCGAGCCAACCGCTTCTGAGCAGGCCGCAGCAGTTGAGCCGGTTCAACCCAGCAGCACACTGGAGGCGGTCAGCTCAGAAACCAGCACGCCGCCGGTTTCCAGCGCGCCGCTGCAGATATCGATTGTCTCCAGCCAGCGTACCTGGATGCAGGTCGCAGTGGATAATTCGGTCGTTTTTAAGGGGCGAACTATCCCCGGCAATGCTTATCAATATACTGGTTATGATAGCATCGAGCTGATCGCTGGCAACGCCAGCGCGCTGACCGTCGTTTTTAATGGGCAGAACCTTGGTACACTCGGCCAGTTCGGCGAGGTCATCCGCCAGATATTCAGCGCAGAGGGCATTCTCACGCCCACGGCGCAGTTCACCGCCACGGCGACGATTACGCTCATCCCGACCGACACCCTGCGGCCGACGCCGATTCCGGCAACCCCAACCGTCACCCCACTGATCCCTTAGAGGCTGGATGGATCCAAAGTCCTTTTATCTGTTATCACTTGGATGCGCCAAGAACACGGTCGACTCCGATTCGATCGCTGCGTTGATGATCGAGGCCGGCTATAAACCGGTGGTCAAACCAGGCCGGGCCAATATATTGATCGTCAACACCTGCGGATTCATCCAGCAGGCCCGCCAGGAATCGCTGGAAGAGCTGCGTGCTCTCGCCCGCCGGAAAAAACCAGGGCAGAAGCTGATCGCCGCCGGCTGCCTGAGCGAGCGTTACCGCGAGCAGATCGTCGAGATGGTGCCCGGCGTGGACGCCATCCTCGGCACCCGCCGCTGGATGGACATCCTCGAAGTGGTCAGCCAGGTGCGCAAGAATCCGCCGCAGCCGCTTTACCACCTGCCCGACGACCCCGCCGTCGGCCGGGACGAGCGCGGCGTGCTGCGCGCATCCATCCAGGGCGGCAGCGCCTACCTTAAGATCGCCGACGGCTGCCGCCGTCCGTGCGCCTTCTGTTCCATCCCGCTCATCAAAGGGACGCTGGTCAGTCGGCCAGCCGAGAAGATCATCCGCGAAGCGCAACTGTTGGAAAGCAAAGGCGTGCAGGAGCTGGTGCTGATCGCCCAGGATACCACCGATTACGGCCACGACCTCGGCATCAAAGACGGCCTGCCGCGCCTGCTGGAAGGCATTCTGGCAGCCACGTCTCTGCCATGGATTCGCGTGCTGTACGCCTACCCTGGCTACGTCAGCGACTGTCTGATCGAGGTGATGGCGTCCAATGCGCGCATCCTGCCCTATCTTGACATGCCCCTCCAGCACGCCCATCCGCAAACGCTTTTGCGTATGCGCCGCCCGGCTAATATGGACTGGGTCTACAACACCCTGATAAAAATGCGCCAGGCGATGCCCGGGCTGGCGCTGCGCAGCACCTTCATCGTCGGGTATCCGGGTGAAACCGAGCAGGAATTCGAAACCCTTCTGGATTTTCTGCGCGAAATCAAGCTGGACCGCGCCGCTGCGTTCACCTTCTCCTTCGAGCCGGGCACAGCCAGCGAACCGCTGGGCGATCCGATTCCGGAAGAGGTCAAGATCGAACGCCACCGCCGGCTGATGGAAGTCCAGGCGGGAATATCGCTCAAAATCAACCAGACCTTCATCGGGAAAACCCTGCCGGTGCTGGTGGAGGGCTATGACAACGGCCTGTCGATCGGCCGCTCCTACCGCGACGCGCCTGAGGTGGACGGCATGGTTTTCGTCCAGGGTGAGCTGCCGGTCGGAAAAATCTCTCCCGTTCTGATCGGCGGTACCTGGCAGCAGCACGACCTGACCGGCGTGCCTGCCAGGGCGGCCTTTTGAATCAAGGAGAT
Source organism: Bellilinea sp. (assembly GCA_034678705.1). Lineage (GTDB taxonomy): Bacteria > Chloroflexota > Anaerolineae > Anaerolineales > Anaerolineaceae > Bellilinea. Next base: position 23,064 of record JAXDBP010000012.1, read on the forward strand.
GAATGAAAATCCGACGCAGTGACGCTGCCGCCCTGTTGATGAGCTTACTGGCACTGGCGGCGGTCTATGCCATCACCGTGAACGTCTTCGAAGGTGTGCCGCACATCGAGGACGAGACCGCCTACGCCTGGCAGGCTGCCACCTACGCTCGCGGCGACCTGAGCCTGGACTCTCCACCCCGCCCAAAATGCTTTCTGGTCCCGTTTGTGGTCGATTACCAGGGGCAGCGCTTTAGCAAGTACCCGCCTGGCTGGCCGGCAGCGCTCTCGCTGGGCGTGCGCCTGAATCTGCGCGACTGGGTCAATCCGTTCCTGGCAGCGCTGTGCGTCTGGCTGACCTACCGCTTGGGCAAGAAGCTGGTCAATGAGAAGATCGGATTGATCGCCGCCCTGTTGACGCTGACCTCGCCGTTCTTTTTGATGAACGGCGGCACCCTGCTCGGACACATCTGGTCATTCTTTCTCACGCTGGCGTTCATCCTCGCCTGGCTCGACCTGCCTGCACTGCCAGGCCGCCTTCCTGCCTGGATGCCGGTCTGGCTGGCGGGCCTCTCGCTGGGGTTGCTGGCGCTCACCCGTCCGTTGACTGCCCTAGCGGTCGCGCTGCCCTTCTTCATCGAGGGGCTGGTCCGGCTGGTTCGTGGATCGAAAGCGCTCCGTCTGCGCATCATCGCCGCGGGCGCAATCGCAATGGCTGTGGCAGGCGTGCTTTTCCTCTGGCAGTATGCAGTCACGGGTGATGCTTTCCTCAATCCTTACACCCTCTGGTGGCCGTACGACCGCATCGGCTTCGGGCCTGGCGTCGGCGTTGCCGAGGGAGGTCACAGCCTGCTCTGGGCGCGCAGCAACACCCGTTTCAGCCTGAAAGCAGGGATGAGCGATCTGTTCGGCTGGGGGAGAATCTCCTGGCTGTTCGTGCCCTTCGGGTTGATCGCTATGCTCCGGGTTCGCCGTGCCTGGGGCGTCCTGGCCGTCGCGCCGAGCCTGGTTCTGTTCTACATGCTGTATTGGATTGGCTCGTGGGTCTACGGACCGCGCTACTACTTCGAAGGGCTGGTTGCGTTTACCATCGCCAGCGCCGCCGGCGTCTGCTGGCTGGCTGGAGAGCTGAGCGGCGGCGAGAGCAAACGAAAACGGCTGCTCAGCCGCCTGCGCTTTGGAATCACCGCGTTGATTGCCGCCCTGCTGATTGGCGCGAGCGCCTGGATTTACAGCCCGATCCGCATTGGCAGCATGCACAGCCTGTTTGGCGCCAGCCGCTCGCAACTGCTTCCCTTCCAGAGCGATTCAGTCCAACAGCTCACTCCTGCGTTGATCATCGTCCACCGTCTCGAAGACTGGCGCGAATACGGCACGCTGCTCGAGTTGAGCAGCCCCTACTTCGACACCCCGTTCGTCTTCACCTATGACCGCGGCGAGGAGATGAATCGAGAAGCGGCAGACTTCCTGTCGGACCGCGCTATCTATCATTATTACGCCGACGAGCCGTACAAGCTCTACACTGCTCCCCGTTCTGAGCCTTAAGCCGCCCGCGCCAGCGCGGTCAGCAGCAGCACCAGCACCGACAGCCAGAGGTTGATTCGCAGGGCCAGCGTTTCCCTGCGGCGCAGCCCTGTCATCTGCGCGGCATCGGCCTCCTTGCCGGCCGCAAGCAGCAGCGCCAGGCGCTGCAGCCGCGGGGCAACTACCCAGGTGATGTAGACGCTGGAGATGATCATCAATCCGATGACCAGGTGCTTGACGAAGATCGCGACAGCCCAGGGGCTGTCTATTGCCAGGAAACCCTGATACTGGGGGTGGGCCGCCATCTGGAACAACCCCGTACCGATCAGGATCACCAGGCTGAGCCAGCCGATCCGCTGTAGCCTGCCCTGGACGTTCCCCAGAAAGCTGGCGTAGGCATCGCGATCCAGCGTGCGGCGGGCGGCCGGGATGACGTACAGCGATAAGGCGACCAGACCGCCAATCCAGGCGACCGTCGCCAGCATGTGCAGCCAGTAAGCCAGTGATAGACCCAGGTTTTCTGTCTGCATTTATCGCCCTCCATCAATACCGCTATGGGGTAGCTGTTCCCCCAGGCTGTTCTCCACTGTTCCCGGGCGGCGTGGGGGTTTCTGTCGGGATCAAGGTCTCAGTTGGCGTGACGGTAATCTCCCCTCCCGACGTTCCCGTCACGGTCGGGGTAGGAGTATCAAACACCGTCGGCTCCTGCCCGGGCGGATTGGCGCACCATTCACCGGCAACGATTGCTGTCGGCTGTACAGCAGGATCATTGTACAGGTTTAGCGCATTTTGATACTGGATCTGCGCATCGCAATACTTTTCTTGGATCATCAGGTAATCGCCATATTTAATGGAAGCGATGCGGAAACGCTCGGTAGCGGTCATTCCGGACGCGTCACGCAAATTCGGCAGCGCCGGGTAAATATCGGCGAAATAGCCCACTACTTTTGCCCAATCGATCCCCCAGAAGCTGGCGGCGGCGATGTACTGTCGGGCCCAGGCGCGGTAGTTTTGAGCATCAATATCGAGCGGAGCAAAGCGCTCGGAGAGCGCCAGGTGATAGATACCGACCTCAAGCTGACCTTCGTTGAGAATATTCTCGATGCCGCGGAAACGAAGAGCGATGTAGTACATCCCATCCACGTCCACCGAGCGGTATTCCAGGTTCAGGTCGCGGATCTTTTCGATATTGGCAATCGCCAGCGCCCATTCCTGGTTCGCAAGGGCTTGCTGGATTTCGCTGAACAATTGGTCTTCGTTGCGAAAATCCGGGGTTGGCTCAGCCGTCGGCACTGGCTCAGGGGTGGGAGTCAACGCCTGCGCCATCTTTACCATCGACTCAGCCAGCTTATCCGCCACACCCGGGAAACCCGGATCGAGCGAGATGACGTACTCGAAGCGCTTGCGGGCCATCTCATACCGCCCTTCTTCCAGGTCGGCGACGCCCAGCGCGAATTGGGTGGTCGCCGTCTTCACTACCTGTTCAGTTTGAGCGTTGATGCGGTCCTGCATTCCAGCGCGATAGCCGAAAAAAGCTCCCAGGCCGCCGCCGACTAAAAGGATGAAGATACACGCCAGCGCCAGCCACCAGCGTCGGCGTTTCTTTTGAGGTGTTTCTATCTGTGGTTCAGGGGCAGCGGTTAATGGGGTGGTTTCTTCGTTGTTGTCCGTCATGGTCATGAGCGCTATTATACCTTACTACAGATGGAGCAAAAGCCGCAGCTCTTTCCAGATGACCGGCAAAGCCGCCAGCCCGCCGCCCGCCAGAGCCAGGGCGCTCTGCACCAGCGCCGGACTGCCGTCGAGCAGGAACATCACCAGCCAGACCACGCCGCCTCCCAACGCTGACGCCAGGAAGGCGCGCAGCAGGCTGCCGCCGACCTTTATCGAGCCGGTCATACGGCGGTTTAACAGAAGGAGAAGCAGGACGGCCTCGCCACTGAAAGCGATCGAATCCGAAAGGCTGATCCCGGGCGCACCCAGCACACGGTAGAGTTGACTGCCGAGCAGGATGTACGCCAGCAGAGTCAGTCCGGCGGCTGCCAGCGGGGTAAGCGCGTTTTGACGGGCGTAGAACGAGCGCACTGAAACCTCGACCAGGCTTTGACCGACCAGACCTGCAAGGTACGCGCGGGTGACCCACATCAGCAAATCCGTTCCCGCCGGGTCAAAATCGAAAGCCAGCGCCAGGAGAGGTTTCAGCCCAAAGCTGAGCACCACCGCGACCGGCAGCGTCAGCGCCACCAGCACGCGCACCGCCCTCTCGATGCTCGCCCGGAATTCTTCTCGCTCCTCCCGAGCAACCTGCTCGGAAAGTGTCGGCAGCAGCGCAGTTCCGATTGCGGTGCCGATCAGCGTTTCCGGCACCTGAAAGATCATCCAGCCGTAGGTCAGCGCGGTAACCGCACCGGCTTCCAGGCGGGATGCCAGATTGTCCCGCACGATGAAGATCAGCTGGATGAAGAACATCGTCGCCAGGCGCGGCCCCATCAGGCGCAGCACCTTACGCACCGGCTCGGTCTTCAAGCCAAACCCGACCGTCCAGCGGAAGCGGAAGCGGATCAGTGCGGGGATCTGGATCGCCAGATGCAGAAATGCGCCGATGATCACACCGTAGACCAGACCGTATACACCCAGCCCGAATGCCGGCAGGGTAACAGGGCCGATCTGGTAGCCTTGCTCGGGTGAAAGGATGACCGCGCCGAAGATCTGACCGACGTTGTAGAGCAGCGGCGCCATCGCCGGCAGCAGAAAATGCTGGTGGGCCTGCAGCCCGGCCATGACCAGTCCGCTGATCGAGAAGATCAGCGTGGCGATCAGGTTCAAGCGCATCAGGCTGGCAACCAGGTCTTGCTGCTCGGCGCCAAAACCGGGGGCAATGCCGAGCTCCCAGCGTACCAACGAACCTGCCAGCAGGGCAACGATTACCGCCAGACCGGCAGTGACCAGGAACGCCAGGTTGGCAATCTTGCTGAACAGATCCCAGACCGCTTTCCGGCCGCCCAGAGTGAGCTGCTCGGAGAGCACCGGGATAAAGGCGATTGCCAGCGCACCGCCGGAAATCAGCGCAAAGAGCAGGTCGGGCAGGTTGTTGGCCACGTTGAAGGCGTCCAGCTCCGCCGAGAGGCCGAACTGGCGCGCGATGACCACCTGGCGCACGAAGGCAACTGCCTTATCCAGAGCAAAGAAGAAAGTCAGCAGAAAGGTGATCCGCGTAACGTGCGATAATTTCATCGCTTATCCCAGGGCGACATCCAGGAGCATCATCAGGGCAAAGCCGATCATCACGCCAAGAGTGGCTAGATCTGAATGCTCCCCGTGCTGGGCTTCAGGGATCAGCTCCTCCACGCAGACGTAGATCATCGCGCCAGCGGCGAAGGCAAGGGCGTACGGCAGCAGCGGGCGGACTAACAAGACCGCCGCCGCGCCGAGCACGCCCGCAATCGGCTCGACCATGCCCGAAGCCTGACCGAGTAAAAAGCTCTTGGTCCGCGAGATGCCCTCACGGCGCAGGGGCGCGGCAACGGCAAGCCCCTCGGGAAAATTCTGCAGGCCGATGCCGATCGCCAGCGCAACTGCCCCAGCAATTGACGCGCCGCCAAGCCCGGCGGCAGCCGCTCCGAAGGCGACTCCAACCGCCAGTCCTTCGGGGAAGTTGTGCAGGGTGATCGCCAGAGTCAACAGCACGCTGCGCTGCCAGGAGGTTTTAATGCCTTCGGTCGTTCCGGTGGCCATAGAGGGGTGCATGTGCGGCAGCAGTCGGTCGACAACGTTCAAAAAACCACCCCCGAGCAGAAAGCCAATCACCGCCGGGAGCCAGCCGGGGCCGCCCATCTCTTCGGACAGGGAAATCGCCGGCGCCAGCAGCGACCAGAAACTGGCGGCGATCATCACCCCGCTTGCGAAGCCCAGCATGGTGTCCAGCACCTTCTTGTTGACCGTGCGGGTCAGGAATACACCGGCGGCGCCTAATGCGGTTACACCCCAGGTGAACAAAGTGGCGAACAGCGCCTGAATGATCGGATTGAATTGTTCGAGTGCAGTAACCATCGATCCCTCTTGTCTGCAGGAATTGACCTGCGACGGAAAGAATTTAATGCTCTACATTGTAAATACAGACAGAAGCCATTGGTTTTAACACGTATAATGGTACGTATGGTCAAGATTGGTAAATTATATATCGTAGCCACGCCAATTGGCAACCTCGAAGATATTACCCTGCGCGCCTTGAAAATCCTCGGCAGCGTGGATGCAGTCATCTGCGAGGAGCGGCGCGCGGGCAGCACCCTGTTGAAAAAGCTCGGCGTCACCCCCAAAGAATTGCTTGCGCTTAACGAGCACAATGAGCCGGCCGAGGCAGCCGAGATCGCCCTCCGCATGGCAAAAGGCGAGAGCTTCGCGCTGATTTCAGACGCCGGCACGCCGGTCTTCGCTGACCCGGGCGCGGCTCTGATCCGCCAGGCGGTCGAATACGGCGTCGAAACCGTGCCCGTTCCCGGCCCTTCCTCGCTGATGGCTGCACTTTCCGTCCTGGATTTCAAGCTCGAGCAATACGTCTTTGCCGGCTTCCTCTCGCGCAACGTTGAACAGCGCCGCAACCAGTTGCAGCGCCTGCGCGGTATGCGTATGCCGGTCGTGCTGCTGGATACGCCTTACCGTCTGACCGCGCTTCTCGGGGATATCGAGAAAGTCTTCGGCAAGGGCCAGCGGCTGACCCTGGCCTTCAACCTGACCCTGCCGGACGAGATGATCTGCCGCGGATCACCCCAGGAAATATTATCAATGGTCGGTCCGAGCAAGGGGGAATTCGTGCTGGTCATCCACGCCGGTTGAGCGGCAAGCGGATGCGGATGGTCAAGCCCTGACCGGGCCGGGATTCGGCCGTGATCGTGCCATTATGCTTCTCGACCAGCGACCTGGCAATCGCCAGTCCAAGCCCCGAGCCGCCGTCTGCGCGCTGCCGGGATGGATCAGTCCGGTAGAAGCGTTCGAAAATGCGTTGCAAGTCCAGCCCGGAATCGCCGGGTCCGCTGTCGCAGACCTGTAACAATAGTTCGCCTCCGGAAAAGCTGGCTGAGACCAGGATCGTCCCTCCCTCAGGGGTGTAACGCAGGGCATTCTCGAGCACATTCCTCAGTACCTGCGCCATGCGCGCCTCGTCTATCTCGAATTCCGGCAATTCAGGCGCAACATCGATTTCCATGCAGATGCCCTTTGTGATAAACTTGGCGCGTTGTTATCCGTAAAAATTTCATTGTTTCCTTACCCCAGCCTGAAAGGACTCCTATGTGCGGCATCTTCGGCATAGTGACAGACAAAGAGCAAACTCTTGGGCCGATTCTGATAGAGGCAGCCAAACGATTGACCTACCGCGGCTATGATTCGGTCGGCGCGGCGACGATCAGCGGCTCGCGCATCGATCTGCGCAAGGACGCCGGCAAGGTCGAGGTCGTCGCCGAGAAGTACAACTTCGCCGAGATGACCGGCACGCGCGGCATCACCCAACTGCGCTGGGCGACCTTCGGCGAGCCGTCGCAGGTCAACTCGCAGCCGCACCTCGATTCGGACGGCGACATGGTCGGTGCCCACAACGGCAACGTGGTCAATAACGTCGAGCTGCGCCAGCAGTTCATGGCGGAGGGCATGACCGTCCGCTCACACAACGACGGCGAATCCTGCGTGCACGCCGTCGAGCGCTACATCGACCGCGGCTTCGGCTTCATCGACGCCATCTGCCGCGCCTACGATGACCTGCAAGGTGACTACGCCTACGTCATCGGGCGGATCAACGACGACAAGCTCTACGCCGTCAAGAAGGGCTCCGGATTGGTTGTGGGCATCGGCGAGGGCTTCACCTGCGTATCCTCCGACCTCCCTTCGATCCTGCCGCTCACCCGCACAATCCTGCGAATCCAGGACGGCGAGATCATCACCCTCTGGGCGGACCGGGTCGAGCTGCGCTCGATCCAGGACGGCAGCCTGATCCAGCGCGCGCCCGAAATCATTACCGAGACGATGGCCACAGTGCAGAAGGGCGGCTACCCGCATTTCATGCTCAAGGAGATCCACGAGCAGTCGCAGGTGGCGCGTGAAGTGCTGCATTTGCTGGCAGGCAGCAAAGACGTGCAAACCGTGCTGGATAGGATCAAAGATGCCCGGCACGTCTATTTCATCGGCTGCGGCACCAGCTACCACGCCTGCCTGGCGGGCGCGGTTTACTTTGCCCAGATTGCCGGGCGCGCCGCGATCCCGGTCATTGCCCCGCAGTTCATCCCGCAGTACCTGCCCGCTGTGGATAGCCGCGACGTGGGCGTGTTCGTCAGCCAGTCCGGCGAGACCAAGGATGTGCTCAACGTCCTCTATGCCGCCGAGCAGCGCGGCATGACCTGCTTTGGGCTGGCAAACGTGATCGGCTCGACGCTGACCAAGGCGACCGCCTGCTGGCTGCCGTTGTGCTGCGGCTACGAGATCAGCGTGCCGGCCACCAAAACCTTCACCAATCAGGTGGTCACCTTCCTGTACCTGGCTTACCGCCTGGCTGGCAAGGACACCTCTCTGCTCGACAACATCCCGCAGTTGATGGACCAGACGCTGCAGATGACCGACGCGCAAATACAGGCGATTGCGCCCGAGGTCAACGCCTGGAATGACCTGTACTGCCTGGGATACGGGCTGACCTATCCGATGGCGCTGGAAGGCGCGTTGAAGCTCAAGGAAATCACCTACGCCCACTGCGAGGGCATGCTCTCGACCGAGTTCAAGCACGGCCCGCTCTCGGCGATTACGGACGGCTTCCCGGTGATCTTCGCCGCCGGTCCTGAGGATGTACCGTTGATCGTCAGCGGCATCAACGAGGTGACCTGCCGCGGCGGGCGGGCGATCGCCGTAGGGCAGGAGGATGCACGCCTGCGCGCCAACGCCAGCGATGTGATCACCATCCCGGCCGCCAGCCCGGAGGTTTCCGCGCTGCTGGCGGTGCTGCCGTTGCAACTGCTCTCCTATCACCTGTCGGTTGCCCGCGGCTACGACCCGGACTTCCCGCGCAACCTGAGCAAGACGCTGACGGTGGATTGATTGGTAACAGTCGCCAGCCCAGCTGCTACCGTAAACCTGGCATTACAGGTCTTGCACGGATAGGATTGTTCTTCCCTTGACAAATAAAGGAATAATATGTACAGTATATCTGTACATATAGGAGGGAAGATGCCGATAAAAACGACTTACACACAGGTCCGCGAGAGCCTGGCAAAATATCTGGATGAGGTGACACACAACCGTGAGGTTGTGGTGATCCAGCGGCGCGGCGAAGAGGAAGTGGCCATGATCGCCGCTTCGGAATTGACCAGTCTGTTGGAAACAGCCTACCTGCTGCGCTCTCCTCATAACGCAGAACGTCTGCTCACGGCCTTGAGTCGGGCATTGAAAAGCGAGGGTGATCCGCGAAATGTAGAAGAACTTCGCAGAGAGGTTGGGATTGAGCCTTAAAACTCGCCTGGCAGTATTTCAGCCTGAGTTTATCGAAGATCTGCGGCATTGGGTGGAAACCGACCGAAAAGTAGCCTTGCGAGCATTCGATATCATCGAGGCAATCTTAAGAGAACCATTTTCGGGGATCGGTAAACCCGAGCCATTGAAATACCTGTCTCCAGGTGTCTGGTCACGACGACTGACCCACGAGCACCGCATTATCTACCTTGTCAGGGATGACCGCATCGATTTTTTACAGGCGCGATATCACTATTGATACTTGAAAATTGGAAAAAAATGGTACAATAATATTCGACTAGTCTGACTAGTTTAAAAGGAGCAAAAAATGAGACCAAAGGTGTGGCAGCTTCAGGAAGCCAAAAGCCGGTTTAGCGAGCTGGTCGAACGGACATTATCCAGCGGCGCTCAGATCGTCACTCGAAGAGGCAAGAAGACCGTCGTCATTCTGCCATATGAAGAATATCAACGCATGACTGAAAAACCCAACAGCCTTACTGAATTTTTGCTTTCTTCTCCACTCGCAGGCGCCGAATTGGAAATCACCCGCGACAGCTCCAAACCTCGCGATATTGAGATTGAATGATGGATTACCTGCTCGATACCTGCGTTTTATCTGAGTTCACTCGCCGCCTGCCGGATAACCAAGTGATCAATTGGATTGGGGCGGTTGAAGAAGAAAGATTGCACTTATGTGTGATCACGCTCGGTGAGATCCAACGAGGTATCGAGCGTTTGCCAGAATCTACCCGTAAGTCGGAATTGCTGACCTGGCTGAATGAGAAATTACTCAAACGGTTCGAAGGGCGATTGGTAAGCATTGAAGCGACCACCATGCTTCTATGGGGAGCGTTAACTGCTCGACTGGATTCCATTGGGCAGCCGATGAGCGTGATGGATTCTCTCATCGCTGCATGCGCGTTGCACCATGGAATGACTCTTGTTACTCGGAACATAACCGATTTTTCCCCAAGCGGGGTGAAGTTAATCAACCCTTGGGGAGAATAATGAGTTCAGCCCTGAAAATCACCGGTAAAAACGGATAACTCTTTTTGCTAAACGTCCACTTCACTAAAGGAATCGAAATCAATCCATGATAAATCGGCGCCAGCGCCATGCATGGAAAAATCGGTCTCCTAAGGAAAATCGGACTACTATCCTTATATTTTAGGTCGAAGGGAGGCGAATGATCATCGTCGTCCCCTGGCCCCTGCCCGGCGACTCCGCGGCGATCGTCCCGCCCATCGCCTCGACCAGCGCCTTGCAGATCGCCAGGCCCAGCCCCATCTTGCCTGCATTGACGCCGCGCGCCTTGTCGCCGCGGTAGAAACGGTCAAACACATACGGCAGGTCCTGTGCGTCGATGCCCGCGCCGTTATCTCCCACCCTTAATTGAACCTGTTCTCCCGCTGCCGCGCTGAGAGTGATCCTGCCGCCCTGCGGAGTGTAGCGCAGCGCATTTTCCAGTAAGTTCTTCAACACCTGCAGTATGCGGCCTTCGTCAACCATAATTTCAGTTGATGGATTTGCGTCCTCAATCACCAGCTCCACTCCCTGCCGTGTAGCAATTGGCTGGAAAACCTGGTAAATCCTCTCCAGAAGCGCACGGGGCCGGATCGGTTCGAGCTGCATCTCCAGCCCGCCAGCCTCGACCTGCGTCAGCAGGGTCAGGTCGCCGACCAGCCGGCGAAGGTGCTCAATCTCGGTCTTGATGATTTCGACCCGTTCCGGGCTGAGCGTCGTACCTTTGTCCTCCAGCATCTCGATGTAGCCGGAGATGATCTGCAGGGGGGTGCTCAGGTCATGGGTGATATCCGCGGTCAGCCGCTTGCGCTGCTGATCAGCGTGCAGCAGGTCGGCGCTCATCTGATTGAACGAGGCGGTGAGCTGCCCCAGCTCGTCCTGAGAAGTAACCGGTACAAGCTGCTCCAGCTTGCCTCGCGCCAGCGACTGCGAGGCGTCGGTCAGACGGCGGATCGGCCTGACCAGCCGCCCTGCCAGAAATACCCCCATCCCGACCGCGACCAGAACGCCGGCCAGCGCCGCCAAACCGATCGCCAGGTTGGTTCGGCGCAGGAAAAACTGCTCTTCTACGCTCAGTTTGAACTGATTTTTTGTGTCCGGCAAAATGTATGCAACCGTTCCCCCGTCCACTTCGACCGCGACGGATTGCTGTACCATTCCCTCTGGGACAACATCGCCGACATCATACCCAAAGGTGGGGATCAATGCCCGATATTGAGTGTCGACCAGTCCAGCGACGCCGCGGATATCACCCGTCGGCGGCGGCTGCCCCGGCTCGCCCGGCTGGACGGGAAGCGGCTCGCGCGGGACGGTCTGCAGGTAATACTCGAAAAAGCCATCCAGGCTGCCACTGGCGGTGTAGTAAGAGGTCAGGCTCTCCTGCAGCCGCGCAGTCTGCTGTCTGGCGACCAGATCCATCAACGACTGCCCGGAGGTCAGGCGGATCAACGCCGTGACAACCAGCACTGTGATCAACGCAACTGCCAGGTAGGACAGGATGAACTTGATCCGCAGCGAGCGTCTCATTCAGCCGCCTCCAAAAAGCGGTATCCGACGCCGAAAACTGTCTCAATGTACCTGGGTTGATCCAGATCGTCCTCCAGTTTTAACCGCAGGTTGCGGATGTGGATTTTCAACGTCGGCTCTGAACCGCTGTAGCCATTTTCCATCAACCGGATGCACAGTTCTGCCCGGCGGACGACCTGCCCGGCAGAACGCATCAGGATCTCCAGCAATTGGAATTCCAATGGAGTGAGTTCGATCGGCTCCATTGCCTTGATAACCTCGTGCCGGCCGCTGTCCAAGGTCAGATCAGCAATGGTCAACCGTGACTGGCTGCCCACCTGCGGGACTGCACGGCGCAGCACAGCGCGGATGCGAACCAACAACTCACGAAGACGAAACGGTTTGGTGATGTAGTCGTCGGCTCCCAGGTCAAATCCGTGGATGATATCCGCTTCCTGCACCCTGGCGGTGATCATAATGACCGGGGTGCTCGATTCGCGCCGGAGGGTGGCGATGAACTGGAATCCGTCCATGTTGGGCATCATAATGTCCAGCAGGATCAAATCCGGCCGGGCGGCGCGGGCAACCTCAAGCGCCTCGATCCCATCCGAAGCGGTCAGCACCTCGAAGTCCTGCCCCTCGAGGAAATCGCTGAGCATCATCTGCACATTGCGCGTATCGTCCACTACCAGGATTTTTCGGCTCATAAAATGATTATAAGCCCCCTGACATTAACGAACCGGGGAAAACAGGATTATCCGCGAGAGCGCTAAAAACACGAAGAGGATAGGCGCTCAACCCATCCAACTTCGTGTTCAAGGAGGAGAAAATGAATTGTTGTCCGTTGCGCATTCCCGGTTCGTCTCTGCGCCACCGTTCCCGCCCGGTCAACGCGTTGCTGTCCATCTGTTCCAATCTTAGCCTCTTCTTCGCCGCCAGTGGTTTATTTCCAGTATATGCCCGTCTGTTGCAGTTCACTGCAATTTGGTCCTGTGTGGATCAGGCGAATCCATTGCTGTCGTCTTTTGTCAGCAGCACCACTTCAGACTCTTCATGATTCGACCAGCCATTACGGGTAGTGTCATTGTAGAAAATTCGCAGCTCGGCGACATCGCGCAGAAAATCCACTTTACCAATCAGTACTCGGTTGATTTTCAACCCCGTGCGTGCTTCCAAATCCGCGATCATCTCTTCGCGGCGGTCGGGACGGATCAGCTCGATCTTCTCATAGACAACTCGCTTTGACGCTTCGTAGTGAAAGCCCCACCCGCGTTCCAGCACCCACATGATGACCAGGATGGCCAGGTTAGCCGCTATCAATTGCGGCCAGATCGCGCCGTCCACGCCGGCGGAATTCATCACCGGCAGGGCGGCGATGATAAACAGGTAGGTCATCTCGCGGATCGGGATTGGATCGGTCCGATAACGTAAGATCGAAAAGATGGCAAACAAGCCAAAGCCAACCCCGATGCTAAGTTCAATGCTGTTGAGGAAGCTCAACACGAAATAGATTACTGTATTGAAAGCCAGAAAGGTAAAAACATAGCGCTTGTTGTGCGTGGAAGGGTAATAAATAAAGCGCACGACAAGGATTGCTACCAGCAGATTGAATCCAAAATTAAGCAAAAATCCGGCCAACTCGCTCATTGTGAGATGCTCCCTCAGTCATTTTTTGGATCTTCATAATTTTAGGTTTCATGGCGTTTTTCTTGACCTGATCGTACAGCAGCGATACCCCGAGGCAGTATTTGCTGAATCCCTCCGGGCGGATGTGCTGATTGTGCATCAAGGCAAGGAAGACTGATTCTTCCGTCCGGGCATCTCGTTTGACCTCAGCGATTGCCAATCCGTCCAGTCGCAAAAAATGGTTGTTCGCATAGAAGGCCAGGTCGGTGTCCAGGGTGACTCGCTCACAGCCGCGCTTGCTGACCAGGGTGATGCGAACAAAAGTACTCCAAAGCTTAGGCTGCAGTGACTGGCAATCATAGGGAAAAACACCTTGCAGCCAGTGTTCATGATCCAGACTAAGTTGCAGTACCGGTTGTTCTGTCCTGATCCGCTCCTTGATCGTGCGCCGCTTGATGGTTTTGTGCTTGACTTCCAGGAACGACTGGTGTGAATCGGTGTATTCACGGCTGCGGACTTTATAGCGGTGGGCAGCACCGTTCACATGTAAGTTATACAGGCTGAAGTCGGGAGTATCAAAATACAGTGTACGATAATGGTTCATACGCCGGCCATCGATACAAAAAACAAAATATTCCTGCTGTATTAACCCCAGCGCTTTTACCAATTGACCAGCCGATAAAACAAATTTCGTGTCCGTTCGGTTTTGCAGGGTGACAGCTTCCATATCTTCCAGGGAGATCGGGGCAAATCCCGCGACCAGGCCTGACAAATCCGCCGGCACAGGCCGCCAGATGCATTTTTCCTCTGGCGGTTGAGAGAAATGTGTATGTATGCCTGCCCGCCTGACCACTGAACGATCCATCCAAACCTCCAGGTCTGTTAATCTGTGCTGATCTTACCCGTCATAACCAAGGCATGTGTTTATTTTTTGTATATTCTGGCGGATTGTGGAAACTGCTGCTTTACTCATGGTCTCAGGTACCGCTGCAACCATCATCATATGTCATCGGTAATTCTTGTCACACTCGCTAAGGACGGTTCCTCGGCCGACCGGGAGGGCCGCCGCCCATCATGCCACCGCCGCCCAGGATGGTGACCACGCCTGAAATTTCGATCTCCGCGTAAAGTTCTCCCGGATCGGATATCCCGTCGAGATACAATCCGCCCAGCGAGTTCCCAGCGACGCTGCCGCCTAGGTAGATCTGGTAGGTTTCACCGCTGACAAGCTGCGGGGAGGAGAAGGCGACCGACTGGAAGGATTTGGTTGGCACGAACGTGAGCAGGTTCTCACCGGCGCTGTCCTGGATGTGGATTGCAGTTCCACTGCGCAGCATCGAAGTGAAGTTGACCAGAATCGAGTATTGGCTGGAGGATTGGTCCGGCGCCATCGCCATGCCGGCGCTGCCCACAGCGACCAGGGTGCCGCCTGTCATCTTAAAGCCGCTCATGTAATCCAGAGCTCCGTTCATGTTTTCCGTCGGCCCGTTGATCAACACCACGCCATCGGTCATCGTGATTGCGCCATTTACATCCAGGCCATCCCCGCCCGCGTCCACAAGAATGGCGCCGCCGTTGATGTTAAGGTAGTAGTTGCCGCTGGTCGTGAAAATGTCCTGTCCGGGCGCGCCAGGTCTCGGCCGGCCGCCGGGCAGCATGCCCGATTCGTCCACCCCGCCCGCCACGTTGATGCCATCGTCACTGGCATGAATCTCGATATCCCCGGCATCGATCGTGATCACCGCGCTCTCCAGCCCCTCGTAACAACTGGCTATGCGAATGATCCCGCCGCCGATTGTCAAACTCTCATCAGCGTGTAAACCGTCATCCCCGCTCGCGATCCCCGTTTCTCCCGCGCTGACGGTGATACTGCCGTTCGAATGCACCCCATCATCGTCCGCGTCGATGTTGAACACGCCTCCGGCGATCATTACGCTCACGGTGCCAACAATCCCTTTTGCCGAAGTGGACCCGTCGGCATATTGTGTACTGCCGCCGCCAGCTGAGACGTTGACCTCCCCGCCAGTGATAATCACATCCGTCGCTGCGTCGATACCGTCGCCGCCCGCCTGGATGTCCAACAAGCCGGATTCAATCAACACGTAACCTCTATTAGCATCTTCCTCGTTGTCGGCTTTGAGGCCGTCTCCGCCGGCAGCCACAACAACGTTTCCTCCCCTGACCACCAGGTAATCCTTGCCGCGCACGCCGTCATCGACCGCTGCGACCTCGATCGAGCCGCCGGCGATCACAAGCCCATCCTTGCTGGCGATGCCGTCATTGAAGTTGCCTTCAACGATCAACGCGCCCGCACCGGCGATCGTCAAATCGGTGGTACTGAAAATTGCGGCGTTGGGTTCGTCCGTCTCCGCATCGGCGAAGGAATATTCGCTCGCATCAGTTATTTTGTTGTTTGTGCCGTCCGCCAACATGATCACCACTTTTTCCGCGTCGGTCACCTGAATCACCGATCCACTGGCACTGCTGATCGCAACGCCGTTCAGGATCAGGCGCACGACCGCTTCGTCCTGCGTGTCGACGGTAACCTGCCCATCGTTAAGCGTCCCGCTCAGGCTGTACGTGCCGCCTTTGGTGATGGTCAGCGTGGCGCCGTCGACGGTCACGACATCATGATCGGCTTCGATCGCATCGCCGTTTAATGCAATCGAGATGACCTCTGCGCTGTCCCATATGGTGTCGCCCGGATCATCGTGCGTCCTCTGATTTTCTGCAAGGGCATCAGCCACCGATTGCGGGGGCGATTCCTCAGCCTCCGTTGATACCGAGGAGGGGATCCCCGATTCGCTTGTGGGAGTGGCCGCGCTGCCTGGTGAGCTGGTTTCTACCGGCTGTTCCATGCCAGCCGAGCAGGCGACCAGTGAGAGGACTAAGAATAGGGATAGAAAGATTACGGCAAATTTCTTCACGGCGATTATTTCGCTCCTTTGCGAAGGTTAATTCTGAACAATCTTGATTGTACGGATTCGGATGATCTGGCAGGTTTAGTTATGGTATAGTCCCCCTTTCAAGGATAAAAACTCCATAGAAACTTACAGATTCCTCTCGATAATACTGTTCGAATCGCGATGGAGTCGCCCACGAAGAAAACTTAACCTCCCGTCCCCTTCATGAGCCGGGAGGGGGACGACACGCTCCGAGAGGGCTCACCGCCGCGCAATTGATGAGCTTCCTGTTTCCTCCAAAAAAAACGCATAACGCAGCGGGGGTACTTGCAACATCCAGGGTCAATATCAGCCAATCAACGCTGGCTCGATAAGTAAATGAATGCGCAGGGACATTCCATCATGCTGTTCTGGGGAATTAGCCAAAAATCATCCTATCAGGCGATTTGGATTAAGCGCGCCGCCGTGTAGGATATAGAAACATACTTGATTATTTAGAGGTGATGTTATGAGTTCAGTCGATCAAGCTTACGAAACCCAACTGCGCAATATTCAGCAAAAGACCGGCAAAACATTGAAAGAACTGGTAGCAATGATCAAGAGCAGCGGTCTGAGCAAGCATGGAGAGATCCGAAAAATGCTGATCGACAATCTTGGTTTAGGATTCGGCGACGCCAATACACTTGTTCACTACGCACTCAAGTCCGATGGGGAACGGGCAGCCGAAGCGCAGGGACTGTCAACAGATGTCGTGCTGGACGGGATCTACAGCGGTGGAAAGGCGCATTTACGCCCAATCCACGAACGCCTGATGTCGGCGATAACATCCTTCGGTGAGTTCGAGACAGCGCCGAAGAAGGGCTACGTCAGCTTACGGCGCAAGAAGCAATTTGCCATGATCGGACCGGCGACGAACGCCCGGGTCGAAGTGGGTCTCAACTTCAAAACCTTTGCTCCGCACCAGAGGTTGATCGCTCAACCGGCCGGCAGTATGTGCAACTTCATCGTCAAAATCACCACTCCTGATGAAGTGGATGCGGAACTGGTCGGCTGGATCAAGCAGGCGTTCGATCACGCCGGGTAAAAGACAGCTTTCACAGGTTTTTGGGTAGCGAATAATCACGCTGTGGAGCGGAGACATCATGACGGATGCCCGGGCAAGGTACATCCATGCCCGGAAGAGCAGTTCTGCCGTGGAAGATCAACACTGCCGCTGGTTTCAGGACTCCAGCAGTCTTTTCTGGAATAAATGACATATGCTGTCCTTTTTCAGAGCGGCGTTGAATACAATCATCCCAGCCCCAAACAACAGGCAGCCAATCCCAATGATCGTCATGGTTGTATTGAACGCATCCGCATAATTGATCCCGCCCCAGGTGTGGGTCGGTCCCATCAGGTGCTGAATCGTCAGGGTGAACACCCCAAGCAGGATCGCCGCCGCCCCGCCGGCCGGCGCATTCGAGCGGGCATTCCCATTTTCGAAGTTCACCTTCTGCCAGATGCCCGGGATGCGCAGGATCAGGAAGAGGATCAGGGTCAGCGCCGTCATGTAGACCACGCCGTCCACCGGCATGGACCCTCCGCGCAGCGAGCGCGAAACCAGGATGTGCACAAAGCCGACCAGGACTCCAGCAGCCAGGACAATCAGCGCATCTCGATAGGAATGACGCTTCCCCTTGACTAACCTGACGGTTGCGCGGATGCCAAGCACGCCCAGCGCGATGCCGATCAGCACAAAGAGGATGTACAGCCACTGAAACGGGGCCAGCTTGGACATGCTCTCGCTGAAACCGGTCGGGTTCAGCGCCACGCACGAGGTGCCAATCCCGCCCAGCAGGGTGAAGCCGGCGGTCAGCGCCATGAAGACGATGCCGATGAAACGAAGAATTTTACCTGAAGTGCTGTTTGCGGACATTGCGGTTTCCTCCCATCATAATTAGGCATATTACTGAATATTTAAACTCTCTCGCTATCCAAAACGAAAACCCGCCGCGAAGCAGGCGGTCATGAGCAGGAGCAAACCTGGCAGGATACGCAAGATCTTCTCGCGCGAGAGGATCGGCCTGCCTGCCTTCAAAAAGGAGAGCAACAGCCCGCCGACGCCGATCAATCCCCCGCCAAGAGCGACCAGAGCGAAGGCCGGCTTTACCGCACCTTCCAGCACGAGCAGCAGCGGCAGCAGGAAAATTGCCAGACCCGCGACGCCGTGCACCAGGATCAGTATCAGCAGCGGCGGTTTTCCCGGCATGTGCAACCCGCGGGTAGTGATGATCGCCAGAAAGCCAAGGATGACGAAAATCAGGTAAGCCGCTCGCGCCGAGGGGAAATATTGCCAGACAATCCCCAGCGAGAGCGCCAGCGGGATAGCCGTCGCCAGGATCACCACCAGCGGCGAGTCCAGCACCTCCACGCCGAGGATGATCCACAGCAATCCGGCGATGATCAGGATGCCAAAGGCCACGGTGTAAGCGATGATCGGCAGCGCGCTGAAATCATCGATGCCGATGACCACCAGATAACCTGCCAGGAGGCACATTGCCAGCAGCAGGACGCGGTCGAGCGGGATCATCCTGGCAGCGGTCATACCACGCTCATGACGACCAGGATCATCGCCGCCAGCATGTACACCGAGGCGTATTTGAACAGCCCGAAGGAGGTCCGCTCGGTCGGTTTGAAGGTCATTGCCACGGCCAGGAGGAACAGGCCGGCTGACAGGACCACCAGCAGACGCAGGAATCCCCAGGCCATGCCGATCCCCCAGGCTGCCAGGCCCATGGCCAGCGATGCCAGGATGCTCGATACCGCGATCACCGTGCGGGTAAAGCCAAATCCGTAGGTGGACGGGAAGGTGGGCACGCCGGCGTCATGATAATCGTCGAAATAACGCATGCTAAAGGTAAGGATGTGGGTGGGTATCCAGAGCAGGACGCCGAGCGCGAGCAGCGCGCCAATCCAATCTACCCCGCCCAGCCCGAGCGCTCGCCCGGCCAGGATGGGCATGCCGCCTGATATCCCTCCCCAGACGATGCTCCAGCAGGTTCGCCGCTTGAGCCAGATGGTGTAGACGACCACGTCGAAGAACAATCCGATAAAGACGATCAATCCAAAGAGGGCGTCCATCGCCGCCGCCAGGCCCACTCCCAGGACGGAAAGAACTAGACCAACCCGCAGCGCCTCGCGCGAGTCGATCGCGTCTGACGCCAGCGGGCGTTTCTGCGTCCGCCCCATTTTTGCGTCGATATCACGGTCCCACCACATGTTGAGGATCGTGCTGCCGCTGACGGCCGCCGCCATGCTGACGAACAAGCCGGCCAGCGTCGGCAGGTTGAACACCGGGCAGCGCGCGCTCATGTAGCCGGCCAGGCCGGTGGAGACCAGCAGACCGGTTTGTAACCCCTTGACCAGCGGCCAGTACTGCCGGATTTTTGCTTTTATGGTTTGGATCGCGGATTTCATGGATTTCTTATATTGCACCGATACATTCCCGATTCCCTTAGCGGACGCAGCGGAAGCCCGCCCCAGGGCTGTAGTAGGTCGGGGTAGCGTTGTTGCGCACCCAGAGTCGCAGGTCCATTTCGTAGGTGTCCTTTGAACCGCCGCGCATGAAGCGGTAATGCATGCCTTCATAGACATTCCCGGTCCACTGCCAGACATTGCCCGCCATATCATACAGCCCGTACGGCGAAGCGGAATCCAGGGTGACATAACCATCGTAAGTCCTGCCGTTATAGAAGCCGACCGGCGTGGTGCGCGAGCCGTAACTCTTCATATCCTCAAACGGATCGCGGCTGGCGTAGAAGTTGGCGTTCGCACGCTGGATTTCCTCGCCCCAGGGGAACGGGCGGGTGTCCTCGCCGCGGGCGGCCTTCTCCCATTCCAGCTCGCTCGGTAAATGGTAGCCGTAATAGCCACAGTAGCCCCAGGCGCCGAACCAGGAGACCATGGTCATCGGATGATTTTCATAACCAGGCTGGGAACTGAAGGTCGCGCCGTCGTACTTGACCCGTTGGGATGGATCCTCGAGCGGGATAAAGATCCAGTCGCCGGCGTCGATGCGCTCCTCATGCTTGACGCCGCGGAATTCGTCGCCGGGGTAAAAACCAACGATCTGATCCCCATCGATTTTGACGAATCCGGCAGCCAGCGCCTGGTTGAGAAATTCGGCATACTGGCTGGTGGTCACGTCCGTGACCATGATTTCATAAACTTCGGTGTAAGCTTCTTCATCATGCTGCCCGACGTAGAAATCTCCGGCCGGGATTTGCGCCCAGCTCTGCGGGTCGATCCCGGTCTCGTAGGTCGGCAGCGGCGCGTTGAGGTCGACCGGCGCGCAGGCTGCCAGGATCAATGCCAGCGGCAAGATCAGCGGGAGCGCGCGCTTCATTCCATCACCTCCTGCGAGAGCTCGTGTTCCCTTTCCACTCGCCAGCGGCCCTTCGCCTTGAACAGGTCGATCAAACGCCAGACCATGACAGCAGCCAGGACGAGCAGCAGCAGAGCCAACCCGAAATCCATCACGTAGATGATGATATTGACCAGCGGCTGCTGTTCAGCCTCGGAGATGAACAGCCGCTTCATCTCAAAAATCGTCACCGCGGCGAAGGCGATATCGGATAAAACGATGATGCTCCAGCCGTACCACTGGCGCAGCCTGCCTTTGAGTCCGAGCATGTCGCCGTAATAAAGCAGGATAATGGTGGCGATAATCGCCGAGAGAACGTGCCAGTGACCGGTCAGCTCGATGCGCTCCTCACGCGCCGGCCAGACGCGGAAGATTTCGTCAAGCTTGACCGCCATAAAGATGCCGATGCCGCTGGTGGTGAAATTCATGAAGAGCATCTGCCAGGTCGGTCCAAACCTGAGCGGATCGCGCAGCAGCGCGCGCAGCTTTTGCCCGAAGGACGGCTTGGCGATTTGGGCAGTTCCGTCGCGGATCAGTTTGCCCCAGCTCCAGATCAGCAGCAGCAGCGCCGCCAGCATGGAGGGCGTCGCGCCGACATAGATGATCATATGCGCGACCGGCTCCAGCGGGGTGACCACGCCCCAGACGCCCAGATTGAGCACGATCGTGCCGAGGATCATCAGCGGCATGGCGATCTTATGCAGAATGCCCTTGAAGTTCAACCAGCGCCCGATGATCAGGGTGAGCATGATGGCGATCAACGCCAGCATGATATGCAGGTGGCCGATGACCGAATACTCCATCGACGTCTTTTCCGGGTAACGGATGATGTTCTCAGCCAGGAATGTCTGAAAACCGTTGCCGAAATACGAACCGGGTATCGCCCCGAACAGCGCCGAGATGACCGTCGTCAGCGCGGTGGCGAAAAAGGCCACCCGCTCGAGATCTAGGCCGGATTTGGTGCGGGCGTAGGCTTTATCCGCCTGGTGGACCTCCCTGTTCCACGGCCAGAGTGCGATCACCAGCAGCACGCCGGCAAAGAAGATCAGGCTCAGCCCAGCGATATAGACGCCGTGAAACGCCCAGTTGTGCCCAAAGTAAGCGAATCCCAGGCCGAAGATCATCGCCGCCAGGTAGCCGACGGTGATGATCGCGTTGATCGCCGTCCTGTAGAAGGTGTTCATCTTCAGCAGCCCGGTGACGATGTAGGTTTCGATGGCGACCACTGCCATGGCGATGGAGTGATAGAGGATGATGATGCGCCCCTCGCGCTCGGCCTGGACCATATCCATGCCGAAAAGCTTAACCACCACATCGCGCACACCCAGCTCAGCCATCGGTCCCGAAATCATGCCCCACACAGCCGTCGTCAGGGCGATCATCGCGATTGATACCAGGATCAGGCCTTTCGTGGAAGTGAACAGGTACTCAAATCGCTCTTTGAAAAATTGCATTTCCGACTCCTGAAATTGGGTGTGCGCGTTGAGGAAGACCGGTTCAGGTGTTCACACCTCGATCGGGCATTGGCCAGCGTTTTCGGGGGACAACCATGTTTACATTCGCAACTGCCTGGAATTTGACACGCTTTTTAGTATACCAAAACCCTCAGTTTTGGTTAATCCGCCTGGATGCCGGCGGCTTCAGTCGCATGTATCGGCTGCTTCACCCCGCCGGAGCCAGTCCAGCGCTCCCACAGCCCGGGCCAAACCAGCACCACGATCAACACCAGGCAGGTGACCGGCGCGAGGGCAAACAGGGAGAAGCGACCCAGTTGCTGGGCGGTGACCACTGCCAGCGGAATGCCCACTGCCAGCTCCGCCGCCCCGGCAACCAGGCCGGCCACGCGCATCCAATCCCTGGGTTTAATCAGAATCCCAACCGTGACGACGGCCCAGCTCAACATGGCAAGGACGTGCAGCCGTTGAACGATGACGAAGATCGGCGCCCCGTGGGTGATAATCCGGCTGGTGCTGGATACGCCGTTCATGAAGCAGAAGATATAAGCAACGCCGGTCAGCAATCCCAGCAACGTCCGGCTCCAGGATAACTTCCCGACCAGCTTCATCAACAGGAAGTAGATCAGCACGTAGGGCCAGAACAGCGGGAAGTAGACGGGCGGCAGACTGGCAGCCATGAACGGTACGTTGATGAACCAACTGCCCAGCAGCGACAGGACGATGCCCACCACCGAAAGGAAGAAAGCCCAGTTTCTCCTGGTGAAGAATCCGTACGCGCTGACAGCAAACAGCACCCCGCCGAGGATGCCGAAGTCTGACATGAGCGGATGGATGTATTTCAGCAGGATTTCGCAGCCCGGCTCAGCGGATTGGGTGTGCATCCCTACCTCGTACCACTTCTGGAACAGGACGAAATGCCCGATGATCCCCATCAGCGAAGCGATGATCGCCAGAATGCCGCCCAGACGATGATTGGTTTTCATTTGAATTCTCCTTATTAAAGAAAAACTGGATGGTGCACAGCCAAAAAACCGACTAATCCTTATCCGCCGCAAGTGCGGAGACAGGTAGATTGTGAAACTCGCGTGCCGCCGGGATCATTCAGCCGATCCTCCGCTGGCGTGGCACGAGTCACAGCCCTTGTAATAAACAGCGTTGTTGTGGGCGGCAACATACACAACCGTCCCCGGCTCGATAATCAATTCACAGCCGTCCAGGAAATTCGGCGCGCCGCCTTCCTTCCACTCAACAATCTGAACGTCACAGGCAACATAGATCGTCCCGCTCCAGGTATCGTTGCAGACCGGCCCGTGTATCACCCGGTCGACTTCGATCATCTTCTTCCCGATCTGGACCAGTTTGCCCTGTTGTCCGACGTCACCGTCGGAGGCCGGCTCGGCGGCAGGCAATTGGGATGCGTCCGGTACGTAATCGATGCTATCGGGAGGACAAACCTCGGCCTGGCAGGCGGAGAGCAAAAACATCAGCGATGCAATTAGAAGTACGCCTTTTTTTATCAATACTACTCCTGTTCCTCTTTAGCAAGGCGAATGTTGATGGTACGCGAAGGGCTGGGTGCGCCAGGCGCCTCAATGCGGTTGACGATGCCGCGAACTCCAGGAACCCGCCCGGCCAGCTCCTCAGCGGCAGCTCGCAGTTCGATGGTGGCGACCCGACCGGCGAGGTGGAGAATGCCGTTCAGCACGCCGACGTGTAAATCCGCTCCGCTGGTGCGGTTGTCGGCAGCCAGGATGGCCAGGATTTGTTCTCGCAGGATCTCGTCGGTCATAGGGGATCAAACTGCCCGCTATTCCCAATCTTGCATAAACTGGGCAGTTATCCCAAGTTTACGAATATGTAGTTGTTTTGTGTACGACTTTTGTCGTATAACCTAGCGATTTGCCCGCTCTTCCAACCCCCTCGGGTCGAGGATATGGATATGTTGTCGCTCCACTTTGAGCAGTTTTTCCGCTTCGAGCGTCTTCAACGCCCGGCTGAGCACATCCCGCACCGTTCCCAGACGCACCGCCATCTCATCGAAGGTGGTCCACTCGCGCCGTGGGACGATCAGCTCGCCGTCCCGCGATTCAGCGTTCTCCAGCAGTTTCGAGGCCAGGCGGGCTTCGACACTGCGCAGCGATAAATCCTCCACCAGGGTGATGTAATAGAGCACGCGCTCCCCCAGGTGGCGGATGATTCCCATTGCCAGGTCGGGACAGCGCGGGATCATCTCGAGGATCGTCCCGGCAGGGATCGCCCAGGCAGTCACCGGCTCCAGTGCGACCACCGTGCCCGGGTAGGTTGTGCCGGTCAGCACGGCGATGTCGCCGAAGACTTCCACCGGTCGCAGGAAGAGCATGGCCTGCTCGCGGCCCTCACGGGTCATGCGTGTGGCCTTCACCCAGCCCGATTCGAGCACATAAATCCACTCGGCTGGCTCGCCCTCGACGTAGATCACCTGCCCGCCGGCAAACTGGCGCCGGACAGCCGCCTCAGCCAGAACAGTTTGGGTCTCTGGCGCCAGCTCCTGGAAACGAGGCAGTTTTTGCAGGATTTTCTTGAACTGGATCTGGTCGTTCATCGTCAGCTAGCCTGTGCCCCTATTATACAGGGTCCGTGAACAGGAATGCCGCAGGGAACGGCTGGCGATGGGATCGATTTATCTAGGTAGGTTATCCAGCATGCGGGTCATGCTGTCGCGGTAATCCTGGAAGGCCTGCCTGCCGGCAGGCGTCAGCCTGAGATGAGTATTTGGACGCTTGCCCTTGAAGCTTTTTTCGACCTCGATGTAGCCGGCTTCTTCCAGCCTGGTGAGGTGCGTGGAAAGATTGCCCCAGGACAGGCCCATCTGGTTCATCAGGAAGGTGAAATCCGCGCTCTCGAGCACGTAGAGGAGCGCCATCACCGCCAGCCGGGCCGGTTCGTGGATCAGCCGGTCGACTTCGATAAATTTCGCGGCGCTCTGGCTGCTTTCAGGCTCAGTCATTTGAGCGCTCTCCTCGCGGAAGAGGATATTTCTTCAGAAATTTGATGAAAAGGACCACTCCTGGCAGGATGATCAAAGCGCCGAGCACAAGAGGGTAGATGGGATTGTTGATCAGGATCATCAGGAAAACTGCCAGCGCCATCATGAGGCTGATATAGTAGCCGCGAGGAAAATCGGTGAAATAGGCAATCACGAGAAAAGAGGGGCCTACGAATAACGACCCTACCGCGGCAACGCTCAGGCGCCCCAGGTTTTCTTCCCCAATGAATCCGATCAGGTTATCGCCAAACACCGAGCGGAGCCAGCCGCCAACGGTGAGCAAAACAAATAATGCCTGGAGCGCCACAATAATTCCCAGGACGATCGCCAGAATCTTTGCTCTGCGTTTGCGCGCGGGTCCAAAGCGAACCTGGCCCATGCGGGGCACGGTAATGAATTTCTTCCCCGCCCAAAACAGTCCCCCGATGATTGTGTAAATCAGGAGCATTATAAGTATGTTATTGGGAGTATACCCGCCTGCCGGTCTGTAGAGTGTTATCGCCATGGCAACCACAATCCCACCCAGGTAGATATCCCACAGCCCGTCCTGGTAGGTTGAGCGGAAAGCTTTGCGCTCAAGTTGTTTCAGATCGAGTGTATTGGACATGATCAACACCTTACCTTTGTCTTACTATTATCTTTGTGACACAAAGTTATTTGTATTATACAATCAATCCATGGATATGTCAATAACCCAATCTTGTAATGGGGAACAACACCCGCCATTCCAGGCAGCAGTAATAAGCATTTCCATAGTGAGTCCGATTGAAATCAATCAAAAAACCTCTGACCCGCAGAGGTTTTTTCTCATTGGCTATATTGGATCAATACCGATTAACCGAACAGCCGCTCTGCCGCCCGGCAATTGACCCTGCAGCCGGCAGAATCCTAATCCTTCATCACAACTTTCTGCACATACACCGATGTGCTCGCCGCCAGCAGCGCTCCGTAGCTGGGGTAGAAGGCAATCTCGGCACCCACCTCCACCGGCGCCGAGGCCTCCTCCACGTCCAGAACCAGGTGATCGCTGCTGCCGCCCAACACGATAATGCCCGGATCTTCCGGTGTGATCCCCTCGATGACAACATCCTGGCGGCCGATGTTGCAGATGGCGCGCAGGCGGACGCCGCGGTCGACGAACTCAGCATATCCGCCAAAAGCGTCCTGGCAGCGGCTGCCGATCGGCACCGACGGCTTGCGTTCCACTTCGACCACCTCCGCGACGATGCGGAAGGTATCCTGGCGGGTGCCTGGCCACGGGCTGCGGTCAAGCACATTGCGTCCCAGTAAAATCGCTTCACCGATGCGCAAATGGTTGATTTCCCTCGGCATGCTGCCGTCCGCCACCAGCGGCAGGTTGGCGCTGTTCCCGCCGGAAAGCACGGGCAGTTCCAGGCCGCTCGTTTTGCGGCACTTCTCGCGCACTTCGATCAATAACTCCATATTTTCCACGCACGGGACGACGCCGCCGTAGCAGGCCAGATTGCTGCCTAATCCAATTACTTCCAGGTTGGGAAGTTTGGATACCGCCTTGACCACCTCCGGCGCACGGTCGGGCCAGACGCCTTCGCGCAGATCGCCGACGTCCACCATGACGATGACCTTGTGCGTCTTCTTGAGAAATTCGGCCGCTTCCGAGAGCAGCTCCATGGTTTCCACGGAAGAATTAAGTGAGATATCCGCGCAGCGGACGATATCGGCGGCTCGAGCCGGCGCCGGGATGCGCAGCAGCATGAGCGGCAGATTGAGCCCGGTGTTAGCCAGCGACTGCAGGTTGAGGATGCGCGAATCGCCGATCATATCCGCGCCGGCCGCTTCCAGCGCGCGAATCACCGCAGGATGGGCCATCACCACCTTGCTCACGCAGGTTACGCTTATGCCGCGCGAATGGCAAAGCTCGATAACCGAGCGCGCGTTCTCCTCGATTCGCCCGGGATGGATTTCAAGTCGGGGAGTCCGTATAAACATTGCCTTATCCTATTTTCTCTACAACCCAGTTTTCGAAGGTCTTCTTCACATCCTCCGGGTAAGCTTGTGCCAAGGTGCCCAGCGCCGAAAACAGGTAATCCCTGTCCAACAGGATTTTTGCTTCAGGCGCGGGCAGCAGGTACTTGCCCACTCCGGTACAGATGCCGCGCAGAATGTCCTCGCCGCCGGGGATGCGCGTCAGCGCGCCGCCGGTGCCGACCACCCACCCCACTGCGCTCAAATCCTTGCCTTTAACGATCTGCCGTCTACCAGTGGGGGTGTAGATGTCGGTGATCACCCCGGCGTGCCGGCGGACGGCCGTTTCGACAGCTTTTGCGCACAGCCAGCGGGTAAGCTGCTGCTCCTGCTCGCTACCAGGCAGGGCGCGCAGGTCGCCCAGCCGCCCCTGCCACTGCGCATCGCCCGCCATCTCAACGATGTTCCGGGCGTTGACGTACACTCCCAGGTCGCCCTCGACGGTGCGTTTGGCGCGCGGCTCGGGCTCGGTCAGCCTGGCGGTCCACTCCAGGCTGCCGTCGGTCACGCTGTGCACATCGGTCGTCGCCCCGCCCACGTCAAAGACCAGGCAGTCGCCAAGCACCTCGGCAAACAGCTCGGCGGCGCGCAGAACCGCTCCGGGCGTCGGCAGAATGCCCCAGCGGGTGTACTCAGCGAAACGCGCCATGCCAGGCGCGTGGATGATGTGCCGGTTGAACACCTCGTGCACCAGCCGGCGCACCGGCTCGATGTTCAGTACGTCTACATCCGGGAAGACATTCGCGCTGATCATCACCTCGATCGCCGCGTCCTGGAAGATTTTCTGAACCGCCTTGCGGATTGCGGCGTTGCCGGCGTAGATCACCGGCGTCGTCAGCCCGAGCGAGGCGAGTTTAGCGGCGTTGTGCAGGACGATCTCCGCTTCGCCGAAATCCACGCCGCCAGCCAGCAGGATGATATTCGGACGGATCGAGCAGATTTCATCCAGGTCGAAATCGCTCAACCGGCCGGCGGTGACCAGCCTGACCACTCCGCCGGCCCCCAGCGCGGCTTCACGCGCGGCGCGGGCGGTCATGCTGTAGGTCAGGCCGTGTACGGTCATGCGCAGACCGCCCGCCGCCGAGCTGTTGACGAAGGTCTCCGGCCAGTCCGGTGTGCCTGGGCGGCCGGTCAATGCGACTCCCATTTCAGCGATGGCTGCTTCGACGCCAACCGCGACGTCGCCCTGTTCATCGCCCAGGCTGACGCTGGTCGGGGCAAATCCCTGAGAGACGTGCTCAAATCCGCCCTGCGGCAGCCGCTGGAAGCCGTTCGCCTTGGTGATCGTCGAGCCGACCTCGATGGTCAGTACATCGAACGTCGTCTTAGTCAAGCTCACCTTTCGCCTTCAGTATCTTCACCATGGCATCCACCACCTGGATGCCCTTTGTGCCGCGCCCGAAGGTGGCGTCCAGGCCGGTTTCGGCGGCCATGTCGCGGGTAACCTGCGTGCCGCCGGCGATAAGGATCATCCTCTCGCGGATGCCCTTCTCCTGGCAAATCTCCGCCAGCCGGCGCATCTGCGCGCGGTGGATGTCGTTGTGGCTGATGATGGTCGAGATCAGGACGGCATGTGCGCCCGTTTCGATGGCTGCGTCCACCAGTTTGCTGATCGGCACAGATGTGCCCAGGTAATGGTACTTCACCCCGTACTTCTCGATCCCGCCGTGCTTGATATCCAAAATTTCGCGCAGGCCGACGCTGTGCTCATCCTCGCCGACCGTCGCCGCGACCACCTTCAGGCCAAGCTTCTTCACCGCCGCGCGGAGCGCTTCCTCCGGCAGCATTTCCTCTTTGGGTGGGATTTTCAGGTCGGACTTTTTAATATCGAAGGTCACTCTGCCCTTCACCTCGACGAAACAGCCCTCCGCCGGGTGCAGCGTCATCAGATTGACCACCTGCGGATCAGCCAGCCCCATCCGGCGCCCGATTTCCAGGGCGGCCTCGCGGGCCACTTCTTCAGCCTCGCTGACCACAAACTGCATCAGCACCACGCCGTCGCCCGCCGATTCCGCCTCAGGCCGGATCAAGCCGCCCTTGCGGTAGGGATAGGTGCGCTCCAGGCGCCGGTCGGCGCTGTCTTCCGGATCCAATTCATCGATGTAGACGATCTTCTCCGGCCTGCACAGCGTGCACCCGCCGATCAGGTCGCAGGGTTTCTCGAGTTCCCCCGGCAGGTGATTCTCGCCGAAATGATCGCAAACCGGCGCGAAGTAATCCGGGTCGCGCGGGACGATCGTGTTGGCGGCCACCCCTCCCTGGCTGTCGCGGGCGATGCCGTCGCCGGCGCGCTCGGGGTATTTGGCCGAGTCAACGAAAAAGCCTTTCTCGACTGCGGCAAAATAGCCTCCCACCTCGATGATCTCTTCGAGGAAAGCCACCGCGCGTTCCTTCAGGTCGCGCGCCATCTCGCCCAGCGGACCGTCCATTTTCAGGCTGATCAACTCCTTGATGCCGTCCAGCGCCGCCCAGGTCTGCTTGACCGTTTGCACGCCGCGGATGTTGTTGTAATGCCAGGGCACGTTGCGGCCCTCGTCCGGCGTGATCGTGCTCTGGATATCCGCGCTGGTGAGCATCGAGATGAGCGTGTCGATCGTGTGCGTGCGGATCGCCTCTTCGATGTCCGCCTCGATGTAGCGCGTGTTCTGCTGGGCGCGCATCTTATATTCCGAGAAGAAATCGCGCAGCGCAACCGCGTAGGGCAGGTCATACCACAGCTTGGGCGCGGGCGGCGCGTCTGGCGGCACGGTCGACAGGCCAATCAGTTCCTTATCCATGCCCACCGCCACCGAAAACGCGCAGTTGATTCCGTGCTGCACCATCAATTCCGGCATCACCAGCCAGCCGGCTTTGGCGGTGGCGTTGGCGTTGTGCGCCCCGTCGATCTGGAAGATGCGCGCGCCGTTCATCACCTTCTTGGCTTCGGCGGCGTCCACGAACGAGCGCTGCATGTTCACATTCCGGTAGAGCACGTTGTACTGCGGATCCTGGTGCGCGCCATTGATGCCTTCCTCGGCGAACAGCACCGCTACCTCCGGACCGGCCACGCCGGATACATAGCTGTGGAAATTGATCGGGCGCCCGATTTCGTCCTCGACCAGGTCGAGCACCTTGCGGCTGGCGCGGATCTGCTTGCGGGTGATCGGCACGCCGCCGGTACCTTCAGGTGTGCCCTCCATCAATCCGTCGATGTGGCTCTGCCCGGTCGTGCGGATGACCATGATGTGGTCAGCGCCGTGCCAGGCAGCCATGCGCATGCGGCGGATGTCATCCTCGAAGCGCCCGGAGGCGATCTCGGTGGTCACCACGCAGCCCGGCTGCGGATCGATGAAATCGAAGTATTTCGACGCCGGCAGCCCGATGCTGCGCTTGAGCGGCACCGACATGTCGTGGAAGTGGAACGGCCCCATCTCCACGCCTCCAGCCGGCCTCTGCCGCCAGACCCAGCCCTTCCGCCGGGGTCGGTAGGACTCCAGGTTCTGCATAATCGCTTCGATGTCGAGTTTTTCGGTTGGGTTGAGTTCGTCGGTCATTTCAGAACAACCCCTGCAGTACATCTTTGTTTTCCAGAATGGCCGCGGCAGCGGCGCGAACGTCCGTGCCGTTCTTCTGCGCCACCTTCAACAAGACCTGCCCGGCGCCTTTGCCGAGCAGTCCGGCCTCGTGGATCCGTTCGACCACTCCGTGCGAGCTGACGCTGTCGATGCCCATGCGCAGCAGCACCGACCGTTCGATCGACGGCGAGGTGTGCGTGCGCGCCAGTTCGACGATCGGCTCAACCACCTGATCGCACAGCTCCCAAAAGCGCGCTTTGAGCTGCTCGTCGCTCATCTGCCGCAGCGCCTCTCTGCGCTGCTCGAATTTCGCGATTCTCTCGTCGCTCACAAGTGTCTCCTTTTTTCCAAAATCCAATCCTGACTGACCTTCAGATCCTCAGCCAGGAATTTGATGTCGTTTTGACTCCATTGATCGATAGAGTGCGCTCTGGCGGCGTTTCTCAGGTAGCTCATCCGCAGCCGCTCCATGTCCTGAACCTTCCCCTGCACCTGCTCGAGCGTCTCGGGAATCACGATCACCTTTCCCGGCGCGTCATCTTTCGGATCGCCGCGGCGCACTTCGATGCCGTTCTGGCGGGCAAATGCCAGCTGGCTGTTGTGGTGCTTGCCCGCGCCGGTGTACTCCGTTTCCTGCACCACCACGATCTGCTCCTGATCCATCTGGCGCGCCAGCGTGACCGCCGCGGTCAGGCTGGTGTTGCCCGCCGGTCCGCGCTCCAGCCCCTCCAGCTTGGTCAGCAGCTCGGTGATGTAGAACACCTCGCCCTGGGTGACCAGCTGGTACTCGTCCATGTAGCGCAGCGCGCGGGCCGCGTTGCGCGGCACGTCGGTGCGGTCCGGCCAGGTCGCGAACGGCACGCCGAAGCCGGTGTGTCCGGTGGTGAAGGATTTGCGGTTGAAATCGCGGTCGGAGGCCATGTGCAGCCCGCCCAGGTCGACCGAGCAGGCGACGATGCGCGTCCGCTCGCAGCCGGCCGCCAGCAGGCCGCGCGCCGTGCCGGTCAGGTTCCCCCCGCCCGCGTGGGTGATGACCACCGCGTCGGGATCCTTGCCGTAGCGATCGCGCACCTGCGCGGCGATCTCCAGTCCGAGCGTTTCCACCCCGCGAATCCCAAAGGGCGTGTACAGACTGGCGTTGAAAAAGCCGGTCTCCTCCAGCGTGCGCAGCAGCATGTAGAACAGCTCCGGCCCCACGCTCAACTTGAGCACTTCGGCGCCATAGGCTTCGCAGGCGCGTCCCTTTTCAACGATCTCCGGCTGACCCACGCCGCGCGAGTCGAACACTTCCTGGACGATGATGCACTTCAGACCGCGCTGGGCGGCCTGCGACGCGACCGCCGCGCCGTAATTGCCGCTGGTGGCGGCGATCATGCCTTTGTATCCCTTGCGCGCCGCCTCGTAGGCGCTAACCGAAGCTCGGCGCGCCTTGAAGCTCCCGGAGGCGTTGGCCGCCTCGTCCTTGAGCAGGATGCGCGCGCCTTTGCCCGGCGCGGAGATGCTGCGCACCGCCGCGCTCAGGTTGCGCAGCTCGTAAAGCGGTGTATTGCCCACTTTGGTCTCGCTCTGGATGCGCGCGATCTCGGCGTGGCTGTAGCCGGTCTCGCTCATCATGCGTTCATATTCGAATGCGATCGGGCTCTGGATGTAGTCGTCGTAGTCGATACCGAGCGAGGCCTTCATGATCTCGTTCTTCCGCGCCATCACCGCGCTGTAGGACATGTCCCGGGCGCTCATCGGCCGTCCCCCTGGCGACTTTCTTCTGACCTGTCGCCGTTTTGGAATTGGATGCCGATCTGCAGCAGCTCGGGCACGGTCTCGCCGAAGCTGTGGGCGTAGCTGGGGTTGACCGTTCTAAGCCGGCCGCTCAACTCACGCCCGATCAGCGTGCGTACTCGCGCTTCCTCTCCCAGCTCAGCCTCATCCAGTAGAAAGCCGGATACACGCATCTCATATGGCGTCTGGCGCGTGTCCTCGGGCAGCGACGCGGCGCGCTCCTCAGGTTTGAGTACCACCTTTTCGATCTCAACCCAGGTTCCCTTGGCAATTTTCGTCATCTCAGCCCTCATACGTTCCTGTGATAGGCGCTCGCGCCCATCAACGCCCCCGGCGTCGGCAGGTCGATCATCCGCTTCAGCCCCGGCGTGGCCTCGACCACCCGCGGGATCATGTTGACCGCGATCCCCATCGTCGCCTTGCCTCCCGCGATCTCCGGCGAGATAGTCATGTGTACCTCCGGCAGCCCGTAGATGTGGATGTAGTCGCCGGTGTTTTGGTTTTCCAGATGCGGGTGGATCTGCTGGGGGTGTACCAGCCGGATGACTTCCCTATCCCCGCGGTAGCCGATACCGATGTGGGCGCAGCCCGCCACCATGCCCGGTTCGACCTTGACGTGCGGCGTCTCGCGATAGACCTTGCTGATGATCGGCTCGCGGCTCTGCTCGATGCGGTCGACCCCCAGCCCAAGCGCTTCGCTGATCATGTGGATCGACTCCGGAAAGCCAACATGCCCCACGATCGACCCATCCGCTACCCCTGCGCGGAAGGTTTCAGGCGTGGTGCCGACGCCCTGCGTCTTCATCACCGTCGGCCCGTACGGGCTCAGGTCGTTCACCCGCGAGGCCTCGATCCGCTCAACGTGATGACAGCCGCCGGTCAGCGTGACGATCAGCAGATCGAGCACGTATCCAGGATTCACACCGGTGCCCAGCACCGTCACCCCGTTCTGCTTTGCCAGCGCGTCGATCTCCGCCGCCAGCTCCGCATTCTGCGCCGCTGGATCCGACATCTCCTCCGCAATCGAAATGCAGTTGATCCCCGCGGAGAGGATCCTGCGCAGGTCGGGCATTTGTTCTCGCGTCCAGGAGGTCGTGGCAATAATGACGATATCCACTTTAGCTTTATCCAGGACGGTTTCGGGCTGGTTCGTAACCGCTACCCCCAGCTTCTTCCCGATCTTCAACACTTCCCCAAGGTCTTTCCCGACAAAATCCGGGCGCCCGTCCACCGCAGCGACTATCTGCAAACCCGATTTCTCGAGGATGAGCCTGGCCATGCCACTCCCCATTGCGCCGAGGCCCCACTGAAGGACACGAATTGGTTGTTTCATAGTTACTCTCCTTATCGTTTGAACCCTTCAGACCACCTGTCCAGCCGGACGGCGGGAAACCTGGTTATTAAATTGTGAATAGAGCCAGATATATGTATCGACCCCACGAAATTCTAACATTTGCTGATGAGGGCGACAAGCTGCGCTAATTAATGTTAATGATTGTCGAATGTCATATTTATTCGTTTCGGAATGGAAATCTCGAAATGATAATAATGATAGATTTGTATGTCTGTAGTCTGAGCCGCTGACTCGATGAGTAAAAACAGCCCGGGACACCTCACCTCAGCAGAGGTTGATTTAAAGTCAAGTCGCAAGCGGAAACTTGACGAACAAAACACTGCCCTTGCCTGGCTGGCTTTCTACCCAGATCTCTCCCCCATGCAGCTCCACCAGAGAACGAGTGATGTACAGCCCCAGGCCTGCCCCCTGGGCCTTCATGGAGGAGGGATTTTTACTGCGGAACCAGCGGGAAAAAATCAGCTCCTGATCTTGTCCGGAGATCCCTATACCCGTATCCGCAACCGAGAGGAGCAGGAAACCGGTTTGCTCCGCCATGCGCAGACGGACGGTAATTTGACCGCTCTCGGGAGTAAATTTGACCGCATTGCTGACCAGGTTGGAAACGATCACTTTTGCCCATTTTTCGTCGCATAACGCCGGGGGGATATGTGCGTCCATCTCCACATCCAGGCGCTGTCTTTTCGAATGGATCTGCCCGGTATATTCATCTGTAACTGCCTGAACCAGACTGGCCAGGTCCACCGGCTTCAGCACCAGGTCAAGCCGGCCGGCTTCCAGGCGGGCGGCATTGAGCAACTCGTCGGTCAGGCTGACCAGCCGCAGGCTGCTTCGCTGGATGTTGTTCAAAGCTTCGACTTCTTCCTGAGTAAGCGGCCCCATCTGCCCATCCAACAGCATCTCGAGATAGCCGTTGATCGAAGTCAGGGGGGTGCGCAGATCGTGAGCGGCCAGGGCAATGAAATCCGATTTTAGCTCGCTCAGCCGCCGCAGCTCGGCATTGGCCGCGATCAGTTCGAGGTTCTGGCGCTTGATCTGTTCCTGCAGCAGGATCAACTGGTTGCGGTTCTGGGTTATCTGCTGCTCGAGCTCGCCCTGACTGGTGATGTCCTGCACCAGATGGGCAATTCCGACGATCTCACCGCGCTCATCCCGGTACGGCAGGTCCTCGATCGTCAGATAGCGCGTCCGTCCCTCGACTTCGCGGTTGACGTAATCAAGCCGGTAACCACTCGATCTGCCGGAGAGGATGTCCTCGAGTTCCCGCTGGTTGCCGAGCAGTTCGGGAACCACATCCAACAGCGGGCAGCCCAGGCAACTCTTCATCTCCTCTGCGAGGATTTCGGTTTGACCGTACGCTTCGCGGATGATTAGATTCCGGTCGGTGAGGGCAACTGCAATCTGGCGCGCCCGCCAGACGAATTGAATAAGGGATCGATCCATCATGGTTCCATCACTGGCGGATCAGAATCAACTGACCCAGCTGGCGAAAGATATTTTCGACTCCCTCGCCGGTTTTCGCGCTGGTCAGATGGAATGGCACCTTGTGATCAACGGCGTACGCCTCGATTTCAGCGCTGGTCAGGCGTTGTTCGGCTGCCAGATCAGCTTTATTGGCTGCCAGGATGACCTGCGCAGACGGACTGACCCGGCGCAGGTCGTTCAGGTAGGTCGACAGGTTCGGCAGCGTCTCAGGCCGGGTGAGATCGCAGACCAGCACCGCTCCTGACGCGCCACGCAAATAGCTTGAGCGAAGCTGGTCGAATTCTTCGCTGCCGGCTAAATCCCAGAGGATGAGAGACAGGTTGATCAGTTGAGTCTGGTGAGAAACGACGATCGTCTTCCGGCTGACCTTGACGCCGATGGTGCTCAGATACTTGTCATCGAAGCGTTCATAAATGAAGCGGCGAACCATGCTGGTCTTGCCAACGGCGAAATCTCCCAGCAGGCATACTTTACGATTGACCGTAGCGTTCGTCATCAACCCCCCTTATGGACTAGCGGTGAGTGTGATGAGCAGCGCCGGGAAATCCTCGGCGGCGCCGAACCAGCGCGCCGGTATCCAGCCTTCGGCGAAAACCTGCTCTGAGGAAATCTGCTTCACGCGCAGCCAATCCCCGTAAACCGCCAGCAGCTCGACCCGTTCACCCTGCGTCAGAACCACCTCTGAGCGGGCTGCCTCAGCAGAAGGTCCTGTGCGCATCCATACGTTGCCGAGGATCACCCCGATAAAAGGCGCGCGGGAGGTAGTCGGCGTCGCGGATGGCAAAAGTGTCGCTGTAGGCGCAGGGGTTTCGGTTGGCAGCGGCTCAGCGGTCGGGGTGAAGGTGAGCAGCGCAGTTGGGGCGAGGGTGCTGGTCGTGCTCGGCTGGACGATGGCTGCCGGCGGAGGCTGCACCGGGTGACTTGCGCGGTACAGCCAGGAGGTTAAAAGGATACAGCCGGCCACGAAGATGATGACAGCGCCAACCCCGGCGGCCAGGAACGACTTTTGCGATTTGCTCATTTTTTTCGGCTCGGCGCTCACCAGCAGGGGCTGGAGCTGACCTTGGGCATCCGAGAATGCGCTCTCGTCACCCGGGTGATTATCAATGGCGTCGGCATGGGCATTTTCGACATCGATGAGGCATTCTCGCATGCCATCACGGTACTGTGGCGGCGGCGTTCCACTGACAATCACTGCCAGATACACAGATCGACCGGTTTCGATCAGGATGCGCCGGTCGCCGTACGTGATCTCTCCCAGTTCGTCCTGGCCGTCGCCTCCCAGCGTATCCTGCGAAAAATCGCGGATGGCGGTCAACATGCCGCCGAAAAGATCGCTGTCGGCGGTAACGCTCGCTTCGCCCGCCAGGTGAGAAAGCAGCAGCCCGCTATCACGGTGGATCAGGATGGCGTCGCTTACCTTGAAGGGCAGCAATTCACGCAGGCGGATTTGCGCCGCTGAAGCGCCGCCAAACCTGGCGCGCAGCCTCCACCAAGCCAGGCGAAAATCGAAGGCTCGCTTCGCCTGAGCGTCCAGCGAGCGGGCCAGGTCGCTGACCGCCTCCGTCACCGCCCGGCGAACGACCTGCCCGATGATCGGGTAGAGCGCCTCGATCATCTCGTCGCGAGCCTCCTTGATCTTGAGACGGATCGCATCTCCCAGCACTGGGGCGATCATTTTAATCAACGAACTCTCGTCACGGATCTGGTGATCCAGACGCTGGACATCCGATTCCAATCCGCCAATTCTGGCTTCCTGATCGCGGAGCAGGATCTGACGAATCTGCTCCAGGGAGGAATCTGGATGGATTTCCTGCGGATCTCCTGCCGCAGCGCGTGAAGCAGGAGACTGGGCCTCTACAGGCACGCTCAGGCTTCCTTGGGCTTCAATATATCTTTCAAGGTTTCGGCGATCGAGCCGGATGACTTCAACTGGTTGCCGAGCTGGATGAACAGGTCGCCCAACACCTGGCGGTCTACTTTTTCATCGATCAATTTTTGCGCAGTTTCTCTTAACTCGGCGCGCAGGTTGTCGTCGGCTTTGCGCATATCTCGCTCAAGCACTTGAAGTTTTTGGCTTTGATCCTTATCCAGCTCGGCCAGCTTCTCGTTCAGCCGCTCAATTTCCTGCAACAGCCTGGCGAGGTCGCGCTGGAGGTTCTGGAAATTGCCCTCGTAAGTGCGCATTTGCGAGCCAAAAATTATTTCCCGAATGCGTTCGACTTCTGGAGATTTATCGTCGGGATTGGCTTTCACTTTCTCGGTTGGCATGTTTACCCTCCTGATCTAAATGATCACTGATTCATGTAACGCTATGGAAACGATAACCCAGCCCTCGCTCGGTGCGGATATATTTCTCCGAGAGGTTATGGATTCTGAGCTTGTCGCGCAGACGGTGAATATGAACGCGCAATACATCTTCGCCTATCTCTTCTTGAGGCCAGATGCGATCAAGCAAGAATCGCGTCGTCACTGTCCGAGGCGAATTGCGCATCAGGATGTGTAGAATCTTATTTTCGATCGGGGTCAGCTTGATCGCCCTGCCGTCGATTTTCACCTGCTGGTGAGCCAGATCAATCTCAAGGAATTCATCAATCCTGACCTTCGCTCCGGCAGCATAATCGAAATCGCCGATACGATGCAGGATGCGCTCGACGCGCGCCGCAAGCTGGCGCGGGCTGAACGGTTTGGTCACATAATCCTCGGCAAAATACTTGATCCCACGGATGATGGTTTCCTCATCGTCCACCGCGGTCAGAAAGATGACCGGCAAGTCGGCGTATTGCTGCACGATTTCACAAAATTCAAACCCGCCTATGCCGGGCATGTGGATATCGACGATAGCCAGGTGCGGTAAACCTTGCCGGTCGATGATCTCCAGAGCATGCTGCCCGCTGCTGGCCGACCAGACCTCATAGCCCTCGTATTCCAGCTTGGTGCTAACCATGTTCCGGATAATCTCATCATCGTCAATCACCAAAACACGCCGTATCCAGCGATCAATATCACCGATGATTGGTTTTGGATTGACTGTGTGCGGGGAAAATTCCACTAAATGGACCAGGAATTTATGATAATTTACTCGTTCAGTGGAATTATTATACTATAAGTTAAAGCACCCCGGGCTGCCCACTACAGCCCAGGGTTCCCCTAATACACCAGTAAAATTGTATACCAATAAAGAGCGGGGACAAGATTGGCTCGGACGGCCGGTCCTGACCTCACTTGTATGCAAATAATAGCATCTGGACATTACGGTTCACATTACGGAAGGTTGAAAAGAAATCCTGAGTTGAAAATTGTTAGTGCTCTACTGCCATGACCTTTCCCTGCTCCACTAAAACCATTCACCCGGCGCCGGTTAGAGGAAATCCCTGGCTTGACGATCGATAGACCGATCATCAGGAGAAGGGTCAGTTTGTGCTCCGCGCAGGTGCAGTATGGTTTGCGCTGTTTCTCTTATGAGGTCTAAAAGGAATAATCACGTGGAAAAGATGTTCATTTTCCATCTGTCTTTTTCCATCTTGACAATATCGTATACTATTTTATAATTATATAAATAATCGTATACGTTTAATCGAGGCAATTTGAGTAAAGATCATTTAACCACCTCTTTTCCCAATATATCTGTCGAAGAAATCGCCAACGCAGTGCGCGCAGAAATCTGGCAGGGCAAATTGAAATCCGGGCAGCCCCTCAGGCAGGACGAAATTGCTGCCCGCTTTGGCGTCAGCAAAATCCCAGTCCGAGAGGCTCTCGTTCTACTGAAAGCGGAAGGTCTGGTAGCATTTTCAAAAAATCGAGGGGCTACTGTCACTTCGTTATCCCCGGCAGAATTGGAAGAAATGTACTTAATTCGCACCGCGCTCGAGGTGACCGCTCTCCAGCGAGCTTTTCCGAAATTAACCATTGCTGATTTACAACACGGCGAGGAGCTGCTGGCGGCTCTGGACGCGGAGCGTAATGTTACCCGCTGGAGTGATTTGAACTGGCAGTTTCATGCTACTTTATATACTCCAGCCAATCTACCCCGACTGATGGAATGGGTCAAGACACTCCACTATAATGCCGCCCGATATCTGATCTTTTATTTAGCAGATTTGGATTTTCAATCCTCTTCTCAAAAAGAGCACCGCGCAATCCTGTCCGCCTGCCGTGAGGGCAATATCCAGGCTGCCACCTGGTTCTTGCAGCAACATCTAGGAACTGCCAGTTCACAACTGCTTGCTCATCTAACCAAACCGACCCAATAAAAAGGAGTTTGATGATGGACCATTCATTTGAAGTTCACGATCAGCAGGCGCTTAATCAAGCCAAATCAATCCTGAATTCCAGTGAGTCGCCCCGAGATTGGGCTACAGCTGTTATTGAAGCCGTGAACCGGAATGAGGAGTGGCGCGGCAAGCGCTGTATCAATTTACTGGCACCTGAAGCCCCCACCAGCCCAACAGTAAGAGCTTTGCTCTCCTCCGAAATTGGGACCCGCGCGGCAGAAGGTAACATCGGTCGGGTTAATCGCTGGTTCGCGGGAACGCAATTTATCGACGAAGTTGAGGCATTGTGCGTCGAATTATTGAAATTGGCTTTTCGCAGCCGTTATGCAGACCATCGATTGATGGGCAGCATGCTGGGAAACATGGCAGTATATCACGCGATGACCCAGCCCGGCGATGTCATTATGAGCGCAGCTCAACCTTTTGGCGGACACTCCAGCAACCGGATTGATGGGCCGGCCGGATTTCGCGGGTTAAAGATCATTGACGTTCCATTTGACCCGGTTGAGTTAGAAGTCGACCTGGATGCATTTGCCATCGCTGCGCGGCAGGCTCAACCTCGTCTGGTCGTCTTGGGCATGTCAATGACGCTTTTTCCTTTACCGGTGAGCGAGATGAGCAGGGTCATCGCCGAATGGGGTGGAAAATTCGTGTTCGATGGAGCTCATCAGGCCGGCTTGATTGCTGGCGGTCAGTTCCAGGACCCTCTGAATGAGGGAGCGGTGGTCCTTACCGGCTCGGCTGGAAAAACATTCAGCGGACCACAAAGTGGGATCATCGTTTGGAATGATCCGGACTTAACCAAGCCGCTGACAGATTCGATATTCCCAGTTTTGGCAGCCACTCATCAGGTCAACCGCGTCGCAGCGCTGGCAGTTGCCACGGCCGAGATGCTCGAATATGGTCATGTTTACATGGCACAAATTGTCAAAAATTCTCAAGCACTCGGCAAAGCACTGGATGAACGCGGCATTCAAGTAATCGGTGCGAAGCGAGGATATAGCAGAACCCACCAAGTGATCGCCAATGTCAAAAAGTTTGGCGGGGGTCTGGAGGTGGCGCATAAGCTGGCGCGCGCTAACCTGATCACGAATAAAAATCTTGTCCCTGGAGACCAGCCCAAAGATTGGGACCATCCCAGCGGATTACGCATGGGTACAATCGAAATCACCCGCCTGGGCATGCGGGAAGCGGACATGGCGATCATTGCAGAGTTTATCACTCGAGTACTGGTAAAGAACGAATCCCCCGAACAGGTCGGGAAGGATGTGGTGGACTTTCGGCTGCCACAGCAGACACTCTATTATAACTTTGACAACGGCTTACCTCCCTGGTACAGATAACTGCCAAGGTGGTTGACCACAACCCGTCAGGAGTTGCTGCGCAAAAATACCACCGGCTGATAACATTTGGGGTTCAACATCCCTAATTCAATAAGACGGTCGACTCGTGTGTGATCCACCAGGATATGTGGGTCCTCCCAAACTCACCCGATGGGTGGCGAGGAATGGGGAAACCCTGGTTCCCCAATCAAAAAGCCTCTGGAGTAGCGGCCAGGTCTTTGGTGCCCCCACAGGGATTCGCGTGTCCCCCGTAGGGCAAAATCTGGTTTTGGCCTTGAAGGGTTGTAAAAAAAGCCACGTGCGATGACGTGGCTTTCAGTGTGCCCCCACGGGGATTCGCCTGTCCTCACGCAGCACACCCGTATGCTGCCGAGGGTAAAACCTGGCTTTCGAACTAACAACCCTCAGGTGTTGACAAACAGAAGCTGAGTGTCCCACGGATATTCTATCAGTTACCACGCCATAATTGTGAAAGGTGGCTTCCTGAAAAGAATTCCCTCACCCATTGGTAAGTTTTACTAGCCATACCGCTCATACAGAGATAGGCAAGCGATTAATTCACTCACCGGTCGCTTTTTGAATCCGGCGCTTACCAAGATAAGCAACCAGCGCGTAAAACCCAAGAATCACCGCTACGCCGATGAAAGGATAAAGCACCTCATGCCACAGTCCTGGCTCGGGCATACCGGAAATCAGAAATGCCGAGAGCTCGATCAACACAACCAGGATGAAATACAAAAGAACCAGCTTTCGGAAGGAGATAACCGGCAGGATACCGCTTAGATACAGACGGATAGTCCAATAGCTCAGTATTGAAATCAGAAGCACGACGCCAAAATTTCCGTAAAAAGCGGTGTCCAGCCCCTGTATGTAGCGCTTGTAGGCAATGAGCAAACCCAGGGCAACCTGTGTGAGCATCAGGATACAAAACGAAATCAGTCCGTTAATTCGTTCAGACCGCTCATCCAGTTTAAAGCTGTTATTCATTTTGTTTCTTTCCTTCCTTTGATCCAAAAAAGATCATCCAGTTGCTTTCCAGTAGCCTGAGCAATCATCAGGCACAATTTCAGGGTAGGATTATATTTACCTACTTCAATTAAGCCGATGGTCTGGCGGGTGACGCCTACGAGATCTGCTAATTGCTCTTGAGTCAGATCTTTCTCGACGCGTGCCAGTTTTACTCTGTTTTCGATTTCTATTTCCTGCATACTGCCTCCTATAGGTTATCTTACCGCTTCTTGATATTGTAATATATATATTGCATTAAGTCAACTATAATTTGCAATTTGTTATTACCAGATTGCATTTTGCGGGAGCCCGTAAATCGTATTGGTAATCGGTTCTCGACTGAATCAATAAATGATTGCACTGCGAGTCAACATAAACCGGCAGATAATTGGCGCGCGGATTTCTTCTGTACCCCCACAGAGATGCGTCTGTTCTCTCAAAGCACGCCGGAAGTGTGCCAAATGGGGAAATCCTGGTTTTGCAATGAAAAAGCCGCCTTGATAGCGGCGCGTTGTTTGGTGCCCCCACGGGGGTAGCGTATGTTAACGTGTCTTAGCCGCGAAAGGGTGCAACAGGGTTGTTAATCCCCCAGCCAGTGTAGGGGTTATTAAAATTCATCTTGAAAGATCATCTTAATGCTTCGATGAACTCGGTACTCATCCAGGAGACACTCCGCGGGCTGCTGAGAAAGAAAAGATATTGGCCATCGGGCGACACAATGGGACAAAGGCCGTAACTCACTTGTTCGATTAACACAGCTTCGCTCCAGCTGCCATTTTGATCTGCAAAACTGATATAGAGTCGCTGCCGAGCATCGTTGTTATTGAGATCCCACCTTGAAAAGATCAGATAACTTCCGTCGGGTGCAATGTAGGGAGTTGTCTCACACAGATTGTCCGTGTTGATCGCTGCACTTAAGCGCTCGGGCTTGAGATATTGCTCGTTTAAATATCGGGAGAAGTATATATCTTCACAGCCGGTATCTCGGGATGTAAAGTAGAGATCGCCGTTATTGTTGACCGATATTTGCCAGTGCAGCTCATGAGAATTGATCTCTTCACTGAGCGGCTGAGGCTCTCCCCAGTCGGCTCCTGACCGCTCCACAAACCAGATATTCTCCTTCTCAGGCAACTGAGAATTCGGAAGTATTCCTTTGGAGAGGAAAAAGAGCCGATCGCCCGAAGGCGACAGGAAAGGATCCCGGTAGTCGGTCATGGATGATGAGAAGGTGATGTTTTCTGGTTGGGTCCATGCACTGTTTTCGAACAACGATCTGTAAATCCCTGCACCCGAAATTCCCCAATAGATTTCGCGCCCATCCGGTGAAAAAACGGGGGAGGCATGCACCTCGCCTTGGATCATTTCAGGAGCAAAAAGCCTGGGTGTTGGTCCGGGCGGGGTATGGCCGAAATAGGCGCCTTCAAATTGAAGAGGTTGATTGGATACGTTGGCTGTCTGGCTGTTCGTTATCTGACCAGTGGCAGTCGATGATGGCACAGAGGTGGGTATCAGAACGGTTCCTGGCATGACAGAGGCCGTAGGGGAAACACTCACCCTGGCTGGCCCACACGAAGTTATCAGGGTGATCAGGACAATGATTTTGGCAACAGCTTTAATCATCATTGCTTGTTCTCATCCTATTCGAATATGGCCCGGACTTTATATCTCAATAATAATGGAAAATGACTGAAGAATATAGCCAAAAAAATGGGATTGCGATCCCTTGATTGCGGCTCATTGTCTAGTGCCCCCACAGGGATTCGCCTGTCCTCACGCAGCACACCCATATGCTGCCGAGGGTAATACCTGGCTTTCGAACTAACAAGCCTCAGGTGTTGACAAACAGAAGCTGAGTGTCCAACGGATATTCTATCAGTTACCACGCCATAATTGTGAAAGGTGGCTTCCTGAAAAGAATTCCCTCACCCATTGGTTAGTTTTTATAGCCATACCGCTCATACAGAGATAGGCAAGCGATTATTTCACTCGCCGGTCGCTTTTTGAAGCCGGCGCTTACCAAGATAAGCAACCAGCGCGTAAAACCCAAGAATCACCGTCACGCCGGCCTGCACGGATGCGCTGGCGATCATCAAAGCTTTCTATGACGCGAATGACGAATCGCGATTCGATGTTAGTCTGGGATCACTCCTTCCTGACGCCACCTTGACCTCATGGGCAGAGGGAGTGAACGGACGCAATTGGCAGGAAAAACAACTGACCGGCATAGAAGAGATCCGTGTGGTTTTGAAAAACAGGGGCTTGAGCCGCATTTCAGAAGACCCGAATGCGCCAGTATTTCATGAGGAAGAGGTGGAAATAATCGGAGACCGGATTACTTTTTACTTCCGTCCAGACCGCGTGAGCTCCAATGGCAGACCCTATTATCCTTACAAGGTCGAAATGGTCTTCGAGGGATGTAAGATAAGATCCCTGATGGTGGTGGAATATATCTCTTAGGAGTGATTGAGTTTATCCCTATCCCGACTCAAAATAAAAATTCTCCCATTCGATTGGCCCAGCATATGGCAGATTCTCCCAGCCATAACCTCGGGGAATGAACAGTTTGTGCCCCAAAATAAATTCGCCTGAACATGGCGAGTAGACAACTTGGGTGTTTCCACCCTTGTAACCTTAAAATAATGGACAATCTTGTATTTTTAGTGTTTTCATTCTATAATTATGCATTGATGGTTAATACAGGTGGGAAATTATAAGTTGTAGTTTTGCACCACAGAACTTATCAATAAACACATCAAAACTAATAAATAATATCTGCCAGGAGGAAACCTTGAAAAAGTGTCCTTATTGTGCTGAGGGAAGTCAGGATGAATCCATCGGGTGTTCTATCGGCGGGCAAGACCCTATTATCACAATTCAACACATGAACAGATTTCTTGCATTGGCGAGTTGGGGATGACCATGGGTTGGTGGCCAAAATTTCTAAGGG
The DNA here is from genome assembly GCA_034678705.1 of Bellilinea sp. Classification (GTDB taxonomy): domain Bacteria; phylum Chloroflexota; class Anaerolineae; order Anaerolineales; family Anaerolineaceae; genus Bellilinea. Next base: position 67,738 of record JAXDBP010000012.1, read on the forward strand.
ATGATGATGAATATTGTGAGGATTCTCATGATGATAAAGAGGATTGTGACCAGCCCGAGGAACATGTTAACGGAGTAAAAAGGTGTCCGTATTGCGCGGAGGAAATTCAGGGTGCAGCAATCTATTGTAGATATTGTGACCACTACTTAGATAACTCACAAAAAAACCTCAGTCAGAATCAGGAGCAAGAAGAAATAAGCGGTTGGTGGTATTTCATCGCATTTGCAATCCCGATAATTGGTTTAATTGCAGGGGCTACATATGCCAGCAAGCCAGAGACAAAAGAAGCGGGAAAGGGTTTGGTTTTAACCTCTATCGTCAGTTCAATAATAGGTTCTCTCATATATTACTTTGTTTTGGAAGGGCTGATTTAACAAAAAGTCTCTGTTTATAGAGACTCTTCCTTGTGCCCCACAGGGATTCGCCTGTCCGTGCGAAGCAGGGAAACCCTGGTTTTACCTTAAATCAAAACAACCACGTGTTTGTGGTTGTTTTTAGTGCCCCCACAGGGATTCGCCTGTGCTTTCGGAGCAAGTAAACCCTGGTTTTAGCCTCGTGCACCCTCCCCAGGAATGAAAGGGTTGATTAAAAAAAAGTCTCCTGCATGGAGACTTTCTCGTTGTGCCCCCACAGGGATTCGAACCCTGGTTTTAGCCTTGAAAGGGCTGCGTCCTGGTCCCCTAGACGATGGGGGCAACGCTGCATATTCTACCATCCCGCCCGGGCATGGTCAAGCAATTACCCGGCGCTCTACAACATCAAACCGCCTTCCGCCGGCTGGATGATGCCCGGCTCGTCGCGCTTTGGATCGTTCACCATGCGGCCAATCGGATAGGCGGTCATCTCTTCGGCGGGGTACGGTTTGAGCATCCCGCTCAGCTCGGCAACTGGATGCTCCTCCAGCCAGTTCCACGCCTGGCGCGGATTGAAAATCACCGGCATGCGGTCGTGGATCGGGGCGACGCGCGCGTTGGGCGGGCAGGTGATGATCGTGCAGCTCTTCAGCACGTCCCCTTCCGGCGCGTGCCAGACCTCCCACAACCCGGCAAAGGCAAACGGCGACTTATCCTCCATCTGGATGAAATAGGGCGTCGACGGGCCGCTCTTGGCCTTCTTCCACTCGAAGAACCCGTCCGCCAGGATCAGGCAGCGCCGCCGTGCCAGCGCCGCGCGAAAGGAGGGCTTCTCAGCCAGCGTCTCAGCCCGGGCGTTGATCAGCCGGTTGCCGATGCTGATATCCTTTGCCCAGGAAGGCACCAATCCCCAGCGCATGTAATCCAGGCCGCGCGTCCTTGCATCCGCGATAACCGCCACCGGCTGCGAGGGGGCGATGTTGTAGCGCGGGATCCATTCAGGAGGCATATCGCCCAGGTCGAAGGCCTGGCGTAAAATGACCGGATCCAGGGTGAGGGTGAAGCGTCCGCACATGGTTTCCTCCTTTACTCGTCCAGTTCTGATTATAATTGATATATCCCCTCACTCTGGAGCACCCATGCCTAGCCCCTTAGTCGAATGCATCCCCAACTTTTCTGAAGCCCGCCGGCCGGAAGTCATCGAGGCGATTATCACCGCAGTCCAAACCATCCCGTCGGTGCACATCCTCGACCGCCATTCTGATCTGGATCACAACCGCACTGTCCTGACCCTGATCGGTCCACCGCAGGAAGTTGAGAAAGCCGCTTTCCAGGCGATTGCCAAAGCCGCTCAATTGATCGACCTGGACGAGCACCAGGGCGCCCACCCGCGCATCGGCGCCACCGACGTGGTGCCCTTCGTGCCCATCAGCGACATCACCATGCAGGACTGCGTCGAAATGGCGCGCAGGCTTGGTAAACGCGTCGGCGACGAGCTGTCCATCCCGGTCTATCTTTACGAAGAGGCTGCCACTCGCCCGGATCGAGTCAACCTTGAAAACCTACGTCGCGGACAGTATGAAGGGCTCAAGGAAGAGATTGGGCAGAATCCGGAGCGGATTCCGGATTTCGGCCCAGCCCGGCTTGGCAAAGCCGGCGCGACGGTGATCGGCGCACGCCAGCCGCTCATCGCCTACAATGTATACCTGACCACCAACGACACGCGCGTCGCCCAGAACATCGCCCGCGCCGTTCGCCATTCCTCCGGCGGTTTTCGCTACGTTAAAGCGATGGGCGTGCTGGTCGAGGGGCGCGCGCAAGTATCCATGAACCTGACCAATTTCCGCCAGACGCCGGTCGCCCGCGTTGTAGAAATGGTCCGCCGCGAAGCGCGGCGCTACGGGGCGGATATCCACCATTCCGAGCTGGTCGGGCTGATCCCGCAGGAGGCGCTCAACGACGCCGCGATCTGGCACCTGGCGCTGGACGGCTTCGAGCCCTCCCAGGTGCTCGAGCAGCGCCTGATGGAGCTAATGCGCAGCCAGCCGGCGGCTGCCGCGCCTGCGCCCGAATCCGGCTTCATCGACGCGCTGGCAAGCGCGGAACCCACCCCTGGCGGCGGCTCGGCCGGCGCGCATACCGGCGCGGTCGCCGCGGCGCTGGTCGCCATGGTCTGCCGCCTGACCGTCAGCAAGAAGAAATACGAGAACGTCAAAGACCGCATGTGGATCATGCTCGAGCAGGCCGAAGCTCTGCGCAGTCAGCTCAGCCAAGCAGTTGAGAAGGACGCGGCTGCTTTTAACCAGGTCATGAACGCCTTCAAACTGCCCAAGGACACCCCCGAGCAGGAAGAAATTCGCCGCAAGGCGGTTCAGAACGCCACTCTGGCCGCCGCCCAGGCGCCGCTGGAGGCTGCCCGCGCCGCCCTGGCTGTTCAGGAACTTGCAGTGGAAGCCGCCGAGATCGGCAACCTGAATGCAATCTCCGACGCCAGCTCAGGCGCAACCCTGGCGCGCGCCTCCCTGCTCTGCTCCATATACAACGTGCGCATCAACATCCTGACGCTGGAAGACCAGCAGGCGGTCGATGCGCTGGTCGGCCAGGTGCGCGAAATCGAGGCGAAATCGGCCGCCCTGGATGAAAAAGTCAGACGGGTGTTGACCGAGCGCGGCGGGATGCAATTGAATTGATCCTGTTCGCCGGATAAGGAGGGCTGGATTATGGGTTTAAAGCCGGATAGTTGGATTCGCAGGATGGCGCTTGAGGCAGCCATGATCGAGCCGTTCGTCGACGGTCAGGTGCGCGACGGGGTGGTGTCTTACGGATTATCTTCCTACGGTTACGACATCCGCGTCGCCGACGAGTACAAAATATTCACCAATGTATTTTCCGCGCTGGTCGATCCAAAGCAATTCGATCCACAATCGATGGTCGATTTTAAAGGCGAGGTTTGCATTATCCCGCCGAATTCCTTCGCCCTGGCGCGCACGGTCGAATATTTCCGCATCCCGCGGGACGTGCTGACGATCTGTCTGGGCAAGAGCACCTACGCTCGCTGCGGGATCATCGTCAACGTCACGCCCTTCGAACCCGAGTGGCACGGCTATGTCACGCTGGAAATTTCCAACACCACCCCGCTGCCAGCGAAGATCTACTCGAATGAGGGCATCGCCCAGGTGCTGTTCTTCGAGGGCGATGAGCCCTGCGAGGTTTCCTACGCGGATAAAAAAGGTAAATACCAGAACCAGCCGGGCATCCTGCTGCCAAGAATTTGATCCGCCGTGGGACTCAAGCTGGGGAAGACCAGTTTGTACGCCGAAAAACGGATTCACCAGGTGACGATGAGCACATTAACCTCCCCGCATTTTGAACTGCACTGCGAGCCGGAACGCGGCTCATTCAGCCTGCTGGACAAGCGGTCAGGCGTGATGGTATTGAGCAACGCGCGGATATCGATCGCCAGCCGCCAGATGGGGAAAACGCGCAGGGATCTGACAACCGGCTGGCAGGTTAGAAATCAACAAATTGAGATTCAGACAGCTTCGCTCCACGGCCCATTGAACAGCCTGCGGTTGGAGGTGAGCGAACCCGAGAGCGAGCTGACCTTCACCCTCACCTTCGCATTAAGCCAGGCTCACCCGCTGTTCCTCTGGAAAATCGCGCTGAGCAATCAGGGCAGCCAGCCGCTCGAGATCGAGCGCATCGAACTTTTACGAGCCGGCGGGCAGGACTCTCAGGGACATTTCCAGCTGTCTCAGGCAGAACTGCCGCGGTATTCATTCTTCAGCAACGGCTGGCAGTCCTGGTCGTACTGCGGCACCTATCTCCCAAATATGGCTATGCGCACGACAAACCTGGGACGCCTGCAGAAACCGTCGGTGATCAATCCAGGCACCCCTGATATTCGCCAATCCGGTTATTTCACAGCCGATTTCTTCGGTGCAGTAGGCGAACTTGAAAGCCGCGCGGGTTTATTGCTCGGTTTCCTCTCGCAAAAACAGCACTTCGGCACGATCGAGGCGTTTCTCTATGACCGCTGCAGCCTGCGCCTGTGGGCCAACGGAGATAGCGCCCGCCTGGATCCCGGCACACGTATGGAAACCGACTGGGCAGTGATCACCCCCTTCGGATTGGAAGACGCCGATCCGTTCGGCGAGTACTTGCAGGCGGTCGTCCGCGAACATGAGCTGCGCCCCGACCGGGAAACCCCGGTTGGCTGGTGCTCGTGGTACCACTACTTCACCAAGATCACACCCGAGAATCTGCGCGCCAACCTGGATGAACTCACTCGGCTGCGCGGCAGGCTCCCTTTGGAGGGCTTTCAGATCGATGACGGCTTCCAGGCTGAGGTGGGCGATTGGTTTGAATTCAAACCGGCCTTCCCCGACGGCGTCGAGCCGCTCGCGCGAGAGATTAAAGCTGCCGGATTCAATCCTGGCTTATGGCTGGCGCCGTTCATCCTGCATCCCAGCGCCAGCATTGTCAGCGATCACCCCGATTGGCTGCTGAGAGATGCAAAGGGCAGGCCGGTCAATTGCGGCTTTGGCTGGAACGCACTCACCCGCGCGCTGGATTTAACCGTGCCGGATGCGCTTGATTACGCCCGCCGGGTGGTGGACACCGCGGTCCATCAGTGGGGCTACCCCTACATTAAGCTGGATTTCCTCTACGCGGCGGCGGTCAACGGCCGTTACAACGACCCAACCCGTACGCGCGCCCAGGTGCTGCGCGGCGGCATGCAGGCTCTGCGCGACGCCGCCGGCGAGGACGCCTTCCTGGTCGGCTGTGGCGCGCCGCTCGGATCAGTGATCGGCCTGGTGGATGCTATGCGCATCGGCGAGGATGTCAGCCCGGATTGGTATCCTCATATCTTCGGCATCGGCCTTGGCCTCAGACGCGAGCCGTTCCTGCCCTCGGTGCGCAATGCCGTGCACAATTCGCTCACCCGCAGCGCGCTGCATAGACGCTGGTGGATCAATGATCCGGATTGCCTGCTGGTGCGCCCGTCCACAAACCTGACCCTCGCAGAGGTGCAAACCCTGGCCAGCGCCATCGCAATAACGGGAGGATCGCTGCTGGTTTCGGACAATCTGGCCGGGCTGCCCGAGGAGCGCCGGCGGATCATCGAGGTCCTGCTGCCGCTGATCGGCGAACGCCCGCAGGTGATCGACCTTTTTGACAAGCCATCGCCCAGCCGCACGCGCCTTGACCTGCGCAGCCCGAGCGGCGCCTGGCACGTACTGGCGTGTTTCAACTGGCAGGATCAGCCGCTCGAATGGAAATTCAATCCACAGGACTACCGTCTGGAGAGCGGATCTTACCTGCTGCGCTCATTTTGGGACGGCGTGATCCAGGTGGTTCATCCAGGTGAGCAGCCAGCCATGCCCGCGCTTCCCGCGCACGGCGTTTGCGTTTTAGCCATCCGCCAACGGATCAGCGGAGAGGCGCAGTACGCCGGTTCAGACCTGCACATCTCGCAGGGGCTGGAAGCGTCCATGTGGCAGCCGTCCGCTGCGGGCCTGGCGCTGGAATTGAACCTGCCGCGGCAGACCGAGGGGCACATCTACCTGTCACTGCCGCGCCAGCCTCGCCGGATCGAATGCAGCGGGGAAGAACTCGACTGGTCAGAGGTCTTACCAGGGATTTATCAAATCCGGGTGGCCTTCGACCAGAAAGCAGGCATTCAAGTATTGTATTGATGGGTCGTCCTTGCCTTTGCCGCGACCTGACAACACTCTTTTGCTGGTTGTCAGTCCGAGTATTCCCACAATGCTGCGCATGGTTCTGTCGTGAGGGACCAGGGACTTTTTTGACTGCGCGGCGTTAGGCCTCTCTCATCCCTAATCCCTGCTCTCTCGGTTGTACAGACTGGAGAAAGAAGAGGACGTTTGCTTGCTTCCCCGCTCAGGAAGAGGGCCGATGATTAAGGCTTATAACGCGGGCAACATGGCAGAATTGTGAGCAGTTGTATCGAGAGCGCTCTGCCAGTTAATTAGGAGCGCAGCGGGAAATTTTGTGATCCGCGCGCAGATCTCTTCCCGCTTCGCTCGTGATTATGACTGGCTCTTCTGGGCAATTATGTGGCTTTATTCTTCCACCGGAGCGCTTGCTTTTTTCTTGCGCCGGTAGCGTTGCCACCCCTTGATAATGAAGAATACGACCAATCCAACCGGAATTGCCACAGGCAGACAGGTAATCCCGATCCAGATCACCGCGCTGGCGAGGAACTGGTAGATGTCGATCAACGCCTGCAGCGCATCCCGCGCAACGCCTTTCGGGCTCCAGCCCGCCACACTGACCGGCTCGACGGTTTCCTCGGCCTGAATATTCACGCTGATTGCCGACATCGCCGCGGACTCTTCATAATACTTGATCTGCCCCTTGAGCAGCTCGATCTGCTCGTTGACCGCCTTGAGCTCATTGAAGATGCGCAAGACATCTTCTGCTTTGGTTGCACTCTCCAATATTTCCCGCAACTGCTCGGCGGCGGCTTCCTGATTGCGAAGCCGCGATTGCAGGTCGGTGTATTCCTGGGTCACATCCTGTCCGCTGATGTTGTCCGCCAGGATGTCTTCCTTGGGATTTTCAACATAGCCCTTGATCCGCTCGCGGGCCTCGTCCAGCCTAGCTGCCGGCACGCGGATGGTGATGTTGGCTTCCTGCACCTTCACACCGCTGCCCGTACTGCGCTGGTAAAGCTGCGAGTTGACCACAAATCCGTCAAACTCATTCGCCAGGTCGACGATGCCCTCCATCACCTCAGCCGGTTCTTTGACCACGATCGTCAGATTCGCGTTGCGGATGACCATACGGTCGGCATTGGAGCCTGTGGGCTCTTGAGGGCTGGCCTGCTCGGACACCCCCTCCCGCTCCGCATCCAGTTGCGGCGCAGAAGGCGCCATGCCCGGTTCGCCGTATTTTTCAAAGGCCGTATTTTGAGCCGCTTTTGCACAGCCGGCAAGCAAAACCACAAAAACGAGTGCGAAAACCAGGAAACGCTTCATCTTTCTGCTCCTCTTATTCCTCCGCGTGGACATCGCCATTTAGGAAAAGACGCGTCATCCCCCTGGTTTGTTCCGCTTACCAGCCTTCACCCAGTCGTAAAGCGTGCCGGCGCGGTAAATCGGACTCGAGTATCCGCTGCTGCACCGCGCTGACATCATACGTTACCCGGAATGCCTGCCAGGTACGCTCTTCGGAATCGAATATCGCATAAGCTGCGCGCGGATCGCGATCGCGCGGCTGCCCAACTGAGCCGGGATTCACGATGGTCCGTTCTCCGATCTTGTACGCTGGCCCCGGCTGCGGCACGTTCCAATTGACGTGACCATTCCCGTTGTAAGAATAGGATATCGGGATGTGAGTGTGACCCACGAAACAAAGCGAAGTCTTGAAAAAGCTAAAATTGATCACAACCGTGTTCAAATCCAGCAGGTATTCCCAGATCGGATTGCGCGGACTGCCGTGAGTAAGGGTGACGTAACCGATTTCCACCCGTTGAGGCAGCGAAGCCAGAAAATCCCGGTTCTCAGGACTGATTACTTTTCGCGTCCAGACAACCGAGAGATAAGCTTCGTGGTTGAAGGAAGCCATGTCGACCTGATCGAGCACGGCAGCGTCGTGATTGCCCACCAGGCAGGACAGGTTCGGTTGTGCGCGTATCAATTCGATCGATTCATTCGGATCAGGCCCATATCCCACCAAATCGCCAAGGCACCAGACTGCATCGACTTTACCGGCATCCTTAATGACCGCTTCCAAAGCGTTGTAGTTGGCGTGAATGTCGGACACGACCAGAATGCGCATGATATTCAGTCCCTATCCCACAATGATGAGGCAACGATACAAGTTTAGCACGATTTTTAAAAAGAATCCGGTTTTAACACTATCAGTTATTGGTAATGATGTGATACATGACCGCGCGTGAATCCGCGCCGATCATCAAGTCCCGGATGAACGCGCGTACTCAACGATCTGGGCGGCGTAATCGAAGCGGTTGAAGGCAGGCATCAGGTAGATACCCTGGGCAAATTCACGGATTTGGTCAACCAGCTCCATGCCGATTTTGATGCCTTCCTGCGCAGCCTGCTCGCCTGCCGCGGACATACGCTGATAAATTTCCTCCGGCACGTGGATGCCGGGCACTTCATGCTGCAGAAAGGAAGCATGCCGGGCGCTGACCAGCGGCAGGACACCAACCAGCACACGCAGGGGGAACTCCCCCAGCGCCTGACGGGCTTTAGCAAGAAAAGCCCGGGCGGCGGCCGTGTCGTAGATTGGCTGGGTGAGAATGAAATCCGCTCCCGCGCGCATCTTTCGGCGCAGATTGTTGATCTCTGCTGCTGGATCAGGCGGGGTGAGGTTCAACGCGCAGCCGACATAAAACGAGGTCGGCTGGCCGATAGTCGTGCCGGCATGGTCGACGCCGGCGTTGAAGCCCTGCTTGATTAACTTGATCAGCCCTGAAGGAACCAGGTCGTAATTATCCATCGCATCCGGATAGTCGCCGATCGCGGTCGGGTCGCCCATGACGACAAAAACGTTGTGTACGCCGAGCGCATGAGCCGCCAGCAGATCACCCTGCACGCGCAGCAGATTGCGCCCGCGGGTGGGGAAATGCAGCACCGTCTCGACGCCGACCGCTTCCTGGATCAGCCGACAGACCGCCCAGGGACTCATGCGCATGCGCGCCATCGGGCTGTCGGCCACGTTGATCACATCCGCGCCAGCGTCGACCAGCAGGCTGGAGCCGGCCATTAATTTCTGCGTGGTCAGCCCGCGCGGCGGGTCCATCTCGACACCCACCACGAAGGCGCCGGCAGCCAGTTTCTGGCCCAATTGAGTCGGCGTTTCGCTCTGCGGCTGCAGTTCCTCGCGCTCGACGACCGTCAGGGCGAAACCGTTGCTGATATCCGCCCGCGGGGTCGAATCGATCCTCCTGCGCATCACCGCGATGTGCTCAGGCGTCGTGCCGCAGCAGCCGCCGATCAGGCAGGCGCCGGCCTGCCAGAAAGCCAGAGCATAATCGCCAAAGTATTCGGACGCCGCCGGATACATGATCCGCCCACTGACCTGTTCGGGCCAGCCGGCGTTGGGCATGACCGAGAATCGCCCCTCGGGCACCGCCGCCTGCATCTGCTTGAGGATGCGCAGGATCTGATTGGGCCCGCCGGAGCAGTTCACGCCGATCAGATCCGCGCCGGCGTCGCGCAGCTTGCGCGCCACCTTGGCAGGATCGTCGCCGAGCAGCGTTCGGTCGTCGCGAGTGAAGGTCATCGAGGCGACCACCGGCAGGTGCGCGGCAACGTCGCGCGCCGCGCCGACCGCCTCGCGCACCTCGTAGAGATCGGTCATGGTTTCGATGATCAACAAGTCCACGCCCGCGCCAGCCAGGGCAGCGATCTGCTCGCGGAAAGCTTCGCGGGCATCCTCCGGCTGCACCCGGCCGAACGGCGACAGGCGCACGCCGAGCGGGCCGACGTCGCCAGCGATCAGTATTTCCTTGAATGAAGCCAGCACAACCCGGCGGGCCAGCTCGACCGCCGCGGTGTTGATATCGGCTACCTTTCTCTCCAGCCCGTGCTGAGCCAATTTGTAACGGTTGGATCCGAAGGTGTTGGTCTGAATAATTTGCGATCCGGCTTCAATATATTCGCGATGGATCTCCGCCACCAGTGCCGGCTGGGTCAGGTTGAGCTCATCGAAACACTGTTCAAAACTGACTCCGCGCTGGTGGAGTAAAGTCCCCATCGCCCCGTCCGAAAGGATTGGGCGGTCGCTTTGAAGAAGATTAAACAGGCTGCAATCCTTTAACACGACACCCTCACTTCATCAACTGTTCGAGTCGGCTTGCGCCGACGCTGAAATATCGTGCCCGCGGGTGGTGGAGGATGATCGCTGCGGTGGACTGCTCGGGCACCAGCTGGTATGCCGTGGTCAGCGACATGCCCAGTTCGGATTCGGCCGGCAGCAGATAAAATACCTTGCGGTGATCCTCCAGGTCGGGGATAGCCGGGTAACCCCAGGAATAGCGCTTACCCTGGTCGTCTGCCAGGCCAAGCTCGCGGCGGATGTGGCGGTGCATGTACTCGGCGGCTGCCTCGGCAGTTTGCACAGCCAGCCCGTGGCTGTAATAAGCCTCGGCATAGTCGCCGGCTGCCTGCATGCGCTCGAAGCGCCGGGTGGCCTCCTCGCCGACGGTAACCACCTGGAGGGCAATCACGTCCATCTGCCCGGAATCGACCGGTGCGAAATAATCCGCCAGGCACAGGGTTTCGCCGTCGGGCTGGCGCGGAAAGTGGAAGGTGGTCAGCTCGGCCGGGTCGCCTGCCTGCACGCTGCCCGGCTCGTAGACGATCAGCTCGTCGCCGCAGGCCTGTGCCGGCCAGTAGCCGTAGACACCCTGCGGCTTAAGCCAGCCTTCCCGCAGCGCCTCACGGCGCATGGAATCCAGGCGGGCTTCGAACTGCGGCTGGAGCTTTTCCCATTCTTCTCCGTGCGTGTTTTTCGCCCCCCACGAAAGACGGAACAGCTCGTTCTTGAAGAGGTACTGCAGCACCGCCTCAAGCGGCATGGAACGCACCACCCGCGGCCCCCAGGATGGCGGGCGGGGGATGCGCTCTGCGGGCGGAACGGCCGGGCGGTTGGATGTGTGCGCTCTCGATACCGTCATCTGCCGCTCGCGGTTGATCTCCAGCTCGGCTTCGCGGCGGATGCGCGCCTGTAATTCTGCCCGCCGCCCCCGATTGGAGAGGTGCTCCATGGTCTCCAGCCCTTCAAAGGCGTCCTTGCAGTAGTAGACTCCCGGTTCGTATAATTCACCGCTTTCGGTGAGCAGGATGCGCCGCCCGAAGCGGCGGTTGATCGCCGCGCCGCCGATCAGCACCGGGATGCGCAGCCCGCGCCGCTGCAACTCGTTGACAATCAGCGGCATCTGCTTGCTGGTGCTGACCAGCAGCGCGCTCAAGCCGATGGCGTCTGCGCCGCTTTCTACCGCGCGGCTGATGATCGTCTCAGCTGGCACCTGCTTGCCGAGGTCGATGACCTCATAGCCGTTGTTGGAAAGGATGGTCTTGACCAGGTTCTTGCCGATATCGTGCACGTCGCCGTAGACCGTGGCCAGCACCAGCCTCCCCTTGCTGACACCCTCCATCTTTTCCAAATAGTTCTCGAGATGAGCGACCGAGCGCTTCATCACCTCCGCCGATTGCAGCACGAAGGGCAGAATCAACTCGCCGGCGCCGAATTTATCGCCGACCTCTTTCATCGCCGGCAGCAGCACGCTGTTCAGGATATCCACGGCTGCATCGTGCCGGCGCTGGTTGCGCCTGCGCTCAAGGATTTCGTCGATGTCCGTCTCGACCCCCTCCTTGACGCGGTGCAGGATGCGGAAGTGCAGGCGCTCCTCTGCGCTCATGCTCTCCAGCATTGCCTTTTGTCCGTCGCCCTTTTCTGATCCGTCGCTGCTGCTTTTTTCCATCCCTTGGATGAAGCGCTGCAGCGCATCTGCCCGGCGGTTGAAGATCAAGTCCTCGGCCAGCTCGCGCTCCTCAGCTGGGATTTCGGCGTAGGGCTTGATCTGCGCCGGGTTGACGATGGCCATGTCCAGCCCGGCCTGCACGCAGTAATAGAGCATGACACTGTTCAGCACCGCCCGCGCCGCCGGCGCCAATCCAAAGGAGACGTTGCTCACCCCCAGCGAGGTCAGCACGCCCGGCAGGGCGTCTTTAATCTGGCGGATGGCGTTGATCGTCTCGAGCGCAGAGTCGCTGAACTCAGGGTCGCCGGTCGCCAGGGTGAAGGTCAGCGCGTCGAAGACCAGATCCCCAGGCCGCAATCCGAATTCATTTACCGCCATGCGGTACAGGCGTCCCGCCACCTCCAGCTTGCGCGCGGCGGATCTGGCCATGCCCTGCTCGTCGATCGTCAGCAGGATGACCGCGGCGTTGTACTTCTTGGCCAGGGCCAGCACGCGCTCAGCGCGCCCGCGCCCGCCCTCCAGATGAGTCGAGTTGATCAGGCAGCGCCCTGGCGCGTTCTGCAGGGCGGTTTCCATCACGTCCGCCTCGGTGGTATCGATCACCAGAGGCACGCGCACAGCAGGCGCGAGCTTTTTCACCACCCGGCGCATGGTCTCGGTCTCATCGCCTCGCTCGGTCAGCGCGACGCAGACGTCCAGTCCGTGTGCGCCGGCATCGACCTGCTGACGGGCGAGCTCGAGCACCTCGTCGTACTTCTCTTCCAGGATCAATTGCTTGAAGCGGCGGCTGCCCTGCGTGTTCAACCGCTCGCCGATGAAAAACGGGCGCGGCTCCTGCGTCATCGGCTGGGCCTGGAGGGCCGAAGCCAGCAGCGGCGCCTGCAGAACCGGGCGCGGCGGATGCGGCATGCCGCCAACCTTCTCGACCAGCCGTTTGAGGTGCGCTGGGGTCGTGCCGCAGCAGCCGCCCACCACCGAAATGCGGTTCTTCTGGATGAATTCCGCCAGCGCCTCGGCGAAGGGCTCAGGCTCTAACGGGTAGACCGCCTGCCCGTCGACGTTCAAGGGCAGGCCGGCGTTGGGGATACAGGCCACCGGCAGGCCGGCGCGCTCGCCCAGATATCGGATCGCCTCGCGCATGTGCTCCGGGCCGGTCGAACAGTTCAGACCGATCACGTCGATCGCCAGCCCCTCCAGGATGGCGAGCACCGCCGAGATATCCGTGCCGAGCAGCATCCGTCCGGTTGTGTCAAGCGTGACCTGGGCCTGGATCGGCAGTGAAACGCCGGTACCCTCAAAGGCCGCCTGCGCGCCGTGGATGGCCGCCCTGACCTCGAGGATGTCCTGCGAGGTTTCGATCAGGATCAGGTCGGCGCCTCCCTGGATCAGCCCGGCTGCCTGCTCGCGAAAAACGTCGGCAAGCTCGGCAAAGGAGACATCGGACAACTCGGGATCATCCATCGAAGGCAGCTTGCCCGAAGGCCCCATCGAGCCGGCGACGAAACGCGGCCGGTCAGGGGTGCTGTACTCGTCCGCGAGACGCCGGGCAAGCTGAGCAGCCGCCCGGTTGATCTCGAGGACGCGCTCCTCCAGTCCGTACTCCGCCAGGGTGATGCGGTTGGCGCGGAAGGTGTCGGTTTCGATTGCGTCCACGCCGGCTTCGAGGAACGAGCGGTGCACCTGTTCTACCGCCTCGGGATAGGTGATGACCAGATAATCGTTGCAACCGTTGGTGCGCTCGCCGCCGAAGTGCTTCGCGCTGAGTTCCATCTTCTGCAGGCTGGTGCCCATCGCACCGTCGAAAATCAGCACGCGCCGCTCCAGCGCGTCCAGGTACCTGCGATTGGTGTAGTGTCGTTTCATGGACTCTCCAGATTGAACAAAAAACCTCTCTGGATAAGAGAGGTGCACTGTCAGGAGTGTTCACCCTCATCTTCCAGAAATTCCGCACCAGGCGGTTTCTGCCGGAATTGGCACCAGCGTTTCGTTCCGCGGTTGCCGAGGTTTCGACGGGCCGGTCCCTCCACCTCTCTTGATGAGCGCCAGTCGTTCTGGCTGATTGATTGTTGAAAATAATATCATGTTTATCCAAAATAAACAACTGCCAATCCGCCTGGGGGGCCAATCGAGCCGTTTTACGGGTTCCCACATCAAATATCATATCCAAACCGGCAGATGGGATATAATTCTCGAAGTGAACGACGAAAAATTGCCCCCATTCCTGCCCTATCTCATCTCCAGCATCATCCTCAGCGTGACCGGACTTGTCGGTCTGTACATCTTGATTGACATGACCGTACCCACCCTCGGCCCGCGCTGGCTGTTTTTCTTTTTGCTGACCTGCGCCGCGAGCGGACTGGCGCTACCGGTTGCCTACTTCTTCAACTGGCGCTTTCCATCTGCCACGCGGGTAAAGCCGGGCGTGATCGTCCGCCAGGCGATCTGGGCTGGCGTCTACCTCGACCTGCTAGTCTGGTTCCAGCTTGGACGGGTGCTCAGCCTGCCGCTGGGAGTCGGCCTCGCCGCAGGACTGACCGCGATCGAATTCGCACTGCGCCTGGCCGAGCGCAGCCGCTTTGCCCCTAAAGAACCGCAAAATGAGTGATCTGCGCGGCCTGCCCTCCGTAGATAAGCTGCTGCAGACGACCACCGCAGCCAGGCTGATCGAAGAATACGGCCGCCCGCAAACCCTGTCCGCCTTCCGGCAGATCCTGGACGATGCCCGTCAGGCTGCTTCTCAGGGCAGCCCGCTGCCCGACCAGGCAGCCCTGCTGGAAACTGCCGCCGCCCGGCTCACCGGCTGGTTCGCCCCGACGCTGCTGCCGGTCATCAACGCCAGCGGCGTCATCCTGCACACCAACCTCGGCCGGGCGCCGCTGAGCAAAGCCGCGCTGCAGGCCCAGCAGATCATCTCGGGCGGTTACTCCACCCTTGAATTCGACCTGGAAACCGGCAAGCGCACCAGGCGCGAAATCCACGCCGAAAAGCTGCTCTCGCGGCTGACCGGGGCGGAAGCGGTCCTGGTGGTCAACAACAACGCCGCCGCGGTGCTGCTCATCCTCAGCGCGCTGGCTCAGCGGAGGAATGTGGTTATCTCACGCACGCAGCTGGTCGAGATCGGCGGAGGCTTCCGCGTGCCGGAGGTGATGAAACAATCCGGCGCAAGACTGGTTGAAATCGGCGCGACCAACCGGGTGCATCTCTCTGATTATGAATCTGCCCTGGACGAAGCGGCGCCCGCGTTGACGCTGCGCGCCCACCACTCCAACTTCCGCCTGATCGGCTTCACCAGTGAACCTTCCCTGGCCGAGATCGCCGCCGCCGCGCACGCCCGCGGCGTTCCACTGGTGGACGACCTCGGCTCGGGCGCGCTGCTCGACACCGCGGCCTTTGGCCTGGCGCACGAGCCCACCGTACAGGAATCGCTGGCGGCCGGCGCCGACCTGGTCTGCTTCTCGGGCGATAAGCTGCTCGGCGGGCCGCAGGCGGGCATCATCGTCGGGCGCGGTGACCTAATCACGAAAATCCGCAAACACCCACTGGCGCGCGCCTTGCGCGCCGATAAATCCTGTCTGGCGGCGCTGGCTGCGACCCTGCAACATTATCTCAAAGACGAAGCCCTGCGAGAAATCCCCGTCTGGCAGATGATCTCCTGCACGCCGGCGCAGGTCAAAGCCCGCGCGGAAGCCTGGCAGCGAACACTGGGGCAGGGTGAGGTTCTCGAGAGCCAGTCGACGGTCGGCGGCGGCAGCCTGCCGGAAGAGGTCTTACCCACCTTCGCCCTCGCCCTGTCGACAGCCCAACCGAACCGGGTTCTGGCCGAACTCCGCGCTCACCGCCCGGCGCTTATCGCCCGGATCGAAAGTGGCTGGCTGGTGTTCGATCCGCGCACGGTTCTGCCAGAGCAGGATTGTGACCTGTTGAATGCCCTTAAGAATGCCCTCAGACTGCAATCATGAAAACGCCCAACCTGTTTACCGCCCATAGGTGAATCCATGAAATCTGAAATCGATTTATTAATGGATGAGAACAATATTGACGCCCTGTTGGTGATCGGCAACCTTGACCACAATCCGGCGATGATGTACTTCACCGGCGGCGGGCACGTGACCAACGCCGATTTGATCAAGAAGAGGGGTGAGCCGCCGGTGCTCTTTTGCCAGGCGATGGAACGTGACGAAGCTGCCAAAACCGGCCTGCGGACGATCACCTTCGCTGAATTCAAGTGGAAAGAGTTGGTCACGCAGGCCGGCGGAGACCTTGCCGAGGCCCGGGCGCACAGCTACGCCAAACAGTTCCAGCGGCTTGGCATCACCCGCGGCCGGATTGCCATATATGGGATGTTCGATATCGGCCAGGTCCTCGCCGTCCACGAACGCATTCACAATTATCTGCCGGAGATCGAATTCGCCGGCTTTTTCAAAGATCCCATCCTGATGCCGGCGATGATGACCAAGGATAGCGGCGAGGTGGATCGCGTCCGCCAGATGGGCAGGATCACGACCGAGGTCATCGGGCGGACCGCCGATTGGATCAGCCGCCACGCGGTCAGCCAGGAGACGCTCGTCCAGGCCGACGGCAAACCGCTCACCATCGGGGCGGTCAAAAGCAAGATCAACCTCTGGCTGGCTGAGCTGGGCGCCGAGAATCCGGAAGGGACGATTTTCGCCATTGGCCGCGACGCGGGTGTGCCGCACAGCGTGGGCGCGCCGGAGGATCCGCTGCGGCTGGGTCAAACCATCGTTTTTGATATCTTTCCCTGCGAGGTGGGCGGCGGGTATTACTACGACATCACCCGCACCTGGTCGCTTGGATACGCCAGCGACGAAGTGTTGGCGTTGTTCGAGCAGGTGTTTGAGGTGTACAACCAGCTTATCTCCAACCTGAAGGCCGGCATGCCGTTCAGGCAGGTTCAAATCATGACCTGCGATTTGTTCGCGGCGCAGAGCCACCCAACCCCTGAAACGCATGACGAGCCCGAGGAAGGATATACCCACAGCATTGGGCACGGACTGGGCCTGCGCGTCCACGAGATGCCGTTCTCCGGTATCAATGCAACCGAGCAGGATGCGCTCCTGCCCGGGACGGTCTTCACCATCGAGCCGGGCCTGTATTACCCCTCGCGCGGGATGGGATGCCGCATCGAAGACACCTACTACACCCGCCCGGACGGAACATTCGAACGGCTGGCCGAATACCCGTACGACCTAGTCATCCCGATGAGATGAGCGCAGCAGAACCGCGGCGTGAATACAGTGATTTTTCCATTAATTTAATTATTCCGATGAACTATGGTATAAAAAAGGTATGAGCGAGCGCATTCCAAGCGAATTTCCCCCCGGACGCATTCTCGGCATCGAAACCTCCTGCGACGAAACCGCTGCGGCGGTGGTCGAAAACGGACGCTCGATCCTCTCCAGCGTGGTCGCCAGCCAGGTGGACATCCATGCCCAGTTTGGCGGGGTGTTCCCGGAGGTTGCCTCGCGGCAGCACATCCGCACCATCTATGCCATCGTCGATGAGGCTCTGCAGCGGGCGCACGTCGGTCTGGGCGACATCGACGCGATCGCGGTCACCCGCGGCCCCGGCCTGGCCGGTTCGCTGGTGATCGGCATGAACTATGCCAAAGCGCTGGCGGTGGCGTCCAACCTGCCGCTGATCGGGGTGAACCACCTCGAGGGGCATATCTACTCCGCCTGGCTCTACCCGGCGGACACGATCCGGCCGCCCGAGCCGCCGCAATTCCCGCTGCTGGCGCTGCTGGTTTCCGGCGGGCATACCGAATTGAATTTGATGACCGCTCACCTCGAATACCGCCGGCTGGGCGGCACGCTCGACGACGCCGCCGGCGAGGCTTTCGACAAGGTCGCCCGCCTGCTCGGGCTGTCTTATCCCGGCGGGCCGTCGATTCAAAAGGCGGCGGTCAACGGCAATGCCGAGGCCTTCAACTTCCCCCGCGCGCGGCTGGAGGGCACCTGGAATTTTTCTTTCAGCGGTCTGAAGACGGCTGTTCTGCGCACCGTGCGCGAATTCGAGAGCCGCTCGCGCAGCCTGCCGGTCGCCGACCTGGCAGCCTCGTTCCAGGCAGCCGTGGTGGATACCCTGGTTCAAAAAACGATCCACGCAGCGCGCGTCTACCAGGCCAGAGAGATCCTCGTAGCGGGCGGCGTTTCAGCCAACCAGGCGCTGCGCGCCGCCTTTGAAAAGGAGCGGGAAATTCGGGTGCACATCCCGCCGCTGTCCTACTGCACCGACAACGCCGCCATGATCGCTGCCGCCGGATATTTCCACTACGCTCTCGGCCGGCGCGATCCGCTCAACCTGGACGTCCTGCCTACCTGGGCGCTTTCCACCGCCAGCCAGGCCTGACCGCGCAACTTTTCTTCAGCCCCGGCATCTAATCAATGAACGAGCAGATTAACAACGAATCCCTCAACCTGGAAGCGCTCAGAGCAGGGAACCGCGCTGAATTTGCCCGCCTGGTCGAACGCTTTTCGAATCAGATCTACCGTGTGGCGCTCAAATTCCTTGGGAATCCGCAGGACGCCGAGGACGTGCTTCAGGAAACCTTCATCAAAGCCATGCGCGCACTGCCGAATTTCGAGGGCAGGTCCTCGCTGGCCACATGGCTCTACCGCATCGCGATGAACGAATCGCTGATGATCCTGCGCAAATCCAGATGGGATTTAGCGCCGGTAGAGGAGCTGGATGCGGATGACGACGCCGGACTCAGCGGAATGGTATTGACCGACTGGTGTTGCCTACCTGAGGAAGAACTGTTATCCAGCGAAGCCAGGAGGTTTCTTGACCGGGCTGCGCTCAAGCTGCCAGAAACGCTGAGAAGCGTGTTTGTCTTACGCGACGTCGAGGGTCTCTCCATCCGCGACACCGCTGAGGCGCTCGGCATCAGCGAAACCGCGGCCAAGACCCGCCTGCTGCGTGCCAGGCTCAAGCTGCGTAAGGAACTATCGGTGTACTATGGAGAGCGTTTAACGGAGGAACGGTCAGAATGAACGAGGAACGCCACTGCCAGCAGTTAATCGAAACGATTTCCGACTACATCGACGGCGAGCTCGATTCGGGTTTGTGCGTTGAACTCGAGCGCCACCTGAGCGAGTGCAACAACTGCCAGGTAGTGGTCAACACGCTGCGTAAAACCATTGAGCTGTACAAAGATCCCTCTGACGGCGACGTTCTCCCTGACGAAGTCCGTCAGCGGCTTTTCTACCGCCTGCACCTGGAAGATTTCTTAAAATCCTGAGGAGCATGCAACCTTTCAATGATAAGTGCATCCAATGGATGGACACAATCCGATGGATGCCAAGAAGCAGCTCGAACAGAAACAAGACCACGCTAAGTATGTGATCAACCTTGCGGAACTTGTTTCCAGCCAGTACAGAGAGGGCGAGTTCTGCCCGGTTTGCGGGCGCGGCAGGCTGGCTTACGACGGATATCTGGTGTTGCGCTGCGATCGATGCGGCTGGAGCGGGACCCAGGGATGTTTTACCTGATAAGTCAAGCATTCCGCCCCGGCGGGGCTGATATATTTAGAGGAGAAATCATGACATCATTATTGAATGACGAAATCAAGACTCAGGTGCGGGATTTTTTTACAGACCTCGATCATCCGGTGAAAATCCTGTTTTTCAGCAGCCAGGACGGCTGCGAATACTGCCAGGACACTCGTGAGCTGCTCGAGGAAGTGGCTTCACTGAACGATAAAATCAGCGTGGAGCACTACGATCTGGAGGAACACAAGGACGTTGCCGATCAATACGGCATGGACAAAGCGCCCGGATTCACCCTCCTCAGCAGCGTCGACGGCACATGGACCGACTATGGCGTGCGCTTCGCCGGCATCCCGGCGGGGCACGAATTCACATCGCTGATCAATGACATTGTCCTTGTCTCCAAGCGCGACTCCGGTCTGGCGCAGGAGACGCGGGATGCGTTGAGCAAAATCAACTCCCCGGTGCGCATGCAGGTCTTCGTGACCCCCACCTGTCCCTACTGCCCGCGCGCGGTGGTGCTCGCCCACCAGATGGCGATGGAAAATCCGCTCATCCAGGCGGAGATGATTGAGGCGATGGAGTTCAATGAGCTTTCCAATCATTATGGCGTCTCCGGCGTACCGCATACAGTGATCAACGAAGGCAGGGGCGAGGTGATCGGCGCGGTACCCGAGGGACACCTGTTGCAAAAAATCGAGGAAGTGTTATCCTTGACTAAAACCAGTGAGGTTACTTGATGGAAGCGAAGGTCGTTTGGAACGAAGGGTTGGTTTTCACCGGTATCGCCGATTCGGGCTTTTCCATCCGGCTTGATTCAAAAAAGGAAGTCGGCGGCTCTGATTCCGGCATTCGCCCGGTGGAATTAATGGCGCTCAGCGTTGCGGGCTGCACAGCCATGGATGTCATATCCATCCTGCAGAAGAAGCACCAGCAGGTCACCGCCTTTGAAGTCCAGGTGCACGCTTCCCGCGCGGATGACCACCCGCGAAAATTCCTGAAAATGGTCATCGATTACATCATCACCGGCCATGACATCGAACCTGGCGCGGTCGAGCGGGCCGTACAGCTTTCCGAGGAAAAGTACTGCTCGGCCATCGCCACGCTGCGGGGGAACGTGGAATTCGAACGGCGAATCCTGATCCAATCGCCGGAACCCAGTTACTGAGCGGATCATTCCAGCACTGGCGCGAACAGGCGCCAGTGTTTTTTAACGCGCCCCTGCCTGAAGTTGAGAGGCGAGGTCGGAACAATCGCAGGCGCGCACGGTCTTCCCCAGGCGGGTCAGGAAGCCCTGATACGGCTGGCTGCCGTTCTTCGCCAGCCAGCCCTCCAGATTAAACGCCAGCGCGCCATCGGCAGGGATCCACTCGCCGTTGTACTTTCGGGCGATGTGCACGTGGGTGCCGGTTGCCTCTCCCCCTTCGCAAGAGGGCAGCCCGATTGGGTCGCCGGTCTTGAGGAGCGTGCCAACTTTTGGCAGGCTGGCGTTCGCCAGGTGCAGGTAGAAAACCACCCAGCCGGTGCGCTCATCCCCGTCGCCGTCCAGATCGAGCAGCGCGAAGGCGTCGCCAGTGCGGGCGATAATCCCATCCGCAACGGCAGTGACTGGCTCGTCGCTGGGACGGCAACCGCCAACCACGCTCGGCGGGGCAAAGTCCAGCGCCGCCAGCGGATCACCCTGCCCCCAGCCGGTGTGCGGGCCGCCGGTGAACGCCCAGGATTTCCCCTCGGTGAACGGCAAGCGCAATTCTGGCGCCGCCAGGCTGCCGGGGATGTGCGCCTGGACGTTTTGCCAGGGATCGCCAAATAAGCGCGCATAAGTCGCCTGAAGGCCGTCACCACTGACGGCATAATCATAAGCATCCGCGGGCAGCACCCGGGCGTAATAATACTGCAGGGCGACAGTGGCGGCGTTCTGCCAGGGATCGGGGCGCTGCTCGCGCCCATCGCGGCGGCTGTACACCTCCAGCCTGCCGGTGCGCCAGCCGTAGAATCCATTGTTGAGCAGGTTGGCCGCCCAGATCAACTGGCGGGCAAGCCCCTGATGGAACTGGTCACGGTAGCCGAGAGGATATTCCTCGATATCCTCCGGCATCTCCGGGTGGGTCAATCCGCCTGTCTGGTATTCCAGCAGAGCCAGCAGGAGGCGCGGGCTGATACTGAAGTTGCCGGTGATGTAGGCGATGATCTCCCCGCCGCGGCGTTCTCGGTTGCCGAGATAGAAGCTGTAGTTTTTAAACCAGCCGGGCTGTTCATTCACATATGCAGCCGGATCGAAGCCCACCGCGGCAGGGCCATTGATAAACAGGCTGTCAGGTAAAATCTGATGAGGGCTGCCCCAGAACGGCTCATAGTAGATCGGTATTTGCATCGGCAATCCGGGCGGCATGGTGGTCGCTCCATCCGGGATGATGGGATTGGCTTCGCGTATCTCCTCGACCGAGGTGTTGAAATGCGCAGCCAGAGCAGGCAGCGTATCGCCCATCTGGGCGGTGTAATCGACCAGCGTCCCGGGTGGGAATGGCTCGCGGGTGGACAGCGGGGTGGGCATAGCCTGATCCGGTGTGGCAGGCACTGCCACAACCTCCGCTGCAGGCAGATCCACATTCTGCCCAGATGCGGCCGCGCAGCCTGCCGCTGTCAGGCTGAGGATGCTGACCAGACTGAGCAGCTTCAGCATCAGTTTAGGTTTACGGGCAGGGCTAATCATCATATGGCCGGGCGATGCGGGTTTCGAACGAGCTGCAGGTGCAGGCCTCGACCACCTCGCCGTCTTTCAGCAGTTGCCCCAGGTAAGGTTTTTCGCCTGCAACAGCCGTCCAGCCATTCAAGACCATCGGCAGCGGTCCGCCAGCCAGAACCCACTCGCCGTTGTACTTGCGGGCGATATGCATATGCGTGCCAGTGGAGGCGCCACCCTCACAGGAGGGATGCCCGATCAGGTCGCCCTGGGAGACCACCGTGCCCTGGCGGATCCGGTCGCGGGAAGCCACATGCAGGTAAAGGATGACCCATCCGGTTTGCTCGTAACCGTCGCCGTCCAGGTCGAGCACGACAACGCCGGTGCCGGTGCGTACGATCAATCCATTCGCGACGGCGGTGATCCATTCCTCCGAAGTCACGCAGCCCGATTCAGTCGACGAGGGGGCAAAATCGAGCGCCGCGCGCGCCCCGTCCGGTCCCCAGGCGGAATGCGGCCCGCCGGTGTAGCTCCAGACACGCCCGGGCAGAAACGGCAGGATCATCTCCGGCTGGGTCAGGTTGATCGGCAGCAGCGGCTCGACTGTCTCAGCCCGCAGCCAGGGGTCTCCGAACATGGCGATGTACATCCCCGCAAAACTGCGCTCGCCCTTCAGGACGTCGTTCCACAGCTCGCGCTCGTACAGCCTGGCAAACATGAATTGCAGAGCGACCGTACCTGCATTCAAACCGGGCGCCAGACGCAGAGTTTCCAGCGACGGGAAGGAAATCTCTGCCAGAATTCCGTCCCGCCAGCCGTAATAGCCGATGTTCATCTGCTGAACCGCCCAGGCTAACTGTTTATACAGACCTTTTCGGTCGTAATGTACCCAGCCGATTGGGTAATCCGTTTTCGCCAGGTTGTCCGGGTGGCCATAAACCCACTGTGATTGGTATTCGAGCAGCGCCAGCAGGATACGCGGGTTAACTGAGTTTTCGACCGCGACCTTGCGCACAATTTGCGCGCCGGTCAACCAGCCCTCTGCCAGATACTCACGGTACGAGCTCAAGTAACCGCCGGCGTCGAGCACGTAAGCGTCGATGTCCAAATCCAATGCCGATGGGGAGAACACAATCTCGCTGTCCGGCAGGAGAAGATCGCCCGGCCCGGTTTGATCGAGCCGGTTGGGGATGATCAGCAGCTTTCCGGGTGGAAGAAAACCCTCGACTGAAAACGTATCCGTCGAGGTGATCTCCTCCTGAGCGACGCCGAAATGGTAAGCCACCACCGGCAGCGTATCGCCCGCCTGGGTGTAATAAAGCAGCGGCGGCTGCGGAGTGGTGTTCTGGGTCGGCTGGCGAGTTGGAGATTGGTTGGTCGGCGCCTGATTGGCAGTCGGTTGAACGACGTCGATATCCTCTGGCTGGATCAGCTCGGTTGGCAGCGGTTGGGTATCCGGCGTGATCTCCGCCCCGCCCGATCCGCCGGGGGAAAACAGCGCTGTGGCGGTCAGGTCGTAGGGCGAAACATATCCCTGTGAACACGCCAGCATCGAAAAAATCAATGCTGCCACGGCGCCGGCTGTCCCCACCTTCCTAACGTGATATCTGGTTTTGCGCCGCAACATGATCCAGTGCAACGACCTCCCCTCCATTTTGTATCAGGCTTCCATTATATTCTACACCCGTGCCCTGTGATAACCAACCCTCCAGGTTGAAGGGCAGGGTCTGGTCAGCAGGGATCCACTCGCCGTTATAGCGGCGAGCAAGGTGAACATGCGTCCCGTTGGATTGGCCGCCCTCGCAGGACGGATAACCAATCCGGTCGCCAGCTTCAACCACCGTTCCGGCAGGAATGCGATCGGTGGATGAGATGTGCAAATAGAGCAGTGTCCAGCCGGTCTGTTCCAATCCGTCGCCGTCCAAATCCAGCACGACCACCCCAGTTTCTGAGCGGACGACCAGTCCATCTGCCGAGGAGGTGACCCACTCGTCGCTGACAACGCAGCCCCAGCCGCCGCCCGGCGGGGCGAAATCCAGCGCGGCCCAGGCAGAACCGTCGCCCCAGCCGGCGTGGGGGCCGCCGGTGAACGACCAGACCTTACCTTCCTCAAACGGCAGCAGCAGCTCCGGCTGAGTCAGGCCGTCTGGCAGGATCGGCTCGATGGTGTAATCGAATGGGTAACCGAAAAATCTCTCGTAGACGGCGATGACGCCCTGCGCACCGACAGCCCTATCCCAGCCCGATCGGTCGTACAGGCGCGCCATCAAATTCTGGACGCCGGCGGTACCGGGATTGATGCTCGCGTCCGCCGGGACCACTCCGCCGTCGGCCAGCAGCCAGTGTGAGATCCCGTTCACCTTCCACAGGTAGTAGCCGCGGTTGAGCTGATTCGCAGCCCAGGAGAGCTGGCTGTACAACCCAACCCGCCATTCCTCGCCGAAGCGCAGCGGATAATCGATCGTCTCCGCATCCGGGTTCATCTGCGTGACCCAGCCGCTTTGATATTCCAGCACCGCCAACAGCAGGCGCGGATTAACCGAATATTCGCGCGCCACTTTAAGGACGATCTCCGGCCCGGTGAAGGTTTCGCCGCTGTTGTCGGTGTCATAATACGTGGATAAATACCCGCCCTGCCTGCGAACGAAATCGAAGACGTCCAGTGTGGCGCTCATCGGGCCAAAGATCAGCTCGGAATCCGGCAGGATCTTGAACGCCGTTCCAGGCGACTGAGGCGACGGCACCGGCACGACCAGCCTCTGCCCGACCGGAATGATGTTCGCGTTGGTGATCTCGTTCGCCTCGATCAGTGTATCGAGGGTGGTGTTGAACATCGTCGCGATCTTCCCCAGCGTGTCGCCCGGCTGGACGATGTATTCCTCCGGCTCGGTGCGTATGGTCGGCAAGACCCGCGGCGGATTGGGCGTGGGTGATCTGACCGGCTCGCCCGGTGCGCGCGTCGGCGGCAGCGCCGGCAGCGTGGCGGCAGAGAGGGCCGGCATGTTGCCGGTCGCCGGCGTCGCCGTTTGCCCGGAGCCGCCGGGCCGCCACAGGTCGGCCTGCGGCGCCGGTCTGACACAGCCCGCCAACGCCAGGGTCAGAGCCATGGCGGCGATAGCTATCTTCAGGTGGATGCGCTTCTCCATCGCGAGCATCTCAATCGAACCTGAAAGGCAGGTGCCGCCCGGCGATCAGGTGCATGTGCAGGTGAAAAACTGACTGACCGGCATCCGGGCCGGTGTTGATTACCAGCCGATAACCGCTGCGGTCGACGTTCAGCTGCTGTGCCAGCCGGGCAGCGACCCGGTTGAGGTGTCCCAGCAAACTTTCCTGCTCTACCGAAACGTCGTTGATCGAATCGATGTGCTCGTTTGGCACGATCAAAACGTGCACCGGTGCAACCGGACGAGCGTCGCGGAAGGCGGTCACCCGCTCGTCCCGGTAGAGGATCTCAGCGGGGGCCTGTCCGGCGATGATCCGGCAAAAGGGACAGCTCATTCTGCGCACTTCCGGCAAGCTTCTTCGGTGATTTCGAGCGCCGGTTCTGGGATCGGCGGGTAGCCGGAGCAGTATTTGCTGTACCAGCTCATCTCGCTCTCGCGCTGATGCCAGGCAAAAGCGGCAGCTTCATCGGCGTAGTCCAGGGCAGCCTCCAGGTTCTGGTAAGCAGAGGTGCTCCAGTAACGCGGCAGGGTCAGCAGGGGGTCGCCGATCGCGCGCTCCTTCTCGCCCTGCGGAATCCAGTTGAACATGATCGGCCCGCGGGCGTGGATGGTGAACCCGAGCTGGTAGCCGGCCTCGCGCACCACCCTGACCGCCTTCTCGGTGAAGTCGCCGCCGGGGTAGATAAACGCGGTCGGGCGATAGCCGAGATTGGCCTCGAATGCCTCGATCGGATCGTAGATTTCCTGATGGATGATCTCGTCCGGGGTGTGTTCGGTGAAATAAGTCTCGCCGTTGTGCAGGTAGCCGTGCGCCTCGATGCGCACCCGCCCGGTGCGCAGCACCTCCTTTACCTGTTTCCATTCGTTCGGGTTGATTACGCCGGTGATGTACGCCATGGTCAATTCCCACTGGTTTTCTTCGAGCACTGGCAGAAAATGCTCCCTGACCGTGCCCAAGCGGCGGTCATCGATGATCAGCAGCATGGAGCGCGGAGGGATGTAGGCGTTGTGTTGCAAGAAATTTTCCAGTTGACGCATGGTGATGGTCTCGTAACCGAGCTCTCTGGCGCGCGCCATGGTTTCCTCGAAGTATTTCTGCGTCACGGTGATGTTGTCTGCCACCGAGCCGCCCGCCTTGCGCACGCCGTGATACATGAACGGCAGGACGATGGTGCCCGGGCTGGCGTTGTCCGGGTTCCAGCGGTCGTAGAGATACTGGCAGGCGTCATCGAGGTAGGCGACCGGCTCAATATTGTCGTACAGGCGGTCGGTCTGGTAAAACGCCAGCGGAGGCGGGGTGGGCGTCGGCGGACTGATGGTCGAGCTGGGCTGCGGGGTCGGTGTGCGGGTCGCGCTGGGGATCGGGGTGGCGGTCGGTGTTGCGCTTATTTTTGAGATCACCCGGGCGGAAGGAGTGGTGCCGCCAGCCGAAACCGCGCCGAAGATCGAGGAGCATCCCGAAAGAAGCGCCAGGATCAGCAAACTGAAAATGAGTCCAAACCTCTTGCTCAGGGGGTGTTGTTCGCTGCGGGTCATATCGATTTAGGGGTTAACGCAATTTCCACTCCCGAAGGGAGGATCGCAT
The DNA here is from genome assembly GCA_034678705.1 of Bellilinea sp. Taxonomy (GTDB): domain Bacteria; phylum Chloroflexota; class Anaerolineae; order Anaerolineales; family Anaerolineaceae; genus Bellilinea. The sequence goes on from JAXDBP010000012.1 coordinate 94,510, forward strand.
GGATTTTCTGTTATCTGGGCGGATTAAAGGCATGATATTACCATCGAGCGAGCCGGCTTGTGCGGTGTTTCTTCACTGCGGGATCACCCGCCAGCCCGGAGGCGGCTGGCGTTGATCGACGGGGGTGGAGAAGAGCGCTCAAAAACCGATTATACCTTCTATTGTAGGGGTCAACCAGCGCCGGAGCGCAGGCGGGCAAAGCCCGTCATCTTGCCAAACCGGTTCACTCTGGAGTATAATCGGATATGTTCGGGGCGTGGCTCAGCCCGGTTAGAGTGCACGGTTCGGGTCCGTGAGGTCGGCGGTTCAAATCCGCCCGCCCCGACAGTTACTGAGGGTGTACCCGACACCCTCGTTTGTTTTAAGCCTGCGGTTCAAATCCGCCGCGTACCCTGCGGGTATGCTGCGCGACCCTGACAGTAACTGAGGGTGTACCCGATATCCTCGTTTGTTTTAAGCCAGCGGTTCAAATCCGCCGCGTACCCTGCGGGTATGCTGCATGAACCGAAAATTGCCAGTAAACAGCCAGGGGTATAATCCCTCTCAGCAAACACGAGATGGATAAAATGATCAGGAAAAGTCATTCCTGGTGGCAAAAGCCGCTTACAACCCTCCACATCGTCACAATCCTGCTGATGGGGATCAGCCTGCTGTACGCCTGCGCTCCCGCCGCAGTCCCGGCGACCGCCCCAATCCCCGCCGGCGTATCCACCCCACTGCCGGCTGCCTTCCAAACCAATACCCCGCCGCTGGAACAGCCCGTCCCTGCGCCGACGGACGTCGTGCGCCTGCCCACGCCGGATCCCTGGGCGGGAACCCGCCGGGTGACGGTGCTGCTGCTGGGCGTGGACAAGGCCGAGTGGGAAAGCGCCGACCGCGCCGGCCCGCCCCGGTCGGACACGATGATCCTGTTGACCGTCGACCCGCTCGCTAAAACCGCGGGAGTGCTCTCCATCCCGCGCGATTTGTGGCTGAGCATCCCGGGGATCGCGGAGCCGAACCGGATCAACACAGCCTACCGCTTTGGCGAATTGTACAACCTGCCCGGCGGCGGCCCGGCGCTGGCGATGCGGACCGTGGAGCAGCTTCTGGGTATACCCATCAACTATTATGTCGAGATCGATTTCTCGGCTTTCGTCCGCCTGATCGATGAAATCAAGGGCGTCAAGGTCTTCATCGCCGAGCCGATGACCCTCTCGCTGATCGGCACCGACAAGAACGTCCAGCTCGAGCCCGGCTGGGTAACCCTGCCCGGGGAGATCGCCCTGGCCTACGCGCGCAGCCGCGACAGCGCCGAGGATGACTTCGACCGCGCCGCGCGTCAGCGCCAGATCATCATGGCCGTCCGGGAGCGTATCCTCAGCTTCGAGATGTTACCGACCCTGGTGCTCAACGCCCCCTCGCTGTACCGCACGCTCTCCAGCGGAATCCGCACCAACCTGACCCTGGCCGAGATCATCCGCCTGGCCTGGCTCTCCGAGCAAATCCCGGATGAAAAGATACACCTCGCCGCCATCGGCCCAGGCGAGCTCAGCGCCGGTCAAAATCCGGACGGGCAGGATATTTACCTGCCAATCCCGCAACGGATCCAGGTCATCGTGCGCGACCTCTTTGCCCCGGCCGGCTCGAAAACGGATCTAACCCGGGAATATCTGACTCAATCTGAAAATTCGCGCATCCGCATCGTCAACGAGAGCGGCCAGCCCGGCCTGGCGCGCAGGACGGCGGAATTTTTACAGCGAAGCGGTATAAACGTGGTTGAGGCCGTCGAAGGCGAGGATCAACGCGCCTACTCGCGCCTGGTGGATCGGGTGGACAATCCTTACACCCTGCGTTTCCTGGTCGATCTGTTGAAGATCCGCCCGAGCGAAATTTACATCCAGCTTGATCCCTTTGGAAGCGCCGACATGGAAGTATTGTTGGGGGAAGACTGGGCTCAGGCGGGCTTTTTACCGTGAGCATGTGGCGATGCGCGCCCTGGTCGGAGATATCTTAGGGGAAACGACTTGCCCGATGGAAATCTGTCAGCAGCGGGTGGTGCTCGGCAAGTTTTTTTGGATTCACTCCCCCTTGATAAACTTGTGTATAATAATGTATAATGATGTATAGATGTGTAGGAGTGATGAATGAACCGATATCAGGTACTGTTAGAACCGGAACAGCGCAAACGGCTGGAGGAGATTGCCCGGCGCGAGCGGCGCTCGATAGCCTCCGTTCTGCGCCAGGCGTTGGAGGCGGGCCTGGACGCGATGGAAGACCATAGCGAGGTTTGGCAAAGGCGCATGACGATTCTCGAGAAATGGCGGCCTCGTCTGGAAGCGATGCCACTCATCGAGACCGATATCATAAATGAGATGCGTGAAGAACGCCAGCAGGAGATGGACCAGTTGCTATGGCCCGGCCAATCGTGATTGACGCTAACTTAAGCCTGGGATTGATCCTCCATCTGCCCTACTCGAATGATGCCCGCTGGCGACTGCAGCGCTTCCGAGATGAGCAGGCAGAGTTGGTTGTGCCAACATTATGGGAGTATGAATGCTTGAGCGGATTGCGTTCGGCTGTTTTTCATAAGTATATCGAAGCGGAGTTAGCCGATCAAGCTGTGCAGGTGATCCTGGGGATCGAGCCAAGACGGGTCGTCCCGTCGCCCGAGCTTCACCGCTTAGCGCTGAACTGGGCGCAGCGCCTGGGACAGAGCAAAGCCTATGACGCTCAATATGCGGCTCTGGCGGAGAGTCTGGGTGCTGAATTCTGGAGCGCCGACCAGCGCCTGGTCAGCGCCATGAGGGAACAGGGCGTCGATTGGGCGCACTGGATTGGGGAGGGAGAATAAAAATCCAGGCTAAACCCTGGTCAGCCTGCCCAGCCCGCTGATATTCATCTGCAGGCGCGGTTCGCCTTTGTACTGCACCCCGCCCAGCCCGGAGATGTGCACATCCAGCTCGTCAGCCACGTTCACAGCGGCGTTGCCGATCCCGGACACGTGCACTTTACCGCGCTTCGACTCCAGCTTCAATCCCTGGTAGCTGCCCGCGCCGCTCAATTGCACGTCCTGCGAGACAGCCGCGCCCTCGAGCTCGATCTTGCCTGCGCCCGGCAGGTTGACCGTGAGCGTGCCGCAGGCCAGACCACCGATCTCGATCGAACCCGCTCCCGCCAGTTTCACGTCCAGGCTGGGCGTCTCCAGCCGCGCGGCGAGCAGTTTGCCTGCGCCCATCACCTCTACGCCGGTCAGCTGGCGCACCTGCAGATTGAAGCGGATCGAATCGCCGGAGAGATGGCCAAAACCCAGGCTGATCCGCCGCAGCCAGTCGCCCTCGACGCTGATGATGAGGCACCGGTCGACAACCTCGGTTTTAATCCGCGGCAGCATCTCTTCATCTGCCTCGATTTGTAATGATTCACTCTCCCCCTGAGTGATATAAACGTCGCCGAAATCCTTGAGCATCACCCGCTCGAAATCGGAAACCGCCCGATCCTCCGTTTTACGCATCTCCAGCCTCCTCCTCTATTTCTTTACATCATACGACATCAGCACCAGCTCATGCCGCCGGTACCAGCCGGCTTTTTGCCAAAATTTTATGCCGTCCTGGTTTGCGCCGAAGACAAATATGTGCGCTTTATCGATGCCCTGCGCCGCCAGCGCCGTCATGCAGGCATCCGACAACCGCTTGCCGATGCCCAAACGGCGGTATTCGGGATCCACCGCCAGGTGGTGCAGATAGCCGCGGCGTCCGTCGTGCCCGCACAGCACCGCGCCGACCAGCCGCTGTCCATCCCAGGCGGTGAAGCTTAAACCCGGGTTGCGCTCGAGATAAGCTGCGATTCGCTCAGGCGAGTCGGCGCTGCTCAGTCCAATCCCCTCCGTGCGCTTCCAGAGGGCCAGCACCTGTTGGAAATCGTCCATGCTGAAGTAACTTATCGTGATCACCATATCGCTCCAAAACTTTTTTACGAAAAAGATGGATTTTCCTTGGATATCAGCTCGGAATAACAACCACTGCCGATCCGCTGTCATTTACATTGTTTCATTTTACGCCCAAACGGGAATAAGCAAGAAAATCCGTCCGACCGAGAAGGGATCAGTTGGCGTGACGGCTTCATCAATTCTTCATAAATATGTCGTAGACTGATGTCAGGTCGTTTTGTCTTTTATTATAGAACCCGTATCTCAGACCGCGCAAATGCGTCATAGCATATGAAAGTGATCCATGGATGATTCTCCGGCAGATCTGCTTCATCGCGCCAGGCAGTTTGACCTGGAAACCCTGGCTGGCATTTACGATCAGCACAGCCCCGGCATCTACCGTTATGCGATGCGCCTGCTAGGGGATGAACATCTGGCCGAAGATTGCACCGCCGATACCTTCCAGCGCTTTTTACAGGCGCTGCGCTCCCGACGGGGGCCAGACGAACACATCCGGGCCTACCTGTACCGCATCGCCCACAACTGGATCACCGATCATTACCGCAGGAACCGTCGCGTGGATCTGCCCTTGAGCGATACTGTCCAGGATGGCCAGCCCGACACTGCCAGCGCCGCCGAGGAAAATATCAATGCCCAACAGGTGCGCTCCATTTTGATGAACCTCACCCCCGACCAGCGCCAGGTCATCCTGTTGAAATATTACGAAGGCTGGGATCCGGAGGAGATCGCCTGCGCAATGAAAAAGCCGCTTGGCGCGGTCAAATCCCTCCAGCACCGTGCCATCCAACGATTGAAGAAAATGTCAGGCAAGGAATGAAAACCAATAAATCCGCCAACCCAACCGCTGAAATCGATCCTGAATTGCAGCAGCAACTGGATGCCCTGCGTAAAATCCCTGAGCGCAATCCGCCCACTGCGGCACAGGGCCGGGCGTATTTCCTCTATCAGGCTCAGGAGCTGCGCCAGGCCGTATCCAGAAACGGCGAAGCGCGTCATAAAGGGTGGATATTAGCCCCCCTGTTTTCAAAAAAGGAGCCTGTACACATGAACGTCCTGGCAACTGTACTCGTAATATTAGGGATTGTTTTTGGCGGCTCGACTGCCACGGTCGCCGCCGCCCAGGCAGCGCTGCCCGACCAGCCGCTTTACGGCCTCAAGCTGACCTCAGAAGACGTTAGCGGTAGACTGGCATTTCAAAACCAAACCCGCTTCGAGCTGGCGCTGAAATTCGCCAGCCGGCGTCTGGTCGAAATGGAAAAGCTGATGTTGAAGGGCGAGATCCCGTCCAACGAGGTTCTCACCCGTTACCAGAACCAGATGGAGAACGCTTTGCGCCTGGCTGCCAACATGCCGGATGAAGACTTCACCCCCGCGCTGCTCAGGCTGCAGGAGACCTTGCGCACACAGGAACAGATCATGCGCCGCCTGCAGGCGCTGCAGCCCGGCATACCACTGATAGACCAGCTCCTGGCGATGATCCAGAGCCGCCTACAATTCGCCGCCAACGGATTGCAGGATCCGGCGGAATTCCGCAATCAGGTGCGCACCGGGCAAGCTGAAGAAACTGTCCCGCCGCAACAAGGGCAGGGCTTCGGCCCCGGCGACGGCGAGAAAAACGGCGGCCCGGGCGGAGGAGAGCCGTCCGATCCCGGAAAAAACGATAGCGGTGGCAACGGCAATCCCTGGGCGGAGGAATCGCCCGAGCCCGGAGCCGGCTTCGGCCAGGAAGGCGGTAATCCCTGGACGGATGACACGCCCACCCCAGGCAGCGGCTACGGCTATGGCGACGGCAACGGTGATAATCCCTGGATGGAAGGGACGCCTACTCCCGGGAGCGGCTACGGCGACGGCCCCGGCAGCAACCCCTGGACTACCGGCACGCCCACACCCGGCAGCGGCTACGGCCCCGGACCGAAATAATCGGGCCACACCATTCAACCAAAATAGGCCAGCGATCGATCGCTGGCCATTTTCTTTTTGCCCAAAGCTTGCCGCCTGGCGTCCGAAGACCCACCAGAGCGGCAGTTATCTGTCGGATTGACCACGGCCGGGGTAGGATCGTCCGCGGTTGTGTTGGTTCGATCCTTGCAAGAAAAATGACTTTCAAGTATAGTCAACAGCGCATAGATAAAATCGAATTTTCCCGGAATTAAGCAGATGCAAATGACCATTTCCGCAGAGCAGCAACCATCCTCATCCTCCTGGCTTGATAAGCCGGTGTTCCGCTCCGTGCCGGCCTTTCGCATCGAAACGTTGATCATTGTTGTAATTCTCATCCTGGCGGTGTTCAGCCGCTTCTACATCCTGGGCAACCGGGTGATGAGCCACGACGAGGTCAACCACGTGGTGCCCTCATGGGAGCTCTATCAGGGCCAGGGCTACCGCCACGACCCGATCACCCACGGGCCGGTGCAGTTCCATCTGGTTGCACTTTCCTATTTTCTATTCGGCGATAACGATTTCACCTCGCGCATCCCGGCCGCGCTGTTCAGTATTGCCACAGTCGCTTTCGTCCTGTTTGCCTTCCGCCGCTACCTTGGGCGCGTTGGCGCGCTGATCGCCGGCTTCCTCTTCCTGATTTCTCCTTACATGCTCTTCTACGGCAGGTACACCCGCAACGAGGTCTTCGTCGCACTCTACGGCGTGATCACTCTCTATGCCGTGTTAAGATACCTCGAAAAAGGAGAGAACTGGACACTGTATCTTTTAACCGCCGCGACTGCATTGCACTTTGCCACCAAAGAAACCTCCTACATATACACCGCTCAATTGCTGCTGTTTCTCGCCTTTCTCTTCATGGTGCGGGTATCTCGCGGACAGTGGTCGGAAGAAAAATCGCGCTCTTCATTCGTTCTACTGTTAGCCGGAGCGATGTTCCTGCTGGTGGCTACCATTGGGCTGGCCGCATTCAACGCCGTTGCCGCCAACCCTGCGACTGCGGTCGAGGGCGCCGAGGGCGCTGAAGCCGCTGAGGCTGCCGTTGCCAGCGCGCCACTGCTGCCGACGCAAATTGCGGAACTGTTCACCATCCTCGGGGCGTTGATCCTCGGCGTATGGGCAATTATCCTCCTGTTGCGCTTCTTCGGCTGGGAGAGACTCAAGCAGGAACGTTCCTTCGACCTGCTCATCCTCACCGGCACGCTGATCCTGCCGCAATTAACCGCCTTCCCGATCAAGCTGATAGGCAAGTTCCTGGGACTGAACTGGAATCCACTGGACTACACCACCCCGGGCATCCTGCGCACGGCCGCCTTCCTGGTCGTGATCGTCCTGATCTCTGCCGCCATCGGCCTGCTGTGGAAACCAAAATTATGGCTGGTCAATTTTGGAATCTTCTACAGTATTTTCACCGTCTTTTACACAACCTTCTTCACCAACGGCTTCGGTTTCTTCACTGGCATCATCGGTTCGCTGGGTTACTGGCTCGAGCAGCAGAGCGTCCAGCGCGGTACACAACCCTGGTATTTCTACGCCCTGATTCAGGTGCCTGTCTATGAATATTTGGCCGCTTTCGGCACCTCGGTCGCATTAATCTTGGGCCTGACGCACAATAAATGGTCAAACCGACCTGGTGACCGGTTGGCGACAGCAGAGCCCGTTGAAGATGAAGCCGATATCGAGCCTGAACTGCTGGAAGAAACCAATCAAATCACTGTTGCGGAAATCCAGGTCGAGGCAGCCTCCTTAGAAAATTCCCCGGCAGCTGCTTCGAACCAGTCTCTGCCGATATTGATCCTGCTCGTCTTCTGGTCCGTCACCAGCCTGATCGCCTACAGCCTGGCGGGTGAAAAAATGCCCTGGTTGACCGTACACATCGCCCTGCCGCTGCTGCTTGGCGCCGGCTGGGGCTTTGGTCACCTGGTCGAAATCACCCCCTGGAAAAAATTAATGGAAAACCGGGCCTGGCTGTCGATCCTCCTGGTGCCTGTCTTTCTCTCGGCATTGTTCGGCGTACTGGCCGGGCTGCTTGGGGATAATCCACCCTTCCAGGGCAACACGCTGGATGAATTGCGGGCGACCAGCAACTTCATTTTTTCAGTCGTCGCTGTTGGCCTGTCGGGCTGGGGTATCAGCCGCGCTTTGAGCGAATGGAATCTTGCCGAATCTCTGCGCCTGGCAACGGTTGCGCTTGCAGTGGTGTTTTCCGTGCTGACCATCCGGGTGGCAGTCACGTCTTCATATATAAATTACGATAATGCCAAGGAATTCCTCGTTTATGCGCACGCCGCAGCCGGGCCGAAAGAAGTGCTGGCACAGGTCGAGGAGATCTCCCGGCGCACCACCGGAGGGAAAAATATCAGCGTCGCTTACACCGATGACGCGCTTTATCCATACTGGTGGTATTTCCGTGATTATCCCAACAAACGCTGGGTATCGGAAAACCCCACCCGCGATCTGCGCGACCTGCCGCTGATCATCGCCGGTGACGAAAACCTGCGCGAGCTTGATTCGATCACAAAAGGCAATTTCATCGCTTTCAATTACAAACGCCTGTGGTGGCCGATGCAGGATTATTACTACCTGACCTGGGATCGGATCTGGAACACCATCCGTGATCGGAAATTGCGCGCGGCTGTGTTCGACATCTGGCTCAACCGCGACTACACCCGTTATGCCGAGGTAAAGGATAAAAGCGATTTGACGCTGGAAACCTGGTCTCCGAGCGAAAACCTGCGCTTCTACGTGCGCAAGGATATCGTCGCCCAGATCTGGAATTACGGCGCGGCGCCTGAGATTCCGCTGCCCGAACAGGTCGATCCGTACGAAGCCGGCACGGTCACCCTGCCCGCCGACCAGATCATCGGCTCTCCAGGCGCATCGCCCGGGCAATTCCAGTCGCCGCGTGGGATCGCCTTTGCGCCGGATGGATCGCTCTATGTGGCCGACTCGCGTAATCACCGCATTCAGCACTTTTCCGTTGATGGTCAACTGCTGCATTCCTGGGGCAGCTTCGCCGACATCGCCCAGGGCAACGCGCCGGGCGGCACCTTCAACGAGCCGTGGGGCATCGGCGTCGCACCGGACGGGTCCGTCTTTGTCGCCGATACCTGGAATTACCGCATTCAGAAATTCACCCCCGAGGGTCAATTTATCACCATGTGGGGGTACTTCGGTCAGGGTGAAGCGCCAGACGCCCTCTACGGGCCGCGGGACGTCGCCTTTGATGCCCAGGGGCGCGTGTATGTGTCCGACACGGGCAATAAGCGCATCGTCATCTACGACCAGAACGGGAATTACATCGCACAGTTCGGCATGGCCGGATTCGACCCCGGCGAGTTCGACGAGCAGGTTGGATTGGCCATCACCGCGGAGAACGAAATCTTCATCACCGATACCTGGAACCAGCGCATTCAGGTCTTCACCTTCGATGAAGCCAGCCTGCAGGGCATCTACCTGCGCTCCTGGGAGGTGGCCGCCTGGAGCGGACAATCCGTGGACAACAAGCCGTACATAGCAGTGAACGAGTTCGGCCACGTCTTCGTCACCGATCCGGAGAATTTCCGCGTGCTGGAGTTCAGCGGGACGGGCGAGTTCCTCCGCGGCTGGGGCGGCTACAGCCCGTCCAGCGATGGGTTCAGCCTGCCCACAGGCATCGAAGTGGACGCGGAAGGGCACGTCTGGGTCAGCGACGCGGGCAACAATACCGTACTGCGCTTTACCCTGCCGGAGGAGGCACAGCAGGAAAGTCAGTAGCGATTGATCCTCAGTACATTCAACTCGGGCGGTCACAAGAGCCGCCCGAGTGCATTTAAGGAGGGTGCTGGTCTTCCCTTAGTTTCATCAGACTGCAGGGATGCGCATCTGATTTTCCCGATTAAAGGCCAGGTGATTGCAGCACGTACCCGTCGGATGGTTAATTCTGAGTATGCTTACGGATTAGCGGTGCCTGCCATCGCGGAAGATCGCGCTGAGGATCCAGCTCACAACGCTGACTATCAACGCCCCGAGGAAAGCTCCCAGCAAGCCGTTGACCTCGAATCCGACCCCGAACTGGTTGCCAATCAGACCCGCCAGCCAGAACATAGCCATGTTGACCAGCAGGGTCCCCAATCCCAGTGTCAAAATGATGATCGGGCAGCTAAGCGCCAGGACGATCGGCCGGATAATGGCATTGACCAGACCGAAAATCAGTGCAAGCCAGATGAAATCCAGCCAGTTATCTGTGCTGGGAAATAAATATGTGCCATTCAGCAGCGCCACCGCGGCGTACAGCGCCACTGCGTTGATGATCAGCTTGATGATGATCCTCATTTTCGGTCTCCTTCTCCTGTGGATGAGTGTGGATGCTCCATCCATATTAACGTATTCTGTTTCAAAAAGTCGCACTTTTCAAAGGAACTCTCTGCCCTGCCAGCCTGGAAATTCACTGAAAGCGGGCGCGATCCGGGCAGCGAGCGCCTGATCTGCCCGAGCAGCAGCGGGATGGCTGCGTCATCGCGAGCCGGGTCGCTGGCAATCCAGAGCATATCGGCGTACAGGCTGGTTGGCTCCCAGATCACCGAACCAATGAGCTGATTCTGCCGGTAACCGGCCAGGTGAACCAGCCGGTCATCCTGGAGAAAGCGCCAGAATTCCCAGATGAAACCCGGTTTAAATTTGTTTTTATCGAATCGAAAATTCCAGGCGACCTCAGGCGGGTAATCCAGATCCAGCCAGGCGGAAATCAGCGGCCAGTCCTGCCTGCGCGGAGAGCCCACGCGCAGATCCGTGGGCTGCTCGGGGTTTCTCGTCGAGCCAGGCGGTTCCCACTGCCAGGTCGTCCGCCTCGCCCTCTCGATAAAGCCGATCGAGCGGTATAAATCCTGCGCCGGCTGGTTGTCATCGCGTACGTGAAGCCAGACAGTCCGCGCGCCTTGCGTCCAGGCGTGGGCCAGCCCTTTGAGGGTCAGCTCGCGGGCGATTCCACGCCGGCGGAAGTGCGGGTGAACCGCCACGTTGGCGATCAAGCAGATGCGCCTTTCACGCTGGGCGAACGAAATTAGAGTTAAATTGCCGACGATCCGGCCGTCCTCTTCCCAGAGCAGCCCCTGCACCGGCAGTCTGCCGCCGGTTGCGGCGCTTCCACCTGAGCCATAGAAGGCGTTATTCCTGGCGATTCGGCGAATGTAGCGAAGGTATTCGCGTCCATCGGCATCCATGTTATCGGCAAAGCAAAGTTCGACCAGGTCAGCCACGGCCAGCAGATCGTTGCGCGAGCGCAGCGGTCGTATGTGGGCAGCAACTTCTTGCAGCGGCTCGTCCATCTCGATAATTGTACACCAGTTCACCTGGCCGCCTTGTGAGCGATCACGAGGAGGTTGGCGGCGGGAGGAACACTTGAAGATACTTGCTCGCTTCGGTCGTCGAGATGCCAACACGCCTTGGCGAGTTCCTCGGGATGTACATAATGACCCTCGACGGGCAGGGACAAGGCCTGCCCCTGCCACCCCTGGCATGATTTCCCTGTAGGGGGAGCCCTCGTAGCCGCCGGCGAGAAACCTCCCGCGGGAAAAGGCCGGCAAGGATGCCCGCCATACTCGCAAGGTTGGTGGTCTTTTCCTATCGGGACAGTCTGGGTAGCCGCTCGCTCCAATTGAAATGACATCATGCCTGTGTGAGTTCTCGATTACAATTGGGATGAACGCGGGCAAGCATCTTGCACATATTTGGACGCCGCCTTTGAATTAAGAGGCCTTGCTCTGAAGATTTACTGATAAAAATCTAACAGGATATTTGCAGATCGTTAACAGGCAGATGCTATAATTCGGGAAACAGCCTCAGCATCCCTGAGGAAAAGAGGATATTACATCATGATGCGATTTGATCGATTTACAGAGCGCGCTCAGGAGGCTGCCCAACGGGCGGCTGAGATCATACAGCGCTACGGCCATAACCAGATCGACACCGAGCATATTCTGCTGGCGTTGATCGAGCAGCCGCAGGGCGTGATCCCGCAAATCCTGGAAATCCTGAAGGTCGATCCTGCCACCCTTTCGGAGCGGCTTGACTACATCCTGCGCACCAGTCCAAAGGCGAGCATCTTTGGCGGAGGCGCCGGGCAGATCTTCATCACCCCGCGCGTCAAGCGCATCGTCGACCTGGCAAACGAGGAAGCCAGCCGCCTTAAGGACGAATATATTTCGACCGAGCACATTTTCCTCGCCATTTTAAGCGAACGCAATACGCCGGCCTCGCGCCTGCTGGAGGGCGCCGGCATCACCCGCGACCGCGTGCTGGACGCCGTCAATCAACTGCGCGGCGGGCAGCGCGTCACCGACCCGCAGGCGGAAACCCGCTACCGCACTCTGGAGAAATATTCGCGCGACCTGACCACCCTGGCCCGCGAGGGCAAGCTCGATCCGGTCATCGGGCGCGACACGGAAATCCTGCGCGTGATGCAGATCCTCTCCCGCCGCACCAAGAACAACCCGGTGCTGATCGGCGAGGCTGGCGTTGGCAAGACCGCCATCGTCGAGGGCCTGGCGCAAAAAATCGCCAGCAACGACGTGCCGGAAATCCTGATGGGCAAGAAAGTGGTCGCCCTCGACCTGGGCGCGATGATCGCCGGCAGCCGCTTCCGCGGTGAGTTCGAGGAGCGGCTTAAAGCCGCCATCGAGGAAGTACAGCATTCCGAGGGCGAGATTATCCTCTTCATCGACGAGCTGCACACGGTGGTCGGCGCGGGCGCCGCGCAGGGCGCCATGGACGCCTCCAATATGCTCAAGCCGGCCCTGGCGCGCGGCGAGCTGCAATGCATCGGCGCGACCACGCTGGATGAATATCACAAGCACATCGAGAAGGATTCTGCGCTCGAACGACGCTTCGCCCCGGTCTACGTCGAGGAGCCGAGCGTCGAGGACACAATCAAGATGCTCAACGGATTGCGTGACCGCTATGAGGCGCACCACAAGGTCCATTTCTCGGACGACGCTCTGGTGGCCGCAGCGCGGCTTTCCCAGCAGTATGTCACCGACCGGCACCTGCCCGACAAGGCCATCGACCTGATGGACGAGGCCGCCGCGAAGCTGCGCGTCGCCCTCTTCTCCCTGCCGACCGATCTCAAGAACATGAAGACCGAGCTGGATAAACTGAGGGCCGAAGAAGAGCGCGCCGGCATCGAACGGGATTACGAACGCGCGGCGCGCAAGAAAGCCGAGCGCCTGCGGCTGGAAGAGGAATTCAACCAGAAGCGCGACGCCTGGGAAGCCGAGCATATGCTCGACGAGGTAGTCGACGTGAACGACATCGCCCAGGTGGTCGCCCAGTGGACCGGCATTCCGGTCAGCCAGATGATGGAAACCGAGGCGGAGCGCCTGCTGCAGATGGAAGAGCGGCTGAGCGAACGGATCATCGGGCAGCAGGAGGCCATCCACGCCATCTCCGACGCAATCCGCCGTGCGCGCGCCGGATTGAAAGATCCGCGCCGGCCGATCGGTTCGTTCATATTCATCGGCCCCTCGGGCGTCGGCAAGACCGAGCTGGCCAAAGCGCTGGCCGAATTCATGTTCGGCGACGAGGACGCCATGGTGCGCCTGGACATGAGCGAATATCGCGAACAACATACCGTTTCGCGACTGTTCGGCGCCCCGCCCGGCTACGTCGGCTACGAAGAAGGCGGGCAGCTGACCGAGGCGGTTCGCCGCCGTCCATATCGGGTCATCCTTTTCGATGAGATCGAAAAAGCCCACCCCGAAGTGTGGAATGCACTGCTGCAGATCCTGGATGACGGCCGCCTGACCGACGGTCAGGGACAGGTGGTGGATTTCCGCAACACGGTCCTGATCATGACCAGCAACCTGGGCACCGAGTTCGTCCGCCAGGGCGGTACGCTGGGTTTCCTGCAGGAGGCCAAGAATGACGAGGACCGCGCCCAGCACGAAAAGATCGACAAGGCTCTGAAGACTACCTTCCGGCCCGAGTTCCTCAACCGCATCGACGAGATCATCATGTTCTCACCCCTCTCGATGGAACAGATGCTCAGCATTGTTGACCTGCAAATGAAAGAGGTTCGCGAGCGGATCAAGGAGCACGGCCTGGACGTGCGAATATCTGACTCGGCTCGCGAGTGGCTGGCCAAGGCCGGTTATGACCCGTCCTTTGGCGCCCGCCCACTGCGCCGCGCGCTGCAAAAGCACGTCGAGAGCCCATTGTCGATCGCCGTCCTCGCCGGGCAGTTCGATAAGGGCGACCACGTCATCGTAGATTTCAAGGAGGGCGAAAAGCAGCTCAGCTTCCGCAAGGCAGAGCCGGCCGAAATCAAAAAAGAGGAACCGGCCGAAAGCCCGGCGTCAACCTGAGCCGGGCTGATGCGGCTTCTTTGAGTTTTCACTCAGATTGAAGCAGCACTTCACCTGTCATTTCGAGCGCGAGGAGAAATCTTGCACCACACGAGAAGAGTTCCCCTCGCGCCTGCACCCGCCCAACGGGAGACATTCGGTAGAAAGATAACGCACAACTGCCGACAACCCTCAGCGGTAATGCCAATCCATAACCTGTGATATACTCTCCCTTTGGCCTGGTAACTATTTCTTTAGCGGGCTGCACTCAGGAGGTATTATAATGAAAAAAGCCTTGATCACCGGTATCACCGGTCAGGACGGTTCGTACCTGGCAGAATTGCTGCTCTCCAAAGGCTACGAAGTCCACGGGATCATCCGCCGGGCCAGCACCTTCAACACCCGCCGCATCGACCACATCTACCGCGACCCGCATCCCAACGGCGGCGAGGTCCGCCTCTACCTGCACTACGGAGACGTGTCGGTAGCCGAGACCCTCTCGAACATCATCTACAACGTCCGCCCGAATGAAATCTATCATCTTGCTGCGCAGAGCCACGTGCGGGTTAGCTTTGACATGCCCGAATACACGGGCGATGTCACCGCGTTGGGGGCGACACGCATTCTCGAAGCCATCCGTAAATCCGGCTTCGATGAGCGCTTCTACCAGGCTTCCTCGAGCGAGATGTTCGGCTCTGCAAAACCGCCACAGAACGAAGGCACCCCCTTCGAGCCGCGCAGTCCCTACGCTGCCGCCAAAGTCTACGCCTACTGGCTCACCCGAAACTACCGCGAAGGCTACGGCATCTTTGCCTGCAACGGCATCCTCTTCAACCACGAGTCCCCCCGGCGCGGAGAGACCTTCGTAACGCGCAAGATCACCCGCGCGCTGGCGGCCATCATGGACGGACACCAGAAATACCTTTACCTGGGCAACCTGGACGCCAAGCGCGACTGGGGCTACGCGCCTGAATACGTCGAGGCAATGTGGCTGATGATGCAGCAGGATAAACCTAAAGACTACGTCATCGGCACCGGCGAAACCCATTCGGTGCGCGAGTTCCTCGACGAAGCATTTGGCTACGTTGGATTGAAATGGGAGGACTATGTCAGGATCGATCCGCGCTACTTCCGCCCGACGGAGGTCGACTATTTGCAGTCCGATCCCGGCCTCGCCCGCACCGAGCTGGGCTGGGAGCCCAAAGTGCGCTTCCACGAGCTGGTGCGCATCATGGTCGACGCCGATCTGGAACTGGCCGGCCTGCCGACGCGCGGCGAGGGCAAGCATATCCTGCAAGAGCGCTTCGGCGGCTGGCACCGCTGGGAGCACCAGATCGTCAGCATGGAGCGCTGAGCGGACGCTAGCGGCGGTCAACCCAAAATAGGAATCCACAGGTCGGGCAATCTTGGTTGCCCGACCTATTCATTTAACCCCTGCAAACCTCGCTCACCAGGCGAACCAGGTCGTCTGGTACGGCGCCAGGCTCAACTCGGGCTCGGCTGGATTGAAGACCAGCTTTCTCTCCAGCAGGTCTGTGGTCACTGCAGCACCCTCAGCCGGCGGCAGGCGCAGCCGTTGAGCCGCGGCGGACAGGTTATGCACGGCCAGGACCGTCCTGCTGCCTGAAACTCGGAGGAAGGCCGCAACAGACTGGCTGCCCGCCTCGACCCAGCTCAGCGAGCCGGAAGCCAGCTCGGGGTGCTGTTTGCGCAGCTGGATCAGGCGGCGCAGGTAGTTGAGCAGCGAATTCGGTTCGGCGCTCTGGGAGGCGGCGTTGACCTGCTGCGGATCGTAGGGCGGCCGGTCGATCACCGGCGCGTATAGATATTCCGCCGGGGCGCTGGAAAAGCCGGCGTTGGCACCGGAACTCCATTGCATCGGCGTGCGCACGCCGTTGCGGTCGAAAAGCTCGATGTTGTCGCCCATGCCGATCTCGTCGCCGTAGTAGATGATCGGCGTCCCGGGCAGGCTGAACAGCATGGAATACATCAGGCGGATCCTGCGCTGATCGTTCTCCAACAGCGGCGCCAGCCGCCGGCGGATGCCGAGGTTGAGCCGCATGCGCGGATCGGGGGCATACTCGCGCCACATGTAATCGCGCTCCTCCGGCGTGACCATCTCGAGGGTCAGCTCGTCATGATTGCGCAGGAAGGTACACCACTGGCAGCTCTCCGGGATGGCTGGCGTGCGCTCGAACACCCAGCGCAGCGGCGTCACGTCCTGCTGGCGCAGCGCCATGTACATGCGCGGCATGAGCGGGAAGTGAAAGTTCATATGCAGCTCGTCGCCGTCGCCGAAATAGGGGAGGACGTCCTCGGGCCACTGGTTCGCCTCGCCCAGCAGCAGCGTGCCGGGATAATGCCGGTCGAGATAGGCGCGCACCTCTTTGAGATAGGCGTGGGTTTCAGGCAGATTCTCGCAATTGGTGCCCTCGCGCTCGAACAGGTAGGGCACCGCGTCGGTGCGGAATCCGTCGATGCCCATCTCCAGCCAGAAGCGCATGATCTTCTTCATCTCTTCGCGCACAGCGGGATTATCGTAGTTGAGGTCCGGCTGAGTGGAATAGAAGCGGTGCCAGAAAAATTGCCCGGCGGTCTCGTCCCAGGTCCAGTTGGATTTCTCGGTGTCGATGAAGATGATCCGCGCGCCAGAATATTTCTTGTCGCTGTCAGACCAGACATAGTAATCCCGGTAGGCAGAATTTCGATCCAGGCGGGCTGCCTGGAACCAGGGATGCTGGTCGGAGGTGTGATTCATGACCAGGTCGGTGATCACCCGCAGCCCGCGGCTGTGGGCCTCCTTAACCAGCCGCTTGAAATCCTCGATGCGGCCGTAGCGGCCGATGACGTTGTAATAATCGGCGATGTCGTAGCCGTCGTCGCGCAGCGGCGAGGGGTAGATCGGCAGCAGCCAGACGCAGTCCACGCCGAGGTGCTGAATGTGGTCGAGCTTCTGGATCAGCCCGGGCAGGTCGCCGTGACCGTCGCCGTCGCTGTCGAAGTACGCGCGAACATAGACCTCATAAAAGATGGCATTTTTATACCAGGCTGAATTGTCCATCGCAGTCCTTTCCTTAAGCAGGAGTCCATTGAATTATAGCAAACCGCGCCTACCTTAACAGTGCACAGGCGTCGCTGAAATTCATTCTTGATTAATTAGAACATATGATCTATAATCAAGACAATCCTGCTTCGAAGGAACAAGCCATGAACAGCGTCCAAAAGCTCATCTTCCCGGCCATCCTGCTCGCTTCGCTCGTCATTGTCCTGCTGACGCGCGCCATCTCCGCACCTGAAGCGGTCGTGCAGGCCTCCAGCGAGGAACCACCCGCCGCCGAACCAGCTGCAGAACAACCGGAAGAAGCCGCGGACTGTTCGTTAGGCTCGCGCTTCCCCGAAGAAGTGCGCCGCTGGTGCGATCTGATCGAAGCCGCCAGCGCCGAGCATGGTCTGCCCGCGAATTTGATCGCCGCGCTCATCCTGCAGGAATCCGGCGGGAAAGCAGACGCCTACTCGCGCAGCGGCGCGGTCGGGCTGATGCAGGTCATGCCGCGCGACGGCATCGCCGAAAAGTTCATGTGCGTCAACGGGCCCTGCTTCGCCTCGCGCCCCTCGATGGAAGAGCTGTACAATCCGCAGTTCAACATTTCATACGGCGTGCGCATGCTGGCCGGTTTGAACGGCAAATTCGGCGACATCCGCGAGGCCCTGCGCGCCTACGGGCCGATGGACATGGGCTACCGCTACGCCGACCTGGTGCTCAGCATCTACGAAAACTACCGCGATTAACCGCTCAGCCTGCCAACCCCTGGTATTCCTCCACCAGCTTCTCGATCCGCCCGGCGCTTTCGCGCAGCCCGCCCGGGCGGTTGCGCTCCAGCCAGACGCGGCGGTATTCCTCCAGCCATTCGCTGACGTCGTCCTTCAGCGTTTTGACCAGCGCGGCTGGGGAAGCCGGGTCAGCCTCGTTTAGCAGCCTGCCGCGCAGGCAGGCGTGGCGCAGCATCCGCGCTGCCAGTCGAATTTCAGCCTCCACAAGCGCGGCATCCGCACGCCCGATGCGCGCCCGGCCAAGATCGTCCAACGCCGCGTCGATCTCCGCCAGGCAGGTGTCGATCCGTTCGGCAGGCAGGCGCGGTAAACCGCGCAATTTCTCCAGCGGGTATTGCAGCAGCCAGAAGAGCGCCGAGCTGTTGGGCAGCTCCATCCCGGCTGCCTGATAGAGCCCGCCGAGTCGGATCAGTGCGCTGACGGCAGCGCCGCCGGCGTCTTCGAGCGCAAAGCGGCTCACAGCCGCATCGATGGGAAGCTCCTGGTTGGCCGCGAGGCACCAGCTATAAGCCGCCCCGGCGGCGAATCCGGGCAGACTGAACGGCGGCGTCTGCCAGTGCCCGTTGTCGCCCCAGTCGGTGTTTAGGTAACCCTGCGCGCCGTGCGCCAGCCCGGCCCGGGCGGCGTCCAGCGTGTTCGCCAGCATATTTGCATGGCGCCCTGCCAGGCTGTTCCAGGTGGACGTGCCCGGGCAGACGTAGAAAGGCTGCCCGGCAGTCTGAAACAGCGCCGCCGAATCTTCGAACGGCTGGGCCGCTTCGTAATTCCAGAGCAGCGCGACCGCGTCCTGGGGCAACTCAGCCAGTAAGTGCGGGTGGTGGACGAGGATGTCAGCCCAGAACTGCATGGTCAACCCGCGCCGGGTGACGTCGGCGTACAGGCTGAGCAGGTAGTCGAACATCACCCGGTCGGCGCCGTGCCGTGCGCAGGCGTCCCGGCTCTGACCGGCGCCGATATCGAAAGTTTCGTCGCAGCCGACGTTGACCATCCGGCTGCTGAAATTGGGCAGCAGTTCGTCGTAGAGCGACTGGATCAGGCGCAGGCTGCCCGGGTGGACCGGCGCCAGGCTGTAGGGTCCCTGCTCCATTCCCCAGGGCGTCGCGAACTCGCCGTGAGTCTCGGCCAGCCCGGCGTATTCGGGGTGGATCAGCCAACGGGTCAGGTGTCCGAACGAGTTCTGGTTGGGCACCAGCTCGATGAACCTCTGGCGGCAGTAGGCGTCCAGCGCGACCACCTCTTCAGCGGTGAGCGGCGACGCCTCGCGCCAGACGGTCGGATGGTTGAGGTAGGCAAAAGTGTGCTCGGTGTAGAGCTGAAGCTGATTGACCTTCCAGGACGCCAGCCGGTCGACCAGCTCGAAGAGCGTGCCCATGCTCGGAACCTTATCGCGGCTGATGTCCAGCATCACCCCGCGCGCGGGGAAGTCCGGGTAATCCTCGATCGACAGACAGGGCAGCCGCGGGCCGCGCTGCCGTAAAATCTGGATCAGCGTGCAGACCGCGTAGAAAACGCCGGGCGCTGCCTGCGCCTGGATGCGCATACCGCCCTCGTTGATCAGCAGGCGATAGCCCTGCCCACCGCCCGGGCAGCTTTCATCCAGCTCGATGGTCAGGCCGACCTGCCCTGCAGGGAGGGCCGGGTCGGCGTTCAATTCCCAGTCCAGGCCGGCGGTTGTTTTCAGCGCAGCCTGAAAGCGTCCGGCGCTGAAGAGCAGGTCCTGCGACTGAGAGCTGGCGAGCTGGATGATGCGCCGGTCGGAGAGGGTCAACTCGCCCCCGGTGAATTGTAACCTGCGCGGATGCGGTAAAAGAATGAGGTTATCTTCCATGAAAGCCCTTTCAGAATCTATAGGCTATGCGAAATGAATTATCCGGGTTACTTGTACCAACCGCTGCTCTGAAATTATATTGTAGAATCAAAGGGGAGCGCCGATGCAAAAATTCCGCCTGGTTTTTGTCCTCTTCCTCTTCGCCGCACTGGCCTGCCGGCTGCCCGCCCGTCTGGTCGAACAAACCCCCACGCCCTACGACGGCGGCGAGATCCAGCCGCCGGGGGTCGTCCTGCTGGCGCGCCAGGCGCTGGCCGACGAGCTCGGCATCCCGACTGAGCGCATCACCGTCTCGCTGATCGAATCCGCCTTGTGGGAAGATACCTGCCTGGGGCTGCCCGCCACAGGCGAAACTTGCGAGCCGGCCCAGATCGACGGCTTTCTGGTCGAGATGACCGTCTCCGACCAGAAATACATCTACCACACTGACCGCGAAAGCGCCTTTCGCCGCGAGCGGCAGACTCAATGGAGCCAGGCGGCGCTGCAGTCGCAGCGGCTGCTGGCCGGCCTGCTCGGCTTCGACCCTGAATCGGTCGAAATCATCGAAGAACAGCCCGCCACCTTCAACGATACCTGCCTGGGCATCCACATCGCCGAGGTAGCCTGCGCCCAACTCCGCACCGCCGGCACGCTGATCACCCTGCAGGCCGGCGAGCAGCAGTACGTCTTCCACTCGACGCTCAACTCCCCCGCGCCGGTGCTCGCCCAGGCAGCCGGCTTTTCGACCAGCACCCCCACGCTGACCTGGTCGCGGCAGGGCGGCCGCGATCCCGTCTGCGACGACCTGCTGCTCTACCTGAACGGCTGGGCGGTGCAGTACTCCTGCCAGGGCGCGACCGGGCGCGCGCCGGGCGTGCTCAGCCTGACCCCGGCCCAGCAGCGCCAGTTGCTGCTCTGGACGCTGGCCTACCGCCCCTTCGACTACCGCGCCGCCAGCCTGGACGGCGTGAGCGAATCGCTGATCTTCTTCGGGCTTGGCAAGACTGATCCGAGCTTCGAGGAGGAGCAGGCGGTGGCGGAATTCGCCGCGCAGGTGCTGCAACCGCCGGCCACGCCGGTGCCGACCCTGCCGCAGGCGACGCCGTAGTAGCGACGGATCATGATGTCATTGCGAGCCGCCGTTGATTATCGGGCGGCGGCGCGGCGATCATCCGACCAGCCTTTCATCCCCCTGTCGTGATCAGAGACAATTCCCGTTGCAGAAACAATCGATTCGGGTATAATAATCTCCGTTCAAGCGGGAGTCGCCAAGTGGTAAGGCATCAGCCTTCCAAGCTGACATTCGCGGGTTCGAATCCCGT
This sequence comes from Bellilinea sp., assembly GCA_034678705.1. GTDB lineage: Bacteria > Chloroflexota > Anaerolineae > Anaerolineales > Anaerolineaceae > Bellilinea. The sequence goes on from JAXDBP010000012.1 coordinate 115,654, forward strand.
CTCCCGCTCTTTTCTTTTTCCCTAACGACTCACTGCCGGGATCAGCACGGTATACACCGCCTGATAGGACAGGTGCAGCGCCTGTGCCTGCCCTTCAATCTCCCCGCCGAGCAAATGGATGCGCGTGTCCAGCGCGACCAGCGCGGCTTTATCCCCGTAACTCTGCGGCGCCTGTTCCAGGGGAGTCCAGGCATCGTTTTGCTCGTCGTAGCGCAGCGCATCCAGGCTGGCGCCGTCCTCTTTAACGCCCCCGCCGCTCACATAGATCGCGTTCAGCATTGCCGCCGCGCCCACACCCGCCCGCGGCTCGGGCAGTCTTTTCCGCGCTTCCCAGGCTTTTTCACCGTCTTCTTCGCGGTTGGGATAGTAAGCCAAGACATCGTCGAAGATCTTCCTGCCGTCCGTGCCGCCGATCAGGTAAATCTTGCTCCCCGAAACGACCGCGGCAGCGCCGCCGATTTTCTTTGGTTGCGGCGAACGCTCGCTCCAACGATCCTCGACCGGGTCATAGACCAGCACGCGGGCGACGTAGCCGCTGCCGTCCCAACCGCCGAAGAGGAACAGCCGCCCCTCGAAGACGGCCAGGGCGTACTCGCTCAACGGCAGGGGCAGCCTGGCGCCCTGCTCCCAGGCGTCGCTGCGCGGGTCGTAGATCTCCAGCGCATCGATCGGATTACCGTCAACGCCTGCCCCGCCAGGTATGTAGATTTTCTCTCCGAGCACCCCCGCCTGGGCTGCGCTGACCGGCGTCGGCTTATCTGTCAGTCGGCTCCATGCGTCGCTGGCAGGCTCGTAGCTCAATATCGCCGGGCTGACTCCCTGCTGCGAGCGGCCGCCGATCAGGATGATCCTGTTCTCATACGGCGCGGCAGCCGGCTGGCTGATGCCCATGGGCAGCTCAGCCAGGCTCGCCCAGCGCTCGATCTGGGCCAGCGAAGGCGGTTGAGCCGTCTGCGGGCGAAAAACATCTAATCCGCCCGCCAGCAGGAAAATTCCCATCGCGATCAGCAGGGCAGCAGCCAGGATCAATGCGGGCAGCCGGCCCCCCTCCAGATACCAGGGTTTTGCTACCGGCGCTTCAGCGGGCTCTGCCGCCGGCGATGCAACCTGCCCGACTTGCGGAACAAGGTTTTCGCGCAGCGCATACAGGGTCGCCTCAGTGCGAGATACCACCCCGATCTTACCAAATATGTTGCGCAGATGAACCTTGACCGTGTTCGGGCTGATGACCAGTTTCTGGGCTATTTCTTTATTACTCGCCCCCGTCGCCACCAGCTTGAGAATTTCTCGTTCGCGTTCACTTAATTCAGGCTCAACTGACATGCTAATCATTATAATCCAAGTCGCTTGAGGAGCCGGCTGGTAAATGTATCCATTTGACTGAGGATTTTCATTTCATCCGAGCCTCGATCTCAAAGCCAGGGTAAAGATAGGGCGCACTTTTATGAGTAATAAGGTATTGTTCGTAATGTTTAATTTATGACAGGCAGATGACTTGTAAAATCCAATCTTTCTGGATAAACTTAACTCGAGCCGGAGAGATCAGATGGTTCAATCCGGCACAGCTGATATTCGGTCACCGATTAAAGAACCACTCCATCTCCATCCCGGAATCACTCCACCCCCCCAAGATACACACCATTGCATCCTTTTACCCTGCAACCTGCGCAACCGGAAAGAATTAATATTCGGCAAATGAATTCATAAGGAGGTGATCCCATCCGTAGTTTCAGCCATTCAAGGATTATCCAGGTAAGATTGAATTCCCAATAAACCTTGCAAGGAGGAGTCTCATGAAATACGTCAAGTTGATCCTGGTAGCGATTTTGGTGGTTGGCCTGACCGCTCAATGCGCCCCAAAGGCTGAACCCACCGCCGCCCCATCAGAAGTGCCCCTCTTTTACGGCGCTTTCGCCACCCCCATCGAAGAGCCGTGGGACGGCGTGATTCACTCAGCGCTGCAGAAGGCAGCCGCCGAGGGGAAGATCAAGTATGAATATACCGATGACATCGGCTACGCCGGTGACATGGAACGCGTGCTGCGTGAAATCGCCGAGAAGTCCAAGCCGGCCGCGATCTTCGGAGATGCCTTTGGGAATGAAGAGGCTGCTCGCCGTGTGGCTACCGAGTATCCAGACATCGCTTTCGTCTTTGGCTCTGGCGGCGGTCCTGCCGAGCCCAACTTCGCCGTGTTCGACAACTGGATCCATGAACCGGCTTACCTGTGCGGCATGATCGCTGCCGGCGTCTCCAAGAGCGGCACCATCGGCGTGGTTGGCGGCTATCCCGTTCCTGAGGTAAACCGCATTGTCAACGCCTTCATCGACGGCGCCACAGCGATCAATCCAGACGTCAAGGTGAGCGTGACCTTCATCAACAGCTGGTTCGATCCGGCTGCCGCCAAAGAAGCCGCCCTGGCGCACGTTTCAGTCGGCGCTGACGTACTCTTCGCCGAGCGCTTCGGTGTAATCGAAGCCGCGGTCGAGAACAACCTCTTCGCCTTTGGCAACATGAGCGATCAGTATGAGCTCGGCCCGGATCACGTCCTGACCGGACCGGTCTGGAATATGACCCCCACGGTTGAATACGTGATCAAGCAGGTCGAAGCGGGCGCTTTCACTGCGCAAGACCTGAAGGACTTCAGCATGGTCGCCAAAGGTGGCGCCTACCTGGCTGATTTCCACGGCATGGACTCCAAGATCCCGGCCGACATTCTGGCCAAGGTCAAGGAAACCGAAGCCAAGATCAAGGACGGCACCTTCCGCGTCGACATCAAGGAAGAGGCGCCTGTTTCTCAATAATGCCTCCCGCGATCTGTACGCTCAATAATGATCGTGCAGATCCTGCCCGAAAAAAAGCCCCAACAAACCTTATTGAAAAAACCTCTCCCTCGGCGGATTGATTACCGAGGGAGAGGGAATCAATACCAGTGGAGCTCCAATGTCAATCGTCGAAATGAACGCGATCACCAAGCAGTTCGGTGAGCTCGTCGCAAATGATCACGTGGATTTTTTTCTCGAGAAGGGTGAAATCCACGCATTGCTCGGTGAAAACGGCGCCGGAAAAACAACCCTGATGCGCATCCTCTACGGCCTGTATCGGGCCGACTCAGGTGTGATCCGCATCGAGGGCGAGCCGGTCGAAATCCATTCTCCAAAGGACGCCATCGCGCGCGGCATCGGCATGGTCACCCAGCACTTCGCCCTGGTGCCGCCGTTGTCGATCGCCGAAAACGTTGCCCTCGGCTACGAGGACGATTTTATCTTCCACCGCAGACAAATCGAGAAGAAGGTAGGCGAAGCAGCCGAACGATTTGGCATCAGCATGGATCCCAGATCGCTCGTCAGGCACTTATCGGTCGGTCAACGCCAGCGGGTCGAAATCCTCAAGGCGCTTTACCGCAACGCCCGCGTGTTGATTTTGGATGAGCCAACAGCAGTGCTGATCCCGCAAGAGGTGGACGCACTGTTCGAAACTTTAAAACGCCTGAAAAAAGACGGTTTATCCGTCATCTTTATCAGCCATAAGCTACACGAGGTGACCAATATCACCGATCGAGTGACCGTCCTGCGCGACGGCAAAGCCGTCGGCACGGTCAAGACTGCCGAAGTCACCCAGGGCATTCTGGCTGCCATGATGGTCGGACGCGAGTCGTTCGGCGTCAAACGCCAGGCCGAAGCGCTGCCCGCCGAAAAACCGGTTCTGGAGATTGTTGATCTTTGCGCCAATGACGATAAAGGTCAACCGGCGCTTAAGAATATCTCCTTCCATATCAATCGCAACGAGATTCTGGGCATCGCCGGAGTTGGCGGCAACGGCCAAAAAGAGCTGGCTGAAACCCTGTGCGGCGTGCGGCCGCCCACCGGTGGAAAAATCATCTGCGACGGGCAGAGCCTGTGCGGCAAGGAACCGGTTCAATTCACCAATGCCGGGCTTGGACGCATCCCCGAAGACCGCCATGAGGGCATGGTCGCTGACCTGACCGTCACCGAGAACCTGGCCCTGGAGCACCTGGACGAATACACCCGCAACGGCGTCCTCGATCGCAAAGCCATCCGCAGGCACGCCGAGGAGCTGATCGGCCAGTTCCAGATCAAAGCCCGGCCGTTGGATGCCACCCGCACGCTTTCCGGGGGCAACATGCAGAAGATGCTCCTGGCGCGGGTCCTGTCGCGCTCGCCCAAGGCGCTCATCGTGCCGCAGCCCACCCGCGGGCTGGACGTGGGCGCGACCGATTACGTGCGCCAGTCGCTGCTCGATCAGCGCGCGCGCGGCGCCGGCGTGCTGCTCATCTCAGAAGACCTGGACGAAATCCTGGCGCTGTCCGACCGCATCGCGGTCATCTACGAAGGCGAAATTGTCGGCCTGCTGCCCGCCCACGAGGCTACCCCCGAGCGGCTGGGATTGTTGATGTCCGGTGCGTTGAAGGAGAAGTGAGCCATGTCGACCGCAAAGCCAAAACTCCGTTTTGTCAAAACCGACAGCCCGCCCATCTGGGTGCGCCCGTTGATTCCCATCCTCGCCCTGGTTGGCACCTTTATCCTCACCTCCGGCCTGATTATCTGGGCGCAGGCCAATCCCTTCGAAACCTATTACCAGTTCCTCATCGATCCACTTTCCAGCCGGGTTTCCTTTCTGGAAGTGCTGGTTAAAGCCACCCCTCTGCTGCTGACGGGTGTGGCAGTCACATTCGCCTTTGCCACCGGTTATTACAACATCGGCGCAGAGGGCCAGTTGTTCGCCGGCGCGATCGTCGCCGCCGGGCTGGGTATGTGGCTGGAGGGTTGGAACCCGGTACTGACCATCTTCCTGATGCTGCTCGGCGGATTCATCGCCGGCATGGCCTGGGCAGCCATCCCCGCACTGCTTAAAGTGCGTCTGGCGGTCGACGAGGTCGTCACCACCCTGCTGCTCAACTCGGTGATGGCCTATATCGTCAGCGCCATCCTCAACGGCCCCTGGCGCAGCCCCGAGTTGGGCTGGCCGCAGTCGCCGGAGATTGCCGATAACGCCATCTTCATGAAGCTCGTGCCGCGCTCGCGGCTCAACATCGGCTTCCTGATCGCCATCGTTGCTGTGCTGGTGCTCTGGTTCATCCTCACGCGCACGTCCTTCGGGCTGAAGATGCGCGCGGTTGGCCTCGGCAAGCCGGCAGCCCGCTTCGCCGGCATCAATGTCAATCGCACCATACTCGTCGCTGCGCTGATCAGCGGCGGCATCGCCGGCATCGCTGGCGTGTGTGAGGTCGGCGGCATCCAGTATCACTTAATCGGCGACCTTTCGCCCGGGTACGGCTACACCGGCATCATCATCGCCACGCTCGGCTCGCTCAACGCCTGGGGGGTCGGTCTGGCCGCACTGTTCTTCGGCCTGGTCGACACCGGCGCGCAAACTGTCAGCCGCGCCCTGGGCGTGCCGGTCTATCTCGGCGAGATCACCCAGGCGACCATGCTGCTGGTTGCGCTGGGCATGTTCCTGCTGCGCCGTTACCGCCTGCGGAGGATGTGATGGAAATCTTCCTGGTCAACCTACTCGCCGCTACCTTCCGCGTTTCCACGCCCATCCTGCTGGCAGCCATCGGTGAAACCTACAGCGAACGGGCCGGCATCCTCAATCTGGGCATCGAAGGCATCATGTTCTTCGGCGCGTTCATCGGTTTCTATGTGGCCGACACCAGCGGCTCGCTGTGGATCGGCCTGGTGGCGGCCGTCCTGTCCGGCGTTCTGGCCGGCCTGTTGATGGGCCTGCTTTCGGTCACGCTGGGAGTCAACCAGCATGTGTCCGGTCTGGGCATCACCCTGCTGTTGACCGGCCTGGCCCTGTTTTCCTTCCGGCTGAACTACGGCGGTCGCTCCACCCCGCCCTCGATCGACCCCTTCACCCAGATCGAGCCGTTTAAGAACATCCCCATCCTGAACACACTGACCAACCAGTACCTGCTGACCTACATCGCCTTCTTTGCGATTGTGCCGCTGGCCTGGTGGCTGCTCTACCGCACCAGCTTCGGCCTGAAGATTCGCTCCGTTGGCGAGAACCCCGAGGCGGTTGACGCCGCCGGGGTGAATGTGTTCGCTATCCGCTACGCTGCTCTGGCAATCGGCGGCGGATTGATGGCCGCCGGCGGCGCTTTCCTCTCTCTGGCGCAGCTCGGCGCCTTTACTCACGGCATCATCGCCGGGCGCGGTTGGGTTGCCATTGCCATTGTCATCTTCGGCAACTGGGATCCAATCCGGGTGATGGGCGGCGCTCTGATTTTCGGCGGTACCTACGCGCTGCAGCTTCGCCTGCAGGCGATGGGCCTGCAATTGCCCGTGCCCTATGAGACCTTCCTGGCGCTGCCCTACATCGTCACCATCATCGCGCTGGTCATCGCCGGTCGGAATGCTTCCTACCCTGCAGCGCTGCTCAAACCCTACCGCAGGGAGTGAAAATCTCCATCGCATGGACACAGAAATGGAGTAACCATTATGGAATACAAATATGTTGGAAAATCCTACATCAGACCAGACGCGATCAGTAAAGTGACCGGCAAGGCCATCTTTCTGGACGACGTCCGGCTGCCGGGCATGCTGCACGCGGCAATTTTACGGCCGAAGTATGCCCACGCAAAGATCCTCAAGATCGACACCGGCGAGGCCGAGAAGTGTCCCGGGGTGGTCAAGGTTGTCACCGGAAAAGACTGCAAGTTCCGTTACGGCGACAATATCCGCGACCTGGTGCCCATGGCAGTTGACAAGGTGCGCTATATCGGCGAGCCGGTCGCGGCGGTGATCGCCGATACCTTCGCCCACGCCGACGCCGCGCTGGAGAAAATCGTGGTCGAATACGATCCCCTGCCGGTCTACGTCGACGCCCGCGAAGCGATGAGCCCGGATGCGGTGCTGATCCATGAAGACCTTGGCGACTATTGGGTCCTGCCGACACTCAACCCACAGCCCGGCACCAACATCGCCAATATCTACCGTCTCAAGAAAGGCCGCGGCGAAGAGGGCTTCGACGAAGCCGATGTGATCATCGAAGAAGAGTTCAATTTTCCCTTCGGTTCCTGCGCCGCGCTCGAGCCGCACGGATCGATCGTCTGGTTCAAAGAGGACAGAACCATTGAGGTCTGGTCATCGTCGATCTGCCCGTTCATCATCAACCAGGATTTAGCCAACTCCTACGGCGTTCCGGTGGGCGACGTGCGCGTGCACATCCCGGATATCGGCGGCTGCTTTGGCTACAAGTCCGATATCACCGTCGAGCAGACCATCGCCTGGATCGCCAGCTTCGTCCCGGGCTACCCGGTCAAGTGGGTCGCTTCCCGCAAGGACGACTTCAACAGCACATTGATCGCCCATGGCATTCGCACCAAAATGAAGATCGGTGCAAAGAAGGACGGCAAGCTGGTCGCGATCAAATCGACCATCCTGCATTCGACCGGCGCCTATTCCGACACCGGCGTCAACATCACCATCGCCTCGACCCACAACTCCACCGGTCCCTATGAGTACGAGCACTGCGACCTGACCGGCTATACCGTCTACACCAACACCCCGGCGGTCGGAGCCTATCGGGGCTACGGGCACCAGGAATCGCAGATCGCCAGCGAGCGGATGATGGACCTGCTCGCCCGCAAGCTGAACATGGATCCCTTCAAATTGCGCCGCATGAATTATCTGCGCGAGGGCAAATCGAACGCGCTCGGCGAGCGCATGTGGAAGACCAATGGCGATCTGACCCAATGCGCCGACCGGGTGCAGGAACTCGTCTTCAAAAAGGAAAAACCGCGCGAGGACGATCAGTACTTCTACGGGCGCGGCTTCGCCGCCGTCTTCAAGTCACCCAAGGGCGCGCCATTCTCGACCAAGGGCTGCTACATGAAGATGAACGTCGACGGCAGCGTTTCGGTCAATATGGGCGGCGCTGAGGTCGGTCAGGGTCTGCGCACGGTTGTCCGCCAGGTGACCGCCGAGGCTTTGAAGATCCCGGTCGAACGCGTGCGGGTCTACAACGAGCTCGACACGCAATTCTCGCCCTACGAATGGCAGACCATCGGCTCGATGTTCACCATCCAGGGCGGCCGGGCGATCATCCGCGCGGCGGAAAAACTGATTGCGGTGCTCAAGGAAACCGCAGCGAGGGTGTTGAAGACCGAAGTGGACTATCTTGAATACGACGGCGAGTACGTCTTTATGCGCCATGATCCCTCGGTGCGCGTGGCAGTCAACCAGATCTGCCGCGGCTACATCACTGAGGACGGCATCACCATCGGCGACGTGGCTCAGTCCGTCTCCGATGCGCGCCTGCCGCGCTACGCCAACCCGGACAAGAACGGACAGGGTCCTCTGGGCGTGACCTACACCTTCGGCACCCAGGCGGCTGAAATCCGCATCGAGAAGAAAACCGGTAAAATTTACGTCGATCATTTCACCTCGGTGTTCGACGTCGGGCAGGTGATCAACTCGCTGCAAATCCGCGGCTCGGTGCTGGGCGGCGTGACCATGGCGATCGGCGCGGCGCTGTACGAGGAGCTGCAGTTCGACGCCGACGGAAAGATCGTCAATGACCAGTACTTTCAATACCACATCCCCACCTATAAAGAGGCGGTCAAGCAGACCATTGAATTTGTCGAGACGCCCGATCCGATCGGTCCATTCGGGGCGCGCGGCATCGGCGAGCATTCCGTCATCGGCGCCGCTCCGGCCATACTCAACGCCATCCACGACGCGGTCGGGATCGATTTCTTCGAGATACCCGTCACGCCCGATAAAATGAAAAAGGCGCTCGAATCCCTCAAGGAGGCGGCATAATGGCCGAGAAAATTCACTTCACCATCAATGGCATTCAACGCAGCGTCGAGATCGAACCGGAAACGATGCTGATCGAGGTCATCCGCGACGTGCTCAATCTAACCGGCACGAAAAAGGGCTGCGACAACTCCACCTGCGGCACCTGCATGGTGCTGGTGAACGGCAAAGCGGTCAAGAGCTGCAACACCGCCGCCGTCAAGGTCGCCGGCGCGGAGATCGTTACCGTCGAGGGGCTGGCGAAAGGCATGGAGCTGCACCCCGTGCAGAAAGCGATCGCCGAATCGGGAGCGGTGCAGTGCGGCTTTTGCACGCCCGGCATCGTCATCGAGTTGGTCGCGCTGCTGGAAAGCAAGCCGGACGCCTCCGAGCGCGAGATCGAGACCGCGCTGAGCAAGCACCTCTGCCGCTGCACCGGCTATGAGCCGATCCGCGACGGCGCGCTGATCGCCCAGCAGTTGATCAAAGAACGCCAGACCGAACCGTAGGGGGGAATCCTGCCCACCCCTGCGAAAATTTACCAACACGATCAATCACAACCGGAGGGAATCATGGCTTTTGATTTGCTCATCACCAATGCGCGCACGCGCGAATCGGCCGGAGAGCTGCTCCAAATCGGCATCCAGGGCGGCAAGATCGCCAAAATCGGCAAGAATATCGGCGGCGGGGCTGCCAGGACCATCGACGCGAGCGGGAAGCTGGTTAGCGGCTCGTTCATCAACGGGCACCTGCACCTGTGCAAGGTCTACACGCTGGCGATGATGGACGATGAAGCTCTGGGCGCTTACACCGGCGAAGCGATGGGCGGCGCGATGACCGCCATCGAGCTGGCGGCGCGCGTCAAGGCAAAATACGACGAATCCTGGATCATCGAGAACGTACGCAAGGCAGTCAACCTTGCGGTCAAATTCGGCAACACCCACATCCGCGCCTTCGCCGACACAGACACGAAAGCACGCCTGGAGGGCGTCAAAGCGCTCATCCGCGCCCGAGAGGAATACAAGGGCAGGGTCGAGATTCAGGTAGTCGCCTTCCCACAGGACGGCGTGGTGCGCGACCCGGGCGCCGAGGAATACATCGAAGAAGCGCTCAAGCTTGGCGCGGACGTGGTCGGCGGCATCCCCTGGATCGAGTACACCGACGCCGACGCCCAGGAGCACATCGACCGCATGTTCGCCCTGGCCAAGAAGTACAACAAGGACGTTTCGATGCTGATCGACGACGCCGGCGACCCGACCCTGAAGACGCTGGAGATGCTGGCGGTCAAAACGATCAAGGAAGGCTGGGAGGGGCGCGTCACCGTGCAGCACGCGCGCGCCATGGCGCTCTACCCCGAGCCGTACTACCGCAAGATCGAATACCTGCTCAAGCGCGGCCGCATCGGCGTGGTTTCCGATCCACAAACCGGCCCGCTCTACGCGCGGGTCAAATCGCTCTACAAGGCGGGCGTCAACATCGCCCTCGGGCAGGATGACATCGCCGACGCCTACTACCCCTTCGGGCGTAACAATATGCTCGAGGTGGCCTTCCTGGCGGCGCACCTGATGTGGATGACCTCGCGCGAGGAAATGGAGATCCTCTACGACCTGATCACCAGCAACGCCGCCAAAGCGCTCGGCATCCAGAATTATGGCTTGAAGGAAGGCTGCGACGCTGACCTGGTGGTGCTCAACGCCGAGTCAGTCTGGGAAGCCATCTGGAATCACGAAGCGCCGCTGTATGTGATCAAGGACGGGGTGGATATCACCCTGAAGTAGTCAACATGCCCTGAAGAGGATTGCAGCACCGGCAGCGCGGAGGTCTCGCCCGCCGGTGTGCAACTGGGAGCGCGGACGTCCCGTCCGCCGGTGTTTGACTGGGAGCGCGGACGTCCCGTCCGCCGGTGTTTGACTGGGAGCGCGGACGCCCCGCACGCCGGTATGCGACTGGGAGCGCGGACGCCCCGTCCGCCGGTGTTTGACTGGGAGCGCGGACGCCCCGTCCGCAAGAATGTTGAACTGGGAGCGCGGACGTCCCGCCCGCCGGTGTTTGACTGGGAGCGCGGACATCCCGTCCGCAAGATTTATCTTGCAACTGAGACATTTCCATCCCCCGCGCTCTCAATGTACCCAACCCAGGGCCATTCTTCAATTGATGCAACCAGACCTGCTTTAATTGGATTCTGTATGATGTAATTAATAACAGCGTCGAAGTGCTTTTCATCGCGGACGTACCGGTCGTAATAATCCGGTCCCCAGAATGGTCCATATCTTCCCAGCAATTTATTCGCCTGATGCGCCGTGAAGGATTTCCAACTTTTGATGATGCGCGAGAGCGATTCATTCATCACTTCGATCAATACATGCACATGATTAGGCATGATGCACCAGGCGATCAGGTGGTAACGCTCGCCGTCAAAGTGCTTCAGAGCATCCTGAACCAGACGGGCAATACGCTCGTCCCGCAGGTAGCAACCCCCTTTTCCACGGTCCGCATATTGCTCGATACGATAATAGAGCTTTACTGCTTCTGTAGAGACGGCAGATAGCCCCTCCTGCCATTGAAGTTCCCGTTTCCAATGGTCTATGGCTGATGCAGGCACGGAATCATGCAGCCGGAATGTGATAAATTGATAAACGTTTCCGGCATCGAAATGAGGAAGGTAGCCGCGAAAGTGCCAGTCTTTGTGTTTATCCGTAATGGGTTGTTTTGCGGACGAGACGTCCGCGCTCCCAGTATGTTTCACTGAGCTCCGAGATTTTTCGCCTTCTGCATCCACGTTGCGGGGATTACTTTTATCCTGGGTGTTGCTTCCTGGATATTCTTCCCCGTGATTAGTATTCATAGTGTGCATTTTACGGGTGTTCATGCCTTTAGAATTTAAGGGGGAAGGTATTTTATATTTTACTAAACGAATTCGTTTTTGTTGTCAGGCTTTTGGAGCGATTGTAGCGCGTGGGTATCCCACGGCAGTATGTTGGGACTCTAAAACAAAATATACCCGCAATCTCTGGGAGCGCGGACGTCTCGTCCGCCGGTGTGCGACTGGGAGCGCGGAGGTCGCCCCGCTGGCGGCTGCATCGATTTTCTTCAGCCTGCTGGCGAACCTGGCTAACGGGGATTTCCGCTTCGAAGAAATCAATCCGGATCTCTACCTTCGAATCGCGGGATTCTTTACGGGCAATCCACGCTGAGTAGATTCTGCCCGGTCAGCACACGCCACACGGAGCAGCCAACCACCCCCCTGATCCTCCAGGGGGGTGGTTGATTCCTCTTTCCAGTCTAGGCATTGTCGCCAGCCGGCAGCACCGGTTCCGGTTCAGGCCGGCCGCCGTTCAGCGCCTTCATTTCCCGGTAGGCCAGCGTCCAGACGCTGGATGAGTAAACCTGGAACCAGGCGCTCACCAGGAAGAGCGGCGCAAACAGGATGATGAAGAAGAACGGCAGTGCCAGCAGGATAGCGATAATCCAGGCCAGTGGGCCGCTGGTGAAGAGACTGGCGATGCCAAAGAACAACAGCCCCGGCAGCGCCCCCACCAGCACCGCAGGGATGAGCAGGATCAGGTAGACGGGGATGAGCAGGAAGAACAGAATAAACGTGCCGATTCCCATGCCGATGCCGATGCCGATCATCACCAGCCAGGTCAAGCCGGCGCTCTTCCAGTTCTGCCTGAACATCTGCCAGCCGAGGCGGAAGGACGCGCCGATGGCGGCATCCTCGAGGGCGGCCTGGCGGGCGAAGAACTGGCGCAGCAGCCGGAGGAAGGTCATGCCGATCACAAAGATGAAGAGGAAGAGGAAGAAACCACCGACCGCGGCGATCACGCCGGCCACGATGACGAACTCGCTCATGCTCTCCATGCTGAAGAAGATCGAAATGCCAACGGCAATGATCACGAGCATCAACAGGATGACGGGCAGGTTGACGACCAGATCTATCACCCACAGGCGAAACGCCCGCCGTGACCAGCCCATCCGCCAGCCCTGCTTGAATCCGACTTTCTCGCCCGTTTGCTCGTGCTCGTCGACCATGCGCAGGATGGCTGTCTCGGAAACGTAGCGCAGCACCGTCATCGCCGCGCCGATGATCAGGATGAACAACGCCAGGCCGACGCCGATCGCGATCCAGGTGTCGACGTATTGCTCAGGATGGTTGAACAGCGGCGCAAAGTTCTGCTGCGCCCAATCGTTGAATTCTTCCAACGGCGGCCAGGATTGTGTTCCGCTCCAATCTCTGTCTCCGCTGAATTGAGCCTGAGGCCCGGCGCCGCCGCCGCCTCCCTGCGCGCCGCCGCCCGCGATGACCAGCAGCAGGCCGAAGATCCACAACACCCGGTAATTCCAGAGGATATGCCAGGCTCGCTTGATGATTTTCCCGATGTCAATCATTTTATTTTCTCCTTTGTTTGCCTTCTGGCAGTCTACCAGGTTCAGCCGCCAGAAGATGGTTTTTGTAAATCACGAGCGCAATTCGCGCTGGTATTGCTGCTGTGGCGTGCGACCGCGCCACCAGACTACCAGCCAGGCCAGGTAGAGCAGCGCGATCAGCGCCTGCCAGAACAGGCTGCTCAACGCGGTCGCGGTGAGGACGCTCACCTGGTCGAGGAGCTCAAGCGCTGACCGAGGCATGCCGTTGACTAACCCGCCCAACAGATTGACCAGGGCGGTGTACCAGAGACTGTGCGGCGCTCCATCCGCGGCTGGCAGGCTGGCGTCCGGGAACAGATTGGCCGCGTCCAGCAGTCCGACTGCGCCGCTTATACCGAACACAATTTGAATGAAAATCCAGGCTGCCAGCAGTACTGCCGGCGCCAGCCACCAGAGCAGCGTCGATCTTCTGACGGGCTGCTCAACCGGCTGGTTGCGCGGCAGTTGCAGCGCCAGGCGGGCGCTAAAGGTATCCGCCGGGGTGAACTCCGGCGCCGGAGCGGACTGCAGCATCTGCGATACCCGGCGCAGCCCCTCGAGCTCCGCGCGGCAGACAGCGCACTCTTCCAGGTGGGCCTGCACCTTCAGCCGGCGGGATTCGCTCAGCTCGCCGTCCAGGTAGGCGCTCAGCCAATTAGTGACATGTCCGTTCATGCTTGCCCTCCGAATTCAGCTTCCAGCCGCTCGCGCAGCCGGTTGCGGGCGTAATTCAGCCGCGACATGACCGTCCCGGGGGGGATATCCAACGCGGCGGCGATCTCGGCGTAAGACAATCCGCCATATTCACGCAGCACCAGGATGGCGCGGTTGGCCTCGCTCAGCGAGAGGATCGCCGCCTGCACGGTCCTGGCTCGTTCCTTTTGTAAAAGGGCATCCTCAGGGCCGGCGGAGCCGTCCGCCGCGCGGACCGCTTCGAGGTCGAGCGGCGTATGCCGCCCGCGGCGCAGCGCGTCCAGCGCGGTGTTGACGCCGATGCGGTACAGCCAGGATTTCAGCGACGTGCCCGGCTGGAAGGAGACCAGGTGCTGCCAGGCTTTGATGAACGTCTCCTGGGCGGCGTCCTCGGCCAGCGCAGCGTCGCCGCACAGGCAATAGATCACCCGCACCAGGCCCGGGTAGTGGCTGCGCACCAGCTCGGCGAAGGCATCCCGGTCGCCCTGCTGGGCGCGGGCGGTCAGCTCGAGTTCGCTCTCGGCGGTCTGGATGGCCAGCACGTCCGTTCCTTTCTGCTTTCACTTATATAACGAAAAAGGGGGCGAATTTATTCGGAAGTACCAGGTTAATTGTAGCCGTAACCGGAGCAGTGTTGGCAGAACGAACCGTGATATAATTTTCGATGCAAGGACGCTCGCCGGGCCCGTAGCTCAGCGGCAGAGCGTGCGGCTCATAACCGCCTGGTCGAAGGTTCGAATCCTTCCGGGCCCATTTTCCAAACTTTCTTTAAGGTGCATTTAATTTGGAATATGGAAGTTTGGTGAAAAATGAAACCTAAATATTCATCAGAATTAATTGACATTGCTTCTGATTTATCCGAGACGGTTTTAGACCAATTCATAAATGACCCATTAATAAAAGATATCCCGATTGTAGGGACAGCAGTAAACCTAGCCAAAATTGGTAAAACTATATCAGATCGATTATTTCTCTCTAAAGTAAAAAAATTTTTGTTATCTATATCAGTAACATCGAAAGAGAAGGAAGAGTTTATTAATCAATTAGAATCTGATGCCAAATTAAAAGCAAAAACTCAAGAGGCAGTTCTATTTCTTATTAACAGAGCGGATAGTTTTGATAAAATAGAAATTCTAGGGCATTTATTTCAAGCCTTTATTAGATCCCAGATTGATATAAATAAATTCAGAAAACTTTCATTTGCAGTTGATCTAGCATTTGTCGATGATTTAGCACTATTTATTAACGCAAATGAAAATGAATCAAAATGTTATGAATCACTTGTGAGAACCGGATTAACAAGTATATCGAGAACTTCTTATTTATTCAGTGACGATTTTGCGCAAAGCTCAATAGACATTACTGAACTAGGTAAGTTATTTCTATCCATAATGCGTAATAATGCTAATCAGTAATATTGGATTGATTTAAATATCCATTTCTCTATGCGCTAGAAAATAACCGCTGAATTTTCCACCTTGCCTTTATATCCTTGGCAGGCAGGGATGCCGGCATTACAGACAATTAGCATCTTTTTCCCTATAAGCTAAATTTACGACGGGTAGGGATGCCGCCACAGAGAATTGCCACCTGCCCATCCATGGCGCAAATTGGTCCACTGGCATCCATGCCCGCTCTACAACTGGATTTGCATCGATGTTAAAATTAGATTATGCATCTATTTAGAACGCTTGTTAACGGCGTCACGGATCAAAAAATAGGCAAACGCATCTTCTGGCTGTACGTCACCTTCTTTGGGATTTTCCTGTTTGCAATAATCATCGGTTATTTCATCTTGCCCGAAGGATTTCTGCGCGGTAAGCATCCCATCGTCGCTCATCTGGATCTTTCTCCCGATCTTCTCATCTCTATGCTGCAGATTTTCGGCTACAACGTGATCCCCACCGTGTTGATAATGGCATCCAGTCTGATTGCGCAGCAGTCAAGAGTCAATAGAGACAGGTTTATTCCTGTAGGATACTGGGCTTTCTGGGGCCTTGTATCGCTGCTTGGCATTTACACCGGAACCTGGTCATTTGAGGTGGTTACAGCAGCACCGCCCCTCGGAGCTAGATTATTACAGGTGTTTGATATTGTCCATCATTCGGGATTGTTAGAAATCTCTGCTTATCTCCTTGCGGCAGCCGTTTCTTATCGATTTACGCTGTGGTACTCCGATCGAAAGAAAGTGGTCCGCAGCCGGAAAAGGGAAGAAATCAAATTAGCTAAATCTGAATGGCTGTGCTTGGTACTCGTCATTCTGTTATTAATCTGCGCTGCTTTTATCGAAACTTATAACATTATTCAACTCGCAACCTGATATTTTAATACGCTGGCAGGGATGCCCGCCCTACCGAAAAAAACAACGGCGGGCTGGATTGTCCGCCGCCGTCTTATCTTACAACTGGTAAAGCTTAAGCCTACCTTACCTCCACCTGGGTGTAGGCCGGGGTGATGTTGCCGTCCATGTCCGCCACCAGGAAGCCGACCACGTACTGCCCGGCCGCGGCGTAGAGCGACTCCCAGCCGAACATGTCACTTCCAAAGGTCAGCGTTTCGCCGACCTCCTTGACGGTGTTGCTCACCGCCCCGCTGCTGTCCAGCTCATACCAGGTTTCGTACACGGTGAACATATCGCCGGTCTGCGGGATGATCTCGCGCGGCGCGCCGGCTTCCCCATCGGTGAAGCCGAAGACCTGGCGCAGTTTGCCGTCGCTGAAGTACAGCCGCGCCTGACGCTGGTCGCCGCTGTCGGCGAAGGTATACACCCCTTCAACCGTGTAGGTCGCCAGCTCGGGCGTCGCGCCGTAGGACTGCGGCGTGAACAGCGCCGGGACGCTCTTGCTGCCGTCATTGATCGCGAAGACGATCGGTTCCCAGTCATAGGTCAGGGTGAAGCTCGGTTCCTCGCTCCAATTCGGGTAATACACCCCGCCTTCTTCGCGCGTCTGCGGGCTTTCCAGGTAGTCCATATCCGCCACGTACAGCGAGTGGCTGGCGGCATCGTAGTAGCCGACGAACAGATAGATGTGCCCGATGTTCGTCCCGCTGATCTCGGCAGAAAGCTTCACCGTTTCATTGATCTCGACTGAATCATCCGAAGCGGTGAAGTTGGAGACGCTGACCTGTCCGGATCCGGGCGCGCGGGTGATCACGCCCTCAGCCGGCGCCACCACCTCAGTCGAGCGCTGGTCGAACGAGCGGTCGGAGTAGTGGAATCCGAGAAAATCGTCCCAGAGCGTTTGTTTGGCAAAGCGGCTGGCGATGCCGGTGTAGGACTGCGGCCCGGTCACCGGCGATCGGTAAAGCGTCGAATTGGGGAAGTAGATGGCGATGCCGGTCGAGCCGGGCTTGCCCGCGCCGTGTTTTTCGGCCACCACCGCCGCGTCGATCTCGGTCAGCAGCGTCCTGACCTTCTCCTGCACGTTGGCGTCCGAGGTCTGCTTGTACACCAAGGCGCCAAAGTGCCCCAGGTCGATGAACGAGGCCGGCACCTGATTGCCGAAGATGCTGGTATAGGACTGTGCATAGTTGCGCGCCGAGGCGACGATGCCCTGATCCACGCTTTGCAGGCTGTAGGCGAAGTCGTTCAGGCTTGCCGCCAGGGCGGGCACGCGGCTCAAATCGACCGCGCTCAAGGTGATGTTCTTGGCAAGCTGGTTGACGATCGACGACGCGGACATGCTCTGCGCGCCGAACAGCCCGCCCATCGGCGAGGTCTGCGCCAGGAAATCCGCCCGCGCCTGCGGATCGGTGATGCGCTGGTCATCTTCAATGTAACTATCGACAATCAGGCTGCTCAACTCGCGCCCGTCCATCTGCGGGTTTTCAACCAGCCCCCCCAGAAAGCTGGCGTAGGCCCAACCGAGTGACGGCTCGGTTTCCTCGGAAAGGACGGCGTAGCGGGCGTGCGGCTCGAGCGCCGTCAGCACCTCGATCTGCGACATCAGGCAGGCGTCCATGCCGATCAGCTCGAATTTATCGATGCCGGCATCCTGGCGGATCTCCTCCAGCGCCTGATCCAGCTCATGGGTGAAGAGATGATCACCGATTCGGCTGGCGATCGGGATGTTACTTCCCGCTGACGCGCCCGAATCTCCGTCGGACCAGCCGCCCGGCCAGCCCATGCCGTGATCGGAGAGGATCAGCGCGTATTTGTCCGCCGGGAAGGTCTGTACCGCCCAGGTGACGAAGTCATACAGCGTCTGAGCATCTGACATATTGACCTCGCCCAGCTCCTGGACGACCTCCGAGTTGACCGTTCTCAAATCGTTGTCCCGGGTGACGTAGTAGCGGCGGGCGCTGGTCCAGTTGCCGTCGCCGGTGTAGCCGCCGCGGAAGCGGTCGATCTGGGCGACGACCTGCACCCGCTCGCTCGAGCCAATCCGCTCGGCTTCGTTGAGGTCAACGTAGATGTCCTGCTCGAGGACCTTATCGTCGGCGTCCTGGTAAAGCATGACCAGCCAGTTTTGACCCTCGCCAGTGGCCGGCGCCGGCGGGGTGAAGTTGCTCGCCGGCAGGTCCGCCGGCGGCTGGGTCGGCAGGATCTGCTGCTGGGTGGGGAAGAAATCGCCGAATCCGGTGTCCTGACCGGTATCAGAGCCGGTTTCCTGCCCGCCGCCGGTCAGCAGCGTGTAGGCGACGTAGGCGATGATCAGCAGCACAACCAGCCCGATCGGCAGCCTGCCGCAGCCGCCGCGCCCGCCACGGGAGGGGATCAGGCCGCCAAGACCGCCCAATCCGCCCGTACCTCCGGTGCCGCCGGTACCGCCAGTACCTCCGGTACCGCCAGTGCTCCCTGCCCCGCCAGTGTCGCGGCGAGGCGCCTCAGCCCGTCCGCTGGGGGGTGTTGCCCGCCTGCGGCGGCGTGCCTCAACAGGTTCGTTTCCCATATTCAATCCTCCTCATAAGCAGGTGTGCTTATCCCCCAGATCCACCAGGGCAGACACAACCAATAAAGTGATCCTAATTGTTCCCGGGAATTTTTATACAAATGTGAATGGGACAGTGTGTAAGAAATTCCGTTATGTGAGTTTATTTTACCACTCAATAAATTTTTCTGACGATGCAGTCATATGCAAGCGGCCAGATGTTCCCATTTGGATTTTTTTCGGGGTGGAAGGATGCCCATCCTGCGATTGTCCTTTTTCGGCGGGCAAGGATGCCCGCCCTACGATTGGCTTTTTGGCCGGCATGGATGCCCGCCCTACGCATGTAATGCCAGGCGGATCTCCTCGATGACCGCCTGATCAACCTCCACCTCCAGGCGGGCATTCAGCAGCCCACCTGCCTGATCCAAGCCGCGATTCTTGCGCAGCACCTGACCAACCGCCCAGGCAGCCTGCGCCCGCGCGACCGGCGAGCGGTCGATCAGCGCCTTTTCCAGCGCCGGCAGCGCCTCCACGCTGCCCCAGTTGCCCAGCGCCACACAGACGTTGCGCAGCATGCCGCTCCGCCCGTGCCGCACCAGCGGCGTGCCAGCGAAGCGTGCCGCGAAAGCATCGTCGACCAGCCAGTACGGACTCACCTCTGCGAAGCCCTCCAGCAGCGGCGGCGCGGACTGCTCCGCGCGGGCTGCCAGCCCGGCGATGTGCGGCGTGCGGTCAGGCAGGCGTCGGTTCCACGGGCAGACGTCCTGGCAGATGTCGCAGCCGAAGATGCGGCTGCCGAACAGCGGGCGCAGCTCGCGCGGGATGCTGCCTTTCGCCTCGATCGTCCAGTAGGAGATACAGCGCCGGGCGTCGAGCGTGTACGGACCGACGAACGCGCCGGTCGGGCAGGCTGCCAGGCAGCGCGAACACCTGCCGCAGGTGCCGGGGTCAGATCCGCCGCCCCCACCCGAGGGAATCTGCCATGCGCTGTAATCGCCCTCCCAGGGCAGGCCGGCGATCAGCCCGTGGGGGTCAAGGTGGATGCTCTCCAGCGGCTGGAGTGGGTCGGCCTCGATTCCCTCCGGCACGAGCACGCTTGCCAGCAGCAGCCAGCTGCCCAGGCGCGGGTGGATGACACAGCAGTTCTTGCCGATAAAGCCCAGCCCGGCCAATTGAGCCCAGTCGCGCTCCAATACCGGGCCGCTGTCGACCAGGCATTTGCCCGGCGTCCTGCGCCCGCTCCAGGCAGCAATCTCGACGTCCAACTCAGGCAGCAGCGGGCGGATCAGCTCATGGTAATCCGCGCCGCGGGCGTAAGCGGCGATCACCCCGCGCGAAGGATCGCCAAGGATTTCATAGGGCAGCTCTGTTTGATGGTAATCCACCGCCAGGACGATCATCGTCCGCAGCGGGGGCTGACCGGCCGACGCAAGCAGCGCGGGCCTGCGGCGTTTATCCAGGTAGCGCTGCAGGTAGCCCATCTCACCCGCGCAGCCCCGTTCAAGCCAGGCCTGGAAGAAGTCGAAGTGCGGTGCCTCAGCGAGTGCAATAATACGGCTTAGGTCAAAGCCTAACTGGTGGGCCTTTTGCTTGACAAGGGCGGAGATTGCTGATGACATCGATTGGCGGGATAAGCTGGTGGAGGGCGGCTAAAACTGATGCGGCTCTGTTCGAATTGTATCTTAAAGATGGTCTGGATGCGCCTGACTGGATCATCACAGCCAGAAACCGGCAGGGGACCTGCCGGTTTCTTCAGGGTGAAGCCCTGTGCTGCCAGAAGAAGGGACTACCTGCGAACGGCGGGTAGATAATAACGATAGGGCAGCGACGCGACCACAACCAGGTTCACGTCGATCTCTTTGGGAGAATCGAGCACCGATTCGTCATCGGCCGTGATCACGACCGTTCCGGAATAACTGCCGACCTCGTCGAGCACTTCAGCCTGAGGCTGAATCAATGTGGTACCGGTCGGGGTGGCGCCACTGTTATTCGAAACGCTCAGCCAGTCCGGCGCGGCGGTCACCTTCCAGTCGATCATCAGGTCGCTGAGAATGTTGAGAGGCTGCAGCGTGACCGCTCCGGGCAATAATTCGTGTGTTTCCAGATTGTATATAAAGGTGACCTGCGCGGGCAGGTTGCCAAGCTGTGATCCGCAGGTGACCAGCTCGATATGGTCGCTGGCAGATGCCCCTGCGGCGGTCTGCCCGTTCTTGCGCAGCTCGACCGATACGGTATGCACACCCTGCGTCCAGGGCAGCGTCCAGCGTACGTTTTTGGTAAACGGCTGCCATGTCCCCCATGCACCGTCATCATTCTTCAGGCGCATCTCGCTCCAGACGCCCTCGCCGTACAGGTACAGGTCCACGTCCGGGCCGTCCGTGCTGGCGCTCTCGCGGTTGATGATCACAGGATATGATGCCCAAGTAGACCCGAAATCCTGAACCCAGTAATGTCCCCAGCTGCCTCCGCCGTAATAGCCTACCCCAAATTCACGCGCGCTTGTGCTTAATATATTGTCTCTATGACCTTTGGAATTCATCCAGGCCAACATAACATCGGCTGGCGTGGATTGACCTGCGGCGATGTTCTCGCCCAGCCAGGACCAGCCCGGGTAGAAACCACCCACTCGGGTGAACCAATCGCAGGCTTTAAATAATTGATCGCCACTGCGATCGAAGGAATCATGCCCGAAGTAGTCGTCAGCAGCCATATCCCTGGCGTGATAGCGGGCAGCCTGGTCGAGCGATTCGACCCGCTTGAGCGGCGGCAAGCCGGCCGCTGCACGTTCCTGGTTGACCAGCTCAACGACCTCCTGCTCGAAGACCGGATTGACCGCCTGAAGATAAACCGGGGCGCAGCCGCTGAATTGGATCGAAGGCGGCTGCTGGTCGGTCTCTACCGCATCGCCGATTTCGGGTGATGGCGGATTCGCACGGACTGCGTCGGCGGAGAAGAATGCAGCCAAGAGGAATGCAATCGAAACGAGCCAAAATAATCGATGGAAGATTTTCATGTCAGGAGAGAGGAAATATCGGTTGGTCGATCGGATTTAATGTAACATCATTTGTCGATGATGTGCCTTGCAGGTAGTTTGCAGACACCTTATTAATTTGTCGGTTTACTCGGCCACAAGTTACTGCGAACCTGACAAATGGCACACAAATCTGAGCAGATCATCCGGAGTCATCCGCATCATCGTCGACAGTGCCCACTCGAGCCGATCCGCCGCCCTGTGGGCAGACTACTCCACTTGCGGAAAAATCCCCCTAAAGGTACTGCACGCGCGCGATAAAACCGCGATCGGCGAGCCGGCGCGATCAACTGCAGCCGTTTATCGGTTCGAGTGAAATCAGCACTCCATTAAAACGGAGACAAGCGCCAGGTGATTAGAAAGACGACCATGAAGATCACGCTGACGATCAACTGGCGAATGCCGATCCGGGTCGGTTTGACACCGACTGCCGGATGAGCAGCCCCCCACAGCGACTCAATCCACTGCACGCTGTAGGCAAGAAACAGCCACTTCGGCAGGATTCCGCTCAGGCTGGCCAGCAGCACGACAGCCAGGGCTCCGCTGGTATACAGGAGCGCCCGGCGGGAGGCAAACAGCCTGGCGCGAAGATCAGGCGCCGTTTTCCAGCCGCGCTGTTCCAGGCGCAAATAAGCATAGACGATCGAGCTGGCCGCCTGCAGCCAGAACAACCCCCACAGCCACCAGCCGGTTGAGCTGATCTCGCCGACGCCGATCCAGTAAGCCGCCGGGGCGGTCAGTGCGAGCGTGCCGCTGGCGACGATCTCCACGCCGGCCTGACGGCGCTCGTTGCGCCGGCTGACCAGCCAGAGATGCCAGGCGAGGGTAATCAATACCGGGATGGCCAGATAAGCCAGGTAAGCATAGCCGCGCACCGCCAGCAGCGCAAAAGCGCCGGCGGCGATCAGCGCATAGATGCCAACCCAGAAGAGGGCCGCCGGCAGATCGCTTTTCGGGCGGCGTCGGCTTGCCACTTTAACCAGCAGCGTGACCGGCTGGCGCAGCATGAAGCCGGATAACGCGGTCACCGCCAGCAGCCAGCCTTCTACAGTCCAGGCGCGGCCCAGGATCATGCCAGTCAAAAGGGGGCTGAATAGGAACACCCACGAGCCATGCTCGTTTGGTACGGCTGCGTATTTACGCAAGATTCTCGAGGCAGGCATTGCCTGGTAGGTTCGGACGTCCATCTGTCCTTTCCACAAGTCAATTTGCCCAATCTTACCAACATTCACGAGTGTTTTCTTTGCGCCCGAACAATAACAGGGATACGAACAATACAAAAACTCCTGCGATCAACGCTCGGCTGTATTGCACGGATCAACAATTCGCGGGTTCACCCTCCTTTCTGCAGCAGCAGGCAGGGACATCTCCAACTTAACAAAATTGTAAAGATGAATAACCATGCTTTACCTTTTTCTTCCATGAGATATACTAAAAAATGGCGATGAAAAACATTGTCTGTCTGGTATTCCTTATATTATGTGTCCTGGCTGCCTGCAGCCCGCAAAAGGGTGTATCGCCGGATAGCCCGGTTGCCACAACGCAGGGAGAAGGCGAATCCCCGCCTGGCGCCGAGGCTGCCCCCGGCGAAATCCCGGCTGAATCCGACGCTTCTGAGTACATCGAAGCATCCAGCGGACCACTAGTCGCCCGTATCTTTTCCGCCCAGGAAACGACTATTAATCAGCGGGAGTTTCTGCTGCAGGGTTGGGTGAATCGCGCCGGCGTGGTCAGCGCCAACGACAACATCATCACCACCGCTGCGGAAGAAAACTTTTCCACAACAATCGCCCTTGACGATGGACCTAATCTGATCGAAGTCATCGTGAGCGATCACGATGGCAATGAGGTGAGGTTCGAGTTGATCGTCTTCGTCGAAGAAGAGTGATTGGCAAAGTCTCTCACAGACAAGGAGGTCAGTATGAAAAGGTGGTTTGCAGTCTTAGCCATTGTGGTGATCGCCGGATTGGTCTTCAGCGTGGCGCAGGTTTCTGCTTCCAGCGGCTACTCCAGCGGGGAGGACCAACCGGTCGTGCTGAAGAAGACTCCGCAGCCGAAAACGAATCCCGGATTGGAAAAGAAGGCTGAAAAACAAGCGGAAAAGGAACTGCGTCAGGCAGAAAAAGAGCTGCGCAAGGCCGAAAAAGAGGCTGAACGGGCTGAGAAAAAAGCCGGTAAAAAGGTCCATTTTCGCGGCGTGGTGAGTGAGGTCGGCGATGCCAGCTTTGTTCTGGATGTCGGTGGAACCATGATCACTTTCATGGTCGATGAAAAAACCCAGATCAAGATTCCTACTCTCGGCAACGACGCTGAGTTGAGCATGCTGAATGTCGGCGTCAAAGCCTCCGTCCAGGCAGTTGAGCTGCTGGCGCCGGAGACGCCGCCTGAAGGTGAATCCGCCGTCCAGCAGGAGCAGGAACCGAACGGTTATCTGGCCTTGAAGGTTCAGGTCATCCCCGGCAAACCGGAGCGCATCCACCGCGTGGGCGTGGTCGTCAATTACCAGCCGGGCATGAGCATCACCATTCAAGCCAAGGACATGCAGTTGTATACCTTCCTGCTGACCGAAACGACAAAGATTCTACCCAAGGATCGCGTCGACGAACTGGCGGTCGGCGTGTGGGTGACGATCATCTCGCGGCGCGATCCCACCGGCGACCCGCTGACTGCCCAGGGCATCGTCGTCCACCCGAAGACGGAGGAAGGCGTCAGCGAACCGACCGATATCACCCTTACCGGCAGCACGGTCGCCGAGAATTCCGCGGCTGACACGCTGGTTGGGGTGTTCACGACGACTGACACAACGGGCGACACCTTCACCTACACTCTGGTGGCAGGGACGGGCGACACCCATAATGCTTTGTTCAAGATCACCGGCGACCAGCTGCTGGTCAACGGCGTGATCGATTTCGAAACCACGCCGACCCTCTCCATTCGGGTCCGCTCGACCGACCAGAACGGCTCCTTCTTCGAGAAGGTGTTTACCATCACGGTCACCAATGTGAACGAGGCCCCGACCGACATCGCCCTCACGATCCTACCCCTGCCGGAGGACACAGCCGTCGGCACGGTGGTTGGCACCTTTACGACCACCGACCCGGATGTTGGCGACACCTTCACCTACGAACTGGTGACAGGGACAGGCGACACCAACAACGCCTGGTTCACAGTAGCGACCGACACGCTGGTATTGGCACAACCGCTTGACTTCGAGACCCTACCCAGCCTGTCGATCCGGGTGAAAGTGACCGACCTTGGCAGCCTGTTCTTCGAAAAGGTGTTCACCATCACCGTCACGGATATCGCGGAACCCTAAAACAATCGCCTCAAGACACAGCCAGTAGAGCTGCCGTGGCTTGAGGCAAAATACACGAATCAAAAACGGTTACCTGGTACGGTAACCGTTTTTCCTTTGCGCTGCAATGTAGATTTCAGCAAGGTTGGCAGGCGCGCGAGTCTTGATCCGGAGAATCGATGTATCTGTTGACCGTCTCACGCACCTGCAATTTCGCCTCCAGCCGGCTGCCCGTCTGCACCAGCCACAGCGCCAGGGCGTTCAACAGGCGAGCCCGCCAGCTCGGCTTTCTCACAGCCGACAGGGCTTCTCTGACCCGACGGTAATCATCGACCTCGCGCAGGCTTTCCAGCCGCTTTCGGCTGGCGATTTTTTCCTCGGCATATTGGTTAAACCACATTCCAACCTCCTCTGTGCCCCTGTAATATGATCGGCGTCGACCTTTCAATAGCCACACGGGCCATCACAGTCCGCTGGAATGGTCTCCTCACTTTTTACTCAGCCCATCATCGTCAATATCGGTCTCTAGACACCAACGATTCTCGACAGGCTGACGGCTATCTTCGATGAATTCGATATTCCGTTATTAATGAACCACCTTCTCGGGCAATTTTGCTGCTCTCTGGATTGCCAGTGGAAAACCATTATATATATAATTTATCCCAAATGTCAAATTAAGATCTGCTTAAGAAAGAGGCCCCAAAAAACAGGGTTGCTCATCAAGCGGGCAGCCCTGCCTTGAAATTCTATTTCCTGGAAGTCAAGCCTCCGGATTGCCGTCCCACGGGTAGGCTTCGCTGCCGGCAGCCGCCTCGCGAACCAGGGGATCATCCGAGTAATGCCCGCGTTCCTCAGCCGGGATCAACTGGGCGATGCTGCGCATCATCTCATGACCGATCTCCGCCAGCCGCTGGCGGTCGTTTTCCCCGCGCTCTGACACAAAAAACGGCCCAAACGGCTTGCCGATTTGCAGGCAAACCTGGGGGCGCCTGCCGCGGCGGATGCGCGGAAAGAATTCGGTCAATCCGTGCAAACCGACCGGAAGCACGCGCGCATCCGTGGCGGATGCCAGGAAAGCCGCTCCTGGACGGGCCGGGCGTAAGATCTTCGCCCAACTCCCGGCTTCAGGAAAGACGCCCAAAACCCCCTTTTGCTGCAGTACTTTTCGGGAAGCATTCAGGGTGTCGCGCGAAACTGACCCGCGGTGCACCGGCAACACGCCGTAAACCCGCGCCAGCCAGGATACCGCACCAGGCGCATTGGGCATCACCGTCCCGCCGATGAATTCCATCGGATAAGGCATGCTGCCGATTAGCGCCACAGGATCGAGAAAGCTGAAATGATTGCCGATGACCAGCAAAGGTCCTTCGGACGGCAGATTATCCACGCCAGTGACGCGAAAGTCGCTAAGTATTCCAAACGCGGCGCGGATAAGCGCCCTCAGCGCCCTGCGGATGATCCTCCTGCGCGGATAGGTAATGGTCTGTGGATCAACTCCCATGGCTGTGGCACCCCGCCGGCTAATCTGCGCCGGCTTCCTCGGGGGCTGCGTGCGGTTCCGGCTGGCGCACTCTGAGCAGCACCAGCAGACCCGCCGCCAGGAACACCGCAATTGAGATGACCGCCAGGCGGATACCCATCTGCTCGGCGGTCAGTTCGGCAATGCCTCTGCCTTCATAGAAGAGCGCCGCCTCGGCTGCCAGGAAGCCGTAGACTGCCGGTCCAATGAAGGAAGATGTGCGGCCGCCGACCTCGAAGAAACCGAAGAACTCAGCACTTTTGCCCTCGGGCGCGAACTGACCGGTCATCGTCCGGCTGACCGACTGCACGCCGGTCAGCGCAAAGCCGGCCAGGGCGCCGATCATATAAAAGACCTGGATGCTGTCGACGACCAGCAGCGCCAGCACCGCGACGATCATTAACAGAATCGATACGACCAGCGACTTCTTGCTGTTCCAGCGCGTCGCCAGAATGCCGAACAGGTAAGCCCCGGCCACGCTGGTCACCTGGACGATGATCATGAAAATGATCAACTGCTGCTGCTCCATACCAAAGAGAACCGCGCCGATAATCGCAGCAAAATCCATGGTCATCATGATGCCATCGTTGTAGATCAGAAAAGCGATGATGAACTTGACGAATTCTTTGTAGCTTTTCACCGCGCGGAAGGTGTTGCCAAGGCGCTTGAAGGAAACCTGCAGAAAATTCTCTCCCCGCTGCAGCTTCTGCGGCTCCGCCCGCTCGCGCAGCCAGAGGATGGTTGGCAGGGTCGAGGCGAGATAGAAGACCGCCGTGATCAGGAAGGACAGCCGCACGACGAAGTCCCCGCCAATCAGCATGATCATCGCCAGGACGATAATCAGGCAGATGATGCCGCCAAAGGAGCCGATCGCCCAGCCATTGCCGGATACCTTGCCCAACTCCTCTGGGCTGGCGATCTCGGGCAGCAGCGCGTTATAGAACACTTGCGCCGCGCGGTAGCCGATCTCCGCCAGGATGAAAAAGAGCATGCCGAGGAGGATATCGCCCGGCATGACAAAGAACAACGCTGCGGTAAAGACAATCGAGATGGCGGTGAAGAAGAGCATGAATTTTTTCTTCGAGCCGGTGAAATCCGCCAGAGCGCCCAGGACCGGCGAGATCACCGCGACGACCAGCATGGCGATCCCCACCGAGAGACCCCACAGCCGGGTTCCCTCCGCACCGCCGACCACCTGACCCTTGAAATACGCTGAATATACCGCCAGCAAAACAACGGCGGCATAAGCCGAATTACCAAAATCATATAAATACCAGGCCCAGCGTTCACGGCGCGTCGCCGGCATCCGGCGTCGTTTTGCCCGTGCCTTGACCTTGTCGAGTGTCAATTCCATGAATCACCTCGAGAATTTGGGTAGTGAACCGCTAATGTGAAGCTACCACTAAAAAATGGGGGAGATCGCTAATGGAAGCAAACTCGCATAGTTTATCACAGGATGGTCGATTTTGGTGATAAACCGAACGATATGCCGCAGGCTTCAACAGGCGGTTCATTTGGATAAACCCTGACTGCGGCTTTCCGTTTCACCCCTGATAACAACCCGCCAGGCCGGCACTGCGAAGGCACCCATTAGCCGGCCGGCAGCTCCCAAAGATCACCTGGTTGTGTTAAGCGGGGTAATCTGCGGGAGAAAATATGGTGTAATATATGGGTAGGTGATGAACTTCTAAACGCAGCCTGATCATCCACCAGACGAGGTCAACATGCCCAAACGATTGATCCTGGTCGCCGGCAACATCGGCTCCGGCAAAACCTCCCTGACCGAGCGCATCGGCGCGCGGCTCGGTTACCGCACCGCCTTCGAATCGGTGGCGGACAACCCCTACCTGCCTGACTTCTACGCCGACATGCGCGCCTGGTCTTTCCACCTGCAGATCTACTTCCTCGGTCACCGCGCCGAGCAGCACCTGGATATGTGGCGCGATCCGCGGTCGGCGATCATCGACCGCAGCATCTACGAGGACGCGGCCATCTTCGCCCGCGCGCTTCATCACATGGGCAATCTGAACGAGCGCGATTACCAGACCTACCGCAAGGTCTTCGACCTGGTGACCAAACATCTCCCGCCGCCCTCGCTGCTGATTTATCTGAAGACGCCCGTGCCGGTGCTGATGGAGCGCATCCGCCAGCGCGGTCGCGAGATCGAATCCGGCGTCTCGCAGGACTACCTGGAATTGCTCGAATCGTTCTACGAGGACTGGATGACCACCTTTGACCTTTGCCCGGTGCTGACCATCCGCACCGACGACCTGGATTTCGTCCACCACCCGCGCCACCTGAACACGGTTGTCAGGCGCATCGAGGAGAAACTGGCCGGTAAAGAGGAGATCGTTTTCTGAGCAAGCCGGCGAGCGGTGTAGAAAATCAGAAGATGGAGATCGGCGCAGATGGCTAAAATTGAGGTTGCTCCCGGCCTGAGCCTCGACGATCAGGAAATCCATTACGATTTTATCCGCTCCTCCGGCCCCGGCGGGCAGAACGTCAACAAGGTCGCCACAGCCGCGCAGCTACGCTTCGACGTGCGCAACTCCCGCTCGCTGCCCGAGGACGTCAAAGCCCGGCTGATCAAACTGGCCGGCGCGCGCATGACCGAGGACGGCGTTCTGGTCATCGAGGCCAAGCGCTACCGCAACCAGGAGCAGAACCGCCTGGACGCGCTCAACCGGCTGAGGGCGCTGGTCGAGAAGGCCGCCCAGCCGCCCAGGCCGCGCAAGGCTACCCGCCCGACCGTCACCTCGCGCGCCGCCCGCAAGGCGGCCAAGCAGCACCGCGCGCAGACCAAGCGCCTGCGCCGTTACGATCCCGAGGAGTGGGAGTAGACCTTACCGGCTGATTTCCGCTTCCGGCGCTATCTCCACCATCGCCAGATTCGCCGCGTAAGCGCTCACATCCTCCCTGGCCGGTTTGGCTGGCAGCCCCTCCGACCGTAAAATCGCCGCGATCATGCGCGGATGCCGTTTCAGGCGCAGCTCGAGCATGTCCGCGATCCGCTCACGGTCGGTGATCACGCTGGCAAGGCCTAGAAACCGCCTTCCCCTGACGCGCACCTCCACGCAGGGATTCGCCTGGATATTGCGCACCCAGTCGGCCTTCAGCCCATAGGCGGCGGTGACGTAGATCTTCCCGTCCAACTCTTCGTATTGCAGCGGGGTCACCCGCCGCTTGCCGCTTTTGCAGCCGGTGGTGGTTAACAGCAGCACCAGCCGTCCGAGGACCGGCCCCAGCCCGAGCGCATAGGCCGCCTGCGGCGGATAGTGCGAGAGGCGGTAGAAGAAGCGTTTCAGCCTAGCTGACGACGAAATTGACGGTTTTTCGCGGGACATAGATCACCCTTTTCTCGATGCGGTTATCCATGAAGCGGGCCACGCCCTCCACCAGTCTGGCCCGGGCAATCACATCGTTTTCCGGCAGGCCGGGGTCGATCTCCAGCGTGCCGCGCAGCTTGCCGTTGACCTGAATCGAGATGGTGATCGTCTGCTGAGCCAGCAGCGTCTCATCCACCTCGGGCCATCTCGAGGCGTGCACGCTTCCGGGCAGGCCGAGCTGTTGCCAGCAGCGCTGCGCCAGTCCGGGTGCGAACGGGGCAATCACCTGTGACAGGCAGCGCAGGTCGCCGCGGTTGAGCGGCTCGCCGTACGACTGGAGGTCATTCAGCGCTTCCATGATCTTTGCCACCGCGGTGTTGAACTTGAGCACGGCGATATCCTCGCCCACCTGGCGAATCAGGCGGTGGATGATGGGGGCAGACGCCCTCTCGGTTCCCCCCGCTAGCGAAGCCTGGGCCGAGAAGAACGCCTCGAAGCGGTCGTGGAATCTTTTAACTCCCACCAGCGCCTTTTTACTCCAGGCCATGGTGGCATCAAAGGGGCCGATGAACATCAGGTACATCCGGGTCGCATCCAGGCCGTAGTGTTCGACCAGCTCATCCGGAGTGGTGACGTTCCCGCGGCTCTTGCTCATCCGCGAGCCGTCCTCGGCCAGGATGACTCCGTGGGAATAGCGCCGGATGTACGGCTCGGGGATACCCTCGGGCACATAGCCGTGGTCGTGCAGGAACTGATAGATGAAGCGCGAATAGAGCAGGTGCAGGGTATTGTGTTCGTCGCCGCCGATGTAGATGTCCACCGGCAGCCAGTAGCGCAGCTTCTCCAGGTCGGCAACGGTGCGCTCGTTGTGCGGATCGATGAAGCGCAGGAAGTACCAGTCCGAGCCGGCCCAGTTGGGCATCGTGTCGGTCTCACGGCGGGCTGGACCCCCACATTTTGGGCAGGATGTATTGACCCACTCGCTGATGTTTGCCAGCGGCGATTCACCGGTATCTGTCGGTTGATATTTCTCCACTGTCGGCAGCACAACCGGCAGCTGTTCGTCTGGCACCGGCTGCCAGCCGCACTGTTGGCACGCGATCATCGGGATGGGCTCGCCCCAGTAGTGCTGGCGGCTGAAGATCCAGTCGCGCAGATGATAGGAAACCGCCCGCCGGCCGGACCCGTCCCGGCTGAGCCACTCGACAGCCGCCGGGATCGCCTGCTTGACCGGCAGGCCGTCGATCGGCGGGGAGTTGACCAGGGCGCCTTCCAGCCCTTCATAAGCGGCTGAATCGTAATCCCAGCCACCCGGCGGAACGACCACCGGCCTGACCGGCAGCCCATACTTGCGGGCAAACTCGAAATCGCGCTGGTCGTGAGCCGGCACGGCCATGATCGCGCCGGTGCCGTAGCTCATCAGGACAAAATCGGATATCCAGACCGGGATGCGCTCGCCGCTGCCCGGATTGCGCGCGTATACTCCGCTGAAGACCCCGGTTTTTTCACGGGTCAGCTCAACTCGCTCCAGCTCGGATTTCCGCTGTGAGCTATTCAGGTAATCCTCCACGCCGGGGGAACTCCGCGCAGCCTGGGCCAGCGGGTGCTCGGGCGCGATGACCATGAACATGGCGCCCCAGAGCGTGTCCGGGCGGGTGGTGAAGACCTCCAGCAGCTCGCCGCCTCCCACCGGGAATTGGATGACCGCCCCCTCGCTGCGCCCGATCCAGTTGATTTGCGCGGCGCGTACCTTCTCGATGAACTGGGTACCTTCGAGGCCGTCGATCAACCGATCGGCGTAGGCAGTGATGCGCACCACCCATTGATTGATCATCCTCCGTTGGGTCTCAGCCCCGCAGCGCTCGCAGCGCCCGTCGATCACCTCCTCGTTCGCCAGGCCGACCTTGCAGCGCGGGCACCAGTTGATCGGCATCTCCTTCTTATACGCCAGCCCTTGCTTGAAGAGTTGGGTGAAGATCCACTGCGTCCAGCGGTAGTATTCCGGGTCGGTCGTGGCGATCTCGCGCGTCCAGTCGAAGGATAGATCGAGCATCTCCATCTGGCGGCGGTACACCGCGATGTTCTCGCGGGTGACGTCCTGCGGCTTGCGCCCGCTGCGGATGGCGTAGTTCTCGGTCGGCAGGCCAAAGGCGTCCCAGCCCATCGGGAAGAGCACGTTGTAACCGAGCATGCGCTGGTAGCGCGCGTAGACGTCCACGCCGACAAACGAAAAGGCGTGCCCGATATGCAGCCCCGATCCGGAAGGATAGGGGAACTCGACCAGGACGTATTTCTTCTCGCGCGGATCGAAATCGACCGCCCGACGGTACGTTTCCATGAGATAACTGCCTTCCTGCAATACCTTGCCACTTTGATTTTAGCATGAGAGCCAGCAACAAGAACGCCAGAAGTGGTTATATAATGAAACAGTTCAAATCGAAAATTTAGCAGAATTCCAACTCAGCAAAGCTTTGGTCATGCTTGAGCGCCGATGCAATCCTGGCGCGCCACCCGCCCGAGGAGGGAAGATGAACCCGGTCGTGCAGAAACTACTCGAAACAGACGAGCCGTCCATCCAGTACGGGGCACGGCTGCACCTGCTGGGCGAGGAACCGTCCTCGCCGGGGATGCGCGCGCTGCAGGAGAAAATTCGCAACAGCCCGCGCGTGCGCAAACTGCTCTCCGAGCGCGATGAAAATGGACGCATCCCTCACCAGCCGTACCGAAAATGGGTTGGCGCCCACTGGGTGCTGACCGCCCTGGCCGATTTGCACTACCCGCCCGGTGACCAGAGCCTGATTCCACTGCGCGACCAGCAGTACAACACCTTCTTCACCGGCAGCCTGGAGCAACCCGTCCCTGCACGGCCTCGTGTGGTGGTCAAGGGTCAACCGCGCATGTGCGCATCGATCGAGGGCAACGGACTGTATGCGCCGCTCAAGCTCGGGATCGCTGATGGGCGCGTCCAGGCGCTTTTCGACCTGCTGCTCGACTGGCAGTGGCCCGACGGCGGCTGGAATTGCGACCGGCGGCCTACCGCCGGGCGATCCTCCTTCATGGAAACGCTCATCCCGCTGCGCGCGGTCAACCTTTATTACCAGCAAAGCGGTGATCCGCTCGCGGCGCGGGTGGTGGAGCAAGCCGCCGAGGTCTTTCTGAAGCGCCGGCTGTTCCGCCGCCTGTCCGACGGGAGCCTGATGGATGCGCACTTCGTCAAGCTGCATTACCCGCTCTACTGGCATTACGACATCCTCGGCGGGCTGAAGGTAATGGCCGAGATCGGCCGCCTGGATGACCCGCGCTGCGCAGAGGCGCTCGACCTGCTCGAGTCCAAGCGCCTGCCCGACGGCGGCTTCCCGGCTGAAGAGCGCTATTACCGGACCGCCCCCTCGGCCAGAACCGGCCGATCGCTGGTCGATTGGGGCGTGACCGGCCAGGTCAGGATGAATCCCTGGGTGACGCTGGACGCGCTGGTGGTTCTGTGCAAAGCCGGGCGAATCTAGCCCGCCTGTACATGTCCCGCCGGATGTCTGGCCGCAATGAGTCGGATACAGGTATAATCCAATGATCCAGGTATGAATCTTCTCAGCATAGAAAGGGTTAACCATGGGCTCCAATGTTTACAAGTTGATCGAGATCACCGGCACCTCCGCCAAGGGTATCGATGATGCTATCCAATCCGCCGTCGCACGGGCGTCAGCCACCGTGCGCAAAATGCAGTGGTTCGAGGTTGTCGAAATCCGCGGGCGGATTGACGAAGACAAGGTCGCCCAGTGGCAGGTGACCATTAAAGTCGGCTTTACTCTCGAAGAATAGCCGAGCGGCGATTGATTTCACGCCAACTCCGATAGCCGGATCGCGAAATCCGGCCCTAACTCATCCCCCTTCTACCTTCCGCCAATGACAACCAACATCCCCGACTACATTAACAGCCTGATCCATTACCCTCACCACCGCCTCGCCCAGCTCGACGCTGAAAACGAAGGGCGCACGGATATTTCCCCGAACATCGGATTATCCGCCGCCAGCCTGATCGATATCCTTGTGCGCGCCATCGGAGCTAAAGAGGCGCTCGAATTCGGCACCTGCATCGGCTTTTCGACGATCACCCTGGCGAACGCCCTCCAGACGACCGGCGGACGTCTGACCGCTATCGAGCTGGATGGGCGCATGTTCGCCAAAACGGCCCGCAATCTGGACTCCGCCGGACTGAGCGGCGCAGTCACCCTGATCCAGGGCGACGCCCTGGAAATGCTGGACAGCCTGTCCGGGCCTTACGATCTCATCCTGCAGGATTCGGACAAATTCATCTACACGCCGATGCTCGAGCGCTGCATCGACCTGCTGCGGGTGGGAGGCCTGCTCATCACCGATGACGCGCTCTTTCCGGTCCTGCCCGTGCCTGAAAAGTATCAACCGCCCGTGAACGAGTACAACCGGCGCCTGTTCAACGACCCGCGCCTGGCGAGCACCCTCCTGCCGATCGGCGACGGTCTGGCGATCAGCCTCAAAATTCAATAGAGGGCGCCATGCAGCTCTACCGATCAATCAACCGGCCGGTTGTCCTGCGTCGGCTGCGCTCCGACGCGCTGCTGCTGATCGTCTCGGCGGCCTGGGGCAGCGGATTCATCGCCCAGCGCATCGCCGCCGGGCGCATGGGAAATTTCAGCTTCAACGGTACGCGCTTTCTGCTGACAACCCTGCTGCTGCTGGTCCTGATACGTTTCAAAATCAAGATATCGCGGGCAGACCTCGGCTGGACGATTCTGGCCGGATCGATCCTTTTCGCCGCCGGCACGTTTCAGCAGGTGGGCATGAGGACCACCACGGCCGGCAACGCTGGCTTCATCACCGGGCTTTATGTGGTCATTATCCCGATCCTGCTGGCCATCTTCGGCCGCCAACGGATGCGCACCGTCGTCTGGGCGGCTGCGCTGCTGGCCGCCGCGGGAACGATGCTGCTCAGCACCGCCGGACGTATCAAACCGGTCAGCGGCGATTGGATCGAGCTGGCTGGCGCCTTCCTCTGGGCGGTGCATGTCATCATCGTCGGCAAAATGGCCCGCCGCATGGACAGCCTGCAATTCACCATCGGGCAGTTCGCCGTCTGCGGGCTGCTGAACGCGTTCTTCGGGCTGCTGCTCGAATTCCCTCCGCTGCCCAACGATGCGGTCGAATGGCTGGCGGTGCTCTACTCAGCGCTGGTGCCGATCGGCCTCGGCTTTACCCTGCAGGTGGTCGCCCAACGCCATGCCCCGCCCGCCGACGCAGCCATCATCTTGAGCATGGAGGCCGTCTTTGCAGCGCTGTTCGGCTACTGGCTGCTGGCCGAGTCCCTGCTGCCGCTGCAAATCCTTGGCTGCACAGTGATCATTCTGGCCATTCTCATCGCCCAGTTGCGCGCCGTCAAGCCGGCGGCTGCGCCGGTTGAAGCGGCTGCCCAGAAGGAATGAAGAGCATGCGCGTGATCGAATTCTCGAACCCTGCCGATTTTCTCGACCTGCTTTTGCCGCACCTCGAAAAACAGGAGACGGCCAACAATCTGATTATTGGGCTGGCTTTTCGATTGATAAACCAGGCGGATCTCTACCCGCTGCCGCCCTTCCTGGCCGCCGTCGAGCAGGACGGCGAGCCTGTGCTGGCCGCCCTGATGACTCCCCCGCACCACATCGTCCTGGCGGGATTTACGCCCGACCTGAACCGGGCTTATGCCCTGCTCGGAGAGTCGCTGATCCAGGACGCCTGGCCGCTGCCCGGTGTGCGCGCGCCGGCTGAGCTTGCCAGAAATTTCGCCAGCCGCTGGGCTGAGATCAGCGGCGCGCGGATCAGGCCGGGTCAACACCTGCGCGCTTACGAGCTGCGTGAAGTCATCCCTGCCCGTCCGGTAAGCGGTGAAATCCGCCTGGCAGAGATGAGCGACCTGGCGCTGGCGGAGCAGTGGACATGGGAGTTCGCCCTCGAGGCGATGGGGGAGGACGACCGTGCTGCGGCGCGCCGCAACGTCGAATTCAGGCTCCGCGCTCGTGAGCTTTTTTTCTGGCAGGACGGCCAGCCGGTCTCGATGGCGGCGGCGATCCGCCCGACGCGGCACGGCATCTCGGTCGGCGCGGTTTACACGCCGCCCGTGCTGCGCGGGCGCGGGTACGCCTCGGCGCTGGTCGCGGCGCTCAGCCAGCGGATGCTCAAGCGGGGCTGCCAGTTCGTCTCGCTGTTCACCAACCTGGCCAACCCTACCTCGAACAAGATCTACCAGGACATCGGCTATCGGCCCCTGTGCGATTTCGACGAATATTCCTTCGATTACCCGGCCTGAAAACTATTGGCCGGGATTGGGCGGGCAAGAGATCCCAGGTGATGAAGAAACATCCGAATTACCATGCCATAAAAGCATCGCTGCACTGATCTACTGGAGCGGGATTGCCGATCCTTGCCTGCGCCCCCCTTCTGAGTGATAATCTGCTTATCCTGATCACCGCCGCCCCGCAACCCAAAGGGATGCTTTGCGTATATGATATGTAAACATCAGGATGGATCAGGAGCCGCAGTGAGCCCCAATGAAAGCGAATGGCTGATCCGCGCCCAGAACGGCGACGACGAAGCCTTCACAGAGCTGGTCACCACCTATCAAAACCCGGTTTATAACCTGTGCTACCGCATGCTTGGCGACGCGCAGGAGGCCGAAGACGCCGCCCAGGAAACCTTCTGGCGCGCCTACCAGGCCATCCGCCGCTACGACCGCTCACGACCCTTCGCCACCTGGCTGCTCTCGATCGCCGCGCACTATTGCATTGACCAACAGCGTAAGCGCCGCCTGCCCACCCTGGAAATCGACGATTGGATGGAGGAAGTTTTGCCCGACCTTACCCCTGATCCGGAACGATCCGTCAGCAAAGCGCAGGAACATGAAATGCTGCGCAGAATGCTGAAGGGGATGAATCCCCAGGACCGCGCCGCCCTGATCCTTCGTTACTGGTATGAGTTTTCTGAAGAGGAAATCGCCCGTTCGTTGCAAATATCGGTCAGCGCCGTCAAGAGCCGCCTTTACCGCGCCCGACTGCGCATGGCCGACCTTTGGCAGTCCGAGCAATCTTCACTCGCAGAAAGGATCCGAGATGAATCACCAGCTTATTGATCTCTGGCTTCACAGTCCTTCCGAGCTGAACGCGGAGCAAACCAGCGAGCTGCACGCCCACCTGCAAACCTGCGCGGAGTGCAAACGCATCTACCACGGCTGGGAATCCTCGGCCAGCCTGATCCAGTCCGCCGGGCTGGTGCGGGCGCCGGCCGGTTTCTCGGCTCGATTCCAGGCCAGCCTGGCCGAGCGGCGGCGCAGAGAGCACCGCCGACAGGTTCGCATCTTCCTGCTGGTCCTGTTTGGCGCTATCCTTGCAGCCTCGATTCTGCTGCTGGTGCGCTTCTTCTCCGATCATCCTCCTGTACAGGTGCTCTCTCAGGGGATTCATTTCTTCAGCACCGCACCGCAGCGTCTGCTGGAGTTCCGGTACATTTTATCGTTCTGGCTGGGCCAAGTCCCGCCAATTTATCTGATCGGCGCAGCTATCATCCTCAGCGGTTGGGTTTTCATCCTGCTGTTCGGCTGGATTCTGGCGATCAAGAGAATCACCCACCAAGGAGTAAGACAATGAAAAGAGTATTCAGCAATTTGTTATTGGTATGTGTCATCCTGCTGGCGTTCTGCCTGCCCGCGACCGCCGCGGCGCAGGCGCTGCCAGCCCCTCAGGCGCAGACTACTTCCGGCGATCAGCTCGTAGTCGGCGACAACTACGTGCTAAAGAAGGGTCAGACGCTGGACGGCAGCCTGGTCATCCTGGGCGGCAACGGTATCGTCGAAGCCGGCGCCAAAGTCAACGGGGATGTCGCCCTGGTCGGTGGCAACCTCGACCTGGCCGGCGAAATCGACGGGAGCATCAGCTTCATCGGCGCCAACATCAGCCTGCGCAGCGGCGCAGTCGTCGACGGCGACATCAATTCGATGGGCGGCAACCTGGAAGGCGAGGAACTGGCGACCATCTCCGGTCAGGTGCGCCGCATGACCCCGCGCGCGCTGCTGTTCAACCTGGATTCGGAGGTGGAATCCATCCCGCGCCGCGGGCTGCTTACCTCGATGAGCGACTTCTTCGGCAACGTCGTCTCGCGGATGCTGCAGGTGCTCGGCATGGCCGTGCTCGCTCTGGTGCTCGGGCTGGTCATTCCAAAGCCGCTCAAGCACGTCTCCGACAGCTTCACCGCCCAGCCCTGGCTGAGCGGCGGCGTCGGATTGCTGACGATCCTCGTCCTGCCGTTTATTCTCATCATCCTGTCGATCACGATTATCCTGATCCCGGTCACGCTGCTGGCGTTCTTCGTGCTGGGCGTGGCAGTGGTCTTCGGCTGGATCGCGGTCGGCTGCTGGGTCGGCGAGAAAATGGCCGGTTTGTTCAAGACCGAATGGGCTGAGGCGGTCTCTGCCGGGCTGGGTACGCTGGTGCTCGGCGTCGGCGCCTGGCTGCTCAGCTACGTGCCCTGCATCGGCTGGCTGATCGTCCCAATCGTCGCCAGCCTGGGTCTGGGCGGGGTCATCCTCAGCCGCTTTGGCACGCAGGTGTACACGGAGCGCTATCCGGCTGCGCGCCAGTCCGCGGTGGTGACCGCCCCGCCTGACGCGCCTGAGCCCCCGGCGCCCGCCGAGGGTGAGACACCCGCCGAGCCGGATAAGCCATCTGAGTAAAACAGCGCGAACAGGCTGGACCCGCTCCAGTCTGTTCGC
Source organism: Bellilinea sp. (assembly GCA_034678705.1). Taxonomy (GTDB): domain Bacteria; phylum Chloroflexota; class Anaerolineae; order Anaerolineales; family Anaerolineaceae; genus Bellilinea. The sequence goes on from JAXDBP010000012.1 coordinate 154,331, forward strand.
CATCTCTGCAATGGAGGAACGCCATGAAGAAGTTCTTTTTCATCATCGTCGTCGCCAGCCTGGCACTGGCAACCCTGGCCTGCTCGATCAACTTCAACGTACCCACCGTCAAAATGGGCGAGGAAGAGGTGCTCGAGATCAACGAGCCGCTGCCTTCGGGCAGCGAGGTTACCCACCTGACTGTGCAGATGGGCGCCGGATCCCTGGACATTTCCCCCGGTAGTTCGCGCCTGGTGGAGGGCACCATCAGCTACAATGTACCCGACTGGAAGCCGTCCATCGTACGCGACCAGAACACCGTGCGCATCCAGCAGGGCAGGCTGGAGGACGTCAAATTCCCCTCGGATGAGATCACCAACGACTGGGAACTGACCCTCGGCGCTACACCGATCGACCTGGCGATCTTCGCCGGCGCGTATAAGGGCACGCTCGACCTGGGCGGCCTCTCGCTGGTCAACCTTTCGGTCAGCGACGGCGCCAGCCAGGCAGAGGTGCGCTTCGACGAGCCCAACCTGGCCGAAATGGATCGGCTGAGCTACAAAACCGGCGCGTCGGAGGTCAAGCTGATCAACCTGGCGAACGCCAACGCCAGCCGGGTGTCCTTCGACAGCGGCGCGGGCGCCTACACGCTGGATTTCTCGGGCGAGCTGCAGCGCGATTTAAGCGTCGACGTCAGCAGCGGGGTCAGCACGATCAAGATCATCGTCCCGGAGGGCGTGCCCTGCCGGGTGACAATCGACGGCGGGCTGAACAATGTATCACCCTCCGGCACCTGGACGATCAGCCAGAACGTGTACGAGAAGGACGGCGCCGGCCCGCGCATCGACATCGCCCTCGAGATGGGCCTGGGCAACCTGGAACTGATCAGCCGCTAGATTGTTGGATGCGTTTGGGTGGAGATCCTGTAGGGGTAATTCATGAATTACCCCTACGATTCTATAATTAATGTTTTTATCTTCCTCTCCCATCAGCGCTTCATTAGCGCGAACACACCCCAGCCCAGGTATTCACGCGTGTAAGCGGCGTAGCACGCGGGCTCTGAGCTTAGTTTAGCCCTTACTTCCTCCGCGAGCTCGTCGTTGGGATGGGCGTCAAGCCATCGGCGCATGGTCAGCCACTGGGCCGCCACGTACCTGTCCCAACTGTCCTGGTCTGCCAAAACCATTTCCACCACGTCGTAGCCGAGGCGGCCGAAAGACGCAAGAAGATCCGGAAGCAGGAGAAAGTCGGAGATCGATTGGGCAAGACAACCCCTGGCAGCCTCTTCGGTTGGCGGCAGCTGCCGCCAGTAGGGTTCGCCGATCAGCATGATCCCCCCGGGGCGGAGGCTCTGCGCTAACAGCTCGATGGTGCCTGCGACTCCCCCGCCGATCCAGGTGGCGCCGACACAGGCGGCCAAATCGACCTTCCCCTCAGAGACATAGCCGGCCGCATCGCCATGGATGAATGTGACGCGATCGGCAACGCCGAGTTCTTCGGCGCGGAGTTTCGCCTGCTCAGTGTACAACTGGCTCATGTCGATGCCGGTCCCGATGATGCCGTGATCGCGCGCCCAGGTGCACAGCATCTCCCCCGAACCGCTGCCGAGGTCGAGCAATCGCGCCCCCGCTTCCAGACGCAACGCCGCGCCGAGTGCGGCGAGTTTTTCCGGCGTGAACGGGTTGTGAATCCGGTGGGCGCTTTCAGTGATGTTGAAGATCCGTGGAATGTCCAATGTAGAAAACCTCCTTTTAGATGTGTATAGACTCGCTCACTGCCTGACGGGGTGCCTTGGCCTGCGGCTCATTCCTGTCACCATGCTTTTCGCGACAGCCAGATCCCGCACGTCAACCACCAAAGGATATTCAAGACCATAAAGAATACGAAGACATAAATCAGGGCTTCCCGACCCGTAAATGTCATGATGATCCCGATGATCAATCCTGCCAGGCCCAGGAGAACCTCCCACCAGCCCAGCCAGCGAGGATGCAGACGACCGCCGATCATACCGATGCCGAAAAATGTGAAAGCCAGCCAGTTGACGATTACATTCAAGGGAAAGGCTCCCCGCCCAAAACCAAGCGGTGAAAGGACGGTAACCACGCTGTAGGCCAGTTCTTTCTGGTCGGCGGGCGCTGCAAGCCAGTTGACGATGGCGGCTGGATAAGACACATCCAGGGACATCCCGACTGTCCAAACGGCGGCCCCAACCAGGTGAAAATAGAAACCCAGGCGAGCCCAGGCAGCGCCGTTGGCTGTGATGGATTGGTAAAATCCGGAGGTGCCAACCAGGACTGCCCAGAAGCCAAAGGTCATTAACAATGCACAGACCTGCAGCAATTGCGCCTGTTCGCCGTACGCCCTCTGCATGGCCTGCACATCGGACAGATCGGCAGCGCGCGGGAGCAGGAGGCTGCCAAGGGTGACAAGCACCGCACCCAGAATAAATCCTGCGCCGCTTAGTTTTTGATGAGTGTCTCCTTTTACAATTCCCTGTCCTTGCAACATAATTTTTCCTCCAGAGTCGTTCAGCCTTCATTGGTGGAATTATAAGCTACAGCAAGCCAACGGCGCGCGTTATTGCTGGCAGGGGGAACAATATCATGCCATTTTTTCGGAACTTACATGAGCCGATGAAAAGCCTGAAAACCTAGCGCGTACCCGCCAGTTAAGTGCACCCTTCGTTAGACCGCATCTGTCTTTGCAAAATTTAGACTCTCAGCGAGCCTCGGAACCCTCTGGCGGCATAGAAAGAAGGCGCACTGTTATGAAACACGAAGACTTGGCCGTAGCGGCGATCGCAAAAGAGGGCACCGCCAAGTTTTCTAATAGCATCTGGTGTTTGGATCCAGCTCTCTGTTTTCGTATCAAATTCTCCAATTTTCTGCAACTCTCGATATTGGTCTTCATTCAGAAGCTCGATGCCCATAGCAGTTGCGAGGTCAACAGCGTTGCCAGCCGGGTGAACACCTTGCTTTTCTCTTTTTGCCTGCCCGTCTCCGTCGTAGCAGATGCTTCTACGACCGCTTGGACTTTCTGCTGAACAATCAACAAAAATGTATTCGCCCGTCTTTTGATCGTAACCAATAACATCCGGTTCACCGCCAGTGCTTTCCATGGCATGAAGTGACAACAATTTTTCAGGATTCGCTTCCAGTTTTGCCTGGATTGTGGGCCATGCAAGGCCTGTGTGGCGGTTCTTGTTAGTCTCAAAACGAACCTGCAATGTTCTGAGCAGTTCTTTACCTTGTTCTGGTGATAATTCCAAATTAATATCAACTTTTGGAATCGGTTTACCGCTACCTTTCGATGAATTTTTAGCCATGAATTGCCTCCTTTTTAAGTTGTCCAAGTTTTTCATACTATTTTTTATTATATGGCTGGGTGTCTAGGTGGTATTGATCACCTTTTCTATTCAATAATGCTTATGCGGGTTAAAAGTCTGCTTTTGCTATAGTGGCTCAGCAAGACTTGTTGTCGAAACAGAAAAAACTCGAGAACAGTTCCATTTACTTGGGAAATGCGGGGTATAGTATTGGCAGGAATGCCTATTTATCTGTTTGCCATAATATTCGGTGTATATGCCCGTCTTGGGACTTTATATACTCATAAGACTGTTGCACAATTTGCTCAAGGATTGGCAGCTCTATATCACTAAGCCGTTTGATATAGAGACAATACCCAGTGGTAGTATGTTTACCTAACTCAGCCAGCAATCCAGAGTAGCGTGCCGTGCCGTCCATCAGATAAACGGTGATTTTTCCTTTTCTTGGATAAAAACCAATAATATGACCGTCGCCTTCGCGTCCGCTATCGTATTTGTAGTGATAGGTGTCAAACCCGATAGTGCCCACATTCCATATTTTTGGTTCATGCCCACTTATTCGTCGCATCATATCAATCAATAAAAGGCAATCGTTTACAGATTGATCATCATTAAGTGAAGCAATGTATTCTTTGACCGAAGGGTTGTTTTGAGTGGCCTTGCTTTTATTTGTCATAGGTCAATCATACCTCTAATGGAATAAAGGATGTGGCACCTATTTGTTCGTGAGAATTTTCCTTTCCCGCCACCCTCACCTTGAACCGGAGCGAAGATGCCACCCCTGCCCTGGCAATTGCTCCTTGACGAGGTCGCCACGGCTTGTGCTCGTGCGCGAGCCAGACCACCTCGGGATCGAGCGCGCGCATCCGCAGCTGGCGCTCGGTGCGCGGCTCGTCGAGCTCGCCGAACCAAACCGCTCTGTCGCCCCCGATGATGACGTGCACGAAGACCGGCATCCGTTCGCCCTCGGCGAGCAGGTTGGCAATGCGGATTGTCATGATGGCAATTTTCATTTTCCAAAAAATATCTCCTTTACGAAATTATAGAACTCATGTTCTATTCTGTCAACATTGAAATTATCCAAACTCCCAGCCTGCCGAAGCCGCCCAAAAGGATGCATTCGCTATGGTGGGTAGGAGGGTGACTCTCCCGGGTAAACAAAGGCGCTGCTGCCCGCTCCGGAGTAGCCGCTCAGGCTGCCGTACGGATCGAACTCCTGGGCGAAGGAGGGGAAGCCGTCCGCCCCGGCGACCTGCCTCACGCTGCCGAGGCGGTCCTGCAGGAAGAATTCGTACTCGTCGGTGTTTGCCTGCTGCGCCAGCCGCTCCAGGCCGTAGTAGTATGCCGTCATCTCGTCGGACAGCACCTGAGAGAGGCCACCCACCAGGTCGGGCGTGTAAGCGTAAGGGCAGAGCCGAGACGCTGTGGAAAAAAACGCCTGGCAGAACAGAGCGAGGAATTGGAGTGTCAGATTAGAAATAAATCGTTTAAATCGCGAGTAGAAAATAACCAAAGCCAGAAAAATGCCCGAAAATGTCACAGAGTCACACACATAAGGTACACGCAATGTTATATTGCATTTGCCCTTTTAATTAATGATTTTTTTCCTATCAAAAGCTTTTGTAAATAGCCCTTTAGGGAAGGAGGTTCTAGATAAGAGTTAGCAAGATGCTCTACAAGCACATAATAAAGAAATCCAAGATGATTCCCTTCTACCGACCCTTCTCCAGTGCCATGTAATGGAACAAAATACCAATCTTCATTTTGTTTTGAATCTTCCGGATATTTATTGAAGCTGATTTTGTTGTCAATAAATGCGGCGCGCATAATCACACCTTTGTTTAAAATCACAACAATATTTGGAAGATATCTAATACCACGACCTAAGTAATATGACATCACATCCTCAAAAATAAAATCTCCGGCGTCAATGAAAATTGCAAAAAAGAAAATCCGGTTTAGTATTCGATTGTCTTTTTCCAACACTATATCTCGTAATGATGTGTCATCTGTAATGCCACCATAGGCGGTATTCAAGATCTCTGTGTGAAGAAGATTATCACGAATATCTTTGATTGAATCGCTAAAATCTGCAATTGGTTTCTTTGATTTATAATATGTTGACTTGATCTCCCCAACAGCATAGACAGAATCAATCGGGATGTAACGTGTTCCGTCTTGAGTTGACTGCAGGGAGGGAAGATTGAAATTGTCTGATATGATAATATCCAGTTGACTACTCACGTTTCCAACCCTATCAATGAGATGTCCTTGAGAAACGTAATATCGTGGAGGCAACATCCTACTAAAATAGTCGCGAACACAAATCTCAACGTCGTTTCCCGCAGCGCGGATATTTGTCCCATGAATTCTTCTCGCATTTTCTCGATACTTTAGAATCGTTTCCGCATCTGCCTTGAAGATACCGGGAATATCAAGAGCTTTCATGAATCTCCTTCGGATATTTCTAAGTAGGGCTACCTAACGACAGGCACCTCACCTGCGCCGTGTGGCCGACGGCATCAGATAAAAGCATATGTTGGGTGGTGTATAAGCTGTTATGAATTCCAGTTGAATGATTCGGGTAACATCGGGATAGTTTGAACACGCCAAGGTGCTTTGTTCTTTAGCCGTGAAAAGCTCAAACGAACTCTAAACTCTTCACCCAAAGATGGGGCATTGCGTCCCGCAATCCAAATCGTATCTTGTGGGGTAGGATTGTACTTGACTTGCAACATGCCATTAGGAACAGTGGCCACAATTATATTCTTGAGTGTGTGGACATTATTTTCTTCCTCATCGTAATTATATTTAACAAATAGAGTTGTTGTTAAATACATCTCACCTCTCAAGATAATTACCTTCGGCAATTTGCCCTGAACGTTTACCACTTGCCCGGAACGAATCTGCTTTACAACCATAGAGAGCTGTGATATTTGCAAGGTTGCAGTGCCTTGTCCGCTCACCTTCTCTGCCTTTGAATCCACAAAAAGGGCTTGCTTGATCGCATAATCCGGGTGAAACAAATAACAAGCACGTTTGTAATCTACCTTACCAAACAGCCGTTGGTCAATCCTGGGCATCCCCAGTCGATCTAAAGCCTCTCGAGTTATATCTTCGCCAATGTCTGAAACCAGATCGCCTTCTTCGCGAAAGATTTCAACCGCTGTCTCTCTATAGTCATAGATCGCCTGCGTCACCAGCCGCAAGGTCACTTTTTCGATTTCTTCGAGACGATCCAAATCATGCTCAAGGTCGTTAGGGTTGAGAAGCATTTTCACGTCTCCGTAATCAAATTTTTTTCTTAACTCTTGTCCGTGCTAAGTTTACATACTTCTCCATGATTTCTATTCCAATGTACCGCCGATTTTCACGAATAGCCGCTATTGCCGTTGTCCCGCTTCCCATAAAGCAATCAAGCACAATATCGCCAGGATCAGTAAGCAACCGAATTACCCTGATAGGCAATTCTACTGGAAATTTGGCTTCATGATCATCATTCGCCCTCACAGAGGGAAAATTCCACACCCCCCTAGAACCCCAATTCTTCCACTCGTCAGCGGAGAGTCTTTTTCTATCGACTTTAGTAATGCCTGGTTTCCAGAAGAAATACAGATATTCAAACTCATCTACAGACCGATAAGATAAACTAGCCCACCGCGAGTTTTCCCAGGCAGGGTCTTTTACCCAAACACGACGATCATATGGATAGAATCCGGCTTTCAACGCCCACTCTTCAACAAGACCACCAACTATCTTTACTCGAGTCTGCGACTCGTACTTTCCCCCCCGGATATTGTTGCCGTGTAGCCGGCGGTCTACAGTCTGCTCACTGCATCCAAGGAGATTAGCTATTTGATAACGGTTATAGTCAGGATGTTCAGCCATAGCTCTCAATACATCTTCTTTTGTAATAGGAGACCGCTTCCTGTTCATGGCTTCAGCTTGAATACGAGGCATAGAAGGGTCCTTAAAGACTAATATATCAGCTATATTGATAACTAGAAATCCTCCAGGTTTGATTATCGGGAAATGTAGGCGAATAACTGTTTCTAACAGGTCCTGCCATTCTTCAAACGATAAATGCGCCTCATATTCTTTTCCTACAAAATATGGGGGTGACCAAACACTTAAACCAATACTGTTAAGTTCAATTTGGGTTAATAGATGTCTAGCATCTCCTAAATAGATTTCGTTGGGTTGCAAGTAGTGAACAGATTCGTTTCCATTGCCATTTGAGTATAGTTCGCGGAGTTTAATCCGTAAATTCTCGGGTAGTCGGTCTATTTTGAAATTGATATCCTTAACCATGTTGCTCATGGCTTACCTCCGATTGTGTGGCGAACTGATGTTCTAATTATACTATCTCTCTGAGAAATTTGCCATTCCGATTTGCTCTAATCGGAAAGTAGTCATACAATTGTTTATACAAACCTTCACCTCTCCATTATTTTTAGTTGTATCAATATTATAAGCATAAACTATTCCCCCAGCCTCTTTACCTCCCCGGCCTCCTGGCAGCCCAGCTCGAAGACCAGCACGCGCTGATCCGTGCGCACCGCCAGGTACTGCCCGTCGTCCGACCAGCGGCTCTCCAGCGGCGCGCCGCTGCCAAGGTCCAGCGGGTATTTGATGCCCTCCTCCACATATCCGATCCAGCCGACCCCGTCCTCATCGCTGAAGAAGACCCTCAGCTCGTCCGGCGAGACGTTCGCGTTCAGCCACTCCTCGTACAGGGTAAAGCCGAGCGGCTGGTGCAGGCTCACCTGCAGCGAGTCGTCCTCGTTCTCGCGAATTTGCTCGCGGACGCGCTGCACGCCGCCCAGCACGCTAACCTCGACCAGGCTGCGGCAGTCGACGCCGCAGTTCTCGCTGATCAAAAGGCGGTTGCCGTCCAGCCATTCCACAATCCCTTTCAGGCTGCCGGTCGCGTCCGTGCCGCCCTCGCCGAGCAGGTCAATCAGCGTGCGGTCATCCGGCCGCCAGGCGTACACGGTGTAGCGGTTGTCGCTGGCGCGCAGCGCGACGAAAGCCAGCCAGCCGCCGTCCGGCGACCAGGCCAGGTCGCCCGCCACGTCCACATCGTTCGTACTGAGCGGCTCGCCCTCCCCCAGCGGGGCGACCAGCGCGTCGCCGACCGACCAGCCCCAACTGCGCCCAACCGGCGCGACGAAGGCCAGCCGGTTCTCGCCCGGCTGCCAGGCGAGCAGGTCGCCCTGCGGCCTTTCCACCTGGATAGCCGCACCCTCCGCCGCCAGACAGGCGTCCGGCGGGCGCACCTGCAGGCCGTCTTCGGCGGAAGACCCCGGCAGAGGCGTGACGGTCGCTGCCGCGCCCTCATCCTCGGCCGCCAGGGGAGCGCAGCCGGCCAGGGCAAGCGCCAGCAGGAGCAATCCCAGCAGCCACAATCCAGTTGTGGAAAAGATATTCCTGTTCATTCTCAGCCGCGGCGCCATGCTGCTCCCCGTCAGCGGTAGAGGCAGTGTTCCTCGACAATTCGATACACCCGCTCGGGCAGGTAGTAGCGGAAAGCCCCGCCGGAGGCTGCCCGCCGGCGCACCTGGCTGGAGGAGATTTCCAGTTGGGGCGCGACGATGAAGGCGACCTTCTGCTTCAGGCCGGGGATCAGCGCTTCCAGCCGGTCCAGGTCGATGCGCGTGCGCGGGCGGCGCATGACGCCCAGCGCCGCCACCCCGGCCAGCAGCGCCTGCGGATCGCGCCAGGCGGGCAGGTCGCGCAGCGAATCCCCGCCGATCAGGTAGACCAACTCGGCGTCCGGGTGGCGGGCAGCCAGCAGCCGCACGGTCTCGAAGGCGAAATGCGGGCCGGGCCGGTCAATCTCTACCCGCGAGAGCTCGAAGGCCGGATTGTCCGCGACCGCCGCGGCGACCATCTCCAGCCGCAGCGCCAGCGGGGTGAGCACCTGTCCGCGCTTGTGTGGCGGGTCGGGCGTCAGCACCCAGAGGACCTTGTCCAGCCTGAGCTGGGCGAGCGCCTCGGCCGCCAGGATCAGGTGACCGACGTGAGGCGGATCGAAGCTGCCGCCGAAGATGCCCAGCCGCGGCGCGCTCAATCCTGCCACTCCAGCTCGTAATCGTCGCCGATGTAAACCGTTTCGCCGTTCTGGATGCCCAGCTTGCGCAGCGCCTCCTCGACGCCCAGCCGCTCGATCAGGCGCTGGAAACGGCGTACCGACCCGTCGTATTCCCAGTAGGTCATCGCCGCCGCCCGCTCGATGGCCGCGCCGCGCACGCGGTAGCCGCCGTCGTCGGTGCGCGAGATGTCGAAGACGCGCGGGTCATCCGCCGGGCGGTAGACCGGGATCTCCTGGCGTGTGGGCGGCTCGGGCGCGCTCTGCAGCAGCTCGACGCATTTCCACAGCACCGCGTCCAATCCCTGGCGGGCAAGCGCCGAAATCGCCAGCGGCTGCTGGACGCCTTTCTGTCTGAGCCGCGCCTCGATTTCAGGCCAGCGCTGCTGCACTTCGGGCAGGTCATGCTTATTCAGGGCGACGATCACCGGTTTTTTGCTCAACTCCGAATCGAACAAGGCCAGCTCGGCGTTGATCTGGCTGTAATCCAGCAGCGGATCGGCTGCCAGCCCGTCGAGCAGGTGGATCAGCACGCGCGTACGCTGGATGTGGCGCAGGAAGGCATCGCCAAGCCCGACGCCCTGGTGAGCTCCCTCGATCAGGCCGGGGATATCGGCCAGCACCAGGCTGTGCTCATGGTCGAGCTCAGCCACGCCCAGGTTCGGCTCGAGCGTGGTGAAGGGGTAGTCGGCGATCTTCGGACGGGCGTTGGTCACCGCTGCCAGGAAGCTGGACTTGCCCGCGTTGGGCACGCCGACGATGCCCACGTCGGCGATCAGGCGCAGTTCCAGGCGCAGATTGCGCTCCTCGCCCGGCTCGCCCTTCTCGGCGGTGCGCGGCGCCTGGTTGCGCGGGGTGGCAAATCGGGCGTTGCCCCGTCCACCGCGCCCGCCCTTGCAGACCACCTGCCTCTGTCCGGGCTCCACCAGATCGCCGAGCATTTCGCCGCTGCCCGCGTCGTAGAGGATCGTGCCGGGCGGCACGTGGATAACCAGGTCGGTGGCAGATTTGCCAGTCATGTTGTTGACCCCACCCTTGGCGCCATCGGCGGCGACGAACTTTTGCTGGTAGCGCAAATTGGTCAGCGTATTGAGCGTCGGCAGGACTTCAAAGACGACGTCGCCGCCGCGCCCGCCGTCGCCGCCGTCCGGCCCGCCGCGGTTAACATACTTCTCGCGGTGGAAGTGGACAAAGCCGTCGCCGCCCTTGCCGGAGCGCACGTAAATTTCAGTTTCGTCGATGAACATAACCTATTCGCCAGAAGACCGAAAATATAATCCCAGGAGTAATTAGCGTCGCTTTCAATTATAACTCGACTCTGGGAGGAATTCGTAAAATACAATGACCCTGGGACCGTCAAGCTCCCCAGGGTCATCCAATTCGTGGCTATGCGCAGCTATTTGCCGAACTTCGCCTTGAGGATCTCTTCCAGCGTTGGCTGACCGATCTCCTGCAGTTCGTAGCGCACCCGCTGCATCGGCTTGCGCACCTTGATCACCCGGTTCAGGTCGATCGGCGTGGCAGAGATGACCAGGTCGACCGTCGCGTTCTCGATCGTCTGCTCCAGGTCGCGCATCTGCTCCTCGCCGTAGCCCATCGCCGGCAGGATTGGGCCGGTGCCGGGGTATTTGTGGTAGGTCGTCATGATCGTCCCGACCGCAAACGGGCGCGGATCGACGATCTCAGCAGCGCCAAAGCGGCGCGCCGCTACCCAGCCGGCGCCGTAGGTCATCTCGCCGTGGGTCAGGGTCGGGCCGTCCTCGATCACCAGCACGCGCTTGCCGCGGATGGCGTCCGGTTCGCTAACGAACAGCGGCGAGGCCCCTTCGATCACCAGCGCCTCAGGATTGAGCGCCTGGATGTTCGCCCGCACCGCGATGATGCTGTCAGGCGTGGCAGTATCGACTTTGTTGATCACGAACACGTCGGCGTGGCGCACGTTGGTTTCGCCGGGGTGGTAGCGAACCTCGTGCCCGGCCCGGTGCGGATCGACAACAACGATCGCCAGGTCTTCCTTGTAGAAGGAGAAATCATTGTTGCCCCCATCCCAGAGGACGATATCGACCTCCTGCTCCGCCTGGCGCAGTATTTTCTCGTAATCCACGCCGGCGTAGACGATCACGCCGTTGTCCAGATGCGGCTCGTACTCCTCGCGCTCTTCAATGGTGCACTCGTGCTTGTCCAGGTCGCTGTAATCGGCGAAGCGCTGCACCGCCTGCTTGACCAGGTCACCGTAGGGCATCGGGTGGCGGATGGCAGCCACCTTGTAGCCCATATCACGCAGAATCAGCGACACACGGCGGGTGGTCTGGCTCTTTCCGGAGCCGGTGCGCACCGCGCAAACCGAGATGACCGGTTTGCTGGATTTGACCTGGGTGGTGTGCAAGCCCATCATGCGGAAATCCGCACCGGCGGCCAGCACCAGCGAGGCCCTGTGCATGACTGTCTCATGGGAAACGTCACTGTAGGCAAAGATCACCTGGTCGATCTTCTGCTCTTTGATCAGTTTCGCCACTTCGCTCTCAGGATAGATAGGAATCCCCTTGGGGTAGAGCGATCCAGCCAGTTCAGCCGGGTAGAGCCGCCCTTCGATGTTGGGGATTTGCGTGGCAGTAAAAGCCACTACCTGGTAGTCAGGGTTATCGCGGAAGTAAACGTTGAAATTGTGGAAGTCGCGTCCCGCGGCGCCCATGATCAGAGTTCGGATGGTCATAAATTCTTTCTCCTTTACGTGTGAAACTAGATTGAGGTTCTTTTCACATCGCTTGTGGGGCTGTGATGCCCAGCAAAGCCAGGCTGCTGGCGAGAGCCTGGCGAGTAGCCGCTACCAGGCGCAGCCGGAAGCTGCGCTGCGGTTCTGCCGCCTGCAGAACCGGGCATTGAGTGTAGAAATCATTGAACGCCCGTGCGAGCTCGTATGCGTAAGTGGCGATCAGCAATGGGCGCAGTTCAGCAGCCGCGCGCTCTGCTTCGTCGGGCAGTCGGGCGATCATATCGATGAGTTGAATCTCCTCGACGCTCAGGGATTCCTCAGGCGCGAGGGATGCCGGCAGGTCGGCGTTGTGTTTGCGCAGGATACTGCCGGCGCGCACGTAGGAATACTGGATGTACGGCGCCGCCTGACCGTTGAAATCCAGCGCTGATTCCCAGTCGAAGGTGACGATCTTGGTGTTTTCGCGCGCCAGCATCGGGTACTTGATCGCCCCGATGCCGACCGCGCTGGCAATCGCCTGCTTTTGTTCGCCGCTCAGGTCGGGATTCTTCTCCTGCACCACCTGCAGCGCGCGCGCCGTGGCCTCGCGGATCAGGTCTTCGAGCAGCACCACAGTTCCCTCGCGCGACGCCATGATCACGTTTCCGGGCAGGCTGACCAGTTCGTAAGGCACGTGCTGGCAGCGATTAGCCCAGGGATAGCCCGCAATCTCCAGCGTCTTGAACACCTGTTGAAAATGCAGCGACTGGCGCACATCGACCACGTAGTACGAGCGCGCCAGGTCGGGATAATCTTTGAACTTCTCGATCGCCAGCGCCAGATCTTCGGTTGCGTAAAGCGCCGTGCCGTCCGAGCGCAGGACGACCATCACCCGGTATTTCTCATTCTGCAAGCCGAGCAACTGGTCAATTTTTACGACCACGGCGCCATCCGGGCGCTCGTCTGAGGCGATGCCGCGCTCGATCAGCTCGCTGGCGACCACTTTACCGGGCAGCTCCGCCTGACTTTGGAAATAATAGCGGTCGAAGCGGATGTCGAGCAAATTGTAGATTTCGTTAAAGCCGTCCAGCGACCACTGGCGGGTTTGCTGCCATAAATTGACGATTTCCGGATCGCGCTGATCCCAGCGGGCGTAGAGTGCGCGTACCTCGCCCTCAAGCTCAGGATTTTCCTCCAGGCGGCGGTTGGCCTCGGCGTAGACCTGTCCCATCCAGCGGGTGATATCTCTGCCCGGTTTTTCGCCGGCATGGAACTTCTTGTAGCACCACAGCCACTTGATTACGTGCAGGCCGATGTCGCCGGGGTAATTGGCGCGGATGACGTCGTAGCCGGCGAATTCAAGCATGCGCGCCAGCGTGTCGCCCAGGATAGCGCTGCGCAAATGCCCGACGTGAAAAGCCTTGTGCGTGTTGGGCTGGGAGAACTCGACCATTACCCGCTCGCCGCGCGGCTGGTGGCGCCTGAATGCCTCGCCCTGTTCGAGAACGGCATCCACGACCCGGCGCGAATAGAGAGCCTGCGAAAAATACAGATTGAGGTAACCGTTGACCGCCTCGACCTTCTCGAAGCCCGCTGGGATACCCAGGTGGTCAGCCGCCAGTTGCGCCAGCTCTTTCGCGCGCAGGTTGACGTTTACCTGCCTGCCGCTCTGGCGGACTTCCTGGGCTGCCAGCTGGAAGAACGGGGTCGATATCCCCCAATGCCCGCTGAATGGGATCCATTTCCATTGAAAATCCACTTCAGGCAGACCGTTAGCTGCGCAGAAGGCGCGGATTTGATTGGTGATGGTGGATTGCTCAGCTTCGAACATGGAACCTTTATGACTGTTGGGATCTCGAGAGATCTGACCACCCGACGATTGGAAGAGATTATAACATAGCGCCTGTTTTTTCCGGTCTTCAGGTCGTCCGCATGAAAGCAAAAGCGGGAGAGTCGCCTCCCGCTGCCAGAAACCCACATATGACCCGGTCGTGCCGGGGAAAATATTATTACTTCTCGATAGTAGCCAGGCGCTTCATCAGGCGGCTTTTGCGGCGGGCGGCGTTGTTCTTGTGAATAATGCCCTTCTCAGCTGCCTTGTCGAGCGCTTTCACGGCGGTCAGAACGGCCTCGCGGGATTCGGCCGGCTCGCCAGCCTGGATGGCGACGCGGGCCTTGAGCACGGCCTTACGGGCTGCACCACGGAAGACGCGGTTGCGCAGGCGGTGCTTCTCGTTCTGTCTGTTGCGCTTGATCTGTGACTTGATGTTTGCCAAAGTACTTCCTCCAAAATTAACGAACGTCCGAACAACTGCGAAGGGGTATTCTACCCGAACATCCCGGTTTTGTAAAGCAATTTAGTGTCAACCTGCTGCGATCCGAGCGCTGAGCTCGTGAATACCCCTCCTGATAGCATCTGGTGCAGCTTTTCCCGCAGAAGGGATCTCAATCCTCAGGCAGGCTGCGCATAAAGCCTTCGATCAGGCGGAGTTTTTCTTCCTCGGTCAGGCGCGCCTCGGCATGCATTAACAAGTATGTCGGTAGAGGCATTTCACCCTCAAGGATGACCTCGCGGATTTCTTCGGCATCCTCGCTGCGCCTGCCCCAATCGGAGAAATTCATCTTTTTGCGTCCTCGTTCTACGTCCCTTTGCACCAGCCAGGAGGAAGGGGCAATATTCGAATACCACGGCCAGACTGTTTCGTGGCTGTGACAGTCGAAGCATGCCCTTTTTACCAACGCGCGAGTTTCCGCAGAGTCCCAATCAGGTTCTTGAACTACCGGGGGATTACTGTGATCCTTGCCGAATGGGATCAACTGCATCAGTCCGAATACGATGATGCTCGCAAGGAGAAGATAGGCGATAATCTTTGCCGGTTTATTCATTTTTTTCTTCCTCCGATAGTAAAACAGATTCCTGCCATCAGCGATGGCAAGAATCTGTTCGATTTCAGGCCTGATTTACTTGTCCTGCAGAGCGGCAACTCCGGGCAAGACCAGACCTTCCAGCATCTCCAGCGATGCACCGCCGCCCGTAGAGATGTGGGTGATCCTGTCCGCCAAACCTGACTGGTTGATCGCCGCCACCGATTCGCCGCCGCCGATCACGCTGACTGCGCCGCTATCGGCGACCGCCTGGGCCACGCCGAAGGTGCCGTGCGCAAAGCGCGGGAACTCAAAAACGCCCATCGGGCCGTTCCAGACAACCGTGCCGGCGCCCCTGATTATTTCGCCAAAAGTTTTGACCGTCTTTGGACCGATATCCAGGATGCGCCAGCCGTCCGGCACCGGGCCGGAGTCCGCGGCTTTGGCCTGCGCATCCTCAGCAAACGCGTCCGCCAGGACGAAATCGACCGGCAGGTGCAGCTTGCCACGGGCTTCCTCGAGCAGATCGCGGGCGGTATCGAGAACTTCGTCCTCAACCAGCGAATCGCCGATCGGCATTCCCTGGCTTTTGATGAATGTATTCGCCATCCCGCCGCCAATTAAAATCGAGTCGGCTTTGCTCAGCAAGTTGCGGATGACGCCGATCTTGTCGCTGATCTTCGCCCCACCGAGGATGGCCACAAACGGGCGCCTGGGATCGTCGATCGCCTGCCCAAGGTATTTGATCTCTTTTTCTAACAGGTACCCCGCCACGGCGGGTAAATGTTCGGCGATGCCGGCGGTCGATGCGTGCGCGCGGTGGGCCGAGCCAAACGCGTCGTTGACATACACATCTGCCAGGGCTGCCAGCGCCTGCGCCATGCCCGGGTCGTTCTTCTCCTCACCCGGGTGGAAGCGTGTATTTTCGAGTACCAAAACCTCGCCCGGCTGCAGCGCTTCGGCCGCCTTCTCCGCGGTTGGTCCGATACAATCTTCAGCGAAGGCAACCGGCTTGCCAAGCAGTTTTGCCAGGTGCTCCGCAACCGGCTTGAGTGAAAACTTCTCCTCCCAGCCGCCCTTCGGCCGGCCGAGGTGAGATGCCAGGATCACCGCCGCGCCCTGCTTGATCAGATGGTTAATCGTCGGCAGCGCCGCGCGAATCCGGGTATCGTCGCCGACCACCCCATCCTTGACCGGAACGTTGAAGTCCACCCGCACGAAAACGCGCTTGCCCTTCACATCGATATCTTCGATCGTCTTTTTGTTGAACACCATTCCCTCCATAACAATAAGGTGATGCGTAATCGGGACTGCTGGACCAAATTACGCATCACACTCAACCCATCCAGGATTTTACAGACTCTTGGCCATCAGGTAGGCCAGGTCGGCGGTGCGGCAAGAGTAACCCCATTCATTGTCGTACCAGGCGACCACCTTGATCATGTTGCCGCCGATGACCATGTTATTCGGCAGATCGACGATCGAGGAGCGCGAATCGCCCTTGAAGTCCATTGAAACCAGCGGATCGCCGTACTGCCCGCTGGTTACGCCCAGGATACCCTTGAGCTTGCCGTTTGCGGCTTCGATAAACAGCGCGTTCAGCTCGTCCTTGGTCGTGGTCTTCTCAACGATCGCAGAGAAATCAACGATCGAGACTGTCGGTGTGGGCACGCGCAGCGAGTAGCCGTCAAACTTGCCCTTCAATTCAGGGATGACCAGCCCAACCGCCTTGGCGGCGCCGGTGGTGGTCGGGATGATGTTCAAGCCGGCAGCCCGCGAGCGGCGCATCTCTTTCTTATGACCCTGATCGAGGATGACCTGATCGTTGGTGTAGGAGTGGATGGTGGTCATCATCGCCGAAACGATTCTCAGGTTGTCGTGCACGACTTTGGCGGCTGGCGCCAGGCAGTTGGTGGTGCAGGACGCGTTGGAAATGATGTGATGCTTAGCGGGATCGTATTTATCCTCATTCACGCCCAGAACAATGGTGATGTCCTCATTCTTCGCCGGCGCGCTGATGATGACCTTTTTCGCGCCGCCCGCGTCGATGTGCACCCGCGCGCCCGGTTTGCCCTTGGCAGGATCGCCTGCCGCGTCGGTAAAAACACCGGTCGATTCGATCACGATCTGCACGCCCAGATCCTTCCAGGGCAGCATAACCGGGTCTTTTTCAGCAAAGGCCTTGACGGTGTGCCCGTCGACTACCAGGTCGCTGCCAACCACCTCGACCGAGCCGGGGAAAATGCCGTAGTTCGAGTCATACTTGAATAAATGGGCATTTTGCTTCGGATCGAACAGGTCGTTGATCGCCACCACCTCCAGATCGTTCGGGTAGGTTTCGAGAATCGCTTTCAATACCTGCCGCCCAATCCGGCCAAAACCATTGATACCAACTTTTACTGACATTCTTAACCTCCATGGTCCATCTGATATGAGAAAAAACCTCTCCCTGAAGTGGATGTCTTTACAGGTTGAGGTCGTCTTCGCGATTGATTAAGGGACCCGTTCGTTCAAAATACAGGTCTATCACTGCCTGGGCAAGCTTAAATGAATCGTGCCGCCAGGGCTGTTCCTTGTCCACCAGGTCGGCGCAGTACAGGACGTAATCCTCATCCATGCGCGGGGTTGGCAGCACGAGGTCGACGCCTTCGGGCAGGTTGGAAATCTCCCGGTTATTGCATATGACCAGATCGAAGATGCGTTCGCCGAGGTGCCGTTCGATCGTCCGAACGTGATCATAACAAGTAAATTCATCGGTTTCACCCGGCTGGGTAGCTACATTACAAATGTAAAACTTGTACGCCCGGCTGGCGCGAAGCGCCGCGGCGATATCCGGCACCAGCAGATTGGGCAGCAAGCTGGTGAACAGGCTGCCCGGTCCCACGCATATCAAATCAGCACTGAGGATAGCTTGCAGCGCTGGCGGGTAAGCCTGGGGATTGTTCGGCTCCAGCCAGACGCGCTGCACCCGGCCGGGTGTGGTCGGGATATTGCTCTCACCCTTAACGCGGATATCGCGGTTTCGTTCCGGTTCCTTGAGATCGGCGATCAGGCGAACATCGTGCAGCGTGGAGGGCAGCACCTTGCCGCGCACCGCCAGAACCTTGGCTGACTCGGCTACGCCGGACTCGAAGCTGCCTGTGATCTCCGCCAGCGCACTGATCAACAGATTGCCCAGGCTGTGCCCATTCAGACCGGCGCCCTCACCAAAGCGATACCTGAAGAGCTGTGTGGTCAGCTCCTCGTCGTCGGAGAGGGCAGCCAGGCAGTTGCGGATATCACCTGGCGGCAGGATGCCCATTGTCCGGCGTAACTCACCCGAAGAGCCGCCGTCGTCCGCCACCGTGACGATGGCGGTGATGTTGCTGGTATGTTCCTTGATCCCGCGTAGAAGGGAAGCCAGTCCATTGCCGCCGCCGATGGCGACGATCCGGGGTCCGCGGCCCTTGCGCCGGTAGCTTGTCACCTGATCTAGCAGCGGCTTGCCCGGGCGCACAAACGGACGCAGCAGAGCACGGTTGAAACCCCATACACCCAGGATGACCAGACCCAATCCGATGCCGCCAAAGATTAATATGCGGATCGGTCTTTCGAGCTGACGAAGCGAAACAGCCGTGAGGATCGGCAGCCACCAGGTGTCGGGGGCGTTTCGGTAGACATCCAGGACAAATAAAGCCAGACCAACGCCAATCAGCGTCGTTCCTGCCAGCAGGATGACAAACCAGCGCTTCACCCCTATGCCGGGCGTCAGCCATTGCAAATTATGGCCAACCCGCTGGGTCAGATGCCTATACCAGGAATTCTTATGGGTGGGCATACCCTTATTTATAATTTGCTTTCCTTAATTCGTCAACAAGTTGCCTGCTTGTGTATACAATGTCACCGATCGCCCTCGCGTTTGGGACTTAGCCTGTGCTATAATCCAGGCATGGACCTGGATGTCGTAGCAGATGTTGGTGGGACTCAGATACGGGTTGCGCTGTTTCAGGATGGCGGCACCACACCGGTGGAAGTCCAGAAAATCCGCACCAAAGACAGAGACCAGAAACCCGAGGAGCGGCTGGCCGAACTGATCAACTCGATGAGGCCGGAAGGCAGCCGCTTGAGGGCGGTTGCCGTCGCCCTGCCCGGCTATGTCGATCCTGTCAACGGCATCATCTACCGCGCTCCAAATATCCCTGGCTGGTATCGCTTCCCGATCCGCGACTACCTCGAAACGAAACTTGGCGTGCCCGTGCTGATCGGCAACGACGCCAACATGGCCGCGCTGGGGGAATGGCGTTTTGGCGCCGGCGTCGGGTATCACAATCTGGTTTACCTGACCATCAGCACCGGCATCGGAGCCGGAATTATTATGGACGATCGCTTGATTCTCGGCGAGCATGGTCTGGCAGCGGAGCTTGGACACGTCACCGTCGTGCCAGACGGACCTTTGTGCGGCTGCGGACAGCGCGGCCACCTGGAAGCGGTCGCGTCGGGCACCGCCATCGCCAGGTACGTCTCGGAAAAAATCGCTCTGGGCTACCCCACCAGCCTCTCCAAATTTACCAATCCGACCGCCAAAGATGTCAGCATCGCCGCTGAGCAGGGGGATGAGCTGGCCATTCGCGCGCTTCAGCGCGCCGGCACCCACATCGGTTATGCTCTGGCCGACTTTCTGCACATGTTGAACCCGGCGATTGTGATCCTCGGCGGCGGTGTATCGCGCGCCGGCGCTCTGCTGATCGAGCCGCTCAGAGCGGCTTTGCCCGAACGAATCCTGACTCGCGCCTACCTGGAGAGCCTGGTCATCACCTCCTGCGCGCTTGGTGACAGCGCCGGTTTGATGGGCGCCCTGGTCCTGGCGCGCACCGTGCCCGACTCCTGACGACGGCCAGGGACATTTTCCCCCGCGGTCTGATTCGGCCGATTTCCACGGCTGGATGATTCGCCCGCGCATGCCGCTTGCTCCTGGTGTATCCAGGTCTGAAACCTTATCAACACACCATGTCAAAGAACAGTTAAATCCGATGAATGTTAAATTACCCAGTTTCAACAGCCAAGTAAGGTTTGCTATAATGAGCGTGTGGAGAGCAAAACCTTCCTCCGCCGTTTCATAGCAGACTAAATAATCAACACCCAGGAGGGAACGTATGCAGAAACCATTTTTGCCCGGACCAAATGCCCGGAAGTTAATCGAGCGCGATAAGGCGGTCATCTCACCATCCTATCCGCGAGGATACCCCTTTGCCATGGACCATGGCCGCGGTGTCGAAGTATGGGATGTGGACGGCAACCGCTTTCTCGACTTTTCCGCCGGAATTGCTGTTGCTTCGACCGGACACAGCCATCCAAAAGTGGTCAAAGCCATTCAGGAGCAGGCTGAGAAGTTCATTCACATCTCGTCCGATTTTTATCACCGCAACTGGGTCGAGCTCGCCGAGATGATCGACCGCATCGCCCCGTTCAAGGAGGATGCGGTCAGTTTCATGACCAACTCAGGCGCTGAAGCCGTGGAAGCAGCCATCAAACTGTCCCGCTACCACACCAAGCGCACCGAGTTTATCGGCTTTTTAGGCGGCTTCCACGGGCGCTCGATGGGCGCAGTGACCTTCACCGCCAGCAAAGCCAGCTACCACCGCGGATTCTTCCCCCTTTTGAGCGGGGTGGTCCACGCGCCATTCCCCGATCCCTACCGCCCGCTGCTGGCGATCCGCCCTGGCGAGGACTACGGACAGGCAGTGGTCCGCTACATCGAAGAGGAAATCCTTGGCAGAATTCTTCCGGCTGACGCCGTGGCCGGCATCCTGGTCGAGCCAATCCAGGGCGAAGGAGGGTACATCATCCCGCCGGCAGGATTTTTCCCAGCCCTGCGCAATCTCTGCGACCGTCACGGCATCCTGTTAATCGCCGACGAGGTGCAGGCCGGCACCGGACGCACCGGCAAGTGGTGGTCGATTGAGCAATTCGGCGTCGAGCCGGACATCTTCACCGTGGCCAAGGGCATCGCCTCGGGCATGCCGCTGGGCATGATGGTCGCCCGCAAGAGCATCGCCACCTGGCCAAAAGGCTCGCACGGCAACACCTACGGCGGCAATCCCATCTCCTGCGCAGCATCCCTGGCGACGCTGGAACTGATCGAGGATGAGTATATGGACAACGCCCGTGGTGTCGGTCAGTATGCGCTCGAAAAGCTGCGCGAAATGCAGCGGCGCCACCCCTCGATCGGCGAGGTACGCGGCGTGGGATTGATGATCGGTGTCGAATTTGTCAAAGACCGTCAGACCAAAGAAACCGCAGAAAAGTTGCGCGACCGGATCGTTGACCTGGCCTTCGAAAATGGGCTGCTTACACTTGGCTGCGGTAGAAGCGTGATTCGCATCTCCCCGCCGCTTTGCACCACCCGGGGAGAGATGGAGGAAGGCCTGGAGATTTTCGAATCTGCCATCACCCGGGCGGAGTCAGAGCTGCTTTCCGAGCGAATCCCGGCGCAGCAGCCAAACTAAAGGCAAGGAGCCATGTTATTGCCTGACCTGCGCGTCCGCCAGCGAGATTACTTGCTCGAAATCTCGCGCGCCATGACCCAGGAACTGGACCTGGAAAAGCTGCTCAAGCGCATCCTGATGATCAGCATCGAGATGCTCGCAGGTCAGGCAGGTTTGATCGCACTGCGCAGCGGGCTCGGCGACTGGCAGGTGCCGGTGTCGCACGGCCTTCCGCAGGTTTTTTTGAAGTATCTCACCCCTTACCTGGACCAGATATCCGACGAAACCGATCCGGACAGCTTCGAGCTGCTCGAAATCAACCGCCGCCTGCGCGAGCTGGCCCACATGGCCAGCAAGGGTCTCTTGAACGGGGTCGTTCTGCCGCTGGTCGCCCGCCAGAAGGTGGTTGGGGTGATATTCATCTTCCGCTCCTACACGGACACGTTCTCGAGCAACGATCGGGCGCTGTTGAGCAGCTTTGCCAACCAGGCTGCCATCGCCGTGCAAAACGCGCAGCTCTACACGGAATCGGTGCGCAGCCGCCAGCGCATGGATGCGCTGCTCGATTCGCTTGCCGACGGCATTCTCATTCTCAGGCCGGATTTGTCGATCGAGCGCTACAACCCGGCCCTGCTGCGCATGATGAATCTGACCAAGGAGAAGCTGCAGGACGCCACCCACGAGCATGTGATCCAGTGGCAGCGTCGTCCGCGCGACATGACCCTGGAAGATGCGGTAGCCGGCGGCTGGCCGCTGACCAGGCACGCCCACCTCTATGTGGAAGGCGACGCAAGGCGCGGCGACACTCTGCCGCCGCTGCCGGTCGGCATCACCTACGCCCCCCTGATGACCGAAGCTGGCGGGCTGATCAATATCATCGCCACGCTGCGCGACATCACCCACTTCCGCCAGGCCGACGAGCTGAAAAGCACCTTCGTTTCGATCGTTTCCCACGAGCTGAAGACCCCACTGGCCCTGATCAAGGGCTATGTCAGCACTCTGCGGCGCGAGGACGCCCGCTGGGAGCGCCAGATCGTCGATGAAAGCCTGGCAGTCATCGAGGAGGAGGCGGACCGCCTGGGCATGATGGTGGAAAACCTGCTGGAAGCCTCACGGCTGCAGGCGGGCGGGCTGGCGCTGAAGCGCTCGGATGTCAACCTGACTGATTTGACCAAACACCTGGTCGAGCGCATGCAAACACAGACCAGCCGGCATAAAATCGTCGCCGCTATCCCCAAGGGCTTCCCCGTCGTGCTGGCGGACGAGGACCGCATCGTGCAGGTGCTCTCGAATTTAATCTCGAATGCGATCAAGTACGCGCCTGGCGGGGAGATCCGTATCTCCGGGCAGGCCCGTCCGGAGAACATCGTCATATGCGTCAGCGACGAAGGTCCCGGCATCGCCCCTCAGGACATCCCGCACATCTTCGACCGCTTCTACCGCGCCCCTGACCTGGCCCGCCAGACCAAAGGCGCCGGCCTGGGTCTGTTCCTCACCCGCGCGATCATCGAGGCCCACGGCGGGCAGATATGGGTCGATCCGCAGGCGGATACCGGTGCGCGCATCTGCTTCTCCCTGCCGCGCAGCGAATAGGCGCGTGGATAAGTGCCTGCGGTGATGGTATAATCCGCTCATTGTGGTCATCCCCGGCCCGACGACATTGATAGTGGTTGGCGCAAAAAAGGCGAGTCCGAAAAATACAGGGTTGAAAGAAACGAGTCCAGTATGTCGAAAATTCAAACCAGTTGTCCACGCTGCAAATCCCCGCTGATCGCCGAGGTCGAGCAACTCTTCGATCTCAACCAGGATCCGCTGGCGAAGCAGCGCTTTCTCAGCGGGCAGGTCAACGTCCTCCACTGCCCGACCTGCGGCTATGACGGCATGGTCGGCACGCCGGTCGTCTATCACGATCCGGATAAGGAACTGCTGCTGACCTTCGTGCCCCCAGAGCTTGGGCTGCCGGTCAACGAGCAGGAACGCATGCTCGGCCCGCTGATCAACCAGGTGGTCAACCATCTGCCGGCTGAAAAGCGCAAAGGCTACCTGCTGCGCCCGCAGTCGATGTTTACCTTCCAGACCATGATCGAGCGCGTACTCGAGGCGGACGGGATCAGCAAGCAAATGATCGAGGATCAACAGAAGCGCCTGAACCTGTTGCAGCGCATCCTCTCCACCCCGCAGGCTGAAGCACGCGCAGAGGTGATCAAACAGGAAGAGGCTTTGATCGATCAGACCTTCTTTGCCATGCTCTCGCGCCTGATCGAGGCCAGCGTGGCGCAGGGCGACGAACGCTCCAGCCGCACCCTGGCATCCATTCAACAGGAGCTGGTCGAGCAGACCGAGGTCGGCAGAAAGCTGCAGGAGCAGTCGCGCGATGCACAGGAAGCCGTGCGCAGCCTGCAGGAGGCCAGTCAGGGCGGACTGACTCGCGAGAAGCTGCTCGACCTGATCATGGCCGCTGCCGACAATGAGATCCGCCTGTCCACCATGGTCAGCCTGACCCGCAACGGCATGGACTACCAGTTTTTCCAGCTCCTCTCCGACCGGATCGACGCAAAAACAGGCGAAGAGAAAGCCCGCCTGGAAGCCCTGCGCGCAAAGCTGCTCGACTACACCAGCAAGATCGACCAGCAGGTACAAAAACACATCGAAGAGAGCCGCAAACTGCTCGATCAAATCCTGGGCGCCGCTGACAGCGAAGCCGCCATGGAGCAAAACCTGGATAACATCGACGATTTCTTCGTCGAGATCATCGAAAAGGAGCTGCAGGCGGCCCGCGCCAAGGCCGACCTGGAGCGAATCAGCCGGATTCAGAAGGTTAAAGCAGTTATCGAGAAAGCCACCGCTCCGCCTCCCGAGCTGGCATTCATCGAGCAGCTGCTCGCCATGGAGAACTACGACGAGCGCATGAAAGCCGTGCAAGAAAAAGCCGATATGGTCACGCCGGAGTTCCTCCAGCTGCTCAGCGGATTGATCGGCCAGATGGAGTCGCAGAAACAGCCCGAGGAATTGGTCAGCAGTCTGAAAGAGATCAACCGCATCGCTCTGCGCGTGTCCATGATGGCGGCGATGAAGACAACTGATAAAAAGTAGGCGCGCTTAATCCGCCAGCAGGGAGTGCTGCGCCGCCCACATGCGCGCGTACAATCCCTGTCGAGCGAGCAGTTCGGCATGTTTCCCGTGCTCGACCACCTGACCGTGGTCGAGCACGATGATTCCATCCATGCGCTCCATGCCGGCCAGGCGGTGACTGATCAAGATCACGCTTTTCCCCCCCGAATTTTCCAACAGGTCAATCAGGATTTGCTCCTCGAGGAGCGGATCGAGGTGGGCGGTCGGCTCGTCCAGCAGCAGAATTGGTGCGCCCCGGAGCAAGGTACGGGCAAGCGCCAGCCGCTGGCGCTCCCCGCCGCTCAGGCGCAGTCCGTTCTCTCCTACCCAGCTATCCAGTCCGCGCGGCAGCTCGCGCAGCCAGCCGCCCAGCCTGGCGCGTTCCAAGGCGCCAATCAGCTCCTCGTCGTTGGCATCGGGTTTGGCAAGCCGCAGGTTCTGCCGCACGCTGGCGCTGAAGAGGTAGGTCGACTGCGAGATGACCGCGAACAGTCGGCGGCAAGCTTCCTCATCCATACCCTGATAATCGCAACCGTCGACACGGATCGTCCCTGGCGGCGCAGGGACAAACCTCAACAGCAGATTGACCAGGGTGGACTTGCCCGCCCCGCTCGGGCCGACAAGCGCGATTTTCCCGCCGGGCGGCAGATCAAAGCTCAACGACTGAAGCGCCGCGACCGGGTTGCCGGGGTAGCGGAAGCCCAGCTTTTCGACTTCCAGATGAACGGGCGCCATTGGGTCCAAACGCACGCCCGTCGCAATGGAAGTCTCGACCTGCGGCGTGTGCTCGCAGAGCTCGAACAGCCGCCGGGCGGCCTGCAGACTGCTCTCCAGGTGCTGGGCAGCCGCCGGCAGCGGATTGACCGCCTCGAAGCTGGCCAGCGCCAGCAAAGCTATCACCGCCAGCAGGTAGCCCGGCATCCCGCCCTCGCTGACCTGTGGAATCGCCAGCCACAGCACCGCCGCCAGAGTTAGCTGAGCGGTCAGCAGCGAGAGCGCGTTCCACGCGCCCTGCATCCAGCCGCTGCGGCGCTGCGCACCCTGCAATTGCCGGTTGTGATGCCGGACCTTCTCGAGAAAGGCGCCGTCCCAGCCGTAAGCGGTCAGGTCGGCGATGCCCTGCAGCCCCTCGACCAGCACAGCGCTGATCCGGGCGCGCGCCGCGACCAGCTCACTCCCTGTCTTTCGGCTGAGCAGGTAGCCCAGCAACGGGATGAGCAGTCCCCCAACCAACAATCCCGCCACCAGCGCCAGGCCGGCAGCGGCATCCAGGCTGCCGACGAACCAGCCGACCCCGGCGGTGATCACCGCCGCGGTGACCGGCGGGGCCAGAGCGCGCACGTAGAAATTTTCGAGTGTATCGATATCCCCCACGGCGCGGGCAAGCAGGTCGCCGGATTCGATGTCGACGAGCCCGGCTGGCGCCAGCGGCTCGATCGAGCGGTAGAACCAGGAACGCAGACCTGCCAACAGGCGGAAGTTGACCGAATGAGAAACCAGCCGCTCGAGATAACGAAAGACGCCGCGGGACAGGCCGAAAAAGCGCACGCCGACGATAGCTACCTGAAGCTCTGCGATGGACGGCTGCAGCGCCGCCCGTGCGATCAGCGAGGCCGAGGCGCCCAGCAGGCCAATGCCGCTGGCAACCGCAGCGCTGCCCAGCAGGATCGAGAGGAGCGCCCAGGTCCAGAACGGCCGCAGGAAGACGAGCAGGCGCAGGATCGTCTTCATGAGCGCCCCCGGAAGACCTGTACCATCTCGAAGTAGGCGCCCTTCCGAGCGGATAATTCTGCTTGGCTGCCGGATTCGACCACACGTCCGCCGTCGATGACCAGGATGCGGTCAACATTCGTCACTGTGGTCAAACGATGAGCAATGATCAACGCGGTTTTTCCGCGCAGTAAATCACGCGTCGATTCCTCCAGCAGCGCCTCGTTAAGCGGATCAAGGGATGCGGTTGGCTCATCCAGAACCAGCAGCGGCGCGTCGACGTAGAAGGCGCGAGCCAGCGCCAGCCGCTGCGCTTCACCTCCACTCAGCCGTGCGCCGCGTTCGCCAACGGTGGAATCGATGCCGCGCGGCAGGTTCGTGATCACCGGCGCGAGCTGCGCCCTCTCGATCGCCCGGGATAAATCCTGCTCCCGCTGCGGTTTATCCAGGGGGGCGATGTTGTTCGCCAGTGTGTCCAGCAGCAGGAACGGGCGCTGCGGCACCCAGGCGACCTGCCTGCACCAGTCATTCAGATCGACCTGCTCTAGTGGGATGTCGTTTATGTGAATCTCACCCGCATCCGGCTGGATGAAACGCAGCAGCAGACTGGCGATGGTGCTCTTGCCACCACCGCTCGGACCGACCAGCGCCACCTTCTCACCTGCCCGGATCGTGAAGGTCAGCCCGTCCAGCGCCTGGCGCTCCTGCTGCGGGTAAGTGTAGCGGACGTTTTCAAAATGGATTACGAATGGAGCAGACAGATCCACCGGCAAGGCGCTTTCGCGCTGAACCGGCGCCACGGGCAGGTCGAGCACCTCGAAGATGCGCCGGGCGGCGGAGATACCGCTCAGCGCAGCGTGAAAGCGCTGCCCGAGCAGGCGCAGAGGCTGGTAAAACTCGGGCGCCAGCAGCAAAATGAAGAAGGCTTGCTCAAAGCCCATCTGGCCGTAAAGCAGGCGCAGCCCGATCTGCACCGCGATGACCGCCGTGCTGATTGTGCCGACAAGCTCGAGCGCCAGCGCCGAAAGGAAGGTGACCCGCAGTACCTGCATGGTCACCGCGCGGTGGCGTTCGGCGGCGTCGTCGATCTCCATGCCGCGCTGCCGGCTGCCCCCAAGCTGTTTCAACTCGCGCAGGCCCTGGATCGAATCGAGGAAGGTTGCGCTCAGACGGGTCAGCAATTCCCACTGGCGGCGGGTGACGACCTCA
Source organism: Bellilinea sp. (assembly GCA_034678705.1). GTDB lineage: Bacteria > Chloroflexota > Anaerolineae > Anaerolineales > Anaerolineaceae > Bellilinea. Next base: position 181,777 of record JAXDBP010000012.1, read on the forward strand.
GTCGCCTTACCGATCAGGAACATGAAGACCGGGATCAGCGGCGCGGTCAACGCCATCACCACTGCAGAGAGGGCATCCTTCGGAAAGACCGCCGCCAGGACGATCAACGGGATCGCCCCCGCCAGGACGACCTGCGGCAGATACTGGCTGAAATAGGCATCGAGGGTTTCAATCCCCTGAATCGCTGCCGTGGCCAGCTCGGCGGTTTTTTCTCCCTGCAGGCCGCCCGGACCCAGGGCGGTCAGATGGCGGGCAAAGGCGTCGCGCAGGCGCTCTTTCACTCGCAGCGCGGCCTCATTGGCGGCAGCTTCGGCGCCAAGCGCAGACAGCGCGCGCAGCGCGATGATCCCAAGCAGCAGGACGAAAGCAGGGCCTAGTGCGCCCAGGTTCTCGCCACCTAGAAAGACCCCGTTGATGATACCCGCGACCTGGCGCGCCTGCCAAACCAGCAGCACCCCGCCGGCAACGCCGAACAGCACGGTCAGCGCCAGCGCGAAGCCGGCCTGACGCGCCCATTTCAGCAAGCGTGGGTCCAGTTTCATCGATGATCCGGGATGCGGGGGATAAGCTTAAGGCATTATACCCCACCGAGCGGATCACACTTCCGCGCGGCGGCCGGATATCGTCAGTCGCTCATCGCCTTTTTGAGCTGCTCGATCGCCGCGATCGGGGTCGGATCGACCTCATAAAGCATCGCCAGGTAGTAGGCGACGTAGTCGCCGAAATGCAGCGTCGACCAGAGCTGCGCCAGGCGGTGTTCGCCTCTGGCAAGGTAATAGTCCGCGCCGATGCCCGCCAGCATGAAAGCCCGGGCGGTCAGTTCGCTGCGCAGCTGGTTGCGCGGGTGGTCCGACGGCGCGCGCAGGAAAATAGCACTGGTCTGCCCGAGAACCGCCTCTGGATTTTCGATCCCCGCGATGGTATTGTGATCGGCTTCGGGCAGCCCGTCGAAACCCGCCCAGGCCTTGGCCAGCTCGTTCAACTGGCCCTTCCAGCGGCGCGCAACCGGCGCCAGCATGCCCGAGCCGAACACGATCACCCCGCGTCCAACCACCTGACCCGCCAGCCTTTTGGCCGGATTTTTCACAACCGGCGTATCGATCGAAAGGGTTTCCTGCTGCAGCTTCATGATGCTGACCGCTTCTTCAACTTCCTCCGACTGGTCGGGGATCAGCCCGAGCGAATAAAACAAGGCCAGCAGCAGACCAAATGAATATCCAACCGCAGAGCGCGGCATGCCGTGATGCTCAAAGATCCACAGCTTTGCCCCGGTGTTGCGCGCCTTCTGGCTTAACTTGCCGCCAGTGGCAATCACGAAGAGCTGGCAGCCGGCTTTCAGCGCCTGATCGAAAACGGATAAGGTCTCTTCTGTGTTGCCCGAATGGGATGAAGCCACGACCAGCGTATGTTCGCCGGCTGCCCAGGCGGGCAAGTTGTAATCGCGCTGGACGACCACCGGCACGGAGCAGAATGGCTCGATATAGGCAGTCAGCAGGTCGGCGCCAATGGCTGATCCACCCATGCCGGCCACCAAAACCTGACAAATTTCGCTCATCTTCGGAACCGTGTGGCTGACGCCGAGATTCCATGCCCGCCGCAACTGGTCGGGTAAATCCTCGATGTGAGCCAGCATACCGCCCTTATCGATCTGGGGGAAGTTTTGGTACTGATCTAAATCCATGGATGCTCCTTGGGAAATTGATGGTTCATGACAAGCATTTTTTGGATAGGGTTCTTTTTCCCGGATATCTCCAGGTCAATTACGAGGCGCTCAAGGCGCCGCCCAGGTGAGGTATTCCAGCTCGAGCGGATCGCCCTGGTCTGGCAGCTTTACCAGCAGCAGCGCGCCGGGCAGACCCTGATTGGTGCGGTAGCACAGATAAAGACCGTTTTGCAGATCGCTCAAGCTGACTGGGTCGCTGGAAACCAGCGTACCACCGCAATCGATGATGCCTGGCTTGATCATGCCAAACACGCCGAGGCGGGCGTTGTTGAGCGGTACCAGCTGGTACTGCTCCGCCTCATCCAGTTCCAAAGCGATATCATCCTCATCCCCCTGCCCGAGTAGGCCGCTGTCCAGGTCGATTGACTGGTCAGACTGGAGCTGGGCTGAACCGCTTGCCTCGACCACCGGGGTAGCGGATGGAGCGATGGTAACCGTCGGCGTGGCGGTGCTGACCGCCACCACCTGGATTCGCACCCAGAACGGGGCATCCCCATTCGGCCCGAGCCCAAACAATGCGCCGCTGTCGCTGCGCAGCATCCAGTAACTCGAGTACACACCCGGTTCGTTGGGCGCGGCCATATCGACCGTCAGATCTACGCTCTCGCCAGGAGCAACTTGCTGCAAGAATCTCTGCTCATTCTGCACACCCAGCTCATCACCGGAAAACCAGACGACCGCATAATCGCGCGTCCAGGTACACGAACCGTTATTGACAAACCGCCAGACCTTTGTGAACGACTCGCCGGGATTAAGGCGGGTATCATCCGGAATGGTCACATCCAGTGGAATACCTGGCCGGGCCAGTTCGCAGCGCAGGGTTGGGCTGGGCTGCTGAGTAACCACTGTTGCTTGAATCACCGGCGAAGCACCTGCGGTCGGGGTGATTACCTCAGGAACCGGGGTCGTCGCTGGCTGAGTGGAGATAGCACTGGTCGTCCCTGCTTTTTCTGTCATCAGCGCCACTGCGGTAAAAAACACGCCCGTGGCGTCTGGCGTGGACTCCAGCAGATTGCTGGGCAGGTTGCAGCCAGCCAGTATCAGCATCGAAACAGCGCAGATCGTCCCCGCCAGCCGCGTCTTGGTAAAAGTGCTCATGGTCAATCTCGATTCTACACCGGTTTTTATGCTTTACAGCGGTAGGATTCGCGGGTGAATTGCATAAATGCAACCGGGGAGGGTAAAATTGGCATCTAGAGGTTAATAACGACCCGCCCGCAGGAAGAAGACATGAAAACAGTCACAAGACTTACCACCCGATTCTTAAAATACAACCACGACCGCTGGGAGTCCGCTGAAAATGGCGTGATCAGCGAGGCGAATGTGAATATATCGGTTAACGGTGCATTCTGGGTCAGTCTGATGTGCACCCCCAGCCAGCTGGAAGAACTGGCAATTGGATTTCTTTTTAATGAAGGCATCATCAACAATATCGACGAGATCGAAATCATCCGTCCCTGCGACGGCAACTGCAACGTCGACGTCTGGTTGAACCGCAGTGTAAAAGAGCCGACTCAGTGGCGGCGCACCTCCGGCTGCAGCGGCGGCGTGACCCGCGCAGACGAATCGCTTCTGCCCGAGCCGATCCCGGTGGTCGAATCGATCGCCCCCGAGCGGCTGGTAAATCTGATGGATCAACTGCTCGAATCGCAGGAGCTTTACCGTGAGGTCCGCGGCGTGCACTGCTCCATCCTGACCGACGGCGTAGAAGTACGCGCGATCGCCGAGGACATCGGTCGTCACAACACGCTCGACAAAATCTCCGGAGTTGTCCTGATGAACCGCCTTCCCAGAAAGAACTGGATCATCCTGACCACCGGGCGGATCAGCTCGGAGATGCTGCAGAAGTCTGCCCGCCTGGGCGCTTACCTGGTAGTATCGCGCACCTCGCCCAGCTCGCTGTCTATCCAGATGGCGCGCCAGCTTGGCATCACCCTGGTCGGCTATGCCCGCCGCCGGCAGTTCAACGTCTATTCGCACCCTGAACGTCTGGGTGGCGCAAGCGATTGGATTTAACTCACAATTGCGCGGCGCGCGCGAGCGCCTCCGCTTGGATGAGCTCCTCAGGCGTATTGATATTTATAAACGCGCGGCTCGCGGGGTCAATCGCGGTGATCTCCGTCGGCATCAGTGTGCGTACCCTGACGTTCCTGAACCAGGAGATCATGCGGCGTTCCCCCTGCCGCAAGGCTGCCTCGACAGCCGGCAGGCAGCTCTCGCGGCGGTAGAGGGCGTGGAGCGGCTCCATTCCCTGATCGGTCGACGGCAGGACCACATCCGCTTCCTCCGCAACCAGCAGGTCGCGTTGATATGCCAGCAATCCAGGGCTGACAAAGGGCATGTCGCAGGCGACCACCGCGACCAGCGGCTGGCTCGCGGCGAACAACGCAGTGTACAACCCGCCCAGCGCACCGCTGCCGGGCAGCACATCCGCGACCAGCGGCAGGTCGAGGAACTCGAAGCCTTCGCGCTGATTGGTGGTAATTAGTATTTCGTCTGCCAGCGGACGGACACGCGCGAGGACGCGGGCGATCAGCGGCTGTCCGAGGAAAGGCAGCAGCGCCTTATTGCTCCCCATTCTGCGGGATTCCCCGCCGGCCTGGATGACAACTGTCAGCATAATGTATATAATTATACTTACTTTAGTAGGATTTCTCCCGCGGTTGACTCGGCCAATACGGCCTGTCCGCGGATGAATATACCATAACGCCTGTCCATTGTTATCGCCAGCTTGTTTTTCACTGTCGCCCGCCAGGCCATGCCCGTGGAGGATGAATGGATCTGACGCCCCTCGACAACCTTCTGGCTGAATTTGCCCCTCAAGGACGGACGGCTTTGCTGCCAGCGTTGCACGCCGCGCAGGAGCGTTACGGATATCTGTCCGATGAAGTTGCTGCCCGGGTGGCGCGCGCCTTGAAGGTTCCTCTGGCCGATGTCTACGGAGTGATCGACTTTTACGCGCTTTTCTACCCGCAGCCGGTCGGCAAGACGGTGATCCACGTCTGCAATGACCCGGCCTGCGCGCTGGCTGGCTCAGAAGGACTGCTCAAGCAAATATCAGCACAGGTCGAGTTGAATCATCAGCCAGGCGGCTCGCCAGCCAGCATTACGGTCGAACGCTCGCCCTGCCTGGGTTTGTGCGAGCACGCCCCGGCGCTGCTCGTCCAGGGCTGGCCGGTCGATCGCGCCGCCTCGTTGAGCGCCGCGGAGCTGCTCGCCAGCAAGGGCAGCCGCCCGCAGACCCTGCTTGGCGGCAACCTGCGCCTGCTGACAGCCAACTGCGGCGCCGGGCGCACCACCCGCCTGGACGACTACCGTCAGAGCGGCGGCTATCAGGCGCTGCAAAAAGCGCTGGAAATGACCCCGCAGTCGGTGATCGAGGAAATCAAGGCCTCGGGACTGGTCGGGCGCGGCGGGGCGGCCTTCCCGACCGGCCTCAAGTGGGAGGGAGCTGCCCGGGCGCCCGGCGAGTTGAAGTACGTCATCTGCAACGGCGATGAAGCCGAGCCCGGCACCTTCAAAGATCGGGTCATTATGGAAGACGATCCGCATCGCATCCTGGAAGGGCTGATCATCGCCGCCTACGCCATCGGCGCCAGCAAGGGGTACATTTACATCCGCGGAGAATACCGAACGAGCTTCGAGACGATGAAAGCTGCGGTGGCTGAGGCCCGTGCGCAGGGCTTGCTCGGCGAGCGAATTCTCGACAGTGACTTCAGCCTCGACGTCGAGGTACGCCTGGGCGCCGGCGCCTACGTTTGCGGCGAGGAGACCGCGCTGTTCGAGTCGATCGAGGGCAAGCGCGGCTTTCCGCGCGTCAAGTCGCCCTTCCCGACCACAAACGGCCTGTTCGGCAAGCCGACCGTGATCAACAACGTCGAAACCCTGGCCAACGTCCCGCTGATCCTCTCGCTCGGCGTTCAGCAATACCGCCAGATCGGCACGGAAAAGTCGCCGGGGCCGAAGCTGTTTTGCATCTCCGGTGACGTCGCCAGGCCGGGGCTGTATGAGGTCGCCTTTGGGACGACCTTCCGCCGCCTGCTCTTCGATCTGGCCGGCGGAGTGCGCCCTGGACACTCATTCAAAGCTGCCCTGTTCGGCGGCGCAGCCGGCGCCTTCGCCGCTGAAAAGCACCTGGACGTGCGCCTGTCCTTCGAGGACCTGCGCGCAGCCGGGCTGCCGCTCGGCTCGGGCGTGATCACCGTCTTCGACGAGACCCGCGACCTGCGCGACGCCCTGCTGCGCCTGGCGCACTTCTTCAAAGACGAATCCTGCGGCAAATGCTATCCATGCCAGATCGGCACCCAGCGCCAGTATGAAGTGCTCGAGCGGGTCGCCGCAGGAAAACCCCTGCCCGGCGACCGTGCGCGCCTGGAGGACGTCGGCTGGACGATGAGCGACGCCTCGCTGTGCGGGTTGGGTCAAACCGCCGCCAGCGCCGTCCTGAGCGCCATCCAACATTGGCCGGACCTGTTCCAGCCTGCAGGAGAATAGGGAGAGAACCGCCATGCCCGAAATGATCACCCTTACCATCGACGGTCAGCAAATCACGGCGCCAGAAGGTACAACCATCCTCAAAGCCGCCGAAAGCGCCGGCATACACATCCCGACCATCTGCTACCACGATCACTGCACCGCCAACGCGCTCTGCCGCATCTGCGTGGTCGAAGTGGAAGGTTCCAGAGTGTTGACGCCTTCCTGCGTCGCCCAGGTCAGTCAGGGGATGAAGGTGCAAACCAGCAATGAGCGCGTCCTGCGCGCGCGCCGCACCATCCTCGAGATGCTGCAGTCCAGCGTCGACCTCGCCGAGGCGCCTGAAATCCAGCAGATGGCGCTCGAGTACCAGGCCGATCCCAGGCGATTCGACGGCGGCCTGCGCCGTGAACCATCCGTGATCGACGACAACCCCATGTACATCCGCGATTACGCCAAATGCATCCTCTGCTGGCGCTGCGTGCAGGTCTGCGCGACGGATGCTCAATACGCTTTTGCGATCAACTTCAGCGGGCGCGGCTATGAAACCCAGATCAGCACCTTCTACGACACGCCCATGCCGCAGTCGACCTGCGTGTTTTGCGGGCAGTGCGTCGGCGTCTGCCCGACCGGCGCGCTCAAACCCAAGCGCCAGTGGCTGCTTGAGCTGGGGCACACCCCGGATGAAATTATGAGCCTGACCCGTTCCGAGCGGCAGTCCCGTCAGCGCCGCCCCGAAGCCGGCGAGTAGCCGGATCAGGCCTGCCAGGAGGTAGCCATGACTCTCCCCGATAAAATCGTCCCGACCACCTGCCCTTACTGCGGCGTTGGCTGCAACCTTGAGCTGCATGTTAAGGATAACTTTATTTACCGGGTCACTTCGCCCTTCGATTCAGTCGTCAACCAGGGCAATCTGTGTGTCAAAGGCCGCTTTGGATATGATTTTATTTATCACCAGAAGCGCGTCACCGCCCCGCTGATCCGCAAAGAGCCGCAGAAGCCCGGCGCGCGGACTCAGGCCTTCGACCGCGCCGCCTGGCGCGAAGTGACCTGGGACGAGGCGCTGGAGTATTCCGCCGACCGGCTGGTGGAAATCTACCGGCGCGACGGCTCGGATGCAATGGCGGTCTACTGCTGCGCCAAAGCCACCAACGAGGACAATTACCTGCTGCAGAAGCTGTACCGCGCGCTGTTCCGCAGCAATCACGTCGATCACTGCACGCGCCTGTGCCACGCCGCCAGCGTGGTGGCGTTGATGATGGCAGTCGGCTCTTCGGCGATGAGCAACACCGCCGCCGAGGTGATTCACAACGACGTCTTTATCCTCACCGGCGCCAATCCGAGCGAGAACCACCCGATTATCGCTAACCAGATGAAAGCTGCCGTGCAGAAGCACGGCGCCCGGCTGATCGTCGTCGATCCGCGCCGAATCGAAATGGTTGACTACGCCGAGCTGTTCCTGCCGCTCAGGCCTGGCAGCGACGTGGCTGTCTTCTCGGCTATGGCGCACGTGATCCTCAAGGAAAAGCTGCACAACCAGCAGTTTATCGACGAGCGCACCGAGAACTTCGCCGAATTCGCCCGGTCGATGGAAAAATTCACGCCGGAATTCGCCGAGGCCGTCTCCGGCGTAAACCGGGAGCTGATCGTCCGCGCGGCGCGCGTGTACGCGACGGCCAAAAACGGCGCGATCTACTGGGCGCTCGGCATTCCTCAATCGACGCACGGCACCGCCAACGCGCTCAGTCTGATCAACCTTGCGCTGCTCACCGGGCACATTGGGCGCAAAGGCACCGGCCTGAATCCCCTGCGCGGACAGAACAACGTTCAGGGCGCATCCGATTCGGGAGCCATGCCCTGGCACTACCCGGGCTACCAGCCGGTCGACGAAGAAGAAAACGCCCGCCGCTGGGAAGCGGTCTGGAATGTCGAGCCCGGCGGGCTCAACCGCAGGCGCGGGCTGACCACCACCGAAATCCTCAGCTCGGTCGGTCCAGGTGGGGTAAGATCGCTGTACATCATGGGTGAAAACCCGATGATGTCGGAACCCGACCTGAACCACACCCGCGCCAAAATGGAACAGCTCGAATTCCTGGTCGTCCAGGACCTGTTTATCAATGAGTCGGGCGCCTTTGCGGATGTGTTCCTGCCGGCGACATCCTGGGCCGAGAAGGACGGCACCTTCACCAACACCGACCGGCGCGTGCAGCGCGTGCGCCAGGCGATCCAGCCCATCGGTCAGTCCCGCCCCGACTGGCGGATCATCTGCGACCTGGCCAAACGCCTGGAAAAGCGCCTCGGCCGCCCAAACAGCGCCTATTGGGATTACAACCACCCCGCCGAAATCCTCGCGGAGATGGGCCGCTGTGTGCCCTCCTACGCTGGTGTGAAATACTCACGCATCGAAAAGGTCGGCCTGCAAACCCCCGTGCCGGACGACAGCCATCCGGGCACGCCCTTCCTCTTCGAGCGAGACTTTCCGCGCGGCAGAGGTAAATTCCACCCGCTGGAATACTCCCCTAACGCAGAAATGCCGGACGAGGAGTACCCGCTGATCCTCAGCACCGGGCGGGTGCTGGAACACTGGCACGGCGGGACGATGACCCGCCACTCCTGGATGGACGACCTCTACCCCGAAGCGCGCATCGATATCCACCCGGCGGACGCCAGCCGGCTGGGCATCGAGGACGGCTGTGCTGTGCGGGTCACCTCCAGGCGCGCATCGATCCTCCTCCGCGCCACGGTCACCGAAAAAACCACCATCGGCGTGGTGTTCATCCCCTTCCACTTCTGGGAAGCGGCGGCAAATCTGCTCACCCAAGACGTGGTCGATCCCCAGGCGAAGATACCCGAGTACAAAGCCGCCGTGGTGCGTGTGACCAGAGCCAGAGAGGAGGAGCTGACCCGGCCAGTCGAGCCTCAGCCGCGTGGGAGATATTAATCACCCAATCGTGCAGCCAGGAATGTCACCCTGCTGCGCTTAAATTCTCGAGAGCAAATCAAGCCGAACGCCTCGATCCTGAACTGCACCTGACCAGCGCTTATTTACCGTCAACCTCGCGGATGATCAGACGAGCGAGCTGCAGGAATTCCTCCCATTCTTCGTTGAAGAAATGGATCGTAACATTATTTAGTTCCAGATGATAGGTGGTTTCGCCATCCGGCTCATCAGCCTTCCAGGCCATATAGGCATCGGTTTCAGCAATCGTGTCAGTTTTCGGCTCCATCGACTCGCTCATTAGATCCTCCTCCGGGATTTTCTTTCTGTTTTTTTCCAACTGTGCTTGTTACTTTCTGGTGGATACTGCCCGCCACCTGCCTGGATTTCGTGCGGATGCGCGGGGCATCGGCGCGCCAGCGTTTCACCAACCAGATCCAGCCCGCCTTCAACTTACAGCAAATCCACAGGCCAAGCCTGCGCAACCGCTGGAAGGTTAACGTCTGACGCGGAGCTGTCCAGGTTTCTACTCCCTCCCACGGATCCAGGTCGAACATCTTGCGGAAGACATAGGTGAGCACCAGCTTACCAGTTGCCAGCACGGGCGCCGCCAAAATCACGCCAATCACGCCAAACAGGCTGGCAAAGACGATCGCCGCGACCATGACCGCCGCCGGATGGACTTTGAGCGTGTCGCCCATCAGCCGCGGCACGACCAGGTTGTCCATAATGATATCGGTCAGCCAGGCGATTCCGACCACCAGCAGCGCGTATGGGAAGGACTCCAATCCGAAAATCGTCGATCCCTGGAATAAGGACACCAATCCATACGTGATCCAGGCAACGGCTGGACCCACATAAGGGACAAAGCGGGCCAGACCTGCCAGGAAGGCCAGTCCGAAATAGAAGTTAACCCCGAGCGAGCCGAGCAGAATGATGTAGAGGATGACCGTGATGATAAAGATGATGATCTGCCCGCGCAGAAACGCGTTCCAGATGTTGCTCAGCTCATGTTGCAGGCGTTTGATATCCGCACCTGAGCCAGGCAACTGCAGCCGGACAAACCTGGCTCGCTCGCCGCCTGAATCAGCCAGGATGAAGTATCCAACCAGCATTGAAAACAACGTCCACCCGATGATAGTAGCTGCGCCGGTTGCTATCGAGCCCAGCACAGAGGCTGATTGCGTCAAAATGGGCTGGACCATTCCCAAAAGCTGGTTGGTCAGACTGGCCAGATCGAGATTGGCAAAATCGAATTCAAATGGCCCTAGCGAATACGTCCTGGTGGTCAGATCGGTGATCAATTGGGGCAGGTTGCGAATCTGCGTCTGCAGGAAGCGAACCAGGCTTTGCCCCTGTTCAACCACGGCAAATCCGCCCCAGGTAAGCAGTCCGAGAAATGCCAGCAGCAAGATAAGAAAGACAAGTGTGGCCGCAAGTCGCCAGGAAATTTTCACCCGGCGGTGGAGAAAGTTAGCCAGCGGATAGAGCAGGTAAGCCAGGATGAAAGCGACCAGCAGCGGTCCGATGATCACCCGAAAGCGGATTAATAGCCCGGCCAGCACCGCTACCAACGTCAGAGAGACCACCAGCTTGGTGGTGCTGGTCCAGCGGGGAGAGGCCGTTTGACCTTGTGTGGGTGGGTGCTCAGCCATTTTCGTTGTTACAGCTTTTTGCGAGGATGTTCAGTCCAATTGTACACAATAATGATGCCTTGAGATAGGCAGGGAACGGACATAAAACCTTCCGGATGGCTGCGGTCGATCCACACACGTTAGTCGAATAAAAAGGAATCCCGCAGGAAGGCAGGACCTTCCGGTAGTCTACTAAGGGATTGAAAAGCCCGGTTATGGCGGACAGGCGCCAGGGATGAGCAGATTGGTAATATTTGGTACGCTGCAGTACAGGTTCAACAGGTCGAAGATCACAAACGCAATCAGGCAGCACAACAGGATGACCACCAGGACGATCAGGATGATTGCAATTGTGGACAGCCTTTTCTTCTTCGCTCTGGCGGGCGCCTTTGGAGATGCAGGGACTTTCCCTGCATAGGCGGGCTCCACCTCTGGTACAGCCGGGGGCGGAGGCTGCATCACGCCCATATCGGCGCGCGGCGGCATCAAGGTCGGTTCCTCTTCCGCCGGCCTGAAAGCCGCCACGGTCGCTTCCAGATCGGGCGCGATTGTTTCGAAGAGCAGGTCGGTATGCTCTCCGAAGGTGATCATCTCGCCAGAACGCAGGATGTAAGGCCCTACCAGTCGCTGACCGTTGACCGAGGTGCCGTTGGTCGAGCCCAAATCCTCGATCACGTAATTCACCCCCTGCTTGTACAGCCTGGCATGCCGCCTGGATACTTCCGGATCGCTTATTACCAACGCATTCGCCAGATCGCGACCGATGGACACTTCATCGACATCAAATGAGAATTCCTGCCCGGCGTTTTGACCGGATTTCAGAACCAGGCGAAATGAAGGGCTCATGATCCTCTCCTTGGCTGCCAAATTATCTGTCTAGTGTAGCGGTGTACATACAAGGTGTCAATGCTGGAAAATGCTAACATATAAATTATACACATATCTCAATGATGGAAAATCCCTCTCCAGGGGTCAATTCCTCCAATTCGCGCCTACCCTGGATTAATAAGAACCCCCCGCCGTGCCGTGTGCCGCATAGTTTTGAACCTGCTTTCGCAGGTTAGGGATCCTCTCTCGCAGATCCGCCTTGGCCGGAGCCTATCGCGTCACTTTGCAGATGCTGGACCCCATTTTAAGGGTGTTGGCTCAAAACCGGTCGTGCAGCATCACGAACACAGCAGGGTTATCCTTCTTATACCATAGATTTTCCGGGTTGTGTAGAGAACCGGGATTTGTGCAGTGTTTCCTGTCAAGCCTGCGCCTTGACAGCCAATTCCGCTCTCAGCTATACTGACGAAAAAACAGAGAGGTGTGGATGAAACCAATCCCGATACGCGCCTTTATCGCCATCGAGCTGCCCGCAGATATCCAGGCTCAGCTGGACGCTGTGATCAAGCGCCTGCGCGCCGCTCGCGCGGCGGCGGTGCGCTGGGTGGCGGCGGGCAACATCCACCTGACGCTCAAATTCCTGGGCGACAGCGACCCGTCCGACCTGACCCGGCTCGGCGAGCGGCTGCAGATTATCGCCGCCGGCTGCCAGCCTGTGGAGCTTGGCATCGGTGGTCTGGGCTGCTTTCCAAATAACCGCCAACCGCGCGTGATCTGGGTCGGCGCGCAGATCCCCGCGCAAATCAGTGACTTGAAGCGCAGTATCGAGGAGGCCGCTGAGCGCTTCGGCTATGCACGCGAGGATCGGCCCTTCTCCCCTCACCTCACCCTGGGGCGGGTGCAGAAAAACGCCTCCCGTGAGGAGGTCATCCAGATCGCCCAGGCGCTGAACGCCGAGACAGTCGGTGAGTTGGGCCGCTTTCAGGCAGGCGGCTTCACCTTGTTCCGCAGCGATCTGCGACCGGCTGGCCCAATTTACACGCCGATCGGGCATTTTCCCTTTGTGGCATAACGCCCCCGATGTTGAACTTATCCAACCCCCATCGATCTTGTGCTAAAATCATCCATATCATCCTGATCCAACGAGGTGACTTCTGAACGCTTTAGAAATTGCCAGGGGCATTGTCAATTCACTCGAAGAAAAAAAGGGCGAAAACATCTTGCTGATCGACATCCACGAAATCGCCTCATTTACTGACTATTTCGTGATCTGCAGCGGCACAAGCGAACGCATGCTCGACAGCCTGGCCGAGACCGTTCGTGATACTGCAAAAAAGGATTTTCAATTGATCAGCCGCGTCGAAGGGCTGCCCTCGGCGGGCTGGTTGGTGGTCGACCTGGGGGACGTGGTCATCCACCTCTTCTCGCCCGAACAGCGCGATTACTATCACCTGGAAGAACTCTGGAGCCGGGGAAAGGTTCTTCTCCGCTTGCAGTAAATCGATATCGCCACTACTGCGGGCAGTCGGGGGCACTGCCTGAATTGTACGTCATTAGAGGTTCACTGGGAGGGAGCTTATGCAGGGGAAAAGATGCCTCGGATTGCTTGTGTTTTCAGCGTTAGCCTTATTGCTGTCCGCCTGCGCAGCCCGGCAAACGACGCCGGCCGCCACGCCGACAGCCCAGCCAGCCGGCGCGTTGATCCGCTACCGCGGCAAGTTCTTTTCTACCGCCGGCGAGTGCGGCTACTGCCACACCGGTATGAAGGACGCCGGTGGCGCGGACATCTCCATCGATGCCGATTGGAGGTCGTCTATGATGGCCAACGCCGCGCGCGACCCGTATTACCGCGCCGCGGTGCGTTCCGAGGTGCTGGCAAATCCGCAGCAGCAGCCTGCCATAGAGAAAAAATGCGCAGTCTGCCACGTGGGAATGGCTTTCACCACTTCGCGGCTGGATGAGGAGCAAATCGTGTTGTTACCCGCCGAGGGATTTCTCTCCAAAGACCATCCCCTTCATCCGCTCGCGGTAGACGGGGTCTCCTGTACCATGTGCCACCAGATCCTTGGCGACAACCTGCAGACACCAGAAAGCAACAGCGGTGGATATGCCGTTGACGAAACCACCCCCCAGGGCGAACGCGATATCCACGGGCGCTTCACGGTCGATGAGGCGCTGGCAAATATCATGGCTAATGCCTCAGGTTTCGTTCCCGTCCAGGTGGATTATGTTCAGAAATCAGAAATCTGCGCCGTTTGCCATAACCTCTTCACCCCCTACATCGACAACCAGGGGCAATTCAGCGTGGAAATGTTCCCGGAACAGACGCCCCAATTGGAATGGATGTACTCCAGCTTTAATGACAGCAAATCCTGCCAATCCTGCCATATGCCAGAAGCAGAAGGCGCCACCTTCATCGCCAACACAGGCGGACCAGCGCGCGAACCTTTTTTCCAGCACCAGTTCGTTGGCGCCAATGTATATATGGTAAATCTATTGAAAGCCAATCCTGAAGAATTGGAGGTCAGCGCTGAGGCAACCCATTTTGACGCCACCGCGGCAGAGACCTTGATCAACCTTAAAGAGCGGACTGCAACACTGGATGTGAAATCCTCAACCCAGGCTGATGTGGTTTTTATCGATGTTGCCGTCCAACCGCTGACCGGACACAAATTTCCAACCAGCTACCCCTCCCGCCGTGCCTGGCTACATCTGACGCTCAAAGACGCCCAGGGGAAGGTAATTTTTGAATCAGGCAGCTATGATCAGTCTGGTGCGATTGTCGCCAATGACAATGACCAGGACGCTAAGCGCTATGAGCCGCATTATGACCTGATCACCTCGCCCGATCAGGTGCAAATCTATGAAACGATCATCGGCGACCCGAACGGAGAGGTCACGACTGCGTTGCTGCGAGCCAAGACCTATCTTAAAGATAACCGCCTGCTGCCAGCCGGATTCGATAAACAAACCGTCCCCGCCGATATCGCTGTGATGGGCGAGGCTTTTCAGGATGATGATTTCTTAGCCGGCGCTGACACCGTCCACTACCGCACCGATCTGAGCGCCTACCAGGGACCGTTCACCGCGCATATCGAGCTTCTTTACCAGTCGATCGGTTACCGCTGGGCAGAAAAATTCAAAACCGAGGACAATCCGGAGGGCGTAGAATTTTACAGCTACGCTGCAAGGCATCCCAACCTGCCCGTGGTGGTTGCCAGCGCCTCGATTGAAATCCCTTAAATTGTTATCCTGCCCGATCGATCATACCAGCACATCCACTACCAGCGCCAGGAAGATAAAAGCCAGGTACATGGATGAATACCGGTACATACGGTAGGCGACCTTATTGCCCGGCTTGCGCAGCACGTTCCAGGCAGCATAGATCAGCCATACACCCAGCACCACCGCAGAGATCAGGAAAAGGCTGCCCGCGACATTGAAAATCGGTATCAGCAGGGTCAGCCCGACCAGCTCGAGGGTGTAAATAAAGATCTGCGTCCGCGTTGTTTTTTCCCCCTTGACCACCGGCAGCATGGGCACGCCTGCCCGGGCGTAGTCCTTGCTGCGCACCAGCGCCAGCGCCCAAAAATGCGGCGGCGTCCACAAGAAAATCAGCGCGAAGAGGAACAGGGACGGCACATTCAGGCTGCCGGTCACAGCCGCCCAGCCCACCAGCGGTGGAATCGCCCCAGCCCCGCCGCCGATGACGATGTTCTGTACGGTAGCCTTTTTGAGCAGGATGGAATACAGCAGCACATAATAAATCATACCTGCCAGCGAAAGGACAGCCGCCAGCAGATTTACCGTGCCCGCCAGCAGGAAAAAAGCTGCCAGGCAGGCAGCGATGCCGTACGCCAGTCCCTCAGCTGGTGCTAACCGTCCGGAAGGCAGCGGTCTTTTCGACGTGCGCTGCATGCGCCCGTCGATCTCGCGGTCGATGTACTGGTTGAGCGCAGACGAGCCGCCGGCTGCCAGCGCCCCGCCAAGCAGCGTCCAGAAGGTCAGCCAGAAGCCCGGGATCTGCCTGCCGCCGACCACCATACCGGCGTAGGTTGTCACCAGCAGCAGGGCGACGATGACCGGCTTGTTCAGCGCCAGGAAAGCGCCCAGCCTGGCCCGCCCGCGCAGGCGCGGAGCCTCCAGCCCGGCGGCGTCTTGTACCGGTTCCCGCTCGAAAATGAAGGCGGCGGAAAGTACGATCAGCGCGGTCCACAGCCCGGCGGCGCTTGCGGCATGCAGCACGACCAGGTCGGCCGGAAAATCGCGGCTCACCTTCAGAGCGCCAATGAAAATTTGCCCGGCCAGCAGGACCGCGGCTGCGCTTGCCGCCGAGAGGATCAGCGGGGAGCGGTAGCTCCGCCGCCAGGCCAGGATGAACAGGGCAGTGATCAACGCCGCCGCTGCCAGCGCCGCCAGGCGGTGCAGCAGGGCCAGCCAGCCCATACCGCTATGCGGCAGGCCATCCGCGCACAGCGGCCAGCCGACGCACGCCTGCCCGACGTCAATCTGTGCGGTCAGCGCGCCGGTGACCATCAGCGCAAAAACGGCGAACAAAGCCGCCAGCGCGGTTTGATAGGTTCGACTTCCGGCAATTTTCCGGATCAGCGAAAAATCTTCATAATTACTGTAGGCGCTGACCGCTGTCAGGCTGACCAGCGCCATCGCCAGCAGAGCCAGTCCCTGGTGCGCCGCGCCCAGCCAGCTCATGCCATCCAGGAAGACCAGAACTCGCCCGACCAGCACCTGGGCAGCCATCAACAGCGATGAGCCTGCCAGGGCAAGCTTCACCCAGCCGGGAATCCCCCGGCGCGCGAGTGCATCACCCGTTGCGGCCGCGACGAGCAGCGCCGCCAGCCCGGAAAACACCCGGTGCGCCATCTCCAGCCGCGCGGCGGTCTGCTCCGGCATCGCCAGTTGCCCGTAGCAGGTCGGCCAATCCGGGCAGGCGGAACCGGGCGGGTTAACGCGCAGCACGTAGCCCAGCATCAACGCCAGGAAAAGCGCCAGGCTGGCGCTCAACAGAAGAATTCGCAGTCTGCGGTCGCTCGCCCCGCTTTGGGACGGCTGGTTACTCTGTTCACGGCTCAAGATGCTGTTCATTACAACTCTTTTCCATAACATTTTCAATCAGTCAGATCTCGCCGAGATTCGGGCTGCGGTGGTTCCTTGCGGATTTTCGGGAATCCATCAATTGGCGGCGCAGGTAGAAGGGATAGCCCACGCCGAGGATGGCCGCGAAGGTTAACCACTGGATGGCGTAGCTGAAATGCGATCCCTCGCTGAGCTCGACCTCGGGCAGGCTGCGGTAGGGCAGGCTTGTCCAGGACGGCTCGGGCGCCTGCCGGATGTATACAGGCAGCAGTTGCAGATCGACCTGCTGCTGGATGCGCGCCAGGTTGACCACATTCCAGGCGTCCAGGCGCGTCTCGCCCGGCTGGAGGGTCGGATCGGGCACGCCGCCGAAGTCGGGCTTTTCCTGCCCGCGGCGGATCATCCCGCTGACCTGCACGAGGCCCGGCTCGTCGAACTGCGCCCTCAAGTCCTGACCGGCCTGGTCAAAGGGGATCCAGCCGCGGTCGACCAGCACCGCAAAGTCGCTGCCATCGATGATCAACGGCGTCAGGATGTGGAAACCCAACCGGTCCTGCCAGACCTGATTGCGCAGCAGGACCTCCTGACTGTGATCGTACTCACCGCGCACGATCACGCTGCGGTATTCCATGTCGTACAACTTGCCGAGCGGGATCTCCGCATTCAGGTCGAGCAGCGGCGCGTTCAACTGGGTGCTGACACGCGCGTTGAACGCCCGCCGCCATTCCAGCCGGTCGAGCTGCCAGATACCCAGGCGGATCAGAATCAGCACGCCGGCGATCGCCAGCAGGGTGGTCAGGATCCAGCGCGGGGTAAGCAGCTTTTTAATCATGCACTGCTCCCCGCGGCAGGCGTTTTACCGGGCAGCGGTGCCGCCACCATGGCATACAGGGCCAGCAGCCCCCAGGTGGGCAGCCCGATGGCCAGCGCGCCGACCACCCGGTCAGAGGTCTTCGCGCGCGGCTGCACGTCGATGCCGACCGTTTCGGTTGGCTGGAACGAACAGGACAGGTTGTACTGGCTCGGTCGGTCGAGGGTCAGGCTGCTTGTTGCGCCAGGCGGGATCCACAATGGCCCCAACTGGTGGCTGACCTGATCCTGGTTGACGACCACGATCTGGTCGCCCTCGAAGAACTTCATCTCGGGCAGTTGCGGGCCGGGCTGACCCTGGCTGATCTGGTCGGCGGTGCCGGCCGGGACGACAATCGTGAGCACCTCAGGGATGCGCTCCATGTCGCTGCGACTCAGGCGGTAAGTGATCTCGCTGACCGCGAAGCCGAAGATCATGCTGATCACAAATGTGACCGCCAGGCGGAGCAGGACAGCGCGCGTCAGGCGATTCACCGCTCGCCCTCTTTAAGCAGGTAGCGAATGTCTTTGACGATATCCTCGACCGGCGTGCCGTAGGCGTAGGTCAGGCGCAGGTTGCCGTCGGCATCGATCAGGTAGCTGCGCGTCGAGTGATCGACCAGGTAGCCGAGCGCGGTGGCGCCCGGCTGCACCTCGCGGAAAACGCCATAAGCTTTCCAGACCGGCTGGAGTTGGTCCTCAGTGCCGGAGAGACCGATAAAGCCTGGATTAAAACCCGCGACGTAGCTCTGGGTGTGCTCCGGAGTATCCCGCTGCGGATCCACGGTGATGAAAACGAAATCGGCCGCCTCGGCCTGCGAGCCAAGCCCGGCTTTGACGCGCTTCATGTCCGCCAGCGTGGTCGGACAGATGTCCGGGCAGGAGGTGTAGCCGAAGAAGATCAGCGCGACTCGTCCCTGCCGGGCAGCCAGATCAAAGCCGCTTCCATCGGCGCGGCTAAGCTGGATGGGCGGGGCTGGCACCGGCGGATCGATTTCCGATCCGTGCAGTACATAGGGGCGAGCGAAAGCCGCCGCCCAGACGAGCAAAACAACCGCCAGAGCGCCAATCACAGCCAAAATCACATTTTTCTGCATCGTCCCTCCCCTTTCGACCATCTTCCATCGGCGGAGCAAGCGCCCCTGCCGGAATGCCCGGTCTGCGGTTGTTCAGTCGCTTCGCGCCTCGATAAATCAGACCACCCCGATCAGGTAGAGCGCCGGATAATAGAAGATCCAGACAACGTCGACGAAGTGCCAGTAATTCGCCGCGGCTTCCACCGCCCAGTGGCGCTCGGGCGTGTAGCGGCCTTTGATGCCGTTGCGCAGGATGATGAACAGGAAAACCACCCCGCTGAACACGTGGAAAGCGTGCATGCCGGTCATCATATAGAATACTGCCCCCTCCGGTCCATCCGCGGGACCGAACGGCGCCAGGCGCCACTCGAAGCCGACCACACCGACCAGGAAGGCGATGCCCAGCAGCATGGTGATGACGGTAGAGGTGAGGAAGCCTTTGCGGTCGCCTTTGGACATCTGCGCCTCAGCCCGGTTCATGAAAAAGCTGCTGATCAGCAGGACTGAGGTAACGACCAGGCCCAGGCTCTGCTCCAGGTGCGGGCGCTTGCCATCAAGCAGGTAGAAGCGGGTGAACAAAAAGGCGCCGAAGACGAACGCGTCCGACAGGAAGAATAGCCACAAACCCAGGCGGTTGATGCCCAGCCGCTGGCGGTAGGCAGTTAAGCTAGAAGAGGATGTGCTCATTCGTGGTCTCCCGGCGCGCCGAACAACCGGCTGATGTGCATGAAGTAGACGGCGACCAGCGCCGCTTTAAGGACGGCGATGACCCACAGGAAAATCGCCTCAGCCTGGGATATGCCCAGCCAGTATTCGAGCGCAGTCAGCGCCGCCAGCGCGGCAAAGACGTACACTCCGCGGCGCAGCTCAGAAATGGATTTCTTAGGTTGCATTGGTTTGACTCCTCTTTCCATCAGTCGCCGGTCGATTGCGGCGCTATCTCAACGTAGGTCGAGCCCTTCAGACCGTAATCATACGGCTCGCCGACCACCCGGAAGGGCTTCTCATAGTTGTGCATCGGCGCTGGCGAGGGCAGGATGGCCCACTCCGGCGAGCGCGATTCCCAGACGTTGCCGGGCGCTTCCGCCCCCCTGCGCGCAGAAATGATCAAGTTAACGAAGAAGACGATCACCGACAACGCGATCAGAAAGCCGGCGATGGTGATGATCAGATGAGCGGTTTCGAAGCCCTGCGCCGGGTCGTAATCGGCGATGCGCCGGCGCATGCCCTGCATGCCTACCGCCATCTGTCCTAAGGACATCACCAGGAAGGAAGGCGTCATCAGCCAGAAGTGCAGCTTGCCGAGGGTCTCATTCATCCTCCGACCGGTGATCTTCGGGAACCAGAAGTAGATCGCCGCGAAGAGCGGAAAGATATACCCGCCGAACATCGTGTCATGGAAGTGCCCGACGACGTAGTAAGTGTCGTGCAGGTGCAGGTCGGTCGCCACGGTGCCGAGCGGCGGTCCGGTCAGGCCGCCCAGCAGAAACACGACGATGCCGCCGAGCACGAACAGCATCGGCGCCGGGAAGCGGATGCGCCCCTGCCAGATAGTTGCTGTCCAGCTGAAGAATTTAATACCGGTCGGCACGGCGACCAGCAGGGTCGAGTACATAAACGGCACGCGCAAGTACTCTTCCATGCCGGAGGTAAACATGTGGTGGGCAAAGACCAGAAAACCGACCAGCGCGATACCCAGCGAGGACATGGCAACCCACTTGTAGCCAAACAGCGGCTTGCGCACAAACACCGGCAGCAGCTCGCTGATCACGCCCAGACCGGGCAGGACGAAGATATACACAGCCGGATGCGAGTAGAACCAGAACAGGTACTGGAACAGGATCGGATTACCGCCCCGGGTCGCATCGAAAAAGCCCATGCCGAACAGCCGCTCGAAGCTGACCATCTGGAAGGAGGTGCCGATCAACTGCGTGGCGGTCAGGGCGATCAGCGAGGTCGCCAGCACCGCCCAGGCAAAGATGGGCATGCGCAGCAGGTTCATACCGGGCGCGCGCATCTTGAGAATGGTCACGATCAGGTTGAGCGCGCCGAGGATTGAGGACCATCCGGCGAAGAAGATCGCCACAAAGAACATCTGCATGCCCAGCGGCGCACGCAGGCTGAGCGGCGGGTATCCAGTCCAGCCGGTGTCGAAGCCGCCGGTGAATATGGCGCTGACCAGCACGAGCGATGCCGGCACCGCCAGCCAGAAGGCGAATGCGTTTAGACGCGGAAAAGCCATGTCCCGGGCGCCAATCAACAGCGGCACGGCGTAATTGGAGATGGCGGCGATGCCCATCAGGATCGAGACGATCAGCACCATGCCGTGCATGCCGATCAGCGTGTTGAAGAAGTCTAGCGAGACGATCTGCATGCCGGTCTGCGCCAGCTCGGTGCGGAAGATGAGCGCAAAGGTGCCGCCCACCGAGAGCAGGAAGAGCGACAGAAAGCCGTACTGGATGCCGATCACCTTATGATCCAGGCTGTAGCCCAGGTAGCGCCGCAGGCCTGGCTTTTCCTGGATGTCCTCAACGTCCGGCGTTTCCTCGCCCCTGGCCCAGCTGAACCAGTCGCGAAAGCCGCCGATGCCGATCATGTAGCCGATGACGCCGAAGGCCGCGCCGAGCACGTAGGCCGGTTCGGCTTTCCATCCCAGCCCCATCAGCGCGCGGATGCCGGTCAACAGCCCAGCGCCGACCAGCGAGCCGATTACCTGCCCGATCAATCCCTTTACCAGCCCATACGAGAAGAACGTTTTCATGCTCTGCCCCTCGTCCTCATTTCAATGTTTTGATGTACTCGATCATGTCGGTGATTTGCTGCTCGGAGATGGTGTCCTTGAAGTTCTGCGGCATGACGTTGGCAGGGAAGCCAGCCGCCACCTGCGCATTGGGGTTGACGATCGCGTTGTGCAGATAGGCGCCGTCGACCGTGACCATGCTGCCATCGGCGAGCTGCTGCTCCAGCTCATACAGCCCCTTCCAGGTCGGCCCGACGCTGACGCTGCCGTCGATGGAATGGCAGGAGGTACAGCCGTTGTTCCTGGCCCATTTTTCCCCGCGCGCAGACGGATCAGCGCCGAGCAGGTTCAATTCCTCCTGCACCCAGGCATCGAAATCCGCCTGGCTGACCACGAT
Source organism: Bellilinea sp. (assembly GCA_034678705.1). Lineage (GTDB taxonomy): Bacteria > Chloroflexota > Anaerolineae > Anaerolineales > Anaerolineaceae > Bellilinea. Next base: position 203,529 of record JAXDBP010000012.1, read on the forward strand.
CACCGGGCTTTCCATGTAGGCGTGCGAGGTGCCGCAAAGCTCGGCGCAGCGCACCTTATACTCGCCGGTCAGGTTGGGGGTGACGCGCAATTCCTTTACCAAATTTTCGCCAGGCAGCAAATCCTGTTTGACGCGAAACTCCGGCACCCAGAAGGAATGGATCACGTCCAGCGAGGTCAGCTTGAGCAGCGCCTGTTTGTTGACCGGCATCATCATCTTGTCCGAAACAATCCCGTATTCCGGATACTCGAAGCGCCAGAACCACTGACCGGCGGTCACCTTGATCTCCAACGGCTGCGGCTCGGCCTTGCGGGTCTCCGCCAGGGTCACCGAGCCCAGGTAGGAGAGGAAGATGACGAAGCCCAGCGGAATGATTGTCCAGGTGATTTCCAGGCGGTCGTTGCCCTTAAAAAACTGACCGTCGCCATCCTCGCCGTTTCTGCGCCGGAAGACGATCAAACTGTAGGCGATAAAAACAACGATGAGAGAAAATAGAAAGGCGATCGCCCAGTAATGAAGGTTGAACAGGCGGTCGATCGGCTGCGCCTCGACGGAGGCGTTCACCGGCAGCAAGCCGATGTTGGACAGCAGCAGATAGACGAGGATGGTAGAAATCAGTACCAGCACTCCTGCGACGGTCAGATGTTTCATATAGCAAGCGCTCCTTTTTTAGTAGGTTAGCGACCTATTCTTCGGGCGGGCTGCCGGTGAGATTCAGCCAGTCTTGAGCCTGAGCGGGGGTCAGCGTGCGCCGGTCATAAACCACTACCCCGCCGCTGGCTTGCAGTGAAACGAGCATCACCTGCATCGGGCGGTCATCGACCCCAAACTGGTGCATAAACTCGGCGCGGGAAATGGTTTTATCATCGTAGTCGATCAGAACCAGATTGGGCTGCCATTCATCGAGGGCCACCAGGGTATCCGCTGTGTTTTTGGTCAGGCGGATTTCGGCCTGCTCTTTACCCCAGCGGTGGAGGATCATCTTTTCCAGACCCTTCCCAAAAAGAGGATTGGCAGAAGCGATCAATACGCGTTTTTCTTTACCCCGATCCAGATTGCCCATAACTGCACCTTTGTGCGCGGATAATGCCTTGTGCAAGAACTTATACCGCTTTAATGTACACAATTTTTGTCCGAATTTCCTACCCTGAAGAGCCAAAATAAAAGTGATTTTGAAGGATTAAATGGGTGATTCTCCCATCACCCACCCATCGCTGATCGATGACAATAAGCACGCCGCCCGAAAAAGCGCCGGGCGGCGTGCAATCAGCAACCAGTCTGTCGGCGGCGCTTAAGCGCCGCGTTTTTGGATGATGCCCAGTTGAATTGCCTTACCCACCGCCTCGGTGCGGTTGGAGGCTTCGAGCTTCTCCAGGATATGGCGCACGTGAGTTTTGACCGTGTTTTCCGAAATGAACAACTTCGAAGCGATCTGGCTGGTCGTCTGACCCAGCGCCAGGCAGTCCAGCACCTCCATCTCGCGGTCGCTGATTTGCTGCTGAACAGGGGTCTCCGGCTGACGCGCCAGCGCGCGCAGCACCGTTCCGGTGACTTCCGGCGCGAGTGCCCCTTCCCCGGCTGCCACGCGCAGCAGAGCTTTGCGCAGCTCTTCCGGCTCGGTGTTTTTCAGCAGGTAGCCGTCAGCGCCCAGGCGGATGGCAGTCATCAAATCCTCTTCCTGCTGGGAGATGGTCAGCATGATGATGCGCACCGGCAAATTCAGCTTGCGCAGCGCCTCGACCGTTTTAATGCCGTCCATGATCGGCATGTTGACATCCAGCAGGACGATATCCGGAGTGACCCGCTTGATCGTCTCCAGCGCCTCGCTGCCGTCGCCCGCCTCGCCAACCACCTGGATCTCATCCATATCGGAGAGCAAGCCAACCAGACCGCGCCGGAACAAGGCGTGATCGTCCACCACTACCAGCCGGATTGGACTTGGATTCATGCTGGATTCTCCTCGATCTTCACAGGGACATGCACGCGGATGCAGGTGCCCTTGCCCGATTGACTGATAATTTGAAAATCCGCTCCGATTAATTCAGCCCGCTCGCGCATACCCTGTAAACCGTGCCGGGAAAACTCGGGAACATCCCCGGCGTCAAAGCCGACGCCGTCGTCGCGAACTTCCACCTGCATCTGGCGGTTCCACACTCCCAGAGATATGGTCACCCGCCTCGCATGGGAGTGTTTGCGCACATTGCTCAAAGCTTCCTGTAACACCCGCAGCAATTGAGTTTGAACCTCAGGGGCAGCTTCCGGGAGACCAGCGCTGAACTTCGTATCGACTTTCATCCCGCTGGTCTTCTCGAACTCCAGCGCCATCTGCTCGATCAGGTCAGCAAAGGACTGTCTGGGCGTGATGCGCAGGTTGTCGATCACCTCACGAGTTTCGAGATACGCCTGTGATAGCGCCTGATAACTCTGGTTGAGCATCTGCTCCAGGCGGGTCAGGTCTCCGTGGGCAAGCATGCTTTGCATCTGGGTTGCGGTCAGCTTAAGATAGGCAAGCGTCTGCGCCAGGCTGTCGTGGATCTCGCGCGCCAGCCGGATGCGTTCCTGCATCACGATCCGATAATGCGCATCCAGCTGCACGCGCTGATTCTGGAGCAGCATGGTGATCTGCCCGGCGGCAGTTTCGATGAGAGAAAGCTGCTCTCGCTGCAGGAAAATTTCCGGGTCAGCCGTCAAAGTCAGTGCGCCAACGACCGTCCCTTCCGCGAGGCGAATCGGGGCTATGATCACCGCGCCGGCCTCATCGATGTAGGTTTCGGTTACCCGTGCGCCGTCCTCTTTTAAAAGCTCGGATAATACGCGGGACATTAGCGCCTGCCCGTCTGATGATTCTAGCCAGGTCTGGTCGCCAACAGTCAGGCGCAGACCCGGAAAGCGCGGCTCGGCTGCCTTTATCTCAACCCGCGCACTCTCAAAATCGATGGTTTCCCGCAGACCTTCAACGATTCGGCGGACGTTTTCTTCGATATCGTCCTTCTGGCTCAGCGCCATCTGCAATTGGCGCAAGGTCGAAAGCTCCTGATTGCGCAGACGCATCGCTTCGATTGCCAGCACCATTTCATTCAACAAAAGATGGATGAACTCGAAATGGTGCTCAGAAAGCGTCCGCTCAACGGGCAGGTAGAGGTTCAACATGCCGACCATCCGATCGTTGCGGGTGAGCGGCAGGCAATATACGCGGATGGATTCGCTCATAAAAGGCGCGCCGAGCAGGTCGCAATGTTCCCCACCCATCGCGTTGAGTTTCCTGCAGGAATAGCAGGACTGGCGCACCGAAGCGGAATTCAGATGTTCGGCCCAGGCGCGTAACACCGGCGGCGGAAAATCGCCATAGATATGCGGCGCAAGAGCGATTCCCCATTCATCGAACGGCAGGAATGAGCTGCCCAACGCGCCGGAAATATCCGCGATAACGCTCAGCGAGCTTTCGATCAGGTCTTTCTCGCTCTGCGCGTCGATCAGCATCTTGTTCAGGCGGATGACACCGTCCAGGCGGTTTTCCAGGGAGGCGCGCAGGCGGCAGTTTTCCTCAGCTTCATTGGAAAGCTGGCGGATGCGGATTAGGGCGTGCGCCCAGCGGTAGATTAACAGCGTTAACCCCAGCGCCGCTAACAACGCTGCCAGCCAGAAAATTGGCTGTGCGATTGGCGAGATCTGCACCACGCCAGCCAGTCGCCAGAGGGCGTAAGCAAATGCGGCTGTAATACCAAATCCAGCGACCGCTGCGATAATGGGCGTTGCAGTATCCGGCATCCGGGTCGGTTGCATAATAGGATTTTACCCTGAAACAGCAGGTTTTCACAACCTGAAGAAAACAATACGGGGCGCCGGATGGCTGCCCCGTATTCCCATTGTCCCCTTATTAATATCAGACGAACTACAAGGTTTTCAGGTAGGAGATGATCTGCCAGATCTGTTCCTCGGTCAGGATACCTTTCCAGGCGGGCATTGCCGAGTTAAAGGGTTCCATACCGCCCCCTTCATTAACCCGCCAAAAGAGAAAATCATCACCCAGGGTTGGAACTACCTCGGATAGATCCGCTGGTTTTGGATCCAGCCCGGCTGCGGCTGCGCCGTCGCCGGCGCCGGTTGCACCGTGGCAGGACGCGCAGCGCTCGTCATAGATAACCTTTCCGGCTGCGGCAGCATCCGCGCCCAGCGGATTGGTCTTCCCGGCATAAGAGGAAGGGACGCTCACTTCTTCGTTGGCGCCACCTCCACCGCAAGCTGCCAAAACCAGTGTGCCCAGCATAAACACCACCACCAAGATTGGAACTGATCTCCGCATGATATCCTCCTTTTGTATTAGTGTCACATATCAAAAATTATAAACTGGTTCAATCCAAAATAATAGGGCTAAAGTATATAAATATGGTAAAAGTTAAGAGTATTCGCGTTATAGGTGGGTATTTTTGTCACTTATCAATTTCTGACGAATTAAGTATTCTAAATTGGAAATCAAAGGCAGAGGTGTATCATGTTTCGTATCAGTCGTCGCCTGGACTACGGTTTACATCTATTGATGGCGCTCGCTACCGATAAATCCGGGCAAGCACAACCAAGCGCCAAACTCTCTGAAAAATTACAGATCCCGCTCCCATTCCTGCATCAGATTGCGCATTCGCTCATGCAATCCGGGATGATCAAAGCTTCTCCCGGACCGCGCGGCGGCTTGCGGCTGAACGGTGACGCGAGCTCGATTACAGTGTTGAAGATCGCTGAGGTGCTCGAAGGCCCCATCACAGTCACTCCCTGCCTGGATTGCACGGATACCTGCCCAAGGCAGGACATTTGCTCCGCGCAAACCATGTGGGCAGGGCTGCAGGGCAAGATCATCGATCATCTCGGCGCTTCCACGCTGCAGTCGCTGATCGAACGAGAAGATGGCATCCCTGAAAGCGCAATGATTGAATCGAAAGGTCCGAACGGGAAAAAGCCGGTACCCGCCGATTGACCCGGGCTGATCGATACAACAAATCCAGAGGCTGCGCCAACAGAGAGGGGCAGCCTCTGTTTTCTCTATTTCAGGGCTGCCAGCACTTCGCTAGCGTGACCGTCCGGCTTGACATTTTTAAAGACACGCTTAATGACGCCGTCCGATCCAATGAGAAAGGTCGTGCGGTAGACGCCGTCGTACTCGCGGCCCATGTACTTCTTGCGCCCCCATACACCGTAAAGCTCGCAAACCTTGTGGTCGACGTCAGCCAGCAGAGTGAAGGGAAGGCCGTATTTTTCTTTGAATTTTGCGTGTGATTTGGAGGTGTCCGGGCTGACGCCCAGGATCACCACCCCGGCTTTGGCGTACTCCCCGTAGCCGTCGCGGAAGCTGCAGGCTTCTTTGGTACAGCCTGGAGTATCGTCCTTTGGATAAAAATACAGCACCAGCGGCGTTCCACGGTATTCCTTTAACGAACGGACGGCGCCTGTTTCATCCGCCAGCTCGAATTCCGGCGCCTGTAGACCCTCAGTAATTGTCATGTTTCCTCCATTTCATAGATATACTAATTTTCACCGATAATCCTGCCCATACGGTCAACAGTGTAGCCCGGCAGCGCTGTAACTGCCTGGCGAAAGGCCTTTTCCTCCATTAGGTCAAACAGGGGCGCCAACAGTTGGTCCTCAAGGTAGCGCAGCGGGATGACCAGGTCGTACTCCTCGTGGAAGAGCGGGATGAACTCCAGGTCGAGCGCCGCTGCCGCTGCGCTGACCGCCAGGCCGCAATCCGCCCGTCCGGAGGCTACCGCCGCAGCGACCGCCAGATGGGTGTATTCCTCCTGATTATAGCCCTGGATCTCTTCAGCCGAAACGCCCAGCCGCTGGAGATGATAGTCGAGCAGGACGCGCGTGCCGGCGCCGCTCTGGCGGTTGACGAAGCGCACGTCCTTGCGCGCCAGGTCTGTCAATCCGCGAATGCCCTTTGGGTTGCCCGCTAGGGTTAATAAACCCTGCTCGCGATCCACCCAGCCGATCAGCCGCACGCACTCCTCGGGGAGGTACTGGCGCAGATAGGAAAGGTTGTATGTGCCCGATTGCGGATCGAGTAAATGCGAACCGGCCAGGTGCGCCTCACCCCGGCGTAACGCGACCAGCCCGCCCAGGCTGCCCACATTAGCCGAGACCAGCCGGCGCTGGCGCTGCGAGAGGAACTGCGCCAGCAGGTCGAGGGTCATATCGTGCGAGCCGATAGCGAAGATCGTCTGCTCCAACTCCGGCGCGGGACGGTAAAGACGTACCTTGACCGTCGTACCGGCTTCCATCCCCTGCGTGCCGCGCGGCAGGATGGCGAGCCCGTCCGCGCGCACCAGCGAGGTGATCACCCCCGCGCCGCGCGCCAGCGGCGCCGCCAGCAGCCGTTCACCCACCCGTCCGACCACCACGCGCAGGTAATCGTCGTCCCCGGGCGGCGAGGTAACCTTGCGGGTCAGCGTGGCGCTGATTTCCTCAGGCTGGCGCGGCTGCCTGCCCAGCCAGCGCGCCAGCAGCGGCTCAACGAAGATTTCACCCGTCAGCGCGGCCGAAACCGGGTAGCCGGGCACGCCGATCAGCGGTACCCGGCCGCCATCCGCTTCGCGGCGAACCATCCCAAGGATCACTGGATGCCCGGGACGCACCGCCACGCCGTGGACGAGCAGCTCGCCCAGTTCTTCGACAACCTGGGCTGAAAAATCCTCCGAGCCAGCCGAGGAGCCGGCGTTGAGCAGGATCAGGTCGCATTCCGCGGCAGCCTGGGTCACCCGCGCGCGGATATCATCCAGGTGATCCGCGGTGATCGGGTAGCGCCGCGCCAGGCCGCCCCACTGCTGCACCTGCGCCGCCAGAACGATCGAGTTGGTCTCGATAATCTCGCCGGATTTGGGCTGGCTGCCGACCTCGACCAGCTCCGAGCCGGTCGGCAGAATGGCAACCAGCGGCTGGCGGGCGACTTTCAACTGCGTATAACCGCTGGCTGCCGCCGCGCCCAGATCAACCGGACGCAGCAGCTGACCGGCAGGCAGCACCAACTGGCTGGCGACGATGTCTTCGCCCATCGTGCGCACATGGCTCCAGGGCGGTAACGCCGTCCGCAGGCGGATTTTCAGAGGAGCACGGATATCGCTGCTCGGTATACCGCTCTCATCCAGCGCCTCAACCTGCTCGACCGGCATTACTGCGTTCGCCCAGCCGGGCAGCGGATCGCCGGTGTCAACGTAGATCGCCTGGCTGCCCACATCGAGGACGACCGGCCGGGTGGGCATTGCGCCGGCGATATCCTCCGCGCGCAGCGCAAAACCGTCCATCGCCGCAGAATGATAGTGAGGAGAAGACAACCGCGCCCAGACCGCCTCAGCGGTCACACGCCCGACCAGGGTCTCGTCCAGCGGCAATTCTTCGCTGCCCAGCATCCGCCATAAACCGGCATCCTCCAGCGCGGCTTGCAGCCGTTGAAGTGCCTGCGGAAGTGGGATGTCCTTTAAATAGATGCTCATCATGGCTAAATCAATCGCACCTCGACCAGGTCGCCTGCCGCCGCGCCGGTTGAATCTGCCGGGATGCGCGCCAGGCCGTCTGCTTTCGCCAGAGTAAAGATCAGGTTGCTTTTGAAGAAAATCGGCTCTGCCTGCAGACCATCCGGGCTGGGTGCCAGCCTGACGGGGATGTAATCCACCCGGCCAGCCTGCGAGGGAACGTTGATCGACAGCCTGGCTTGCAGGTACACCACCGCCCGCCCGCTCTCCACGCCGAGCAATCGCCTGATCAACGGCTCGACGAACAGCCCGGCGATTACCAGCGCCGAGACCGGATTGCCTGGCAGCCCGATGACCGCCTTGCCGCCGCAGACCGCCAGGATGGTCGGTTTGCCCGGCCGGACGTTCACCCCGTGCGCCAGAACCCCCGGGCTGCCCAGCCGTTGGACGACCTCGGCGGTCAGATCGCGGCTGCTGGCGGAAGAACCGGCGGTGACGACAACCGCGTCGCACTCGGCGTGCGCTGAGCGCAGCGCAGCTTCCAGCGCGTCGCGCCGGTCCGGCAGGATGCCGTACCGGCGCGCCTGCCCGCCGGCGGATTGGATCAGCGCCGCCAGCGAATAGCTGTTCACATCGCGAACCTGCCCGGGGTTGAGCGCGCTTTCCGGTGAAACGACCTCGTCGCCGCTGGAAATCACCCCGACCAGCGGCCGCCTGAATACCTCGACCTGCGTGATACCGAGCGCATACAACCCGCCGATCTCAGCCGGGCGTAAAATCGTCCCGGCCGATACAACCAGCTCACCCATCTGGACGTCCTCGCCAGCCTTGAGGACGTTCTCGCCGACGCCTACCGCGCGCAGCACCTCGATCTCGCTGGCGCCGGTCGTTTGGGTGTGCTCGAGCATGACCACCGCGTCCGTCCCCACCGGCAGCATACCGCCGGTGTGGATCAGCGAAGCCTGCCCACGTGCCAGGCTGAAATCCGCTGCGGCGCCCATTGGTACTTCACCGACCACCTGGATAAATGCCGGCAGGGTATCGCTGGCGCCGTAGGTGTCTGCGGCATGTAAGGCATAACCGTCGACCGTGCTGCGGTCGAATCCCGGCAGCGGCTCCGGCGAGAAGATATCGTCTGCGCTGATCCGTCCAAGCGCCTCTTCGGTTGGAATCCGCTCCACCGGCAATTTGGCAGACGGCAGGTTATCCAGCAGGCGGCGCAGGGCGTCATCGGGCGGCAGCAGTTCCAAGAATTCAGGCATAATCAGCTCACCCAGAGCGTGAACACCAACAAATACGCCGTGATCGCGAAGCTGGCGTAGGCGGTAATGCGCAGCAGTCGCCAGCGCGGTCTGGCGCCAAGGCTGATCTGCCAGACCTGCCAGATTTGAAAAATGCCGACCGGCAGGGTGAGCAGGCGCGGCCAGGTCAACTGCCAGGACAGTCCGAAAAAGATGCCGATGCCGATGGTCAGGTAGGCGATCAGGATGCTCAGATTGTGCAGGGATATGCCACGCTGCCAGCCCAGGCGGATCATCAGGTTTTGCCTGCCGCGCTTGATATCCGCAAAATAGGTTTCCAGCGAAGTTGCCAGAGTCAGCGCCAGATAGAGCATGGTCAGCGGCAGGGTTAAAACACCGAGCACCTCGATCAGCTCGCCCGCCTGCAGCAGATAGGCGAACGCCGGCGCCAGGTTAGTCAGCAGCACGGCTTCAACCAGCTCGCCATAACCCGAATAAGCCAGGCGCAGCGGCGGCACCGCATAGAAAAAAGCGGAAAGAAAACCGATGCCCAGGATGAGCAGGCCTGCGGGGGAAATTTCGTCACGGCTCAACAACAGCGCGGTCAGCATTGCGCCGATGGTCAGGGTCGTCACCGCTGTGAGCAGGTAGATATTGGTCAGCGCGCGAGCCTGCTGCTCCGGCCGCGGATTTTTAGCGTTGCGCAGACGCTGTCTGCCCTCCCGCAGCCGGTCGTAATACACCAGCAGAAGGGAGCTGCTCAGCTGCAGCAGGGTGATGCAGGCCTGCCCAATCCAATACACCCCCCAGTCGATGCTGTCGCCCCGATAGGCCACGATGCCGGCGCCCAGAGCATAGAGCAGCATGCCCGCCAGCAGGCCGAGCGGGCGTGTGTTTTGCAAAAATTCCAGCAGAGGGGTGCGGTCAGAGGTTTGCATGCCGATAAACCTTAGATTAACCGATATCCCCCGTCGATGACAAGGGTTTCACCGGTAATGTATGGGCTTTCAATCAGAAACATCAATGCCTGGACAAGCGATTCGACCGACACCGCTCTTTTCAACGGCATTTTTGCAACCAGGCGCTGCCATTCCTCCTCCGGCATATCCGCCGGTTTGAGTACCAGACCAGGCGCAATCGCGTTGACGCGGATGGCCGGCGCCAGCCTGCGCGCCAGCAGCCGGGTCAGCATTTCCAGCCCGGCTTTGCTCACTTCATAGGCGGGAAATCCCGTCCAGACTTTGCCGGCGCCGGTGTCGCTGATGTTAACGATCAGCCCGCCTTCAGCGCCCATGATTCCAGCGGCAGCCTGCGCGCACAACCAGGGCGCGCGTAAATTCAGCGCCAGCGTCGCATCCCACTCAGCAACGTTCATGCTCAGCAGATCAGCGCGGCGCATTTCCGCCGCCGAATTGACCAGCAGACTCAAGCGGTATGGGCTCTCAGCCACCGTTTGAAAAACCGCCGTGATCTGTTCCGGCGCGCGTAAATCCGCGGGCAGCAAAAGCGCCGGCACGCCAGCCTGCTCGATCAGCGCCGCAGTTTGACTGGCCTCAGCCGCTGAGCGGTGGTAGTGCAGGCCGATGGCGTATCCGCGCCGCGCCAGCGCCAGCGCCAGGGCGCGTCCAAGCCGGACAGCAGCGCCGGTTACAACGGCTATCTCAGGGCGAGGGCTGGTCGAGTCCAATGTCTACCACCTCATTTCTTGAACAGGTTGGAAAGCATAAACCAGACGTTCGCCGGGCGCTCGGCCAGCCGGCGCATGAAATAAGGGTACCAATGCGTCCCAAATGGGATGTATACTCGCACCGGATAACCCTGGGCGGCCAGATGTTGCTGCAAATCGCGGCGGATCCCATACAACATCTGGAACTCCAGGGCATTTTTCGGCAGACCGGCCTTCTCGGCGGCTGCGGCGGCGTAGCGGATACGGCGTTCATCGTGGCTGGCCACTGCCACTACCGGCGGAAATCGCCCGTCGCCGCTCAACTGGGGCGTACCCAATGCCCTGGCGCCGTCGATAAGTATATCGCTGATCTGGTCGAAGCTGGCATCCACATCTGTTTTACGAGGGTGAGCCAGGCTGGCCGGCTCTTTGTAGGCGCCCTTCACCAGCCGGACAGGAATGCCGCGCTCCGCCAGCTGACGGGCGTCTTCCGGGCTGCGGTAAAGGTACGATTGGATCACAACGCCTGTGTTCCTGAAACCGTCAGCCCACGCCCGGCGGACCAGGTCCAGTGTAATCCCGGTTAAGCTGGAGTCCTCCATATCCACGCGGACGAAATTTTGCGTCTCGCGCGCTCTTTCGAGAATTCGCAGCAGGTTCTGGTAGGCCGTTTCCGGCTCGAGCGACAGCCCAAGCTGGGTCAGCTTGATGGATACATTCGACCTCAGCCGCGATTGGTGGAGTCTCTCCAGGATGGCCTGGATATCTCCGGTCGCCTGCAAGGCTTCGCTCAAGTCCGCGGTGTGCTCGCCAAGCTGATCAAGCGTCGCATGGATCCCCTGCTGATTGAGCTGTTCTACGACCGGTAATGCATCCTCAATCGTATCGCCGGCGATAAAGCGGGAAGCGAACCGCCAGGCGAACTTCCAGCGGGTGATCCACCGCTGAGCCCATTGCGCTTTGGACAGGGTTGTGAAGACGCCTCTCAGCATTCTCCCTCAGATTCTGACGGTAGATTCCAGAATGATGCTTGCCTGCCTGATTCTAACATAACTGGCCTTTTACCCATTATCTACCGGATAGCCAGCGGCGGCGAAGCGGTTAGACAGGCGCGGAATTAAGACTCGCTCGCGGAGGTCGGCGTTGGCCAGCGGGTATCCGTCGGGCGCGGGGTGCGGGTCACCGTCGGCGTGAGGGTGATGGTCGGCGTCCGCGAAGGCGTCGGGGTGCTGCTGATCGTACGGGTTGGCGTCAACGTTGGCGTGCCGGTCAGCGACGGCGATGGAGTGATGGTACGGGTGGGCGTGTTGGTCGGCGGCGGTGGGGGCGGCTCTCCAACAACGCTGAACCGGCCGGAGTTATTCCAGGACAGACCGACAAAAATCTGCACCTCATAATCGCCAGGCTGCCATATCCCGCTCGAAGGCTCGCATTCAGTGTAACCCCAACCGCCTGTGCCACCGCCCCAGGGCGCCGATTCGAAGCAGATCAATTCGCGGTCGCTCAGGCGCACCCACAGCGCGCTCCACTGTGAACCGCTGACCATCTTATCGTAACTGAAGGTACCGTATAGTTTCCTGACCGGCTGTTCGAATTCACTTTGCGGGTCAACCGGCTGGAAATTTTCATCGATTTCACGCGCGATGACAACCGGGCTGAAAACCGCGTCTGCGGATGGGGTGATGGTTGTTTCGATCTGTGCAGCAATGGCATCCGGCAGGCTTGGCGTGCTGGTGATCGAGGGCGTTTCGGTGATCGTCGGTGTGAGCGAGATTGTGGGGGTGAGTGAGATCGTCGGCGTGAGGGTGATGGTCGCGGTCAGGGTAATGGTCGGCGAGGGGGGGAAGTAACGGTAAGCAATGGGTTCGGCAAAGCGGCTGACGGCAAACGCGACGCCGCCCAACAGAATCGCAGAAAAGATCATCCGCCAGCCCCGTCTGACCATCTCGCGCCGCTTGCGGAAGTACAGCAGGCGCTGCCCCGAGCGAATTGTGCGTACGCCCAGGAAAACGCTGAGGACCAGCCCGGCCAGGATAAGATAGAAAGCTGTTTGTACAGCCGTGCGAATATCCAGGTTCATTTTTTAATCCAAATGCGTGTGACGATCCTGATTATAGCATGTCTGTCTGCCTGAATGCCGGTAAGCCGGTCGAGCGGGAAGAATGCCGGCCTTCCTCCGCGTGTTCCGCACGCCTGACTCTGGGATTGGCGCCGCCGCGCCTGGAGCGTGGGGGATTTCGTTGCGCATTCCAACCATCTTGAGTACAATCAATTTCGATGGCGCTCTCTCCCGGCACAATTCTGCATAAAAGATACCGCATTGTTTCCATCCTCGGTCAGGGTGGCATGGGGGCTGTTTACCAGGCGTTCGATGAAAATCTGGGCATCCACGTCGCCGTTAAGGAAAACCTGTTTCTGACCGATGATTATGCGCGCCAATTCCAACGAGAAGCGAATATCCTGGCCAGCCTGCGCCATCCCAACCTGCCGCGCGTCGGCGATTACTTTTCCGTCCCCAATCAGGGTCAGTATCTCGTCATGGATTACATCGACGGAGAGGACCTGCGCCAGCGCATCGAGCGGTTGGGAAAACTGCCTGAGAAAGAGGTCGTCCTAATCGGAGCGGCCATGTGTGAGGCGCTTTCTTACCTGCACAGCCGCAATCCACCGATCATCCACCGGGATATCAAGCCCGGCAACATCAAGATCACACCAGAGGGTCACACCCAGCTGGTCGACTTTGGGTTGGCAAAGTTGATGGTTGGCGGAGAGCAGACCACCACCGGCGCGCGGGCGATGACCCCCGGCTATTCCCCGCCGGAACAGTACGGCACCGCCCCGACCGATGCCCGCACGGATATTTACTCGCTTGGTGCCACGCTATATGCAGCGCTGACCGGCATCATCCCTGAGGACGGCCTGGCGCGCGCCACCGGTAAAGCCGAGCTCACCCCTGTTCGCGAGTTGAACCCAAAAATCAGCCGAAAGCTGGCCCTCGTCCTCGAAACTGCGTTAGAGGTCGACCCCGACCGGCGTTACCAGACGGCGGATGAGTTCAAGCAGGCGTTGATTGCCGCCGGCAACATCGAGCACGCCCCAGAATGGCGCACCCATATCACCCCGCCCCCGCCAGAGGCGAGTTCGACGCCTGTCAGCAGGGAGAAATCAGGCGGAGAAGCCAGCTGGCCTTACCAATCGACGCCCCTGCCGGCGCCGCTTCGTCCGTCGCGCCCCCAGCCGCGCCGGCGCAAACGCAGCCCACTGGTCCCCGCAGTGCTGGTCATGGCTACGTTGCTGGCAGTTTATTTTCTGCTCGAACCGGCCAGCGGTGCCTCCTTGCGCGCGATCATCTCCCCATTCATAAATCCGGCCAGCGCTACCCCCTCCGTGAATCCAACCGCACCTAAACAAACCTCGCCGGTGAGCGAGCCTTCCGCGACGGTCGAAGTCACTGCTATGCTCCCCAGCCAGCCGCCCGAGGAGGATATCGAAGCGACTGCACAGCCCACGTTGACGCCTTCGATCACGCCCACGGCGTTCGGCGGCGGCACAGGCCAAATCGCTTTCTCCTCGAACCGCACAGGCAGCATGCAGATCTGGCTGATGAACGCCGATGGCACCCAGCAAAAACAGATCACCAACATCCCTGACGGCGCCTGCGAGCCCAGCTGGTCGCCGGACGGCCAAAAAATCGCCCTGATCTCCCCTTGCATGACCCGGCGAGACTTCTACGACGGCTCAAAGATCTACCTGCTCGACCTCGCCAACGGAAGTGATCCTTACCCGCTGCCGGTGCCGGCCAGCCCTGCCTCTGACTATGACCCCGCCTGGTCTCCCGACGGCAGCCAGATTGCCTTCACCTCTACTCGATCGGGAAATCCGGATGTGTACGTTTTCAACCTGACGGATAATTCCTTCCGCCAGCTGACCGACTTCCACACCGCTGAAAGACACCCTGCCTGGTCGCCAACCGGGACGCAGATCGCTTATGCGCGCGACAATCCATCCTCGCAGATTTGGATTATGTCCGACACCGGCCAATTCCAAACGCGCTTCTCGGTCAGCGGCGAGATCAATGACATCTGGCCAGTCTGGTCTCCTGACGGCACCTTTATCCTCTTCAGCCAGATGTCCGGGGGGAACGTTCCGTGGCTCTCCACGCAGCGGTACGAAGAGCGCAACACCACGCTATCCTTGCGCATTCCAGGTCAGGGCATGCCGGATGTCAGCCCGGTGGCCCAGGCGAGCATTTCGCCGGACGGCGCCTGGATCGCCTTCGAAAGCTGGCCGGACGGCACCAATCACGACATCTTTGTAATGACCATCAACGGCGCCGACCGGCGGCAGTTGACGAAAGATAAAGATTTCGACTTTGGCCCGGTCTGGAGGCCGGTTCCCGGCGCCACTGCTCGGTAATAGATAATCCAACAAAAGGAAGAACCGTCATGCCCCTCATGGTCGATAGTCTGCTGCGCAACCGCTACCGGATTCAAAAGATTATCGCCCAGGGCGGTATGGGCGCAATCTACCGCGCCCTGGACGAAACACTCGGGGTTGAGGTGGCCGTTAAAGAAAACCTGATCACCAGCCAGGAGTCCTCGCGCCAGTTCCACCGCGAGGCGACCATTCTGGCGGGCGTTCGCCACCCCAATCTGCCGCGCGTGACAGACCATTTCGTCATCCCCGATCAGGGGCAGTACCTGGTCATGGATTACGTCCCCGGTGAAGATCTGCGCCAGCGCATCGACCGCAAAGGTGTGCTTTCGGAGAGTGAAGCGGTGCTGATTATCAGCGCAGCCTGCGACGCCCTGGCCTACCTGCACACCAGTCAGCCGCCGATCGTCCACCGGGACATCAAGCCTGGCAACCTGAAGATCACCCCCGATGGGCAGGTCTTCCTGGTCGACTTCGGCCTGGCCAAGATCAGCCAGGCTGGCAAGGCGACCACCCTCGGCGCCCAGGCGCTGACCCCCGGCTACGCCCCGCCCGAGCAGTACGGACGCGGCACCGATGCCCGCTCGGACCTGTATTCCCTCGGCGCGACGCTCTATGCTGCATTGACCGGCCGGACTCCCGAAGACAGCCTGGCCCGCGCAACCGGCAGCCTGCGTCTGACGCCCCTGCGTGAGGTCAATCCTAACCTCTCCATCAGCCTGGCGGCCGTGATCGAAAAAGCGATGAGTATCGATCCCAACCAGCGCTATCAAACAGCAGAGGCGTTCAAGGCCGCGCTTCTGGACGCCAACACTACCGCCCGGCGCACACTCGAGGAGACACGCCAAGTGCGGGTTTCACCCGCACCGCCCTCGCGGCCGCTGCAAACGCCGACGGCGCACGCCGAGGCAGCTCCCGCGGCAGCGCCCGCTGCCCCTCCAGCCCTGCCGCCCAAACCTGCGGGGCCTGTTCTGCAGGCCGTTGCTGCGCCGGAGGCAGCTGCACCGTCGAGAAAATTCCCCTGGATTGTCCTGGCTGCCGCGGCTCTTGTGTTAATTGGCGGTGGAATCGCGGCTGCGTTGCTGCTGTCCAAGGGCGGGCAGGCCTCTCCCGCCGCAGCGACCTCTCCGCTGCCCGTCGCTTCAGCAACTGTCAGCCTGCCCCCAACTGCCGCACCCGTGGAACCAAGCGCGATCGCCCGCCCTAAGGCGACTGGTGACGCAACGCTCGCCCCGACTGAAGTCCCCACCAACCTGCCGAGCGCAACGCTCGCACCGGCAGGCACTCCCCTTGGCGGCGCCAGCGGGCTGCTCGCCTTCGCCTCTGACCGCTCGGGGGTTCCCCAGGTTTACCTCTGGCAGGCAGCTGACGCCGAACCGCGCCAGTTGACCAACTTTCCGGACGGCGCCTGCCAGCCGGACTGGTCGCCAGACGGGCAGAAAATCGTCTTCATCTCGCCATGCCCGGCCAACCAGGATGAATATGCGAACGCCGCCATGTTTATCCTCAACGCGGACGGCTCTGGTTTGCGGCCGCTGGACACCCGCCCCGGCGGGGATTTTACCCCAGCCTGGTCGCCGGATGGAAAAACGATCGCCTTCACCACACTGCGCGATCCAATCCGACACATCTATCTCTATGATCTGGAAACCAATAAAACTTCCCGCCTCTCACCACCATCCAGTAATGACGCCCACCCGGATTGGGCGCCGGACGGCAGTAAAGTGGTCTTCGAGACCACCCGCGCGGGCGATCTGCAGGTCTGGACGGTCAATCCAGATGGCAGCTCGCCGCGCGAGTTTTCTCCCGCCGGCGGCAGCGCCGACAGCCTGCCGGTCTGGTCGCCTGACGGGGCGCAGATCTACTACGTCTCCGGCTCCAGCCGCCCGCTGATTAAAGTTAAGGCGTTTGGCGAAGCCGGCGCGCAGGAAGGTCAGATAGGCGAATACCAGCCGGCCTGGAAGCTCAGCCTCTCGCCGGATGCGCGCCTGATCGCCTTCGAGGGTCTGCATCAGGACCAGCCGGCCATTTTCATCATCCGCGTGGAGGGCGGCGAGCCGCTGGCGATCATCAGCCACGCCGGTGCCGATTTCGATCCCAGCTGGAAGCCTTAATCGGCGATTTTCAGATTGTTTTGATAGACGTCCGCGAATAGGGCCGGCGTTCCGCCGGTGTGCCAGAACAGCACGCGCTCTTCAGGCTTGAAGAATCCCTTGCGAATCAGGTCGATCAGCCCGGCTGCCGCACGCCCGGTGTAGACTGGATCCACCAGCAACCCCTCCATGCGCGCGAACAGACTGATCGCTTCGATCTCCGCCTGCCCGAGGACACCGTAACCGCCGCCGAGGTAGTCGCTGTTGACGTGGACCTCTTCGGGGATTACCTGCAGCGCACGGCCCATTTTATCCGCCGTTTCGCCTGCCAGGCGGGCGACTTTATTCTGCAGGTCGGGCTGTTTGTGGTCGATGCTGATGCCAAGTACCTTGCCGCTCCAGCCTGAAAGCTTCGCGCCCAAGACCAGCCCGGCCTGTGTACCGGCGGAGGAGGATGCAACCACGATCCAGTCCGCCTCCACATCCTGGGCGAGGAACTCCTCGAAAGCGGTCACGTAGCCGACCGTCCCGGTGGCATTCGAGCCGCCGACCGGGATCGCATAAGGCCGCAGACCATCCGTCCAGGCTTGCTGAAAGGCCGCATCGAAGACGGATTGGCGCTCCCGGCGGGTCGCCCAGATAATCTCCGCTCCAAACAGGCGGTCGAGCAGGTAGTTGCCGCTGGGCGCCTGCTCCGCATCGCCGGAGAGCACCAGGATGCAGCGCAGGCCGTAGCGGGCCGCCATGGCCGCCGTCTGGCGGCAGTGATTCGACTGCGCCGCGCCGATGGTCATGATTGTCTTCGCCCCGTTGGCTTGCGCCTCCGCCAGCAAATATTCCAGCTTGCGGATTTTATTGCCGCCCATGCCCAGGCTTGTCAGATCATCTCGTTTGACTAACAATTTTGGCCCGCGCAGGGCTGCGCTCAGGCGCGGCAGCGGTTCGACCGGCGTCGGCAGATTCGCCAGACGGACTCTTGGAATCATAATGTAACCTCCCGGCGGGTGCGTTCGATGCCCCGCCTGCGCATCAATGAGAGTATCGCCGGCAACAGCCGGGTGTAGAGTGGATAAATGATCTTGCGCGCCGGAAAATCCCAGGCGCCAGAGGTGCGCACCACCTGCCCGCCCAGCCCTTCCTTGAAGCGGTACACCCCCCACATCGCATCCTGAGGGGAGAATACCTCCGGCGCGCCCCACAGGTCGTAGATGCGGCAGCCGCGAGCCCTGGCCTGGCGCATGGCTTCCCACTGCAGCAGGTAGTTGGGCATCTTCTCACGGTGGGCGTCGCGCGACATGCCATACAGGTACCAGGCTCTGCCGCCGAAGAAAAACAGGATCAAGCCCGCCACCGGCTGCCGGTCGACCTCAGCGATCAGCAGGTCCGCCATGCCGGCCTGGTGGAATTCCCCCCACACCTGACGGTAGTAATCCTCCGGGCGGATTACAAAGCCGTCCCGCAGCGAGGTTTCGGCGTACATGCGGTAGAGCAGTCCAAGGTCTTCCTGAGTACCCAGCCGAACGCTGACGCCCCTGCGAACTGCCAGGCGGATGTTGTAGCGCGTTTTTTGGCGCATGCGCGCCAGCCAATCATCCTCGCTCCCGTCCAGATCCACCCAGATGGTGTTGCGAAACTGGATTTGCTCGCCGGAGAACCGCCAGCCGCGCTGCCGCAGCCCGCTCAATAATTGCTGGGCGCCGGCCGCCTGGTTGTCGTCCGCTTCCCCGGGGACGCCCTTGCCGAGGATGAGCTCAGGATCCATCTTGAGGAAGATCGCCCCTTGTGCCCTGGCCTGCGTTTCCAGGTCGGCCAGCACGCGCGTACGTAGCGCCGCGTCTTCCCAGTCCAACAAGGGACCCCGCGGGGTGTAAGCCACCTTTACTAGCGAGCCTACCTTCCCCGGGCGCAGAGGGCGTAGCAGCACCTGCGCAGCCGCCGCCGGTGTGCCGTCAGCCCGACGCCAGACCAGCCTGAGCGGCTGCCAGCCGTAGCTGCGCTTGAACTCGCCCCACTGCCAGGTTTGCAGGATGTGCGCTCCCGGCAGCCCCGTGATCAGGCGGTTCCAGGCAAGACCGTCGCCCTCGAAGGCGGCCTTGGTCTGCTCAGCGCCGCTCAATCGACGCCCCCTCGCCAGCGTGAAAACCAGCGGTACAGACGGTACAGCCCGGGCTGGTAGACCCGCTCCCAGGCGCCCGCCGATCGGCGCAGGACGCCGCCAAAACCGCGCTTGAAGCGGTACACGCCCCACAACCCGTCCGCCCGGACGGCAAAGTCCCGCTCGAGAATTTCCTCGTCGGCGTCGGGGATGCCCCACAGGTCGTAGATACGGCAGCCGTGCGCAGCCGCCCACTGCATGGCTTCCCACTGCAGCAGGTAGGTCGGCATGCGGTTGCGCTCGGCGTTGCTGGAAGCGCCGTAGAAATACCAGGCCCGGCTGCCCTGGCGGAAGACCATCAGCGCAGCCAGCGCCTGTCCCTGGAAACTGGCGTTGAACAGCTCCACCTTATCCTGCGGCTTGAACAGGTCGTATGCCCGGCGGTAGTAATCCAGCTTGTGCACGCCGAATCCGTCGCGCTGACCGGTTAACAGCATCATCCGGTGGAACTGGTCGACGTCCGCGCTGGGGTGCACCTCCACGCCCTTGCGCCGTGCCAGTTGAATGTTGTAGCGCGTTTTTTGCTTCATCCGCGCCAGCCATTCCTCTGGTGAACCGCTCAGGTCGACCTCGACCGTGCGCCTTGGCTGCACCGGCGCGGCGGGCTGCCAGCCGGCGAAACTGCCGGAAATATCCGGCGGGAGCGGCTCCCAGGCGTCCGGCTCCACTTTCAGGAAAACCGCCCGCTGCTCACGGCAGAGGAAGTCGATCTCCTCCCAGAGCGGCTGCCAGCCGCTTCCCAAGGGCCCCTTGGGAATGTAGCCGATAGTGAAGCCCAACGGCAGACGGCGGAAGAGGATCTGCGCCCCGCAGGATCCACAGGTGACGCGCTGTGCGTTCCATCCGAATCCCTCTTTCAGGCTGCCCCACTCGACCGACTGCAACAGGTGAGCCTCGGCGTGGTCCTCTACGAATATTGACCATTGATTGGCATCGACGATCGGCATCAGATGATTTGGGTAATTTCCGGCGGAGGCTCGCTGCGAACCACAGCTCCAGGGATCAATTGATCCAGCAACTGGATGATCTCGCTTACGTTGCCTTCCCGCGCCAGATTGATCAGCTCGTCCACTGATTGGATCAATTGCTCCCCGCGCAGCGGTTCGGTTATATCCACCTTGAAAATATCCGGGTGGTCGGTTACGTTGTATTGATGACCCTCATCCCATAATTCTTCGCTCAGTTTCTCGCCCGGCTTGACCCCGGTGAAGACAATCTCGATATCGCGGCCAGGTTCCAGACCGGAAAGGCGGATGAGATCTTCAGCCAGGTCGAGGATACGCACCTGCTGACCCATGTTGAGCACAAAGGTTTCGCCGCCGCTGCCCATGCCGGCCGCCTGGAGAACCAGGTAAACCGCCTCGGGGATGGTCATGAAGTAGCGCCGCATATCCGGGTGGGTGATCGTGATCGGTCCGCCGCGTGCGATCTGCCGTTTGAAGATCGGCACCACGCTGCCGCGCGAGCCGAGCACGTTACCAAAGCGCACTACGCAATAAGGCAGTCCGGTTCGATAGGCCGCGTTGAGCACGATCATCTCGGCGACGCGCTTGGTTGCGCCCATCACATTAGCCGGGCGGATGGCCTTATCGGTCGAGATCATCACCAGGCGTTCGACGCGGTGCGCCAGGGCGATATCCACCAGGTTGCGCGTGCCGAGGATGTTGTTCGTCACCGCTTCCTCAACATTGACCTCCATCAATGAAACGTGCTTGTGCGCAGCCGCGTGGAAGACCACCTGCGGGCTGAACTCGGCGAAGACGCAGTCCAGTCGCATGCGATCACGCACATCCGCGATCAGCGGGTGGATGTTCAGCAAGGGAAAGGCTTCTTTCAGCTCGAGGACGCCCTCGAAGATGCTGTTCTCGCCGTGCCCCAGCATGATCAGCTCCGACGGTCCCCAGCGGGCGATCTGGCGGCACAGTTCCATGCCGATTGAGCCCCCCGCGCCGGTGACCAGGACGGTCTTGCCGGTCAGTTTGTTGCCGATCATTTCATCCTTGATCCGCGCCGGCTGGCGGCGCAGCAGGTCGGTGATGTCGACTTCGCGCAGCCGGCTGACGCTGACGCTGCCGCCGAGCAGCTCGTAGATGCCTGGCATGGTGCGGAAGGGCACGCCCTTCAAACGGGCGATGTCGGCCACCGCGCGCACCACCCGCCCGGGTGCAGACGGGATGGCAATGATCACCTCATCGATATGCTGCCGCTCGAGCACTTTAGTCAGGTCGCTGATCAGGCCAACCACCGGGATGCCGTGAATTTGCTGCTTGAGCTTGGCCGGGTCATCGTCTAAAAAACCGATCGGAATCAGGCTGAGCTGCCGATTTTTCTGCAGCTCACGCACCACCAGCGCGCCAGCATCACCTGCCCCCACGATCAGCACTCGTCTGAACCGCCCGGCGTGAGCGGCCAGTTGATTCTGGCGGGTTTCACTGATCAGGCGCAGAGTAAGCCGCACGCCGCCGGTCAGGATCAGGGAGAGCAGCCAGTCGATCACAAACACCGAGCGAAGATAAGCCGTCACGATCCCCAGGCTGTACAGCAGCAGCATCGCCAGCGCCAGCAGCGCTGAGGCAGTGGTCACCGCGGCAGTGATCAGCTTCAATTCCTCGACGCTCGCGTAGGACCACAAACGACGGTAAAGACCAAAGAAATAGTAGACGATCGGTTTGATCACCAATCCCACGCCGATCATCCAGTACGCAAATAGCAGGTATTGGTAGAACAGGTCGCCAAGCTCAAAGCGCAGCACAAAGGTGCCCAGTACGGATACAGCGATCAACACCAGGTCCACCAGCAACAGGTAACGGTTGCGGATATTCAATCTCGCGCGCATAATCATCTACCTCGCAGAAAGACCACCGTCCAGATTGTACGGACTATGATCATCAAATCCAAAAGTAGATTGCGATGCTTAATATAATACAGGTCATACTCGAGTTTAATCGAATTCATTTCGCTGCCGGCTGCATAGCCGTAGTTGATCTGCGCCCAGCCGGTCAATCCCGGCTTGACGAACAATCGCGCCCGGTAAAAGGGGATGTCCATCTGCAACTGGGTGATGATCTCGGGACGTTCAGCCCGCGGTCCGACCAGGCTCATCTCCCCTTTAAGCACGTTGAGGAATTGCGGGATTTCGTCGAGGTGCGTTTTGCGCAACAGGCGGCCGATGGCTGTGGCGCGAACATCGTTCTCCGCCGCGGGCACGGCGATGCCGTTTCCTTCGGCGTCGCGGATCATCGTGCGGTATTTGATCATCCGGTACAGGCGGCCGTTCTTCCCGACTCTGTCTTGAGCGTAAAAGACAGGCCGCCCGGAACTGATCAGAATCAGGCTGGCAAAGATCGGCAGGGTGACGATAAATATGACCGTTCCGACCAATCCGCCTGTCAGATCGATCAGGCGCTTGATCAGATCATAGAAACCGCCGGCGTGCGCCTGATCGACAAACGAGCGCAGCAACCAGTCCGATTTGAGCAGAAAGATCGGCACGCGCCCCAACAACTCCTCGTACATGATCGGCATGGTGGTGATCTCGATTCCCTGCTCCTCTGCCGCCAGCAGGGATTCGAACGTGAGCTGGTTCATCTCACCAGTTATGGCAAAGACCAGATCGCTGACCTGATACTCCTCAGCGATGCGCAGCAGATCGGAGCTCTTCCCGATCACCCGGTAGCCGGAATATTCGTTGCCGATCTTTTCCTCATCGTCATCCACCAGGCCAACCAGGTGGAAAGGCGGCGGCCATATCCCACTGATGATCTCAGCCAGGCGGATGCCTGACCGCCCGGAGCCGACGATCAAGACCCGGCGCATAAACTGCGGAGCGGTGAACAGGCGGATATAGGTCATTCGCCATAAAAGGGTCAGCAGATAGACGGAAACGATGAATACCGCTACGCCGATCCTGGGCAGCGAGTTCGGTTCCGAGATGAAGAAGAAACTCAGGTAGAGTAAGATCGAAAATCCGGCGGCGATGCTAACGTCGCGAAGCGTTTGTGTGCGGCTGGTCGAGCTGTGCGGGTCGTAGGATTCGATCAGCAGCAGCAGCCAGATTGCCGGCAGAAAGTAAAACCAGATCGGCACCCTCTCCTGCAGGAACTGGAAGGAGAAGTTGTACCATTCATCCCAGTTCGCCCAGAAATACAATCCCATTAATAGCGCAAGCACAGCGATGAGCAAATCGACCAGGAAAAGGGTCGAGCGCCTTTCGTTTGGTCTCAAGCGCCAGGCGGGTTTTACGGTAGCTCTTGGGTTGGATTTATTCATGCGCCTTTTGATTTTACTCTTTCCTGGCAAAAATGCTGTATAGGAATCCGCTGCCCCAGGATATATGCATGGTCATGATCGCCAGCGGTGTGCCAAGCGCCAGGCGCAGATCGCGGCTGCGCAGCGCGGTTGGCAAAGAGCCGGCGATAAGAACCAGCAGGTACAGCGCCGCCACCAGCCAGAGCGCCGTACGCGCCACAGGCAGAAAAGGAGCAGTCAGGATCAGCGCTGCCAGACCCGCCACAAACAGCGGCGGCAGCGCCTGGCGCCAGCGCAGCGTGTTGGGATAGCGCCTCAACATGCGGAATTTCCAGTAGCCGTAACGCCAGTACTGCCGTGCCAGCGAGGCAAGATCCGGCCGGGCGTAATACTTGGAGCGGATGGCCGGGTCGAGGTAGATCCTGCCGCCCCCCTGACGCAGGCGCGCGTTGAACTCGTAATCCTCATTGGTGAGCAGGCTCTCATCAAATTTTCCGATCCGCTCGAAGGTGGCGCGGAAGAAGGCGCCGAAGGGCACCGTATCCACCAGCCCCGGCTCGCTGGCGTACCGGTAAAGTGCGTCCCCAACCCCGAAGGGGTGGCCTGCCGCGGCGGCGATCGAACGCCCGATCCAATCGCTGCTGCCGGGCTGGATCAGCCAGATGCCGCCGATGTTATCGCCCTTGCCATCGAGCAGGTTTTGCACACTGCGCTCGACGTACTGCTCGTCCGGCACGGCATGCGCGTCCAGGCGGAGGATCACCTCGCCGCCTGCAGCCGCGACGGCAACGTTGAGCGCTGCGGGGATGATGCGCCGCTGGTTATCCACGACAATCACTTTAAGATTTGAATGATGGTGGGAAAATTCGCTGATTTTCTCCCGCGTTCCGTCGCTGGAGAGTCCGTCGGCGATCACAACCTCCAGGCGGTCGCGTGGATAGGTCTGGTTGTACAACGCATCCAGTACCAGCCCAATGGTGGCTTCTTCATTGTAACATGGAATGATAACAGATACACTCGGGAGCGTTGCCATCGGATCGGCCGGGCAGATACAATAATTATGGTTGCCGCAGTGGTTGAATAACCATCAGGCTCAATCGCAGCACTGATTATGCTCTTCACATGGCAAAACAGCCACAGCCTCGATCTCTACCGCGGCGCCTTTTGGAAGTGCAGCGACCTGCACCGCTGAGCGGGCGGGGGGATTCTGGCTGAAGAACTCCGCATAAACCTCATTCATGGCGGCAAAATCGTTGATGTCGCGTAAAAACACGGTGGTTTTGACCACCTGATCCAAGGTGGAGCCGGCTTCTTCGATAATTGTGCGTAAATTGACCAGTGCCTGGCGTGTTTCAGCCTGGACGCCTCCCGCCGCCAGATTCCCGCTGGCAGGATCCAGACCGATCTGTCCGGCAGTGAAGATGAGGTGATTGGCGATGTTGGCGACAGAGTACGGTCCGATCGCCTTCTGTCCGCTTTCGGTCTTGACCACTTTTTTATCAAGGCAGTGACGCATTTTTCCCTCCGCTGAGCTTGGGTGGGTTGATTCTACGCCATCTCAATGGATTGGTAAAGAAGCCAGGCGGGTTTACACCCGCCTGGTCGAAATGTGATCAGTAGTGCAGGTCTTCGCTCCGTTCGCTGAGCCGCCTGCGGAAGATCCAGTAGCTCCATCCTTGATAGAGCAGCACGATAGGGACAAAGATCAGCGCTACGGTGGTCATCACCCGCAGGGTGTTCACGCCCGAGGCGCTGTTGTAAATTGTCAGGCTGAAGTTGGGATC
This sequence comes from Bellilinea sp., assembly GCA_034678705.1. GTDB lineage: Bacteria > Chloroflexota > Anaerolineae > Anaerolineales > Anaerolineaceae > Bellilinea. The sequence goes on from JAXDBP010000012.1 coordinate 228,610, forward strand.
GAGGATCGATACCAGCACGCGCGGGTAGAGGGTCAAAAACGCCGCCGCCAAGCTGAGCAGGATGGTCAGCGTGTTCGCCAGGAAAGCCAGGCCGCCCTTCCTGGCGCGAATGAACCAGCCCGCTGCCAGCAGCGCGATCACCGCCAGCGCCGCGCAGACCGGCGCAAGCCAGGCTGTAGCGCCATCCTTGACAAGCATATCGGTGAAGAAAAGCGAGCTGAGCGCGGCCGCCAGAAGCAGGAGGAAAGCCGGTATCCACAGCCGCTGCGCGGTTTTCCGCGCTCGCGCGAAAATCGGCTCCTCCGTCTTCAAGCTCAGGAAGGCAGCGCCCTGCAACAGGAAAATCCCCAGCGCGGCCAGCCCGACGATCAATGCGTAAGGGTTGATCAAATCCCAAAAATTGCCGATAAAATATTTCTCGGCATTAATCGGAACGCCGCGGATGAAATTGGCAAAAGCCACGCCCCACAGCAGGCTTGGGATGAAGCTGCCGACGCAGATACCCCAATCCCAGAACGTGCGCCAGCGCGGATTATCGTGCTTGCTGCGGAACTCGATGCCGATCCCGCGCACAATCAGCGCGAGCAGCATGATGAACAGCGCCAGATAGAAGCCGCTGAAAAGGGTCGCATACCAGCCGGGGAAAGCGGCGAACATCGCCCCACCTGCGGTGATCAGCCAGACCTCGTTGCCGTCCCAGTGGGGGCCGATGGTATTGAGGATCACCCGCCGCTGTTTATCATCCTTGCCAAGAAACGGCAGCAGCATACCGACCCCCAGGTCGAATCCATCCAGAACGAAATAGCCGCCGAACAACACTGCGATCAAAATAAACCAGAGCGTATTCAATTCCATCGCCGCCTCCTATTCCAGGGCTTCCGCGGTTGATTCTGTTGCAGCCGGCTGCTCTTCCTGCGGACCGGCGAGCGCGTACTTGCGCAGCAAAAAAACATCCGCAGCCATCAACAGCCCGTAGATCAGGGTGAAACCGATCAGGCTGGTCAGAACCATGCCCACTGTCAGATTGGGAGAAACTGCTTCCGAAGTCTTCAAAATCGAGTAGACCACCCACGGTTGACGGCCCATCTCAGTTAAAATCCAGCCGAAGGTGTTCGCCAGGTAGGGCAGCGCGATCGCGAAGGGGAATAGCCAGAGGAATTTCATCTGCGGGGCGAGCTGTCTGCGCCAGACGCGGTAGAGCGCATACAACGCGAGCAGCAGCATCAGTAACCCGCAGCCGACCATAATGCGGAAGGACCAGTAAGTCACCAGGATAGATGGGATGTAATTACCCGGGCCGTGCTCCTGTTCGAACATGCTCTGCAGCTCGATCACGCCCTTGACCTCGCCCTCGGGTTTGTTGAACGCCAGCAGGCTGGTCAGCATCGGGATACGCAGCGAGACCACCGGCTTCAGGTTCTTCTGATCGATCACGCTGAGCACTGAGAACGAGGCCGGGTTCTCGGTTTGGAGCATCGCTTCGGCGGCGGCGATCTTCATCGGCTGCAAGCGGAACATTTTTTGGGTCTGGTTATGCCCAACCAGGGTGACCAGCAGCACCGACGCGATGCCGAAAACGGCTGCCAGCCGGAAGGAGCGCTTGAAGAAATCGACTTCGCGCGTGCGCAGCAGGTGGTAGGCGCTGATGCCAATCACGAAGAAAGCGCCAGTGGTGAAGCCGGAGAAGACCGTGTGCGGGAACTGCCCCCAGACGTACGGGTTGGTCAGCAGCGCGGAAAAGTTCTCCATCACCAGCCTGCCGTTTTCCTCGACATATCCAACCGGCGACTGCATGAACGAATTCGCCACCAGGATCCAGAAGGCGGACAAGTTGGAGCCGATCGCGACCAGCCAGATCGTCGCGAGGTGCAGCCCTTTGGAGAGCTTATCCCAGCCGAAGATCCAGATGCCGAGGAAGGTCGACTCCAGGAAGAAGGCCAGCAGCGCCTCGATCGCCAGGGGCGCGCCGAAGATATCGCCGACCATCCGCGAGTACTCCGACCAGTTCATACCAAACTGGAACTCCTGGACGATACCAGTGACGATGCCCATGGCGAAATTGATCAGGAAAAGCTTACCCCAGAACTTGGTCATGCGCTTCCAGGTTGCGTCGCCGGTGCGCAGGTAGATCGTTTCCATGATCGCCACCAGCACCGAAAGACCCAGGGTGAGCGGCACGAAGAAAAAATGATAAACCGAAGTGATTGCGAACTGCAATTGAGATAGACTGGTTACGGTTCCATCCATTCTGCCCTCCACTCGAAATGTTATCAATTGGAACAGAATAAAAGATATGAAATTGATAGTAGCTTTGTTGAGGATTTCCTGCTGAGCGCGCCTTACCAGTTTAGCCTAATTATAGATGATTTTGCCTCCCATTCCTGCACCCGAAACCGGGCATGTTCCGCTCCTCGCCAGGTGAAACGCCCTCTGCCAGCTCTCCAGCTAAGCCAGCGGCAGTGTAAATGTGAAGGTACTGCCCTCCCCGGGCACGCTCTCCACCCAGATGCGTCCACCGTGCGCCTCGACCGTGTGACGGGCGATGGAGAGACCCAACCCGGTCCCTCCCTCCGACCTGGACTGATCTGCCTTGTAGAATCGCTCAAAAATGCGCGCCATAGCATCTGGCTGAATGCCCACGCCGTTGTCCCGCACCGAAAACTGAACCCAGCCGCCCTCGGCCCTGGCGCTGGCGCTGACCGCCCCTCCCGAGGGGGTGAATTTGATTGCGTTGTGCAGAAGATTGATCAGCACCTGCTCGATCCGCTCCGCATCGGCGCGCACCGCCGGCAGGTCAGCCGGACCGTCGACCGTCAAGGTCAAACCAGCCCGCTCGGCCTGCACCTCCATCCGTTCCGCCGCGGCCTGCAGCAGCCGGAGCGGCTCGACCGGTTTCAATTTGAAAGGCACCTGGCCGGACTCGATCCGCGAGAGTTCCAGCAGTTCCACCACCGCCTGGGTCATGTTGTCGATCTCATTTTCCAGGTGTTGGAAAAAGCGCTGCGCCTCGGACGGATCCTCAAGCGCGCCGCCCTTCAAGGTTTCCGTCACTGCCTTCATCGAGGCCAGCGGGGTGCGCAGCTCGTGGGATACATTGCTGACGAAGTCGCGCCGCACGGTTTCCAGTTTATGGATGCGGGTTAAATCCTGGAAGACCAGCAGGGTACTGCCCGGCAGCGATTCGCCCAGCGGGGTGGCAATGCCCTGGATGAACAGGCGCTCGGGCGTCGTTTCCAGAGTGACGATCTGCTGTCGCCCGTTGGCGAGCGCTGTTTTCCACAGATCGACGAACTGGTGCTGGCGTACCACTTCCACCAGGGTCTGACCGAGCGCATGCTCGGCGCGGGTGTTGAAGATCCGCTCCGCTGCCGGATTGATCAGCGTCACCTTGCCCGCCTCACTGACGATCAACACCGCGTCGGTCATGTAGCGCAGCACGGCTTTCAACCGGCCTCGTTCCTCTTTAAACCCCTCCATCTGATCGTTGAGCTGCTCGGCGATCTCGCCAAAGGACTGGCTGAGCACGCCAATCTCATCCTTGCGCGCGGCTGGCAAATCCAGACTGGTGGCGCCGCTTCCCAGCCGCCTGACCTCGTTCGCCAGCCTGCGCAGCGGCGCAAGCGCGCGGTTGGTAATCAGGAAGGACAATAAGATCACGATTGAGCCAGCCAGGGCAGTGTAACCGACCACCGTCCGCCGCAAGCGGGCGACATTGCCCTCGACCTCGTCCAGCGAATCCGCCAGACGGACGAAACCAATCACCCTGCCGCCTGACTCGACGCGCACCGCCGCGTACAGGAAAGATTGCAGGATCGTATCGCTGAAGCGGATATCGCTGCCGTTGCCGGCGACTAGCGCTTTCTGGATTTCCGGGCGGTCGAGGTGGTTCTCCATCCCGGTTGGATCTGTGTTCGAATCGGCGATGACGATGCCCGATTGCAGAATCACCGTCACCCGCGCGCCGCTGATCCCGGCTGCTTCCTGCACCAGCGCCTGCAAGCCTTCATAAGGATAGTCGGCCTCGATCAGCGGAGCAACCTCGCGCGCGAGCAGAGCCGCCTGGGTTTTCAGGTTGGTTTCCAGCTCTGTAATGTAGGTGGTTTCCAGGTAATTGGAAAAGTAGATCGTCAAACCTGTCAGCAAGAGCAGGATGATGATGATAGTGGGAAGCGCAATTTGCCAGTACAACGATCTGCGCATCGATCAACCCTCGAACCGGTACCCGGCCCCGCGCACGGTGACGATTCGCTGCGGGTGCGCTGGATCTGCCTCGATCTTTGCCCTCAGCCAGCGCACATGCACGTCCACCGTGCGGCTGTCACCGATGTAATCCCAGCCCCAGACCCGCTCGAGGATGTACTCTCTGGAGAGCACCTTGCCGCGATGCTGAGCCAGGAAATGGAGCAGCTCAAACTCCTTCGGCTTCAAGGCCAGCGCCAGGCCCGCCAGCGTCACCTCGCGGCGCGCCCGGTCAATAATGAGATTACCATATTTCAATGAAACCTGCCCGCTAAGGGCGGCATCCTGTTCCTGCCCGAACTGCTCGCGCAGCAGCCGGATGCGGCGGAAGACGGCCTTAACCCGCGCCAGCAGCTCGCGCATCGAAAACGGCTTGGTCATGTAGTCATCCGCGCCGATTTCCAGGCCGACCACGCGGTCGATTTCATCCGCCCGCGCGGTGAGCATCAGCACCGGCGTTGCCATCTCCTGACGCAGCAGCCGGGTGATCTCCAGCCCGTCCATGCCGGGCAGCATGATGTCCATGATGATCAAATCGGGTTGGAACTCGCGCGCGGCTGCCAGAGCCGCGCCGCCGTCGCCGACAGTCTGCACCCGGTAGCCCTGACGCTTCAGGTTGTAAGCCAGGCTGTCCTGCAGGGCCGGCTCATCCTCAACGACCAGAATTTTCTCCTCCATGGCCGCTTACCTCATCTCCTCCAGGATCGACGCGAACTGCCCGGCAAATCGATCCCGGCGGTATTCCCGCTCGACAGCCCGCCGACCGGCGGCGCCCATTTCTCGGGCGAGTTCAGGCTGATCTGCCAGCCTGATGGCGGCTTCTGCCAGCGCCTGCGAATCGCCAGGCGGCACAGGGATGCCGCAGCCAGCCTTTTCGACCACCTCGCGGATCACTCCATCGATTACTAAAATCACCGGTCGACCGGCAGCCATATAATCGAAAACCTTGTTTGGATAGGTGGTCTTGTACATTTCCAGGGGCTTTAGGATGGCGATGCACGCATCCGCGGCTGCCAGCACGTTGGCGATCTCGTTTTTCGGCATGGAGGGGATGAAGCGTATGTTTTCCAGCCCCAGCGCCGCAGCCTGCTCGAGCAGGGCCGGTTTTTCCTTGCCGTCGCCGACCAGGACAAAAGCGATGTCGCTCCGCTCGCGGGCGGCCGCGGCAGCCTCGAGCACAACGCCGAGGTCATTGGAGAGCCCGTGGGCGCCGGCGTACAACGCCACGAACTTGCCGTTCAGCCGGTGCTGGCGGCGAAATTCCTCTCCGCGCGATGACGGCGTGAACATGTCCGGATCGGCGCCGTTCGGCACCAGGTCCACCCGGCGCGCGCCGCGCTCGCTCACATGCTGGATGTAGCCCGGCGAGTTGACCACCACCCGCTGCGCCCGGCGGTATAGAAAGCGCTCCAGCCAGAGGGACAGGCGGATGAGCAGGCGGCTGCGCAGCACGCCGACGGCGATGGCGAAAGCCGGCCACAGGTCGCGGACTTCGAAAAGGAACGGCGCGCGCTTCAGGCGCGCCAGCAGCCAGGCGGTGAAACCCTGAAAGATGGGCGGAGACGTGCCCCAGATCAGATCGATTTTGCCCACCCGCAGCCCTGCGCAGAAGGATGAGAGCATGAAACTGACAAAGCTGAAAACGCGGTGGACGAAGCTGCGGTGCAATCCACCATAGGTGTAAGTGCGCAGAATGCGGATGCCGCTTTCCGGCGTTTCTTCTGCAGCCCAGGCCTGTTTCTCCCCGCGCGCCTTTCCGGTCAGATAACTGACCGGGCTGGTGATGATGGTCACCCGGTGACCCCGCCCGACCAGGAAGCGCGCCATCTCGTAATGGCGCGTCCCGCCGGCTTCGTCCAGCGCCGCGAACGCCTGGTGAATCAGGAGAATGTGCATAAAGAGATTTTAACCGAGATTGACGATCGCTAAAGTATATTAGACAGCATAGATTATTACAGTCACGAGATTAATTTCTGCACCAACCATTGCTTGTAGATAAGCATTGCTGATTTACCAGAAGCGGATAGCGCCATACGAGTTGGGGGCGCGCCCGCCAGGTATATATGCTGACCACTTTTATGGTATCCCTTCAATATTCCCAGATTTGCTGAATCTCTGGAATAAGTTGGGGTATCCTGTGAGCGTACTCGATCGAAAGCGTCCTTCTGGAAAGCGATAATTCCTCCCGTCGAGCCAATGAATTGAGAAATGATTCCATCGAGTCGCTTTCCTTCGAGTTGTGATATCACCTGAAAGGCCCTTGAGCCCAGCAGCTTTCGAATCCCAGCCACGCCCGACCATTTACGGTCGCTTGCGGAACTTGGCAGTGAATAATATACTGCAATACCTATTCTAAATGGCGAGTCATAATTTAACTCCCGCAAAGCATCCCGTCTGATCTGATTCGTCACAATTGGACCAGCGATTATTGCTGGTAGATCCAGAAATGAAAGTATGTCAGCGCTCTGCAGGCTTTTCCAGAAGCGGTGTTCCTTCCCATTCCCCTCAAAAGCAAAACACATTTCACTGACAATGGAATGACTCGCCGGATTTCCCAGCAACAAAAGCAGTGGAGGACGCGGATCAGTTTTATAAGGGATAAAAACCTCTGACTTATAGTATACGAAATCTTCCCGGATTGAATAGATGCTTTGATTATCTTTATCACAAACAATGAAAGCATCATATCTGGAGAAAAAATCACGCCGTTCATACCTGTCTGGGTACAGCTTTACCAAATTCATTATGCAGGGCTGTGTACCAAACTTAACATCATCGTAAGTAAGCATCGCGGGTTAACCTCAAACGAACGGCCCAACTTACCTTGTGATCCAGCCAAAGAATAGTTTGGTAAGGAATTATTGAACAAGCGGATTTTACTGGAACGGGGAAATATTAATATTAGTCATGATCTTCAGCCGTGCAGTAAAATCCAAAACACACTGAAACGACAGCGCCGGGATGCGGCTCATGTACGTGGGTGAAAACCACCCCAGCCGCTCGACCTCGCCCGGCGGGCCGTGCAGCACCTGCCCGGCGCGGACCACGCGCTGCCAGACGTCGCTCACCCCCCCTGCAGAACAATCGACCGCGACTGTCACAAGGCATCCGTGCAGCCTAAGCGCGAGCCGCTGTCCTTCGATCTGCCACTCCCCGTCCGGCAGCAGCCAGTGCAGGACAGACCGGTGCAGGCCGGTCTCAGGGCGCAGCGGCAGAAGCTCATCCTCCACCCGCCACTGCCCGGGCGCCAGCCATTCCAGGCTGCGGCGGTGACGCCAGCCCAGCCGGGAGTAGCCGTCGTGCCAGCCAGTCAGTCGCTGACCGGGGATGGATGCCTCAGCATCGTGTTCAGCCTGCGCCCAGCGCAGCCAGAGGAAGCGGCCCGCTCGCTGCATCGGCTCCTGCCCGTCGAGCGTCAGGGTGTTGTGCACTTCGGCGGAGATCAGGCCGTTGTCCCAGGGCGGCGGCAGGTTGTAGGCGAAGCTGCCGGCGTCCAACAGGACGTTGCGGCCATCATGCCAGAGGTCGACGTGCAACTGATCGGCGTGAGCCGGCCTCGTAGAGTAGCGGCGCGCCCGCAGGGTCGCCCACTCATCCAGTCGGTCGATGCGTCCGGCGGCAGGGTAGCGGTTGGTCATCAATGCCGCTGCTTCGGGCAGGCCCAGCCAGGCGGGGTACTCATCCCAGCCGCCCGGCGGCAGCGCCGGACGCCCAAGAAAGGCCAGCGTAGCCGCCTGGACGACCGGGCAGTAATCCACGTACTCCGCGGCTGCCAGGGGCAGCGGATTTGAGCCATCATTATGCCCCAGGTTGGCCGCCCGGCCGGATCGAGAGTCGAAATGGGCCAGCAGCCATTGCGTAGCCGCGCCCAGGCGTTCCATCGTCGCGGAAGGCAGGTACTCCCCGGCCCTGCGGCTGAGCGCATCGACGTACAGCGCCAGTTGCAGCGCCATGCGCTGATAATTCACGCTGTGCTGGACGTACTCGCCGTCTTCCTCGATCTGGCTTTGCAGCGCACGGTTGAGCCACTGCCAGCCAAGTCTTTTCCAGCGCTGCGCTTCTGGCAGCCCTTCCAGCAGCAGACCGGCGGTGTACAGCCCGGCCGCTTCGCTGAGCAGATGGTTGTTGTCTTGGGCGCGGGCGTAGATCAGCGTCGGCGGGATGCGCCTGGCGTGGTCGACCAGAGACGCCGCCAGCCGCTCGGTGCGTTCCGCGCTGCTGTGGGGTGAGCCGGCAAACAAGCGCGCCGCCCAGCCCAGCGCGATCAAACGCAGCGCGACTTCCTGAGCCGAAGCCCAGTTGGGACCGATATTTGCCGGGTTAGCCGCCTGGAATTCCTCCCAGAGCTGCCAGAAGGCCGCCGGGTAGCGCTCGTCACCAGTCAGGAGGTAGGCGCGCCCGAGCGGGAAGATCCAGCCAAACCGGGTCGGCTCCCAGACCAGCTTGATATCGCCGTCAATCCGCTGCCGCCGGCTCCAGTGCTTCGATCCTGCCGGTGGGGAGAGACGTAGCTCGACGGGCTCGCCGCCGAAGGCGCGGAACCTGCCGGCGACAATCTCGTCCGCCTCGGCGGTGATCTCATCCAGCCGGTTGGTCAGCAGTCGCCGCAGCCGCTCCAGCGGGGGCAGCGTCAGCAGCTCGAGCCGCAATCCCGGCATGCGGATGGGCGGACGCGGCCGGGTCGGCATACGCAGGCGGAAATAGCCGCTGAGAATACCTGCCTGATAGAGCGCATAGAATCCAACCCGCCGCAGCCCCAGCTCGCGGGCAGCCCCCCAGGCGCTGCGCAGCTTCTCAAACAAGGCTCAGACCCTCGCGAGCGCCGCTCAAATATCCTCGGCCCGGCCGCTGCGCAGCGAGCGCAGCGCCATGAAGGTCGCCCGGGTGACCCCGATCAAATGATCGTACGGGATCGGCGGCGGTCCGCCCATCCTGGCCGCCTGCAGGAAGGCTTCCCAGCCGGCACGGTGGCCCTTATCCTGGCGCAGCCGCGAGCGCAGCACCTCGCGCCTGCCGCTGCGCAGCAGCTCCAGTTGGCGGAAATCGTCCAGCACCGCCGCCCGTCCGGCGCAGAACACCTCGACGCGTTCTTTCGGCAGGCTCCTGTCGCCGTTGGCCAGATAAGTCACTGTGCCGAGTGAGCCGTCGGAGTAGCGGAGGGTGATCAGCACGTTGTCCTCGTGATAACGCCCGGCATCCGGCAGTCCGCGGGCTTCCACCTGAACCGGCGGTGAACCTACCAGGTAGCTGAGGAAATCGACGAAATGACAGCCCTCGCCGATGATTCGCCCGCCGCCCTGGGCTGGGTCGTGCAGCCAGTGCGCGTCCGGGAGGTAGCCGGCGTTGACGCGGTAATGGGCGTGGAGCGGCTCGCCGCGCCCATCCAGGAAGGCTTTCAGCCGCTGTCCGAAGGGCGAAAAGCGGCGGTTGAAACCCACCGTCAGGATTCCAGCCGGGCCGGCTTCCAGGACAGCGCTGATTTGATCCAGCTCCTCCTGGTTGAGCGCCAGGGGCTTCTCGCAGAAAACGTGCTTGCCAAGCTGCAATGCGCGCAGCACCTGGCGGGCGTGCAGATGATGACGGGTGAGCACAGCCACAACGTTGATCTTTTCATCTGCCAGCAGCTCCTCATCCGAAGAGCTGGCGTAGCCGAACCCGTAGCGCCGGGCGGCGTTGCTCGCGCTCAATCCGCTGGCCGATGCCACCGCCGCGCGGTCAATGCCGCCGGCCGCCTTGACCGTCGGCAGGAAGACCGCCGTGGCGTAATTCCCGGCGCCGAGCACGCCCAGGGCCAGCTCTCCTCTGGCAGGCGCAGCCTGGCTGCCGGCCAGCGGATTGACCACCCGCCGCTGGATCGGCTGGCTCTCGGCCTGCGGATAGGTCAGCAGCACGCCGAGGAAGGGCTCGCCGCTCTTGGCGGTGATCAACTCGTACGCCCGCGCAGCCTCGTCGATGGGAAAGCGGTGGCTGACCAGCGGGCTGACATCCAGCTTGCCCTCCGCCAGCAGGTCGACAACCGCCTGAAGATTGCGCCCTTCGGTCCAGCGCACATAGCCATGGGGATAATCCTGACCGCCCTCTTCATAGGCGGGATCGTACCGCCCCGGCCCATAAGAGCGCGAAACGATGAATTGCAATTCTTTGGCGTAATAAGTCTTGCGGGGCAGTTCCAGCCCGACCGCGCCGACCGCGACCACCACGCCGCGGTCGCGAGCCAGCTCCCCTGCCAGTTCAACCGGATCGTTCGAGGACGTATCGGCGCAGATCAAGACCGCATCGAAACCTTTGCCCTGACTGAAGGCGCGCCCGGCGCTCTCGGCTTCCGACCGTACGCAGCTGACGGCGCCCATCTGCTCTCCCAGACGCAGCCGCTCCGGGTTGATATCCACGCCAAAGACCTGGCAGCCGGCGGCCCTGGCGAGGCCCGCGCTGAGCAGCCCGAGCAAGCCCAAACCGATCACTGCCACCCGCTCGCCGACCTGCGGGCTGGCGAGGCGAAAGCCCTGCAGCGCGATGGCGCCGAGGGTGGCAAATGCCGCAGCTTCAAAGCTGACCTGATCCGGAAGGTGGACGAGTAAGTTACGCGGCACAACCGCATATTCGGCGTGGACTGCAAAGCCGCCGCCCGCGCAGGCGACGCGGTCGCCAGGCATGAATCCCTCCAGCCCCGTCCCAACCTCGACCACCGTACCGGCCGAAGAATATCCGAGCGCCATGGGCTGATCCAGCCGGTTGAAGACCGCCTCTGCCGTGCTGAGCAGTCCTTCGCGGCGGGCCTTGTCCAGCGTCTGGCGGACCAGATCAGGCCGCGAACGCGCCTTCTCGACGAGGTTCTTTTCGGCGAACTCCACCACCATTCGCTCCGTCCCGGCGGAAACCAGCGAGGCGGCGGTGCGCACCAGCGCCATGCCCGGGCGCGGCATCGGCACGGGGACTTCCGCCACGATTGTTTGCCCGTCGCGCAGGTTTTTCAGGAGCTGTTTCATAATTATTTCCTTTGCTGGAGGATTGTTACAAGTGGATTATATCTGCTTGCGCAAGCGGTTGGTGGGAGAAACGGCTATCGAAACGGCAAAAAACACTCCCATGAAGCAAACTGTTAAGCAAGCTCCACCGCCAATCCGCCGCATGATTCGATGACTGTCATTTTATACTGTAATGCTCATCAACTTCCGGATGTGATTGCACCTGCACGCTCGTAATTCACGACAATGACACCTTTCGGAGTGGTTATGCTTTCGGTCACCTTGAACGCCAACGGGATCGTGCCGTCGCCAAATAAGCGTTTTCCAGCGCCCAAGGTAATCGGATAAATCATCAGCCAGAACGCATCGATTAAATCGTGCTTAATCAACGTCTGAATGAGATTGGCGCTTCCCCAAACATTCAAATCCAGTCCTTGCTGTTGCTTGATTTTGGCGACCTTTTCTGCAATATCACCGTTTAAAAACACCGACGGCTGCCATTCGTGAGATTTCAAGGTATTCGATGCGACGTACTTGGTCGCCGTGTTGACTCCAGGCCATCCGTCGGCATGTTTCGGCCAGTACGGCGCCCATATATCAAAGGTCTTCCGCCCTAACAACAGGTCGAAGGGCAGGTTCATTTTCCTTCTCAATTCCGTTCCAAGGATCGCGTCGGAAAAAGGCGCAATCCACCCGCCATAAGCGAAGCCGCCGCTGGTATCTTCGTCTGGGCCGCCAGGAGCTTGTATGACACCATCGAGGGAGATATGTTCCAGCACAATAATTTTTCTCACGTCAAATTCCTTCATCAACCGGATTACTGAGCGGTAGTCTCGTAAAAAGGTGGTAATTGACGTTCCGAATCATACGGAAAGGCAAAATGCTCATGGCAACGATAAATTGAAACGCGGCGAAGCCAGCCAATTGGAATTATAACGCGTGTTTCGGCCGCCCGGTTTTGCGTTCGACGATTTTTTCTGTGCTGCGGTCATTGCGAAGAAAACCACAGATGGTAGGCTGCTCTTGCCGTTTCGGCGGGAACTGTGGTTGGAAATGAGAGAGGCCCGACGCTTGTAGGGGCAATTTATGAATTGCCCCTACAGCTTGCGATGATAAAACCCTGAGATGGGAATTTCATAAAAGAGCACACAGCCCATAAATCCACAAATAATCTCTATGTCGCCTGTGCCCTCGGTTGTTATTAAAACGGAATTTAAGATATCAGAGGCGGCCGAGACAGCCGCCCCTGATTCAATGGTGGACGCTTTTTAACGCGCGTAGTCGACCGCGCGGGTTTCGCGGATCACGGTCACTTTAATCTGACCGGGATATTGCATCGTTTCTTCGATCTTCTTGGCGATGTCGCGCGCCAGGCGGGTGGAAGCCAGGTCGTCGATCTCTTCCGGGCGGACGATGATGCGCACCTCGCGCCCGGCCTGGATCGCGTAGCTCTGGCTGACGCCCTTGAACGAGTCGGCGATCTCCTCCAGAGAACGCAAACGCTTGATGTACTGCTCCAGGTCCTCGCGCCGCGCGCCGGGGCGAGCGCCGGAGATGGCATCCGCCGATTCGACGATGATTGCCTCGAGGGTTTCTTGTTCCACCTCGTGATGGTGAGAAGCGATGATGTTGACCACCCGCGCCGGCACACCGTAGCGCTTTGCGAACTCCGCGCCGATCATGGCATGGGTGCCGTCGGTGTTATGATCCATCGCCTTGCCGAGATCATGCAGCAGACCGCCCATACGGGCGATCTCGGTGTCCGCATCCAACTCGGCGGCCAGCACAGCAGATAGCTTGGCCACCTCCACGGCGTGGGCCAGCTGATTCTGCCCGTATGAGGTGCGGTATTTCAAACGCCCCAGTACCTTGATAATTTCAGGATGCAGGCCGGTCACTCCGGCGTCGAACGCCGCCTCTTCGCCGGCCTCGACGATCGAGCGCTCGACCTCTTTCTGCTCCTCGTTGAGGATCTTCTCGATGTGCGCCGGATGGATGCGCCCGTCGACGATCAGCCGTTCCAGCGAGCGGCGGGCCACCTCGCGCCGGATGGGATCGAAGCAGGAGATGGTCACCGCCTCGGGAGTGTCGTCGACGATCACGTCCACGCCAGCCGCCTGCTCGAAGGCGCGGATGTTGCGTCCGTTACGCCCGACGATGCGCCCCTTCATCTCCTCATTCGGTAGGGCGATCACCGAGGTGGTCACGCTGACCACATGGTCGGACGCCACGCGCTGGATGGAATCGGCGATCAGCTCTCGGGCGCGTTTTTCCCCTTCCGCCCGCGCCTCCGCCTCGATCTGGCGGATGATGCGCGCCATGTCGTTGCGGGCGTCCTTCTCAACCTCGGCCAGCAGCAGCCCGCGCGCTTCCTCGATGCTCATCTGCCCGATGCGCTGCAGCTCGGCCATCTGCTGGTCATACATCTTCTCGATCTCGTTCAGGCGTTTGTCCAGCGCGCTCTGGCGCTTATTGAGTGTCTGTTCGCGCTGCTCCAGGCGTTCAATCCGCATATCCAGCTCAGCTCTGCGCTTCTGCTGGCGTTCATCCTCCTTGGATATCTCGCCCCGCCGCCGGTTGATGTCATTTTCAGCCTCTTGAAGGACCTTGAGAGCCTTGTCCTTTGCCTCAAGCTCGATCTCTTTCGCCTTCTCGCTGGCAGCCAGGACGATGCTGTCAGCCTTGGTCGCCTGATCTTTTCGGAAGCGCTCGTTGAAGTACCGCGATATCAAAAAGACCGCCAGCACGATCAAAAGGATATCACCCAAAACCAAAAATAGAATCATTGTGCCGATATTCGTTAAGTTCCCCATGTTCCAGTTCCTCTTTCCCGAGTCAGGATGCGCGTTCTTACGAGTGCTTTTCGTCCCAGATCCGCTTTACCAGCGGGGAGATCGTTCCGTAAGAGAAACCGCGGCGCTGCAAAAAGGCGCCCAGCCTCCTGCGAAACGTCTCCCAGTCCAGATCCGCCAGCCTGTCGGCGTAACGAATCCCTGCCTGGTAAGCCAGCTCTGGCTCGTCTTCGATCCTCGTCAGAGCGCTTTGAATGTGCTCTTCAGCCACTCCCTTTTGCCGCAACTCATAATGGAGCATGCGCCGGCTGCGCGGGCGGAAGGTGGAGCGGTTCTCCACCCACTCCTCCGCAAAAGCCTGATCGCCGAGGTAGTTACCCTCGATCAAACGGTTGATCACCGCTTCGATCACCGCCGGATCGAAATCCTTATCGACCAGCTTTTTTCGGACCTCCGCCACGGATCGCGGGCGGTAACTCAGGAGCCGCAAAGCTTGCTGGAAGGCCGCCTCCTGGGTATCCTGCGCCCGCAGCGCGGTGATCTTTTCCGGGCTGAGCGTCTGGTTCACCCGCAGCCAGGCGGCCGCGGCCCGCGAGAGCCCAAAAGCAAACTCCCCGTCCAGATACACGTTCACCCGGTTCGGGTTGCGTTTTTGAACCTTCAACGCGGTAATCATCTGCGCCATCAAAACCAACCCGGTCAACTACTCGCCGCATAAGACCTGGCGGGCAGTGGTTAATTTTCGAATCGGGCTGGGATCGGACGCTCGGGTTAGACCTAATGTGGTTCGTTACTCAGTTAATTTACCGTTAGCCAATCACGCTCGCTCGCAGACACAGGCTTCTCGGCTAAATCGGCCTCCTCCTCTGATCGGGAGTACCGGCTTCGAGACCTAACCGCTGATTCCAATCGTTCAAAGGGTTTGGCTGCCTTAACTATCTGTTCGCGATTTCAAACCTCCCCATCGGGAGGGTGTACATCCAGCTCGATCCAGGCATTTCGCACTGCCTTCAGCGTTACCATAATTAAGCCTGGTGCGGCAAAAGGAGTAGAGAAGTTCTTTAAGATATTATACATTATTTTTCCAAAAATGGATTTTATTACCTGGAACAAGCTGAACCAGGCTTGCAAACCTCCTCAGGTACCAAACAAATTCTGCCCCTGGAACAGGCTCTGCGGGCTAGAAATTCAACGACTCCAGCACGTCGGTAACCGCCGTGGCAAAGATCTCGTCCAGAATAACCGGATCGATCCGATCCAGCCCGCCGAACAAGCCGTCGCCGAAAGCCTAACGCGCAGCCTCCGCGTCCAGCAGCCCGATTTTCTGTTTAATCAGCCGATGAATCAGCCGGGGTTTGACTACCTCGCCCGTAATCGATATTTTAATTGCTAGTAATTTTTATTTAATAGATATATAATGTCGTATATTGAACTTCAGAACAGCCCAACCTCAGGGAGCTGCGCATGTCAATCTGTAACCGCTTCACGGTGATCCTGATCGGCCTGATCCTGCTGACTTCATGCGCTGCGCCAACCCCCGGCGCCACCCCCACCTCGACAGCCCCGCAACAACCTTCCCCGACCGCGACATACGTCATTCCCAGTGAGACGCTGCCCCCCACCCCAACCGCCGGGCCGACTGCTCTCCCGCAACCGACGGAGCAGTCGGCTGAAGAAGTTCCGGTCACAGCCGGACAGACTACTGCCGGTCCTCAACCGGTGGAAGCAACCCCGCGTGACTGCAGCGACCTGGCGGCCTTCTACGGCGATGTGACCATCCCGGACAACACTCCCTTGCAGCAGAACACCCCGTTTGTCAAGACCTGGGCGATCCGCAACGAAGGCACCTGTACCTGGGACGCGAATTATGCGCTGGTCTTTGCCGGCGGCGATCCGTTAAGCGGCCCGCTCAGCACCCCACTGCCTGAAACCAGGCCGGGCGAAATCATGGAGGTGTCGGTTGACCTGGTTTCACCGGCGCAGGGCGGCCTGTACACCGGTTATTACGAGTTCAGCAATTCTGAAGGAAGACGTTTCGGGGTCAACTCAGGCGGCGTGGACAAGATATGGGTGGCGATTTCGGTGTCCTGGTATCAACCGGGTGAGGCTGAGCCATCCGCGGGCATTCCAGAAGCCGAACGCAACAGCTCTTGTAATTACACCGAAAATTCAGCCTATATCAGCCAGCTGCTCGAGTTGATCAACCAGGCGCGCGCAGGCCAGAACCTGGCAGCGCTCGAGCTGGATACGCGTCTTTCCGCCGCCGCGTTGAAACACAGCATCGACATGGGCTGCCAGGGATTCCTCGATCACACCGGCAGCGACGGCTCGAAGTACGGGCAGCGCGTCCAGGCGCAGGGGTACAGCTACAGCTACGTCAGCGAAAACATCTACGCCGGCAGCCCGGATTTCGGCGGCGATGCCCAGGGCGCCTTCGACTGGTGGATGAACTCGACCGTCCACCGCAATAATATCTTGAGCAGCAAAGTCACCCAGATCGGCATCGGCTACGCCAGCGTGCCCGGCAGTCCCTACGGCGGTTACTACACGCTCAACTTCGCCCGACCTTGACCTAGGCGACCACGTTGACCAGCCGCCCGCGGACGTAGATCACCTGGCGCGGTGCCCGCCCTTCAAGATACTTCTGAACCACCTCGGAAGCGAGTGCTCTGGTCTTTGCTTCCTCTTCGGAAATATCCGCCGATACAGCGATCCGGTCGCGCACCTTGCCGTTGACCTGCACCACCAGGGTGATCTCGTCTTCGCGCGCGGCTTCCTCATCAACTTCCGGCCAGGACTGGGTATGGATCGAATAAGGCTTGCCGAGCTGCGCCCAGAGCTCCTCGCTGATGTGCGGCGCGACTGGCGCCAGCATGCGCAGGTATACATCCACCGCCTCATCCCAGGCGGACGTCCCGGCTGCGCCCAGTTGCTTGGCCTTGCTCATCTCGTTGAGCAGTTCCATCAGCGCCGAGACGATGGTGTTGAACTCAAATTCGTTGAAGTCGCGGGTCACTGCGCGCAGCGTCTGGTGCACCTTGCGGCGCAGCCCGCGGATCGTGCTCGCGTCCGCCTGCCCGCGGCCCGGTTCGAGCACCATCGCCCAGACACGCCGCAGCCAGCGGATGACGCCCTCGATGCCGCCGCTGCTCCAGGGTCCGCCCTGATCCCAGCGGGCGAAGAACATCAGGTAGGCGCGCACGGCATCCGCGCCAAAGGCGTTCACCAGGTTGTCAGGCGCCACCACATTGCCACGGCTCTTCGACATCTTCTCCGAATCTTCACCGAGCACCATGCCCTGGTTGCGCAGCTGCAGCATCGGTTCGTCGCCGGTGAGGATGCCCATATCCCGGCAGGCTTTGTGGAAGAAGCGCGTATAAATCAGGTGCATGGTAGCGTGTTCGATTCCGCCAGTGTAGGTATCGACCGGCATCCAGTAATCAAACTCCGCCGGTTCGAAGGGGCCCTGCCGGTACCAGGGGCTGAGGTAGCGCAGATGGTACCAGGACGAGCACATGAAGGTGTCCATCGTATCCGTCTCACGCTCGGCCGGGCCGCCGCACTGCGGGCAGGTGGTGTGGCGCCAGGTGGGGTGCAGCTTGAGCGGACTCTCGCCAGTCGGCTTCCATTCCACATCGTCCGGCAGCAGCACCGGCAGATCCTCGTCCGGGACGGGCACCTCGCCGCACTCTGCGCAGTAGATCATCGGGATCGGCGCGCCCCAGTAGCGCTGACGCGAGATCAGCCAGTCGCGCAGGCGGTAATTGACTGCGTGTTTGCCCTTGCGCTCGGTCTCCAACCACTGAGTGACCTGCGGTTTAGCCGTATCACCTGGCGTGCCGCTGAACCGGTCGGAGTGGATCATCGCGCCGTACTCGGTGTGGAAGAGCGCATCACGGTAGAACTCATTACCCCAGAGCATCTCCATCAGCGTGCGGGCAAAGGCGACGTTTGGCGCCATTTCCTTACAGCGGGACAGGATTCTCGCTTCGGATTCGGGTGATTCCCATTCCCAAATCCCGTTGTCGAAGAGGAACAGCCACTGGCTGCCGACGATTTCGTTCCAGTAGCCCTCATTCAGATGCTCTTTGGCAATCTCGATATACGCCTGCGTTTTTTCGGCGGGCATGGTCACTTTGACCGCCCCGTCCTGCTCCTCGCAGGGGATGCCCGCCGCCTTCAGCGCAGGCAAAAAGCCGGGACGCATCGAGCCGGCAACCGCGTAGGACTTGGTCAGCCCGTCCGGTCGGTCGATGACCGGCAGAATCGGCAGCCCGAACTTCAATGCAAAGGCGAAGTCGCGTTCGTCGTGAGCCGGCACCGCCATGATCGCGCCGGTGCCGTAGGTCATCAACACGTAATCGGCGATCCAGACCGGGATGCGCCGCCCGTTGACCGGGTTGAGCGCAAAGCCGCCGGTGAATACGCCGGTTTTCTCCTTCTCGGCTGATTCGCGCTGGATATCCGACTGGCGCAGCGTCTGTTGAATATACTCCTCAACCACTTCGCGCTGCTCGGTGCTGGTCAGCCTGGCGACCAGCGGGTGTTCCGGCGCCAGTACCATGAAGGTCGCGCCCCAGAGCGTGTCCGGGCGGGTGGTGAATACCTCGATCGTATCGCCCTGCTCGGTAGTGAAATACACCGCCGCGCCCTCCGAACGGCCAATCCAGTTGGTTTGCAGCACGCGCACCCGCTCGGGCCAATCGATTTGATCGTATTTCAGCAGCTCGTCAGCGTAGGCGGTGGTTTTAAAGAACCACTGCTCGAGGTTCTTCTTGGTCACCGGGGTGCCGCAGCGCTCGCAGTGGCGGTCTTCGCCCCAGACCTGCTCGCGGGCCAGGGTGGTGTTGCAGTTCGGGCACCAGTCGACCGGCGACATCTTGCGGTAGGCCAGGCCGTGCTTATACAGCATGCTGAAGAACCATTGCGACCAGCGGTAGTATTCCGGGTCGGAGCTGACCGCCTCGCGCCGCCAGTCGAACATCGCGCCCATGGTGCGCAGTTGTTTGCGCATCCGCTCGATATTCCGATAGGTCCACACTTTGGGATGGATGTTGTGCTGGATGGCAGCGTTTTCAGCCGGCAGCCCGAAGGCATCGAAACCGATTGGGAAGAGCACATTGTAGCCGCGCATGCGCATGAATCGGGCGCGCGCGTCCGAGGGGGTCATCGCGTACCAGTGACCGATGTGCAGGTCGCCGGAGGGGTAGGGAAGCATGGTCAAAGCGTAGTGCTTGGGGCGGGAGGGATCGACATCCGAGCAGTACAACCCGTCCGCCTCCCATTTCGCCTGCCACCTGCCCTCGATTTCAGCTGGATTGTAGTTGGCTATCGCTTTATGACTCATGGCCTTCTCCTGTCTGCCTTGACGCAATTTAAAAGCAAATCCCTTCATCCTGCAGGGACGAAGGGAATCTCCGCGGTACCACCCTGGTTGCCCGGGCAATCCACAGCCCGGACCACTCCATTCGCGTTAACGGGCGCTCCCGGCGCTGGCTACTGATGTTCACCGGCGCGGCCTGTCCATTCCTGGACGCTCAGGCGAGTTCGATCTCAGGCGCTCCGCGGGCGCCGCACCGGGCTCGCACCTCGCTCTCCCGGTTCGCTGGCGGATGATCTACTACTCCTGGCAAAGCCTTTCAAAAAACGAGCAGGCGTTCGGCCCGGCTCGTTCCTGAGTGGACCCAGGGGGATTCGAACCCCCGACCTTCTCAATGCCATTGAGACGCGCTCCCAACTGCGCTATGGGCCCAGGTTGCTGTTTTCGGTTGATAAGGTCCGGCGGAGAGGTGCTGCCGGTGGGGCTTGCGCTCCAGTGGACCTGAGGGGATTCGAACCCCTGACCTCTTCAGTGCGATTGAAGCGCGCTCCCAACTGCGCTACAGGCCCCTGTCAAAGGGTAGCAGGATTTTACTCGGAAGGGAGGTGGATGTCAAGGAAATGTATGGGTTCAGGACATGTGAGACAGTCGGGGGCAAATCGTCGGGTGGTGATTTTGAATATACTCTGCGGGGGATAAGTTGTCCAGTGCACGATGTGGTCTGACGTAGTTGTAAATTCTCTCC
>JAXDBP010000013.1:0-217999 GCA_034678705.1 Bellilinea sp.
AAGTCGCTCAACAGCGGCTCACCGCCCTCGGTAATCAGGACATTGGAGGGTTTGATATCGCGATGCAGCACGCCGCGCTGGTGGGCGTATTCGAGCGCGCGCGCCACCGGCAGGAGCAGCTCAACCGCCTCCGCCCAGGGGATGGGTCGTCCAAGCCTGGATTTGAGCGTGCCGCCGGGCACATACTCCATCACCAGGTAGGGCGCGCCTTCGTGTTCGCCGTAATCATAAATCTTGACGATATGGAAGTGAGCCATGCGCGCCAGGACCTTCGCCTCGCGCTCGAAGCGTTTGAAAAGCTGTTCGAGCACCGCCTCACCGAACAGCTCAGTACGCAGGAATTTGATCGCCACCTCGCGCTCCAGGCGGGTGTCGTAGGCCTTGAAGACCGCCGCCATGCCGCCCTCGCCCAGCGGCTCAAGGATATGGTAACGCCCGACGGAATCCCCGGGAGAAATTTTCATCTTGCCCACCCTTCGCAGGATCAGAACCGGAAGTAATTATTGTCTGCAGATTGATTTGGGGAAGGAGGAGAGGTTACATTTTATAGAATATCTGATTATGGCAGGGGATACAAGCAGGAAATCAACTGCATAAATCATAAATTAATAAAATTTTGCTAATTGCTATTTCTATCTTGATTAAATATTTACTATTTGCTAATTTAAGAAATGTGCACAGGATTCTCTATAGCAATCAAGCTGCCAAAGCGCTGCTTACAATCCCCCGGGACACAGCGCAGTCGATTCGAGAGAAGTTGGTGCAAATTGCATTAAACCCTTATGCATATCACAGCAACTCGATGAAACTCCAGAGCAGGCCTGGCTGTCGCCTCAGGACAGGTGACTGGAGAGTCATCTATGAAATTCGGAAGGATGAGGTAGTAATCATTATTCTTAAGATTCCCCGCAGAGGCGAAGCTCACCGATGAACATGCAAATTATTGAGCGTAATGGAAAACCGGAATGGGCTGTAATCCCATATAAAGAATATCTGGAACTGATCGAGCAGGCGGAGATGTTACAGGACATTCGCGATTACGATGAACTCAAGGCGGGCATCACGAATGGAACCATCGAATTGCTCCCCGACGAGGTTGTCCGCGCAATTCTGGATGGTGAGAATCCAATTCGTATTTGGCGCGAGTATCGAGGATTAAATCAACAGGAATTATCTTAAAGAATTGGTATCAGTGTTCCCTATTTATCACAATTGGAACACGGCAGACGCAAGGGCTCCGTAAAGGTGATGTCGGTCATCGCCAACACTTTGGGAGTAGGACTGGAACTCCTAATCACCCCTTGAGTTGATGATATTTATCATCTACGCGCAACATCGGCGAATGTTTTTACACCCGATAACAGGGCAATTGTTAATGATTCCAGGTCGGCAAGGATGTTGATCCGCCAAAACGAGTCAGAGTCATTTAAGTGAGGCCCCGATCGTTTGATTATTCTCTGACCTTTCCCGTCCAATCATAACTACGGTCAGCCCATCGGATTTTGCTATACTGTATCTGGACACGAATAGCGGCTTAGGATCCAGTTACCATATGCCCCCAAAACCAACCTGGGCAACCCTCTTCCTGCTTTCCGCCGCCACGCTGGCTTTCGAGATCAACCTGACGCGCCTGTTCTCGGTCGCGCAGTTCTACCACTTCGCCTTCATGATCGTCAGCATCGCCCTGCTCGGCTCGGGCGCGAGCGGCAGCGCGCTGACTATCTTCCCCATGTTGCTGCGCGGCGATCCGCGCCGGCGCATGGCTCAACTGGCCCTGGCGGCTGGCGCCAGCATGCTTCTGGCCTACCTGTTGACCAATGCTCTGCCTTTCGACTCCTTCAGCATGTTTGTCGACCGCTGGCAGATCCCCATCCTCATCCTGCACTACATCGCGCTGGCGGCGCCGTTTTTCTTCAGCGGCATGGCCCTGGCTTACCTGCTGACCGTCGCGCCAACCGCCGCCGGTACGACCTACGCGGTTAACCTGATCGGCTCCAGTCTCGGCTGCGTGATAGCCCTGCTGGCGCCGGCAGCCATTGGCGGTGAAGGCATGCTGGCATTATGCGCTGCCCTGGCCGCGCTAGCAGCCGCCGCGGCGACATTCCGGGCGCAGCCCTTATACCGAATACTCCACCTCGGCGCAGCCGCGCTGCTGCTGATCGCGCTGGCCGACCTCATCCTGCGCCTGGTCAGCGGGAGCGGCCTCCCCGCGCTCGATTTGCGCATCTCCCCTTACAAGAGCCTCTCCTACGCGCTGCAGTCGCCCGGCGCGGAGGTTATCTCGCGCCGCTGGAACGCCTTTTCGCGCGTCGACGTGGTGCGCAGCAGCGGCATCCACTCCGTGCCAGGGCTGAGCTACCGCTACCTGCAGCCGCTGCCCGCCATGGACGGTCTGCTGGTGGACGGCGACGACCTCAGCCCGGTGCCAGGTCTGGAAACTGATCCGGACTTCACCGAGTACCTGCCAGGCGCAGTCGCCTTCCACTTACGTCCCCAGGCGAGCACGCTCATCCTCGGGCCGCGCGGCGGGCTGGACATCCTGACCGCCCTGACGCTCAGCAGCGGGCCGTTGACCGCGGTCGAGCTCAACCCGCTGATCCCCCTGGCGGCGCCGCTTTATTCCCACCCGCGCGTCCGCCTGCAGGTCGAATCCGAGCGCAGCTACCTGCAGCGCAGCAGCGACAGCTACGACGTCATCCTGCTCTCGCTCACTTCTTCGTACCACCCGGTGCAGTCCGGGGCTTACTCGCTTGGCGAGGATTACCGCTACACGCGCGAATCCTTCCAGTCCATGCTGGCGCACCTCAAGCCGGGCGGGCTTCTGGTCGCCGCCCGCTGGCTGCAGGAACCTCCCAGCGAGGATCTGCGCCTGCTCGCCCTGGCGGTCAGCGCAGTCGAATCCGCCGGCGGGGATGCGCGCCAGCAGATCGCCGCGCTGCGCGGCTTCAACACTGCCGCCGTCCTGGTCAAGAACGGTGGTTTCGCCGCGATTGAGCTGGAGGAAATCCGCGCCTTCGCCGCCCGGCGCGCCTTCGATCTGAGCTACCTGCCCGGCATTCGTGCTGAGGAAACCAATCAGTACAACATCCTGCCCGATTCGCGCTATTACCAGACTTACCTCAGTCTGCTGGAAGCCGACTCTCTTGAGGAGTTCTATGACTCCTATCCCTACGACGTCCGCCCGCCCAGCGACGACCGACCCTTTTTCGGGCATTACTTCAAATGGGCTCAGGCAGGCCAGATCGTCGCCGGATTCGGCAAGTCCTGGCAACCGTTCGGCGGCGCCGGTTACCTAGCCGTCCTGGCGCTGCTCCTGCTGGCGCTGCTGCTGGCGGTTGCACTGATCCTGCTGCCGGTGCTGCTGCGCCGCCGGCGTAAAGTCCCGGAGACAGCCGCGCCCTCGCCATTCGGGCTGCGCAATCTGATCTATTTCGGCCTGCTCGGCCTGGCCTTTCTGATGGTCGAAATCCCGCTTCTACAGCGCTTCATCCTCTACCTGGGCCAACCAGCCTACGCCATCACCGTGGTTTTGTTCTCGCTGCTGCTCTTCTCGGGCATCGGCAGCCGGCTGAGCGGGCGCATCCCGCTGCGCGCCGGACTGGGCGCGCTGACCGCACTCATCCTGGCTGCGCCGCCGCTGCTTTCTGCCCTCTTCAACGCGTCCCTCGGTCTGCCGCTGGCTGCCCGCCTGGCGGTTGCCGCGTTCGCCCTTGCGCCTCTCGGCCTGCTAATGGGCATGCCCTTTCCAGCCGGGATCCGCATGCTTGCCGCGGGGGAACATCAGTCAGGCGATCCTCCGAGCGCCGGCTCGGTGCCCTGGGTCTGGGCGGTGAACGGGGCAGCATCGGTCATCGCGCCGATCCTGGCGGCGCTGCTGGCGTTATCTCTCGGCTTCAGCGCCGTGCTGCGCATCGGCGCGCTGTGCTACCTTGGCGCGCTCATCACGGCATTTCTTGCGTTCCGCCCTGCTCCTGCTCGATCCCCTCACCGGTGAAGGGCACAAAGCGCACCCCGCCCAGGTTGTAACCGATCAGCTCGCCGTCTTCATAGACGAATTTCCACAGGCTCTGCACCCAGCCGGGCGGGCCGATCGGGATGACCAGCCGCCCATCCGGGCTGAGCTGCTCTGCCAGGGGCGCGGGCAAATGGTCGGGCGCGGCGGTAACGATGATCGCGTCGAACGGTGCCTCTTCGGGCCAGCCGTAATAGCCGTCGCCCTGACGGACCTGGATGTTGTCATAACCCAGCTCTTCCAGGCGCGCCGCGGCGCTGTCGGCCAGCTCCGGCACGATTTCGATGGTATAGACTTCCACATCCTCCAGCTCGGCCAGCACCGCCGCCTGATAGCCCGAGCCGGTGCCGATCTCGAGCACCTTCTCGCCAGGCTGCAACTCGAGCAGCTCGGTCATCCAGGCGACGATGTAAGGCTGCGAGATGGTCTGGCCGTAGCCGATTGGCAGGGGGTGATTTGCGTAGGCCTGATCCAGATATTCGGGCAGCACAAAGCGGTGGCGTGGGACGGTTTCCATGGCGCGCAGGACCTCGCGATCCTGGATGCCCTGGATCATGATCTCCTTGATCAGGTTTGCCATTTCCTCGCGGTAGGCTTCCATCTCTTCAGCGGCGACAGTCTGCATGGCTGGCGCGGATACCGCGGGCGCCGAGGGCTGCCGCGTACAGGCGGGCAGAAGGGGGAGCAGCGCGATAATGAAAAGTATGTTCTTCAACATGCGGGAGCCTTTCCGTTTGATTAATTTATAACCGATCTTGAGAGAAAAAGACAATGCAATCGATACAACCCAATCCCGCCGCCTCACAATCGATCTGTTTTTCG
The DNA here is from genome assembly GCA_034678705.1 of Bellilinea sp. Lineage (GTDB taxonomy): Bacteria > Chloroflexota > Anaerolineae > Anaerolineales > Anaerolineaceae > Bellilinea. The sequence continues at coordinate 4,835 of JAXDBP010000013.1, forward strand.
GTCATCCGTTTGGGTTCACGGCTTACGATCCGTTAGCGCCTGAAAGGATAATTAGCATGCCTGCTTTTTTCATGGACGGTAAATATACGCTGGATTCCGTCAGGGGGATGAGCCGCAGCGGACAGAGAACGCCTCGTCCGTAATCAACAAGCTTGGCGGAGAGACCCAAGGCGCCTATGCGCTGCTCGGCCAGACCGATTTAATCCTCGTTGTGGATTTTCCCGGCGTCAACGAGGCGATGAAGGCTTCAATCGAGCTGGCAAAATTGCTCGGCATCGCCTTCACCACCTCCCCCGCGGTGACCCTCGAAGAATTTGATAAGCTGGTGGAGGGCTGATATCTACTTGCTATGATGCGCTTCTGGGATCCGGTCGGTCTGCCTCGGAGTCGTTGAGGATTCACTCGAGATCCTGGCTGGTCAGGCTGCATTAAGTCTGCAGCTCTACCGGGATCGTAACAGGCAACTCAAACATTCGCGTAATACCGCTATTACCCGCCGAGGCAACAGCATTATCTGCTTCAACATATGCTATGATGATGGCAGGTCTTCGCGTGGAATCGACCTCCGTTTCATCCCCGGCCCGGCGAGTCCTGTCCATCTGGTTTCTTTACTGGAATGCGTGAGGAATGCAGGTCGGATCACGGTCCGACTCTATTCCTCTCGCCACGAGGATGAGCGCATCTCTTCGAGGACGCAGTCACGAATTGAGGGAGCCTATGGAAAGCGATCAAGGAGATTTCATCACCCGCCGTCCCACGCTGAGCGATTCGCTGGCGGTGCTGGATTTGATCACCGCCGTCGACATGGCCGCCTACGGCGAGCCGGATTACGACCTGGATTCCCTGCTGGACGAGTGGTCGAACATGTCCCTCGACCAGGACGCCTGGTTGGTGCAAACCAGAGATGATCAACTGATCGGTTACGCTACCGTCACCAGGGTCGATCACCGTTTCAGTCTGGATCTGTACGTGCACCCCAGCCTCGCGCCTGAGGGGCTGGCCGATTTTCTGCTGGCGATGTGCGAGATTCGCTGCATGGAACAGATGGGGACAGAGATTCGCGAGAGTTCGGCGACTCTTTACATCCCTCAAACCCTTGTGGTGGAAAAGCAGGCGGTCGAGGAACGCGGCTACCAGTTGATCAAGTATCACTCCGGCATGCGCATCGATCTCCCAGCGCCGCCGCTCGAGCCGTCCTGGCCTGAAGGAGTCAGCCTGCGCAACGTCGTCCCCGGGCAGGACGACCTGCGTATCTACGAGTTTATCCAGGCAGCCTTCGACTGGCCCGGACGCACGCCGCCGTCCTTCGAGCGCTGGCGCGATTTGATGATGGGCGCATCCAGTTTTAATCCCGACCTATGGTTCCTGGCTTTTCACGGCGATGAACTGGTTGGGGCAGTGTTGTGCTTCGATTATCCGCAGTACGGCTGGGTGCGCCAGCTTGGCGTGGCCCAGACCTGGCGGCGCCACGGGCTCGGCGCCGCCCTGCTGCAGCATATCTTTGGCGTCTTCTACCGGCGAGGGCACAGACGAGTCGGGCTTGCGGTAGAATCCAGCAATCCCAGAGCCTTCCAATTCTACGAGCGCGTTGGGATGCACTGCCTGCAGCAGTATCTTGAGTATCGCAAGACCCTCACGCGCACTTGACGTTTACGAATTGACGTGATTATCCCTCGCTACCGATCCGTTCCCATCCTGCCCGGTCCAAAGTCGGTTAATCAATTTGGTTCCTGAAATTATGCATCTGACAATAATTATGAGGGAGTAAAAAATGCCCAAAAATGGTGTCGATCAAAAACCATCCAAATCGGCCTTGATCGCTGCCCTGCGCAGAACCATCGCCCATCAGGAGTACCCTGACAGCCCTTTTGGGCCAGATCATCTGGCTGTTCTTTTTTTACCCCCCCATTTTCGTTTCTTTCTCAAATTTAACAAAATCCGCGCCAACACTAAAGCCAAACTGGATGCCCTGTTCCCGGGAATGACCGAGTTCATCATCGCCAGAACTGCCTATTTTGACGATCTGTTCGTTGCAGCGCTCAAGGGCGATATCCCACAAATCGTGCTGCTTGGCGCAGGTTATGACTCAAGAGCATACCGGTTTTCAAAGATAAACAATCATACAAAAATTTATGAGCTGGATATCGAGCCAACTCAGTATCGCAAGAAAAAATGCTTAAAAAACGCGAAAATCGAGAAATCCGCAAACGTTGCTTTCGTTCCCATCGATTTCAATCGCGATTCTCTGAAGAATGTCCTGGAAAACGCGGGGTGGCGCCCGGATCAAAAAACCTTGTTTCTTTGGGAGGGCGTGACCTATTATCTTGATCCTGGCGCAGTCGACGCAGTCCTGGAATTCTTCAACCGTGATACCCGCCCTGACAGCCTGTTCGCCTTCGACTACTCAATTTCTCTGACCGAGAATAATATCCATGAGTATTATGGAGCTGCCCAGTTCGTTCAATCGATGAGGGAGCACCAGGCTAATGAAGAGTTGACGTTTTCGATCGGCGAAGGAAAGATCGAAGCGTTCTTAGAAGGAAGTAACTTGAAAATCGTTGAGCATCTGGATAACCAGGAAATCGAAAGCAAGTACCTGACGGACGATAAAGGCGCCCTGTTAGGCCGAATCCCCGCGCATTTGCGCTTTGTTCTGGTCACGCAGAGAAGCATGTAACCGCCGCCGCAGCCAGTCTGGCGATGACGCCGCGTGCGGTGAGGAAGGTGAGATATGCTCAAGAACTTGATCTGTATCGTTTCCGGATGTCTCCTCGCAATCGTGATCCTGCATACCGTCATTCGCATCATCCGCCATTTCCACAAGTTCCCCATCCCCGAGTTCCTGGCAAACCTGATCGACAATCCGCTGCGCAGGCGCATCCAACCGCCAGACGAAATGCCGCTGCGTCACGGCATCCAGCCGGGTATGACCGTGCTCGAGGTCGGCCCGGGCAACGGCAGGTACACACTGGCTGCCGCGCGCAGGGTTGGCGCTGCGGGTAAAGTGGTCGCGGTTGACATCGAGCCGAAGATGATCGAGCGCGTCCAGCGGCGCGTGCAGGCCGAGGGGGCGACCAACGTAGAGGCAAAGGTCGCCAGCGTGTACGACCTGCCCTTCGAGGACGGCAGCTTCGACGCCGTCTATCTGATCACCGTCATCGGCGAGATCCCCGAGCCGGAACGGGCGATGGGCGAATTTCAGCGCGTGCTGCGCCCTGGCGGTACGCTTGGTTTCAGCGAGCTGCTATTCGATCCGGATTATCCGCGGGCGCGCACGCTGGTCCACCTGGCAGAGGGAGCAGGATTACGGCTGCTGAAGAAAAGCGGGAACTCTCTGTCCTATACGATCATTTTCGAGAAAGTGTAGGCTGCGTTCTGTTTTACACGGTCAATTCTTTCCAGAATTGATTGGACATCGGGCAATTTGAATGATAAACAGATCGACGATCTGCTTCATAGCTTCTGCCGTTATTGCGCGGATAATCGTCAGTTCAGCCGGTTGTACTTCCAGCCGCAGCTCCCATCCGGAAATTGAGTAGGCATGATTAATAATGAAATGTGATACGACTGAGATAGGACCTGATTCGCTCGGATGAATTTATGGGAGACAATTTCTGGTGTACAATTAATTCATCCACACAATTCTGAATCCTTTCCCATTATCGATGTTGGTTTTATTTATCGCTAATTTGAATTTAACTGTATAATTTATTCTCACTACCGGTAAGTTTATTATCACCTTCGATATACTATTAAATTATTGTTGCGCCCTCCGCCAGGATCGACTTAACAAACAACCGATTCAAGTTTGACACCGTTAAAGGGGAAATGATGCCGCGATTAACTGAAGCCGAACTCAATGAAATCTCCAGGCTGCTTGCCGCCGAAAAACCGCTTCCTGAAAAATACCGCTTCCTGTTGTTCGACGAAAAACGGGAAGTGGAGCTGGTCTGGAACGGCAAGACCAACGAGGTGAGCCGGGTTGTCCTACCTTTTCAGGTGATCGAGCTGGTGGACGAGCCGCGCGCTGAAAAACCGGAGGACACCAGCCTGCAGATGCCGCTGTTCGACGAGCGCGGCCGGCAGTTGATGGGCTGGACGAACAAGCTGATCTGGGGAGACAATAAACTGATCCTGTCGTCGCTGAAGAACGGGCCGATGCGCGAGGAAATCGAAAAACAGGGCGGATTGAAGTTGATCTACATCGATCCACCCTTCGACGTCGGCGCCGATTTCAGCATGGACATCGAGATTGGCGGCGACACCTTCACCAAGAAGCCGAACATTCTGGAAGAGATTGCATACCGCGATACCTGGGGCCGTGGCGCGGACAGCTTTATCTCCATGATCTACGAGCGTCTGGTGTTGATGCGCGAACTGCTGGCAGAAGATGGCAGTATCTATGTGCATTGTGATTACCGGGTAAGTAGTTATTTAAAACTAGTTCTTGATGAAATATTTGGAGAGAGGTATTTCGTCAATGAAATTATCTGGAAGAGAAAAGGAGGGTCAGCACTAAGTACAATGAACAAAATGTCAATAAACACTGATACGATTTTTCTCTATACAAAATCATCAAAACCAATATGGAATCAAGTGTATATGGAACCCGATCCTGAGTATGTTGCGCAAATGTTTACAAAAATTGATGAATCCGGAAGAAGATTCATGCTCAATGTCACAAGCAGTCCAACATATCGCCCTAACTTGATATACGATTTTAAGGGGTATAAGACTCCACCCAATGGATGGCGTTATTCAAAGGAGAAAATGGAAGAGTTAGATAAACAAGGCCTTATTTATTATCCAGAGGACAAGAACAAACAAGTATATAAAAAAATATACCTTGATGAATATGAAGGGCAACTGATAACTAATCTATGGACTGATATTAGTCTCCTAAAAGGAAAGAATCAAGAACTGCTGGGATACCCGACCCAAAAACCAGAAGCCCTGCTCGAGCGCATCATTCAAGCCTCGTCCAGCCAGGGTGACCTGGTGGCGGATTTCTTCTGCGGCTCGGGCACCACCGCGGCGGTGGCGGAAAAGCTTGGCCGCAAATGGATCGCCGCCGATCTGGGCAAGTTCGCCATCCACACCACCCGCAAGCGCATGATCGGCGTGCAGCGCCAGTTGAAAGCCGAGGGCAAGGATTATCGCGCCTTCGAAATCCTCAACCTTGGTAAGTACGAGCGCCAGCATTACATCGGCATCAACCCCAACCTGCGCGAGGAGGAACAGCGCAAGCAGCAGAAAGAAAAAGAGGCCGCCTTCCTGGAATTAATTTTACGAGCCTACCGCGCCGAAGCCGTCAGCGGTTTCAACACTTTTCACGGCAAAAAAGTCGGGCGCATGGTGTCGGTCGGGCCGGTCAACCTGCCGGTCACGCGCCTGTTCATCGAGGAAATTATCCTGGAATGCCGCCAGAAGCACATCACCCGCGTGGATGTGCTTGGCTTTGAATTCGAAATGGGGCTGTTCCCGAATATCCTCGACGAGGCGCGCACCAAGGGCATCGATATCGCGCCCAAATACATCCCGGCCGAGGTGTTCGACAAGCGCGCTGTCGAGAAGAACCAGGTGGTCTTCCATGACGTGGCCTTCATCGAGGTCAAGCCGCTGGTCAAGAAGAACAGCGTGGCGGTCCAATTGACAGATTTTTCGGTTTTCTATTCCCAGGACTCGATCGCCGGGGTCGAGGTGAGCTTAAAAGAAAAAAGCAGCAAGATCGTGGTTGAAAAAGGGCAAATCGTCAAGGTCAGCAAGGACGCCTATGGGGTGGTTACACGCGAATTGCTGACGAAAAATTGGACCGACTGGATCGATTATTGGGCAGTCGATTTCAACTACGAAAACAAGCGCGAAATCGTGCGGGTAAAGAATGAAAAGCCAAGACAGGCCCACATGCCAGGATTTGAGCAACACGAACAACTGGATTTGCCTGAATATGATGAAGTCTGGACGGGCGATTACGTGTTCGAGAACGAATGGCAATCCTTCCGCACCCGCAAGAACCGCAACCTGGAATTGACCAGCGTGTATCACGAATGCACTCCCGGACGGCGCAAGCTTGCGGTCAAGGTGGTGGATATATTTGGCAACGACACGATGACCATCGTTGAAGTCACGATAGAGGGGAAGAAATAATGGCTGTTCATCCTGATTTTCCTGAATCACCCTACGCGATCCTCGATCCCGATTTGCGCTGGTTTCCAGCGGATGAGGCACTACGCGATACGACCATGGACAAACTCATGCCCCCACTGGTGCCACAATTGCGCCGCCGGGTGAAAGAATTTCGAGATGAAGGATATTCAGGAGCGACCGAAACAAGTAAGAGCTTACTAAACTGGTGGTTTAAAACCCCCCATTTAATTGAAACTTCCAATGGACAAGCGGAAGAATTTCAGTATTATTTCGCCCAGCGGGAAGCTCTGGAGACAATCATCTATCTCTATGATGTCGTTCGGGTAAAAGACAAATTCGATTTAATGCGCTTTGATAGCACCGAATTGGTCACAGCAAGCATGTTCGATGAAAACTGGCGGCGGTTTGTCATCAAGATGGCCACAGGTTCCGGTAAAACAAAGGTCCTGGCACTGTCGCTAACCTGGTGCTATTTCCACAAGCTATACGAGCCCGAATCGGAACTGGCGCGGAATTTTTTAGTGATTGCTCCCAACATCATCGTTTTGGATCGTATCTACAAAGATTTCAATGGTCTAAAAGTATTTTTCGAGGATCCAGTCATCCCAGATAATGGATTCGATGGGCGCGATTGGCATAATGATTTTCAATTAACTCTACATCTCCAGGACGATGTACATATTACCCATCGGACCGGCAACATCTTTTTAACGAATATCCACCGGGTGTATGCAGGGAATGAACTCATTCCATCGGCGGAGGATGAAGATTTACGCGACTATTTTCTTGGCAACCGACCTGTAACGGCTACCACCGATTCAACCGTAGACCTTGGCATGATCGTGCGTGACATCGATGAACTGGTGATTCTCAATGATGAAGCGCACCATATTCACGATCCACGTATGGCATGGTTCAAATCGATTGATGATATCCATAACCGTCTTAAACAAAAAGGGGCGGCATTATCCCTGCAGATCGATGTTACCGCTACGCCCAAGCATAATAATGGCGCCATATTTGTTCAAACGGTGGCAGATTATCCTTTAGTCGAGGCCATCAAGCAAAACGTCGTCAAACATCCAATTCTGCCAGATGCGCCTAGCCGGGCGAAGCTGGTCGAGAAAAAAAGCATCAACTACACCGAGCGATATTCCGATTACATTCATCTTGGCGTCGTGGAGTGGCGAAAAGCCTATCAAGAACATGAAAAAATGGGTAAGAAGGCTATTCTATTCGTCATGACGGACGATACGCGCAACTGTGACGATGTGGCTAATTACCTCGAAGGGATGTACCCTGAGCTAAAAGGCGCGGTATTGGTGATACACACCAAGAACAATGGCGAAATCTCAGAAGCCAGCTCAGGAAAAGCCAAAGAAGAATTGGATAAGCTGCGAGAACAAGCAAACACGATCGACAGTTCAGACAGCCCGTGGAAAGCAATCGTGTCTGTAATGATGTTAAAGGAAGGCTGGGATGTGCGCAATGTGACAACGATTGTAGGGCTGCGTCCTTATGCCGCTAAAAGTAACATCTTGCCAGAACAGACTCTCGGGCGGGGATTGCGCAAAATGTATCCGGGCGGGATTCCTGAATATGTAAGCGTGGTAGGAACCGCCGCCTTTATGGAATTTGTACAATCCATTCAACAAGAGGGGGTCATTCTGGAACATCGCCCGATGGGAGAAGGCACGGCAGCAAAAACGCCGATTGTGGTTGAAGTGGACAATGAGAACGTTCATAAGGATATGGATACATTAGATATAGAGATCCCTGTATTATCGCCCCGTATTTATCGAGAATACAAGAATCTGGCATCGCTGGATGTAAAAGGACTGGAATACCAGAAGGTATTGTACTTAGAGTTTAGCGCCGAAGAACAGCGAGAAATTGTATTCAAGGACATCACTTCCGGAGAAATAGCTCACACAACCCTGCTGGACTCGACCGGCGTCATCGATTATCGCAGCGTGATCGGGTACTTTGCTCAGACGATCATGCGTGATATGCGTCTGGTCAGCGGATATGATGTTTTATATGGGAAGATCAAAGAATTTATTCAAGAATGCTTGTTTGGTAAGACGGTCGAGCTAGAGAGTATGAATACTCTTCGAAATTTGTCCGAATTAGTACCTACGAAAACGATCCTGGAAACATTCAAGAGAGCAATCAATGCGCTAACGGTCCAGGAAAAGGGCGATGCTGAGATACGCGACCATATTAAATTACGCCAGACCCGTCCTTTTGTGGCTAAAGAACAGGGCTATTTAGTGCCAAAGAAGAGCGTGTTCAATCGCATCATTGGAGACAGCAATTTTGAACTGGTCTTTGCGAGTTTCCTGGAAAGTTGCCCAGATGTGGTCGCCTACGCCAAGAATTATCTGGCAGTGCATTTTCGGTTGGATTACGTCAATGCTGATGGAGAAATTTCGAATTATTACCCTGATTTCTTGGTGAAGGTTTCGGAACAAAAAGTCTTCGTAGTTGAAACAAAAGGCGAAGAGGATTTAGATGATCCATTGAAGCTGCATCGGTTGAAACAATGGTGCGATGATGTTAATAAAGTACAGACTGACACGGTCTATGATTACCTATTCGTTGATCAGGAAAATTTTGAAAAATATAAACCGGTCAGTTTCTCACAATTGGACAGTATGTTTTTGAAGTATAGATCAAACGTGCCGGGGTAGTAAATAAAGCAAACTGTTGAAACTGACAACATAATAGGAATGGCGCTCGATGATGGACACTCTTCATTATCCCATCGATTTCAATGGGTCGCCATACACTCCTGACCGCCGAATAAGACCGCGGTCTTGCTGCTACCCGCTAAATCCCTCTTTGGCGCTGAAATAGGCGCCGAACCAGAAAGACAGGTTCCACAGGAAGAATATCACTGTCAGAATAAACCAATGGGTTGTTCCGAGCCCAATGGGTTTCTTCGTAATGGCGCTGACTATGGCAACAATCAGCGCGGCAATATCGATTAGTTGGGCGACAATGGCCATTGTCGCGTGCATTTTCGGTCCAAATCCGAACAGCAAACCCGCACTTTACTATAATATTGCTCGTGGCACGCTTGTTCCTCTAGCCGACGCCTCTTGCGGCAATTTTCCGCAACGCCTCCTCGAACTTCCAGACCTCTTCGACCGTGTTGTAATGCACCGGCCCCACTCGTATCATCCCGCCGCTCTCTTCAAGCCCAATTCATTCGAGGTACCCGGCCGCGCCAGCACGCCGGCGACGCCCTCGTGATTCTGCGTGGCGGTCTCGAATCTGCCGGGCAGTGAGTTGGCGCCGGGCGCGCTGGTTTGTTTTATTCATCCACCAGCTCATACTTCCCGTGCATTAAGCCGGCGTGCGGCCCGAAGAACTTGTACTGTAAGATCCAATGTAAAACTCGGTCCTGAGGCTGATTGTCCGGCTGATCCTTGGGCTGAATGCAGGGCCCTGCTTGACAGCCGTACAATATTGTGCTATTCTGTACGGCAGAAGGAGGCGCCCATGGAGACCAAATTGACTGTCCGGGTGCCGCGGCACTTACTTGCAAATGCCAAGCGCTATGCCCGGGCTCATCAGACAACCCTGACCGAGCTTATCTCAACCTATCTACAACAAATCCCATCCGATTCAGAGGTGTTGACTCGCGCACCTGTTGTGCGCCGGCTGACAGGCCTGCTCTCCTCAGATGTATCCATGGATGATTACAAAAAACATCTGGAAGACAAGTATGGCGCAGGATAAATTGCAAGTACTGTTTGACATCAACATCCTGTTGGATGTGCTTCAAGAGCGCAAGGATTTCTATGATTTTTCGGCGCGCTTGTTGGCCTATGCCGAAACAGGTGTGATCCAGGGGTGGCTGGCAGCTCATTCTGTAACCACTCTGTTCTATTTGATTGCCAAAGATAAATCTCCTGAGCAAGCACGCGTTACACTGACCAGCTTATTGCAGTTTCTCAAAATTGCGCCGGTGGATCAAAACACGATTGAACAAGCCTTGAACATGCCTTATCGGGATATCGAAGATGCTGTTCAAATGATCGCTGCCCTTCAGATCCATGCAGATTATTTGCTAACCCGCAACGTGCGCGATTACCAGCCAGCGCCGATGGAAGTTGTTCAGCCGGTGGAACTGCTGGCTGTAGTAAAATCCTGACCACCTGATCCAATTACCTGCTCGCCGCCGCCACAGACATTTTCTTCTCGATCAGATTACACGCGATCTGTTGAGCAATCAAAAATAAGCCGCGCGCAGATGAACATAATCTACGCGCGGCTGAATATGCAACCATTTTCAAGTTGACGCTTACGGCAAGTGTGACTGAACCTGGGACGGGGGCGCTAAGAGGCAGCGCCTACCAACCCCCGCAGCGCCTCCCCGAACTTCCAGACCTCTTCCACCGTGTTGTAATGCACCGGCCCCACCCGGACCATCCCGCCGCTCTCTTCCAGCCCCAGCCGCTCGGTGACCGAAAGGGCGTAGTAATTGCCGTCCCAGACGTAAATGCCTTCCTTTGCCAGCGCCTCGGCCACCTGGCGCGGATGCCAGCCCTGCAGCCGGAAGGCGTAGGTCGGCACGCGCTCGTCCATACGCGCTGCCTCGGTCAGCCCGTAGACCGTCACGCCGGGCGTCTCCTGCAGTACGTCCAGCAGCGCCTGGCTGATCGGCGTCTCGGCGGCGTGAATGGCGGCCATGGCCTGCTTGAGGCGCAGCCGCCGCCCGCTGTAATGCCCTGCGTAGACGCGCGCGTAGCCGCCGCCAAACATCTCGCCCAGCCATTCGAGGTACTCCACCGCTCCAAGCACGCCGGCAATGCCTTCGTGATTCTGCGTGCCGGTCTCGAATTTGCCGGGCAGTGAGTTGGGCGCCGGGCGCACTTTGTAGGCCTTCAATTCTTCCAGCAGCTCGTACTTGCCGTAGAGGATGCCGGCGTGCGGGCCGAAGAACTTGTAAGCCGAGCAGACCAGGAAATCGGCGTCCAGATCCTGCACGTCGATCGCGCCGTGCGGGGCGTACTGCACCGCGTCGATATAGGTCAGCGCGCCAGCGGCGTGCGCCATGGCGATGATGTCCTTAACCGGGTTGATCGTGCCGAGCGCGTTGGACGCATAGCCGACAGCCACCAGGCGCGGTTTGCGCTCCAGCGCGCGCTGCAGGCCCTCGATGTCCAGCGTGCCGTCCTGCGGGTTAAAATCCACCCTGCTCACCTTCACGCCGCGGTCCTCGGCAGCCAGCACCCAGGGGGTGTAATTGGCGTCGTGATCCAGGCGGGTGACGACGATCTCGTCGCCTGGCTGCCATGTCCGCGCCAGCGAGCGGCTGATGTGCAGCGTCAGGGTGGTCATGTTGTTGCCGAAGATGATCTCCTCCGCGCGGCGTGCGCAGAGCAGGTCGGCCATGGCGGCATGGGCTTCTTCGAGCACAGCGTCCGACTCGACGTTGGTAGCAAAGGCGCCGCCGTGGTTGGCGTTGTGCTTGTAAAGGTATTCAGTCATCCGCTCGACCGCCGAGCGAGCGATTTGCGTCCCGCCGGGATTGTCGAAGAAGATCGCGCCGGATTTCAATCCCGGGAATTGCTCGCGAACGAGGGTTTCATTCAGAAGCATGCTCGGTTCTCCTGTTGGTTTGGTTAGGACTATTATACGCGCGAATGATACCAATTTACGGGCGCAGGACGCAAATTCAATTCGCCGTACACCGGTCATATTTTGCGCCCCCAGGGTAACAACCCTTACCCCGCGGAGATTTCCTCCAACGACTTTCCCGTAGTCTCCAGTTTAATTGTAGAAATGAGGACGGCGGTCAGAAACGGCGCTGAGGCAAGCACGCTAAACACCGCCGGTAAGCCGCTGCCGGCCTGGACCATCCAGCCGACAGCGATGGGCGCGGCAACCCCGCCCAGCCGGCCGATGCCGGTCGCCCAGCCGGTGGCCGAGCCGCGCATGCGGGTGGGATATAGCTCAGCCGAGAAGGGATAGGCCATGCCCCAGGCCATGCCGTTGAAGAGCATCAGCAGAAAGCCCGTGCTCAGCACCCAGGCATCCCGCTGCGAAAGCCCTAAAAGGAAGGTCGATATCGCCAGCAGCGCCAGCGATGCGATGATCAACTTCCTGCGGCTGATCCGGTCAGCCAGATAGGCGGCGATCAACGTGCCCGGGATTTGCCCGATGCTTATCAGCAGGGATAAGAGGAATGAATGTCCCTCGGAAATCTTCGCGGAAGCCAGCAGTGTCGGCAGCCAGATAAACGCTCCCTGATACAGAAAATTCAGCGCAAACCAGAGCAGCCAGAGCAGGACCGTCAGCCGGACAAAGGGCGGCGACCAGATCCCGCCGGTCTGATTCCCGCTCGTTGCTAGCTGGGGCTCAGCGCTGAGAGGCGCAGCGTTCGGGGGGGCGGTCACCCGCAGGTTGAGCCGCGCGAAGGTTCGCTGAGCTTCAGCCTCCCGGCCTTTGCGCAACAGGAAGCGCATCGATTCTGGCAACAGACGGACAAGCGGGCCGATGAAAAGCGCCAGCCCGCCGATCAACATCGCCGGCCGCCAACCATAATGCAGCACCAGCGTGTACCCGACCAGCGCTGAAATCGTACCCCCCAGCCCCCAGCAGGCGTTCATCAAAACCGACATCATCCCGCGGTATTTCGCCGGTGAAAACTCGGTGATCATCGTCGCCGAAACCGGCATGATCGCTCCGAGACCGATCCCGGTCAGCAAGCGCAGGACGAGCAACGCGGTATAGTTCCAGGCTGCCGCCGAAACCAGAAAGACGATCCCCAGGTAGAGCAGCGTCCAGAAGAGGGTGGTCCGCCGGCCGTAGCGGTCGGACAAAATGCCGGCTGACACCGATCCGATCAGCATGCCGGCCATGGTCAGGCTGGCCGCCAGGCCAAGCCCGCTGGCCGAAATCTGCCACTCCGCGCGGATCGCCGGGAGCAAAAAACCGATCATCGTGACGCCGTATCCCGCGAAAATCCAGCAAAATCCGGAGGTCAGCATCAGGCTAAGGTGAAACCGGCCCAGGCGGGCGTTGTCAAAAGCGCCAAGCATGGCGTTTTGATTCATCGGGGCTGCGATTTCGGTCCGCTCGGGCTGGGCTGGCATTAATTTATTATACACGTCAACTTTTCTGAGAATAATTAAACCCGGGCAGTCAGCAGACGTAAATAGTCCGAACTATTGATCGACCCCCACCGCCGACCTATAATAATCAAGTGGGGGCAAGTTTCCGCGATTCCATATCTATCATCCCTAAGCGGATGACCATCTGTTTTCCGGGAGGGATTCGCGATGCTCCGGTACGTGCTCGTCAGTGTTTTCAGCGGCATCCTCTTTGGCCTGCTCGATGCCGTGATCAACGCCAATCCCCTTGCCAGGCGGTTATACGAAGCTTATAGACCCATCGCCAAAACCTCGCTCAATCCCATTGCCGGGATGGTCATCGACCTGGTCTACGGTTTCGCTCTGGCCGGCGTCTTCCTGCTCCTCTTCAACAGCCTGCCGGGTGAGACCGGACTGGTCAAGGGATTGAGCTACGGCCTGCTGGTCTGGTTTTTGCGCGTGGTCATGTCTGCCGCTTCGCAATGGATGATGTATAAAATTCCCGTCAGAACCCTGCTCTACTCGCTCGCAACCGGATTGGGCGAGATGCTCATCCTTGGCATTCTATTTGGCTTGACGTTAAAGCCGCCTTTATAAGGCAGAGGTCAATTCGTTATACATGGATGTAATCGAATAACCAACAGTTAGAGCAGGAGGCAGCTAATGGAAATGGACATCCAACTGATCGCCCCTTGCGGCATGTATTGCGGGATATGCAGCTCATACCTGGCCTATCATTACCAGGTCCCGCGCCAGCGAGGCAAATTTTCTCATTGCGTCGGGTGCCGGCCGCGGGATAAGCAGTGCTCCTGGATGAAAAAGCGCTGCGAGCTGCTGCATGATCACACCGTCGAGTACTGCTGCCAGTGTCCAGCTTACCCGTGCGGTACGCTCGAGCATATCTCAGAACGCTACCGTACCCAATACGGCATGTCTTTCCTGCACAACCTCGAGCTTATCAGAGACCAGGGCGAGGATGCCCTGCTGGCGGAGATCAAGCAGTGTTTCGCCTGTGAACAGTGCGGCGGGATGAAGTCGATTCACAACGGCAAGTGCTTCGCCTGCGATGAAATCCACAGCTGGAAAGATTGACTTTCCACTCCGCTGATGCTCAACCGTTGAGTACCACCCCTCACGATTTACCTTTACGCATCAAATTCGCGGGCAAACAGACCTGGAGATAGAAACGGCATGGAAAACTGGAGAAAAGGATTAAAGGTGGATCCGGTTCCTGCACTGCTCGGATCCGAGGATCCGGCGCTTCGATTTTTTGTCAAACGTGATCTGGTAGACCTGGATGCGGGTCCAATCGAGGTCGTCTGGGAGCTGGCCGGACCCAAAAAGATACTCAAACATCAGTTGGTGAACGGCGCGTGGGATCGGTCTGCCGGAAAGAAGAAGCACAAGGCGATCAACTATCAACTAATCGAAACGTGGAAGCAATTCAGGTTCCTGGTAGATATGTACGGGTTTACCCGCGAACAGCCCGCTGCCAGAAAAGCTGCCGAGTTCCTCTTTTCATGCCAGACGAATATTGGCGACATACGCGGAATGCTGGCCAACCAGTACGCCAACTACTACACCGGCGCGATCCTGTCGCTGCTCATCAAGGCAGGTCATCAGGACGATCCTCGGGTTGACAAGGGGATTCAGTGGCTGATCACAAATCGCCAGTCTGATCTGGGCTGGTCAGAGGCGGTCATCACAAATAAGTTCGACAGTGCCACGATTTACCGGTTGACCAGCCAGTATGCCGAGCCAGTCAGCACCGATAAATCCAGGCCGTTTTCTCACAATTCCACCGGAATGGTGTTGCGCGCCTTCGCCGCACACAGCGCATACCGCCATTCCGAAGCCGCCAGGATCGCTGCCGGGTTGTTGAAATCGAGGTTCTTTCAGCCGGACATGTACACCTCCTACCAGGATGCCAGCTACTGGGTGAGGTTCCAATTTCCATTCTGGTGGAACCAGCTCGTGGCGGCGCTTGATTCCATTTCGCTCATCGATGCAAGCATAGACGAGCCGATGCAACGGGCGCTGGACTGGCTGATCGATCATCAACAGGAGACTGGTTTATGGAAGGCTTCATACGTGGAGAGAGCTGAAAGAGAGAATGCCAGAGTGCGGGAAACCAGCGAGTGGGTGAGTCTGGCGATCTGCCGGATATTGAAAAGGTTGTTGTCATAAAACAGATCGCGGACAGTCAAATTGTACAAGTCCAGTTGAAAGGGGGCTAACAGCCGATCAATTACCTCAAAAGATATAGCAAATTTCTCCACAATTACCATAAAATGGATGATGGTAATCAGGCAAAAAATCACTACAATGATAGTTGCATATGGGTATCGGCAAGGAGGTAACCGTGGAACCGCAAAAACGTAATGCCGGCGCGATCGCCGGAGGCGTCGCGCTAATCGCTTTCGGGCTGCTCGTTTTACTTGGTCAGATTTTTGCCAGGACTGACTTCTGGAAAAATATGTGGCCCATCTTCCCAATCGCCCTCGGTGTAATATTCTACGTGGTCATGTTTGCCGGCGGGAAAGGCGCCGCGGGTTTCGCCATCCCCGCGACGATCATCACTATGATCGGACTGATCCTGCTATTCCAGAACCTGACCGGCCAGTGGGAAACCTGGTCCTACGCCTGGGCGTTGATCGTCTTCGCGGTTGGCCTGGGCATATACATCATGGGATTGTACACCGGCAAGGATGCGGATAAGAAGGGCGGCAAGGTCGTGATGCGCGTCGGTCTGATCCTCTTCCTCGTTTTCGGCACGATCATGGAACTGATCTTTGCCAACTTCATGCGCCGCGATGTGATGAAATACGTTTTCCCGGCAATTATGATCCTGCTGGGCGTCTTCCTGATCTTCCGTCGCCGGAAGCCGGTCGAAGAGGCACAGCCGCTGCAACCGATGGAAGAATCGCTGCCGCCCCAACCTCCTGAACCAGAGGAGCCCCCGGAAACGGCGTAACAACCGCAGAACTGTATGGGCGGCCCTCGTGGTTGCCCTCGCCTGCATTGTCACCGCGAGCGAAGCACGGCGGTCTTCCGGCCGCACGCGTGCGGAATTCAACTAATCACCGGATATATAACTTTAAAACGATTCGCCGGGCGTCAACACTTTATCAACGCGCCGGAGCGCGATCAGGCTGATCAGCCCACCGATCAACATGACCACAGCGCCGGCAAGATAAGGCAGCATCACGCTGATATCGAAGATCAAACCCGCCAGCAGCGGCCCAATGATGCGTCCCAAACTGACGAAGGAATTGCTCAAACCCATCACCACTCCTTGTGGAAAGGTCGAGCGGATCGAGGTTAGCGAAGTCAGCGCCGGCATTTGCAGCGAAATCGACAGACCAAAGAATGCCGTGGCAAGCATGATCGTCAAGTAACTGTTCGCCAGAAGCAACAGGCAGAATCCGACAGCCGAAGCCAGCAAACCAGACCTGATGACGTTCTCATCTCCCCAGCGCCTGGTCATCGGCCCGGCCAGAATCCCCTGCGCGGCGGCGGAAACGAGACCCAGCACCATCATTGCCACGCCGACCTCTTCGGTGCCGAAACCGAATCGCTCGAGGGCGTACAATCCGAAAACGCCCGAAAAGATCATCAAGCCGCACGAGCTGATCAAGGTCAGTAGAAAGAGGATGCCCACTGGGCTGCGCGCCGTCTGCAGCCAGAGGCGCAGGTTCAGACCGACTGCGTTTCCTTCCGGCTCCAAACGGTTTTCAGCAGGCAGCGATTCGGGCAGGAAGCGCCAGCCCAGCAGCAACGCCAGAAAGGACATGCCGGCCGCGACGAAGAACGGTACGGCGAGTGATTCGCCGCCGAGGAACCCACCCAGGGCGGGGCCGGCGATCGTGCCGATGCCGCCGGCGGCGCCCAGCAGCCCCATCCCGCCGCCGCGCTCTTTTTCGGGGGTGCTGTCGCTGATGTATGCCATGGTGGTCGGAGAGGTGGCTGAAGAGAGGATGCCGGAAAGGATGCGCGCTGCAAAGAGCATCCAAAGCCGGTCAGCCAGGCCGAACCAGACCATGGTGACGGCATAACCCAGAATGCCGAGGAGCAGCACCAGCTTGCGCCCAATCCGGTCGGACAGGCTGCCCCAGAACGGGCCGCAGATCATCCGCGTCGCCCCGTACGAAGCGACTAGCAGCCCCAGCTCCAATCCACCTGCGCCCATTTCTTCGACGTAGAATGGCAGGATCGGGATGACAATTCCGTAGCCGAGCATGACCACGAAGAGGACAATGATAAGGATGAACAGGTTGCGTCTCGAGGCGTTCATTGCGCGGCTGCCAGCCGGCCTTTCTATTCGAGCGTCACGGTGCCGGCGCTGCCGTCGACGGTGATGAGCTGACCGCTGCGGATGCGCCTGGTCGCCACGCCGGTGCCCATCACAGCCGGGATGCCGTACTCGCGGGCGACGATCGAGCCGTGGCTGAGCGGCCCGCCAATGTCTGTGACCACGGCGGAAGCCATCGCAAATAGTGGCGTCCAGGCGGGTGTGGTCGCGCCGGCAACCAGTACGTCTCCGGGGCACATCTGGTCAAAGTCCTCCGGGCCGAGCAATACACAGGCTGGGGCTGTCACCCTACCGGCGCTTGACGGAACACCTTTCAATTGATTATCCGCCCCTGTATCGCCGCTCTGGGGGATGTATGTGTCCAACTTCACGCCATACACCCGATCTTTGACCGGGATCATCGGTGGGGGAATTTCCTTTTGCATCCTGATCAGAAAAGCTTTACGATCCTCCACCTGGGTTTTCAGATCCATCGAACCGCCGCGGACCAGTGCATCGACCTCATCTGTACGCAGCATGAACACATCTTCTGCCTGCTGGATGACGCCCCTTGCGCTGAAGCGCTGGCCAAGCCCGAGCAGTAAGCGCCGCAAATAGGGATACCCCAGCCCGATCTCCGCCAGCGCGTCTTCCCGGACGGACGCCATCGAATGCCCCCACTTGAGTGCAGTACGCAGAGCCCAGCGCTTAAAGCCTTTCAAACGAGACAGGGCCGAATCGGCCGTCTGAATCCGTTTCTGCTCGCTCGCCTGCTGGCGCTCGTGTGGATTGGCCCCCTCCCCACGCAGGTACATTCTGACCGTCTCGAGCATCGCTGTGGGATCTTCCATCGGAAGCGATTCGGCGATATCAAGCTGGTAGACAGTGTGCCCAAACTGACGCAGATGGATATGGAAACGATCAACGAATTCCTTCCAGCCAGGCACATCGCATTCTTGGGATGGAACTCTATCATCCGCAAACAGCGGCAGCGGAGGGATCTGGGCAGCCAGGTCGGCAGCCGGGGTTGTGAGCAGATAACGGGTTAATTCGCCGTCTTCCTGAGCCCAAATCGCCAGGTCGTAGAGTGATTTCTCAGCGCGGATGGGGATGTTATCCCAGCCCATCAGCAATACAGTCGCATCCGGATCGCCTTCTCTTTTAACAAAGCGGTTATAGACCCGGGTTAGCAGCATCTCCGATCCAACCGAGGCGCCCATGGTAGCAAAAAGCAATCCGGTCACGTAGTAAGCGGCCTGGTCCATAATTGTTTGACAGTTATGCCAGAGCTCTTCGGTGCTCATTGTAGAGGGTCGAATGTCCTTCAATCCGGCGGCAAATGCTTTATATTGTGGATAGAACTCCTCCCTCCAGATCGCACCCATTCTTCGGATCAATCTCGTCATGGCAGGCATCAAACCGAAGAGGACCCACCCCAGCGATTTCGCGGGCATGCGGGCATTTCCGTAGGCGTATTGATTGATGGTTGTAAAATAGTCCTCCGCCAGAACCGGGTTTAGACCGGTCAGTTTCTTGCCGAGCGGCTGCATCTGCCGCCGCATAGCCTCCATCCCCCAGGTAGCAAACAGTGGACTGAGCGGCCTGGGCATCAGGTCGACCACGCTGGCGCGCATGTAGATACCTTTTGGATCCTGCCCTTTCCATTCGATCGGCGGCTCAGCCACGGCTGTCACCGGTCGAGCCTGGAGAATGAAAAACTCCCCGCCCGCCAGTGCCCACTCGATATCGACTGGCAGGCCGAACAATTCCTCGATCCGCAGCACAACGTCTGCCAACTCGCCTGCCTTTTGGTCATTGAGAACCGGCTGGGATTTCAAGGCATCGGGCACCGGCTGTTCGTGCGTGCCGGTCTCATTTTGGACAGTCATGATTTGTTTTTCGGCTGTCTCACGACTGATGACTTTACCGGTCGATTTACTTACGGCGATCGTGTCCGGGGTCACCTCCCCGCCGACAACCGCCTCGCCCAATCCCCAGGCGGCGTTGATGAGCACTTCGTCGCGCCTTCCGTTGAGCGGGTTGACGGTGAAGAGGATGCCGGCTGCCTCGGCGGGGACCATCCGCTGGACGACCACCGCCAGGTCAACCCGTTGGGCGAAGACATTCTGGCGGGCGCGGTAGGAGATCGCCCGGGCCGTCCAGAGCGACGCCCAGCACTTGCGCACAGCCTCAAGAAGGTGGTCTCCGCCGTGAACGTTGAGGTAGGTCTCCTGCTGCCCGGCGAAGGAAGCCTCGGGCAGGTCTTCGGCGGTGGCGGAGGAGCGGACTGCGACAGCCATGTCCGGCTGCACCGTGCCTGAAAGCACGGAATAGGCGGCGAGGATCTCGCTGCTCAACTCCGCTGGAATCGGCGCGCTCGCAAAAATCTGGCTGATCCGTCTGGATGCACCGTCGAACGCCCCCGCCGAGGAGGGATCGATTTCCGCCAGCGCCGCTTCGATGGCTGGCTGGAGGTCGTTGGCGGCGACGAAACGCCTGTAGGCTTCGGTGGTAATGTGGAAGCCGTCTGGTACCGGAAATCCAGCCGAGAGCAACTTAGCTAGCGAGGCGCCCTTACCGCCAACTGTTTCCAGATCGGCGCGGGTATCCGCAAGGGGTAGTATGATGGGTTTCATTTTCATCCTCCAAGTAGCGAACGTCGGTCGCTCATCCGGGTAAAAAAAATCAAGCCTGGATGCCTGAGAACAAAATGGAGATGGCTTGCTCGAGCATCTCCTCTGGGGTGCCGGTTGGCCGGGCGGAATATGTGACAATGGAAAGCAGCGACATGATGCTGCGGGCGGCGAAGAGCGGATCAACCGGGCGGAATTCACCGGTTCGGATGCCCTCTTCGATCAATGCCCGGATCAAATCCTGGTAGGTGTGGCGCACTACCTGGATTTGATCCTGGCTTTCCATGGAAAGGCGCTGCGCCTCGAGGCTGAGTCGCAAGAAAGTATGCTTGTGTTCCAGCAGATACGACAGGTGCATCTGCATGATCCGCCGGATTTTTTCACCGATAGTGGTGTTCTGCCGACAGATGTCCTCTGCCCGTTTGGTGAGATCCAGGATTTGGTCGATGAAGTAAGATACCAGGATTTCATCCTTGGACTTGAAGTAATCGTAGAGGGTTGATTTGCCGACATTTGCAACCGCGGCGATTTCTCGCATCGAAGTCTCGTAGTAGCCCTTTTCCTGGAACAAACGGAGAGCTGCTTCGCAAATCAATGCGCGCTGCTGTTGGAGCTGTTCCGGTGTGAGCGGGATTCCTTTTGGCATGCTGAAACCCTTGGAAGCGACCGATGTTCGCTATGATTATAAGCGACCGCTGGTCGCTTGTCAAGCCCCCAATATATACGAATTTACATTACATGGCAGGGCAAGGATACCTGCAAAAGCAGAAGGTACAGGTTCCGGCCCTACACCTGAGGGTGTCACCGCGAGCGAAGCGCGGCGGTCTTCCGGCCGCTTGCGCCATTGATGTCACCACGAGCGAAGCGCGGCGGTCTTGAACCTCCAATGTTGGCAACGCAGAGGCAGGGCCATGACAGCCCTCCCCTTTTTACATATTTGTCAGGAATATCCATAGATTTTACCTATATAATAGTAATATACCTGTTCCGACCGTAACCAATAACTCCTGTTGGACGACTCTCTATTAAGCGGGTGTGCGACCGCATGGATGTTTATTGACCATAAGTGGAGTGGAAATGAAAAAAATACTGGTAATGGGTTTATTGATCTTGAGTCTGGCGCTGACCGGTTTCAGCCAGGCCGGTGTTTCAGCGGCTTCGGGTGGCACGCTTGGCCCCAACCTGGGAGATTTTCCCGCCGGCGTATCGCCGCTGACCGGACTGCCGGTGTCCGACCCGGAAAACCTGTCGCTGCCGGCAGTGCTGGTTTCACTCTCCAACTTTCCGGTCAGCGCCCGCCCGCAGACCGGGCTTTCCTTCGCCCCGCAGGTCTATGAGATCTACATCAGCGAGGGCATGACGCGCCTGCTGACCGTCTTCTACGGCGAACTGCCGCGCTCGTACGCCGCCCCGACCGGCGATCAGCCGGTGGCGACCGGCGGCTTGCAGGCTGGCGGTCCGCTGCTCGGCAACCGCGTCTGGCTGGACGAGGATCAGGACGGCTTGCAGGATCCCTGGGAACCGGGGATCGGGGGGGTCAAGGTCGATCTGGAACAGGCGAGCGGCGCGCTGCTGGCATCGGTTGTGACCGACGGCAACGGCTATTTTGCCGTCCAGCCTGAGGGCAGCGGTCCTTTCAAGCTGCGCTTCTGGCTGCCGGAGGGATACCAGTTCACCAAACAAAACAACGGCGACGATGACGCCCTGGATTCCGACGCGCTTTCTGACGGAAGGACCGCCTCATTGAGCTTCAAAGGCGAAGACCTGAGCTTGGACGCCGGCCTGGTGAGTACAGGCAGCGGATCCAGCGGCTCGGGCATCGGTCAACCGGTCGCCGGCGCACCGATCGGTCGCTACGAGCAGCCGAACGATGCCGTCTCCGGCGTGCGCTCCGGGCGCGAGGCCTATGTGCCGATCATGGCGGCCTTCCCGGGCGGTTGTCTGGTAGCGGCCAGCAAATCGGCCGTGGTCAACGTGACCATCTGCAAGAACGTCTACGGACGCGATTCGCAGAACATCAACTCCGCCGGGCTGAGCTTAGATCAGCTCAAAAGCATCGCCGAGGCAAACGTCAAGCCCAACCGGCCGGTGAACTACTCGGGCAACGTCTTCAGCAGCCAGCCTCCCGAAGGCGGGCAGGACGCCGATCAATTGAACGTGTTCTATGCCTGGTTGAACCAGTCTTATTGGAAGTATGATCCTGCTTCGCAGACTTACCTGCGCTATGAAGACTTCGCGGACCCCGAGCGGGTCGGCGAGTTCCGCCAGTCGACCGACCGCCTGACCGGTCAGCCGCTGGGATTTGAGAACGTAGTCATCCTGTTTGTCGAGCACACCGCCCGCCGGCCAACCATCATCGATCTGAACATGGAGCCTGGGACGAAAGGCCGCGCGATTGTGCTGCGCAACGGCAGGATGTACGACGAGCTGTACTGGTCCACCATGAGCGAAAGTTACGAGCGCACTACCGGCCTGGCAAGGCCAATCCGGCTGCGCTACGCCGACGGCACACCCTTCCCGCTGATGCCCGGCGACACCTGGTACCACGTCGCCACCACGTATTCGGCGGTATGGCAAACCGGCGGCGAGGACGTGTGGAAGTTCCGCTTCTATCCGCCGACGGGAGCGAAATAAATCCTTCCTAAGTTGAGGATCTATTTACCGGGGCGGCCGATAAGGGTCGCCCCTATTATTTTCCCTGTTCTATGAGAGGCGGTTTCCTCACCCGCCCCTGCTTTGATTGGCTACTGCCCTCACCACTACCCCATTGCCGGACGGATCGCGCAATAACCATCCATCGCCGCAGCCCTCACTATCGATCCCAGCCTGGCGGGCACGGGCGAGCACTGCCGCCAGCGCATCCGCGCCAGGGATGAGCAGTTCGAAGTAGCACAGCCCGGCGGCGTCCGACGGTCTGGGCGGAGCGCCCTGCGACTGCCAGGTGTTGATGCCCACATGGTGGTGATACCCGCCAGCGGAGAGGAACGCCGCCTGCCCGCCGTAACGCTGCTGCAGATCCAGCCCGATCACCCGGGTGTAGAACTGCTCGGCGGCGGTCAGGTCGCTGACCTGCAAATGGACGTGTCCGATGCGCGTCTGCGGATCGATGCCCGTCCATGGTTCCAGCTTGCCCTTCAATTCGAAAATCAACTGGTCAAGGTTGAGCGGCGCGGTGACCATGCCCAGCTTACCATCTGGCTCGCGCGGCCACTCCTCCCGCGAACGGTCGCGGTAGAGCTCGATCCCGTTTCCCTCCGGATCAGCCAGGTAGAGCGCCTCGCTGACTCCGTGGTCCGATGCGCCCTGCAGGCGGTAGCCGCGTTCGGCCAGTTGATAGAGCACGCGTGCAAGGGCAAAGCGCGACGGCAAGAGGACGGCGGTGTGGTAAAGACCAGGCCGGTCCGGATACGCGCGGGCATCCGGCGCTTCGATCAGACGAAACAGCGGCGCACCGCCCGCGCCCAGCACAACCTCGCCCTGCCCGTCGAGGGCTTGAAGACCGAGCAGGCCCTCATAGAAACGGCGGAGCTTGGTCAGATCGCGCACGATGAGAGCAACCGCGCCAATGTGCGTTTCGGTTGGTAACAGCTGGTCCATGTTCACCTCTACTCGATAAACGTTATGGTGTGACCACGCAATGCTACCAGAACCTGGTGAGAAGTTCAAATATGGTAAAATGTAAGGCGTCGAGTTATTAACCTATACGAATAACCTATACGCATTATTCCCCTCACCCGCCTCGCTTGCGCCGCGTCGGCCGGGTCGGGATCAATTCCTCAGGAAATTCGAGATTCCAGTCGTAACGCGGGCTGTGCGACGGCCGC
Source organism: Bellilinea sp. (assembly GCA_034678705.1). Lineage (GTDB taxonomy): Bacteria > Chloroflexota > Anaerolineae > Anaerolineales > Anaerolineaceae > Bellilinea. The sequence goes on from JAXDBP010000013.1 coordinate 28,836, forward strand.
TTGTAAGCTCCCAAATCGATCTGCCCGCGGTCGTACTCCTGTAAAAACCGGGCCAGCGCCAGGGTGACCAGCTGGCTGGCCGGCAGGCGTAATTCTTCCGCCAGCTCTTTGATCCGCTCGCGCAATCCCGGCGGCAGGTCGTATGTGGCGCGCTGATCGCGCCGCGCCTGGATCTTGGCCCGCTCGCGGGCTTTTTTCTCGCGCTGCCGGCGGGGCAGCATCGCCTCAGCCTGCTTCTGTTCCATCCCGGCCAGCAGGTCAGCCACTGCCGGGTCGAGCACCTGCCGCCGCTCCATCTTCCGATCAGCCATCCAGCACCTCCATCAATTTGCGCAGTACCTGGCGGTAACCGCCGACGCGCTGACGGTTTTCAACGTATCCAGCCATAGCTGCGCTGTTGGGCGCGTATTCCCATGGAGTCTTCCCGTAGGCCGCGGCCTCGCGCACGCGCGTATCCTGCGGCACGGGCGGCCAGACGCGGTGATTGAACGCGCGTACAATTTCCTTGAACTGCGCCAGGGTCTCGCGCGTTGTGCGGTCGAAAAAGGTCGGCACGATGCTGTAGCCCTGAAAGGCGTGACCGCGCTGCCCGACTTCGCCCATGGTCAGCAGGATCTCCTTGACGCCGTCGACCGCCAGCGCATCCAGGCGAGTGGGGATGATGACGAAATCACTGGCGACCAGCCCGTTGATGTGCAGCACGTCCAGCGAGGGCGCCATATCGATCAGAACCACATCATAATCTGATGCGCGCAGTAATTCGGCCAGGATGCTCTCGCGAAAATCCGCCAGTGTGATCTGGCGTTTTACCTTTTCGGTGCGTTTGTCGCCGGGCAGCACATCCAGATTGACGCGGGCGTTGACCACCAGTTCTTCAAGAGGCTCTTCCATGACAATGAGACGGTAAAGGCCCGGGGTTTTCTCCAGGCCGAGCGCAAAGGCGGCATGTCCCTGGGGATCGAGATCGACAAGCAGCGTGCGCTTGCCCTGGCTGGCCAATCCGTGGGCGAGTGTAACCGCGGTAGTGGTCTTGCCAACACCTCCCTTTTGATTGGCAAATGAAACGATTTTCATGAAACCTCGTTGGAGCGGTTTGCGGGCGAGGCCCAATCATACAAAAAATGGAAAACGCATCGATAAGGGTCGCCCCTAAGCATTATATAGGGTCGCCCCTGGGTAAGTCAAGGGGCGACCAAGAGGGTCGCCCCTGATTACAACAAAGGGTCGCCCCTTGATTCGTTCAGAAGGGCGCTGGGGCATTTTATCGAGCGGACATGGATAGTGAATCCCGTCCTCAACACAGGTCATCTCACGGGCCGCAAGAGTCTGCATCCGTCCTACCGAGTGTAACCGCGGTTACACTATCCCATTCGGCTCATGCGGGCATCCAGGGCTTTGCCCAGCTCATCCAGCAGGTTGAGGATCCCTTCCCCCTGGCGCGCAACAATCAAATCCCCGGCGATATCGTCCAGCGCCTGCCCGCGGCTGACCTCGTCCAGCTCGGCGAGCACGCTGGCAAAGCGCTTGAGATGGCGCAGCGCCGTATGGGACGGGTCGGGGATGGGCTGCGGCTCGTGGCGCTCCCCCTTTCTGCCAGCTTGGCCCAATTGGGCAGCCGCTTCAGAAATCTCATCGGAGGTAAGCTGATGCTGGATGCTGGTGCGCAGTACGCGCTCCCACTGCTCGCGCGGCAGGCCGAGGATCTCGCGCAAAACCCGCTCCGGCAGGCGGTAGCGGTCGGCCAAATCCAATAAGTGCGAGGGCAACTGCAGGATGTTGAGCAGCTGCACCATCCGCGGTCGGGTCAGCTGCATGACCGGCGTGATCTTTTCCCATAATCCAACCGGCATACGCTGAGAACGCGCCTGGCGGAAATACTCGTACTCATCCGCCTGCTGCGGATCGGGCTGCAACCCAAGCTCCGCCAGTATCAATGCAGCCACCTCGCAGGCCTGTTCGACGGCTGAGGGCGGCTCGGCATGACGGTTTTCCAGCACCTGGCGCTGGCGGGTCGGATTTTGGATGACCTCCACGCGCAGCAGCGGCTCATCAGCGGCGTTCGATCCGACCGACCGCAGACAGGCGGCCCAGAAGCGGCGCTCGCCAGTTTCGATCTGGAAGATAAACTGTCCGTCGCTGCTGGGTACCCAGGCGCCGGTGATCGGTTTGATCTGCCCGTGGGCGCCAAAGGATTCGCCCATCTGCAGCAAGCGTTCCACCTCGCCGTGCACGGCGCTGTCGGTGCGGGCCATCTTCAGCCAGGCTTCGGCTGCCTGGTAGCAATCGATCTGCCCGGAAAAGAAAGCCACGCGGATGGAAGGCGGCAATAGGCGCCGCGGCTGAAAGCGGTCGGGCATCATCTGGCTGGGCGGCAGCCGCTCGATGCGCTCCATCTCCACAGCCGGCGTCTGCGCAGCAGCGCGCCTGCCCGGCAGCACCTGTGGGGCAGCCTCGGGCTCGCCGGTCGGTACCGGTTCGATCGGGAAATCTTCGAATGCACTGGCGCGCTTGCGCGTGGGTGGCATATTCACATCCTCCAATTCAACGGACCGCCTGCTTCGGCCAGGTTTCCGCCAGTACTCGCTCAACCAGTCCAGCGTACTCCTGGGTCGCCCGCGAGGACGAGGCAATCTGATCCGGTCGCCGCGAACGCGGCGGTTTATAGGTAAAAACGTCCATGTGGCTGGAGTGGGCGTAGGCCAGATCCGACGATTTATGAATGGGCGCCAGCATCTGTTCAGGGTAGCGCCTGGACAGCTCGGCCAGGATTTCCTGCACTTCGCTGCGCTGTTCTTCGACCATGGTGGGCAGGTAACCGAAAATTTTCAATTCCGGCTTGAAATGCACCCGCACCAGCTCGATGGTGCGCTGCAGCTCGCGCAGGCCGGAGACGCCCAGATAGGTCGTTTCGACCGGGATGATCACCAGGTCTGCCGCCACCAGCGCGTTGATCAGCAGGTCCCCGGTGGTTGGCGGCGTGTCGATGATCACGTAAGCGAACTGCGAGTCGAGCGCGCTCAGTCCGCGCTGCAGGCGGGTCTCATTCGCCATCAGCGAGGGCAGCACCCGCGCCGCTTCGACCATCGCCGGTCGGTTGCTCGGCAGGACAAACAGATTGGGGTGATATTCGGACCGCTGCAGCATGCGCTGAACAGAGGGGGGAGGGATTTCGGTCAGCAAGGCTGGCAGCGCGGACTGCGCTTTGACAGCGTGCTGGTTAAACGCCGTTGCCAGCAAGGCATGCCCCTGCGGGTCCATGTCCACCAGCAGCACCCGCCCGTCGCCCTCCAATCCGTTCAGTCGCAGCGCCAGACCGGCAGCCAGATTGACGGCGGTAGTCGTCTTGCCCACGCCCCCTTTTTCGTTCGCGATGGTGATGGTAATCGCCATGACGGGTTTTACCCTGAAAGTGTAACCGCGGTTACGGATTGAATTGAGAGAAAAAATTCGCCAAATATCGCTCGCAAACGCAGAGTTGTCTCAATTTAATCTCCCAAAGCTGTTCAAGCCCTAGTTTAGCACAAATTTGGATATGATGCAATAATATTGTCGTAATTCAGGTGTTAATGTGGTAAACTTACGTTAATTCTATTGTATTTATGCTGATTTAGTGCAATAATGGAGGACGGCAGGAGGATTTATTTTATGGTCAGTCCCTTTCATGATGAAGAGTGGCGGCTGGCCCGCCTCGAGCGCCTGGGTCTGAAAGAAGACCCCTTCAAACTCTCCGCCGATCCGCGCTATCTCTACCTGGGTCCCGAGCACCTGGCGGTATATCGGCAGGCGGTCGGGGTGATCTCCCGCCGGCGCGGGTTGGCATTGATCACAGGCGAAATGGGCATGGGCAAGAGCTCACTGGCGCGAAGGCTGTACGACGTCTACGCATCCGAGAGCTCGGTCGAGATTTGCTACATCCATACCGCCGCCTTCCGTTCGGCCATGGACGCCGCCCGCCAAATCTCTCTCGCCCTCGGACTGCCCGCCCAGCGATCCTTCCAGCGCCAGATGGAAACCCTTGAGGAAAAGATGGCCTCGACCTTCAGCGCCAACCGCAACGTCATCATTTTACTCGATGACGCCCAGTTGATGGCCGGCGAAGCCCTCGAAGTCATCCACCGCCTGTACAACTTCGACTACGACGCCAAAGTGGTGCAGACCCTGGCCTTCGGCCAGCGCGAGATGAACAGCCTGTTCGAAACGAACCGTCCGGTGAACGCGCGCGTTTTCGTCCGCCTGGCCCTGCCGCCCCTGACCCTCTCCAGCGCGCTGCAAATGGTACTTTTCCGCCTGCAGGTCTCGGGCCGGCACGATCCACTCATCGACGATGACGCATTCGAGTTATTGTATGAGAAGTCGCAGGGAGTACCGCGCGAGATCATCCGTTTTTGCGCTCTGGCGACTGATTATCTCCTGCAGAACGATCTTTCCATGATCAATCTGGAGGTCGCACGCGAGGTGACCAAACCATGAAAGCTCCTTCCCAATCGCGAAATGCCTGGGTTCAGCTTTATGAAGCCCGCCGCATCTTTAACCAGCCTCAAGCGCGCCCGCCGGGCCGTCCGCCTTCCGTTGTGCCGCGCACTAAGGTTGGCCTGACACTATCGAAAGGCGAGATCCGCGAGCTGGAGGAATGGCAGGAACGGTTGAGTATTTTGCTTGATCGAAAAGTTTCCATCGGCGAGACGGTAGGCATCCTCTCGCGTATCTGTACGGCTCGCCTGGCACACCTGGGTGGGCCTGAACTACCTGCCGATCTGAATCAGTTGGTGGAATGGATGGTGAGTGGAGAGTAATTTTTCTTCCTAAAATTGTCTGAGTTTAGTGAAGAAATAAATAACTATGCGAAATTCAATGATCGTGAACTTCCAACATGAACTCAGCCGGCCGTCTGCCTGGCGCAGGCGCCCAGCCAAAAGGGGGGGCTATCATGACCCCTCCCTGTTCGTCCGCGAGGAGGTGTAACGCTGCCATGTCCGCCTTAGAGCCGTCCGTTTTTCGACCGATCCGCGAGCGCAAGCTCGTCTTCCGCGGCAAGGAGATCCTCACCGCGGATTTGAAAGACGGCAAGGGTTATGTTTCGGTTCGCTCGCTCTGCGAGGCTTTTGGGCTCGATCAGCGCGCCCAGCGCCGGCGGCTGCTGCGCCAGCAGAGCTACTTTGCGCCCTACACCGCCAGCATCCTGATCACCACCACCGGCGGACCGCAGCCAAGCCTATGCCTGATGGCCTCCGCCGTGCCGCTTTTCCTGACCGGCGTCGAGATCGAGCGCGTGCAGGATGAAAACACGCGCAGTCTGCTGATTGCCTTCCTCGACGAAGCCCACACCGTCCTGGCCGAGCATTTTGGCATCAGCGAGCGCGGTGAGATCATCTTCCTGCGCGAATCGATCATGCGCATGGTCGCCGAGCAGGAAGCCTTTGAGGAGAAGCTCTCAAAAAAAGTCGAGGCGGAGCTGGCTGAACTTCGCCGGGCGCAGGAGGAAAAAGTGGATCAGATCCGGGCGGCCTTTGGCAATTTGCGCCAGCAGGTCACCCGCCTGGAAGCCCACGCCGGGCCAAAAGCCCGCCTGACGCCCGAGCAAATGGGTCAGCTCCGCCAACTGGTCGCCACCCTGGGTGGCTTGATGCAGGAACGGGGAGTGGTCAAACCCTTCCCCGGGATTTATATGGACATCACTCGCCTGACCGGCGTCAGCCGCTCAGAGGATATCCGCCAGGAAGATTTCGGCGAGGTGGTCGCTTTCCTCGAGAAACAAATCAAGCGCCTGGTCGATAGTGGGGGAGCCGGGTAGATGCCCGGCAGGGTGCGCGCATGCAGCAGGTCGTTCAGCCGCAGACAACCAGCATAAAGTCGCCAAGCTACCGCGAAGCCTGGGATATGGTCACCGGACGGCTGCGATCCGAGATGCCGCGCGCCCAGTTCGAAACCTGGGTCCAGCCGCTGCAGCCGCTGGGCTACCGCGACCGGGTATTCAAACTCGGTGCGCTGAACGCCTTCAACCAGAGCTGGGTTGAGAGCCGGCTGCAACAGCGGATTGCCTCGATCCTTTCCGGCATGCTCAACGAACCGGTGACCCTCAAGGTGGTGGTGGTCAACAGCTTTCACAAAAACGAGCAGGGGGAAGCAGCCGCCGCGCTGGATGCGGATCGGCCGATCGAACCGCCGGAAGACCGGCCGGAGCCTGCCGAAGCGGATGAGGGCAGCCTGCCAGCCGACGAAGCGGCTCGCGGCGCGCCGATCAGCGCGCGCAAGCTGATGCTGCAGCGCGCCTACGGCACCCAGCGCGCGCGGATCATCCAGCCCGAACGCGGCATGTTCGTCACCCTGTATTTCTTCAAGCGCTGGCTGCCGCTGATCGGCCACTCCGCCTTTGCCGTCATCCTGGCGGCGCGCTCGATGTGCTACTGGAATCCCAAAACCGGCGAGCTGCGCAACAGCATCGAAACCGACATGGCCGAGATTGCCCAGCGCGCCTCAGTCAGCGTGCGCACGGTCAAGGACGTGCTCAACCAGGAGCTGGTCAAGCGCTACTTCATCCGCTACACCGTGCGGCGCATGATGACGCCAAACGGCGTGCGCACCGCCGGCATCCAGCTGCAGGTGCGCATGGATGATCCGCTTACGCCCGAGGATCAGACCGAATCTGGTCAAACGGAAAATGAATACTGGTATTCGCCGGAATTCGGCGACGAAAATGAAGACGATTCAAATCTCTAAAACGGGGGCCTGGCGGCGGGCATCGCGGCCCGCCTAATTCAACCAGGCGCTCAGCGTGGCTGCGTCCTCGCTGACATCCCGCAGGCGGATCATCACTGACACCTCGCGACGGTACAGTCGCTTAAGTTTATAAAGCAGATGGGCAGCGGTTTCCGCTTCCAGCAGCGGTTGTTTCTCGGTCAGGGGTACCTGCGCAAGCCAGGCTGCCGCATAGAGCACGGCGAGCGGCTCTTTCGGCATCTCGATCAGGTCAAGCTGCAGGCTGAGCTCCTCGTCGCCAAGCGAACGCAGCAGGCGCAGATAATCGGAAATCCACGGCTGCAGCTCTTGCGCCCCGCGGATCACGCTCAAGGTGGCGGGCAGGTCCATCGGCAGCATCTCGACCGCGGCGGTCAGGTAGGGCTCATCGTGCCGCAGGGCGCGAATGCGGAAGCGCTCCTCGCCAACGGTGAAAATATTCATCCGCCCTTCTTTCAGCTTGTCGACCTGAACGATGCGTGCGGTGGTACCGATGGTATGCGGCAGCGCCAGCGGACCGAGGCTTTCCAATCCCTGGCGGATCATTACAACTCCGAATGATCGATCCTCCTCCAGACAGCGCTGAATCATCAGGCGGTAGCGCGCCTCGAAGATGTGCAGCGGAAGCGGCATGCCCGGAAAGAGGACTGTTTGCAGAGGGAACAGACTGATCGATTGCATATTTTCTCCTGGTTTACTGTAACTGGGTTCAGCAGATTTTTCCAGCATTTATATAACGTTTAGGTACCTGGCTATTTCCTCTCGGCGCAGCCATGCTAAAATGGGATAATTGGATTTGACGCCTGTGGTTGCGATTGCACCAATCTCTGTAAACCACTACACGATAACTTGAATAGGAATTCCTTGATATGAGCAGCGGACATCGACGCGGTTCATCTCTGGCAGCCAGACCGGAATTGTGGGTTTTTGCGGTCACGCTGTTGGGAATGGCGTATCTGCTGGTGTTGAAATTTTGGACGGTATCCTCGTCAGCACAGTCGTTGTACTGGTCGGAATTCACGCACATTTTTGACTCATCAAGGATTTATGCCGGGTTGATCTACAGCCAGAAGCTTCCCTTCCCGCTGCTCGATCCGGCCAAAGCGATGTTGGATGGGCTCAGCCTGATCCCTGCCGGGCGCTCACTTTGGACATTTCGTTTATGGACGAGTATTCTCGCGGTCCTCTTGCCCTTATGGGTTTCGATCGCGCTGGTCAGGCGGATCAGCCCCCCCAATCGCTGGATTGCCTTATCGCTCGTCTTTCTGGGCGTGATTTTTCTGCAGCAAGGACCGGTTTACTATCATCCCCTTATCGCCCCGGCTCTCCTGCTCACCTTCTATCATCCAAAAAAGCCGGCATTGAATTTCTTCCTGATCGCCGCGGGTTCGCTCTGGGCTGGTATCTGCCGCATAAACTGGGTGCCGTTTACAGGCACGCTGGCAGCGCTGCTCTATCTGCTGGAAACACCGGTTGGCGGTCGCCGCCTTGTAAAATACATCGCCCGTCCATTTTTATACATAATCAGCGGGGTTTCTTTCGGACTGCTCAGCTACTTTCTCTATGCACAACTCACCGGACAGCCGATGATCAACATTGACCCCGCTTACAATTATTCATTCTGGCCTCGCCGTTGGCTGCCAAACGAATTGTATTCGCTGGGCGTTCTGCCGGGGATTATCCTGGTTTCATTCCCTGCCGCTGCCTGGCTGGCAATCTGGACCTGGAAGTCGCGCCGTTCGATTCAACCATTGCGCCTGGCGGGCATATACTCCGCACTGGCGGTGTACCTGGGCGGCGGTCTGGTGATCAGCATGCGCATCGGCGGCAGTTTCAATCTGCATAATCTGGACGGCTATCTATTGCTATTGCTGGTTATCACGGCATATGGATATTTCAACCGCATCTGCTATGACCGCGAACCTGCCGGGCTGCCGCTACCATCGACAGTGGTAAGAGGTCTGACCACTCTTATGGTGGTCGTTCCGATTCTCTATGTGCTGGTTTTTTCGCCGATCGGAAACAGGGGGGCAACGGACGCGCCCGATTACGCAAGGATCCAGGAGTTGATTAACGAAGGGCAAAAGTCAGGACGGCCGGTATTGTTCCTGGACTTCGGTCATCTGTTGACATTTGGGATCCTCCGGGCTGATTTGTTCCCTTACTATGACAAGGTTTACCTGATGGAAATGTTGATGGCCAATCAGACCGCGCTCGTCAGTGAATTTGCCGACAAGGTTTACAACCACGATTTTTCATTGATTATCTCGACAGGGGAGTATTACCCCACGGAACAAAGCGAGGTGGAAGATATCCTGGCACCCGAGGAATTCGCCTGGCAAAGCCAGATCAGCATCCCGATACTGGATAATTACGAGGCTGTCTATCAAGCGGCGGGGCTGGTGGTCTACTCCCCATTGAGTGAGTAAACAGGGGTGGATGGGACCGCCTGCTATCTATTAAATATCCACCAGACGCGCCCGTCAGGGTAATTGCTCACAGCACCAAATCACGCAAATTCAAAGGTCGAAAGCATGCCGCGCCTCTCCGCAGGAGGGGCAGTTCGGCTCGTGCATACAGATGATCCCGCCGCAGGTCGGGCAGGTCCATTTTTGACCTTCACTCTCAAGAAAGGCAGCCATCCCGCCGGTTTTGATGCCGAGCAGGTTGGCGATCGGGCTGGCGCTGTACTTCGTCCGGTAGCGCTTGTCCAATTGTTTGACAAGGCGGCAGGGAAATTCATCGCAGTCGGTACAATACCCTGAATCACCCCCGCTGAACTTTCCGCAGTTTCTCAGCTTGCAGTTCAGGCAATGCCGTGAAATTTGCGCATCCCTGCAGCCCGGGCAGGGATTCTTAGTCTTCATGTGAAACCGACACACCCGGCAGTTGATCCCGCAGGGGGCGATTAACCCTGCGTTCATTCCGCCGATGCTTTCGCTCATCGAATCCAAAGAGGTTTGGGATTTCTTATGCAGATCAACCATACTCGTTTCACCACTGCGCAGGTAGAATTACTTTATCACAGAATGTTACAATCGCTCATAAAACCTGGCATAAGAACATCACGGTTGCCATATCATGCCTATTATTGTTGATCAGAATTCAGATACGGAAGAATCAGATGACCCCAAAAATCAGGCAATACAGCCATCCGCAAGACTATCCCCGCGTGGATGAATTCCTCATCCACCACTACCTGCCTGGAAACCGCGACGGAAACTGGCTCCAGCCCGCCTGGGAATACGGGTACTTTCACCCGCTGATGGATACATCATCGTTGGGAAAGAACGCTGTTTGGGAAAAAGATGGGGAAATGGTCGCGGTTGTTCATTATGAATGGCACCTCGGCGAAGCATTTTTCCAGTTCGCTCCGGCCTACCGATCTTTGAGAACCGAAATGCTCGATTACGCCGAGGCGAACCTGTTTGGAATCACAGAGAAAGACGGCAGGAGATACTTAGCGGCCTACGCGAACGATGATGACGAAGACTTCATCTCGCTGTTGATCTCGCGCGGTTACGCAAAGCTGGACGATTACACCCGACCGCTGTACCGTTTTGACATCCCCGATTCATTTCCCGCCATTGATCTGCCATCCGGATACCGGCTGACCAGCCTGGCAGACGAGTGCGACTGGAGCAAAGTGAACCGCGTCCTTTGGCGCGGATTCGACCACGCGGGCGAGCCGCCAGAAAGTGATCAGGACCTCGAAGACCGGCGCAGGATGTTCGATACACCCAAAGCCCAGCGGAGTCTTAAAGTTGCGGTTAAAGCCCTCGACGGGAACTTTGTGGCATTCTGCGGGATGTTCTACGAACCGACCCATCATTACGCCTATGTCGAACCGGTTGCCACCGATCCAGATTACCGCCGGCTGGGGCTGGGCAAAGCCGCCGTGCTGGAGGGGATACGGAGGTGCGCTGAACTGGGAGCGTCTGTTGCATACGTAGTGAACGACCTGCCCATCTACGGATCCATCGGATTCGAGAAGGTCCACCACACCGAATGCTGGGTGAAGTACTTCTAAGCCATCCGGCGGAGCAGGGGGGCTAGCCGGGTGGTTTTTTGTCCAATTCAGACCTCGTGTATACTATCCCCATGCTCACCATCGACGGCTCGCTCGGCGAGGGCGGCGGGCAGGTGCTGCGCACCGCGCTGACCCTCTCGATGCTCACCCACACGCCCGTTCGCCTGACGAACATCCGCGCCAGGCGGCCCAAGCCCGGGCTGCAGGCCCAGCACCTGGCAGCCGCGCGGGCGGCCGCGGCGATTTGCGCCGGCGATTTGCGCGGCGCGGAACCGCACTCAACCGAGATCGAACTCCGCCCGGGGGCAGCCAGACCTGGACGTTACCGCTTTACCATCGAGACGGCCGGTTCGGCCTGCCTGTTGCTGCAGACCATCGCACTGCCGTTGGCGCTGGCGCAGGGCGCCTCGACCGTTATCACCCGCGGCGGCACGCACGTGCCCTGGAGCCCCAGTTATCATTACCTGGAGCGGCACTGGCTGCCGCATCTGCAGGCTATGGGGCTGCGCCTGCGCCTTACGCTGAATGCTGCCGGTTTCTACCCGCAGGGGGGCGGCGAGCTGCTCGCCGCATTTCGCGGGGGCAGCGGCATCCAGCCGCTCGAGCGCAGCCAGCGCGGCGAATTACTGCGCATCCGCGGGCTTTCCGGCGTGGCCAATCTGGACATGGACATCGCCCGCCGCCAGAAGCTGCAGGCGCTGCGCCGCCTGGAGCCGGTCTGCCGCGACAGCAAAATCGAAATTCTCGACCTGCCCTCGCCGGTGAAGGGCACCTTCGTCCTGCTCTGGGCTGAGTTCAGCGGAGGTCAGGCTGCCTGCGGAGCGCTGGGCGCGCCGGGCAAGCGCGCCGAGCGGGTAGCCGACGAGGCCGTCGACGAGCTGCTGGCCTGCCTGGATTCAGGCGCGGCGCTGGACGCTCACCTGGCCGACCAGCTGCTTCTGCCGCTTTCGCTGGCGCAGGGGGAATCGATGATCAGCACTGCGCGTATCACCAGCCATTTACTGACCAACGCGGCGGTCATCCGCCAGTTCCTGCCGGCGCGGATCGAAATCGAGGGGGGTGAGGGCCTGCCGGGGAAGGTGTGGATCGCGCCGAAGTAATGCACTTGATCATTCCAGGAGCGTGGGTGGATTGTATTTATCCTGATTATAAATAACAGGGTATTTCAAAAGTATAAGGGCGCTGCCTCCGCATATATTAATAATTGCATTCCAAAGTAATTTACGCGGATGCACCTCCCCTACTGTTTCAAATCATAATGTTCGCACCCCCAGCCAAAAATACGGCAACATCTAAACCACTTCTATACCAAATCTGAAGAACAATCTGTTATCTTCTCTCTGGAAGCAGCGCCTGAACCGGCAGGTGCGCACTGATGCATTATGGCATTGGCACCTGAGGGGGTTTGGCAGGAGCACATCTCTCGATGGAGGTTATTGGATGGAGAAAAAGCGCAGAAAAATCGGCAAGAGGTGGATTTTGATCGTTGCTGCGGTGGTGACCGTGGCCAGCACGGCGGGATTTTTATTCCTTCGCCAGAGGGCGTTGAACGCCAACACGGTCACCGATTATTCCACCCAGACGGTGAGCAGCGGCAGCATCACCGGCACGGTCGGCGCTACCGGCAACGTCTACACCCGCCAATCGGTACAGCTTAATTGGAAAACCTCGGGCACCGTAAGCCAGATATATGTCGAAAAGGGCCAGAAAGTCAGTAAAGACACGCTGCTGGCTGAGCTGGAGGAGAGCTCGCTTCAGCAGGACGTGATTAATGCTGCCATCGAACTGGCCGTCGCCCAAAAGGATTTGGAAGACCTGTTGAATTCCAACACCGCACGTGCGAAAGCTGAGCTGACATTGATCCAGACTGAACAAGCCTTGGAAGACGCAAAAAAGGAAGCCCAGAGCATGCTTTATAAGCGCGCCAGCCAGGAAACCATCGACATTTCGCGTGCCAACCTGATCCAGGCAGAGGCAGCTTTAGAGAAGGCAGCCGACATTTACAATCTTAACAAGTCGCGTTCGGCCGACGACGTCCAGTACGCGGCTGCGCTGAGTTCGTACGCCAAGGCTCAGCAGACCTATAATTCAGCTAAAATGAACCTCGAATACGTGCAATCCCTGCCAGATGCGCTCACCGTCCAACAAGCCAACGCCGAGCTGGCCCTGGCAGAAGCTCAATACCAGGATGCCAAACGCGCCTGGGACCGGATCAAGGATGGGCCAACCGAAGAAGACCTGGCTGCTGCTGAGGCTAAGGTAGCCGCTGCCCAGGCAGTCCTCAATCAGGCCCATATCATCGCCCCAATTGCGGGCACTGTGGTCGCGATTGAGACTCTGCCTGGCGATCTGGTCAGCGCTGGAACCAATTCAATCAAGATCGTCGACTTTTCCCACCTGTACATGGATATCTCTGTATCCGAGGTGGATATCAATCTGGTCAAGCTGGGCCAGCCGGTAGAAATCGTATTCGATGCCATCAGCGACAAGACCTACAACGGTTTGGTGACCGACATCGCCATGGAGGGCACTCCCTCGGGCGGGACGGTCAACTACAATGTCACCGCTGAGATCATCGATCCGGATTCCCAGATCCTGCCCGGGATGACCGCGACTGCCGATATTGTCGTCACCCAAAAAGAGGGGGTTGTGCTGGTGCCAAGCAGCGCCATCCGCGCCCTAAACAACCAGCAGGTTGTCTATATCTTGCGCAACAATGTCCTCCAGTCAGTGGTCGTAGAAATCGGCGATACCGATGCCGAGGGTACAGCCAGCGAGGTGCTCAGCGGCAATGTGGCAGTTGGCGATCTGATCGTGCTCAATCCGCCCAGTGATACCAATGCTTCGGAAGCACAAGGTTTTGGCTTGTTTGGCGGGTTGTTTGGCGGACGGATGATGGGCGGCGGCGACCGAGGCGAAATGCCGCCGGGCGGCGATTTCCAGCCTCCCAGCGGCGGTAACTTCCAGGATCCGAGCGGCGGCGGAAATATTCAGGCGCCGTAGGAGGGGATGATGAGCGATTTTGTGGTCGATGCACACGGTATCACCAAGGTCTACATTATGGGTCAGGTTGAAGTGCCCGCCCTGAACGGTGTGGACATTCAAATCGCTCCGGCTGAGATCGTCGCGATCATGGGGCCGTCAGGCTCAGGCAAGTCCACGCTGATGAACATCCTCGGCTGCCTCGACCGACCGACTTCAGGTGAATATCTGCTGGACGGGGAATCCGTCGCCGAGTTAAGCGACAACGGACTGTCGCGCATTCGAAACCGCAAGGTCGGCTTTGTCTTCCAGCAATTTAACCTGCTGGCGCGCACGTCGGCGCTGGAAAATGTGGAGCTGCCTTTGCGTTACGGCGGGATAAATGGAACAAAAAGAGAACGCGCGAAAGCAGCCCTGGAAGCGGTTGGATTGGGCGACCGGTTTAATCACCGACCCAGCGAGCTCTCCGGCGGACAGCAGCAGCGAGTGGCCATCGCCCGCGCGTTGGTGACCGATCCGGCGATCATCCTGGCTGACGAGCCGACCGGGCAGCTGGATTCACACTCCGGCGAGGAAGTGATGAATATCCTACTGGGATTAAACCGCGAGCGGAGAACGACGCTCATCCTGGTGACTCACGACGCCAATATCGCTGCCTGCGCCCAGCGGATTGTCCACTTGCGCGACGGTCTGGTGGAGGGATCATCATGAATCCAATCCAGGCAATCAAAGAAGCCTTAAGCAGCCTGGCAATGAATAAGATGCGCTCCGGGCTGACCATTCTGGGCATTGTCATCGGCGTGGCGGCGGTCATATCGATGCTGGCGATCGGGCGCGGGGCGCAAAATCAGATCACTTCATCGATCAGTGAGATGGGCACCAACCTGCTCACCCTCTCATCTGGCAACCTGACCGAGCGGGTAGCGAATACCAAACCGCTAACCACGGACGATGTGGAGGCACTCTCCAACCAAACCCTAGCTCCGGATATCTCTGCAGTGGCGGCTGAAGTGTCCTCGCGATTTACCGTTACCGCCAGTGGCGAAACCAGCACAACCCAAGTCAGCGGCGTATCACCTGAAAACGCGATCATCAGCAAAGAGGAAGTATCCGAAGGCACTTTTATCACCCAGCAGCAAGTCGATAAGATGTCGATGGTAGCCGTGATCGGTCAGACCACCGCGACCAATTTATTCGGGGCGACCAGCGGCGTGCTGGGAAAACAGATCCGCATCAACGGGCAAATCTTCAAGGTGATCGGCGTGCTCGAATCCGAGGGCGGCACCAGCTTTGGCAACCAGGATGACCGCGTTCTAGTCCCGATCACCACCGCCCAAAAGCGGCTGCTGAGGCGTAATCCTTCCAACCGGGTCGACCAGATTTTGATCTCAGCGACCAGCGCGGATACCGTCGACGCTGCTTTAGATCAGGCGACCGCGATCATGCGCGCGCGCCACAAAATCGCTGCGGATGGCGTGGATGACTTCACAATCATGTCTCAAGAAGCGCTGGTCAGCGCGGCGAGCAACATCACCGGCATACTGACCGCTTTCCTCGGGGGCATTGCGGGCATCTCGCTGCTGGTCGGCGGCATCGGTATCATGAATATCATGCTGGTTTCGGTCACCGAACGCACCCGCGAGATTGGCCTGCGCAAAGCCCTCGGCGCCCGCAAGGTGGACATTCTCGGGCAATTCCTGACCGAGTCGATCCTGCTGTCTCTGGCCGGGGGCGTCATTGGCATTGGTCTGGCCTGGGTCATCACCCAGGTCATCGTACTGGTGGCGTCGAACCTTGGCACGACACTGACGCCCAGCATCGGCATCGACGCTATTTTTTTAGCCACCGTCTTCTCCAGCGTCATCGGCCTGTTGTTTGGTTTGTACCCCTCCAACCGGGCCGCCCGCTTGCAGCCGGTCGAAGCACTACGCTATGAGTAAGCCAGGGTGAGCAGCAATGGAAATGAGACGAAAGGCAGCTAATTGTATGAATAACAAAATCAAGGTGCTATTGAGTGGGATTCTCCTCATCACTATTGTGGCAGCCTGCCAGTCATCCACCCCCGCCACCCAGCCTGGCATCGGCGGCCCGCTAGGCGGGCCGATGGGCACGCCCAACCCCGAGATGATGACCCAGATCGCCTCCAATCCACAGATGCAGCCTCGCATCGGCTCCGGCGGCCCGGGCGGCATGGGGCTTCCAGGCGAGCAGCCACCTCAAAACGCCAGCGCCACACCGTCACCCGAACCCACCGAAATGCCTGAGCCGACCGCGACTGCCACGCCGGAAACGATGGCTGCCGAGCAGGCTGCTCGGGCGTACTTCGCAACATTGGAGTCGGGCGATTTTGCCGGCGCCGCCAGTTTGGTTTCCAGCTTCAGCAGAACGGTCACCGGCCTGGCTTCCAGCGAAGTCGTCGCTGAGTTAACCAGCCAAAAGACCAACGGCAGGGCATGGTCGGATCTCGAGATCGTCGACAGCCAGGTGTTCGATTCAAAGACCGTGCTCGTCCATGTAACGTACACAGCTGAGATTCTTGATCCCGCTACCGGGAAGATGGCAAAAACCAGTCTTGATGAATTATGGCCATTCCGGCTGGAGGTAGGTCAATGGCGGTACAACTGGGGCAACCTGATCGACTATAAGACCCTTGGCGGAGATCCGCAGCAGGTTGGTGGATTGTCGATGAAACCAGTGCAGATGATGCGCTTTAGCGACAAAATCCGGCTTGTCCTGCTGGCGCAAAACAACACCGACGGGGCGATTGTGATCGGGCGGTCGAACCAGGTTCTGGCGACTTTCCACTTTGCCGGCAAAAGCGTCGATGCCGTACAGACGAAATACTTCTTCGACGCGTATCGAAGCTATCCAGACATCTACATCGACGTCCCGGGTTTTTATGAAGGGTATCCTGATTCGGTGGAATTGGTCAAATTCACCAACACGGTCACCCCGCCCTGGTTCACCTTCGGATTGGTGGACTGACCCCAAAAGGAGCATCACCCAATAACAAAATCTTCCCTGGCGGCCTGACCGCGGTACTGAGATCACAACAGATAGCCAGGCTCGTTTATCCTCTTGTGCGCTTAGGCGGCTGTTAGCCCATAATCGTCCCGCCGGGTCCATCCTCCCCGCGCATCTGCATTCGGTTGATCTCGGGGATGGGGCCGGGCAATGATCGCGGGCAACTGCCTGGTTGACTGCGATCGTATCCTATAGGACGATTGTGATGAATATTTGTGAATGCCGTCACTTGTTTCAATCAGTGTAATTTCATACAATCAGTAATAATTCTGCTCATTCGCGCAGCAGACCATCACATTCGAGGAAAACCGAAACCGTGATCACCGTGATTGGCTTCGACGAATTTTCCGCAGCAGGTTTTACAGGCGATCCAGGCGAACTGATTCCCCTCCTGCAGTATTCTCAACAGAATGACGGTTTTATCTCGGCGCAGAGCGCGGACCGCATCGCCCGCTTCCTGGGGATTTCAGCGGCGCGGGTATATTCTGTCGCGTCATTCTACGCCCAATTCCGCTTTCACAAACCAGGCAAAAACCACGTGCGCGTCTGCCTGGGGACTGCCTGTCACGTGCAGGGCGGTCAGGAGCTCTCCCAGGGGATCCAGGATATCCTGGGCATCCACCCCAGGGAGACAACCGCTGACGGGCTTTACGATTTCGACGAGGTGGCCTGCCTGGGCTGCTGCGCCCAGGCGGCGGTGGTCGAGGTGAACGGAAAAATCTACGCCCGGATGACGCGCGACCGGCTGCGCAGCCTGCTGGAGGAACATGAGCCCGCTTGAGCAGATTCGCAGCGCTGCCAGCGAGCGCTGGAAGGAGCGCACCCAGGGCAGCCTGCCGGTGATTTACATCGGCGCCGCCTCCTGCGGACGCGCGGCCGGGGCGCTCGAAACGCTCCAGGCGGTGCGCGAATTCCTTAAAGAAAAGAGAAAAGAAGCTCACATCGTCGAGGTGGGCTGCATCGGACCGTGCTACCTGGAGCCGCTCATGGACCTGGCCCTGCCCGGTCAGCCGCGGGTCAGTTACGCCCGAGTCACCCCGGAAAAAGCCAGGAAGATTCTGACCGCCTGTCTGATGGAGGGCGATCTGCTGCCCAAACTTGCCGCGGGGCACTTCGGCGATACAAGCTTCAGCCAGCAAACGGGCATCCGCCGGTTCTTCGACCTGCCCATGCTCAAACCGCAGGTGCGCATCATCCTGAAGAACTGCGGCATGATCGACCCGGAGGATTTCGACTCGGCGCTGGCCGCCGGCGCTTACCGCGGATTCGAGCGCGCCCTGGCGCTCGGCGCCAAGGGGACGATCGCTGAGATTAAGACCTCCGGCCTGCGCGGACGCGGCGGGGCGGGTTTTCCCTCCTGGATGAAGTGGGAACTGACCGCCGCCGCGCCTGGACCGCTCAAGTATGTCATCTGCAACGCCGACGAGGGCGACCCCGGCGCGTTCATGAACCGCTCGCTGGTGGAAAGCGATCCACACGCCGTGCTGGAGGGTATCCTGATCGGCGGTCTGGCGGTTGGGGCGCAAACGGGGATCATCTACGTCCGCGCGGAATATCCGCTGGCGGTCAAACGCCTGAAAAAAGCCATCGAACAAATCCGCTCCAATGGATTATTGGGCAGAAATATTCTGGATTCTGATTTCAACTTCGACATTCGCATTCAGGAAGGGGCGGGGGCTTTCGTCTGCGGCGAAGAGACCGCGCTGATCGCCTCGCTCGAGGGCAGGCGCGGCATGCCCAGACCCAGGCCGCCTTTCCCCTCCGACCACGGCTACCGCGGGAAACCGACCCTGATCAACAACACCGAGACCTTCGGCACCGTCCCGGCCGTCCTGCGCGAGGGCGGCGAGTGGTTCCGCCAGTTTGGCACCCCGACCAATCCGGGCACCAAAACCTTCTCGCTGGTCGGCAAGGTGCGCTACACCGGTCTGATCGAGGTGCCGCTCGGCATGACCCTGCGCCAGGTGATCGATGAGATCGGGGGCGGGACGCGTCTGCCCTTCAAGGCGGTCCAGACCGGCGGCCCGCTCGGCGGCTGCCTCTCGGCGAAACAGCTCGATCTGCCGATTACCTACGAAACCATGCACGAGGCTGGCTCGATTATGGGCTCCGGCGGGTTGATCGCGATGGACGAAAGCACCTGCATGGTCGATATGGCGCGGTACTTCATCCGTTTTGCCCAGAGCGAATCCTGCGGCAACTGCACCCCCTGCCGGATCGGGACGCGCATCCTGACCGATACGCTCGAGCGCATCACCCGCGGCGAGGGCCAGCCGGAAGATCTGGAAATCATGCGGCGCGCATCTGAAACCATGACCAAAACATCGTTATGCGGATTAGGGCAGGCGGCCGCAAATCCGGTCATGACCAGCCTGAAATACTTCCGCTCCGAGTACGAAACCCACATCCGCGAGAGCTTCTGCCCGCCGGCGGTGTGCACAGAGCTGTTCGAATACACCATCCTGCCGGAACGCTGCACAGGCTGCGAATTGTGTAAAGGGGTGTGCGAATCCAGCGCCATCCAGGGCGAGAAACGCAACCCTCACGTACTGGATGTTACTTTATGCGTCAAGTGCAAAGCCTGCGTACAGGTCTGCGCCCAGCGCGCGATCGTCGGCGTGCCGGTGGGCACGCGCGCGCGTGAGAGCCTGACGGGGGAGATGATCCGATGAGCGTGAGGCTGAAGATCAACGGGCGCTGGATCACTGCAGAGCGCGGGCAAACCGTTCTTGAAGCGGCCCGCGCAAACGGGATTGAAATCCCCACGCTGTGCGATTATCCCGGGCTGCCGTCGCACGGAAGCTGCCGCATGTGCATCGTCGAGATCGAGGGGCGGGCAAACACGCCCACCGCCTGCACGACGCCGGTTGATGACGGGATGGTGGTGGAAACGGACACCGCAAAAGTCCGCGAACTGCGTCAGGATTTACTGCGCATGCTGCTCGCCGAGCATCCTGCCGCATGCCTTTTCTGCCCGGAAAACCAGGCCTGCGAGGAATGCATGGTGACGCTGCGTAAAGCCGGTGTGACAACCGGCTGCCACAACTGCCCGGCTGATCGCCAGTGCAGTCTGCAGAAAATTATCGAGGACAGCGGACTGCAGAGCATTGCCTACCCGCCGCGCTACCGGGCGCTGCGGGTGGAGAAATACGACCCCTTCTTCGACCGCGACTACAATCTGTGCGTGCTGTGCGGACGCTGCATCCGCGTCTGCGAGTCGCTGCACTTCACCAACATCCTCACGTACGCCAGGCGGGGCAGCCAGACCCGGGTGGACACCAGCTTCGGCCGGACGCATCTCGAGGCTGGCTGCAGCTTTTGCGGCGCTTGTATTGATGCCTGTCCAACCGGCGCATTGTGGGAGAAGACCCGCAAGTGGTACGGCGCGCCGGACGGTGAGGTCGCCTCGGTCTGTCCGTTCTGTTCGCTGGGTTGCGAGATCCGACTGGTGCACAAAAACGGCAGCGTGATTGGCGCGCTGCCTGGAGAGGGCCTCCCGGCGTTGTGCGTGAAAGGCCGTTTCGGCGTGCCTGAGCTGGTCAACCATCCCGACCGGTTGAAAGATGTGCTGCACGTCAGCGCAGGCGAGGCAGTCAAAAGTGATTGGAACGAAGCCAGCCGGCTGGCGGCGGAGGTGCTGAGCGGCTGCGCGCCAGACGACTTTGCGCTGATCGTCTCGGCAAACTGCAGCAGCGAGGATTTCTACGTCGCGAATAAATTTACACGTCAGGTGATGCGCTCGGCGCCGGTTTATCTCTCTGCGGCGGCGCGCTACCGCGGCGGGGGGCAGGCTTCCGCACGGCTGCTGGCGCTCTCGCAGCCGCTGGAGGCGCTGGAATCAGCCGACCTGATCTTCTGCCTGGGTCTGGACGCCCAGTATTACCAGTCAGTCGTCGAGCCGCGGCTGCGCCAGGCGAAGGAGCGCGGGGCCAAGCTCCTCACCATCCACGCCGGCGAGCACGTGCCGGGCCGGTTCGCGGATGTGTGGCTGCAGCCGCAGCCGTTCAGCGAGGGAGAGATGATCAATGACCTGGCCGAAGGCCGGGACGACCGGGGTCAACTCGGCGCAGCGTTACATCTGCTGAGCGAGGCGCGCAAGCCTGTGCTGATCGTTGGACCGGATTACCTCGCGCGCCTGCCGGAGGCGGTCGAACGCCTGCAGAAAGCCGCCGGGGCGGGGCTGGTGGCGCTGCCGGCCGAGGGCAATTTGATGGGCTCGCTGCGGGCTGGCATCGGAGCCGCTCCGGCGGGCAGGCTTCCGCGCGTTCTGTACCTGATCGGCGCCGCCCTGCCGCATGATCTGCCCGGCGATTCGTTCGTGCTGATCCAGAACACGCACGCTTTACAGGCTGAATTACCTCACCTGTTCCATGAAGGACTGATGCTGCCGATGGCGGCTTTCAGTGAAACCGACGGCAGCCTTGTGGATCAATCCGGGAAGATGAAGTGTTATTCTGCCGCCGCGGCGCCGCCAGGCGAGGCGCTGCCCGGCTGGAAAATCCTCTGCCAGATCGCTCAGGCGCTTGGCAAGCCCGGCTTTGATTACGGCTGCGTGGACGATATCCGCGCCGAAATGGCCGGGCAGGCGGCAGAAAGACCGGAGATTAGCAGTCCGCCGGAATGGATCGCGGCGCCGGGCGAGCACGACTATCACGGCGCGCCGCTGGATAAATGGGTAGCCGGGCTGGGCGATTTGCAACCTTCACCGCAAGAGGAGGGTCTGCGTGTTCCAGTTGCTTGAAAATAAAATGCTCGTACCGAACCTGAACCTGGCAGTGTTCAAAGCGCCGGAAGTCGCCGCAGCCGCCCAGCCGGGGCAGTTTGTCATCATCCGTCCGCGCGAGGACAGCGAGCGCATCCCGATGACCATCTCGGACTGGGATGCCCAGCGGGGGACGATCAGCGTGGTTTATATGGTGGTCGGTAAAACCACAGCCGAACTGGCCGGGCTCGCCGCCGGCGACAGCGCAGCGACGGTCGTGGGACCGCTGGGAAACCCGATGGAGCTGGCTCACTTCGGTCACGTGGTCTGCGTCGGCGGATGCTACGGGATCGCCAGCATTTACCCGATTGCGCTGGCGTTGAAGGCGCTGGACAACCGGGTAACGGTCGTCATCGAAGCCCGCAGCGCCACCATGCTCTACTGGCAGAAAAAACTCAGGTCTGCTGCTGACGAATTGATCGTGATAACGCGAGATGGAACGCAGGGACTGCCGGGGCACATCGACCGCCTGCCGGGCATTCTGGCCGGGCTTGCCGAACCAGCCGACCGGGTGATCATCAACGGCTGCAACTACCTGATGATGCGCGGGGCGCAAGCAACGCGGCCGCTGGGAATCCGCACCATCGTCAGCCTGAACACGCTGATGATCGACGGGACGGGCATGTGCGGGGTCTGCCGCTGCACGGTGGCGGGGACAACCAAGTTCGCCTGCGTGGACGGGCCGCATTTTGACGGACATGAAGTGGATTGGGACGAGATCGCCCGCCGGCGGCAGGCGTACCTGGGAGAAGAGGTGCAGACGCTTGTCTCGAGCCGGGCGGAAAGGATGAGTCCCTGAAGCGAAGGAAACGACAGGGCAAACGGATGGGATGATGGATCAGGAGAAGTCAGGCGAATGAGCGATCAGAGCGGGCAGGTTCCCAAGACACCGCGCAAGCTGGACCTCCACCGCCGCGAGATGCCCAAGCAGGAGGCAGCGGTGCGCCGGCGCAACTTCAGCGAGGTTGCGCTGGGCTATGCCGCCGAGACGGCGGTCGAAGAGGCGCGCCGCTGCCTGCAGTGCAAAAAGCCGTCCTGCGTGAACGGCTGCCCGGTCAATATCAATATCCCCGCTTTCATCCACGCCATCGCCGAAGGCGATTTTCAATCCGGCGTGCGCACCCTGAAACGGGATAACTCTCTGCCGTCCGTTTGCGGGCGCGTTTGCCCGCAGGAAGACCAGTGCGAAAAGGAGTGCGTACTGGTCAAGCGCAGGGGCGAGGTAGCCATCGGCCGCCTGGAGCGCTTCCTCGGCGACTGGGAGGCAGCCCAGGGCCCGGCCGAGCTGCCGGAACGAGCCCAGCCGACCGGAAAAAAGGTGGCGATTGTCGGCGGCGGCCCGGCAGGGCTGACCGCCGCGGCTGACCTGGTCAAGCTGGGCCACGAGGTGGTCATCTACGAAGCTCTGCATAAGATGGGCGGGGTGCTCTCCTACGGGATCCCTGAATTCCGCCTGCCCAAAAGAATCGTCGACCGCGAGGTGGAGTACCTGCGCCGCCTGGGCGTGGAGATGCGCACCGATTTCGTCGTCGGCAAAACCCGCTCGGTAGACCGGCTGCTGGAGACGTTCGATGCCGTGTTCCTCGCCACCGGCGCAGGACTGCCCTGGTTCATGGAGATGGACGGGAACAACATGAACGGTGTGTATTCGGCGAACGAGTATCTGACGCGGGTAAATTTAATGAAAGCCTCCGATTTTCCGCGCGCGAGCACGCCGATCAAGCCGCACAAACGGGTGGCGGTACTCGGCGGGGGCAACGTGGCAATGGACTGCGCCCGCACCGCGCTGCGCCTGGGCGGCGAGGTGATGGTGCTCTACCGCCGCTCGCGGGTCGAAATGCCCGCCCGCCTGGAGGAGATCGAAAACGCCGAGGAAGAGGGGGTGATTTTCCGCTATCTGACGCTACCCATTCGCACTTTAGGCGACGAACAGCACCGCGTGAGCGGCCTGGAATGCCTGCGCATGGAGCTGGGCGAACCGGACGCCTCCGGCCGGCGCAGTCCGGTCAAGGTGCCCAACTCGGAGTTTATCTTGCCTTTCGATTGCGTAATCCACGCGATTGGCAACAGCCCCAATCCGCTCATCGCGGCCACGACGCCCGACCTGTCGATCAGCAGGAAGGGGACGATCGTGGTCGACCCGGAAACAGGAAAGTCGTCCAAAGAACGGGTCTGGGCGGGCGGCGACGTCGCCAGCGGCGCCGCGACGGTCATCAACGCGATGGGGGCCGGCCGGCGGGCGGCTAAATCGATCCATGACTATCTTTGTCAGCCAGACGGCTGGAATTGTGAAAAATAGCGCGTGCATTTGGTCACAAACTGGTTTATACTGAGATGGAGATGAAAAAGACCTACGTAATCACTGAGAAGTGTTGCGAATGCGGCTCCTGCGCTCATTTTTGCGAGCAGGGCGCAATCAATTACGATTACGCTGGGCAAAAGTATGAAATCGACGAGGAGCGCTGCGACGGGTGCGGGACCTGCATGGAGTACTGCCCGATCGACGATGCCATCGTCGAGGCGGACGGGGTCAGGGACGCGGTAACCTTGTAGGGCGGGGGAGTCTGGCCGCCGGATTAACCCGGTGGGGGAGTGTGTTCGATACGTAGGGCAGGTATCCTTGCCCGCCTTATCTATCTGAGCCGACCCTTCGACAGGCTCAGGGATCGGCTCAGTGGGCAGCCCCGATCTGCGGCTGCGCTTGTCCGGAGCCCCGATCGGCGGCTGAGCCTGTCGAAGCCCCGATCGGCTGCTGCGCTTGTCCGGAGCCCCGATCGGCGGCTGAGCCTGTCAAAGCCCCGAATGGTGGCTGAGCCTGTCCGGAGCCCCGATCGGCGGCTGCGCTTGTCCAGAGCCCGGATCGGCGGCTGCGCTTGTCCGGAGCCCCGATCGGTGGCTGCGCTTGTCCGGAGCCCGGATCGGCGGCTGAGTCTGTCGAAGCCCGGATCGGCGGCTGAGCCTGTCGAAGCCCGGATCGGCAGCTGCGCTTGTCCGGAGCCCCGATCGGCGGCTGAGCCTGTCGAAGCCCGGATCGGCGGCTGCGCTTGTCCAGAGCCCCGATCGGCGGCTGAGCCTGTCGAAGCCCCGATCGTCGGCTGCGCTTGTCCGGAGCCCCGATCGGCGGCTGCGCTTGTCCAGAGCCCCGATCGGCGGCTGAGCCTGTCGAAGCCCCGATCGGCGGCTGAGCCTGTCGAAGCCTGGTGGCTGAGCCTGTCAAAGCCCCGATCGGCGGCTGAGCTTGTCGAAGCCCTGATCGGCGGCTGAGCCTGTCGAAGCCCCGATCGGCGGCCACGAGGGCCGCCCCTACATTCCGAACGCGGCGCGCAGGGGCTATGCGGTGCCCTGGATCTATCCTCTGCTCTCAGCGGCTTTACGCGTGGACTTCAATTTGCTCCGCCAGGCTGGCAATCCGATCCTTCAACGGAGGTCGGTCCTGGGATAAACTGCGTTGAATTTGCAGCGCGCTGACTGCGGCAGCCCATTTCAACGACTGATCGAGCGGCCAGGACTGCAACAGCCCGTAAATTATCCCCGCCCGAAAGCTGTCTCCCGCGCCGGTTGTGTCCACCGGCACGACCTTCGGCGGGCGGAGGGAATAATGCGCGCCGTCGCGATTGAACGCATTGAGCGTCCTGGAGCCGTCGGTCGTAATCACAATCCCTTTGCTCGCATCCTGCAGCTTCTGGCTGTGTTCAATCACGTCGGCATCCGGGTACTGCTCGATAATGGATGCGCGAGAATTGATAATCACGCTGGCGTCAGGCAGAATTTCATCCTCGAGGGAAATCAGATCTGTCGCCACGATTTTTATCCCATTGGATGCAGCCAACTTCGCCATTTCTTTGGCGGCGGTATTCCCCCGCGGTTGGCGGTGATAAAAGGCGATTTCGACGATCTGAATCCCATCCAGGATTTCCAGCCTGGGGGCGACCAAGGTCACATTTGCATAGCCGGTGCATAATAAATACTTGTTCCCGTCCGGGAACGGAATCGTCCGCGAAACCAGAGTGTCTATCCCTTTTTGGCGCTGGATATAATCCAGATCGATGCTCGGATATCCACTCAACCAGTCGATCAGCATTTCCCCATACGGATCACAGCCCAGGACGTAGCCCGTCAGCCGGGTCGGGATTTCCCAGGAGCCAAGCCATTCTGCAACATGCGCCGCTCCACCTCCGAGCCGGAAATACTCATCGCAGATAATGTGAGCGATGCCGGGTTTGGGTTGGTAAGGCAGCTCGATAAAGGATTCGACGGCGATGCCGCCGTAACATAAAACCTGTTGGCCTGACATTGTGGTGATTGTCGCCCTCCTTTATTGAGCCGACTTCGCAGCCAGCGCGAACTGGCGCATGCGGTTGAAATCTTTTTTCCAGGTACCGGGGACGCAGGTGTGGGTGTTCGAGTCAACCCCCCAGGGCTGGACGGTCCGGATCGCTTCTGCCACATTTTCGGCCGACAGACCGCCCGCCAAAATGCATGGCTTCTTGACGGTTTCGACGATCCTCCGGCTGACCTTCCAGTCGTGAATCACACCGGCGATACCTATGCCTGAGACGTTCGGAGAGACCGAATCCAGGAAGAGAATATCCGCGACCGGTTCGTACGCGAGAGCAATATCGACCGCCTCGGGACCTGTGACCGGGATCGCCTGAATGATCTCCACTCCGGGTATTCTCTTTTGAAGCTCATTGACGCCCTCCGGTGGCAATTTTTGGAGGTCTCCGCACAGATGCAGCAGGTCAGGCCGGGTTTCATTGACGAGTTCCACGATTTCTCCGATATCCGTTTCGATTGTCAATGCCATCTTTGGATAGCCGGGTGGGGTAGCGGCAAAAACCTCGCGTGTTTTTGCGTAATTCATCTCGCTGGGCATGATGCCGTGTTTGCCCACCTCCAGGCCCCAGCGGTCCAACCCCGCCTCGATGCACATCCGCATTTCATCAACGGATTTGATTGCGTAGACCTGAACGATCATTGAGAATGCCTCCATTAAATTCTGTGTCTGATCCCATTCTACCAATGCAAGCCGGCTTTACCAACACGGCGGTGGATTTCTATTCGATTGTAATCTGTTCTGAACAATTTTATTGTAAATCGATGGAATGATCTGACAGGTACCTGCGCGGACGGGCAGGGGCGAAGCTTGCGCGCCCGCCGGTGCTGGGGAACACCCGGGTATGCCCCGGCGGATGCATCGCCCTTACACGAACCCCGCCAAGCGCCTGATAATCAGCAAGGGCATTTTTCTTGCAATCGTGTATACTGATTGCCATGCCCCGCACCACTTCCAAACTCACTCCCCGCACGCTGATCCCCATCGCACTGATCCTCCTGGCCCTGGGTGCCCGGCTGATCCCCGGGCCGCGCACGATCGACGACGCCTTCATCACCTTCCGCTATGCGCGCAACATCCTTGCCGGGGAGGGCTTCGTCTTCAACCCGGGTCAGCGGGTGATGGGCACCACCACCGAGCTGTACACCCTGCTGATGACCGGCCTTGGCGCGCTCGCCGGCGGTCCGCAGGCCGACCTCCCCTGGATCGCGCTGGTCGTCAACGCGCTGGCCGACGCCGGCACGGCGCTGCTGCTCTGGCAGATTGGCAAACGCGCCGGATTCGAGCTGGCCGGCGCCGCGGCCGGGCTGGCCTGGGGCGTCGCGCCGTACTCAGTCACCTTCGCCATCGGCGGATTGGAAACCAGCCTGTACGTCTTCCTGCTCACCCTGACGGTCTGGGCGCACATCACCCACCGCGGACGGCTGACGGCGCTGGCCGCGGCGCTGTCGCTGCTGACCCGCCCGGACGCGCTGATCCTGCTCGGCCCGCTGGCGCTCGACTGGCTGATCCGCGGTTTCCGCAATAAGGCCGAGAGGGTGCGCATGAGCGAGATCCTCATCGCTGCCCTGCCGTTGCTGGCCTGGCTGATCTTCGCCACGCTCTACTTCGGCTCGCCAATTCCACACTCTGTGCAGGCCAAGCTCGGCGCCTACCGCCTGGGATCGGTGGAAGGCCTGGTGCGCCTGTTGCAGCATTACACCACGCCGTTTCACTGGCAAAACCTGATGCATTCGGCCGCCGCGGTGAGCCTCGGCGTCCTCCTGTTTCCCTTTCTCTCCTTTGTGGGAATATATCGCTCCGTCAGGGCTGAATCACGTCTGGCGACCTGGGCGGTCTACCCCTGGCTGTACCTGATCGTCTTCGCTGCGGCCAATCCGCTCATCTTCCGCTGGTACCTGACCCCGCCGCTGCCGGCCTACTTCTTCTTCATCTTTGTCGGGCTGGAAGACGTCCTCACCCGACTATCCACCGCCCGCCGCGCTGGACCTGCGCCAGTCTGGCTGCGCAGTCTGCTGATGGCGGCCTTATGCGCGCCTATGCTCGTCGGGCTGTTGAGCGAGTGGCGCCTGCGCCCCGATCACGGCCCCCTGCGGCCCGCGCCGGATATGGCCTTCATCCAGCTCGAGCTGCTCTACCGCCAGGCCGCGGAGCAGACCGCGCCGCGGCTGAACGGGCAATCGGTGCTGGCGGCGGGCGACGTGGGCGTGCTGGGCTTTTACACGCCGGCGCGCATCCTCGACCTGGTCGGATTGAACTCGCCTGAGGCGCTGCAATACTACCCGCTGGATGAAAAATATTACGCGATCAATTACGCCGTCGCGCCGGAGATGATCCTCGACCAGCAGCCGGACGCGCTGGTGATCCTGGAAGTCTACGGGCGGCTGGGGCTGCTGCGCGATGAACGCTTCACTGCCGGCTACCGGCTCGAGCAAACCCTGCCGACCGATATTTACGGTTCCAAAGGCATGTTGATTTATTGGAAGAAATAATTTTACTGAAAAGGTAGAAAAAACTCCCTACACGAAACAAATTGATTTTAGAATCCATCCAGAGGGGGCAGAGGTTCTCGGCAGGTCCGCCATCTGGCGGGAATCGCCGGCGCAGAGAGGGCAACGATGCCGCCGACGATGGCACAGGTCGTATCGCGGTCGCCCAGACCGCTGACGGTCAGCCAGAGCGCGCGCTCATAATCATCCAGGTGATAAGCGGCTGCCCACAGGCAGAACGGCACCGTGTCCTGCGCGCTGACCAGCTGACCCGTGCCGAGCTCTCGGGCGGCCTGCTCGACCTCGCCTGGCGGGAGGGTCAGGGCGCGGCGGATGCCGTCCCGGGTCAGACCGGCGGGCGTGTATTTTAGAACAGCATCCAGGAATTCAAGCCCGCGGGGTGGATCCTTTGCAGCCGCCAGGGCCGCCGCGGCTGCGACAGCCATCGCCCCGGCCTGACCTTCCGGATGGGCATGGGTCACCTCGGCCGCCAACCGAGCCTGATCTGCCGCCAACTGCGGCCTGGTGGCATAGAAGCCGCCGATCGGCGCGGCGCGCATCGCGCCGCCATTGCCGTACGAGCCGCCAGGGAAGATGACAGGCGTAACCACGCGCCATTCCTCGCCAGCGTAGATGCGGCTGAGCACCTGCGCGGCTCCACCGGCGTAGCCGTGACGCCCGTCCTCGACGAAGTGGCGGGCAAAGGAACGCGCGAGTTCATCCTGCCGGATGCTGCCGTGGGCCAACAGGTTTTTGACGACTGAAAGGGCCATGTGGGTGTCATCGGTCCAGCGCCAGGGGCAGGGCGCGGTTTCACGGCTGGCGATGCAGCGCACGCCGTCTGGACCAAAAAAGGTCTGCCCGAAGGCGTCGCCAACAGACAGCCCTTCCAGACTGCGCAGCATGTTATCTACCGATTTTTTCTCCACCGCTTACCTCCTGACAAGCCAGAAGAGAGAATCCAATTATAACCTTGTAATCCAAAGGACAGCTCCGCGGGGAGATAAATGATGACTCCTTCGCTAAAGAATTGTGTTACAATGAAATCAGAGACAGGTTAGTCAATCAACAAGCGGGCGAGACTACTGCCTGTCATTGTAGGGGTAAATCAGGTTCCTTGCTGTTTGTGGGTCGCTTACCGCTTCCGGCCAACCACAGCCAGGGGCAATTTCTTCGACACCCGGATGTAGGGTGAGGCTGCGTTCCCCCGGCAGCTTCACCCTATGAATTTATAAGGCAAAGAGCACACGCTCGTGCTCGCTCAGATCGCGGTAGATGGCATCCAGCTGCTCGCGGCTGTCGGCGGTGAAGGACACCCTGACCGCCAGGTACCTGCCGCCGTGGCTGACACGCGTGTCGATCGCGTCCTCATTCAGCTCCGGCACATGACGGCGGACGAGCAGCATCACGAATGTGGCAAAATCGTCTGCGTCCAGGCCGAAAACGCGCAGACAAAAATTGGTGGGGAACTGGATCAGTTCTGGTAAATCGGGAGCGTCCAAAATTCGATCCTATCGATGGGCCTGTATTGTACAGGTTAAATCCCGAGGGATCAAGCCCGCCCTACCTGCGCACGCCGTTCATTGCCGGCGCGTGTAAGCCGCCAGGCGGCCGGCAGCCGCGACGGCAAAGCCCTCGAGCGAGACCTGGATTTCCTCGTAAGTGATCGTCTGATTTATTTTAGGGGTTGCCTGCAACAGAATGTAAAATGGCTGTCCGTCGATGACGAGGATGCCCATGTCGGCGATGATCAGCGGGCTGACCAGCGTGCCGCGCTTGTTCAGCCACTGCGCATCCGGCAGGACCGATTTCAGCTGCCCCAGCAGGGTTTCATCATTGGGGCTGTAAGCGGCCAGGCAATCCAGGATCAACAAGCGCGACCAGTCCGACAGGACCTCTCCCCGATTTATGAGCTGCAGCGATCTGACCAGGTCGAAGGCGGTCGAGCGCCTGGGTGTAAATTCTGTGTCCGCCATTCCCCAGCCCTCGAGGACTGTCGAGATGTTCACTCGATTTAGAGAGAGATACTCCAATATGGTCGCCGCAGCGGCCTCCTCCGACCGAATCAGCGTCCGTTCGATCATCTGCTGGAAGGTCGCACCCTGATAGCCGCGCACGGTGATGTCTTGCGCTGTGATTCCATTTTTTTCGAGCGTGTCCAAGAGAACCATGGTCAGCGGCAGCTTGATCATGCTGGCGGGATGAAAGACCTCGTTCGGGCGGCTGACAAAAAGGATATTCCCACTCGCATCCAGAATCAACGCCTTCCATGCGACGCGCGAATCCAGTTCGGCGTGAAGATCAGCCAGGGGCAGCGGCGATGGGATGCTCTCCTTTTTGCGAACCAGCAAAAACCCCTTACCGCCTGAAACGCCAAGCATGCCTCTGCCGGGGTCGGTCATCTCGAAGAACAGACCTTCCCCCGGTTGATCCGGAATGTAGAGCGGCGCGCGGATGATCTGGAAGCCCACGCCCTGGCGTTCCCAGTTGGTGACCGTGTAAGGGACGCCAGCAACGACCTCGGTCACCACCAGCATGTGGTCGAAGCCGTTGGGACCGGTGAACAGATACAGCCAGTCGCCGACCTGCAGGGGGAAGGCGGACCAGTCGTAGTCAGCCACGGACTGCTCGACGGAAAAGTAATCGAACAGTTGCGGCGGGAACACTTCACGCTGCAGGGTCTGGAGACCCCCACCCGTTTGAGCGTCTCTGGCGTTCATCAGCCACAGATCGTGCGGCGCCACGTCCGGCGAGAGGATACCCGCGTCGATCAGCAGGGCAGCCGAGAGCGCCCCGCACATGTTCTCTTCCGATTCGGTCCGGCCATCCAGGTAATGGATGCGCCGGGCGACCGCGGCTGCCTGCGCGGGCGTGTCGGCCAGGTACTGGCGGGCGGCAAGCTTCAGCCGCAGCGCGGTGGCATCCTGGGGCTGTGTGGCCTCCTGGGAAGGGGTCGCCAAAGCCGGCGGCGTCACGGAAGAGGCAGGGGAGGGCGCCGCCTGCCGCGCGGTCGCGGTGAAGGCTGTTGTCGGCGTTGGAGCGGGGGCATCCAGGCTGGCAGGCGAGCCCTGGGCGGCGCGGGTGGCATCCGGAGAATTTGAAGGAGTACAGGCCGCGGCGAGCGCGCCGGTCAAGAGCAGGAAAATCGCAAAACGAGTTCGGTGGTACTTCAAATAATCAGTCACTCCTGTGACGGGGTAAGATTCATCTATCCTGTCTGCGATAATTATACGGGCAAGTTATCAATGCTATAATCTCAAGGAACTCATACAGCGGATATAGCATACCATGAATAGTGTGACTATCTACACCGACGGCGCCAGCTCGGGAAACCCCGGGCCGGGCGGTTACGCCGCGGTGATCATCGATGGGCGCCGGCGGCGGGAGATTTCGGGCGGCTTTCGCCTGACCACCAACAACCGCATGGAGCTCTTTGCGGCAATTACCGGCCTGGAGGCGCTGGCTGGCAGCCGGTCGGTGCGGCTGTATTCTGATTCGCAGTACCTGGTCGAGAGCCTCAACCAGGGCTGGGTACAAACCTGGAAGTCGAAAGGCTGGCGTAAAACAAAAAAGGAGCGCGTCCCTAACGCCGACCTGTGGCAGCGCCTGCTCACGCTGCTCGAGAGGCATCAGGTCGTATTCCGCTGGGTTGAGGGGCACAGCGGCGAGCCTCTGAACGAGCGGGCTAACTGGCTGGCGCAGAAGGCTCTGCTGGGCGCCGACCTGCCCGTGGACGGGGGCTTCGAGCAGCCCGACACCGGCGATGGCGGGGTACAAGCCAGCTTGTTCGACCTGCCGGCGGCAGAGATCGCCGACGCTGAAGATAAATGGGCTGAGCCGCCCGTGGTCAAGGCGGCAGCCAGCCGGAAAGTGACGCTCGCCGGGCAGGCCTGCCGTAAGTGCGGCGCTCCGGTCGAAAAGCGTACGCCGGCACGCAAGGTCAAGCCGGGGCAGAGTTATTATTACGATTACTATTTGCAATGCCCGCGCTGTGGGACGATTTACCTGATCGATGATGCCAGAAGAGGGATTTGAGAAATGATCAGGAAAGATGAGAAAGTATACGTAGTAAGAGTCGTTAAATAAGTAGTTAATATGAATCACGTGCAAAAATTGCATTCTGGTGACGTGCAGGAATTGCACGCTTCTGAAAGGCAGAAATTGCCCGCTGGCGACCTGAATGCAAAAAATGCGCTCAGGCCAGGGTGAAAAATATTTCCTCAGGGCAGGATGCATAATTTGCATTCAGGTGAAGGGAAAGAGATATTCCAGAATGCAAAAAATTCACTCAGGCTGGTGATCCAACCTTGCCTCTGCGCATAGCCATTCTTGGATTATCGAATTGCACCTTCCTTAAGGGGGGGAATCCACCCGTGTGTGGCACTAACCTTGCATATACACTTTGCAAAATTGATAGGTGAATTGGGGCGAACAACAATTATCATCTCATTACCCGCGTTTCATCACCTTCAGTCTGTATGATTGCCTTTTGGGCTGGATACCCTTTGAGGTAAACTCTGGTCGTTTTCGTTCAGGAAATGGATACAAAAATCACCGAAAAAGGCGCAAATCAAGGGCAGATCACGGCGAAATACTCGCTTGCGTGGGAATTGCGGTTTAAAGACATCCAACAGGCCATCGCGCTGACCAGAGAGGCCTGCGATGGATATGACTGCGAGGGGATCCACGAATCAGATGTGATCGCCGCGTTGGCCCAGGCGCGGCGCAATCTCGGAGTGCTCCTTTATCAGGTGGGGGAATACCCGGCTGCCTTGAAAGCCTTGCAGGAGGCGCTGGTCCTGTTCGAGAAAACCGGCAGCCAGCGCGACAGGATCCTTACCCATGCCCGACTCGGCGCCATCCAACTCTGCCTTTCGAACTACGCCCAGGCGCTGCAGCACACCCTGGAGGGATTCGAGCTGTTCAGCACCGGCAGCGACAAAGAGCTGGAAGCCACCTTACTCAACAACCTTGGCTCCATTTATATTCAACGAGAAGACTACAGCAAGGCGCTGCCCTACCTGCTCAAATCGCTGCAGCTGGCGCAGGACGCAGGCTGCCGCGAGGTCCAGGCGGGGGCGCTCGAGCTGATCAGCTGCGTCTACACCCGGCTTAACAATCCGCAGTCTGGTCTGGAAACAGCCCGAAAAAGCCTGGACACGTTCCGCGAGGTCGGCGACCGGCAGGGGCAGGCGGCGGCGTTGAACAGCCTGGGGTTGGCCTATCAGTCGCTTCTGGTTCACACCAACGCGCTGGAGTGCTACCAGCAGGCCGAGCAGACCGCCAGTGAGATCGGGCTGCGTTATGAGGTGGTCCGCGCTTATATATTAAAAGCGTCGCTGCGCAACCAAAATGAGCAATATGATCTGGCGGTAGAGACGCTCGAGAGCGCGTTAAGACTGGCCAATGAAATCGGGCTTAAAGGGCACGTTGTCGAAATCCACCATGCGCTCTCCAACGCCTACAGGATGATGCAAAATTTTCAAAAGGCCCTGTATCATTACGAGCGGTTTCATAATAATAAAGAGGAAATTGTCAACGCTGAGGCTGAGAGCAGAATCAGCAGCCTGGAAGTTGTATTTCAGGTGGATGCCGTCCGGCGCGAAGCCGAGCTGGAGCAAAAGAAAAACATTGCTCTCGAGCAGGAGATCCAGGAGCGCATCCAGGTCGAGCAGGCGCTGCAGGCGGCAAATGAACGGCTCCAGGAGGAGATCCGCGAACGCGAGGTGTTGATCGGCGATCTGGATGCTTTCGCCAGAATGGTCGCCCACGATCTGAAAACCCCGCTGCAGAACCTGTCGCTGCTGTCGTACTTGCTGCAGCGTGAGCTGGCTGAATATCCGAACCCCGAGAATGCCATGAACCTGGTCGAGCAGATCCAGCAGACGGGTATGAAGGCCGGCTCCATCATCAATGAATTGCTCACCCTGGCAAGCTTGCGCAGTACCGATATCGAGTTCAAACCCGTCGACATCCATTCGGTGATCAAGGAAGCGACCAACCGCCTCAGGTTGTTGATCGACGAACGCAAGGCCGAAATCGCCCTGGTGGGGGACTACCCGCTCGCGCGCGGTCATGCGCCCTGGTTGGTAGAGGTGCTGGTCAATTTGATCTCCAACGCGATCAACTACGGCGGCGACCCGCCAAAGGTCGAGATCGGAGCGGATGCACCGGTGAACGGATTTGTGCGCTACTGGATCAAAGATAACGGCAGCGGAATCGATCCGCAGGATCAGAACAAGTTGTTCCAGGACTTTTCCCGTCTGGGATCGCGGCCGACCGGCGGGCATGGATTGGGATTATCCATAACCCGCCGTATCATCACCAAACTTGGCGGATCGGTCGGCGTGGACAGCAGCGGGCAGCCGGGGGAGGGGGCCGAATTCTGGTTCCGCCTGCCTGACGCCGAGGGGGATATAGACGCAACCCGTGGCTAAGCTCAGCCAAAGCAGGTTGTATATTTCAAGCGGATTATCAGGTTGCGTTCTGGGCGGTTCGAGTTATAATTTTTGGTCTGTGGTGCTGCCGCTTCAAACCCTGCGCTGCAGACAAGTCAAATCTCCCTGAAGGTGTGTATGGCAGAACAAACAATGATCGTCCGCGACGGGCTGGTTGTCAGCCTGGATTACACTCTGACCGTCGGCGGTCAGGTGATCGATGCCTCGGGCCAAACGCCGCTGGAATACCTGCAAGGCTACAACAACATCATCCCGGGTCTGGAACGCGAGCTGGACGGTCTGGCGCTCGGCGAGAGCAAGGAGGTGGTGGTCGCTCCCAAGGATGCCTACGGCGATTATGACCCCGGCGCCGTTTTCGACATCCCTCGCGCGCAGTTCCCCGCCGGGTTTCAATTCGAGGCCGGCGCGCCCGTGCGCGTACGCACCGACGAAGGGCAGGTGACGACCGCCTATATCCAGGCGCTTGACGAGCAGAGCGTCAAGCTTGATCTCAACCATCCGCTGGCGGGCAAGGAGTTGTTCTTCCGCGCCAGGATCGTCGGACTGCGTGAGGGTACGCTGGATGAGCTGGCCGCCGGCAGGGTGGGCGGCGCCTGCGCAGGCTGCGGTTCGGCGCAAGACTGCGGGGGCAGCTGCTCCTGAACCTTCACCCCAGGTCTTTCAATTTAACTAAGAACGGCTTTCCCACAGATACCCGGGATCACAGCGAGGGGTAAGTATTTTCTCGAGCTTTCCTTGTTCCCTGTGGTACGTTGATTTTGATCCTTGAGATGGAGGACGGTATGGTCGATGATATCGGCGACATCGCCGAATTCTATCAACGCGATTGGGAGTATGAGGACGCGCGGCTGGACTGGCACCAGTTGGAGCGCGACCTGACCTGGAGATACCTGGAAAAGTACCTGCCCGCGTCAGGGAGCATCCTCGAGGTCGGCGCCGCTACCGGGCGGTATACCCTCGAGCTGGCCCGGCGCGGCTACCAGGTCACCGCCGTAGACCTCTCCGCCGCTGAGCTGGAAGTCTGCCGGGCGCGTTTGGTCGAACAGGGGTGGAGCGATCGGGTCGAATCAGTCGTCGCCGATGCGCGCGATCTCTCGGCGTTGACCCGCCGCGATTACGACGCGGCGCTGCTCATGGGACCGCTGTATCACCTGGTGGTCGCATCGGATCGAAAAACAGTCCTGCGGGGCGTCTTCGAGCGGCTTAAATCCGGCGCGCCGATTTTCTCTGCCTTCATCAGCCGCCACGGCATCCTTGGCGAGTTAATGAAAAGAACGCCTGACTGGATCGAGGACGAGGAGGAGGTCCGCTCTATCCTGAGCATCGGCCGGGACCCGCACGACCATCCGCACGGCGGGTTCCGGGGATATTTTGCCACGGTCGCAGAGATTGCGCCGCTCCATGAAGAGATCGGCTTCGAAACCGTCGCCCTGGCGGGCGTGGAGCCAGCGATCTCGGCGGAGGACGAGAGCTACAACCGGCTGTCTGGCCGGCGCCGGAGACTCTGGCGGGATTTGCTGTTCGAGGTGAGCCGCGAACCGTCCATCCTGGGTGCTTCACGGCACCTGCTGTACATCGGCAGGAAGCCGGCAAAGTAGTAATAATAAAGGATTTAACCATACAGCCGGCTGGCGCGGGGGCGGCGCGGGCGGGCAAGTCCGCGCAGCCGGAGGCGTCAACCGGCTTGTCATTAAGACGTTTTAATTCATATTTGGTTCCGTCTGGCTCGCGCAGGATCGCTGCGCTTCGCTCGCGGTAAAAAACCGCGTTAGCCTCTACTCCAATCCCCAGCGCCGGCGGACCTGTTCGGGGCTCATGTCTAAACCGAGCGTGCCGCCCGGGTTCATAAGGTTGAGCGGGTCGAAGTGGCGTTTGAGCGCGCGAATCACATCCATCGCCGGGGCGCCGATCGACTCCTCCAGCCAGGGCGCGGTCTGCTTGCCGACGCCGTGATGGTGGCTGATGGTTGCGCCCGATTTACAGATTGCGTCGATGATCGCGTACTGTACCTCCAGGTAATCGCGCAGGTCGTCGATGCGGGCGATGAAGATGAAGTACAGGTTGCCGCCCTGCGGGTAGGCGTGGGAGAGGTGGGTCATGCAGACCGTCCGCGGGCGGGCTTTGACCACCGTGCGGACGCGAGCGTGCACCTCGGGCATCTGCGACCAGGTCACCCCGCATTCGAGCGTGTCGATCAGCACGCCGTAGTCCAGCAAGTCCTCGCGCAGGTAGGGATCGCGGAAGCGCGATTCCTCCCACTTGTGCACGATGGGCAGCAGGCTGACGTTCAGCGCGCCGTGCCGGCGGGCGGTACGGCGTACCGCGCGGGCGACGCTGGCGGTGTAGCTGCCGGCGCCGTCTGCCGTGCCAAGCAGCAGGCAGCGCTGCATGGGTTTGTAGCCGAGCGCCTGCAGGGCGCGGTCGGCCGGGGTGGCGTGCAGCCCGTACATGCGCAGAGCGACGTCGGTTTCCTCAGGATCCGATAGGCGGAAGACCGAGGGCAGGCCGGCCTCGCACTGCATGATTTCGCGGCAGGCTTCCAGCGCCCCTTCCCAGGTTTTGAAAAAGAAGCTGAAGCTGCGCCGGTTGCGCGGGGTCAGGCGGAAGATTTTCAACGTTACGCTGGTCAGCACCCCGAAGACGCCCTCCGAGCCCATCAGAATCTGGTCGAAGTCGGGGCCGGCGGCGGCGCGCGGCTGCGGGCCGGTGCGCAGCACGCCGGCTGGCGTGACCATCTCCTGGGCGATAACAATGTCCTCGATCTTGCCGTAGTAGGTCGAATTCTGTCCGGCGCCGCGGGTGACGGCCCAGCCGCCGACGGTCGAATACTCGAAAGACTGCGGGAAGTGTCCGCAGGTGTAGCGCCGCTGCGCGCCGAAGCGCTCGGGCGCCTGGTTGAGCGCCTCCTCCAGCGCAGGTCCGCTGATGCCCGGCTCGACTGTGATGGTCTGGTCGGTCTCGTTGAATTCCAGCACGCGGTTGAGGTGGACGGACAGGTCGAGGGTGATCCCCCCACTGACCGCCTCGATGCCGCGGGTGACCGACGAGCCGCCGCTGAAGACGTACAGCGGCACGCGCTGATCGTAGCACCAGCGCAGCAGCGCTTGCACCTCTTCTGCTGAGCGCGGGCAGACGACCGCCTCGGGCAGGTTTTCGATGATCTTCAGGCGCATGCGCAGCTCGTCGATCATACCCTTGCCGTAGGAAGCGCGCAGCCGCGAGCGGGTGTCCGTGCGGACGTTTTCGGCGCCAACGATGGATTCCAACACAGCGATTCGTTCTGGATCGAAGCGAGATGGGATTTCAACCTCCAGCGGTTCCAGCCCGAGCCAGCGCGGCGCAGCCAGGTCGGCGTCGCTCATTTCGAACACTTCGCGCATCAGCTTGACCAGTCCGCGGTTGGGATGCTTGTAGGCGTAGAGGTCGCCCCACTTGAACAGCGCCCGGTAGGAATTCGCCGGGATATCACCCTCGTACCAGGCGGGGTTGGATTGTTCGGGTGCGCTCATGGGGACCTCTCTATTCTTTTACTGTCATTTCAGGGATTGCATCTGCTGAAGTATGCGATAGCAAAACCAAAAAGACCTGATTTCAACGCGACGACCCTTCGACAGGCCCTTCGGCAAGCCCTTCGACAGGCTCAGGGCAAGCTCAGGGCAAGGCTCAGGGATCGGCTCAACGAGCACATCGGGGGGAACCTCAGGGACCAGCCCGCGGGCGAGCTCAGGATTCGAGTTGAGGGACATACTCTGCCACTCCCAACGGCGCGGGGCTGTAATAGCGCTGCCAGATGTCTCGGTAGCGGTCGAGCTCCGCCTGCCAGCGGTCGTCATCCCAGCCGAGCTCTACCTGAGCGATAGCGCGGATGCGTTGAATGTGATCCAGGCCGCCGCGCGGCAGGAGGATGCCGAGGCGCACGCGGCGCAGCAGCAGGTCGTCGAGGTGCTGGATGCCCCCCGCGCGGGCGGCGTAGCGCAGCTCGGCCCAGGGATTGAGCGTCGCGGGAATCAACGTCAGCTCCTCGGCGCGGGCGGAGGTAAGCAGGGCGGGGGTCTGGCTGCCGTAACGTCCGAGCAGATAGGTCAGCGTCTCAGGCGGCAGATCGACCGGCGGCTCGATTTCCGGCAGCGGCTCGAAAACTGGCGAGCGCCGGCGGAGATTGAGCTCGCGGCCCAGGCGCGCCTCAGCAGCCTGCAACGCTTTGACCGCCATGATGCGGAAGATGGTCAGCTTGCCGCCGGTGATGGTGATCAATCCGCTCTCATCCCAGACCACCGCCCTGCGCGAAACCTGCGAGGGCAGGGCGCTGCCCGGTGATCGAACCAGCGGGCGCAGACCGGCGAAGGTCGAGATAATGTCCTCTGCCTGGATACCCGCCCCGGGCACGAGGTACTGCAGCCCCTCGAGCATGTACTCGATCTCGGGCTGCGTGGCGAACGGCTCGCCGGCCTCCCATTCACGCGGGTGATCGATGTCGGTCGTGCCGATGATGGTGGTGCCCTCCCAGGGGATGATGAACATGGCGCGATTGTCGCGCGGGTGCAGCAGGCTGAGCGCCTCGTTCAGCGGCAGTCGCTCGCGGCTGAAGACCAGGTGGCTGCCGCGGCACTTGCGCAGGCGGGCCGGCGCGTTCAGCTGGGCGCGCAGATCGTCCGACCAGGGGCCGGCGGCGTTGATGACCACCTTCGCCTTCACTTCCGCCTCGCGGCCGGTGGGCAGGTCGCGCACGCGCACGCCGCGCACCTGCCCGTCAACGCTGCGCAGCAGCGACTCGACCGACGCGTAGTTCAGGGCACTGGCGCCGTCTGCGACCGCCGCACGGAGCAGGCGCAGCACCAGCGCGCTATCGTCGACCGAGGCGTCGATGTAACGCTGGGCAGCCTGCAGCCCCTCGGTCCGCAGCAACGGACAGCGCCCGAGCACCTCGCGGCTGGAAAGACGGCGGTGATCCCATTTTGGCACGACCAGGTCGTAAAGGACGACGCCGATAGCAAACTGCCAGGCGCGGGTTTTCGCGTCTGCATAGTGCGACCAGAGGAACGGCAGGCGCTTGACCAGGTGTGGTGCGGCGCGAAGCAGCCACTCCCGCTCACGCGCCATTTCGCGGGTGACGTTGAACAGGCGCTCGCGCAGGTAACGGATGCCGCCGTGGATCAGCTTGGATGAGCGGCTGGAGGTGCCGAAGGCAAAATCGCTGGCCTCGAGCAGCAGCGCGTGCAGGCCGCGCAGGCTGGCTTCATGTAGCACGCCCGCGCCGGTGATGCCCCCGCCGATCACGATCAGATCCCAGGGCTGGTCGAGCTTCGTCCAGAGTTGTTCGCGCCATCCTATTTCCCACATATCTACCTCCCTCCCTGCGATGGGCTTACTTCGTGGTGCGGGCGATCTGATTCCAGAAGGTGATCGACTGGACCATCACCTGGCGGGCGATCTCCTCGCCCAGGTCTGGATCGCGCCGGCGGGCGGCTTCGAGCAGCGCCAGGTAGAAGGTCAGTGAGGCCTGCCGGGCAGCCGGCAGGGCGAAGTAGCGCAGTCCCATCACGGCGTACAGCCGGGCAAACCCGTTGAGGATAAGCGTGTAGGCTGGATTGCCCGAAAGGACGGTAAGGCCGTGATGCAGTTTCCAATCGGCGTCGGTGTATCCGGCGGGAGTATCGGGCAAGTGTGCCAGCGGTTCGAGCAGGCGGACCACGTCCTGCGGGGCGCGGCGGATGGCCTGGGCGGTGTAGGCTGGCGCCATCACCAGGCGCACTTCGAGCAGGTTGGGGACCATCTCGGGCGGCAATTTTTCGGTCCGCGAGACGATCGACACCAGCACCGCCAGCTGGCCTTCGCGCAGGTAATCGCGCACGCGGGTTGGGTGCCCCTGGCGAATTTCGATCCAGCCGTCGCGGGCCAGGCGCTGCAAGGCTTCGCGCAGGGTCGGGCGGGTGACGCCGAGCAGGCCGGCCAGCTCGCGCTCGGCGGGCAGGCTGGAATCGGGCGGGAAATCACCGCTCAGGATGGCGTCGATCAGCCGGGACTCGGCCAGCTCGGACGGTTTTTCGGGGGCTTGCCAGTTCATAGGTGTCTCCTGGATGGGGGGCAAGAAAACTGGTAAGTGGTCTGACCAGTTAACTCAATTATAGACAGCCGCCTGGAAAAGTCAATAGGGCAGGGGGATGCTACGTACTAATATAATTATGGAAAATTTTGCGTTCAATGATCGTTAATGCAAAAATGACTGCCCGGCAGGGATTGGCAGAATCAGGCACAAATTGCCAAGATCGGATACAATTGGAGGATGTTGTCAGGCGGCCTGGCGAGGGTAAGCCTGAGTCACTTCAGATAAGGAGCCACGAATGGAAACCGAAGAGAAAAAGATTGTGGAAGAAAAAGCTGTCAGCGTCGAAACCGATCTGTACCACCGCCCGTCCCGCCTGATGCGCATCGCCGCGCTGGCCAACATCCTGTCCTGGGTCATCCTGGTATTCGCGGTATTGATCTTTGGTGTGCAATTCTACTCATTGATTCGGCAGGTCATCCAGGTCATCGGTCAGTACGGTTTTCTGGATATTGCCCCGGCGTTTGTCACCCCGCTGATGATCCTGTTCATTGGGTTGTTCCTCACCGTGATCCTGCAGATGCTCTCCGAAGGAGTGTATTTGCTGATGGACGTGGAGGAGAACACGCGCAAGGCATAAGCGGTGGCGAAGCAGATGTACTGCGCATAGCCATCTTTAATCAGACGGTGCCACAGAGATCGCAGCAGATGGCGGGGAGGGCTCCATTTTCTGGGATCTCTGTGGCGCCTTTTTATGTGGGGGAGTTGGCTGGGAGGGGCGGGATCCGTACCCGCCAATAGCCAGCGCGCTGGGTGCGTCCTTGGCGGGTCTGATGTCGTTGCGAGGAGCGCAGCGAGGAAGCAATCTCCCGGCCGGGGAGGGTCAGCAGATTGCTTCGCTTCGCTCGCAATGATCCCATAATTGTCATTTCGAGCGCAGCGAGAAATCTAACCGGTCGCATGAAGATATCTCGTCACTCCGTTCGTCGAGGTGCGGACGTCCCGTCAGCGCTCCCGGATGGGTGGATGACTCGTCGCGGAGCGGCGGCGTAGCGGACTCCGGGCTGGCCCTCATAACCCACAACCCCTTCTCTCCCATGTTTGGGAGAGAAGGGGAGTAT
The DNA here is from genome assembly GCA_034678705.1 of Bellilinea sp. Taxonomy (GTDB): domain Bacteria; phylum Chloroflexota; class Anaerolineae; order Anaerolineales; family Anaerolineaceae; genus Bellilinea. Next base: position 70,816 of record JAXDBP010000013.1, read on the forward strand.
ACGGTCGTAGGGTGGGCACCAGTACTTGCTGCTTTTGCGGGCATCCCTGCACGCCGAAATGGATCACGACTGTGCCCAGTGATGGGCGCCCTACGTGCTAAAAAATATCACTACTGGACCTCGAGGTATATCCTTTCGTGGATATATCCCGAAGACCGATTGCTTCTTGATACGTTTCCACTCGCTTGATAGTAATTCCTCTGTTCTCAAGAACCTCATAAAGTTTATTGACAATATCTTTCGCTTGTTCGCGAAGTTTTTTAGATATCTGAAGATCTTTGGCTGTATCGTTTACCCTGCCGTGAGAGATATCGTTTCTGAAGGTGCATAATTCCGAAAAACCAGGGAAACATTTATCTATTTTGTCGTAAATGTTTTTCTTCCCAATTTCCTCCCAATTCTCAGCTCGAAGTTCCTCAATGAACTCGTTGTAGAACCAGGCAAGTTTATCTCGCATGCCTGGATTGGGTTTTCTTTTCCGATTATAAAAGCTAATAGGAAAGTCTTTAATATCTCTTCCCGTTGACTCGAAAATATAATTTAGCGTTGCTTCCACATAAAAACCAGCAAAAAGTATGAGTACAGTGCAATCTGTTAGCCGCGTCAGTTCATTATTACTTAATGCACGATTTAGCGCTTGATAACTGACTGCAATTAATATCGCTGCATCTTTACTCCCTTCGGGCATAATTGACCTCCATTGAATAGGTCAACAATTGTTTGATTCGGTATGGAAGAGTTGAATTAATACCCTGTTTGAGTGTGGTGATCAATGCCTGTGGGTCGAATGGATCAGATGGTTCTTTCAATGACCTTTTGTTCCACCTGTGGATAAACTTCGTCAATTTGTGCCTGCAGCTCCATCGTCAGGGCGATGGCGGTGGCGATATGGATGTAGCGCACGGGGTTGTCCATCCGCCGGCCTTTGCGATCCTTCAGGTATTTTTCCAGTACCTGATAGCCGCCGATCTGGTACTGCCACATCTCCGGGGTGACGCCCTCGAAGTACTTTTCCGGGTTGATATAGACGCGCTGTTGGGTGGGGTCGTATCGCACGGCTTGAATGCGGTCATCGCCGCTGCCCTGGTATTTGACGCGCGGATTGTTCAAAGCGGGGTTGCGCAAAAGGTGCAGGTCGATCAACTGCTGGCCTAGCGCAGCCACCTGGCGGAAGAACTCCGGGTCAGCGGTGAATGGAACGCGGGGAAAGTCGATGCGCAGCTCGGCGGCATATTTGGAGCGGTAGGCCGGGCTGTAGAAGACGGCGTAAGTGTAGGCCAGCACCTCCTCCGGCGTGGGGTTGTAGCCATAGGCGGCGGCCAGTCTTGGCAGCAGCCCTTCGGCTAGGTTGGGCTGTTTTGAGGTGTGAAAAAGTTCAGGCTTTTCGGTGGGGGGGTAGAGGTAAAGTGAGCCAAGGTAAGAAATTCCAGCACCGGCTGATTTATTTCCTACAACACATTGATCAACAATCCATGAAGAGCATAAAACTGAAAATTCGTATTTTGGACTCATGGGACGAATCCATAACAAACTAATATTATTCCCTGCCAGCATGTGTCGCATGACTTCATAGCGGGGCATGCAATGAAAACCGCGCGAGCGGCCGGTAAAGTAGGTATAGCGAAGATCGAATGGGCGGTACAGGATTGGCACAACATTTTCCCGATATGGACCTCCATTGTGTTTCAAGTCCTGTTGCGCAAGCTGTATCTTCCAATCACGAGCGTCTTTTCCTAATTGATAAGCCTGGCGGGCCAAGTCTTCTTCCATGCGGCTGAAGTTCAATACGGTAGTCCAGGCTTCATCTGGCGTCCAATGGATGGTCAGGTGATCCCGCGCAGTGACGATGCCGACGCTGTTGACCGGGAATAGCTCGTTGATTCGCGGCCAGGCGAGATAAGCCTGCGCGTTCCGTGTGTCGCGGGGGATGAAAAAGTAGAAGGGCGATTGGGGATTGACCGGCTGGTAGCCGGCCGTATCCAACGCATGGGATTCCAGCCAGCGGTATTTCTCCTCGCGCAGGCCGTAGAGGTCGGCGTGAAAAACACCGCGCCGCTCAGGGTCGCCGTGCTTGATGAACAGGGCAATCGCCACGCCCTGCTGGATATCAAACACGTTCTCATCCTTGCCGCCGCCAGGGGCGGTTTCGCGCTTCTTTGCGCTGCCGTGCAGGTCGAGCAGGTAGATTTCATCAAACGTTTTGAGCAGGCTCTGGCGCATGCCGCGAAAGGTGGGGTTATCCAGGTAGCCGTGGTTGGTGATCATCGCCACGATCCCGCGGCCGGCTTTATGGATCTTCCACTGGGCAAAGCGCAGGAACTTGACGTAGTCGTCCTGCAGCCACTTGGGGTTCCTCTCGCCGAGCGGCGCGCCGTCCACGCTGTAGTAGCTCTGCGCGCCGTCCATGTTGGTCTTGAGCAGACTTTCGGTCCATTCGTTCTGGTTGGCAGAGATGCCGGAATAGGGCGGGTTGCCCAGGATGACCAGAATCGGCTCGTCCTTCTTGATCTGCGCGGCGTGGTGGCTCTCCTCGGAAAGCGAAGCCAGGCCGGGGATGACGATCTGCTCCAGGTCTTCCATCTCCAGGGTGTTGGTCAGGTAGGACTTGATGCGCTCGCCGTTGCGGAGCGGAACGCCGAGCGACTCAAGCAGGATACCGATCTTCATGTGACCAATGGCGTAAGGAGCCATCAGCAGCTCGAAGGCGTAGAAGTGCGGCAGGATGTGATTGCGCAGGAAATTTGCTTTGCCGCCATCGCCGTATTTTGTTGTGAACTCCTCGAAAGCCTGGCGAATGGCCTCGGCAGGAAAAGTGAGCGTGCCTGCGGCCGGGTCGAGCAGCGTCACCGAGGAGTCGGCCAGGCCGTCGGCCAGGCTGAAGCGGGTTTGCAGCAAACGGTGCACGGCGCGGACGATGTAGCCCACCACCGGCTCGGGCGTGTAATAGACGCCGCGCCGCTCGCGGGTTTCGGGGTCATATTCGGTCAGGAAGGTCTCGTAGAAGTGCAGGATGGGGTCTTCGCCTCGGCCCTGCCGGTAGTACTGCTCCAGGATGGCCTGAATATCGGCGGCGTTCAGCACTGCGGCGATCTCGTCCACGATCACTTCCATCTGCGCCGAGGGCCTTCCTAAAGAGATGAACTGGAAAACGTCACACAGGATGCCGATGGTAGAAGGGATGAGCGAAAAGGCGCCTTGCCGATTGAACGTGCCCTGGGCGCGGGTGCGGGCGGCAAACAGGCCGTAGGTGATGGTCTGGGCGTAGAGATCGGCGAACTGTTCCTCGGTCAGCCCGGCGATGAGGTACTTCTGGAAGGCTTGATAATAGCCATAGATTTTTCCCTGACCTTGCTCCAGTTCGGGGCGGATAACTTCATCGCGCAGGAAGCGGGTGCGATGAGCCAGCTCGACCGAGAGAGTTTCGGGTGTCAGGGTGGGCGGCAGGGCGAAGGAGAAAAAGGTCTCGAGTAGATGAATGAGAGCCTCGACCTGTTCGGCGGGCGGCCTGGCTTTGAGCCTCTGGGCGATGAAGGGGCGGGCCAGCAGGGCGCGCTCCATCAGGATGCCGTTGCGGTACAGGCGGAATTCGTAGAAGTCGGTCAGGATGAGGTTGGGGAAGGTGCGTTTGTAGCGCTGGAGCTGTTCAGATGTCTCGATCAGATCGAGGTTTGCACCCGGCGGCTTGGCTTCGATGTAGCCGATCACCTGATGGGAGCCGTCCCAGACGCGGAAATCGGGGTTGCCGGCCTCGGTGGGTTTGGGCAGGACGGTGACCTGGACGGCGCGCCCTTGGCCTTGAGGGGTGACTTCGAGCAGCGTCTTGAGGGTGGGGTAGTAGCTCTCCTCGCGCGCGTCGCCGCGCTTAGTGAGGTCAGCGATGGAGTCGAGGTAGGATTTTAGTGGGTTGGTCATTTTGGATTAGCTACTTTGTCATTTTATGTGATGGCTTTATAGATAGAGCTTCTCCTATGCTGCGGAAGCGAGTGGTGAGGATATGGTGTAAACACACACACGGATTTACTCTGATTTCGACGAATATGTACTCATTTCGGCATGAAGGACTCTTAAGAAATCACAGGTTTTTTCAAAAAGAGCGATTGTGGCATCCATTACCAGCAGATTTTGCTGCCAGAAACGATCCGATAGTCTCTGCTCCCGTGCACGTGTAAACTCCATGAATACATCAACAAGCGCTTTATCCTGGTATGTTAACTGATTCTCTTTCTTGCGTGAGTACTCAGAAAATATTCGGAGTTCAGCCCCTTGCAATGCCATTTCTGGAAGCGGGACTCTCAAGGTCTTCCTAAAGGGGAAGAGGTTATGGAATGCACTATTGCGGGCATTAGCAATGGTACGTTCGTAATCGCTTAGGTATGGTTTGCTCTGAGAGCGCATCCACTGAAGATTCCGAAATGCCTCAGAAAGTGCGTAATGTTCAGCAATGGTACCCCAGAGCACGATGGGCTTAATATCAGATACAGATACTATAAGCCGAATATACTCTGTCGCATCGCATGCAAAATTATATGCAATGCGAAGAATCTCGTTGAGTTGATTTGATTCCTTAGCATGCAGGTATCCTTCGAGGGCGGTCTTGTAGACTACTCGTTGTTCTTTTAGAACTTGAACTATAGTATCGGTGATTCCCTTCCCGGGTTGTGTTCCAAAACGGGGAATTTCAACCTCTGCAGTTGCTTGATCTTGGAGTTTAGTGAGAGCAATCCCCATGGCTTCGCGAAGTCCCGAAGGAATATTCTGATTATTCGATTGGAAGTATTTTTGAAGAGCCTCCCAAATTGATTCTTCATCATGAACTTCCTTAACGATGATGCTGGCGTTGGAAACTAAAACCGATTGGCTAGCAGAAGGATCCCATGTTATTGATTTGAATGCAGAATGCCCAATTGTTTCGGTAAGAGCAACGTCTTCAATCTGTCCGATAAGCAGAAAAACAATATATCCTATTTTCGCCAACTCATTTGAAACGGCTTGGCTAATGTCAATTATCTTGAGAGGGCTCTTTATCCTATTAGATAATCGTTTCAAGTCCACATTAAGGCGAATACCAGTTACTATCTTCGGATCTGGGATAATGTGTCCATTTCCATCTACAACTAGGCAGATATGGTATTCTGACTTTACAGTCTTGACATCCCTGAAGACAAAAGAATTATTTACCAGAATATAGTCCCCCTCTTCGGGTTTTTCGTTTGCTAACCAATTCTTAAAACTTGGGTGCTCCAATAGGTTATTGATACTTTTGCGAATCTCGGTACACACATCGCTCATAACATTTCCCTTTTTATGTTTGGCGTGTTGTCAATTAATTATACGGGTTTCACCTTCACAGTCCCGCATGATACCCTAAATATTAATAATCCAATTATGAAATCCCAAGATAATTTAACAATAATCCCCGTAATCTATTCCTGTAAATGATTATATATGAATTTATTCTTGGTACAAGTGCAATTGGTTGGCTTGTTTCACTCATGCCAACCAGCGATGATATCCTAACAATCACCTAGCCGTGAACAATAAATGGAGTCAGGGATGGGCGCCTGGCGGGCTGTAAACGAAAAACGCCGCGGAGCGGCGTTTGGCCCTCACAACCCCCGGCCCCTTCTCTCCCAAACGTGGGAGAGAAGGGGAGTCGTAGGGCGGGCGCCTGTGCCTGCTGCTTTTGCAGGAGTCCCTGCCCGTCGAAATGGGTGATGTGCGGCGCTGTGCGGTTTTATCGCGGGGTGCGGACGGGACGTCCGCTCTCCCAGTAGCCCCGCGCTGCCAGCTACCCGCCGATTTACGCCGCCTAAGCAGGCACCCACGAGGGGCGCCCCTACATCGAAACCCGAACGGTGCGGACGGGACGTCCGCGCTCCCAGTAGCCCCGCGCTGCCAGCTGCCCGCTGATTTATGCTGTCACAGCAGGCGCGCACGAGGGGCGCCCCTACGTCGAAACTCGAACGGTGTGGACGGGACGTCCGCGTATCGGATCACATGCAACCTGCGCCGATCCCTGAGCCTTGCCCTGAGCTTGCCGAAGGGCCTGTCGAAGGGTCGGCGCTGAGGAGAGTGATGGATGTTAAAAGGCGCTGTGCGAGATCATCGCAGTTTGCGGACGGGACGTCCGCGCTCGCAGTAAGGATCAGGAGAGACATATTATAAAATATGAAATATTAATATTCGTTATCATATGATATAATCATCCTGTACTTTCCCACCCTTCGCATTGCACGTCTGGAACCACTCCCATGCTCGGTGCCTGCCCTACCTGCAAAAAAGTTACCCGCCTGACCCGATTCCCCAAAACCGAGACCATCGCGGTGAAGGGTGAGCCCAACCAGGTCGAGACCGCACACTACCAGTGCCTGGAGTGTGGGACGCAGTTCCCCGATCCGGCTTTCGACCCGCAGGCTGCCGCCCTGCGCGAGTACCGCGCCCGGCGGGGCATGCTCCAGCCCGAACAGATCCGCGCCTTCCGCGCGCAATACGGCCTCTCGCAGCGCGAGCTGAGCGGACTGCTCGGCCTCGGCGGGGCGACCCTCTCGCGCTACGAGAACGGCGCGCTGCAGGACGACGCCCACGACAGGTTGCTGTGCCTGGCGCGCCAACCGGAGAACCTGCTGCGCATCGTCGCCGAAGACCGCGCCGCGCTGAACGCCGAGAAGCGCACACAGCTGACCGCCCGCCTGGGCTGGGATGCCGAGCGCGCCGGGCTGATCCGCCTGATCGACCGCAGGGGCATCTACGCCGAGCCGAATCCCTTCAACGGGCAGAGGCTGCTCGACCTGCGCATCCTGCTCAACGCGGTCAAATCCCTCTGCTTCCGCTGGGACGCCACCCGAACCAGGCTGAACCGGTTGCTCTTCTACGCCGATTTCAAGCATTACCAAATCCATGGGCAGGGCATCACCGGGCTGGGCTACGCGCGCCTGCCTTCCGGGCCCGTCCCGGACCAGTACGAGGTCATCTACCAGCGCCTTTGCGCGCTCGACCCAGCCTTGACCCTCGCGGCGGATCCTATGTCGGACGGCGAGGGATATGTCCTGCGCTGCGAGCAGGAACCCGACCGTTCGAGCTTTACATTTTCAGAGCTGCAGACGCTGATCGAGGTGGACGCGTACTTCCGGTCTTATACCTCGGCTATGTTGGTACAGTTTTCCCGCGGGGAAGAGGGTGTCCAGCACACGCCGGTCGGCGAGCTGGTCTCGTACGAGCACGCCCGCCGGCTGAGGATTTGATCCTCTTGAGCGAGGGGGCAAGAATCTGGGGTCGGTGTCAGGTGCCGTTGTCAAGCAGGTCGTGAGCTGGCAAGCGGATTTGTGATCAGTTTTGCCGCCCGCTTTTGCGTAACAATCCTATAATAGCGGTGTGACCATTTCTGTCCCAAGAGGAGATCTCCATGACCGATCAGCGACTGCAAAACATGGCCAAAATCCTGGTGGAATATTCCACCAGGGTGCGCAAGGACGAGTGGGTTGTTATCGCTGCCGAGCCGCAAGCCATTCCGCTGGCGCGCGAGATGACCCGTCAGGCGACTTTAGCAGGCGCGCACTGCAGCTTGGTTTTGAATGACCGCTCCTTCGATGAGATCGTGCTGAAATACGGCAGCGAGGAGCAGGCCAGGTGGATCACCCCCCTGCTGGATCTGGTCGTCCGCCAGGCGGATGTGTTTTTCCAGGTCATCGCGCCGGAAAACACGCGCACGCTCAGCGGGGTCGATCCGGTCAAGCAGAAACTGGCCGCCCAGGCGCAGCACGAACTGCTCAAGGTCTACCACCAGCGCATCCAGGCCGGCGAGTTGCGCTGGAACATCACCCAGGCGCCCTGTCCGGCGCTGGCTCAGGAGGCCGACATGAGCCTGGCGGATTTTGAGGATTTCGTCTATGCCGCCTGTTTCGCCGACCAGGACGATCCGATCGCCTGCTGGCAGAAGGTCGAGGCAGACCAGGAGCGTTTGGTGCAGTGGCTGGCGGGTAAAAAGGAGATCAGGATTCAATCGCCCAATGCCGACCTGACCCTCTCGATCGAGGGGCGCAAGTTCAACAACTCGACCGCCACGGTCAACCTGCCCTCGGGCGAGATCTACACCAGCCCGGTCGAGGATTCGGCGGAAGGCTGGGTGCAGTTCACCTATCCGGCCATCCGGCTTGGGCGCGAGGTCGAAGGGGTACGGCTGGAATTCGAGCGCGGCAGGGTGGTTAAGGCCAGCGCCGCCAAAAACGAGGAATACCTGCTGCAGATGCTGGAGGTGGACGAGGGCGCGCGCTACCTCGGCGAGCTGGGCATCGGCACCAACTTCGGCATCCGCCGCTTCACCAAGTCCATCCTGTTCGATGAGAAGATCGGCGGCACATTCCATCTGGCGGTCGGCATCGGCTTTCCCGAAACGGGCGGGAAGAACCAGTCCAGCATCCACTGGGACTTCATCTGCGATGTGCGCGAAGCCGGGCGGATGTGGGCGGACGGGGTGCTGTTCTACCAGGACGGCCAGTTCGTGATCTGAGCGGCAGGATGAATTATCAGGACGAGCAGCGCAGCGGATACCGCGTCTATTTTGAGGAGCAGGATCGGGCCGAGGCCGGGCAGGCCTGCCAGGCGCTCGAGCTTGGCCTGGGCTGTATCCAGCGCAGATGGCGGCTGCAGCCGCCGTCAGACCTGCACATGGTGATGATGACCGGCTGGTGGTCGTACATCCTGGCAGCCGCGCCGCCCGCCTGGATCATCTACCTGATCCTTACCTATCCGCTCTGGGCATGGCGCGTCCGGCGCACCTGGAAGTTCGTCGGCGGCTGGCAGAACCGCTACGGGAGCCGCTTCGTGTTGGGAGTGAAGCCGCCGCGCCTGCTGGCGGTCGCCGACCGCAGCATGGGCCGGCGGGTATACGTGGACGTCCCGGATTTGAGCGAGAAGATGCGCCATATGATCTATCATGAGGTGACTCATGCCTGCGCGGCGCACCTGCGCCTGCCGGCCTGGCTGAACGAGGGCCTGGCCATGCTGACCGTCGACGGCATCGTCGGCTGGCGGACGGTCCAGCCGGGGACGGTCGAGATGCTCAACCGCGGCGCCGCGGTGACCAGGGGGCGGCACATGGCCCGGCTGGATCCGGACTCGGTGGTGGCGCTCTACACGCGCGGCTACTGGATCTGCCGCTACTATGAAGAGACCCACCCCGGCCTGCTGGGCGGGCTGCTCCAGCGCCCGCTCGGCAGGAGGAAGATCGAGGCGCTTCTGGCTAAGGCGCTCAACCTGCCGCCCGAGCGGTTCTGGACGGACATCGATCGAGTGGTCAAGGGATATTTTCAGGCGAATCCGCCGGGATAGGCTGGAACAGGGGCGGATTGCGCATCCACTAAGCTGTTTTACTCTCCTCCGATGGTCCAGATGATCACGGTCCCGTCGTCGCTGCCGCTGACCATAAAAGCGCCGTCCGGCGAGAAGTCCAGGCCGGTCACCTGGCCGGGCTGATCGGGCAGGCTGCCCAGCTGCCGGAGCTGGTCGCCCAGCGCCCAGAAGGTGATCTGGCTCTGGTTGGCGCTGGCAAAGAATTCGCCATTTGACGCCCAGGCGACCGGCGCGCCCGCCATGGCAGTGAACTCGGGTGAGGGGGCGCTGAAGCGCTCGCCGCTGGCCGCGCTTTGCAGGATGACCTGCTGGGTGAAATATCCGGCGATCCAGGCGCTGTCTGGCGACCAGGCTGGCGCGACGATGGGTTCCCAATTTGCCAGAGGCGTCATATCGGCCGGATTCAGCAAGTGTGCGCCGTCGCTGGCCAGGATTGCCATTTTCTCCCCATCGGGCGACCAGGCGGCAAAGGATGCGCCGGGGAACTGGTTGATCGTGCGGGTCATCTGTGCGGCCGAGATGCTGAACAGGCGCACCGTGCCGTCATCGAGCACGCCCGCCAGGGTCTTTCCGTCCGGAGACCAGACAAGCTGGCGCACACCAGCTGGCGCGGTGAGCGTGTAGAAGAAAACGGATCCCTGCGCGTCGAACATGTACAGGTCGCTGCCGTCGGTGACCACCAGCCGGCTGCCATCCGGCGACCAGGCGCCGTCGAGCGCCCTCACCTGCATGCCGCCGGCGTCCAAAGGCGGCCAGGGATTGCCCGTGGCGGCGTCGATGACGGTCAGGCTGCCGTTGTTCTTCTTGACCAGCAGCGAGCGCCCGTCAGCCGACCAGGCCAGGTTGGCGACGCCGGCATCCATTTTGAACGAGGCGAGCTGCTGGAAACGCTCGTTCAGCGGGCGCGGGGTTGGGGCGAATTCAGGCTGCCCGCCGCTGATCACCGGGGTGACCCACGGCAGCGGGAAGGGATTGGAAAACACGCCCAGATTGTCGTCGTAGAAGACCGCCCAGCCGGCCTGATCGCTCAGGCTGGGGAAGCTGATGCGGCCGACCGAGTTGTTGACGCAGGTTTTACCGGTGTAGTCGATGATGCCGTCCGCGTTCACGCGGTTGCCAAGATCGTCGACCAGATAGTAGTTGGCCAATCCCGCTGCGGGATCGATGGTCACACACTCGTCGGTTGACACATCCCAGAGGAGGTGAACCGCGACGCTGCCGTCCTCGCGCCTGGACAGGCCGGTGACGCATTCCGTCCAGGGGATATCCCCCTCGACCTGCATGCAGGCTTCCAGGGCATAGAACTGGTCAGGATTGGGCGGAGCGTCCGTGCTGGTGCTCACCGCACAGCGGAAACCGGTGCCCGGATCGGCAAAAGACGGCGAGGTTTCCATGCGGTCGAATGCAGGGAAGGCGGCCAGGAAGAAGCCGCCGCGCAGGATTTTGTTGGCGCCGTAAAGCGGTCCCCGGGGATTGTGGGTGATCTCGCTTTCGAAGTAATAGGGGTGGAACCAGTCTGCCACCCACTCCATGACGTTGCCGGCCATGTCCATAACGCCGTACGGACTTGCATCCTGGGCGTAACTGCCGACCGGCGCGGGCTCAGCCGAGCAGATGTTGGCCTGCTCGCAGCCGATTAGATCGCCGGTGGGATAGGCGCGCCCCTCGGGGCCGCGGGCGGCTAGCTCCCATTCGGCTTCGGTGGGCAGGCGCACGCCGGCCCACTGGCAGTAGGCTAACGCGCCGGGCCAGTTGACTGTGGTGACCGGATGATCCGCATAGCCTTCGACGGGCTTCCATTGACCGTCGGCGAGCACCAGCCGGCTGTTTTCCGACCAGAGGTTAAACCACTGCGCGGCGCTTGTCTGGGTCAGGTTCTGGAAGGAATTGAGGAAAGCGGCGAAGGCGCGGTTGGTCACCTCGCTGCGGTCAATCCAGTAGCTGTCGAGCGTGACAAGATGGGGCGGATTGCCCTTCTCGCCGCCATCGACGCCCATCTCGAACGTTGTCCCCGGGACGTAGAGCATAGTCGCCCCGTCGATGCCGCGGACGACGGTGGCGCCTACTCCTGGGGTGGGGGTGGGCGGAACGGGTGTTGCGGTGGGGGTGGGCGGCGGCGGCGGAGGCGCGGACTGAACCTTCGGCAGGCACGCTGTCAATATGATCGCCAACAGGAGGAGGAGCGATATCTTTTTCAAAACAACTCCTTGTTTGACAGCGGTGAGGTTAATACCCTCGAAAAGGGCAAGTGGCTTTGTCGGTTATCCCCCATTATAGAGAGTCTGAAGGCCGAAAATGCCAAGCTTGCGATTCTGTAAACTGGCGGAACGTTGGGGAAGCGGGGTGGTGATTAGGGTTTGGCCTTCACAACCCCCAACCCCTTTTCTACCAATTTTGGGAGAGAAGGGGAAGCTCTGCGTGTCTTTCCAGTTTGGTTGAATGGGAAGGATTCTAGTCAGTCATTTCGAGCGAAGCGAGAAATCTTGCCGCGCGATGCCTGAAGATTTCTCCTCGCTGCGCTCGTCGAAATGACAACGGGTTATATGCGCTCGTCGAAATGACAGCATTCTGGTTGATTGGGATCGATTTTGGCGTAATCATGTGGAAGCAGCGGGGTGAGTTGGATTTAGCCCTCATAACCTCCGGCCTCTTTTCTCCCAATTTTGGGAGAGAAGAGGAAGCTCTGCGTGTCTTACCAGTTTGGTTGAATGGGAAGGATTCTAGTCTGTCATTTCGAGCGAAGCGAGAAATCTTGCCGCGCGATGCCTGAAGATTTCTCCTCGCTGCGCTCGTCGAAATGACAACGGGTTTTATGCGCTCGTCGAAATGACAGCATTCTGGTTGATTGGGATCGATTTTGGCGTAATCATGTGGAAGCAGCGGGGTGATTTGGATTTAGCCCTCATAACCCCCAACCCCTTCTCTTCCAATTTTGGGTAAGGGGAAGCTCTGCGGGTCTTTCCAGTTTGGTTGAATGGGAAGGATTCTAGTCTGTCATTTCGAGCGAAGCGAGAAATCTTGCCGCGCGATGCCTGAAGATTTCTCCTCGCTGCGCTCGTCGAAATGACAACGGGTTATATGCGCTCGTCGAAATGACAACGGGTTTTATGGGCTTGTCGAAATGACAGCAGGTTTTTGAGCGTAATTTAGCGCTCAGGGATGGGCGTAAGCAAATATGATTTACCCGGTCGTCGGCTCTCCGGTGAGCACCCCCTGAATGAACTCGCCGATCTGCCTGACCGATTCCTGCGCCTCTGCCACGAACATGTAGTAAGCCTGGAAGACGTGCCACATGCCAGGCCAGACGACCACGCGCGCATCAACGCCGGCGGCGCGGGCGCGTTCGGCGATCTGCACCGAGTCGTCCAGCAGTATCTCGTCTTCGCCGACGTGGAACAGCAGCGGCGGCAGGCCGTGCAAATCAGCGTACATGGGCGAGATGAGCGGGTCTTCCGGGTTGTGCCCGCCCCAGTACGGAGCGATCAGCTTCTCAGGATGAGCCAGATTGCCGAAGATCGGGTCTGCCTGACGCCTGGAAAGGCGCGAGCCGCCGCTGGAAACCGCGTCGGTCAGCGGCGAGAGGCAAACCGCGGCCGCCGGCAGCGGTTCGTCTGCGTCGCGCAGGGCCAGGAGCAGCGCCAGGGTCAGGTTGCCGCCAGCCGAATCCCCGCCGATGACGATCGACCTGGGCGGAAATCCTCGCGCCAGCAGCCAACGGTATGCTGCCAGGGAGTCTTCCAGCGCGGCGGGAAAGGGATGCTCGGGCGCCAGGCGGTAATCCAGCGAGAGCGCCGGGGTGCGACTGTCCAGCGCCAGGCGCGCCACCAGCGGGCGGTGGGTGGCTGGTGAACAGACCACAAACGCCCCGCCGTGGATATAGAGGATCACGCAGTCCCGCCCGGCGCCGTTGGGTAGAATCCACTCGGCCGGAACGCCGCCGGCGTCCTCTGACCGAATTTCAACGCCGTGCGGCATGGGCTGCAGGCGGGCGAGCGCTTCCATGCGGCGGCGGATGGTCATGACATCCTTCTGATCAATAACCAGGCTTTTCGCCCTCTGCAGTAGAAAACGGAAAACGCGAGGATCGACGGCTGGCAGGGGAGGAATCGATTTCAACAGGTCCATGATGTGCGCCGTCCCCCGGCTGGTTTAACTGACCAGGCTTAAAGCCGCGGCGATGTCCTTGGCGATCATGCGCCGCTTGCTTTTTTCGATGAAGAAACTGGGACCGGCCTGCAGATACGAGGGGAAGGCGCGTGCTCCGCGGTAGAAATACTCCTCCCCGCGGATTTTATAGGTCGAGCCGGCCGGAATCACGCGCGGTTCTCCGCTGCGCCTGGCGATCGCATTCAGAGCTTTGATGGCCACATCGCCCATCAACAGGTAGGCTTTCACCTGCGGGAAGAGGGCAATCTCGCGCTCTAGCAGATGCGAACATTCGAGGACGGTCTGGCTGGCGACGGCGTAACCTGTTTTGGCGCATTTGATGGCGCTGGTCAGGTAGACGCCCAGGGCAAGGATATCCTCGATCGAAGAAACATCCGCGCCGGCATCCTGGAAAGCCTGGATGGTGGTGCGGGCAAAGAGCGGACTGCCGGCGGCATAGTAACCGTCGTCAGGATTGGAAGCAGCCGCTTCGGAGATGAGCAGGACGGTGAAATGCTCAGGCTGCAGATCGATATCGGGGATACGGTACCCTGCTCGGTTGGTGTCCCGGCAGGGAAAATCAGTGCAAGCAACGGCGTCACAGATGCGCATCGAATATTCTCCTTACTGGAATATGGGGACTACTGGGGCTTTTCCAAATTGATCATAGCAAAACCGATCCTATCGTGTCAAGCAGCACAAATCAGCCGGCACTATGAGCGCGCCTGTGACCGGATTGAATTGCCTGGATCCAGCGAGTTCCTGGGGGCAGGATCGGTGTGGACCAGCCAGCTCAGGTAGCGCTGCCCGCCGGCGTCGTCATCGCGGCAACTGCGAGCCAGCTCAGCCAGCACGGTTTCGACGCTGACCGGCGCGCCGCGCTGGTGCAGGCTGAGCATCGCCGCCCAGATAAGCTGGTGGCGGTAGTCGTAGAAGTCGAGCGGTTGGAGCCGGCGAGCCGTGCGCGCCAATCCGCGCGGTGAACGCAGCAGCGCGCCGAGCAGGCGTGTTTCGGCGGCGTAAATGCGTCGTTCCAGGGAGGAGGATGGAAAGGACATGGGTGATCCCCCCAGAATATAGAATATATGTTCCATATTATAATCATTTGGGGGCGGTTGTCAAGAGGTATGTCACCGGTGTTTATAAGCAGGCGGATGGTTCCAGGATCCCGGCTGCCGAAATCATGTAAAATTATGACGCGCATGGTGGAACGAATGCCCAGTGGAGAGCATCAATGAGAATCCTGAACTTCCTTGTCTATGGAAATATGGTACAGAGCTGGCTGGCAGCCCTGGCGCTGGGGCTTGGATTGTACGCCCTGCTGATAGGCATCCGCTCTGCCCTGCGCAAAAGGATGGCCCGCCTGGCAGCCCGTGAGCAGCTGGATTGGAGCGACCTGCTCTATGCGCTGCTTGCGCGCACGCGCGGATTATTCCTGTTGTTGATTTCGCTGTCCACCGGCACGCTGATCCTCAACCTGAGTCTGGAGGTCCGCGCGGTCATCCGCGTGGTGGTTATGCTGGTGCTGCTGTTCCAGACTGGATTTTGGGCGGTCGAGGTGGTTGATTTCTTTATTGCCAGAAGAGTCGCCCGCAGCGGGGATGACGCGGCTGCTCGAAAAACCACCCTGAATGCCCTGGGCATCCTCGCCCGCCTGGTGATCTGGACGGTGGTGGTGCTGATGGCGCTGGACAACCTGCCCAACGTGCAAATCACCAGCCTGATCGCCAGCCTGGGGATCGGCGGGATCGCGATCGGGCTGGCGGTGCAGAACATTCTTGGCGACCTGTTCAGCTCGCTGACCATCGCGCTGGACAAGCCGTTCCGCATCGACGATTCGATCACGGTGGGCGAGTTTGTTGGCAAGGTCGAGCACATCGGTTTGAAAAGCACCCGCCTGCGCAGCATCTCGGGCGAGCAGCTGGTCTTCTCCAATTCCGATCTGCTCAAGAGCCGCATCCGCAACTACCAGGACATGGCCAGGCGGCGGGTGCCGGTCATTCTGACCGTCAGCGGTCGTACGCCCGCCGCAAAACTCGAGAAAATTCCGTCGATTTTAGAGGAAATCATCCAGGCTCAGGCGGATACGACCTTTGACCGGGCGCACTTCAAAGAATTTGGCGACTATGGGCTCAAGTTCGAACTGGTTTATTACATCGAATCGGACGATTACAACCTGTTTATGGACCGCCAGCACGCGATCAACCTGGAGGTACTGCGCCGCTTTGAAGGGGAGGGCATTGAAATGCCATACCCGACGCAGGAGGTGATCCTGAGGCAGAAGTGAGCGGCGGATAACCGCAGCGCAGTAGGGTACTTGGTCGATGTCTCTGCGCTTTTTCGTGCGGCAGACGGAAGAAGATGGGGCTGGCGAGGCATCCAAAAGAACAATACCCGCCACGAAAGGACAGGAATGGCTGCGGCGCCGGATTATCAAATTTGCGCGCTCTGGTTTTTCAACCATGGATAAGATTTATGCTAGAATGACCTCAAGATTTTGTTAACTATCTCGTTATCAATTCCCAAAATTATTGACAGCTGAATAACGGTTTCCAGGCGAGGGAGGGATCATGAAAGGCACCATCATCTGGTTTGTCATTATCAGTCTGTTCCTTGGCTTTATCTTCGGGGGTGTGATTATCGGGAACATATTCCCATCATCCTTAAAAATTACCGACACCATCCTGTGTGACGGGGAGATGTCGGTGATCAACAGATCGTATTCGTATAAGCCGGGTCAATCGGGCGTGGAGCATATTGTCAAGTGCACCGACCCTGCCAGCGGCGAGGTCCGCACCATTACCGCCCAGGCGGTGATCGTTTATTCACTGATGTTTTCAGCAGCCTTCTTTGTTTTGTTATGGATCAACCGGCTGATCCGAAAACTGCGGGGCAAACCGGTGATTGGTGACAAGGTCAGCCCCGCGCAGCCGGCCCAGGTGGGTCGGAGCAGTGCGGCGCCGCCAGCTGCGCCGGCCGGCTTCAATCCGGCAAAGGACTCGGCGCTGGAGGCGCTGACCGAGTTGAAGAAACTGCGCGAGGCCGACCTGATCAGCGAGCAGGAGTACCAGGCCAAAAAGGCGGAAATCCTGGCGAAGTTGTGATTTGCAGGCGGTACTACGACACCTTCCAGGCGGCGCTTGACACGTGATCCGAGATACGGGTCACAAAGATTCAGCCGCGCAAGTCCGGTAAAAATCAACGGGGTATATAATGATCCTGGAGGAAAAATCCTATGAAGGCACTCGTTGTTTATGATTCGTATTTTAGCAACACGGAGAAAATCGCCCAGGTGATCGGGGCTGCGCTTGAAGCGAAATGTGAAGTGCAAATGAGCAAAATGAACGAAATCACAGCGGATCAGATACGGGGGGTAGAGCTGCTAGTGGTCGGCTCGCCGACGCGCGCGTTCACGCTCAGCGACAAGACCAAAGAGCTGCTTGCCAGCCTGCCTGCAGGAGGATTACAGGGTGTCAGGGCGGCAGCCTTCGATACGCGCATGCTGGCAGAGGATGTGAAAAACGCGGTTTATACATTCTTTTCGGGCATCTTCGGCTTTGCCTCGCCAAAGATCGCCAAACGGCTGGAAAAGAAGGGCGCCAATCTGATCCTGCCGCCGGAGGGTTTTGCCGTCACCGGCGGCGAAGGTCCGCTGAAGGACGGCGAGCTCGAGCGAGCCGCCGCCTGGGGGCGGGCGCTGCTGGAAAAGGTCCCCTGACCGGTCAGGATTTTTCGAGCTCGGCAGCCGCGCGGCGCTTGACGTGCGCCAGGATGGCGGCCATCCCGTTGAGCCGCTGAGAGCTCAGCAGGCTGCCCAATCCCATGCGTAAATAAAAATCAGCCGGGATAGCGAGCACCTCTTCGGGGAGGCTGCCGTTGATGCCCGCCATCATCAGCGCAGCGTAGCCGCGCACGGTGGGGGATTCCGGAGGGACATCGAAGTAGAAATGCAGCCCGCCGCCGCTGACCTCAGCGGCCATTTGCACCGGCGTCATGCACTCGGGCACGTCCTCAAGCTGGCCGGGCGATTGCAGATGCGCCGGGAAGGGCGGAAAGCGCCGGGCGTAATCCAGCAGCAGCTCCAGCTTTTCCTGTCCTTCACATAACTCGAAGTCGGCGACGATTTCTTCCAGGCGGCGCGGCAGCCGGACGGTCTGGCTCACGCGGGGATGCCCTTTTCGATCGGCGCGCCGACCAGGTTGCCCCATTCGGTCCACGAGCCGTCATAGTTGCGCACGCGCGGATAGCCGAGCAGATACCTGAGCACGAACCAGGTGTGCGAGCTGCGCTCGCCGATGCGGCAGTAGGCGATGATCTCCTGATCGGGGGTGATGCCCAGGCCGGCATACAGCTCGCGCAGCGCGGGCGCCGCCTTGAAGGTGCCGTCCTCCTGGACCGCCTGGCTCCAGGGGATGTTGACCGCGCCGGGGATGTGACCGCCGCGCTGGGCTCCTTCCTGGGGGTAGCCGGGCATGTGCAGCAGCTCGCCGCTGAATTCTTTGGGCGAGCGCACATCAACCAGCGGCAGCCGGCGCTCGAGGTGGCGCAGAACGTCCTCGCGGAACGCGCGGATGCTCATCTCAGGAGCGGATGCTTTATATTGAGTGCGCGGGTAAGAGGGCCGTTCGCTGACCAGCGGACGATTTTCGGCGGTCCATTTGGCCCGCCCGCCGTCCATCACCCGCCGGCTCGGGTGCCCGTAATACTCGAACAGCCAGAAGGTGTAAACCGCGAACCAGTTGCTCTTGTCGCCGTAGAATACCACGGTGGTGTCGTTGGCGATTCCCAGACTGGAGCACAATTCTTCGAAATCGGCCCGGGTCAAAAAATCGCGGCGGACCGGATCCTGCAGCGTGGTGAACCAGTCCACTTTAACTGCACCGGGGATATGGCCGGTGTCGTACAACAGCGGATCTTCGTCCGATTCGATGATGCGCACACCGGGGTCGTTCAGATGCGCGGCAACCCAATCGGTGTCGACCAGAACCTCGGGATGTGAGTAATTTTCCATGTGCTCTCCCGTCTATTTGGATTATTTATATATTTATAGTAATTATATCATAATTACGATTGTTTTTTTTCCACCCTGGTAAGATACAAAATAAAGGGTGTGTATTGATGCTTCAAACCGATTGCTGAAGCAGATCCCCCTGGACGGCTTGTTGCGAAAATACATTGTTAAGGCAGAGAAGTTAGCTTTAGTTCTCTGCCTCGACAATTAAATCCTGACTGGTTCAGGGTAGTTTTTGGAAGGTGACGACAAACGCGCCGGCGCCGCCCTTGAAGGTGAGAGTGTCGGCGTTCCCCTCGGTTGACCAGGATTCTGCATTAACCAGAGCGGTCAGAAAAGCTGCTTCGACATCCATGCCCTGTTCGCAATACATTTCGGTAGAGCCGACGTCGCTGATCTCCAGACTGCCGTCAGGCTCGAATTCGGCCGTGCCAAAATACTGATTGCAGCCGGCCAGGCCGCCGATCTGTCCCTCGTCAGCGATCTTGAGGGTGACCGGGTTGGGGGTGTTCAGCTCATAGGTCTGCCCGTCCACCGTGAGCAGGGTCAACTGCCAGCTGGTACCTGTCAGCGCCGGCGTTTTGGCCGGGGTGCAGGCATAAAGCAGGGCAGCCATCAGGATGAGGATATCGATCGTGTGTAATCTGGGTTTCATAAGACGCTCCTTCCAGGATTAAGACGCCCAAAGACGGCAGAGGTTCCCGAGGAGGCTTATTTTCGCGGCAGAAGCAGGTAGACCCCCAGCGCCATGACCAGCAGGCCTAGGATGCGCTGGGGCGTGAGCGGGATGCGTTCGAGCCCGCCCCAGCCGATGCTGTCGACGATGATCGATACGACCAGTTGTCCAAGGATGATGGTCGCCACGCCGGCGGTCACGCCGGTGAAGCGCAGTGAGTAGGCGGCGCCGATGATGATAAAAACGCCCAACACACCGGAGAACAGCAGCATGACCGCGACCGGGCGGGTCACATCCTGCCACTGCACGGCGCGCAGCGCCCAGAACACGGCCGCGATGAGGAAGGCGAACAGTCCGCCGCCGATGTTGGTGATTAAACTGGTGCGAAACGCACCGATCGCCTGGCCGCCGCGGTTGCTGAAGGAGGCCTGCACGCCAATCGCAACGCCGGTCAGCAGGGCGGCGGCGACGCCGATCCAGATGGTTTGCTTCATGTCTGTTCTCCTGTCGGGGTGGCAGGCCGCTGATTCGGGGGATATCATCCGCGCGGCGCCGGTTGAAGTGATTATAGCAGTTCCTGCTTTTCAATAGATTATTCCGGCTGGTGGAGGAGTGACATTCGACCGCCTGACGGTTGACACTGCACCCTGATCGCGGCTCCAAGATCGAAGTGTATTATTGCATACGACTTGCAGGAAGGCGAACGTGGATAATTGCTATATCGGAAGCATCCCACAGACCTTGCGGGCCAGCCGCGAGCATCCTAGGCTGGCGTTGGAAAGCCAGATGGCGCGGGCGATCTGCGTGCGGCTGGGCTCGTTCGAGGCAGGGGTGGGGACCGATCAAGGTGATCAGACGGAGGATCTCAGCAACTGATCGAGGTCGCTGAGCAGGTCGGGCAGGTTCAGGTGATAGTTGCGGGCGACGTCATGTAAGGTGTCGAATTTCGCCATCGGGCAGCCGATGCAGGCAAGGCGGTGGTGCAGAAAGTACGGCGCAGCCTGCGGCCAGCGGTCGAGCAGCTGCTGGACGGTCAAATCCGGAGTAATGAGGGGAGTGTTAGGTTTCATCGCCTTGGCAGGGGGAAAATGAGCTGCCAGGCTGAGTGTACTCAGACTCGCGGGTCACGTCTTTGCGCTGGGGCAAAAATGGGGCGAATAAGAAAATCGATCACCCTTTCGACTCAAGCAGGTTGTTGACCGGCATGGTTTGGAGATCTGTAAACCGCCGGATGGTCGGCGGGCAGCTTTTTCCACATCCGGCACGCCAGTATGATTGCCAATGCGACAAGCAGATTGAGGACGAGATATCCGTACCCAAACCAGTCCATTACGGGAAGGGCTCTTGCGGTTGTGTTCCCTGCCGCATGGATCACCCCGGCGACCAGGATATTGCCTTTACCGCGGTTATAGAACCAACCTGTGATGATCGAGGAAAGGACAATCATTGATCCATTGTTGAACCAGAAGTTCCAGGTCTCGACCGGCGCCCCCTGTGATCGCCATAGGAAAAAAAACCATGGTATCCAGAAGAAAGCCAGAACCAGGCAAGCGATCAACGGATTCGTGCGGGCTTGCAGCCGGGGCAGGGCAAATCCCCGCCAGCCGACCTCCTCTCCAGTTGCATTGAAGAACAGGAACTGATAAAGGAATCGAACCGCTACCAGGCCGACCAGTGATATATCCAGGGCTGGCAGCGTGTAATTGGTAATGGGTTGCCGTCCGAGCAGGTGGTTGATGGGGATTAAAAGCAAGACCATCGCCGGGTAAAACGCGAAAGCCAGAAGGATCCAGGCACACATGCCGCGCAGCCGGATCAATGAGGACAGGTATCCTTTCATTTCCGGGATGCGCGAGTAGGCCATGCTGATCACGAAGGCAACCGGTATCACCACGCCAAGCGAAAAGGCAACCAGGGTGGCAGAAAATGGGATGGAATTAAACAGGGTGAGGTAAGCAAGCCAAACGAGTGCAGACGCAGCCCACGCAACGAAGAAAGCGATCCAGAAAGCCTTGCGTGTCCCTTGCCTGGGTTGCTTATGGGTCAGCGCCGTGAGGATGATTCCCGCCAGGGCAGGTCCGCAGGTGGCTGTTGAAGCCACAGGGTACAGCCATAATATCCCTTTGAACTGCGCAGCGTGATAGGAGAAGCCCAGTCCCCAGGTGATGGCGAAGGTGAGAGCGAAGAAGGCTGTGATTTGGTGGTTATTAATCCAATCGATTGCTCTATTCACAGGGATATTGTTCAGTACCGCCTTATGGTGGGGGCCGCATCTGGCGCGGAATCCCTTGACCCCTTCAACGATACGACATTGACCGTCGAAGAGGGTTCCAAATAACCCCTGACCGCGCCGGCCAGGAGCGAAACCAATAACTCATCCTTGAAAGGCCACGCATACTGGATATCGGTCGTGGGGTGGCGCTGGCGCGCCTGGAGGATAGCTGCCTGAATCTCCTGCTCCGTGTGCTGGTTGCCCCGTACCAGCATCGTCGGCACCACGACTAACCGGCGGGCGCCCCCTGCTATTACCTGGTCAATTGCCTCGCCAACCGACGGTGCACAGAACTCGTTGTATCCGGCGACGACCGGGCAGTCGAGCTGGAGGGCGAGCTGCACGGCCAACCTGTCCACCGCTGCTTTATAGGGGTCGTTTTCCGATGTGCGCGGCCAACTGGCCACTTCGCTGGCTAAATTGTTCCGCCACCTGCGCAGGACGCCTACACGCTCGACCACCCTGCCGGCGAACTCCAGCATCATCAGCAAGCCGACGCGCATGGGGGGATAGTCAACGGCGGGAGACCCATGCGCTGCCAGGATGACGGTCAGGTTGAGATCGTCCACCTTCATTGGCTGTCAATTCCTCCGTGAGTGCCCGCGCCATAAATCTGTAGCGGGTAAACGGTCACTTGCTCGTGTTAATCGCGCGTCCCAACAAGTCATCGCGACGCAATCCTGACCTTAAGCGAATTAATAATTCCGGTGAATATGGGCGCCTATTCACCAATATCCTCGGCGATCCTCACCAGCCCGTGCGGATACCTGATCACCACCCGCTCGCGGCCGGAGCGGATCAGGCCTTTATCCTCCCACTGGCTGAGGATGCGGCTGACGGTGTAGAGGGTGGTGCCGGTCATTTCGGCCAGGTCCTGGCGCGAGAGGGTCAGATCTATCAACACCCCCTCATCGATCTTGCGTCCGGTTTGCGAGGCCAGGCGCAGCAGGGCGCCGGCCAGCCGACGCTCGACGCGCTGGGTGGCCAGCTCGCGGAAGCGGTCCTGAATCTCCTGGACGTGGCTGGCCATCATGCGCAGCGCGTTCAACGCCAGGGTGGGCATTTCTTTAGCGAAGCCCATCATCTGGCGGGTGGACCAGCACAGCGCCTGGCTTTCGGCCGCAGCTTCAGCCGAAACGGGATAGAGCGCCTCCGGCATCAGCGCGACCGCGCCGAACAACGTCACAGGGGCGATCACCCGCTGGAGCACCTGCTGACCCTCTGCAGTCACCTGCCCGAGGCGCACCAGCCCGCTCTGCAGGACGAAAAGGTGCTCGGCCGGGTCGCCCTGGAGAAAGAAGAATCCGCCGTCAGGGACTTTGATCGCGCGGGCAACGGCCAACAGCCGATCGACCTCGACGCTGCCGAGGTCGTAGAAGAGGGGGATCTGTTCAAGTCTTGAGGCGTCACCGATCATGATTGGTTAGATTTTAACACAGCTGCGCGGCTCGGTCGGTTTAATTACGCCTTGAGTTGAGTTCCTGCGGAAAACGATTCATTTAACTTGCGCAAACGCAAAGACGATCTGCCTGGATTTCGATATTCTTAACCTGACTGTCATTCATCGAGAGGTGATGGATGACACCCCGATCCATCTGCTTGATTTCACCCGAGGGAGATGCGACATGCAGCCTGTATTTACTCGAACCTTCCGGTGGATACCGGTTTTTGTGATTCTTATCCTGAGCGCGTGCTCCAGCCAGCCGCAGGGGCAGGGCACGCCCGAGGGCGCGAAATTCCAACCTGGCGATCTGCCGCTGATCAAGGGCAAACAGGTTCAGGCCTATTACCAGGATTCCTGCTCGGGCTGCCACGCGCCCGACCGGCGCGGAGCGACCGGCCCGGCGCTGCTGCCTTCCCGGTTGAACCAGCCCGACGAGTATTATCACGATGTGATCAAGAACGGCAAGCCGGGCACGATCATGCCGCCCTGGGGCGGGCAGCTCAGCGATGATGAGATCGACACACTGGTGGCTTTCATCCGGTCAGATGTGGCAGCCGAGGCGAAGGAATGGGATGAAGAGGACATCTGGGCCAGCCTGACGGTGATTACGTCCGAGGAGCAACTGCCGACCGAGCCGCAGTTCGAGATAAACCTGGACAACCTGATGCTGGTCACCGAGCGTGAGGCGCAGTCGATCGCCGTGATCGACGGCGATACCCACACGCTGATCGGCAAGATCCCCGCCTCCTACCGGGCACACGGCTACGCTTTCCACCCGACCAATCCGCGCTGGGCGTACAACATGGGCCGCGACGGCTGGGTCTTCAAGATCGACCTGTACAGCCTGAAGCCGGTGAGGAAGATCCGCATTGGGCTGGATGCGCGCGCGGTGGCGATTTCCGACGACGGCAAGTGGCTGATCGCCGGTAACTACCTGCCCGCCACGCTGGTGATCCTCAACGCCGAGACGCTCGACCTGGTCAAATACATCCCTGCCCGCGGAGCCGATAATGAAGGCAAGGAAATCGATTCGCGCGTCGCGACCATCCTGGATACCTCGCCTGAACTGGTTGGGCCGTACTTCCTGGTGGCGTTGAAGGAAGCCGGGCAGGTATGGCGGATCGACTGGTCGCTGCCCGATTTTCCCATGGTTGCGCTGGAAAAGGTGGGGCATGTGCTCCACGACGGCTTCCTCTCCGAGGATAACCGCACCTTCTATCTGGCCGCCCAGCAGGACGACTGGATGGCGGCGATCGACGTGGAAAGCATGCAGGTGATCAAGGAGATCGTCACCGGCGACGTGCCGCATCCCGGCTCGGGCGCCGCCTGGACGGTGGACGGCGTGCATTACGCCGCCACAACTCACGCCGGTGAGGGCAAGGTGACCATTTGGGATACCGACACGAATGAGATCGTCGCCGCGGTGGAAACATCAGGCGCAGGCCTGTTCCTGCGTGTGCAGGAAAACAGCCCCTACGTCTGGGCCGATTCGGTCTTCGCTGAACATCCGAACACGATCACCGTGTTCAAGAAAACCCTGCCCTTCGAGGTGGTCAAGGTGATCACCGACGGGGTGCGCACGCTGCACCCGGAATTCACCAGCGACGGCAAGTTCGTCTACGTGGCGGACTGGGACGGGAATGTGGTGCGCGTCTACGACGCGTCCAGCCTGGAGTTAATCAAGGAGATCGAGGGAATCACCACCCCGACCGGCGTGTTCAACACCATCCGCCGCGCCGAGCCGCTGGGGCATTAAGGTTGATTGGACGTTGGCAGATCAAGGAACAGGTTACTGAAGCGTTGCTGGCCCTTACCCCGAATTGCGGCTTGCGTCGGCCGCGGGCGCCGGCGCCGGAGTACAAAGATTTACCTAACCCTACCCCTCTCCCGCACGCGGGAGAGGGGATTCCTCTCGTGACCGGTCTTGTGGCCGGGTGCTGGTCGCGGGTGTCCGCATCAGAACGCCAGTTCACCAGAACACTAGATTTTTTTCCGCGCCGCGGCTACCACCCTGGGCAGCGACCAGTCGAACGGCGGGCGGGCGATCCCGCCCTCGCTGATGATCGCGCTGATCAGCTCGGCCGGGGTGATGTCGAAGGCCGGGTTGAAGGCCGGGCTGCCGGCGGGCGCCAGCAAGATGCCGGCGATGTGAGTGATTTCTTCTTCGGGCCGCTCTTCGATGCGGATCTGATCGCCGCCGGGGGTGTTCAGGTCGATGGTCGAGGTCGGTCCGCAGACGTAAAACGGCACGCGGTGAGCACGGGCAGCCAGCGCCAGGTTATAGGTGCCGATCTTGTTGGCGGTGTCGCCGTTGGCGGCCACCCGGTCGCAGCCGACGACCACCGCATCCACCTTGCGGGTTTTCATCACATAGCCTGAGGCGCCGTCGACGATGATCTGATGGGGGATGCCGAGCTGCGACAGCTCCCAGGCGGTCAGCCGGGCGCCCTGCAGGCGCGGGCGGGTTTCGTCGACGTAGACGAAGACCTTTTTACCCTGCTCGTGCGCCGTGCGGATCACCCCCAGGGCGGTGCCGTAATCGACGGTGGCCAGCGCGCCAGTGTTGCAGTGATGGATGAAGGTGACCTCATCCGGCAAGAGTGGCAGAGCGTTCAGGCCGATCTGCTTGTTGGTGCGCACGTCCTCCTCGGCGATGGCGTGCGCTTCGCGCAGGACGGCTGCGCGCATCTCTTTCGGATCGGCGGGGATGGCGGCTGCCCGCAGAACCCGCGCGAGCGCCCAGCTCAGATTGACTGCGGTGGGGCGGGCGGCCTGGAGCAATTCGGCGGCGGCGCGCAGCTCATCCAGCAGACTGGCGGCGCTGGCTGCCTGGCTCGCCCGGGCAGTCAGGGCCAGTCCGTAGGCGGCCGCCGCGCCGATCGCCGGCGCGCCGCGCACGGTCATATCGCGGATCGCTGCAGCGACCTCATCCGGGCTGCACAATTCGACGTAGCGGACCTCGTGCGGAAGCAGGCGCTGGTCGAGCAGTACCAGGGCATCGTCTTTCCATTCCAGAGTTTTAAATGCGGGCATGAGAAGATTATAAGGTGTTTTGGTGTCCCGGTGTTCATGGCTTCCAGTGATAGGCCAGCCCGATGATGCCCGGGCCGGTGTGGGCGACCATGGTCGGGGTGAAGGTGGTGATGAAGATATCATCAGGATGCAGCAGCTCGACCGCCATCGCCCGCAGTTTTTCGGCCCAGTCGAGCACATCCGCGTGCATCACCGCCAGCGAAAGGCTGCGGCAGCCGGACACTTTTTCCTTCACGTAACGTACGCAGTCCTCGATGACGCGTTTATAGCCCATTTTGCGGCTGACCGGAAGCACCTCGCCCTTGTCGTCGAGCGTCACCACGGGCAGGATGCGAATGGCGCTGCCGAGCATGTAGGCGGCCTTACCGATGCGCCCGCCGCGGGCGAGGTATTCGAGCGTTTCCAGGCCGGCGGCGAAGCCGGTGCGGGTGCGTTCCCTGGTAACATGCTGGATGATTTCCTGCGGGCTGGCGCCGCGTTTGGCCTGCCGGGCGGCCTCGATTGCCAGAAATCCCTGAGCGGCGGTGGCCATGCGTGTGTCGATCAGCGATATGGCCTGCTTGACACCGTTCTCGCGCAGCATCCGGGTGGCTTCCACCGCGCTGCTGAAAGCGTGACTCAACCGGCTGGCTAGGCCAACGTAGACGACCGATACCGCCCCGCTCTTGAATGCGTTTAGAAAGGCGTCGTAATAAATGCCCACAGACGGTGCCGAGGTGCTCAAGCGCAGGTGCTTCTCATGGCGCATGCGGTGGTAGAGGGTGCTCAGATTGACGTCGCTCAAATCTTCCAGCGTTTCATCCTCGACGACCACCGAGAACGGCACGATGCGGATTTCCAGCTCGCGTGCCAGCTCGGGCGGAACCTGGGCGATGCTGTCGGTGATGATCGCCACCCGGGCGGCTGCTGAGTTCGTCAAATCCGACGACGGTTCTAAAATATCATTCGATTGCATCACAGCCTCCCTCCTTGTAAGAATAACCCCGGATTGATCTGACGGAAACAGTGGACTCAAGCCACCGTTTCTAATTTCATTATATGCCGTTCGCAGGGGATATAATTAAAAGGATGCGAACACGGGCCGTTTCGCCCATATCCCCCTGGTTCGTCGATGTCCGTACCGCACCCTGCAGTTCAGGCCCAAAGAGGTTACAACTGATCCATACCACGCAGAAATCCACGCGTTGGAAAATCGTCCTGCCAGTCTTGATCCTGCTGGTTCTCGGTCTGCTGGTGATCCTGCTGAACCGCGAGCGTATCCTGACCATCCTCAGCGTCGCAGATTGGCGGTTCATCCCGTGGGCGATCCTGTTTGTCGCTATTTCGAACGCGATGGTCAGCCTTTCCTACGTCGTATTAGCCCGCCAGGTTGGGATCCAAATGGGCAGCCGGGAGCTTGGCGATGCTTTTTTTGTCACCAATGTGATGAACCGCCTGGTCAGGTCTGGCGGAGCGGCTGGTTTTTCATCGCGGTATCTGCTCATGAAACAATATGACGTAAGCCTGAAGGATGTGCTCAACTCGTCGTTCATGCATTTTCTGCTCGGCAGCCTGATCGTGCTGGCGATGCTGCCGCTCGGTGTTGTCTATATCCTCCTCACCCTGACCCTGCCCCAGTCCACCGTCGTCCTGCTGATCGTGCTGGCATTCCTCGGCCCGATGATGGGCTTTGCCGCCGCAAGCGTGCTGTTCAGCGAGCCGCTGCGCGGACGGATGGCGCGCCTGGCTGTCTGGCTTGCCGGGAGGGTGGCCAGGCGGGATGTCCATGAGCTGGTGGATGTCTATACTGAAAGGGCAGCCGGGGCGGTGGCGGCGCTGCGCCGCGACCGCTGGCGGTTGATTCTGGTTATGCTGCTGCTCCTTGGCGAGTGGATCGCCAACGTGATCGTGCTTGGCTTCTGCATGAAGGCCTTCGGCGTCGAGCTGCCTTTCTTCGCGACCGCCTCGGTGTATGTGATCGCCACGCTGGGCGGGGTCATCACCGCGCTGCCGGGCGGCATCGGCGTCCAGGAAGGGCTGGTCACCAGCCTGGCGGTGCTGCAGGGCGCCAGCTTCGAACAGGCGGTGCTCGGCGCGGTCCTGTACCGCATCCTGCAGACGTTTCTGCCGTACCTGCTCAGCATCGGGTTCTATCCGCGCCTGTTGAAGGCCGCGCCGGCGGAGATCTGCCCCCGGGTTGGTAGAATAGAAACAACCGCAATGAATTCAAACGGTTCGCGGTTTTTATCGTCAAGAGAAGCAAACCAATGATTCAATTCAGGCCGCTTCTGCTGGTGGTGTTCGCTTATCTGCTCGGTTCGATTCCCTTTGCTTACCTGGCGGGAAAAATAACCAAGGGGATCGACCTGCGCCGCTACGGCAGTGGAACGGTGAGCGGCTCGATGGTCTACGAGCACGTTAAACGCTGGCTGGTCGTGCCGGTGGGAATAATGGACCTGTCGAAGGCGGCCTTACCGACTTATCTGGGTCTTCGGCTGGGCTTTGGCGAGGGTTGGGCGGCAGCCGCGGGCATCGCGGCGATGATCGGCCATAACTGGCCGGTCTATCTTGGCTTCACCGGTGGCAGAGGGCTCTCGACCATTTTAGGGATCCTGCTGGTGCTGTTTCCCTGGGGAGATGCCTGGTTGTTGAGCTTTCTGGCGCTCGGCTTTGCCTTGAAGGATTCTGCTCCCTGGGCGCTGGCGAGCCTGGCAAGCATGCCCCTGCTGGTTTGGCTGCTCGGCGGATCGCTGACGATTTACTGGATGATCGCTGCGATGCTGGCGGTCATGCTGCTCAAACGGCTGGAGGCGAACCGCCGACCGCTGCCGGTCGACGCGGCAGAGCGCCGCCAGGTGATCTGGCTGCGGCTGGTATTCGACCGCGACATCGGCGAGCATCAGGCCTGGATCAGGCGCAAGCTCTAAAAGCGGACGGTTTTCTCGCGCAGGTTGCTGTTCAGGAATTGCACGATCTGCGGCATGAGCAGGTCCAGGCCCGGCGAGCGCACCTCAGCGTGGCTTGCTTCCTCGAGCCAGATGATCTGTTTGGGCTGGCTGGCTGCCTTGAACAGGCGCGAGGCCTGGTTCTGGCGGATGCGCTGGTCGTCGGTGCCGTTGATCAACAGGATCGGGCGGGGGGCTATTTTAGCGATCACGTCGATCGGGCGCACCTGCTGCGAGGAGAAATCCTTGCGGAGCTGGTAGATGCGCTGCGCCCGGGTGTACCAGTCCTGCGGGAAGAGCGCCGGGCGGTTATCCTGCCAGATGTCTTCCAGCGAGGTGTACGGCGCGGCGGCGACCACCGCATCGATGCGCGGATTGCGGGCGGCGCTGAGGATGATTGATACGGCGCCGGCCGAGTGCCCGATCGCGCCGACGCGCGAGATGCGGCGGGTTTCAGTCAGATAGCGCACCGCGGCGTCGATATCCAGGCTTTCGCGCGCGCCATAGGAGAAATTCAGGCGGTTGCCATCGCTGCTGCCGCTGCCGCGGTAGCTGAAGAGCAGCACCTGGTAGCCGGCTTTTTGCAGCGGCTTGACCAGCGAGAGTCCCTGGCGCTGGTCCTTGCCGGTGGCGGGGGCGTAGAGCACGGCCGGCGCGGTCGGATCGCTGGTGGCGAAGAACCAGCCGCGCAGAGTCAATCCATCGCTGGTGGGGAAGGCGACCTCTTCGTATCTCAGACCGTGGTATTTGCGCGGATAATCCAGGCCGAGCGGCGCGGTCGTGGCGATCATCTCACCGATCAACGGGGCGGCGGCAAAAACCAGCGATATGCCGGCGATTGCGCCGCTCACTGCTATTATTCTCTTGAATCTCAAAAATCTCTCCGGTAATCAGCCTGGTCGATTCCCCCTGAAGCACAAGTCCAAATTTGCACAGACAATAAAGGGGTGTTGCAGAACAGGAGCTGGTATCTCTGATAGGCGCGGCGAATCGCAGCCGAAGGCGCTGATCAGACCGGGGGATTCTATCAGGGATTGCTGGCGTTGTAAATGGAGGCGGGATCAATATCAGGATCACGGGTCAGGGCTCACGGGGCAGGTGTTAAGGGATCACGGGTCAGGGGGCAGGGATCATGCCCTGTGCGCCAAAAGGGTTGACACTCCCTGACCGCCGGTGCTAAGATTGATCTGCAGGCTGCGAAAGCGCCTGTAATCCTCTTTTGCGGAAGATCCATGCCCGCTCGACTGACTGTGCTCGGCAGCATCAATATGGATCTGGTCGTCTATGCAGACCGCCTGCCCGCCAGCGGTGAAACCCTGCTGGCGACCGATTTCCAGACCTTCCCGGGCGGGAAGGGCGCCAATCAGGCGGTGGCGGCGGCGCGCATGGGCGCTCAGGTGCACATGCTCGGCAAGGTGGGCGAGGATGCGTTCGGGAAGCAGCTGCTCGCCAATTTGCGCGCAAACGGGGTGACAACCGAGGGCGTGGGCCGCTCCAAAGCGCCCAGCGGCACGGCGCTGATCACCGTCGACAGGCACGGGCATAACACGATCATGGTTGTGCCGGGCGCCAACAGCGAGGTGCTGCCGGGCGACCTGGACCGCTGGCAAGCGGCTCTGACCCAAACGGATGGTCTGCTCATGCAGCTCGAAATCCCGCTGGAAACGGTGATCGCGGCTGCCCGACTGGCGCGATCCAGCGGCGTGCGGGTGATTCTCAACCCGTCGCCAGCTCAGGTGCTGCCAGTTGAGCTGCTCGGGTTAATCGACGTGCTGATCTTGAATGAAACAGAAATCGGGCTGATTTCGGGCGAGGATGTTTGGTCGCCTGATAAGCTGGAACGCGCCGGGCGAAAGCTGCTGGAGCTGGGCGTGGGCTGGGTGGTGGTTACGCTGGGTGGTGATGGCGCGCTGGCGGTCGGCCGCGAGGGGACGCTGCACGCGCCAGCGTTCGAGGTCGAGGTTGTGGATACCGTCGCAGCCGGGGACGCCTTCAGCGGGGCGCTGGCGGTAGCGCTGGCGGAAAAGGATGGTTTCAAGGTCAGGTCACATGCTGAAGGGTCTCCTGAGTCCGTGAGGACGGTGGCTGAGCCCGTCGAAGCCAACGTCCGGCGCAACGCCATCGACGAAGATGAACTGATGGAGAAAGCATCAGAGATGGATTCGGCCCGCCGCGCTGCCCTTCGGCAAGCTCAGGGCAAGGCTCAGGGAGCGCGGCTGGACGCCCTGCGCATGGCCAATGCGGCCGGGGCGCTGGCGGTGACCATGCGCGGGGCGCAGCCCTCGCTGCCGACGCGGGCTCAAGTTGTCGATTTTCTGCGGAGCAGATAAACTATATCTATTCAACTAAGGAGGTTGGAATGAAGAAAAGCATATTACTGGTAATGGCAGTATTACTGCTGACAACCGCGCTCGCCGGTTGCGCCAAACAGGAAGCGACGCAGGAGCCGGCCAAGAAGGTCGTCTACCTGATCAACGGCGCGCTGGGCGATAACGCCTTCTACGATTCCGGCAAGGCGGGCATCGACAACATCGCCGCGCAGTATGGGGTGGAAACGCGCACGATCGAGTGCAACTACGATGCGGCAAAATTCGAGCCCTCGCTGCAGGCCGCGGTTGACTACGCTGACGTCATCTTCGTCATTTCCTACGGTTTCGAGGATCAGCTCAAGCAGTACGCCGATCAGCACCCGGACAAGATATTCGTCAATATCGACACAGTGGTCGAGAATTCCGCCGATACGATCACCTCGGTCGATTACATCGAGGAAGAGAGCGCCTACCTTTCAGGCGTGGTCGCCGGCATGCTGACCCTGGATACCAGCGTCAAGAACATCAATGCGGATAAGGTCATCGGCGTGGTCGGCGGTGATGTCGACGTTGTGGTCAGCGCTTTCGTCTGGGCCTACGAGAACGGCGCCAAGTCGGTCGATCCGCAGATCCAGGTGCTGAAAAAATCGCTCGGCGGCGCCTGGGACGACAGCGCCAAGGGCAAGCAGGCTGCGCTGCAACTGTATGATCAGAAGGCAGACGTGGTCTTCCAGGTGGCGGCCGCGGCGGGCATTGGCGTGCTGCAGGCTGCGCGTGAGCGCGAACTGTATGCCATCGGTGTGGACACCAACCAGAACGACCTCGAACCGGGCTACGTGCCCGCCAGCGACGTGAAAAACGTCGGCAAGTCAATCGAGGAAGTCTACAAGACCATCGCCGATGGGACATTCAAACCGGGCGAGGTGATTATGGCCGGGATTGCTGCCGGCGCGGTGGACGTGGTCTTCGAAGCTCAGCAGCAGGTGCTGCCGCAGTCAATCATCGATAAAGTAGAAGAGCTGCGCAAGCAGATCGTCAGCGGCACGCTCAAGATCCCGATGTACGACGGCGCGGACGTCTGGCAACAGTAATGGGTAAGCAGGCTGGGTTGAGGGCGGTCCGAAGTCAGATCTCCAGATTGCGAGACCGCCCGAAATCCAAAAAAACGAATGCAATGGTGATCATGTTGGGTTTCGGATGGCCTCAGCGAAGAGCGGCATCAATTTCCCACGGCATCCTCAACCCAACCAACGCGCTTTAATTTTCTCATCGGATAAGGATTTTGAGGATCGCTATATGGAATCCAACCGCGAGCATCGATCCTGAGCCTGTCGAAGGGTCGATGCTCGCAGCGATTCAACCAATCGTAATGATAAGAATTCGCCTCTACGACGGGAAGGATTTTCCCCCGATGGAACGATGGCGGTCTGAAGACAGAATTCATGATGTTGAGGTCGCCCGAAACCAAACAAAAACGAATACAATAGTGATCATATGCGGGCGGATTGGAATCCACCCCTACATTAATACAGAACGAAAAATTACTGACCATGACCGTACCGCCCGACCTGATCCGCATGGAAAATATCGTCAAGGTCTACCCGCCCAGCGTGCTGGCGCTGGACGATGTGACCGCCGCCTTTCGCGAGGGCGAGATCCACGCGCTGGTCGGGGAGAACGGCGCCGGCAAGAGCACCTTGATGAAGGTGCTCTACGGCCTGGTGCCGTATAACCGCGGGCGCATCCTCTACCAGGGCAAGGAAATCCACTTCCGCGAGCCGGGCGAGGCCATCGCCGCCGGGATTGGCATGGTCCACCAGGAGATCGTGCTGATCCCTGAGTACACCGTCTGGGAAAACATCGTCCTGGGTGTGGAGCCGACCGACATGTGGGGGCGCATCGACGAAAAGCGCGCCCGCAAGCTGGTGCAGGCAAAAATCGATGAGTTCCAGTTCAACCTCGACCCCGAGGCGCTGGTCGGCGATATCTCCGTCGCGGCGCGCCAGAAGGTGGAAATCCTCAAACTGCTCTACCGCAACGTCTCGGTGCTGATTCTCGACGAGCCGACCGCGGTGCTGACCCCGCAGGAGATCCCGCAGTTGTTCGGCGAGCTGGAACGGCTGAGCGAGAACGGGCACACGATCGTCTTCATCTCCCACCGCCTGGACGAGGTGCTCGAGCTGTGCGACCGCATCACTGTGCTGCGCAAAGGCAAGCTGGTGGCGACGGTCGAGGCGGCGCAGACCAGTCGGGCTGAGCTGGCGCGGATGATGGTCGGGCGCGAGGTCCTGTTCGAGTCGCAGCGGATTCCGCAGTCGCCCGGCGAGGTAGTATTCCAGGTCACCGACCTGACCGTGCGTGAGGGCAGCGCTCCGGCCAGGCTGAAGGGCGTCAGCCTGCAGGTGCGCGCCGGCGAAATCGTCGGCGTGGCGGGCGTAGAGGGCAACGGGCAGTTCGAACTGGTCAACGCCATCATGGGGCTGGTAAAGCCCGCGGCGGGGAAGATAATCGTCCAGGGGGAGGACATCACCCAAGCCGAGATCATCGAGCGGCGCAAGCTGATCTCCTTTGTGCCGCAGGACCGCGGCAAGATGGGCGCCAGCCTGACCGCGCCGGTGCTGGAGGACGCGATCATGACCCACCACGCGCTCAATCCGCGCTTTGCCCGCTGGAACGGGCTGCTGCTGGATTATGTCTACGCGCGGCGCTTCACCGACGATCTGGCGGAGCAGTTTTCGGTGCTGATGCCGTCCAAATACGCCGAGTTCAAGTCGCTGTCGGGCGGCAACCAGCAGAAGGTTGTCCTCGGGCGCGAGTTGCTGTTGACCAGTCCGTTTCTGCTGCTCGACCAGCCCACCCGCGGGCTGGATGTCGGCTCGATCGAATACGTACACGACCAGATCCTGCGCATGCGCAGGGAAGGGCGGGCGGTATTGATGATTTCCGCCGACCTGGAGGAAATTTTTCTGCTTTCCGACCGGATCGAGGTGCTCTATCGCGGCGAGCTGGTGGCCGACCTGACGGTCGAGCAGGCCAGCCTGGAGCAGGTCGGCGCGCTGATGCTGCAGGGCCGGGAGGCGGCGGCATGAGGCAGAAGTGGCTGAACGGCGTGCTCGGCGTGCTGGTGGCGCTGTTGATCGGCGCGCTGATCATGCTGGCGCAGGGCTACGATCCGCTGGCGGTCTACGCCGCTCTCTTCCGTTATTCGCTCGGCGGGCTGTTCCCGCTGGCAGCCACGCTGGAAAAAGCGGTGCCGCTGGTGCTGACCGGGCTCTCGGCGGCGATCGCCTTTGCCTCCGGGCCGGTCAACCTTGGCCAGCCGGGTCAGTTTCTGATGGGCGCTCTGTTTGCCACGCTCGCCGGGCTGCACCTCGACCTGCCCGCGCCGTTGATGATCCCGCTGCTGGTCATCCTGTCCATGCTCGGCGGGGCGCTGTGGGCAGGGGTGGCGGCGTTTTTCAAGCGCGCTTTCAAGATGAGTGAGTTCATCGTCACGCTTATGCTGAACATGCTGGCGGATTTCTTCACCGCCTGGGTGATCACCTATCCTTATCGGGATCCAGAAGCCTACTCTCCGATGACGCGCCAGATCAGCCAGACGGCCTGGCTGCCGGACATCGGCGGATTCAGCACCAGCATCCTGTTTATGCTCGCCGCGGCAGGGGTGATGTGGTTCGTCTTCAACCGCTGGAAGGCCGGCTACGAGTGGCGGCTCTCCGGGCAGAATTCGCTCTTTGCCCGCCTGGGCGGCTGCAAGGTCGATAAGAACTTCACCACCATCATGCTGGTGACCGGCGCGCTGGCCGGACTGGCTGGCGGGCTGCTGGTCATGGCCGGGCCGCACCGCTTCCTCAAGGGGCTGGGCGCCAACTACGCCTGGGACGGGGTGATGATCGCCATCGTCGCCAACAGCGGGCTGATCGCCACCCTGCTGTATGGGGTGTTCTTCGCCGCCATCCAGACCGGCGCGCTGGGCATGGAGCTGATCACCGACGTGCCGAGCGAGATCAGCCAGGTGCTGCAGGCCGTGCTGGTGCTGGTGATCGTCGCCAGCCGCGAATACCTCAACCTCACCCTCGACAGGCTGGCAGCCCGGCGGCGGGTGCGCGAGAGGCCGACATGAACGTGTTCGTCGGGCTGATCAACGGGATGATTTCCGGCGCGACGCCGATCCTGCTGGCTGCGCTGGGCGGGGCCTTCACCTTCTACGCCGGGGTGTTCAACATCGCCATGGAAGGCATGATGCTGACCGGCGCGTTCTTCGCCGTGCTTGGCTCGTATTATTTCGACTCCTGGCTGGTCGGCATCCTCTTCGCGGTGGTCGGCTCGCTGGTCATGGCGTTGATCTTCATCCTCTTTGCGGTGGTGCTCAACACGGATGAGTTCGTCACCGGAATCGCGTTGAATCTGTTCGCGGTCGGCGCGACGACCTACCTGCTGCGCCAGATCTTCTCAGTCAAGGGCGTGTTCTCCAACGCGGGCATCGTGCCGATTCCGGCGGTGAAGATTCCCTGGCTGGCGGGTGTGCCGGTGCTCGGCGGGGTTCTTGGCAATCAAAACGTGATGGTCTATGTGGCGGTCGCGGCGACTTTCCTGAGCTGGTTCCTGGTCTTCCGCACGCGCTTTGGGCTGCGGCTGAGGGCGGCGGGCTACAACCCGGCCTGCCTGGATTCCTCGGGCGTGCCCTCCAATCGGCTGCGGGTCGCGTCGCTGCTGATCTGCGGAGTTTTGTGCGGGCTGGCCGGCGCGTTCCTCTCGCTGGGTTACGTCAACCTTTTCACCGAGAATATGACCGCCGGGCGCGGCTGGATCTCGCTGGCAGCGATCATCCTGGTCAGCGGTCACCCGCTGGGCGTGGCGCTGATCTCGCTGGTCTTCGGTTTTTCGGACGGGCTGGGGCTGCTGCTGCAGGGCTACCAGGTGCCGGCCCAGTTCACCTCGATGGTGCCCTACATCGCCACGCTGATCGCCCTGTTCTTCTACGCCCGGCGGGACGGCAAGAGGAAATTGATATGAGCGAGAGGTTGAAAGCCTGGCAGATCGACCGGCAGCTGCGTCTGGTGGCGGTGCCGCTCGACCGGCGGGTGCACGCCAGCCAGTGGTACACCAGCGAGACGGTCTTCCCGAGCGGCGACGACCTGATGCTGCTGCTGTGGGATGCACGCGTGCCCGGCTCGGGCGCGCCGGAGATCCCCTACGTGGAGATGGCTGAATCGCTGGCCAACATGGGCTACGATGTCAGCGCCGCCGAGGCGCTGCTGCCGGAGGGCATGCGCCTGGTAAAGGAGGACCGCCGCGGCGAGCTGCGCGCGCTGACCGCCGAACTGCTGGCGGCGCTGCGGAATGCGCCGAAGATCCCCGGTCACCCCTACTGGAATTTTGAGCATCCGGCCGAATGGGCGGACGTGTTTGCAGCGATGGACCGCCCCGAGGAGGGCGCCCTGCCCGGCGCGCTGGAGCGGCTGGAGGAAAAGACGCTGCACGGCTGGCTTGGGCAGCTTGCCGGCGGGGCGTTCGGCACGGCCATCGAGGGCTATCACACCAGCCGCATCGCCGAGGTCTACGGGGTGATCGACAGCTACATTACGACGCCAGAGACAGTCAACGACGACGTGGTCTACGAGCTGGTGCTGCTGGACGTCTTCGAGCGGCAGGGCAGGGGGCTGACCTCGCGCGAGCTGGGGCTGGAGTGGCTGCGCCAGATCCCCTTTGGCTGGTCGGCGGAGGGCGTCGCCCTGCGCAACCTGGGCCTGGGCATCCTGCCGCCCGAGAGCGGCTCGTTCCTCAATCCATTTTCGGACTGGATCGGGGTGCAGATGCGCGGGATGGTCTGCGGCATGCTGGCGCCCGGGCAGCCGCTGGAAGCCGCCCGCCTGGCGCACATCGACGGGGTGGTGTCGCACGCGGCCAACGGGGTCTACGGCGGGATGTACGCGGCAGTGTTAACCGCGCTGGCGTACGTGCGGGATGATCCGCGCGAGATTTTGCTCGAAGGTCTTCGCTACCTCCCCCAGCGCAGCGAGTACGTCGCGATGGCGCGTGAGGTGCTGGAGGTGCTGCAGGCCGAGCCCGACCCGGCGCAGGCCTGGCAGCGGCTGGATGCGCGCTTCGCGGAGTACAACTGGATCCACGCCTACCCGAACCTGGCGGCGGATCTGCTGGCGCTGTGGCACTGCGGCGGGGATATGACCGCGGCTTTCCGCTGGCTGGCGCACGCCGGCCTGGACGTGGACTGCAACGCCGGGCTGGTCGGCAATGTGCTGGGGGTGATGGGCGGGACGCCGGAGAAGTGGTCCGCGCCGCTGGGGGATTTGCTGGAGACGTATCTGCGCGGCAAGGAGCGGTTGTCGATCAAGGAGCTGGCCGGGCGGACGGCGCGGCTGGCGAGGGGGTAGAGCCCTCAAACACTACCAATGCCCCGTTTTGTTTAAGGCGCAGCAGGAATTTTTCCTGTTGATAAACATTTTAATCTTGGTCAATTGATTACCCCCTTGGGTGGCGGGATAAAGGCTTTGCCTGTTCTTTCAAAGTTTTGACTAACTGGTGCACTGTAGTTGAGGGATCATCCTTTCCTGGTCGAGAAGGGTGATACTCTTGCATCAAGCGTTCTGCATTATTAATCGCAGTTTCCATTTTACATTGTAAGATCTGGTAAATAGAAGGGTCATTCTTTTTATACTCAAATCTTAAATAATGGGTCAATTTCTCCATGTATGCCTTTCGATCGATGGCATTATGTAGATACTCAAAATGCAGAACATACCAAAGCTCAAATGCCTGGTTTGAATATGCAACATGCATATTATTTTCACGCGCTTTTCGAATAGCCTTCTCAAAGAGGTCTATCGGTAAATCATCTTTGTCGAACACACACCATACTTGGTCGTAATCACCCTCATCACGTTTATTAATCGCTGCATTAACCACCCCAAGTGTATTCTTCCCAACCCCATCAACCTCGACCACTAACCCTGGAAACCGGAAGTGTTCAAAGTATTGAGGTTCAGTTTTCTTTCCTTCGCACACAATCAAGAATCTTTTACGAACCGCAACCTGATCCAGCTTCCTGTCCATATATGCTCTCTTGCGGACAGCAAATTGCGGTTTACTCGATTTCATAACCATCTTCCTGGCTAAATTCAATCAATGCTCACCGCATTTCACCAAGAATTGGAATTGCGCCATATTTCCCCTTCAAATAATCGCTCTCGAAAGAGGCGTCGTTGCGAACTTTCAACTCTGCTAGAGAATAAAGGTGGCTTGCGCCTTCTTCGTCTTTTTCAACAAACCAGATTTGGTCGCGCCGGAAAAATTTGTTGGATAATAAGTTGGTATCATGCGTGGCAAAGATTAACTGGGCGTGTTTTGGATTGGTTTTCTCTGAATTGATAAGACCAATCAGCTTGCGTGTCAGCAAGGTGTGCAAGCGTGCCTCAATTTCATCAATCACCAGCACTTTCCCATTCCGCAATGTGTCAATCACAGGCCCGGATAAGAAAAATAGCTTCTGAGTTCCCTCAGATTCTTCATCAAAATCAAAGAGAATCTTTTCAACAGCCTCATTTTCACAATACTTTCTATGAACTGATCTAAACTTAATAAGTTCGCTCTCCTCTTTTATTTGTTTCAATAGAAAGTCTCTTAACTCTTGCGGCATATTCTTTGGAAACACACCTGCGTCATGTATATTAATTTTTTCAAAAACAACATCGTTTATGCCAACATCAGATTCGCGGAGGAGATCTAAAATACTGTCTCGACTAGATGTATCTTCTGTGAACACATGAGTCGTGAAACTTCCATAGCCGGCATCATCCAGACCAGAGATCACATTTACCGACTTAAACCATCCAAGAACTTTTTTCGCAATTTCATTATTGAACTGAGCAGCGACCGAGAGGAAGAGGGCATTCGGACGAGTTAAAGATTTAAGCGCTTGCCCTCCTTTTAAGGTGCGGGAAATTGAGATTTCATTATCTTCTCGGGTAAATAATTTAGCTTCTTTTTTATTTGGAGAATAAAAAAGCCATTCTGTTTCAACTTTCTCTGTTGTCACTTCAAAACCATAACGGTAAAGAACACTTTCCAGAAGAAAAACAACTTCAAAGTATGAAGAAGCAGACTCTTTTTGTTCATCCAACATAAATGGAATCGTATTGATAGATTCGTTTGCCTGAGATTCTCTGGATGAGGTGAGCACAAAACGACGCATGAACCCCATTGCCTTGATCAAATTGCTTTTTCCGCTGGCATTAGCACCATATATACCTGCGCTGGTGAGCAACGTTAAGTCATCATCCACCTTAAAGGTGTTGTTTTGGTCTATTTGAGGGTCGAGGGCATTCAGTTTTGCCGCGACCATGCTGAGCGTTACGCGTTCCTTGAAAGAACGGAAATTGCCGACTGTAAATTCGATTAACATGGGAGGTTCCTAAGTAAATTACAATATATTGGTTGTTTTTGAGAATATTTCACGTTTTATGCCATTATATTGCATATCTGAATTAAGTCAATAGAGAATCTCCCGCAACTCCTCATCAAACCATCCTTCTATTTCTTCATAAGCGGCTCTCTCCTTGGGTTTTTTCGTAAAACGGTTTTTCCGGCTCCACATACTATCCTTAACAAATCGTGTGCGATTGCCAGCTATTTATCCGGCTTGCATTTCTCACGCACACGCTTGGGCCGCTGTATGCCAAATGCGCCCAGTCGTAATCCCCGCCCTTGAGTTTTTCCAAGGTCTCTATGAGTTTCTTTTACTAGGGCTTGTACTGGAAAAACTTCCAAAGCGGTGTGGCGGTGATCTGCACGCCGTCGTTGTGGTCTGAGTTCCAGAAAGCCGCCACGCGCAACAGATCGGCACTGAAATCCTTCAATTTACACTCGAAGTCCGTCAGACTCTCCAGCTTATTTTCCCCGGCGCCGCTGCGGTTCTTCATCAGATACCTGCTTGAGCTTAGGATCCACGAAGTCGCTCACGCAGATGTCGAGGGTCTGGTCGTTTAGCGGTGGTAGTACAACCAGAGGATATAGGAGCAGGATGCGGTGGAAAACAGCCAACAGATGGGCGCATGACGGCAGCTCACGATGACTTCTGGCGGGAGGCCAGCCCTTTGAGCCGAGCTTGTCACTGAGCCTTTCGAAGGGCCGTATTTTGCAAGGGAGGGTTCGTCTCGAATTACGGACGGGACGTCCGCGCTCCCGGTATTATAAGATCGCCACGCCGCCTGAGGGCGGCTCGCGATGACATCCTGGCAGGGACGTCCGCGCTCCCTGGGGTGGATGCGGATGATGGTCAGAACCTGGGGAATAAGGCTGCTGCCAGTATCTGCAGGGGGGATTCATGAATTGCCCATACAGATCCTGATTTTGACAAAGATCATATTGTAAAACCCAAAAAACGATATAGAATAGATTCTGTACATGCACTGGGCTGTAGTCGATCCGGCTGCAGTCTTTGTCATTATTTAGGCAGTCAGCTCATCCAGGGCTGTCGGCTGAGATCATCCAGCCTCTCCAGCCGCGCCCACAATTATCCCCAGATCCAGCCCCAGGCGCAGCATCCAATATCATCTACAGGAGCAATCGTATGAGCGTCATCGAGGTGAGTAATCTGACCAAGTATTACGGCAAGTCGCGCGGGATCGTCGATGTGACCTTCAACGTCGAGGAGGGCGAAATCTTCGGCTTCATCGGGCCGAATGGGGCGGGTAAATCCACCACCATCCGACTGCTGCTCTCGTTGATCCACCCGACCAGCGGCAGCGCGCGGGTATTCGGCAAGGATGTGACCCGGGACGGCCCGGAAATCCGCCGCGACATCGGCTATCTGCCCTCCGAGGTCTATTACTACGAGGGGATGAAGGTGCTCGACCTGCTCAAGTACTCGGCCAGCTTCTTCGAGTGCGACTGCTCCGAGCGCATCCGCGAGCTCTCCGAGATCATGGAGCTGGAGCTCAACCGGCGGATCAGCGACCTTTCTTACGGCAACAAGAAGAAGGTGGGCATCGTCCAGGGATTGCTGCACAGCCCCAAACTGCTCTTCCTCGACGAGCCGACCGCCGGACTCGACCCGCTGATGCAGCGCAAGTTTTTCGACATGATCCGCGCCGAGAACCAGCGCGGGGTGACGGTCTTCTTCTCCTCGCACATTCTGGGCGAGGTGCAGCGCCTGTGCACGCGGGTGGCAATCATCCGCGAGGGGAAAATCGTGGAAATCTCCGACATCCGCACCCTGCAGCAGAACAACTATAAGAAGATCAATGTGACCGCCGAGGGGCTCGATCCGGCATCCTTCGATCTGCCGGGCGCGACCAACATCCAGGCCGAGAACGGCACGCTGCGCTTCTTCTTCAAGGGCGATATCAACCAGGTGCTGCGCACGATCAGCGGCGTGCAGGTCAGCGATGTGACCATCGAGGAGCCGACCCTGGAAGAAATCTTCATGCATTACTACGAATAGGCGGCGGCGATGAGCGCAACGATCTACCTGTATGAGTTCCGCGCCCGCCTCAAGTCGGTGATCATCTGGTCAGCCTCGGTGGCGGCGCTGATCCTGTTCTTCTTCTCCATCTTTCCGGGCTTTGCCGACCAGGCGGCGATGGTCAACGAGATGATGGCGAAATTCCCTCCGGCGATGATCGAGGCCTTCGGCCTGAACCGGATGGATCTCTCCACCTCGCTCGGCTTCTTCAGTTTTCTGTTCATATTCGTCCAGCTTTGTCTGGCGATCCAGGCTGGCAACTATGGATTTGGGTTGGTCTCGGTGGAGGAAGCCGAGCTGACCGCCGATTTTCTGCTGAGCAAGCCGGTCAGCCGGGTGCAGATCCTCAACGCCAAACTGCTGGCGGCGCTGACCGGCCTGACGCTCACCAATGCGATTGTTTGGGCAGCCAGCTTCGCCTCTTTTGCGCTGTTCAGCGCCGGAAGCGAGTATGACAGCGGCTTGCTGCTGCTCGTGCTGGCCAGCGTGGTGCTTTTCCAGCTCTTTTTCCTCTGCGTTGGGCTGGCGATCTCGCTGCTGGTCAGGCGGGTGCGCAGCGTCACGCCCTATTCGCTCGGCCTGGGCTTTGGCGGCTACGTGCTGAGCGCCTTCAGCGGCATCTTCGCGGACGTCAAGCTGGAGTACCTCACCGCGTTCAAGCACCTGGATCCAACCTACATTGTCCGCAGCGGTGGTTTTGACACGCCGCTGGTGCTGCTCAACGCGGGAGTAATACTGGTCGCCCTGGGGCTGAGTTACTGGCGGTACGTCCGCCGCGATATCCCCATGGCGTCGTAGGGAGGCGGCTGTGAACATCTTTTTCCGCGAACTGAAGGCCAACTTTAAATCGCTGCTGATCTGGTGCGGCATCCTCGGCCTGTTGATCATGATCGCCGTGGCGAAGTTCTCGGCCTTTGCCAACGACCCGTCAACCGTCGCGATGCTCGACGCGATGCCGCAGGGGCTGCTCGACGCGCTGAACATGCGCTCGTTCAACCTGACCACGCTGAGCGGCTTTTATGGGGTCATGTTTGTTTATTTTGCCCTGATGGGCGCGATCGCCGCGGCCATGTGGGGCAGCGATATCATCTCGAAGGAGGAGCGCGACAAAACGGTCGAGTTCTCGCTGGTGCTGCCGGTATCGCGCAGCCGGATGATCACGGCCAAGGCGCTGACAGCGCTGGTTAACTGCGTCCTTTTCGTGCTGGCCACGCTGGTGATCTCACTCGTCGCTGTGCAGCAGTACAATCCCGACCAGGCATTGTACGATTTCCTCAACCTGGAAATGCTGGCCATGTTCTTCATCGAGTTGATCTTCCTGGCCGTCGGGCTGCTGCTCGGCTGCGGGATGAGGCGCTACAAGGCGGCCGGCTCGACCGCCGTGGCGATCATTCTGGTGACGTATTTCCTATCGATCCTCTCGAATATGCAGGAGAAGCTGGATTTCCTCAAGTACCTCAGCCCGTTCCGCTATTTCGATGCGACGGATTTCTTCCACACGGGCCGGTTCGAGACGGTTTTTCTGATCCTCTCGGCGGGAATTGTCATCGTATGCGTCGCGGCGGCGTATGCAGTCTACAATAAACGCGATTTGTATATATAGAAATTTTGCAGGCGAATAGCACGCGGCGGCACAACTTAAAAAGCGCCTTCTTCGTGGGCGGGTCGGCTGCAGAAAGGGTGTGCCGCCTGATATCCAGCGATAGTGTCGTATCTGACAGGTTCTTCTCTGCGCCCGGAAAATGGGACTAGAAAGACGGGTAATCGAATACTCCGACGAATTGCTAGACCAGGTTGTTGAGATCCTGTTGACAGGAATCCAGCCAGGATAAGAGCGCTTCTACACGGTGCGAGCGGAAGGAATGTACCACCCACTGGTCAAGGTGGTCCTTATCACGCGGAGGGGGATTGTTGAGGAGCTCTTTCCTCCAATCCAGGCAAGTCTCTCGTTGATTGTTGATCAACTCCAGCGCGTTTTCTCTTCCGTAATGCAGGGCAACGATCAACTTCGCCAGAAATTCCTGACGGAATTGCCGCGCCCGACGGACCGGTTTT
Source organism: Bellilinea sp. (assembly GCA_034678705.1). Taxonomy (GTDB): domain Bacteria; phylum Chloroflexota; class Anaerolineae; order Anaerolineales; family Anaerolineaceae; genus Bellilinea. Next base: position 114,517 of record JAXDBP010000013.1, read on the forward strand.
GATAACCAGGCTTGTAATGAATCCCTGCCTGCATTTGTCAGTGTATAAACCTTGCGAGGAGGGTAGGTTTCGTCTTGAACCACATGAGATGAAACAACCTCGCCATTTTCCAGCTTATCTAAAATAGCGTAAAGCGACGCCTGATTGACATGCCAGATAAGGGATATGCCATTTAGTGCCCGCAAAACCCGGTATAGCTCGTACCCATGAGTGGGATTTTGGTCGAGCAGAGCCAGGAGGACGTATTCAATCCCCAATTCAGTCGATTTACGAGGTGACATCGTAATTATCCTCAAATTACTTGGTAGATCGATATCCTGTTTATAGCATAGAAACCTATTCCGTGGTTGACAAAAGAGTTCATTATAGATAAAATGCTTATAATCAATTATTGAGTATTCAATATATTATTACCGGACAAAGAACGGAATTTGGAAATCAGCCGAAATCCCTTAGTGGGGAACGGCCATTATAGAATGGAGCAAACAATGAAGAGATCGTTATTAACGTCCATTTTTGTTGTCCTGGTTCTTCTTGGTATGGCAGGGTGCGCCTCGCAGACGGTTCCGACGCAGACGGCGGTCGTGCAGGCACCGCCAACCGAGACGCCTCAGATGCCTGCCGCCACTTCGACCACTGTGCAGGAAAGAACGCTCACCGTCCTGGCTGCCGCCTCGTTGACAGAATCCTTCACCGAATTGGGTGAATTGTTCGAGGAACAGCATCCTGGAGTAACCGTCCTGATCAGCTTTGCCGGCTCGCAGCAATTGGCGCAGCAGCTTGGCGAGGGTGCTCCTGCGGATGTATTTGCCAGCGCGAGCAAAAAATATATCCAGGCGGCAGTGGACGCGGGGCGGGTGAGCAGCGACGATGTCGAGATCTTCGCATACAACCGCCTGGTGGTGATCTTCCCCCAGGACAATCCTGGCGGGGTGGAAAAATTGCTTGATTTAGCGAAATCGGGTCTCAAGCTTGATCTGGCGGACAAGTCTGTGCCGGTCGGGCAATATTCGTTGGATTTCCTCGATAGGGCCGTTGCCGATCCGGCATTCGGGGCGAATTTCAAAGACGATGTTTTGAACAATGTCGTTTCCTATGAAGAAAATGTGAAATCGGTACTGACCAAAGTATCGCTCGGAGAGGCAGATGCAGGGATCGTCTATGTGACCGATATCACGCCAGAGGCGGCAAAACTGGTAGGCACCATCGACATCCCCGACGAGCTGAATACGATCGCAACCTACCCGATTGCTCCCATAGCGGACAGCAGCCAGTTGGATCTGGCAAAAGCATTTGTGGATTTGGTTTTATCGCCTGAAGGGACGGCGCTGCTTGGCAAGTACGGTTTTATCCCGCCTTCTGAGTAGTGCGTGGTTGACGAATTGACGGTATCCAAAATTTACCAGTGGTTTCTTCTCAAAGGCGGTTGACGGTTCTGTTGCGATAGGAACCTTTCGCCATTGTAACACTTTACACTCCCCGGCCCACTTCGTGAGGCGGAGGGGGCAACTTCACTGTATCGTGCAATCCCTGACTGCCAAGCCGTCCTACAGCGACTCGGGATGACAAGCTCGGCATTGCCGTGCCCTGCTGTTAGTGCGGACGGGACGTCCGCGTTCCCAGTTTTGTAGGGTCGCCACGCCGCCTGACGGCGGCTCGCGATGACATCCGGGGGCGGGGACATCTGCGATCCAAGGTTTACAAGATCACCGCGCCGCCTGACGGCGGCTCGCGATGACATCCGGGGGGACTCTCGTGCTCCCGGCAGCTTGAATTGCTGGATAGCAGAAATCGGTTGGTGGGGAATTTTGACCAAAGGCACCTGGCAGTTGAAAATGCTCCATTATGATCTATGATATAGATATCCAAAAGCTGTTCGATCCAGCTCGTTCCCCACTAAACTGATAATGGAACATTCGCGGGAGGTTTTGGCATGAAGAAAACCTTCGCAATTTGCTTACTTATGGCGATTGGGCTTGGTTTATTGGCGCCGCAGCCCATTTCCGGCGCCCAAAACCTGCCCGAAGCGGCGACCAAACGCGCCGCGGCCTATTATTTCTACTGGTATCGCTACCCCGATCGGCATTTTACTGATCCGGATGGTTCTGACGCCTTGACCGATCATCCGCCGGATGAATACCTTGTAACGCCGCCTCCATACAGCTACGACGACGCAGGCTGGCATTACCGCGAGCTGCTCGACCTGATGGACGCCCAAATCGAGGTCATTCTTCCAGTCTATTGGGGTGACGACGGCGAAAAAGAAGTCTGGAGCCAGCCTGGCCTCACCAGGCTGGTGGAGGCGGAAAATCAACTGATCAGCGAGGGTAAAAGCCCGCCCAAGATTGGCATGTTTTACGACACAACCTCACTGAAGATACAAAACGATGGCATTCCTCCCGATTTGACCACCCTTGCGGGCAAAGAGCTGTTCTATGGGATGATTCGGGATTTCTTTTTATTGGTCCCTGAAACCCTGTGGGCATCGATCGACGGTAAACCGATTATCTACCTGTATGTTGCAGCATATGTCAGCAGTTTTAATCAAAGCACTTTCGACTACATCAAGACCCAGTTTTCTGCAGATTTTGGTAAAACGCCGTTTATCGTCAGAGAACTCTCCTGGTCCGGCGTGACAACCGACGGAGCATATGCCTGGGGCACCGCGGCCAATGGGCCGTATTTCAACGGCGAGCTGGCTTCCATCGGTCCTGGCTACGACGAGTCGGCGGTTCAAGGGAGAGTCCCTCCGCTTATCCGCGACAGGGAATGCGGCGATTTCTACCAGGATGGCTGGGAGCAGGTCATCGAAAGTGCGGCCACCTTCACGGCGGTCGAAACCTGGAATGAGTACCACGAGGGCACGGATATCGCCGCGTCCAGAGAATACGCCCGGCAATACATTGATTTGACTGCAGAAAACGTGTTAGCCTGGAAAGCAAACGACGTGACAGAGCGGCCGTACGCCTGGATCGACCTGGGGAAATATCCATACATCCGTGGGATACAGGCGCCGAATGGCGGCGACGGAACCTGGAAGGCGACATACATGAACGGCAGACAAGCCGCATTTCCCGACCTTCAAAGTTCGCCGGATCCTTCGTACCATATCTATTTGAATGTGGATGATGCTTTTGTGCTCGGGCAGAACCACACTCCGACCCACCTGTGGGTGACCGTGGAGTACCTCGACCTGGGCTCCGACCACTGGTTCCTGCAGTATGACAGCGCCGGCGGGGACGATCTGGAGGATATTTTTAAGGTGGCTGAAACAGTGGCTCTGCACAACAGCGGACAATGGAAGCGGACCACGTTCGACCTGCCCGACGCATATTTTGCCAACCGGCAGCAGGGCGGGCTGGCTGATCTGCGCCTGGTGGACGCTTACGACGGCAAGACGAATTACTTCGGGCGGGTCTGGATTTTTAAGAGCAATCCGTCTGCGTACCACGCCCCGAACCTTAACGGAGTCATTGATCAGGGGCTGTTAGCCGGCCGAATCAGTGAGGTCGCTATCAGCCTGTCAGACCCCGGCGGGGGCGTCCTGAACGTCAGCCTTGACCGCGCGCCGGAGTGGGTCTTGCTGATCGAAAAATCCAATGGATCCTATGCCTTGCGTTTCGCGCCGCAAGAAACAGATTTATCCGACTGCGCCTATCGGGTACGGGTGCTGGTGAGCGAGGCTGCCAATCCGGCGCTGATCGACGCGGAATCGATCTCTGTCCGGGTTTTTTCGAACGCCCTCTTTTTACCGATGTTGAGGCGGTGAAAGAAGCCCGCCACAATCTTCAGAGCCGGCAGGTCCCCTTTTGACACCGGGCACAATACCGGCGGTAATTTTGCGATCTTTTCCTCAAAGCCGCACAGACATCCTGATGTTTTCCCGGCGCGGAAGCGATCGGCGGACCCGGCTTTTCCTGTCGTGAGGGAAAGAAAGCAAAAAGCGGGGGGATTGGACGCCGGAAGGACCCTTACCGCTGTGGCACCAAGCCGGTAAGCATGGGGGCATTATGAGCCCAAAAGGACTATGGAATTAATCATTATGATCATCATCTAAATGACACTTCATCATTACCAGGGAATTGTGTATAATCATTATCGCATGGATAGGATAAATTCGAGTTATAAAATCGAGTTACATAGGAGAAAAAATGGCAACCCAAACCTGGAAAAACGTCACCATCACTGATCCACCGGTCGCGCAGGCGCTGTTCAACAACACCCGCTGGGCCTGGTTGTGGCCGGTCATACGCCTGTATCTTGCCTACACCTGGATCAACTCCGGGCTGGGCAAGTTGAGCAACCCGGCCTGGGTGCAGACCGGCGAGGCGCTCAAGGGCTTCTGGGAGCGCGCCGTGGCCATCCCCGAAGCGCCAGCCCGCCCATTGATCGCCTTTGACTGGTACCGCGCCTTCCTGCAGGCGCTGCTCGACGGCGGCAGCTACACCTGGTTTGCCAAGCTGGTCGTCGCGGGGGAGCTTCTGATCGGCGTCGCTCTGCTGCTGGGCATGTTCACCGGCATCGCCGCCTTTTTTGGCGGCTTCATGAACTGGAACTTCATGATGGCCGGCTCAGCCAGCACCAACCCGGTCATGTTTGTGCTGGCCGCCTTTCTCATCCTGGCCTGGAAAACCGCCGGCTGGTGGGGCATCGACCGCTGGCTGCTGCCGCTGCTCGGCACGCCGTGGAAGCCGGGCAGGCTGTTCAGGGGAGGGGAGGAAAAAGCCGCAGAGAGCGGCTGATCAATTTTGAGCGCACGAGAATGGTAAAGAAAACGCCGCGCGGTTAACCACGACGCGGCGTTTCTTTGAGGAGGAGAAAAACAAGGAAAGCTTATGCGCAGGGGGATAACTGCGCCCAATTAACCGGGAGGCTTACTGCAGCGCTCCCAGAGTGACTTCGAGCTCGGCGGTCTCGCCGTCGCGGATGATGGTCAGGGTGATGCGCTCGCCGGCATCGTAATTGCTCAGCTCGTCGCGCAGCTCCTGGACGGTGGTGATCGACTGGCCTTCGATATCGGTGATTACATCCCCGCCGATCTGCACCTCCTCACCGTCGATCGTGGCGGTCCTGGTTCCGCCGCGCAAGCCGGCCTCATCCGCTGCCGAGCCGGCCAGCACGCGCACGACCAGCACGCCGCGGGTGCTGCGCGGCAGGTCCATGGCGCGGGCGATCTCAGCGGTCATCGCCCTGGCGGTGATACCCAGGGAGCCGCCGCGGGTAACGGTACGGCTGACCTGCTCCTGCGAGGAGGGCCGGCTGGCCAGGGTCGCTTCGAGCGTTTGCCGCTGACCGTCGCGCAGGATGGTCAGGCTCACCTGCTGACCGACTTCGGTTTCGGTCGCCAGGTAGCTGACCAGGTCGTCCATGCCGGTGACAGGCTGACCCTCGATGGCAGTGATGACATCCCCGCCGATCTCGATATCCCTGCCGTTTACATTGAATTCCCGATCGCCGCCGCGTAAACCAGCTTTATCAGCGGGGGAGCCGGCGGTGACACTCAGCACAAGCGCGCCGCGCGTGTCTTCAGGCAGGTCCATCTCCTCGGCAAGGACACTGGTCAGGCTGGCGCCGCTGATGCCGAGATAGGGATGCTCATAGCTGCCGTCGACGATCAGGGCTGGCGCCACCCGCTTGACGATGTTAGAGGGGATGACAAAGCCGATGCCGGCGTTGGCGCCGTTGGTTGATTCGATCGCCGCAGTTACGCCCACGACCTGTCCCTGGTCGTTGAGCAGCACGCCGCCCGAGTTGCCCGGGTTAATCGGCGCGTCGGTCTGGATCACGTCCGGAATGGAGTAGGTCAGACCGCTGGTGGAAACCGAACTGGTGGCCGGCAGCGATCGTCCCAGCGCGCTGATGATGCCCAGCGTCATGGTCTGTTCCAATCCGTAGGGCGAGCCAATGGCAATTGCCAGCTGCCCCACTTTGACCTGATCGGAGTCAGCCAGGGTAACGGGCTGCAGCCGGTCGGCGTCCACGTCCACATGGATCACCGCCAGGTCCGAATCGGGATCACTGCCGACCAGGGTCGCGTCGGTGGTGAAGCCGTCCGAGAATACGACGGTGATCTCATCGGCGCTGTCGATAACGTGGTTGTTGGTGACGATATTTCCGCTCTTATCCCAGACGAAACCGGAGCCGAGACCGCTCTGCGAGGGCGTGTCCTGAGAGTCGCCTTGGCCGGGAAGGGTGAACGGGAAGTCGAAAGACTGGGTCAGCGGAACGGACACCTGGATGCTGACAACCGAAGGGCTGACTGTTTCGTAGATCTCGGTCAGCACGCCCTGCATGGCAGCCAGGCCCTCGCCAGAAACGACGACCGGCGGGCTGACGGGGGATTGGACCTCCTCTGCGGCCTGCGCCTGAGGGAGCTGTGCCTGGGCTTCGTCAGCCGCGGAGTTATCATTCAAAAAGGGCAGATCGATGGTGATGCCGGCTGGCGTGCAGGCCGATACCAATAAAACCATGATCGCGAGCAAACCGGTTGATACGAATATTTTTCTCATGGCTACCTCCAAAAATTCTTGCGGCCTATTAATGTTAGCCAGCCGGCTGTGGAGCTCAGACCGGGGCGGGCGCGTCCGGCGACCCCCACAGCCGTGCTGTGCAGAGAAGGGGAGGGGAACCACCCAAACTCAGGATCAACGAGCGGCCATCGTTAATCTGCTTCAATATTAGCGGTATTGTTCGGTTTTGTCCTTATGCGTGGATAAAGGGGAGGTTAAGGTCAGCTTAAGGGTTGCAGTTAATCAGGAATCAGACCGTCTGAGTCAGGCGTTGTGGGTCAGGTTCCAAGTATTGACCTGGTCGGCGGCCTGTAGTTGCAGCCAGAATACGCCCTGCGGGCGTAAAACCAGCGTTAAACGGCGGCGGGGAGAGAGAAAACCCGGCCAAGGTTATACAATTAGCGGCAACAAATTAGTTGTACAGTGTCGGCATTCACGATGCGTGTAGCCAATACGAGCTATATATGTATGCGTATAATGTTTTGTTGGGGGGATTCCAGATGGAGCGCCGCATGGTTTGCGTCAAGATTTCTTCCCGTGCCCGTGACCGCACCCGCGCAGCAGGTCGCGCTGGTTGAAATGACCCCATATTTTAGTTATTCCGAGCGTAGCGAGGATTATTGCCCGCCGCGGTGCCTACCACTGGCAAATGGTTACATGTTCAGTGTGGCTGTGCCATGCGGGCGGTGCGGATGAGACGTCCAGCCATGACCAAAGCCGGCCCTTCGACAGGCTCAGGGACCGGCCAGGGCAAGAGAAGGTGCGTCGCGAATTACGGACGGGACATCCATCCATGGCCAAAGCCGGCCCTTCGACAGGCTCAGGGACCGGCCAGGGCAAGAGAAGGTGCGTTGCGAATTACTGACGGGACGTCCAGCCATGGCCCGAGCCGGCCCTTCGACAGGCTCAGGGACCGGCTCGGGCAAGATAAGGTGCGTCGCGAATTACGGACGGGACGTCCAGCCATGGCCCGAGCCGGCCCTTCGACAGGCTCAGGAACCGGCTCGGGCAAGAGAAGGTGCGTCGCGAATTATAGACGGGACGTCCAGCCATGGTCCGAGCCGGCCCTTCGACAGGCTCAGGGACCGGCTCGGGCAAGAGAAGGTGCGTTGCGAATTACGGAAGGGGAGTGTCCGCTCCCGGTTTACAACATCGCCGTGGCGCCTTCCGGCGGCTGGCGGGGGTGCTCCCGACTATTCCTGGCTTGTCGGAATTTCCAGGACAAACCGGCTGCCCTCGCCGGGCACGCTGACCACGCGCAGATCGCCGCCATGCGCGCGGATCAGGTCGCGGGCGATCGAGAGACCCAGCCCCATGCCCTCGGGGAAGCGCCCGGCGGATTTGCCGCGCTTGAACGGCTCGAAGATAACTTCGATTTCCTCGGCGGGGATGCCAGGTCCGCTGTCTGCCACCTCGATCTGGACACTGCCGTTATCATGCCGTGCTGATACGCGTATCTGCCCGCCTGCGGGCGTGTAACGCAGGGCGTTCTGCAGCAGGTTGCCAAGCGCCTGCGAGAGCCGTTCCGGATCGGCCTGGACGGCGGGCAGTTCGGCAGGGATTTCGGTTTGCCAGGCGAGCTTCTTCTGGCGGGCGGCTTCGCCCCAGGGGGCCAGCAGCGGCGGCAGCCACTCGGCCGGCTGGAGTCGTTGCAACTGCAGGTCGAGCGAGCCGAGCTCCTTGCCGTGCAGCGAGGCCAGATCCTCGGTCAGGTGTTGCAGCAGGTTGAGCTCCTCTGCCATGCCCTCCAGCAGTTCATCGCGCAGGGCTGGTTGATCCTTGGCGCCGCCGGAAAGCGCCTGGACGGCGGAGCGCAGCGCGCCGAGCGGCGTGCCCAGCTCGTGGACCAGATTGGCCAACAGCCGCCGCCGGGCGTCCTCAAGCGTGTGCAGGCGCTCAACCAGCGTGTTGAAGGCGCGCACCAGCACACGAACCTCCTGCGGACCTTCCTCGCGCAGGGGGTCGAGCCGTTCGCCGGAGGCGAGCTGGTAGGCAGCCCGGGTGGTGCGCTGCAGCGGGCGCTCCAAATCACGCGCCAGCAGCAGGCTGAGTAAAACGCCGCCGAGCAGCCCGCCGAGGACGACGATCCAGGTCCACTTGCGCAAATCCTGGACGCGTTCGTAAACCTCTGCCAGCGGATTGGCCAGGCGCACGTAGCCGATCAGCACGCGGGTTGGGCTGACCACAGGAACGACGATGTCTTCGATCCTGCCTTCGCCGAAAGTGACCTCGGCGCGGGTGTTCTCGGCGATCAACCGGCTGACGTCGGGCACGGTGTACAGCGTGCCGATCAACACGGCGTCGCCAGGATCGGAGGAAACCAACAGGCGACCCTGTGTGTCGAGCAGCATGACCTTGGCGGGCACGTTGGGCGAGATGCGGGCGAGGAAGTCCTGGGCGGACTGCTGGTCGTTGAAGACATCGCTGGAAGCGGCGGCGAAATCGGCGACGAGGACGGCCTGACGGGTCAATTCGCTGGCGATGTTGCCCAGGATCACCTGGGTATGGAGCAGGTTGGCCAGCACGATGCCGACGACCGGCAATACGATGATAAGGGGCAGTAAATTATTGAGCAGTAAGCGCGCTCGCAGGGAGCGGAAAAGGCGGGACAAATCAATTCTCCGTGGGAACGTACTTGTAGCCAAAATTGCGAATGGTAAGAATGCGCCGCGGACGGCCGGGATTCTCCTCGATTTTTTCGCGTAGCCATCGTATATGGACGTAGACCACCTGCGGCTGTCCTACGTACTCGGCGCCCCAGACCTGAGCGAGCAGGTCGTCGGTGGTCACCACGCTGCCGGCGCTGCGCGCCAGGGCGTGGAGCAGGTCGAATTCGCGCGGAGAGAGCGCCAGCGGGCGTCCGGCCAGGCTGGCCTGGTGCGCGGACGGATCGATGTGCAGATCACCGGCAGTCACTGCCTGAGCAGCCGCCGGGGCGGGGGAGGGTTCTGCCTGGGCGCGGCGCAGGACTGCCTTGATGCGCGCCAGCAGCACGTCAAGGTCGAAGGGTTTTGTGACATAGTCGTCGGCGCCGAGCTCGAGGCCGAGCACCTCGTCCAGCTCGCGCCGGCGGGCGGTGAGCAGGATGACCGGCAGACGCAGGTCGTCGCGCAGGATGCGCAGCGCCTGCAGTCCGTCCATGCCGGGCAGGCCGATGTCGAGCACGACCAGGTCAGGCGGGTTCAGGCGGGCGATCGAGAGGGCGTCCTCGGCGGACTGGGCGGTCTGGGCGGTGTAGCCGGCCTGTTCGAGGTTGAACGCCAGGCTGCGGCGCAGCAGGGCGTCGTCGTCGACCAGCAGGATGCGTTTTGACATGCATCTATTAATAACCCAATTGGTCCGAAAAGCAAAGGGATGTTTTAGGGTATTTTTTGTGTTATCAACCTATTTTGCTCTTCCTCCCGATCAACGCTGTATCATTGGAAGGTAGATTGAAGGGGTTGGCAATCGATAGTACTCCGGCGGGCTATATGGCGGTGTATCCCCTGTGAGATTACCACCAATAACCCACATAGACGGCAAGGCGTCCGCCGAATCCAAGCTCACCAGCGGCACGAGAAAACCGCCCTGGTTGCGCCTGGGATACCAGAGGGGGGCAAATTTCAGATTCCACTTGCTGGTTGTCAAGTCGAATTCTTGAACCAGGGCAGACCGGCCGGGCCAATCGCCGCCGCCGACCACATATAGTTTATCCATCCAGGTGAATCCCTGGCCCTCTCCGCTGGCAACGGGTAAAGGATCCATCATCTGCCATCCAGCGGCAAGGTTGTTTGTGTCCAGATACTCAGAAACAACTTGTGGGGTTAAGTCTGCACCATTATATGAATCCCCGCCCATGGCATAAATGACATCGCCAATTGCCGCAACCTGGATATAGCCGCGGGCCAGGCTGAGATTCTCGCCGATATTGGTCCAGCGGCTGCCCGCAGGGGCGGCAGGATCAAATTCCCAGGTCTCTGATGAATTATAAGGAGCTGAGGAACTTTCATAACCGCCAAAACAGTAAAGTTTATCGTTGACACCGGCGCATCCACCTGGGATAGCGGCAACACCTGATACTTTCATTGGCCAGGGGTCAGTAGCAACTGTATTCACGATTCCCACCTCGGGATAGAAGCGTTGGACCGTATCGATATATATACTCGATGCACCTAAACCGCCGACCACATAGATTGCTGGTCCGGATGCTACTGAACCCGAATCAATCAACACCACAGGGGAAATATTCGCCACCCCGGTACCCAAATCTAGATGAGTGTCTGACCAGATCTGGGTATACGGATCGAATTTCCAGATGTCTGAAATGGTTGTCGTCTCGTACCGGCCGCCCAGGCAGTAGGCTTTTTGATTGTAGGATGATATCCCGCTGCCGTCGTCAAACCATACGCAACCCAAACGGGTGTATTCAAAGGGGGTTGCAGAAACACGCCAGGTGTCCATCAACTTTAACCCAGCTGCGTATACATCCAAGAAGCCATACCCGTAGGTGTAATTCCCCTCACCGTCCGGCGGAGCACCGCAGTTTCCCGCAGGAGCGGGATCGGCGCTGCCTTGCAGCAGGCTAAAGGTTGCGTCGAGCTGACCGATTAAATTCGGATTCAATGACCAGAGCAGCGCCACCGCACCAGCGGCGTGTGCGCCGGAAAAAGAAGCTCCGTTCATGCTGGTATAACCACTGCCTGTTGTAGATGTGCGGATACTCATCCCGGGGGCAGAAATGTTCGGCTTGGTGTAGGGAGAATCCCCGAAAGGCGACGGTCCGCGCCCGCTCCAGGCGGCGATCGTGCGTGTGTTGTCATGACCTGCCGCGGCAAAGGCCTCCTGATAGCTGCCCGGGGCGCGAATCGAGCCGCAGGTCGGGCCGAAGCTCCCCAATCCAACCACCGGCATGATGCCGGCCGCGCGCCAGGCGTTCACTTTTGGCAGAAATGAAGCATCATCAGATGTTGTGAACGTAAGGTTATCATATACGATATCCGGAGTGTTAGCAAAATTACCATTCGGCGCCAGGATCCAGTCTGCGCACTCGTTTACATCGGCAAGCGTGCACGAACCGTTGATACACGCCCGGCAGGCAATCCAGGTTGCATTCGGCGCCATGCCAATTTGATTCGCTCCGCCGTCATCGCCGAGGATTACACCGGTCACCTGGGTTCCGCTGCCAAAATCGTCACACATCACACTGCCGCAGGTGGCAGTCGCATCCAGCCAGCAGTTCGGATTGGGAGTGTTCGCTCCGCAGGCATAATGGGATGCAAGCGCGGGATGGTCAGGTTGAACTCCTGTGGAGATGGTCGCGATGCGAACGCCGTCACCCTGAAGACCAAAAGTAGCCCAGAAATCAGGCGCGCCGGTATCGCTAATGTTCCATTCGACCGAATTGATTTGTTCGAGCGTAACGCCCGCTGAGATCGTAGGATCCACGATATAGCCGGGCACCGCGCGGACAGCCACTGCCCGCGGAATCTCCGCCAGGTCATTGGCGGCTTGCAGGTCGCCGGCATAGACATACAACTCATTTCCGGCGAAGAATGACTGGTACGCCAATCCACGGCTCTCCAGGTAGGCGATCGCCTCGGCTTGCGACTCCTCGGCGGAGGCTTTCAGCGTCTCATAGACAAACTGCCGCCGCTCTGTGAGCTCCATATCATATGCCTGTGACAGATCCGCCTGTTCGAACTGGACGATGAAATCCGCTGTTTGGTCTTCCAGCAGCTGTTCGCGCAGCGCCGGTTCAACGATCAATTCGTTCTCCTCCGCAGGAATTCGCCCGGAGACTGAACTGCTGACTGTGGTGATCAGCAGAATGGAAATGACAACACTCAGGCCAGATAGAAACCACCGTCTGTTCATTATTTCCTCCGTAGTTACCTGGCAGACTGGAAGTAATAAAATACTTCACCGGGTCTGGTTGCGAACAACCGGATGTCGAAAAGTTATATTTAGTTGTCTTGTGTAGATACAGGGAAGTGACGCTGATAGAGATCAGAGTGTAACGATGAATTTATTTTCTGCCGGTACTGTTTCATTATTGCATGCAGGACTACGCTTGTCAATAGAATATCAGACAATGTACGAGGGGTAATCGTTCTGCCCAGGTTGGCTTGATAATTGCATTGATTTTCAGCGGAAATGCTATACTGAATCATGCATTATTTTCCCGGGAGGAAACCATGAAAAAGAGATTCGGCGCGTTGAGGTTCATTGGCACAGTCTACAAGGTGATCGGCATCATTCTGGCGGCGATCGCTGTGCTGGCAGCGCTGGGGGTGTGCATTGCCAGTATCGCCGGGGGAGCCGCGCTGGGGGATATGTCCCAGCAGTTCGGGATGCAGGACTGGGAGGTGCTCGGGCCGATTGGAGGAATCATCAGCGCGGTCGGCATATTGATTGGGCTGGGATTGGCGGCGATCTCACAGTACGCAATCGGCGAGGCGATCTTCCTGTTCATAACCATCGAGGAGAATACGCGCGTCACGGCTGCGCTGTTACAGCGCCAGCAACAGGGATAGAAGTGGATTTGCAGGGGGTAAATGAATGCCTGGATAACTGCAAGGTGGACCGCGACGTGCCTGCCAACAGACGCAGGGCACGTCGTGGTGATCCAGATTGAAAGGAGTACGACAGGCGCGGAACGATATTTCGCATAGCCACGTGGAGAGAGACTCGTTATTATTTGAATAATATATGCGTGTGTGCTACACTGTCCAGGGGGTATATTAGAGAGTTCTCAAATTTTTACTATATGAATAGGCTGCTTTTAATAACGGGAGGGCGTTCCTATGAAGGCAAAATCCGAACTTCGCGGCCTAACACTGTATCTGGCGCTGGCGCTTTGCTTTGTTTTTGGCGGCCTGATCGGGATCGCCGGGTATTATGGGGGCATCCCAATAGATATTCGCAGGTGGATGCGCCTGGGTTTGTGCATCCTCTTTCTGGCAGCCCTGCTGATCCTTAGACGTCGAACACCGGCCTGGGAGACCGCCCTGGGATTTCTGGCGGTTTCGTTTGGCATTTATGTTTCCGGGCTGCTTGGAGGCCTGCTGCTGGATTGCTTTTCGATCTCCGGCGAAGACGCGCGCGGCTTTGCCGTCGATAAAATCAACGAAACGCTGCCAATTATCATCAGCATCCTTGCGGCAGTCCTGTTGAGCAAGCATAACTTGAGGGAACTGTACATCAAACGCGGGCGGCTGGGATGGTCGCTGCTCGGCGGGCTGGCGGTAGGGGTGCTGCTGTTCGCTTACTTCCTCTCTCAGGGCGGCTGGCAGGTTTTCCAGGATGGGAATTGGAAGTTGTTGATGCCAACCATAGGCTGGGTGACGGTCTTTTCCATGGTTAACGGTTTCATGGAGGAGCTCTGGTTCCGCGGAGTATTCCTTTCTCGCTTCGAGTGGCTGTTCGGAAGGCGCTGGGCCTTCTGGATGACATCGCTGCTCTTCGGGCTGCTGCATGCTTTCGGCAGTTTCACCGGCACACTGGGGTCGGCTCTGCTGACCTTTTTTACCTTGCTGCTGGGCATCGCTTTCGGATACATTGTCCAGAAGACGGGCAGCATCTGGGGCGCGGTGCTGGGTCATTTCTTCGCGGATTTCTTCATGATGCTGGGGTATTTTGCGACGATGGGTTGAAAAATGAGTCGGATTTCCTGGCAAATACTCTTTTTTCTTTTATTCTCCATCCCCATTCTGATCTACTCAAGGCCGTATCTGCGCGACCGCGGCCGGCACGGCTTTTACCGTTTTTTCCTCTTCGAATCTACGCTGGGATTGATCGTGCTCAACGCGCCGGCCTGGTTTCGGCGGCCGCTCGCCTTGCCCCAGGTGTTCTCCTGGCCTCTGCTGCTCGCCTCGATCTATCTGGTAGGTGCGGCAGTGGTGCTGCTCCACCGCGTCGGCCGGCCGCAGGGCAGCTTCGAGGACACCACCCGGCTGGTTACGACCGGAATCTACCGCTTCATCCGCCACCCGATGTACGCGTCGCTGCTGGCGCTCGGCTGGGGCGCGTTCCTTAAAAATATCTCCCTGGCGGGCGTGGCGCTGGTGATTGTACTGACCGTCTCTGCCTGCCTGACCGCAAAAGTCGAAGAATCTGAAAACCTGAGCAAATTCGGGCAGGCATACTGCGAATACATGCAAAAATCCAGACGTTTTATTCCTTTTCTGTTTTAGAATCAGATCAGGGATGATTAAAACGTTTTGGAGCACGCTGTGAACCCACCCTTACGAAAAATATTCTACTGGTCGGCGCGCCTGTTAGGAATATTCCTGATCACCATCGCTGTACAAATGCAGCTCTCGGGGATCCACCCGACCATGACCGCTGGAAATATGCTGCTCGCGCTCCTCTCGCGCCTGTGGCTGCCCCTGGCATTGACCGCCGCGCTGGTCATTGCCTGGCGCTGGGAGGCGCTCGGCACAGCCCTGTATCTGCTGATCGCCGGACTGAGTTGGCTGGCTGCAGGCAAAGCCGGGGGGATCGAGCGAGTGCTGCTGTCTGCGTCAGCGGTTGTTACGGGTGTTTTGTTCATGATCAGCGCATTGATGCGGCCTGCGCAACAAAAGGAAAGCCGTGACACTGTCAGCACGAGGAAGGAAGGCAAATGAACACGAAAAGGCTTCAGCTCATCCACTGGATAGCGCGCGGTCTGGGGATCCTCCTGGCGGTTGGGCTGACAGCGCTTGCGACCTATCAGTTTGTGGTGATTATCCCGGGCACATTGGAGAAAATGATTTACTTCTTTTGGGTTGGCGTGCCCATCCTGCTGGCGGTGATCTTCAACTTATTCCTTCAGGTCGCCTGGCGGAAGGAAGGTACCGGCGGAAAGCTGTACTTGGCCTTTTTTGGCGTGATGCTGGCGCTGATCTTCATCGCCGACCAGGTCGGTTTCCACGGCCCCGATTATGGTTATCTATATCTGGCAGTACTGCCCGTAGCGCTCACCGGGGTGATGTTTCTGATCAGCGGCCGCATGGTACGGTCGCAGTAATATTTGGCAACCGCGGGTAAAATCCTGGCGTGCACAGCCTGCGCGCCCGGGATCTCCTGGCAGGGATCAGCGGTCCAGGCCGGTTAGCGTTCGTACACCTGCGGATTGACGCAGTAGGGCAGACGCTCGCCGCGCAAGCCGGCGAGCAGATTCTGCGCGGCGAAGAGCGCCATCCTGCCGCGAGTGGAGCGGCTGGCGCTGGCGATGTGCGGGGCAATCAGCACATTATATAGGCTGACCAGCGGGTGATCAGCCGGGATCGGCTCTGGATCGGTCACATCCAGCGCGGCGTAGGCGATCCTGCCTGTGCGCAGCGCCTCATATAAATCATCCGTGTCGACCACGCCGCCGCGGGCAGTGTTGACCAGCACGGCGGTCGGCTTCATCAGGGCCAGGGTCTCGCGGCGGATGAGCCGGCGGGTCGCTTCGTTGAGCGGCGTGTGCAAAGAGATAAAATCCGATTCGCGCAGCAGCGTCTCCAGGTCGACCGGCCTGGCGCCCTCGCGCTCAGATTCGGGTAAATGGGCGGCAGCCGGGTCGTGAAAGAGGACGGTCATGTCGAAGCCGCGCGCGCGGCGAGCGACCGCCCGGCCGATGCGCCCGAAGCCAATAATGCCGAGTGTGGCGTGATGGACGTCAAAGCCGAGCAGGGTGGTGGGCCCCCAGGTGATCCACTGACCGGTGCGCACAGTCCGGTCGCCCTCGGCGACGCGGCGGGCAGCCGCCAGCAGCAATGCGAAGGCGAAATCGGCGGTCGTTTCGGTCAGGATGCCGGGCGTGTTGCCGACCGGGATTCTGCGCGCAGTGGCACAGGCAACATCGATATTGTCATAGCCGACCGCGCAGTTGCTGATCACCTTCAACTGCGGGCCGGCGGCGGCGATCACTTCGGCGTCGACAGGATCGGTCAGCAGGCTGAGCAGCCCATCAACGCCGCGCGCCTTCTCGAGCAGGACCTCGCGCGGCACGGAACCGGGAGTTCTGCCTTGAGCCTCTCGATCAACAGCGGCGAGCTCTGAGGGGGCGGTATCGAGCGGTACAACGCCTGTGGGAGTCCAAATCTCTCCACGGCAGGCTTCACGGATCAGGCTTAGGCCCTCTTCAGGGATAATGCGGGTGACGAATACGCGCAGTGGTTGCATGCGGCCTCCATCAGGTTTTACGGTGTGATCCTATTTTACCGTCGATCGGTTAAGGTCAGGGAAAGGCCGACGGCGTGCAGGTTTGAATATTGCCAAATCAATTCAACCGGAGCGGGTAGGGGTTGATCCGGCAGGACGATAGCCGGGAAAACTCGTCCTCTCTTTGGTCATAGCGAAGGTTAAATTCTGAGTAAAATTGGATTGGTATTATTATCGGTTCTTAGCGGTTGATGGCTACCCAGAAGGAGAGTACGCCCTGGCGGACGTGCTCGTTTGTTCTCATTCCATCATCGTCTCAGGAGTGAATCATGATAAAACCATCCGCCCGAGAAACCGCGCAAAGGTTGGTCATCTTGAAGGCCCAGGTTGTCCATGCGATTTCAACCCCGCCGCCCGGGATTCTGTCACACCGGGCTATGTCTAAGGAAGAACAGCGTCAGGTAACCCAGGCCTGCAGGAAGCTGTCGGACCAGTTCATCCAGGCGATGAAATCTCAGCGGCTGTGGAACGCGATGACCGGCGAAGAAAAGGAGTTCCTTGCCTCTGTACCACCCCGGGTGAATCTGCAGCAGCACATCAACGCCACCTGGCGGATCGAGGCGGTGGCGGCGTTGATGTGGGCGCTGAGGATGATCCCCGATTTTCCGCCGTTCGACCGGCAAACCGACCACTACATGCTCAGGCTGATCCCGGATGAGGATCCGCGCCAGTTCTTCGAACGGGCAGCCCTGCTGCCGGAAGAGGAGATCGAGCGCAAGCGTTCGCTGGCGGAATTGTGGCACTGGCGCAGCCGAACGCGGCAGATCGACGAGGAGAAGCGGCCGCTCCCGCCCAAGCTGGGTTTCAGCTCCTACGACGAAATCGTGCGGAAAGTAGCAGGGGAAGCCGCCCGGAAGGGGGAACTTGCCGGGCTGATCGAGGAAGATTTTGCGGCGAAGGGCAAGGCTTATCGCGACCTAAGCGCGGAGGAATGGAGCGAGGTGCGCTCGATCACCGTCGAGCGGCACCGCGCGTTGAACTGGCTGTGCGGTTATGCTCCCGCTAATCGCTGGGACAGGACGCCGACGGAGACGTAGAACATTGAGCCTTGAGTCTCACTAAGGGAATAAAGGAGCGCTGACCAGATCTGGGGGAACAGAGTTGTGGTGACGCATACCAGATGGACCATGCGGCGATTCGGTCGATCACACACTGATGGCTTAAATTAAATTTGCGTGGATCAACTTCTCGAAAATACCGATTGTATAGTCAATATCCGCCCGAGTGATATCATGGTGGGTGACAAAACGGAAAAATCCTTCCGAGGAGGGGCTGATTTTAATCCCATATTCGAGCATGTTGACAGGAAAATTTTGGATGATCTCCGTCGGGTAATCCAATGAAAAGAAAACCATATTGATATCAGCCCTGCTGGTGTCCACCTTCACTCTGCCTATTTGAGGCAGAAGGCTGGCTAAATAGCGTGCGTTTTGATGATCCTCGACCAGACGATCAACCATCCTGGTAAGAGCGATGATTCCAGCCGCTGCGAGCACACCGGTTTGAGACATGCCTCCACCCAGCATATGTCGATATCTTCTTGCCCGCTCGATAAAAGATTTGGATCCCACAAGGATCGAACCGATCGGAGCGCATAGCCCTTTCGACAGGTGAATTGCCAGTGAATCCGTTTGATTTGCTATCTCTTTGACACCGACGCCCAGGACATGAGCTGCATTGAATACTCTGGCCCCATCTGTATGGACGGGCAGCCCGTGGCTATGTGCAGCCTGGTAGACTTCTTCCATGAGGTGAATCGGAACGACGGTTCCTCGTCCAAGCGCATTCTCCATGCAGACCAATCCAGTGGATGGCATATGAATATCGTTGGGTCTGAATGCCCTGTCAATATCACTAGCCCGTAAAATTCCGTCCGGCACGGGTATGGGCCATAAGGCTACTGAAGAAAGGACTGCATGGGCGCCGACTTCATACCATATGATGTGAGAATCTGCGCTTAGAATAACTTCCTCACCCCTATTCGTGTGAGATAAGATCGCCAGTTGATTGGCCATGGTTCCGGTAGGGGTGAACAGGCCAGCTTCCTTGCCGGTCATGTCGGCGGCTATTTCTTCCAGCCGATTAACGGTTGGATCATCTCGAAACACGTCATAGCCAACTTCGGCATCGAACATGGCCTGACGCATTTCCAGAGTCGGTTTGGTAACACTGTCGCTGCGGAAATCGATGGTTTTCATAGGATCTGGGTTTAGTTTTTCTTCTGTTCTCTTTCGGTTATGGTACGAAGGAAAGATTTGGTTCTTTCATTTTTTGGATTTGTAAAGATTTCTTCGGGAGGTCCATCTTCGATGATGATGCCGTCATCCATCATCAAGATCCGATCAGCGATTTCTTTTGCAAAGTTCATCTCATGAGTAACGATTATCATGGTCATGCCTTCTTCTGCAAGTTTTCGGATGACCAGTAGAACCTCGCCGATTAATTCGGGATCCAGAGCAGATGTCGGCTCATCGAACAGCATATAATCAGGCTTCATGGCTAACGCCCTGGCAATAGCTATTCGCTGCATTTGTCCCCCGGATAATTGGGGCGGGTAACTAAATTTCTTCTCTTCTAAGCCGACTTTTTTTAACAAGTCATCGACTAATTGATCAATATCTTCTTTTTTTAGCTTTTGGATGAGTCTTGGATTAAGCGCAATATTGTCGTAAACCGTTAGATGAGGGAAAAGATTGAATAATTGAAATACCATCCCGAGTTTCTGACGAATAGCGCGCATCTTTTTTTCATCCGAGGTGACTTGTTCACCATCAACAAATATTGAGCCGCTCTTGATCACCTCAAGGTGGTTGATGGCGCGTAACATTGTGCTCTTTCCCGATCCGCTTGGGCCAATGACCGCGACAACATCACCCTTGTTAACGGTCAGATTAAGATTTTTCAATACATCCAGTTTTCCAAAACTGACGCACACGTCTTTAAGTTCAATCATGCTGAACCAAACTCCTCTCTCTTAACCATCGTTTTATTCACGGGATAGATACCTTTTTGTCGGCGTCTGATTCTATCTTCAACAAAAACAACAAATCGCGACATTGGATAACAAATGATAAAGTATAAAATCCCGACGACAATGTATGTTTCAAAGGGTCTTGAGGTAGTTGTCATTACGGTTTGTGCATTCTTAACTAATTCGGAATACCCAATAATGGATGCCAGAGAGGTATCCTTTGTCATGCCGATAAAAAAGCCAATTAAGGAGGGCAGTGCAATAGTGATGATCTGGGGTAAGATCACTATCCTCATAATTTGGAAATAGTTCAGACCTATGCTGTGAGCGGCTTCCCATTGTCCTGTCGGAATGGATTCAATTCCTGAACGAGTGATTTCAGCCACGTAAGCGCCGGTGTACAGCGTAAAAACCAGGATAACAGTAGTCGAAAGGCTAATATTGATATGGATATAGGCTAAGCCAAAAAACACCATAAACAACTGAATAAGCAGGGGAGCCCCTCGAAATAGTTCAACGTAAGCTCTCAGAATATACTTAATTGGTTTAACCTTGCTTGTAAGAAGTACACCGACGATAACACCTAAAATCATACCGAAAACTATCGCTAAACCGCTCAATTTCAGGGTCATAAACAAGGATTTCGTGATTAATCCACTATATCTAGGCAACCAACTAAAATCCACTTTACCTATCTCCTCTCGGTCCTTGGTGCGAACCACTTTTTGTAAGCAAGCCTGCTGCTGGTCAGGGTTATTTCGGTGATACCGTAATAAAGTAGCATGACAAACACGAAGATTTCCAGGCTGCGGAACGACTGGGAATTCAAGATGGAAGCCACCTGGGTCAATTCTTTCACATCGAGCGTGGAAAGCACGCTTGTTCCAAAAACAACCAGCACCAATTGGTTGGTAATCGATGGAAAAACGTCCCGAATAACCTGGGGGAAAATAATTCTTGTAAACACCTGTGCGCGAGATAAACCAATACTGCGAGCTGCTTCCCACTGACCCTTTGAAATGGATTGGATACCGCCCCGAATTATTTCAGAATAATATGCAGAACTATTGATGGTTATAACGGATAAACCAGCAACTGTAGGGCTAAGCAGAATACCGAATTGTGGAAAACCAAAATAGACGAAGAATAACTGAACAAGCAGAGGGGTGTTCCGCATAACTTCCACTATTAAAGTCACCAATGGGTACAATAACCGCGGCTTCTTCGAATATCTGACGAGGCTGAAAAGGGTACCCAGAAATAACGATAACAGAAATGCCGCTATGCTAAGCTCAAGGGTTACTAATGCGCCTCCCAAGAATTCTGGCAAGTGCATTATTGGAAACAACCAATCTAAGAACATTTTTCCCTCATGGACTTATGCGCATCACATTTTCATAATTGCCATCTAGAAGGTCGCCAGACCGTTTGCTTGATGGGATTAATCCACTTTCTGGTAAATTAAACTAAATGAAATTAAGGTACGATCGGGATTGACGGCGGTCCGCCGAACCACTTTTCAAACACCAGCGCCTGTTCTCCTGCCGAAACCCAGTTAAATACCCACCGGTTGACGTAGTTGATCCAGACCTGGTCTTCGATAGGCAGCATGATGGCGTTATAGCTAACAACATCGAGTGGTCCACCAACAACTTTTAGCCCGCCGTTGAGTTTCGCCTGGTACAGAAGGAAGTTCGCGTCTTCAGCAAATGCGTCGACTTGCCCATTTTTCACCGCAAGGATGCCGTCCGTTGGCAGTTCAAAATAGACTAATTCGACCTCTGGCCATTTTCTCTGAAATATTGTGTCCAGGGTTGCGCCCTTTACCACACCAACTTTTGCCGTTGCGGGCAGAGAATCGGCGCCTGTGATCGCGCTATCTTCCTTGACAAGCAATTGCTCACTGGAGATGAGGTACGTATTCGAAAAACCAACTTTTTGTGCTCTGGCCATAGTTGGAGTTGAATTCCCCAGAACGATATCCGCTTTCCCTGTTTCGATGGACGGAATACGGGTATCGGAGGTTACTTCCAGTAAATTGAGTTTTGCACCCAGAGAATCAGCAATCGCTTGGGCGACATCCACGTCATAGCCAACGTATGTGCCGGATTCGTCTTTATACGAAACAGGAACAAACCCGGAGACAACCGCGATCGTAACTTCCTTTGTTGCCAGTACTTTGTATAGTGTGCTGGAGTAACCTCCGTATTTCCCTTCAGTAGTTGTAGAGCCAGTCTGTCCACAACCCACCAAGGTAAGCATCAATACAAGCATAACTGCAACTGTAACAACTTTGTATAACTTGTTATTCATTATTAACTCCTCTTATTCTTCCAACAGGGGGCTGGCGACCTTCACAAATGGGTAGATGACTTTCTAAAACCGACAGTAATCTTGTTGATGTATATAACTGTTTGGGATTATTTCTCCATAAATTACTCCAATCTGATCCATTCAATAGAGCACCAATCATTCATTTCCCCGGCGAGGACTCTCCTCGCGCCTTGTAACACTCCCAGATTGATTTAAAGAACAATCCGGCAAAAATCGCACCTGGGTCTGCGAATCCAATTGTTCGTTCCCCTAACCATCGCGAGCGACCATGGGTGGCCTGCAAGGTTTTAGTTTTCTCTGCTCCTTCGGAAGCAGCAATATATGCACGCTTAAGGCCTTCCTCCACGGCAATCCCTTGCTGAATCGAAGTCTCTAAAGATTGCCGTGCGGGAACCAAAGCATCCAGGATGGTTTTATCCCCAACATCAGCTTTTCCCTTCTCTTTGATTGATTCTTCCATCCCTTTAACCATCATCATGAATGACTCGAGATTGATCAGCTCCTGATCTCGAATGGTTTTTCCCGCACGCATCAAGGCCATCCCAAATAACGCCCCCATGGTTGATCCGGCAGCATTGTTGAAAGCCATTCCGCCTTTGATAAGCAATTGACTGGCATTTCCTGGATTGGATCGGATTGTCTCCTCAACAGCAAGAAAGCCGTGATTTATGGTGATGCCAAGATCTCCATCCCCGGTAGCCGAATCTAATTCCGTCAAGTAGTCCTTATATTCCCTCATTTTTTGACTGACTTGTTCCAAAATAGTTGAAAATTCGAGGTAGGATAAACCTTGAGTCATAAGATCCTCCTTGTCCAGGAATAGGTTGAGATTATGGTTTATGGTAGAAAGGAGAATCTGCCGGCGCATCTAACAGCCTGAGCAATTCTTTATCCAGCCGTAATAAGCTGATCGAGGCCCCTGCCATCTCCATTGATGTGGCGAACTCACCGATGAAATTTCGTAGAATTTTGATACCGGCGTTTTCGAGCAATTCTGAGGCTTTGCGATACATAATATAAAGTTCTTCTTTGGGCGTGGAACCTAATCCATTAACGAGAATGGCGACGTTGTCGCCTTTTTTGAAAGGTAAATCGCTCAGGATCGTTTCAATTAGAGTGGTGGTTATTTCATCGGCGGTCTGAAGCTTCCCGCGCCGGGTTCCTCGCTCACCATGGATTCCCATTCCGATTTCCATCTCATCATCGCCAAGGCTAAAACCTGGCCTGCCAGCTTCTGGTACAACGCAGGGTGATAATGCCACGCCCATTGAACATGTGTTGGCAACAACCTTCTCGGCAATAGCTTTAACCGAATTCAGATCAGCGCCTTCCTCAGCTAATGCCCCGGTGATCTTGTAGGCGAAGAATAGCCCGGCTACGCCTCTTCGGGAAGTCCAATTGCTTCGCGGTGCAGAGGCAACATCATCTGAGACCAGCACTGTGGCAACCTGAATGCCCTCGAGTTCAGCCATCTCGGCAGCCATGTCAAAATTTAAAATATCACCTTGATAATTGCCATATAGATATAGAACTCCGGCGTTTCCATTTATTGCGTTGGTTACTGCAAGCATTTGAGCAGGCGTTGGCGACGAGAACACATTTCCGATCGCCACCCCATCGGCGAGCCCCTTGCCAACATAACCGAGGAACACTGGCAGATGGCCCGAACCACCACCGGTGGCAATTGCGACTTTACCATCCTTGGGCGCATCAACTCGAATCATGGATCGGTTATCTTTGGATACAGATTTTAATTTGTCCGGATGCGCAATCAGGATTCCCTCAATCACTTCTTCAACAAAATCAGCCGGTTTATTGATGATCTTTTTCATAGTTTTCTCCTGTTGAGTATGATTCATTCACCGTTAGCAGAGATGGGAAGAATTACCGTATCAAAAAATTCGAGATTCAATTCTCTGGAGGCAAGGACAAAGTCCCTGGCCTGCTCAGCCGCCTGGTCAATTTTTCCAGAGATGATTGCGTCTGATAAGGATTTATAAATTTTCCAATTCTCATCACGCAAACCGTATATTCGATTACAACCATTTCGAATCCTGGCCAACTGCATCCATAGATTATTCACGATTCTCTTGAGTTGATCGTTTTCGGCGTTTTCCATGATTAATTTGAGATAACCACGATCAGCCAGTTGCACACTTCTCCACTCTTTAAATAAAAATGCTCGTTTTACCTCCATAGCAAAAGTGTGAATGATCTCTGAGTGGTTAGCAGAAATTTTTTCTGTGGATTCGGAAACCAAAATTGGGAACAGAATATGAAGTACATCAAATGAATCTGAGATCATCCTCCTGGTGATTTTGGGCAGCACCCAGCCATTACTGAGATTACGGGTGATGATTCCTTCTTTTTCTAAGGCAAATAACACTGTGTTGACAGGCGTCCTGCTTACGCCGATATTCTTTGCCAGAGAGCCAACATTAATTTTTTCATTGCTGGCGATCCCTCGATCGAGAATATTTGTAACCACCCTCGTATAAACCCAATCAATCAGGAGGTCTTTTGCCTCTGATTGCAGATTGGGGTCCATCTTGTTTTGGGGAATAGATTTAGATATCATCTACATCCTATTTTCGATGTGTAGACCTCAATAATATGGGATGCTCCAATTTGGATTTGTTGAACAAGGGGATCACGGTTGGCTAACCGATTGCACGGAGGAGAACGTATTTAGTATTATATTAGATAATGAATACAATCCTAAATACATAATTGTATTCATTATATATTATCAACATAAATATTCAAGTGATTTTAGTCACAAGATTCCATCAATCCTGGAACTTTTGCTCCCTATCTTTGTTTTGCGTTTTCGATTTTAGCAATTTCACATTTTTGATCTGGTCGAAGATAGGGGAGGGGAGCCCTCCAGTGAGCAGCGCAACCGCCGGGCTACGATTACGATATATATGGCATAATCATGGCAGGTTCTGTAACGAAATCCATTCACATAATTTCCATTTTCAGCCACATGATTTTTCCGAGGTGATCCATGTCTGCATCTGTCGATCAGGGTAACCCGGTAAGATCCCTCTACCGGCCGATGTTCCTCTGGTCGATGCCCTTCTATTTCCTCTACTTTGGGCTGCCGGTCATCAGCAAGGCCTTCGACGCCAGCGCGCTGGAGATTGGCGGGCTGTTTTCGGTGTTCACCGCCACCACGCTGATCCTGCGCCCGCTCATCGGCCTGGCGCTGGACCGCCTCGGACGCAAGCCGTTTCTGATCACTGCGCTGTTCCTCTACGCGCTGGCGATGGGCGTCTTCGCCGCGGCCAGCTCGATGGAATGGCTGTATGCCGCCCGGCTGATCCAGGGGATCGGCTCGTCGTTTTTGTGGACGGCGGCCAACACCATCGTCGCCGACCTGACCGCGGCGCAGGAGCGCGGACGGGCGTTGGGTAAAATCAGCGAGATCACCGCCCGCGGCGGGCTGATCGGCGCGATGGCAGCATTCACGCTGATGTACTTGCTGCCGGGGGACATGGGCTGGCCAGTGTCATTTGCGGTCTTTGCTGCGCTGACCTTCGCTGCGGCGTTGCTGGCCTGGAAGAAGGTGCCCGCGACCAGGCCGGTTGAGCAGACCGCGCCTGTCAGGCAAGCCCTGATTACGAGGCCGCTGGTCATTCTGCTGGTGGTCGTGCTGGTCACCGGCATTCCAGAGGCGATGTTGAGCCCGATATACCTGACATACCTGCAGGATAAATTTACTACGGATATGAGCACCCTGGCCTGGGCGTTTTTTCCGGCCGGGCTGGTTTCGGCTTTTCTGGCTGCCCGTCTGGGCGGATTGAGCGACCGCTTCGGGCGGGCGCCGATGATGGCGCTCGGCCTGGCCGGCGCGGGGATCATCTCGCTGCTCATGCCGCGCCTGCCGTCGATCTTCTGGCTGGCCCTTCTTTATACGTTGAATGCCATCTTGTGGGGCATCTCGGAGCCGGCGGAGACGGCCATGGTCGCCGAGATGACCGGGCACGAGAAGCGCGGCAGGGCCTACGGTTTGTATGAATTCGTCGAGAGCCTGGGTTTCACCATCGGGCCGGTGCTCGGCGGAGGGGTGTACGACCTGATCGGCATGGACGCGCCGTTTATCATCAACGGGGCGGTGCTGATCGCCAGCGCGGCCTGGGTGATCTGGCTGCTGAGGCCGGCGCAGTTGAGCCGCGCGGTTCCAGAAAAGTGAGCGGGCAGCCGGTCGGGCTCATGATCCAGGTGATTTTCATCGGTTTGAATTGAGATCGTTTTGAAAAAAGGAAGATAGATGTTTGAAGAGATGATCCCCATAAATCTGAAGCTGCCCCTCGGGGCGGGCAGCGTCAATTGCTACCTGGTCAAGGTCGCCGACGGCTTCGTGCTGTTCGACACGGGCAGCGCCGCGCGCCGCGCCGAGCTTGAGCATGCGATGGAGGCCGCTGGCTGCGAGCCGGGCAACCTCAAGCTGATCGTCATTTCTCACGGCGACTTCGACCACATCGGTAACGCCGCCCATCTGCGCAGGAAATTCGGCGGGCAAATTGCCATGCACGGCAACGACGCCGGCATGGCCGAGCACGGCGACATGTTCTGGAAGCGCAAATCGGGCAGCCGGCTGATGCGCTCGCTCGCCCGCCTGCTGATCAGGCTGGAGGAAGCCGATCGATTCAAGCCTGACCTGCTGCTGGAGGACGGTCAGGACCTGTTCGATTATGGCTGGAACGCGCATGTGGTCAGTTTGCCGGGGCACTCGCAGGGTTCGGTCGGCGTGCTGACGGCTGAGGGCGGCCTGTTCTGCGGCGACCTGTTCGAAAACAGCAAAACGCCAGCGCTCAACTCGATCATGGACGACCCTGCGGCGGCGCGGGCCAGCCTGGAAAAGCTGCGCGGCATGGGCGTCGGCATGGTCTACCCGGGTCACGGCCGGCCGTTTCCGCTGGAGCAGCTTGGCAGGTAAATTGGCGGGCGGTTAGAAGCACGGGCCAAAATTTCACCCCAGAGGGCACCCCGGCAGAAACAGCTGGTGCAGACAGAAGGCACAAAATATGTATAAGAATGAGTGGACGAGAAGATGTAGTTGTTTTCTATCTCGGTCCAGTCTCGTTATTTTCTTTTTTTCCTGGTTGTCTCGGTGACCTCTGTGGGCTCTGTGGTGAAATTTCTGAATCTGTAGCATCGACTGCCAAGCCCTCGTTGGCGATTTCGCTGTCCTCCACGTAGCGGCGCGGCATGGCCAGCGAGGACCAGCCGCCGGCCTGTTGCAGCGCGAACGGATCGACGCCGGAGCGGGCGGCGCTGGTGGCCCAGTAGTGGCGGCAGTCGTGCGCTGAGAGCCCGTATATGCCGGCGCGCCGGGCGAGGGTGTTGACGCGCTGCGTTATGGCCCGCTCGCTCATGCCGGCCTTGCCGAGCCGGCCGTTCTTCAGCGAGCGGCGCAGCAGGGGAGAGGAGGGGGCCTGCCCGGCGAGGAAGGGCGCGTAGGCGCGCGCGGCGGCCAATGCATCCCGGCTGAGCCGGTGCGTCTGGGTTTTGTTGACCTTGGGGCGGAAGAAGCGCAGCAGCCCGGCTTGCGCGTCCAGGGCGGCGGCGGTCAGCCCGGCGGCCTCGCCGACGCGCAGGCCGTGGTCGAGCAGCAGGCACATCAACAGCGCGTCACGCTTGCCCTGCGGGGTGTCCTCGTGAGCGTTCTTCAACTGCCAGGCCTGCTCGGGCGTGATCGATACCGGCGCCTCTTTCTTCAAACCGACGCGCTGGCGCGGACGTTTCTGGTCCAGGCGGCGCTTCTCGCGCTGCGAGTAGCCCTGCACCGAGCGGATCAGCGCGTGAGTCTCGGCGGAGAGGGCGCCGGCCTGGAAGGCCAGCCTGGCGTAGGTCTTGACCGTGGAGAGGCGCACGTTGACCGAAGCGACCGCGTAGCCCTCCTTGAGCATCCATTTGACGAAAGCCTCGACCAACCCCCAGGTGACTCCGCGCCAGGCCTGGGGGTCAGCGTTGAGCTCGCCGACGAAGGAGACGCGCGCGGTGTAGAGGAACTCGGCGAAGAGGGCCAGGTCGGCGTCCTGGCGGCGCAGGGTCTGAGCGGCGCGGCGGGCGCGGTAGTCGGCGAAGCGGTAGCGCGCGGCGGCCGCGTCGGCGGCCTGGCCGGCCTGTTCGAGTAAAACCGGCAGCGGCGGCTGGGAGGGTTTGGCGGGGAGGTTGGAGGGAGGCATATGATTTGTTGTCAAAAAAATATTTTCAACGTTGATGATTATATCTACAGCGTAATTATAGCACATAACTTCTGATTTGTATAAATAATCAGAATTAATCAATGATTGGTTTCTTCATAATTAACAAAGAATTACGGGAATAGAGTACAAGTGGAAAAAAATGTATCTGTGCTATACTACCCTTTGGTGGGTTACTTATAGGTTGCAATTTTCTGAAACAAGATTGAATACAGCTCCAATTTACTCCAAAGCAATGTAAAAGTAATTATTGTTGGAATCCCAATAAAAGCTTCTGAAGTTGATCGAATAAAAGATAATCTAATTGATTTGATCGATTCCATTGCAGTAAAACAAAAAACCGTTATCCCCCTCCCCCGCGCGGGTTCTCTAATACCCTATCTATAAACTATACGAAATTTGACCGAATTTTCTGAGTATTCCAGGCGCTGATTCGTGAATTTATCGTCCCCTCCCCCGCCGGAGACCAGCCGGCCGATTTGCAATCCCTCTCAAATAAGACTATAATAGTCGCATTATTGCCCCCTTCCAGCGGGCACGATTGCCCCGCACAGTGCCGGCCTGCCAACCAGGTCAACAGCATTATCCGGAAATCGGGGGAATAGCCGCAAAGGAGAAAAATGTACCGTTGGCTGGTTTTCTTGCATATTGTCGGCGCCTTCGCCTTCCTCATGGCCCACGGCGTCTCGGCGTCGGTCATGTTCGCCCTGCGCCGCGAGCGCAGCGTCGACCGGATCCGCTCACTGCTGGAGCTTTCGAGGGGTTCGCTCGGCGTGATGCTGGGCGGCCTCCTTCTCATTCTGGCGACCGGTGTGATCAATGGTTTCATCGGTCAATGGTGGAAGGCTGGCTGGATCTGGGCATCGATTGGCTTGTTTTTTCTGATCTACGGCTCCATGTCCGCTTTGGGCTCGAGGGGATTAAACGAATTGCGCATCGGACTGGGCATGCCGTCCTCGTACGGTCAAAAACCGCGCGCCGAACAGCTGGACGCCGCTCAGGTCGACGCGATTCTCAACCGCTCCAATCCAATTCTGCTCACCCTGATTGGCTTCGGCGGGTTTGTGATCATCGCCGGATTGATGTGGTTTAAGCCGTTTTAACCGGGGACGGTCCGCTCTGGCCGGACAGACTTGCCCGACGCTGCGCCCCTCCCCTGCCGTGGCCCCCTTCTAATTTTCCTGGGATCCCGAACGTATTGTCCGGCTAAATCTGAAGGCGCTATTTGTGCGGACGGGACGTCCGCGCTCCCCGGGGGGTTCATCACTGCCCGCCGGATATCGAACCTCGTTCTCCGCTCGCATCGGCACCAAAATCGGTCGAATGCGAATCCCTGATTCCCGCTATAATTTTTATGGATCGCAACATTTGAGATGAGTACAGAAACCTATCACCTGATGTTGAAATTCAGGGAACCAGCGGGGAGTTTATTAAGCCCGGAAGTGCTCCGCGAGCTGACTCGCATCATCGGTGCTAGCGGCGAAGTCTGGTTTGGAAATTGGGAACCCTGTCTTCAACACTACATCGATCTCTTTAATGACCAAATTTCCGCCGGAATTCCGACTTATGCGTATTTCGTCGTCTGGAATCGCTCCGCGGCCGTTCAGAATACGCCCGAGTTCACGGTTTATCAGCAGAGGCTGCTGCATGCGCAAACCGCCGTGCCGGACACGGAAATGGATTTGATCCCTGCGTATTATGTTCGGAACAATCTTGTGAGGGAAATGAAGTTGTGGTTGAAGTTTACCGGAATCTCCAGGGATGAGGCAATCAGCCTGAAGAAAATGCGCGTCATCGGCATGTCCTTGATGGGGGCAATGGTTGAACGAGAATATAATATATTGTTCTTCGAACCGAATGACGGCGAATCGCTGTGATTGTTCGGATAAATGTGACTTGTTATCGCTGGTAAACCAATCGCGCCAATCCGGATTGCCCCCTCCCCCGCATGACTCCCAAAAAATCATTAACATATTCAGCTACACGAAATTTTTGGCAATAACTACCCGCCCGCAGCGGACAAAAATCCCTGCTCGCGGCGGCTTAAGTCGTGCTATGATGGTAGTAATCATCGCGCGCATTCCCGGTTGAATACTCGCCGTTTAGTAAGGAGGGCCTTATGTCCAAGAAAACGACCGGCATTATTTTGATCGTGCTGGGCCTAGTCGTGGCTGTGCTGTCGTTCCTGGTTGACCTGATCGGCATCGGCGGCGACGCCGGCTACGGCTACATCCAGCAGGGATTCACCGCCGTCGGCGTGATCATCCTGATCGCCGGGCTCCTGCTGCTGCTGCGAAAATCAAAGCCAAAATCAGAATCCTAGCCCGTCCGCCGTTTGCATTTAACCCGGTTTTTAAGTAATAATATACCATCCCAGCCGTTTTCCGAGCGGAGGGGAAATCCACGCCCGGATGAACCTTACAGGTAATGGATCTGCCCATCGAAATCATTTTCCTATCCATCGCGGTCTTGCTGGTGTTAAGCGCCGTTGCCAGCAAACTGTCGGACCGTTTTGGCGTGCCGGCTTTGCTCGTCTTCCTGATCATCGGCATGCTGGCCGGCTCGGAGGGCATCGGCGGAATCTATTTCGACGATCCGGCCATCGCCCAGGGCATCGGCCTGTTTGCGCTGGCGGTGATCCTCTTTTCCGGCGGGCTGGATACCGAATGGGGCGACATCCGCGGGATCATTAAAGAGTCGCTCACCCTGGCCACCCTGGGCGTGCTGCTCACCGCGCTCGTCCTCGGTTTAACGGCGCACTGGATCCTGGGCATCCCCCTGGTGGAGGGCCTGCTGATCGGCGCGATCACCTCCTCCACCGACGCGGCGGCGGTATTTGCCATCCTGCGCGCCAATGACGTGCGGCTCAAGACGCGTCTGGCGCCATTACTGGAGTTCGAATCCGGCAGCAACGACCCCATGGCCGTCTTTTTGACCATTGGCATCATTCAACTCATCCAGAATCCAGGGCAGCCCTGGTACAGCATGATCCTGCTCTTTCTCCAGCAGATGGTCATTGGCGGAGCAGTTGGTCTGATCATCGGCAGACTTCTGCTGTATCTGATCAACCGTCTGCGCCTGGGGTACGAGGGGCTTTACGCGGTGCTGACCCTGGGCGTTGTGCTGCTCACCTTTGCGCTGACCAGCCTGGTCGACGGCAGCGGCTTTCTGGCGGTTTATCTGGTTGGATTGACCCTCGGCAGGGCCGATTTTTTGCACAAACGCAGCCTGACCCGCTTTTACGACGGTCTGGCCTGGCTGAATCAGATTGTCATGTTTCTTACGCTAGGGCTACTGGTCTTCCCCAGCCGGCTGGTGCCGGTGATCCTGCCGGGGCTGATCCTGGCGGCGGTGCTGATCTTGATTGCGCGCCCGCTCAGCGTGTGGATTTGCATGCTTCCCTTCCGCTATACAGCCGCTGAAAAGAATTTTATCTCCTGGGTAGGGCTGCGCGGCGCCGTACCGATTGTCCTGGCGACCTACCCGCGCCTGGCCGGCCTGGACCAGAACGGCCTGATATTCAACATCGTATTCTTCGTGGTCATCTCCTCCGTGCTGGTGCAGGGCACCAGCCTGCCGCGCATGGCGCGCCTGCTTCACGTCGACGACCGCACTCCAAAAGAGCCAAGCTTTCCGCTGGATATCGAACCTCAACTGGGCTGGCGCGGCATCCTGCGCGAAGTGCCGGTGAGCGAAAGCTCGCCAATCGTCGGTAAAGCCATCTATGAGATTAAACTGCCAAAAAATTATCTGATCGTGCTGATCGCCCGCGGCGAGAAGTTCCTGATCCCGAACGGGAGCATCGTCCTGCAGCCTAGCGACCGTTTGCTGGGCCTGGCCAGGGCAGAGGTGCACGACAAAGTGCTCGAGCTGATCGAGCGAGGTCATTTGGAAACCGCTGCAGATCCCGAGGGATAAGAACCGGCAGCACAACAGGCTGGAAACCTGACGGCGCTCCCCTGCCCCGGCACGCGCAGCGCCGGTTTTTCACGTCCGGGTAGGTACGCCAAAATCACCCATTTTCGAGGGTCGATCACCCTTGAAGCCGGGGAACTAAAAACACTACAATAGCGACTAATATTGGTGGAATATTTTCAACGAGGAGATTTGAACCATGAAAACCGCCGTATTGCTATCCCTGCTGGCATTGGCCTTGTTGGCCGGCTGCTCCCAAGGGGTCGTTGGCAGTCCCTCCGACACAGTGCCCACCCTGATGGTCGAGGTGAGCACGCCCGAGCCGACCGCCACAGACGAGCCAACTGAAGCGCCCACGGCTGAAGCGACAGCCGCGCCGACCGCTGCACCGGAAAAGCTGCTGGCCTACGTCGATTATGAAGGCAACGTCGTCCTCAAGCCAATTCCTGCGGGCGATGAAATCCAGATCACCAACGACGCTACCGGCGATATGGTCGCTGACGGCGTTGGCATGATCCGCTACAGCCAGCTGGCCTGGTCCTCCGATGGGGCGCTGCTGGCTTTCCAGCGCGATGAAGGCAGGCAAATCTCGGAGGGATTGGATTATTCATTCTACCTGCAGGTGTATGATGTGCATTCCGGGCAGGTGAAAACCCTGCTGGAGGGCGTGATGACGGCCGGATTCACCTGGCAGCCCGGCACGCACCGGATTGCTTACGCCATGAGCACCGAGCCCGGCTATTTTGTCACCCGCGGCGGCGTGGATGAAGCCCTGGCTAAAGGCATCTGGACGGTCGACGCTGATACTGGCGCTCTCGCCGAGCTGGTCAAACCCGAGCGCGGCTTTCACCTGGTGAATCCGCAGTGGTCTGGCGACGGGCAGGTGGTCGGGTTTGAAGAAGTCGAATTTATGGAAGGCCGCGGAAATTGGGGTTATTTCGACCTCGGCGAGGGCGTATATCGAGCTCTCGACCAGCAGCTGGGCAACTATGACTGGATGCCGGACGGCTCGGGCGTGGTTTTCGACACTATGATCTACATCGCTTCCGGCATGGAGCGCATTTGGAAAGCCAACCGCGACGGCAGCGGCGCGCTGCGCATCTCGCCGCACTACGGCGAGGGCTATTCCCTCCTGCCCGCTCTTTCGCCCTCCGGCGAACTGGTGGCCTACTTTTCAGAATTTGGCGACGTGAATGAGCCGAGCATGCTGGAAACCAGGCTGTACGTCCAGCCGCTGGAGGAGGTCGAGCCGCGCGAGCTGACCGAACTGGATCAGGTATACAATCTGGCCTGGTCATCGGACGGGGCTTACCTGATCCTGAGCCACGGCCAGTACAACACCCAGGTGATCATCCAGGTTCACCTGGCCGAAGGGACGGTCACAGAGCTCGCTTCCGGTTCCTGGCCGGCGCTGCAGCCGTAACCCCATACAGGAGATTCCTCCCCCATTTTCAGGTTTTGAAAATGGGGGAAGCCGGGTGGGGGTAGTGGTGGGACCACGCTGGAAAAGCACCTCGCGAGATGGGATTGTGAACTCAGCGGCCTGAATACCCCCTCCCTGCGCTCCCCCAAAATCCAAATACCGGATTTTGGGGGAGGGTGATTCTGTTTACAATGGTCAGCTCAACGAGGATTCGAGTCTGCCTCCCCCATTTTCAGATTTTGAATTTAGGGGAGGCCGGGTGGGGGTAGTGGTGGGGCCACGCTGGGAAAGCACCTCGCGAGATGGGATTGTGAACTCAGCGACCTGAATACCCCCTCCCTGCCCTCCCCCAAAATCCAAATACCGGATTTTTGGGGGAGGGTGATTCTGTTTACAATGGTCAGCTCAATGAGGACACGAGTGTGCCTCCCCCATTTTCAGATTTTGAATTTAGGGGAGGCCGGGTGGGGGTCAGGGCTGATGGCTGCCTCGACCAAAGTCAACCCTGTAACCCCCTGCCCTAGCCGGTGCGCGGATGTGTATCGTGGTGAATTCTTTTGATACTGCCGGGCTGTTCACGATGGCTGCGTCAACTTGTTCCATCCTGATTTGACATCTTCACGCTTTACGACTACACTTGGTGAGTACAAAATCACTGGAGGGATAATATGAAGGGACACGAAAAGGTTATTGAAGTATTGAACACGTTGTTGGCGGACGAGTTAACCGCGATCAACCAGTACATGGTTCATTCCGAGATGTGCGCTGACTGGGGGTATGATAAGCTTCACGAAGCGATCGAGAAGCGTGCGATCGTGGAAATGAAACATGCCGAAAAATTAATTGGGCGAATTCTATTTCTTGAAGGGACGCCGATCGTCAGCAAGCTCCTGGCTATCCACATCGGCGCGACTGTCAAGGAGCAGTTAGATATAGACCATAAGGCTGAGGAAGGAGCGATCAAGGCCTACAATCAAGCCGTCCTTCTGTGCGGCGAGCATGGCGACCACGGCTCGAAGATGCTGCTCGAATCAATCCTGAGCGATGAAGAAGACCACATCGATTGGATCGAAGCGCAGCTGGAACAAATACAACAAATCGGACTGCCGAATTTTCTTGTCGAGCAAATCGGCTGAGCGTGAGTGAAAGGCGCGGACCACCGCGCCTATACCCCCTGCTGAAACCAGATCGACTCATGTGAATATGGAATCAAAGCCTGCCCGCCGGCCGGGGCGATTCTTATTGTTATTGCTGACTCTCTTGATCCTGCTCGCTGCCAGCTGTGACAGTGATAGCCAGGAATTTCCCGCAACCGAACTGGCCGACTGTGTGCCGGGCGGTCAAACGGCTGTCGTGGCGGAGGTGGTGCAGATTGCCGACGGTGACACGATTACCGTCCGCATCGGTCTCGAGGAATACCGCTTGCGCTACATCGGCATCAACGCGCCTGAGATGGACTCTGTAGCGCAGTACGAGCTTGCCAGGCAGGCGCTCGAACTCAACCGTCAGATGATTGCTGATCAGACCGTATTGCTGCTGCGCGATACGTCTGAGACTGACCAATACGACCGCTTACTGCGCTACGTATTTGTAGGTGACACCTTCGTTAACTACGAGCTGGTCCGCCGAGGAATGGCCAGGGCGCGCGATTATCCGCCGGATACGGCCTGCGGTGCTACCCTTGAGGAAGCCGAACGCGTGGCGCGCGAGGAGGGGCTGGGCATCTGGGCTGGGCGGTGATCAGGCACCTGACGAACTCAGCTCGATCACCTTCTTCTGCAGGCGCGCCTCTTCAGCGCTGAACGCCAGCAGGTGGCTGAAGAGCGCCTCCTCGGCGGCTGCCAGTACCTCGGGCGGGTTGCCGTCCAGGCGTACGCTGGCAGTAAAGTCTGCCATCATTTGCATGTCCCCGCCGCCGTGGCCCTCCCCTGCCGGCGGGCTGGTGTCGAAAACGCGGGCTGAACTCCCTGAAGGAGGTAAACCGGGGAAATTACTCTCCCGCCCAGCCGTACCCTGAGCCTGTCGAAGGGTACGGCCGGTGCGATGCTGCTCTACGCAGATCCAGCCTCCGCCGTTGCCGAGCTGGGCTGTCAACCGTCCGCGGGTGCCTTCGATGCGCGTCGAACGGTGTTCGAAAACCGAATGGCCGTGCATGGTCAGTGTCACGCTGGCGCCGCTGTCGAACAGCATCGAAACCACCTGATGATCGACCACATCGTTGTCGCAGCGGTAGACGCAGCGCCCGTAAGGCCCGTTCCGCAGGGCAGCCAGGATATTTTCCGGGCTGGGATCCTCGCTGAGCACACTGAGCGGCCAGCTTTTGTATTCCGTGATCTGCCGCAGCGGCGGGTAGAAACGTGCTAAGAAACCCAGCAGGCCCGGGTGCTCGACGCGTTGCCGAGCTGCCCAGCGTGCCAGCCCTTTTGGCGCGGTCTGGATAAAGCTTTCCCAGAACGGAATCATATCCATGTATACAAACGGGGCATAGTATGGGCAGGTTTCGGCAGCGGGGCAGCCGTCCGTGCAGCGCTCCGGCGCACCGGCTGGCGCATTCTCCGCGCGAAAATGGAGCAAGTTACCGGCGCTGCTCAGTTGGACCGGCTGGCTGCCGAGCACCCAGGGCAGCATGTCCAGGTCGTGGCAGCATTTAGCCAGGATCATCGGGCTGGACGTGGTCTGGCTGCACCAGTTACCGCGCACGTATGAATGTGCCATGTGCCAGTAAGCCACGTTCTCGCGGTGATCCACATTGACCACGTCGCCAATCCCTCCACTCTGGATCAACTCGCGCATCAGGCGGAAGTGTTTGGTGTAGCGCAGCACGTGACAGACGTGCAGCTGGCGGCCTGTTTCACGGCTGGTCTGCACCAAAGCCCGGCAGTCGCCGGCTGTGGTCGCCATAGGTTTTTCCAGCAGCAGGTGGTAACCCGCGCGCATGGCTGCCAGCGCCGGCGCGGTGTGCAGGCAGTCCTGCGTGGCGATCAACGCCGCCTCGCCAAGCAGCGGGCGGGCAAGCAATTCCTCCCAGGAGGCGAACTGTTGATCAGCCGGGATGTTATGCTGGCGGGAGAAGGTTTCCCGTCGCGCAAGGATCGGCTCGGCGACGGCGACGAACTGTAGTTGATCAGGATACTTGAGCGCAAACGGGGCGTAGTCCTTCGCCCCGCGCTGCCCAGCCCCGATTAAGACGGCACGGATGGGTCGATTCATCAACAGGCGTCCTCATTATTGTGGGATGTGATGATTAAACCACAATTCAGAATGTTTTCCTGCTGGAAAAAATCATGAAATCAGGTAAGATTAACTCAGGCGAACATAACTTCATAGTCAAAGCATCGTTTTGGGGAAAACAAAGAGCCATGATCAAAGATTTGATTTGGGATCTCGATGGAACGCTTTTTGATACCTACCCCGCCATCAGCGCGGCCTTTGCGGAGGCGGTGAAGCGGTTGGGGATTGAAGTGCCTCGTGAGGAAATCATGCCGCTGGCGCGGATCAGCTTCGGTCACTGCGCGGATCAGCTTGGAGAACGGACCGGTCTGGCGGGTGAGGATATCTTGCAGGGATTCTACCAATTGTATGCTGAAATCCCTCCGGAGGTTTCACCGCCGTTTCCGTTTGCACCCGGACTGTGCACCTGGGCAGTGGTCAGCGGAGGCAAGAATGTGATTGTCACCCACCGCAGCCGAGCCGGGACTGTTGAGTTGCTGAAAGCCCACGATCTGCATGAGCTGTTT
This sequence comes from Bellilinea sp., assembly GCA_034678705.1. GTDB lineage: Bacteria > Chloroflexota > Anaerolineae > Anaerolineales > Anaerolineaceae > Bellilinea. The sequence goes on from JAXDBP010000013.1 coordinate 151,791, forward strand.
GCCGGCTGGGTTACCCACGACGACGGCTTCCCGCGTAAGCCCGATCCGCAATGTATGCTCGCGGCCCTTGAACGTTACGAGTTGGACCCCGCTCAGACGATGGCCATCGGTGACCGCGACCTGGACCTGCAGGCTGCTCAGGCGGCTGGGATTGCGTACCTTTGCGCGTACGGCCCCGGCCCGTTCAGCCTGGACGCTCATTTCGTCGTTCGCGATTTTGGTGATTTGCTGATCCTGCTGAAGCATCAGGGCGAGTGATCCAGAGGCGACATCCTTTTTGTGTATTAGTGGATGTTTTTGTTATGTGTATCGGGGTTAGGTTATGGCTATGCGAAATATAGTGATAAATCCAACCCTCGACCTTTGGCGTTGGGTGGATTCGTCGCACGTGTTCACAGCCTGGCCCGGCTGCCCCCCACCCTGCCGGGGCGCTCCGCGCGATCTGCACACTCTGATCTGTCCCGAGGAGACCTAAAATTCAAGAGCGGGCACGCGGCCCGCCCATGTAAAAATCTATATTGTCCGCCAGCTAATTGGTCTTCCGAATGTCAACGACCTTTTCCACAACCGGCTCGACCGCTTTCCTCAGCTCATCGATCTCCACGCCGGTAACTTTGGCAGTCAGGGTATTCGTCTCGGTGCTCTCGCCAAGGACAGTGCCCAAACCGACAATATTGCCTTTCAGTTTGCTGATCGCGCCTGTAAGATCGTGAAGTGAGCCGGGCTTATCTTGCAGTTCGACCGTCAGACGTACGCCGGGCGTCCGTGCACCGAGCATTTCCAACAGGATTTTAAACAGGTCGGTCTCGGTGATGATCCCGACCAGCTTATCGTCGTCCACCACCGGCAGCCCGCCGATTTTATTGTCTGCCATCATCCGCGCGGCATCTTCGATGGTGCAGTTGGAGCAGATCGTGACCACGTCCTTGGTCATCACCCGCTCCACTGTGATTTTACTCAACAAATAATTTACCTCCCAGACGCTCAGCGAGGTCGCGTCGGAGGGTGAAGCGTTCAACAGATCCGTGTAAGTCACAATGCCGATCAATTTCTTGTTTTTATCGACCACTGGATAGCGGCGGACTTTGTCTTTCCGCATTTGCGCCAGGGCTTCCTGCACCGGCACGTCCGCGGTGATGGTCAATACTGGATGGGACATTCTTTTTCCAATCAGCATGGCAATAATCTCCTTTTATCGATTTGATATCCTGGTTAATTTTTGTTCTCTATATTGTACATGAACAAGCCAGTTTTCTGTATATATCATTGCTTAAATTGCATTATTGGTTCTTGTCAATAATCAAATCGAGAGAAATTTCAAAGCAAGCCTTGACAAAATCAATTTTACCATATATAATTACATGTAATATAATTACATAATTACACATAACGTACTGCGATAAGAAAGGTATGAGGTAGTAAATGAATCCGGAAAATAATCTGATCGAAGGGCAGCCGAACGATACGCAGCAGCCTGAACAACCGCAGCCGCCCACTGGCGACGAGCCGAAGGGCAAGACCACCCCGCCGCTGAACAAGGCCTGGAAGCAGGTCGAAAACATCGGCCAGACTCTCGGCGAGGCGCTGCAAGGACGCGGCAACGTGGTGATGGTGCGCGTCAACGACGAGACCCTCGAGCACCTCGACATGCTGGTCGAATCTGAATTGTGCAAGAGCCGGTCTGAAGCGGCAGCATTACTTATTAATGAAGGAATCAAAGTCAATCATACCCTGTTCGAGCGCATCCGCGAGATCACCGACAAGATCGCCGGTCTGCGCTCGCAGCTGCGCGAGGCTGTCAAGTCAGAATCAGAGGAAAAAACCGATTCAAGTGAATAACAGGTGCAAAATGACCGAACAATCCCCCACCCCAAACCAAAATAACGGCACTCCAGCTGACCAGCCGCAGAGCGGCTCGAGCTTCGAGCAGTTTTTACATGAAGCCGGAGAATTGGCGCTCACTGCCGCCCGCGCTGCCGCTAAAGCTGCCGAGGACCTGACCGGCCTGATGGTCCTCCAGGTGGACGCGGATATGCGCGCCCGAATGGACGATCTGGTCAAAGCCGGGCTGGCCGAAAACCGCGGCAAAGCTGCCCTCTCTCTTCTGCGCGAGGGCATCCGTTCCAACCAGAGCGTTTACGAGCAGGTCGAAAAAACCCGCGCCCGCATCCAGGCGCTGCGCAGCCAGCTTCGCGACGTGATCGGGCAGCAGAGCTGATACCAACCGCTTACTCCTGGTGAAGGCGGCTGGCGGAGACAACGCCAGCCGCCGGGTTTTATGCCCTGCCACCCCTGGATTAAGCCGAATGTCACAATTCATAGGATCGATCTCAATCCCCCTTGAGCTTCTCCTCCCAAAGGAGGGAGGGGAGGAGATAATTTAAGGAGGGATTGAGTACTTAAAACATTGGAAACACATTGGCTATGCGCAGATTTACACAACCGCAATTTGATGTACAATTGCTGCATCCCCTATGCGCGTCTACCCCGCCTCCCTGCTTACCCTGCTTACCCGCCTGACCGCCGCGCTGGCCCTGCTCCTCCTGCTCGCCGGCTGCGCCGGGCCTGACGACGGTTCTGCCGATTTATCCGTCACGCTCGACCTGCGCCCTTCCGCCACCGAAACCGCTACCGTCACCGCCACGCCTACCGTCACCCCAACCCCCACCGTGACGCCCACATCGACCTCCACCCCGCGGCCAACCCGCACGCCCACCAGCGCCCCTACCGACACCGCTACGCCCGTCCCGGCGGGCACGCTGACCCCCACCCCGCTGCAAAAACCTGCCGGGCCGTTCAAAGCCGTCCTGCGTCTGGAGGAAATTACCCCCGGCCTGGTGACTGACATTTACGTCCTGCCGGATGGCAGTCAGATCCTGCTCGCCGGGACATTCGGCATGACCCGCATCGACCCTGAAACGCTTGACGCATTTTCAGCGCGCTACTGGGGGAACAGCCTCGGCATCGACCGATCGGGCACCGCCTGGGCGCTGCCTTTGAGCGGGGCTGTCGCCGCTGCCTGGCAGGAGAATGCCTGGCGCGAGTACGGCCGTTACGACGGCTGGGTGCTGCCCGCCAGCCTGCCGCAGACGCCGGTCACCAGCTCGCATATCGTCGACGGCGGGGATGGCACGCTCTGGCTGGCCACCGCCAGCGACGTGCGCCGCTTCGACGGCCGTTACTGGCACATCTTTCCCGCCACATCCACCGGAATCGGGCTGCCTTACAAAGCCGGCGTGGAAACCGCGCTGACGGTCGCTGCCGGCGCCGGCAGCCAGGAAGCCTGGGCCGGCTCGTGCAACTGGCGCAGCGGCGAGCCGATTGGCGGCGGCGGGCTGCGTTACTTCGACGGCCGCCGCTGGCTGGATTCCGGCTTCCCGCAGCGCTCCGCCTGCATTCTCTCGCTGCAAACCGCGCCGGATGGGCAGGTCTGGGCAGCCTCGGGCAGCAGCCTCTGGCGCTTCGATCCAGTTGGCGGCGCCTGGCAGGAATATTCCCCGCCGGGGCTGCCTGAATCACAGCATTACAGCCCCATCCTCGAGTTTATTTTCGGTCCGCAGGGCCAGGTTTGCCCGCTGCTGCGCGTCGAAGAGGGCGATGGACGCCCGATCAGACAAATCCGCTACTGCCTGGAGGGTCAAATCTGGCAGGCGGTGCGCGAGCTGCCCGCGCTTGCTCATCAATCGCTGCGCTTCGCCCCTGACGGCAGTCTTCTCTCCTTTGAGGAAGATCGCGTCCTGCACTTGCAGGCTGACGGCGTCTGGGTGCCGCTGGTGGAGATGGATTACGCCGCCTTCAGCGTCGGTCCTGGCGCGGATATCTGGCTGGTTAACCAGGTGGAAAGCCGCCCGGTCATCTGGCAGGCTGAAATCCCGCTCAGCGAATAAGCCGGTCTCAATCCCGCTGGTCGGGTTCCAACGGTTGCGCCTCCCAGATGCGCACCCGGTTCTTGCCGCTTTCCTTGGCGAGATATTGCGCCTGATCAGCCCGGTCGACCAACGCCTCGATGTTATCGATGTCGTCCTCCAGTGACGCCACGCCGAGGCTGACGGATATCCTCACAGGCCCCTGATGATCCTGAATCACTGTCTGGTTGGCGCGGTCACGCACGCGCTCAGCGGCCCGCATTGCTTTCAGGAGGTCGGTTTCGGGCAGCAGGATAATGAACTCGTCGCCGCCGTAACGGCCGATCAAGTCCACCTGACGCAGGGTGGACTGGCATATTTGCGCCAGAACCTGTAAAGCGCGGTCGCCGCATTGATGGCCGTATACATCATTGATCTGCTTCAAGCCGTCCAGGTCGAGCATGACGATCGACATCGGACGCTGGTAGCGCCTGGAACGCTCGTACTCGCGATGGGCCAGATCGAAGAAGTGGTGGCGGGTATAAAGCCCGGTCAGCGAATCGTGGGTGGCGAGGTGTTTGGCTTCCTCGTAGCGGCTCGCGTTCTGGATTGCCATGCCCGCCTGACGCGCGACCATCTCTGCCAGGAAGCGGTCGCGGTCGTTGAACGGGCGCCCCTGGATCCGGCGGAATAAATTCAGCGTCCCAAGCGTGTCATTTCCGGCGACCAGCGGCACGCCGAGAAAGGCGCGCGCGCCGAGCTTCTTCCACTCCCCCAGCGCGGCAGGGTGCCGCTGGTAGTCATCGACCAGCAGAGAAGCATTTTTTACCGCGACTTCCCAACTCAGCCCCTCCCCCGCTGGCACCGCTGTACGCTCGAGCGTTCCGGGCAGGTTATAGGTATGGTTATACAGCAACTGCTGCTTGTCGCCGCTGATCAATGCAAGTGCCGCCATATCCGCATTAACCAGCTGGGTGGTCAACTGCAGGATCGTCTGCAGCACCGCATTCAGGTCCAGCGAGCTGCTGATGATTTGCGAGATTTCATTCAATCGCTGCTCGTGCACCAATGTCTGGGCAACGTCGTCGAAAAGGCGCGCATTCTGCAGCGCCCGCGCCGCCTGGTGAGAAAAGGCCGCCAGCGTCACGGCATAATCCTGGTTGTAAAAACCCGCAGTGTTGTGGCCCAGCGAGAAAAAGCCGTAAACGCGGTTCTCGACCACAATCGGCGCGCCGATCCACGAGCGGGTGGTTATGCTGCCCTCCAGGTTGATCCACTCAGCCTCCCAGACGGTGTGAGCGACAAAGGCCGGTTTCTTCGTTTCCTGCATGCGCTGCAGCAGCGGCGCCTTCTGGATGGCGACTGCTGGCAAAGCCGGATTGCGCGCCACCTTCCCGCCGCCCTGCCCGCGGTTGAGCAGCCGCACAATGTTCGCCGTATGGTCTTCCAGCCAGAGGATGCTGCCGGCGTCGAATGGGATCACCTGAGCCGCCAGCGGCAGCAGCCGGTCGAGCACCACCTCGAAGTCCAGTACGGCGTTCAAAGCCAGGCTGACCTCGCGCAGCGCTGTCGCCATCTCGGTCTTGCGCCGCTCCTGCTCTACCAGCTGACGGATTTCCTCTTCGGTGCGTTCGCGTTGGAAGGTCGAACCCAGAACGCTGGCGAACGCCTGAATGGCGTCCACCTCGCTGGCTGACCAGACGCGCTCGCTGCGCATCGAGTCGAACTGCAGAAAGCCCCACCACTCCGGGCCGGCAAAGACAGGCACCGCCAGCGTGGAGTGAATATTATGCGTTCGCAGGATGGCCTGTTGCCGGGCGGGCATATCCCGCACGTGCCCCTGCATGGCCTGATTCTGGCTGAGGAAAGTTTCCCACTCGCCTAACCCGGTTGTGTCAAGCGGCCCGGTTTTGTGCGGCAGCTCGCTCATTCCAGGCGCGAGATCGGCTGCCTGCCAACCGTATTGGCGGCGGATGACCATGCTGCCCTCGCGCTCAAGGTTAGCCAGCAGGCTGACCCGGTCGACCTCCGCCGCCTCGCCCAGCCTGCCGAGCAGGTCAGTCAGCACCGTGCGCCAGCTGGACGTGAAAAGCGTCTGCCCGGCGAAACTGACTGCGTCAAGGATCGCCTGTACCCGCCGCGCCTCGATCTCCGCCTGGGCGTACTCGCTGATATCCTGGAAACTGCCGTAGCGCCCGGTCCAGTTGTTGTCTTCATCATACGAAGGCTGGCAAACGTGGCGCAGGTAGCGCGTTTCGCCGTTGCGGGCGGTCAGACGCAGCTCGAGGGACTGGACTTCAGGTTTATTGAACTCCTCCTCGAGGTGCTTGCGGTACAGTTTACGGTCTTCCGGGTGCAGCAGCGCGATCAATAAATCCGGCGCTTGCTGGAATTCCTGCGGCGAATATCCGGTGATTTGCAGCACGTTGGGCGAGATGAAGCGCAGCTTTCGGTCGGTATCCAGCCAGTACTGCCAGCTGCTCTCCAGGCTGAGCGGAGCGGTGTCCAGCCGGGGAGAAAGCTCGCCGTTGGCAGCCAGGGGGCGCAGTTTGAGCAGAAAGGCGGGCGCGCCCTCCCACTCTGTTTCATTGAACTGGAATTCATAAGCACCCGGCGAGCCTTGCACAGCGACATCAAAACCTTCGCCGGCGCGACCGATCACACGCAGGCGCGCGCCTGTCTGGATTTTCCCGGCAGGGACGAGTAATCTGCCTGCCGCGGGATTGAAAAATTGCAGCCGCCAGGCGGTGTCGACGATCAGCACCGGATCGTCATGGCGCTCGAGCACACCGTACAGCCAGGCTGCGCTATGCTGTTGGCGCAGGCTCCCTAATAGTTGCTTCAGTTCATGAGGTTCCTTTGCCATGCGGAGCGTCCTATTCTCCTACCATCACCTTGTCATCCGGTCTCTCCGTCGGTGTGCCTGCTTCAGCGAACCAATAACCAATGCCCCATTTCGTTATGATATAGCGCGGGAGACTGGGATCGTCCTCGATTTTCTCGCGCAGATAGCGAATGTAAAGCGAAAGGGAGGCAGTTGCGTCGGTGTAATTCTCACCCCAGGCGTTGCGCAGCAGATCTTCGTGGGTGATCACCATCCCCATGTTGTGAACAAGGCAGCTCAGCAAGCGGAATTCAGTCGGGGTCAGATGAACCATCCTGCCGGCGCGGTAGACGTGCCCGCTCTCCAAATCGATGCGCAGGTTGCCGTCGTTGAACTGGGTGATGACGCGATCGCGCTCCACACGCACCGACCGCTTGAGCAGCGCCTGGATGCGTGCCTCCAGCTCGCGCAGACTGAACGGCTTGCGTACGTAATCATCGCCGCCGACCTCGAAACCGCGCACCAGATCCTGTTCGCGGCCCTTGGCAGTCAAAAACAGCACCGGGATATCGGTGAACTCGCGCAGCTGTTTACAAACCTCATAGCCGTCCATTTCGGGCATCATAACATCCAGAACGACCAAATCCGGCTTATACTCGCGCACGATTTCAATCGCTTTTACGCCGCTGGTCGCGCTGATCATCTCATAACCGCGCGGCTGGAGGTTCACGCGAACCAGTTCGTTCATCGTTTCGTCGTCGTCGACGATCAAAACCTTAGGTGCCATCGGTAAGTTCCTCCTGAATGGGTAAAGTAAAAGTAAAGCGGCTGCCCCGCCCTGGCTGGCTGTCCACCCATATTTTCCCGCCCATCGAGTCCAGCAGGATTTTAGTGACGTACAGGCCAATACCGTGGCCGTAGACTACCTGGGTATCTGCGCCGTCCACCCGGTAAAATCGCTCGAACAGCCGCTGGTGATGTTCAGGCGAGATGCCTGGCCCCTCATCGGTAACGCTGACCTGCGCCTGCTGCTCCGCTGATAATTCGATATCGACCTTGATAGGGCTCTCTGATCCGGAGTATTTTACTGCGTTCTCGATCAAATTACTCATCACCGAGTGCAGCGCGTTCTCATCCGCTACCACCCAGATTTCCTTCTCGGGCTTATTCAGCTCGATGTGTCTGCCAGGAGCGATAATACGCCACTCCTCCACCAGGCTCTGCACCATAAAGGTGAGCGGCAGCGGGCGCAGCTGAATATCGAACTGGCGCGTTTCGAGTTGGTGGACGTCAAGAATCCGATCGAGAAAGCCGGCCAGGCGCTGGCTTTCGGTCGCCAGAGTGTCCAGGTAGCGCGAGTATTGGTGGGTCTTTTCCTGGCTCAGCCCGCTCGCAATCATCTCGGAAATCGAGCTGATTTTCGCCAGTGGAGTGCGCATTTCGTGTGATATCGACGATATCAGCTCATCCTGCAGGCGGTTGAACTCCTCACGCTCGGTCAGATCACGCACCAGGACCACCATGCCCGAAGGTTCCGGATTGGTTTCATAAACCGGCGATCCGGTCAGTGAGATGATTCGCCGCCCGCCCTGTCGGTTGACGATATCGATCGGTTCGATGGTGAAAGCACGCTGCTGCTCCATGCCCTCGACCATCGCCTGGCGGATCTGCCTTTCTTCTTCCGGCGGCAGGCCGAACACTTTGCACAGTTGCATACCGATCATCTCAGCCGTCTTCCAGCCGGTTTGCTCTTCCGCAGCCGGATTTGCGGTCAGGATTCTCCCATTGCGGTCGGTCGTCAGCAGCCCGTTGGTGACGCTCTCAATGACCATCGCGGCGTGCTGCTTTTCCTTCTGAATCTCCTGGAACAGGCGGGCGTTCGCCAGGGAAATCGCCGTATGATCGGCCAGAAGATTGAGCACCCATTGGGTTGTCTGGTCGAAGGCGTCTCTGCGCTGGCTCTCGACCACCACCAGCCCGAGCGTATCCTCGCCGTGACTGATGAAGGAAACCATCTGCGATTGAGAGTTGCTGAAGAACATCGGCAGGCGCAGGTTCTCACTCCTGAGGCGGCTCAATGACCCTTCCTGCAGCGCTTTCTCAAATGCATGCACAGCCTGCAGCCCCATGCCGTTGCCCCCGCGAGTGCGCAGCATGCGAATCAGATCCCTGAAATTGAGCAGGATCACGCCTTTATCCGCCTGAGTCAGCTCCAGCGCCACCTCGAGGGTTAAATCGACCACCTTTTCCTCGTCGAGCGTGGCGTTGAGCTCCTGCGAGGTCCGCTGGATGATGGCCAGCTGGTTAACCCGCCGCTCCAGGTCGTAACCGGTACGGGCGTAGCGCCGTGCCTGCTCGATGGCGACCTCGCTGGCGGTTATCAGGTCGCCAAGCGCCTCCAGGTCTTCTGGTTGAAAGTAGCCGTTGTCTTTATTTACCAGGATCAAGCGGCCCATCTCCGTTCCGTCGGAGTGGAGCAGGGGACGGCTGAGGAGTGAGTGGAACCGAAATTGCCCCTGTTGATCCATGATGAACGGCGATTGGGGGCTGTCAAGGTTATTGAGGATGACCGCGCCGGATTGAGCCAGCAGCCATTCGGCCAGCACTGGTTCGCCTTTCAATGGGTCGCTGTGCAACAAATGCTGTTCATCACGGGTGATCAACTGCCACTCGTCGTTAATCGGGCTGCGGATGATAAGATCAGCCCGCTCCGCGCCAATCAGCGTGCGCGCCTGTTCGATCAGGTAGCGGCTCAGCTCGACCAGATTAGCCGTGCGGCTCATCAGATTCTCGCGCGCCTGCAGCGCCTTGCGCAGCGACGCACGCTGTCGCAGCGAGCTGGTCAGATCGCCGACCACTAGAGCCAGTATTTCCAGCAACAGGATCAGGGCAATCAGCTCAAAGGTGGTGGCAGTGTAACCATACTGGCCTATCGACCAGAATGTTTCTACAAGGAAGATCAGGCCGAAGAATGTCGCGTTGAGCAGGCCCAATACCACCCCGTAGAAATACGCCACGCTGACTACCGGCAGGATGGAAAAATAACGGATATAACCGTACTGGACGGGATCGAGGCGTTCGATGCCGTTCAATACCGCCAGTTGAGCGATAACCGCGGTGATGACCACGAACAAGGGCAGGTAGCGGCCCGCACTGCGGGCGGGGCGGTCTTTCTGCACGGATCGAGAGAGCTCTGCGGTGCTCATAGGATGAACGCCCAGCCAGTCGCCACCGAGAAGATCAGGTTTGCCAGCATGCACGGCAGCAGGCTGCGCCTGCGCAGAACCAGATGGAGGCAGATCGCTGACAGCACCGCCCTGTAGAGCAGTACCAGCAGTTCGAACGGCTGAACAGTGTGACCGCTCACAATGATCACCAGATAGATCAGTACGTTGAGTACAATGATCCGCGCGACCGTGCCCGGGAAATGGATGTTCAGCTCGTCGTACAGGATGGAAAAAGCCGCGCCGCGGAAAAGCACCTCTTCGGCCGGAACGATCAGTCCGGCCAGGACGCAGGTGCTCCATATCAGCCCCTCCCGGGTAAATTGCCCGGCAGGGAAAGCGACCACGGGAATGAAATAGGATATCAGGTATAAGTGCAGCGCGGCTGCTAATCCAATCCCGATGCCAATGACCAGATTGATCAGAATCGGTTTTCCGCGCAGGCTGTACTGGCGTGCCAGAGATGGCGAATTGTGGAAGAGTCTGAGTAAAATGCTCCAGGAGAGGAGCGGGATGAGCAGGCTGATCCAGATTGCCCCTCTGGGAAGCAGATTGACACCGGCAGATTCTTTTGGGTTTAATACCGCAGCGGCGAGCGCAAGGACAACATAAACGAAAGCCACCAGGGTGGTCACCAAAAAGCGCCTGCCGGCGGCATGAATGAACGGCTGGATACCGATCAGCATGAGCAGCGGCGCGAACAGCAATAGATAGACGGACTGCTGTACCGGCCAGCGCTGTGGCACCAGAGAGAAGACCGCGACTAAAAGCCCGCAGATAAGGACGAGCAGCTGTAGCCATCGCCAGCGTGCCGTCCATTGCGCCCGCATAACTTGATTGTGCTTGCGCAAATCCTCTCGGATTTTAAGCGTCAGGATTTCCATTCAGGAGTCTCCTTTCGCTTGTTGCTGGCTGGACTGCTCGCCAGTGGTCTTGCCGCCCTCCTCACCTGAAGCCAACGGTAAGTGCGGGATTGTTCCACATGTGTCATTTCTCAATTAATAAGTGAACTAAATGTGTATTCCTGAAATTATAGTATAAAAGCCGCCCCGGGAGGGTCTTTTTCATGTTTTCTACCAATTACCAATTCATTAAATGACTGGTAAAACACCCGCAGGCTAGATCGGCGCGTCAAAACAGGCAGATCCCCTCAAATTTGGGCGGCTACTCCATCACTACTGAATAATTAACCAAAAAAAATGCCTGCAAGTGACGCCCTTCCAACCTTGATTTGGGAATCGGATAGACCGGGCTTGCTTTACCGACATCACACGTGCTGACACCGCCTGCGCCAGAAAAATCGCAGGATCCGGCCTGAATTTGCCAGCGACCGCGGCTGTGGGATTAATCCCGGCGGGCTGGCATGAAAACTGGTCCAACGACGTCCATGATCCAGCCGAAAAGAAGCGCGAACCACTGCACCAGCACCAGATAACCCGGTACGTAAACCGCCCGCCGCGGGCGGCGGATGATCCGCCATACCGCCTGGGAGACTCGCTCGGTTTTAATACTGAATTGATGCGCCGGGATGGTCGAGCCAGCCGGCTTGTTCTTGCCCACGTCGAAAAATTCACTCTTCACTGGACCGGGCTTAACCACACTGACATGCACCCCGCTACACCGAGTTTCGCGGTATAAGCCCGTTACCAGCCCATTGGCAAACGATTTCGTGCCGGCATACAACCCGATCCCCCGGCTGGGGATATCCCCCGCAATCGAGCCGATGAAGATGATATGCCCGCGTCTCCGTGTCAGCATACCTGGCAAAAAGGCGGTGGTCAGGTGCACCCCGGCATCGATGTTGGTGTGCAGCATAGCCTCAGCCTGCTGCCAGCCCATCTCGTTGAACCAGCCGTGCCAGCCAAAACCCGCATTGTTGATCAGCACATCCAGCTCGCCCTTCGAACGGACGAATTGGATCAGCGCCTCGCGCTCCTCGGGTTGGGTCAAATCCGCGTTGAAGATTTCTGCCCGGCCGCCCGCCGCCCTGATTTCCGCGGCAACTTCTTCCAGGCGTTCCTGGCGCCTGGCGACCAGCACCACGCAAAGCCCCTCAGCCGCCAGCTTTTTTGCAGTCAGTGCGCCAATGCCGCTCGATGCGCCGGTGACCAGCGCCAGATCATAAGGGACTTTCTTCAGGCTGCCGTTCATAACCATCCTTGTCATCGTCGGTGTTTATACCACAAAATAGTTCACATCCACACAATATTGTTGAGCTCCCCGCCCGGATCAATTTTTACCAGCATCGCCCTGTTAAAGCGATTCATGACCTGGCATAAAATGGGGCTGTTCGATCGCCGCGCGATCATTCTGCGCGATTCAAAAAATGCCTGAAACACGGACTTTAATAGGCGACTTGGTGGATTGGTCTGTCCTGAAAGTAAAAAGTAGACAGCCCGGTCTTTATTTTCGCCGGCGCCAGACCTGCCACCAGCGCACCGTATCCGTCAGTGATTCTTGTATACCGCGCGGTTGATAGCCCAGCTCTCGTTTTGCCCGCTCAGAGCTGATGTGCGAATTACCCATCACCGTCACCAGCGAATAACGCGTAAATTTGGGTTTGGTGCGTGTCAACCGGTAAAAAAGCGGGGTGAAATTTGCAAAAAACAGCGCCAGCCGCGCAGGGATCATCAACACCCTGGCCTTCAGCCCGGCGATGTCCCGTACCATCTGCTGCATACGGTTCAATTGGATCTGTTCACCACCGAGGATGTAAACCGCGCCCGTCGCTCCATTTTCATAAGCCAGTATCATACCTAGCGCCACGTCGCGCACGTCGACAAAATCATACGCCCCATCGATCAGCAGGCTTACCCCGGCCTTCAGCCAGCCTAAGATCAGATTGCCAATTTCTGAGCCCAGGTAGTCATCCGGGCCGACCACACCGGTCGGGCAGACGATGACCGCATCCAGGCCGTCCTTCACCGACTCCAGCACTGCCAGTGAGGCCTCCGCTTTGGTCCGGTCGTAAACACCGGCGGAGTTATCCGGATCGAAGGGCAGCGATTCGTCCATGATCACGCCCTCCACCCGCTTCAGGGCGTGGATCGAGCTGGTGTGCAGCAGACGCTTCACCCCCGCCTCGCGCGCCGCGCGTATTACATTTTTCGTCCCGTCGACGTTCACCCGGCGGACTTTTTCGTCATCGCCTGGCATAATCGAGATGATGCCAGCCAGATGGAAGACCCCCTCTACGCCCTGCATGGCGCGGCTCACTGAATCTGGATCGAGGACATTACCCTCGATGATCTCTACATCAGCCCCTTGCAGAGGTTCGAGACTCTCGCCTGGCAGCACCAGAGCTCGAACAGGATAGCCTCGCGAAAGTAACTCGCGTACCAATACATTTCCAATATGCCCGGTTGCACCGGTCACAAGGATTTTCGGATGCTTGCCTTGATGTTGGTTTGACACCATTATTCCTTTGTAATGTAGATCGGGTCAGATTTGATTGTGAAAATCACCACCTATAGTCAAATTTTTCCACGTAGCCCTGCAGGTGTCAATATGACTTGTGGCCTATTTATCGGCTATTCATGTCCTATTCTCGTGCTATACTTGCCCAATACCAGTTTAGAGGTGTGTTATGCCAAGCCAGGCACGAGCGGATAAGACCCGGCGTCAGATACTCGAAGCCGCGCGAGTTTGTTTGTCTCGCTCCGGGTACGATGCGGCCAGCGTTTCCGACATTTGTCAGGAAGCAGGCGTCACAAAAGGCGCTTTTTATTATCACTTTGAGAGCAAACAGAATTTATTCCTCGAACTGTTCACTCTCTGGGAACGCGAATTCAGCACGGTCCTCAGCTTGTTCGATGAAACCAGCCGGACAGCCAAAGAGCGCCTGCTCGCCCTGCAGATATTTGCCAGGGAGGTTTTCACAGGGACATCCAACTATATGCCGTTGATTTTTGAATTCTGGCTGCAGTCCACACGCAATCCCCTCGTCCAGAAGATATCATTAGAGGCCCATCGCCGTCACGTCGAAATGTTAAGCCGGTTGATGCTGGAAGGTCAGGTCGACGGGTCGATTAAGATAGAAGATCCTTTTCGGACCTCTCAGATGTTATTCGGGATGGTGATCGGCATGATCATGCTGGCGCTGGTCGATCCAGAGAGCACGGATTGGGGAAACGATATCCACGAGAGCATAACCGTGTTTATCCAACGCCTGATTCTGTCCGAATCATCCGCCAATTCAGGTCTTTCCACATAACCAAACAAACTTACGAAGAATAGGTGCCGACAGGCAGCAGGACGATTTTACGCCTGAATAAATCTTGCCGAAATACCCTGGATTCCTCAGCGGATGGACTTCCCTTTGATCCCGGCCCAGCTCAAGCCGATTCGTCCGCGCTCGACTTCCACGCGCAGCACCTCCACCTCGATCACATCGCCGACCTTGAGCTGCTTGTCGCGCGGCATCTGCGTGCGGTGCAGCAAGCCGTCCTGTTTGACGCCAACGTCGACGAAAGCGCCAAAATCAACCACATTGCGCACCGTGCCCTTCAACACCATTCCTGGAGTCAGGTCTTCCATCTTGAGCACGTCCTGGCGCAGGATGGGCGCAGGCGCATCGCTGCGGGGATCGCGCCCGGGGCGGGCCAGGTTGTCGAGGATATCCGTCAGCGTTGGTACACCGCAGCCCAGCTCATCCGCCAGCTTCGGCAGACCAACCTCATGGCGCATCAACGCCAGTGTCCGCCGGCGCTCAACCAGGCTCGTCTCCGGCCGGATATTCGCCCGCTGCAGTGCTGCCCATGCGATCTGGTAGCTCTCAGGGTGGATGGCGGTAGCGTCCAGCGCCTCTTCGCCGTTGGGGATGCGCAGGAACCCAGCCGCCTGTTCGAAGGTCTTGCCCCCCAATTTGGGCACTTTTTTCAAGTCCTCGCGGGTCGCGAAGGGACCGTTTTCATTTCGATAAGCCACGATCGTGTCCGCCAGTTTGGGTCCAATGCCTGAAATATGGGTGAGCAGGGCGGGTGAGGCAGTATTGACATCCACCCCCACCCAGTTGACCACGCTCTCCACAACCCCGGACAGTGTCCGCCCCAGTTCTTGTTGATCGACGTCGTGCTGGTAAAGCCCGACGCCAATGGATTTCGGATCGATCTTGACCAGCTCCGCCAGCGGATCCTGCACGCGCCGGGCGATGGAGACCGCCCCGCGCAGCGACACGTCCAGCTCTGGCAGCTCGGTGCGCGCCAGCGGGCTGGCAGAATAGACCGACGCACCGGCTTCGTTGGTGATCACGTACCGCACGGAGCGCACGGCCGGATCATCGCTCTTGAGCAGATCGGCTGCCAGCTGTTCGGTCTCGCGGGAGGCAGTGCCGTTTCCAATCGCGATCAGCGTCGCCGCATGTTTGTTAACCAGCGCCAGCAGGGTATCCAGCGCTTCTGCGCGCTTTTTCTGCGGCTCATGCGGGTAGATTGTGCCCGTATCAAGCAGCTTGCCGGTCGGATCGACGACCGCCAGCTTGCAGCCGGTGCGGTAGCCAGGGTCGATGCCAATGACGATCTGCCCGGCCAGCGGCGGCTGCCCGAGCAGCGCACGTAGATTCTCGGCAAACACGCGGATGGCGTGCGCCTCGGCAGCTTCGGTCAGCGAGCGGCGCACATCCCGTTCGATTGCCGGCAGCAACAACCGCTCAGCCGAATCCTGGATTGCCGCCTCGAGATGGGCGGCGAAGGGCGAGAGCGGATCGGGGCGATAATGACGCAGCATCAAGGGCTTCCAATCCGCCTCGCTGATGGCTATGCGAATTTTCAGCTTCTTTTCATGCTCGCCGCGGTTGACCGCCAGCACCTGGTGCGGCTTTAAGTGGTCGACCCGACTCTCGAATTGATAGTACAACTCGTAGACCTTGCGTTTATCCTCCGCCTCGGCGACCTTTTCTGCCTGAATCAGGCCAAATTTTAACGCGCGCCCCCTCACCGCCTGGCGCACGTTGGCGTCGTCGGCGATCGTCTCGGCAACGATGTCGCGCGCGCCTGCCAGCGCCTCTTGAACGTCAACCACCTCTTTGCTGAGATACGCCTCGGCTGCCGCCTCGGGCGTGGTAATATCGCGCGGCTGCGCCAGGATCAGATCCGCCAGCGGCTGCAATCCGTGCTCGCGGGCGATGCTGGCGCGTGTGCGCCGTTTGGGCTTGTACGGCGCGTAAAGATCCTCCAGCGCAGTCATCGTTTCCGCCGCCAGGATCTTCTCGCGCAACTCATCGGTCAGCTTGCCCTGCTCTTCGATCGAGCCAAGCACAGTGGCGCGGCGGTCATCCAGTGAGCGCAGCCGCTCCAACTCGCTCTGCAGCTGGCGCAGCTGCTCCTCATCCAGGCTGCCGGTCATCTCCTTGCGATATCGGGAAATGAAGGGGATTGTATTGCCCTCATCTAGCAGCTGGATGGAAGCCTTGACCTGTATTTCTTTCACATTGAGAAGGTTGGTTATTTGCTCGATATGGTTCATAATCAGGTTCCAGAGGGGTTTCGCAATGGGGTGGCGCCGGGTAATTATCGATTATGGGTAGCCAAACTTCAGATTAAGGGGGATAAATTCTGCGGCAGTGGAGCGCCGTCGATAAAGCCCCGCAGAGTGTGGGCAAATAAATCGGGAGCATTCATCACCCAATTGTGCTCTTTAGCCAGCGAGGAATCTCTTCCTAAATTGAGGAGATACGCCTGCGCATTCGGCAGGGCAGCAGCCAGCAGGCGGGCCGATTCTTTCATCACCGCGTATTCTTTTTGACCGGCGATGACCAGCACCGGGCAGACCGCCGCGCTCAGGTTTTCAGGGATGCGGAACTGTTGATTAGCCAGCATGACGTTGATAAACTGACTCTCATGGGTGAGTTGGAACAACTCTTTGTATTGTGGAAAATACTCCAGCGGAACACTTGCGGAATTTTTCATATTGACGCGCATCCACCATTCATTATTTTTGAACGGCGCCACGGTCAACCGGTAAACCCAGGAAAGCGAACGAACGGACCTCATCCAGTTCATCCCTGGCATGGGTAACAGTAGCGCGCTCGAAATCAACGCTCGCTCGATCCTTTCGGGCGCATCCGCCAGCAGTTGCACGGCAACCTGCGCTCCCTCAGACATCCCAACCACGACAGCCCTAGTCCCATGCGCCTTCTCGCGGATCAATTCAGCGACTTGCGCGGCGGCGAACGGGATGCTGAACGGCTTTACGTCGATACTATGACCGTGCTCGGGTAAATCAGGGACGAGACAGTGAAAATCCTGCATCCTTGATATCACCGGATCCCACATCCAACCGGATGCTCCGCCTCCATGCAGAAATACAATCGAACGCGCACCCTGGTTGCCCGCCGATATAAAGGAGATCGAAACAGCCATGTATGAACCCTTGATGGTTTGAAAATCCGGAGGTGATACTTCGATTGTATCACCGCAGGCAGGAATAATAACGAGAAAATCTGCCCTAAGAAGTTATTATTGATTAGCAAGTTGCCAGTCATCGTCCTTTAATTTGTGACAATCGTCACTTTTGTAAAAAATCTATTTCATGTAGAATGTTGGTAATATATGTATAAACAATCTTATTTGTGTGACATCCTGGGGGGTGAATAAAAAAATTGTGATTTAACCGGCAATTATTGATTGGAGGGGATCGGAAAATGGCTCGTTTTTTTCGCTGGTTAAGAACAAACATCAAATGGGCAGGATACCTCTCCCTTTTGATCGGGATCGCTGTCCTCGCACTGACCATCACCGTTTCGGTTGGCGCCTGGAATCCAGTGCCGGTCACCGGCGACACGCTGGTGCGCATGCCCGGCACCCAGCCGGGGCAGACCGCCCTGGAGGCCTCCGGGCGCTGCCTGAACTGCCATGCCGGCTACAACCAGGCGGTCGAGCCGGGTTTCAACTGGCAGGGTTCGATGATGGCCCAGGCTGCGCGCGATCCGCTCTTCTGGGCCTGCCTGACCGTCGCCGCTCAGGATTCGATCTGGGCGGTCGGCACGCCGAATGCCACCGACATCTGCGAGCGCTGCCACTTCCCCAAAGGCTGGCTGGAAGGGCGCTCCGACCCGACCAACGCCTCGCTGATGACCGGCGCTGACTTCGACGGCGTGCAGTGCGACTTCTGCCATACCCTCTACGATCCGTTTTTCCAAACCACCGCCTCAGGCGCGCGCGAGGGGAGCAATTGGCTCAGCTATTGGGATGAAACCAACGCCAGCGCGACTCAATCGAGCACGTTCGCAGCGTTAACGCTCACAGAGGACCGCACCATTTCTGCCGGGGTTAAACTTTTCAACGGGCAGAACTTCTTTTCCAGCTTCCTGCCGCCGCTGGGATACACGGAAAACGGCGGCGGCCAGTATTTTGTCAGCGCAAATTCTGAAAAACGCGCCTCGTTTGCCGATGCCGATGCCCGTCACACCATCTTTTACAGCCGCTACCACAAGAGCAAGTATTTCTGTTCCACCTGCCACGACGTCTCCAATCCTGTCCTGGCGAATCTCGGCGACGATCCTGCTCAGGCGCTGACCACCGAGCTTCAATCGGCATATTCCTACTACCACGTCGAGCGCACCTTTTCTGAATTCATGCTCTCGGCTTACGGGCAGCAGGGCGGCGCGGCCGGGATCGGCCCCTTTGCGCCCGCGGTCTTCGAAACCTCTGACCCGGCCAACAACATCCGCACCTGCCAGGACTGCCACATGCGCGACGTCGTCGGTCCGGGCTGTGATAAGGCCGGTGTGCCCATCCGCCCGACCACCAGCATCGAGCACCCTCAAAGCGGCCAGCCGCTGCACGATCTGACCGGCGGCAACGTTTGGACCGCGCAAATCCTGGCCAGCACGGTCTCCGGCTCTGCAAATTATGACGCGACCAACCAGCAGTTACTTGGTCAGGGCGCTGCCGCGCTCACCATGGACCTGACCCAGGGACTCGGCATTGACCCGACTGCCATGCTTGCCGGCGCCGACCGCGCCATGCAGCAGCTGCAATTGGCTGCAAAAATTCAGGATGCTAGCTTCGATTCAAACACCGGCTTGCTGACCTTCAAAGTGCAAAACCAGACCGGCCATAAGTTGATTTCAGGTTTTCCAGAAGGCCGGCGGATGTTCGTGAACGTCAAAGCATATAACGCCGTAGATCAGCTAATCTTCGAAGTGAATCCGTATGACGCCAGTGCCAGCACACTCAAGGGGCTGGACTATCCCTACTCGCCTGCCCTGACCCTGCCGCAAGCGCTCACGGCAAACGAAGTATTGATCGATACACTGGTCTATGAAATGAAGCCGAGCAGCGATATTACCGGCGAAGAGCACACCTTCCACTTTGCGCTTGCGACCGACCGCTACAAAGACAACCGCATCCCGCCCAAGGGATTCCGCATCAATGAGGCGGCGGCGCGCCTCTCTCAGCCTCGCTCCCAGGGCGCAGATGCCCCGAATTACTACACCGCAGCGGAATACGCCGGCGGCTACGACGCGGTCAGCCTATCGCTGCCTGCCGGCGTCGATTCGGTCGAGATCAATATCTACTACCAGACCACCAGCCGCGAATACGTCGAGTTCCTCCGCGACGAGATCAACGGCAGCGGCAGCCTGACCCTGACCGGCGTTGGCGCCGGCGGCGATCCGGCCTATATAATCCAGACCGATCCATTTTTCGCGAAGCTGAAAGCCTGGGGCAGCACCATCTGGGATCTCTGGCTGCACAACCGTCTGGATCCCGGCGCCGCGCCGATCCTCATGGCCCAGACAAGCCTGAACGGCTCTGGCGGCTGCAACGCGCCTGCGCCTTCGCTTGTTTCGGCGGTGCCGGCGGCCAACAGTGCGTCCCTCACCTGGAGTAACATGCACACAGGGTACCCGCAGGTGACCGGCTACAAGATTTATTATGACCAGTCTGGAAAGGCGCAGTTGCGCGCCCAGGTTGGGCTGACAACCACCTATAACGATACCGGCCTGACCAATGGTCAACAATACTGCTATAAGGTCAGCTCTGTAACCAGCGCGTGTGAAAGCTCCTATAGCAATATCATCTGCGCCGAAGTGGCGGTAGTATCCCCTACCCCAACCGTCACCCACACCGCTACCATAACGCCGACCAACACCCCCACTGCAACAAAGACGAACACATCGACCAATACGCCCACCATTACGCTCACACCAACTGGCACCATCCAACCCTCGCCCACCGCCACACTCAGCAGCCCAACGCCGGAGCCTAAGTACCGCCTCTACTTGCCGATGATAACCAGCGATGGAAGCGGCGTGAGATCAATAGTTACCGGAAGCCAGCCGCCGGCGCGATCGAATTGGGCAGCCGAACTCCTCACCCATATCCGCCGCCTGTTTGGCTGAAATCACGGATCAAAGTCCCTGATATCGGTATCGGGGGACCTAATATTCGACAGTTCGCTGACTACACGAAATTTCCGGGGTGTTATTCCCGTGGAAATTAAAGAATATCCAGTTTATGAAGCCGTTTTTCGGCCGATTCAATGTCCTCATTCAGGTAGAATTGCCTGCCGCGGTTGATTTCAAGGGCGAACTCGTGGAACCTGCCCGCGCCGATCCACTCAAGCGAGACGACCGCCGCAGCACGGATGTGGCAATTGCTCCATTTCAACAGCGCCGCCCCGGCCAGCCCCGTTTTCAGATCGAAGAAGTCGCTGCTTAAGTTCCCATCGCGCAGCATGAGGAAATTCGCGCCGACTCCGTTGCACAGCCCGGTGATCTCGACTGCGTCGCCTTCGCACGCCAGAAATGCCCCGCTGGTCAATTCGACGCAGGTCTGCCCTGCCCGATTAACAACGCGATGATCCATTGGTGTTCCTACATTAACAAGTGTTTATTTTTAAAATCGCAATGGGGACCAGACATAGCGCTTGAAACGGCAGACTTCCACGAAGCCCAGCCGCGCATAGACCGGGTAGCCTTCAGGTGAGGAGGTCAGCGCGGAGTACCTGCAGCCCCGTTCTTGCGCATCCTGCAGCGCGAAGAGGGTTAATTGGCTGGCAATGCCGCGCCGCTGGTACTCGGGCCGGGTGCTGACGTGCTTGATCGCCGCCGCCCGGCAGCCGTGATACATCGCGGCCGTCGCGACCGCGATCCCCTCGATCCTGCCCAGGTAGAGGATGACATCCAGGGACCTGCCAAAACCACTGACGGTATATACCCAGTTCAGGCGCTTCCGCACCTCAAGGGACGCCTGCCCTGCCCAAAGCTCGATCCACTCCACCAGCGCGGCGAGGCTTTCGACTCGCTCACAGACCAGCCCATCTGGCATTCTTTCCGGCCTGCGCAGACTGCCCAGCTCGATTGCCAGAGCCGGTCCGCTCCAGCCAAAGCTCAATCCGCAGTGCTGCAGCTCGTTCTCCAGCCCGGCTGGATGGCTGGAAGGGCCGAGATACCAGCGCATGGGCAGGTTTCTTTGCTGGAACGGCTCCAGCGCGGCGCGGATGCTCTCTTCCAACCCATCCTCAGGAAAATTAGTGTACAGAATCCCGTTGAAAAACTCGCCAGCCAGCCCGCTCCGGTACCAGGTGACGCGCCCGTCCGCGCCGCTCTCGCCGCCCGGCAGGCGCGCATAGGTCATTTGATAGGCATAGGTGCTTTCCTCGGCCAGCTCTATCAGGAAAGGATCCGGGGCAGGTTTTTCAATCGATTCCATATTTGCAGCTTCGCCGGTATTCACTGCCCATAAGTATATGCCATTCCATCGCCCTCAGCGGGAAAAAACCTCCCCGGGTTGGATGCCAGTCTGTTGTCGGACTCGCCTGATCGAATCCGCCGGGATCTCAATCCGTACGGGACGGTCAAGACACAGCACCCGTCTCCATATATGGGGGTCTCGTGTATAGGGTAGCTCGCCGCAACAACCCCAATATATAGGTGGGTGTGTTCTATTTATTCCTAAAATCGACGGACTATGCGTATATACGTCAGGCGCTTTAGAAAGTGGCGCCTGATGCCTGCCTGGAAAGAACAGGCTTCACTCCATGTTGCCTATGCGCATTTTGTTTGGTTTTTCAGCCGATCGATCCATTCCGCAGAGGGCGTCCTCTACGATTTTCATCGTGATTCTCCTCCTTTTTTTCTGGATTTTCACTTCAGCGCCCTTCCTGGAGGCGAATCTCCTTTCGATTCCCCCTGCCCTCTTGATTTCACACCCCATTCGGACTACCCTTAACCCGAATCTATATTCCACCCCAGGGGTATCCCCATGAAACGCCCGGTACAAATCTGGTCGCTTTTTTGTGCCTCCCGCCGTCGCCCCGGCGATATTTCACGCATCCAGCAACAGCGGCTGGAGCGGCTGGTCAGCCACGCAAAGGCAAATTCGCCTTTCTACCGCCGCCTGTACCAGGAAATATCACCGGCAAACATCGACCTGTCCAGCCTGCCGCCGGTCACCAAGCCAGAATTGATGGCCAATTTCGATGCCTGGGGGACCGATCCGCGCATCTCCCTGACAGACCTGCGCGCTTTCCTGTCCGCAGAAAGCCCTCCTGTCACCCGGTTTCTCGACCGCTACCGCGTTTGGACCACCTCGGGAACCAGCGGCGAGCCGGGCATCTACCTGCACGACAGCCGGGCGCTTTCTGTTTATTACGATCTGATCATCTTCCGCGCCTATCCGTCCTGGTTCAGCCTGGGCCAGCTCCTCGAGCTGCTTCGGCGCGGTTTCCGCTACACGCTGATCATCGCCACGGGTGGACCCTACGCGGGCATCTCCAACTGGGAAGAGGTTCGTCAGCGGTTGGGCCGTTACTCCTCCGTGCTCAGCACCCTCTCGCTGGATGAACCCCTGCCCGAGCTGGTCCGCCGCCTGAACGAGATCCAACCAATCGTCCTGGCCAGCTATCCAAGCGTTCTTCATTTGCTCGCCTTCGAGCAAGCCGCTGGCAGGCTGCGCATCCGCCCAAATATGCTCACCTGCACCAGTGAATGGCTCGAGCCAGCTGTGCGCGAGCAGATCGAGCGGACCTTCGCCCCGGCCCGGCTGGTCGAGCTCTACGGCGCCTCAGAATTCCCTTACATTGCCACCAGCTGCCGTCAAAACTGGCTGCACATCAACTCCGATTGGGTCATCCTCGAGCCAGTCGACCGCGCCGGCGTGCCAGTGGAGCCCGGTCAGCCCTCGCACAGCGTCCTGCTGACCAACCTGGCCAATTACGTCCAGCCGATCATCCGTTACGACCTGGGCGACAGCATCACCCTGCGGCCCGACCCGTGCGCATGCGGCAGTCGTCTGCCGGCGATGCGCGTCGAAGGCCGCCGGGATGAGATTCTGACCTTTTCACGAGAAGACGGCTCGCTGGTTCGCCTGCTGCCCATGGCCCTGGCAGACCAGGTCGAGAAGACCTCCGGCGTGCGCCGATACCAGATCATCAAAACCACCGTAAATGGCTTGCAGGTGCGCCTTGAAGTTGAGCCGGGCCGGGAACCGCATCAGGTCTGGGATGCAGTCAGCCGCGCTCTTACCGCCCATCTTTGCGCCCAAAATCTTACCCGGATCGACCTTTCGCTATCGGAAGAGCTCCCCCACCCCGATCCGCGCAGCGGCAAGTTCCGCATGGTCTGGTCGCAGGTCAAGGATCAGAAGCCGTGACGCTCACCCTGATCGAACAGCTTATGCGCTGGATCGCCGGAGCGGCTGGCCTGGCAGTGCTGGCGATCATCCTCGCCAGCCTGGGACGCGGGCTGCGACAGCCAGCCGGCAGGCGGGTTGGCCGCACAGCCTGGCTGCGCTCGCCCGCGTTTTACATGATCATCAGCCTGCTCTACTTCGGCTTCTGCGCACTCATCTGGCGCCCGATCGGTTTCAGGCTCGACCAGCCGGCCAGGATCGCCTTTCTGGCCGCCGGCGCTGCGATTTTCAGCTCAGGCCTGGGATTGATTCTGTGGGGGCGGCTGACCCTCGGGCACTATTATTTCGGGTCGACCACCCAAGGCGCGCAACTGTTCGAGCGCCACCGCCTGATTACCTCTGGGCCGTTTTCCCGCGTACGCCACCCGATGTATCTCGGCTACCTGCTGGCCGGGCTGGGCGGGATCCTGCTATTCCAGAACTGGACGATGGTCTTCTTCAGCCTGCAATTCCCTGCGCTGATGCGGCGGGCGCGCCAGGAGGAACGGGTGTTGGCGGCCGAATTCGGCGAAGAATGGCAGAATTACTGCCAGCGCGTCCCGGCCTGGCTGCCGCGTCTATGCAAACACCGTCTGCATCCCGGCCTGGCGGCGCTGCTCGAAACCGGGCTGCTTTTCCTGCCCGCCATCCCGGCTTATCTGTTATTCTGGCCGCGCGCCAGCGGGAATCTGGCCCAGGCAGGAGAAATCCTATCCTACGTCTACTTCGCCCTGGGCGCCTTGTTGATCGGCCGGCGCTGGTCGATCGACCGTCTGGGCATCAACAGGCGCGGCATCTGGCTCGGCCTGATTTGCGGTTTTTTCCTGGTGTTGGCCCGCTCGCTGGTGATTCTGGGGGTTGTGCCTGCCTTCGCCCCGCCTTCCTTAACCATTAGTGATCTTGTCACCCAGATTGCATTCTACTTTGGTCTGGTCGGGCTGGTCGAGGAGTTGCTTTTCCGCGGACTGGTCTACCGCGCGCTTGAGGACTGGCTGGGCGCGCGTTGGGCGATCTGGGGGTCCAGCCTGGCCTTCGGTCTCTGGCACGTCTTCGGGCAGGGATTAGCGGTCGGCGCTGCCACCTTTTTCTACGGACTGATCTTCGCGCTGATGCGCCGCCGGGCCGGCGGGATCATCGGGTTGATCATTGCCCACGGCTGGATGGACCTCGCCACGGTCTTGATCATCTCCCCGCAGTCGCTGCAAAGTCTGACCACCAACCGCCCGGAGATCGCCCATCCAATGTGGGTCTTCATTGGTATGTTGTTGCTGGTTCAGGTGCCAGTATATTTATGGAAAATCCACCCGCTCTGGGCGGATTTTCCCTCCCAGAGCGCCCCCCGTGGATAACGTCTGGCAGATCGATCGTATCTGCCAGTTGCCTGGCCCCCCAACGGCTGGTCTCAGGCACGGTAGTAATGCAATGGGTACCCCTTTTCACTCCATGATTTCTCGATCTCGCTGCTGACACTGTCTGCTTCCGACTCGAAGTGGATATCCCCGGCGTGGCAGAGGACAAACAGCATCGGCGGATCACCGCCCTGGATGTGCAGCTCACCCTGTCCCACCTTATAAATGCCCTCACGTATGCTGCGCTGAACGAACGGCAGAATTTCCGCGACCGGAACTCTAAATGGGACATAGATTTGCGAAGTGTTGCAGGATAACCCGTAGGACACCGCTACATCGCGGATGCCCTTTTTAATAAAGAATGAGGCGATTGCCTCAATTTCCCCCCAGATTTCGTCTATGTTCAATGTAGCGGTCCTGAGTCCCATCATGATGCCTCTGTTTGCAAATTGAAAATTCAAGGCAATCGCCCTCCCCACTTAAGATTAAACCACGCACTAGGCTTCAAAGGTGGCTTCAATAGAGGCTTTTTTTGAAAACTGGTCGAAAATTGGTGGAAAACTGGTTACTACAAGCAATCCTGTCCGGGATTTTCTTGCTGGTGAGGACAGGCTCTCTATGTATCCGCTCTTCACACACCCTGCGTTTGCTTTGCGTTGAATTCAATATTTTCAAACTACCTTCTGGGCAGAGATCTGACTTTCAGACCGCTCACACAGCGAGGTTTCGCCATTCGGCGCGGTTGTCTGCGTTCCTCAGGCAATTTATTGAACCTTACTCAACCTGCTAACCATCTCCCGCAAGGTTGTCCGGCACGCAAGGATCATTTTTTTCTTCTGGTATAATAATTTCTGTTATTTTTGGGCCTATCCTCTGCCCACACCCAGGCAGCATATCCGCCCACTGGTTGGACTGACGGATTTGTGAGCAGGTGCAAATCCATAAATCGCCTTTGTCGTTGTAAAAGTCCACACACCACCCAACCATTAGCTGGCTGCCAGCCTGCTATGTAATCTGATAGAATTTTTGCCAGACTAATGACTATGCGAAAGGAAAGGAGTTTTCATCATGGCAGGTATTGCAGGGATTGCCAACCCTGAAAAAATTGACATCGTCGACGAGATGCTTGACCGAATCAGTTATCGGGGGAATCAAGTGAAAATCGTGCCTGTAAAACAGGCTGTCTTTGGAGTAATATATTCCGACATTCAACCCTTGCAGGTCGAACATATTCAACATGAGCATCTGGTCTGCGACGAAGTCGCCGAAGGCCACTTCGCCTGCGCCAAATGCGTCGCCAACAGCCTTTCCCTCAGCCGGGATACGCTCGGCGTTGCCCCCCTTTATTACGGGCGCGATACCCAGGGCGATCTCTGCTTTGCCTCCGAGGTTAAGGGGCTGCTCGGCGTTGCCAGCGATATCCACGAACTTCCACCGGGTTCCCGTCTGAATAGTGGGAAGATCGAACGGATATCCTTCATTAAACCAAAGGAAAGTCTGGATCGACCTTCGGCTTCCCTGGCTGTAGAGCTTCGCCGGCTCCTCACCGATGCGATTCAGAGCCGTGCTCAAGGCATCGACCACTTTGGAAGCTTGCTTTCCGGCGGGCTGGATTCCTCGGCAATCGCCGCCATCGCCCGCCCCTATGCCAGCCAGATGGACACCTTTGCTGCCGGACTGGAAGGTGCGCCGGATTTGATCCATGCCCGTGAAGCCGCCTGGCACCTGAAAACTCGCCACCACGAGCGTTTGGTCACCTTCGAGGAGATGCTGCGCGTCCTTCCAGAGGTCATCTATCACCTGGAATCCTTCGATGCCCTGCTGGTCCGCTCGAGCATCATGCATTACCTCGCTGCCCAGGTGGCCGCCGATTACGTCCCCGCGGTTTTTTCCGGCGAGGGCGGCGATGAGCTGTTCGCCGGTTACGCCTACCTGAAAAATATCCCCCTGAGCTCGCTGCAAGAGGAATTGATCGACATCACCAACCGGTTGCACAACACCGCCCTGCAGCGTGTCGACCGCTGCACCATGGCCCACGGAGTGATTCCCTGGCTGCCACTGCTCGATCCGCAGGTCGTCACATTCTCCCTGCAAATCCCCTCCCATTACAAAGTCCGTGGCGGCGTCGAAAAATGGATCCTCCGCCAGTCGGTGAAAGATTTGCTACCGCCTGAGCTGGTTCAGCGCCCCAAGGTGAAGTTCTGGGAGGGCGCCGGTGTGGCTGACCGTCTGGCTGATCATGCCGGAAATGTCGTGTCTGACGAAGACTTTGTCCGCGAACGCGTTCTGCCTAACGGCTGGAAGCTCAACACGAAGGAAGAGCTGTTCTACTACCGACTTTTCAGGGAGTGGTTTGGAGAATTACCCAATCTGGATTGGATGGGACGCACAAAGCAAATTCCTGTACAATAAATGCAGGATTGCTCCCATTCCATGGACCAAACCCTCTTCTCTGCCCTCGTCCAATACGTCGGCCTGCCCGGGCTGGTCTTTCTGGCGCGCGTCATCGATGTGACCCTGGGCACCTTGCGTATCATCTTCATCTCGCGCGGCAAGAAGTACCTCGCCCCGCTGTTCGGCTTCGTCGAAACCTTCATCTGGATCCTGGCGGTCAGCCAGATCATCCGCAACGTGCAGGGCATCTGGGCATACGTCGGTTACGCAGCTGGATTCGCCACCGGCACGATCGTGGGCATGATCATCGAGGACAAACTCGCCATCGGCACGCTCATCCTGCGCACCATCCTGCCCGGCGACGTTTCCGCCCTGCGGGAAAGGCTACGCTCCGCCGGGTACGGCGTCACCTGCGTGGCCGGCAGGGGTTCTCAGATGGACGTTACCCTGGTGTATACGATCATCAAACGCAAAGACCTCCAACCGGTGACTGCCATCATCCACACCCTGCACCCTCAGGCGTTCATCTCCATCGAAGAATTACGCTCTGCAGAAAAAGGCGTCTTCCCGGGCGCATCCAACCACCAGCGCAGGTCGCTCTACCAGCGGCTGGGAAAACGCAAGTAAGCGCGTACAAAAATCCGCCTTTTATCCGTTTCCGCCCTGATTGGATCTGCCCGCCAGCGCTAAAGCCGCCACGGGCGACCTGCTAGCAAAGAAAGGAGTGCCATGACAAAGACGGTCATAGCTGGAGCCATCGGCGAATGCGTCCACGTCGCCGGCGTGAGCAATTTCCTGCGCCTGGCGGAGAACGCCGGCTGGCGGACGGTCTTCCTCGGACCGGCGGTGCCGCCGGAGGAATTCATCGCCGCTGCCCGGCGCGAAAAAGCCGACCTGGTGGGCGTATCCTACCGCCTGACGCCCGAGACCGGCGAGCGCCTGCTGGGGGAATTCGCCGAAGCCGCCGATGAGCTGCACTCCGCCGGGGTGATCTTTGCCTTTGCCGGCACCCCGCCGGTGGCCGAGCGCGCCCGCGCTTCTGGTTTCTTCGAGCAGGTCTTCGACGGCTCCGAACCGGTCGAAGACGTCATCGCCTTTTTAAAGGGCGAAAAGCCGGACCAACGTAGCGAGGAATCTTACCCGCATACGATGGTAGCCCGCCGCCTGTGGAAAGCCCCCTACCCCCTCCTGCGCCACCATTTCGGCCTGCCCAACATGGCGGAAACCATCGCGGGCATCGAAGAGATCGCCGAGGCGCGCGTCCTGGATGTGATTTCACTCGGTACCGACCAGGACGCTCAGGAGAACTTCTTCCATCCCGAGCGCCAGAATCCGCGCCGCACCGGCGCGGGCGGCGTGCCGGTCCGCTCGGCGGACGATTTCCGCGCGCTCTATCAGGCCAGCCGGCGCGGTAACTACCCGCTGCTGCGCACCTACTCAGGCACTGACGACTTCATCCACCTGGCGGAGATCTTCGTCGAAACCATTCATAACGCCTGGTGCGCCATCCCGCTCTTCTGGTTCAACCGCATGGACGGACGCGGCCCTTGGGATTTACAGGGCTCGATCGAGCAGCACCAGCAGGTGATGGCCTGGTACGGCGAGCGCGACATCCCGGTCGAGTTAAACGAGCCGCACCATTGGGGCATGCGCGACGCCCCCGACGTCGTCTTCGTCGTCGCCGGTTATTTATCGGCCTACAACGCCAAAGCTTACGGCGTACACGATTACATCGCCCAGCTGATGTTCAACTCGCCGCCGGGCTTATCCGACGCGATGGATCTGGCCAGGATGCTGGCCATTCTGGAGATGATCAAGCCGCTGGCCGGGCCGGATTTCCGCATCTGGGAGCAGACCCGTACCGGCTTGCTCAGCTACCCGCTCGATCCGCCCGCTGCGCGGGCGCATCTGGCGGCCAGCATCTACCTGCAAATGGCGCTGCAGCCGGATATCATCCATATCGTCGGGCACACCGAAGCCGACCACGCCGCCCGCGCATCTGAAATCATCGAGGCGGCGAAAATGGCGCGGCGGGTGATCGAAAACTCCACGCGCGGTGCGCCGGATATGACCCGCGATCCGATCGTCCTGCGCCGCAAGCAGCAGTTGATCAGTGAGGCGCAGCTCAGCCTGGCAGCCATCCGCGCCCTGGCGCCGGCGGGCAGCCGGGATCCCCTCAGCGATCCCTCCGTACTGGCTAAAGCGGTCAGCAGCGGCATAATGGATGCTCCGCAACTGCGGAATAATCCCATTGCGCGCGGCGCGGTGCGCACCAGGATCATCGCCGGCGCCTGCTGGCCGGTGGACGAGCAGGGCGAACCCCTGTTCGAGGCTGAACGCCTTCAAATACTTGGATAGAAAGAGACAGTGACAATGAAACAACCGACCCGATTCACAATTGTAGGCGCCGGAAATGGCGGTCGTGCGATGGCGGCCCATCTGGCGTTGATGGGGGCCGAGGTAACCCTGTACAACCGCACCTGGGAGCACGTCGCTTTTATCAGCAAGCGCGGCGGTATCGATTTGGAAAGTCCCGAAATGGGTCCGCACGGCTTTGGCGCGCTGGCAAAAGTAACCTCAGATATTCAGGAGGCGGTCAGGGATGCTGAGGTCATCATGGTTGTGCTGCCGTCCTCAGCTCATGCAGAGATTGCCAGAAATATGGCGCCGGCATTGCAGGACGGGCAAACCATCATCCTCCATCCCGGGCGCACCTTTGGAGCCATCGAATTCGACACGGTCCGCCGCTCCAGCGGCTGCAACGCAGATATCACTGTTGCCGAAGCCGAGACGTTTATCTACGCCAGCCGGGCCGACGGCCCCGCCGCGGCGCGCATCTTCCGCATCAAGGAAGCCGTCCCGCTGGCAGCCCTGCCCGCCACCCGCACCAGGTCAGTCCTAGAGCAGATCCACGGCGTCTATCCGCAGTTTATCGACGGGATCAACGTGCTGCATACCGGATTGAACAACATGGGCGCCATCTTCCATCCCGCCCTGACCATCCTCAACGCCGGCTGGATCGAAACCACCCACGGCGATTTCGAATTCTACGTCAACGGCGTCACCCCTTCGACCGCGCGCGTGCTGGAGGTGCTCGACCGCGAGCGGGTGACGGTCGCCTCTTCGCTCGGAATCCGCGCTCGCACAGCCAGCGAGTGGCTCGAGCTGGCTTACAACGTTCGCGGCGAATCGCTGTACGAGGCCATTCAGAACCAGACCGGCTACTACGGCATTAAAGCGCCCACCAACCTGAACCACCGCTACATCTTCGAGGAAGTACCGATGAGCCTGGTGCCGCTCTCCTCGCTGGCAAGCCGCTACGGCGTGTCGGTCAATGGGATCAACAGCATCATCCGCCTGGCCTGCATCATCCACCGCACCGACTACTGGCGGCGAGGGCGCACGCTCGACAAGCTTGGCATCCAGGAGCTTTCGGTGACCGAGCTGACCGAGTACGTCAACACCGGCTGGAAGGATTTTCATTGAAATCGAGAATTCGATGATGTTGACGTCGCTCCATTAATTAGCGGGCAGCATCCATTATTCATCCTTGCGAGGTTGGCAGGTGATCGGGTGCGTTCAGAACCTGAACGTACCCGATTTTTGACCTGGGCGCCAACCGCTTGCACTTCTCAGTCAACTTCTCTTTCCAGGCCATTATCGGCGGATAACCGTCCGGCTTGACATTTTTCCTGCAAATCCTATAATTCATAATAAGATAATATTGGTCGTATTTAGCCGTGCTTTGTCCCGGATAGGAGGTGGCTCATGTATCTGCTTACACGGCATTCAAATCTGAGGATCGTCACGCCGTTCCGCGTGCTTCTTCTCCTCGCCGCTCTCGCGGCCGGGTTCCTCTTTCCCGGTCGGGCAGAAGCAAAATGCCCGTCCATCCCCGGTGAGTTGAGCTGTCCAAGCCTGGAATTCACCTTCCAACCCGCCAATCCTGTCCCGCTGGATGATGTGATTGTAACCGCGCACTGGGTCAGTCAACTCAACGCAGAATCGGTCGTTCACGAGGACTGGCTCGCCAGCAGGGCTAAACCCGCTTACATCTGGCTGTGGGATCACGAGCCGTCCGAACTGGAGAGCACCGCCTACATCGAGGGGAGAGGTGGACGGACCCCCCTGCCGCAAATCGTCGCTCCGCTGACCTGGAACGCCGAATCCCGGGTTTATCAGGGCAACCTCGTCATCCCTGCCGGCGGGCGCTGGTATTTTCGCCTGGGTACGGTTGTGCCGGATGAGCTCGCCAACAAGCTGGAAGCCGACTTCGACTTTGTTGGCGAGATCCAATCGATTGACATCCCTGCCGTCAGCCCGATCGCCGGATTATTCAGGCGGATTGATCTCCTCGCCGATCAGGTCGCGGTCTGGTTTGCAGGCCTGTTTTCCTGAAAAGGGATTTCGGAGACCAATCAATACAGGTCGGGATGATTCCCGACCTGTTGTTCTTATTTTTCCCCTCCCCTGCTCATACCTGAGGATTACCCTCTCCCTTCTCGCCCGGAAGAACGGTCAGCGTCATTTTTAACGCATTTTTTCACTTCGGCATTATCCTAAAAAAAGGCAGGGATTGCCTGTCCGGTCAGAGGTCACGAGCAAAAACAGTGATCTGACCCGCAACACACCGGGAGAAAACATCACACAGCGGTGCAGGGTTCAAAGCAACATCTCCTTGCTCCTCACGCCACTGCCGCTGCCAGCATCTCAGCTCCCGGAAACGCGATTCAACCCATCGGCGCGGATGGCATAGAACATGGAATTTTCGACAGCGGCAGTTACGGTTCATTGGGACAGGCTGATGCCGATCCCAGCTCTGATCATCTCGCCTGTCCGTCGTTCGATCTCAACCGTCGGCAGGAATGGAGGAAATCCGCATTGCAGGACAGGTTCACCCGGGCTCCCCTTGAAATCCAGCCTGATTTGCTGTACCCTGTAAGTGCCCGTCGCAGTCATTTATTCGCACGGCACAGTTACCCGCCCCGTCATTTCAGCCCTCCCGCTGGCGGGGAGGGCTTCTGCCTGTCAGGAGGATCCACCGATGGACGAAGCAATCGCTCTCGTTACCCACTACTATGGACGGATCGGCGTTGCCGTATTGGAGGTCAAAGGGGAGCTTCACCTGGGGGATTTCATCAGCATACAGGGGTACACCACCGATTTTTCGCAGCAGATAGCCTCGATGGAGCTCAACCACCGCAAAATCCAGTTTGCCGGGCCAGGGATGGAGATCGCCGTCAAAGTCGAGAAACCCGTCCGGCGCGGCGATCAGGTGTTCAAGGTCAGTGAGTTGTCCGAAGAGTAATCACACCGGAACGGCAGCCCAGTCAGGTCTCCCTGGGAGTAGAGGTCAATCCCCCGCTTCCGCGCCGGCCTTCAACCGCCCGGCCTCCTCCACATAACTCAGGGACTGATGACGGAAATAGGTGTCATACAGCACGGCGTAGTGACCGCCGCGCGACATCAACTGCTGGTGATTGCCCTCTTCGATGATCTTGCCGCGCTCGACGACGATGATCCGGTCAGCCGCCTTGACCGTCGAAAGCCGGTGCGCGATCAGGATGCTGGTCGAGCGCGAAAGGATCAGGTTGAGCGCCTGCTGGATCTGCCACTCGGTGAAGGGATCGATGCTGGCGGTGGCTTCGTCGAGGATGAAGATGGGCGGGCGCTGCGCCACCACTCGCATCAGTGAGACCAGCTGGCGCTGCCCCATCGAAAGCCGCGCGCCGCGCTCGCCGACCTGGGTGTGCAGGCCCTGCGGCAGCGTCTCCAGCCACTCGCCGCCGCCGATCTGCCGCGCCAGCGCCTCGATCTCCTCCGCCGTCGCGCCCGAGCAGGAATACTGGATGTTTTCCAGCACCGTCCCGGAAAATAAAAATGGCACCTGGGTGACCATGCCGAGCTGGCAGCGGTAGGCAGACAGCTCGAAGCTGCGGATATCCCGCCCGTCGATGCAGATCTGTCCCTGCTGGAATTCATAGAAGCGGGCGATCAGCCGGGCAATCGACGATTTGCCCGCGCCGGTGTGCCCGACCAGCGCCACCGTCTCGCCCGGGCGGATGTGCAGGTCGAAGTCGTCCAGCACCGGCTCAGCGTCTTTGTAACGGAAGCTGACGTGATGAAAATCGATTGCGCCCTTCAACCGCGGCGGGCGCATGCTGCCGGTCTGCACCACATTCGGCTCGGCGTCGATCAGGGCGAAGACGCGCTCGGCGGCTGAAAGCCCGTTCTGCACCTGCGTCCAGAAGGAGGAAAGACTCATCACCGGGTACATAAAGCGGTCGAAGCTGAGCAGGAACAGGTACCAGGCGCCAACCGTGACGGCGCCGGCGGCGGCGCTCAATCCGCCGAAATAAACCAGAACGGCTGCCATCAGACCGCTGAGCATGTTAAGCGTCGGAAAAACGCTGGCAAGCACCAGCCCGCGTCTCACGTTCACCCGGTAGGAGCTGCGGTTGGCCTGATCGAAAATGCTGTAGATGCTCTTCTCCTGGCGGAAATTCTTGGCGATTGCGATCCCGCTGACCGTCTCCTTGATCGTCTGATTGACGGTTGCCATGGCGCGCATGCCTGCGCGGGTTACGTTGCGCGCCAGGCGGCGGTAGCTGAGCGCCAGCCAGACGACCAGCGGGATGATCGCGAAAGAGATCAGCGTCAGCCGCCATTCGATGTTGACCAACACCACCGCCAGGATGATCGACTCGACCATCTGGGCCATCAGGTCGGTCACCAGCAGCACCAGTTGTCCGAAATCCTGCGTGTCGCTGGTGATGCGCGAGGCGATCCGCCCGGAGGTGAACTCATCATAGAAGGACAGGTCGTGCTCGGCCGAGGCTTTGAAGGCATCCCGGGCCAGCCTGGCCACCACGTCGGCAACTGCCCGCACCACCAGCCGGCGCTGACCCCAGTTAGCCACCCAGCTGATCACCCCGGCAGCCAGCACCCCGCCTCCGATCAGGAGCACCCTCCCGGCGGTCAGACTCTCTCGAAGCTGGTCGATCCCGCGCGAGACGATGATGGGCAGCAGCGCGCTGGAGGCGGAGACGACCATCACCAGCAGCCCGGCGCCCGCCAGGCGGCCAGACTGAGCGCGAAAATAACCCACAATCCGCCGTACCAGCTCGCGGTCGGAGTACTTGCGGTCATATTTTTCAGCGTCCAGCCCGGTAAAAAAGCCCATACTATCCTGATATCTCAAAAACCACGCTAATAATCCAGATCCTGACGATCATTCCTGAAAAATCCTGCGGTACGCCTCGCTTTCACGCATCAACTCCTCGTGGGTACCGCATGCTGCCAGTCGTCCCTCGCGCATCACCAGGATCAAATCCGCCCAGCGGATTTGCGACAGGCGGTGGGTGATGATAAACGTCGTCCGCCCGCGCGCGGCGGCGTAAATCGCCCGCTGAATCCTGTCCTCGGTCGCCGAGTCGATTGCGCTGGTCGAATCGTCCAGGATCAGGATGCGCGGCTCGGTCAAAAAGGCGCGCGCCAGAGCCAGGCGCTGGCGCTGACCGCCGGAGAGGGTCACCCCGCGCTCGCCAATCACCGTGGCGTAGCCCGCTTCGAAAGTGCGGATAAATTCATCCGCCTGAGCTGCCTGAGCGGCTCGCTCTATTTCTTCCTGGGCTGCGCCCGGTTTGCCGAAGGCGATGTTTTCACCCACCGATTGCGAAAACAGGAAGATATCCTGCTCGATGAAGGAAATCTGCCGGCGCAGCGCTTCCAGCGACCATTCCCGCACGTCGCGCCCGTCGACCAGCACCTGCCCGTCTCCAACGTCGTAGGTGCGGTTGATCAGCCTGACCAGCGTGGTCTTGCCCGCGCCGGTCTGCCCAACGATCGCCACAGTCTGCCCCGGGCGAACCTTGAAGCTGACCTCTTTCAGGGCGGGTTCACTGCCGTCATACGAGAAAGTCACGCCGCGGAATTCCACATCGCCGCGCATAGGCTGGTTGTAGCCGGCGGTGTTCTGATCCAGATTGTTCTCGCGGTTCATCAGCTCCAGAATGCGCCGCGCGCTGGCCAATCCCAGCGAGATGCGCGAATAAGCGAACAGCGAGACGTTGGTCGGAAAGCCGAGCAGCAGCAGCAGGCTGAAGTAAGCCACTACGTCGCCGGTAGTCAGCAGCCCCTGCCCGTAAAGCTGCAGCGCGTGGAACAATCCCAGCGCGGTGGCCACAGCCAGCAGCAGCAGCGGCAGGAAGCGCGCCTCGACGTTGCCCTGACGCATGACCGCGTCACGGTAACGCTGCACGTTGCGCCCGAACCGCTCCACCTCGCTCTGCTCCTGCGAGGCCGCCTTGACGATCTCGATCCCGTCCAGCGCCTCGTTCAGGCGCGTGTTCAGTGAGCCGAAGGATGCGCGTACCTCCTCGGTGATCGGGCGCAGCTCGCGCAGGTACTGCCACAGGGCAATGAAGTAGACCAGCATGAACGCCAGCGGGGTGATGATCAGCGCCGGGTGGTAGCGCGGCGCGTTGAGCAGCGGCACGAACAGAAAGACCAGCGAGCCTACCACAAGGTTGATTCCCGGGTTGAACATCAGGTTGATCTCGCGCACATCGTTGGTCGCGCGCGCCATCGTGTCGCCGACCGGCTGGAGGTTGTGGAAGGTCATGCTCTTGCCGAGCAGCGCGGAGTAAAGTTCGTTGCGCACGTTGCGCTCCAGCCGCTGTGCGACCATTTCGAATCCGCCGTTGCGCCCAAGCTGCAGCAGCGCCCGCAGCGTCTGCGAGCCGGCTGCCAGCAGTCCAATCCGGATCAGGCCGGCTTTATCCAGCTCCGGAGCCATGACCAGGTTGAAAGCCTGTCCCATCAGCACCGGCAGCACCCCTGCCAGCGCGGCGTTGCCCAGCGCGCCGGCGACCGCCAGCAGCAGCATCGGCCACTGACGCAGGGCGTGCGAGGCAATCCAGCCGACGGCGCTGCGTCGGTTGGTTGCGTACGGGGGCGTTATGCTGTATTCGCTCGAGGCCGTTTGAGCCGTTGCCATGAGGACAATTGTACCAAACAGCCGGTCTATAGGGCGTGCGTCCCCACCCGAGCCGCACCCTGAGCTTG
Organism: Bellilinea sp.; assembly: GCA_034678705.1. GTDB lineage: Bacteria > Chloroflexota > Anaerolineae > Anaerolineales > Anaerolineaceae > Bellilinea. The sequence continues at coordinate 188,106 of JAXDBP010000013.1, forward strand.
TCGAAGGGCCGGCTCAGCGCCTTCGCCCGCCCGAGCCGGACCCTGAGCTTGCCGAAGGGTCGGCTCAGCGTTCGACGCTCGCCCGAGCCGCACCCTGAGCTTGTCGAAGGGCCGGCTCAGCGTCCATCGCTCGCCCGAGCCGCACCCTGAGCTGGTCGAAGGGCCGGCTCAGCGCCTTCGCCCGCCCGAGCCCTGCCCTGAGCTTGCCGAAGGGCCGGCTCAGCGTTCATCGCATGCGTCCACGCCCGGATGTCACTGCGAGCGAAGCGAAGCAGTCTTACAGCCGGCCGGGGAATTGTTTCAACCCAATAACCAGACCTCTCGAAGGGAACCATCCGCATCGACGAACGTCACCCGCTGTGAGGGTGCAGGCGTGAGGGAAAATCAACCCCCGCGTCAATGATTTCTGGCTGTGCTCGAAATGACGTTTAGGCCTGGATACACCTTCCATCTTTTATATCCGCTTAATGCTCATGCCCCTGCAGGCGTTCAACTCCTGGCAGCCTGCCGCTCAACTTGTGCGGCTCGTGGATGAGCACCGGCAAATGCTGCGCGCAGATGAAATACTCCTGCCCGTTGGAGAGCAAACGCACCAGGGGTACCTTGCTGTGTGAAACGCCGCAGTACAGGCAGGCTGGATTTTCAAGTGTCATGGCAACCTCGTTAAGGGATTAGATCGTCCCATTGTAATCGCTTCAATGCCTGTCATGCTTGCGCGAGCGCAAACAGGATAGGAAATACCCGGGACGGATTGACCGGATCAGGCTACAATGAAAATATCCCCCATAATATCGAGGCCTTCTTGACCGCATCCCCCATCGAACAATTCTGGCAGCGCTACCTGGATACGCTCCCGTCCGACACGCCGCGCCCGATAAAATACGAAGCCTGGCATTTTTCAGACAATCCCGCCGACGCCGACGAACTCGCCCGGCTGGTCATGGACGGTCTGAAACAGGCCACTGCCAGCCTCGGCTGGGTCTACGACTGGCAGATGGAGCCCTACCCGCAGCCCGGCGACCTGAGCGTGATCACCGATTGGGCCGGCAATCCCTGCTGTGTGATCGAAACGCTCTGCGTCGATATCCTGCCTTTCGACCAGGTCAGCGCCGAGTTCGCCGCCGAAGAGGGCGAGGGCAGCCGCACGCTGGAGGAATGGCGCCGCGTCCACTGGCAGGTCTTCAGCCGCGAGTGCACCATCATCGAGCGCCAGCCCAGCCTGGAAATGCCGGTGGTCTGCGAGCGCTTTCGAGTGGTCTACCGGGAGGCATGAATGGAAAACAATTTGGCTATACGCACAGCTTTAATCACCGGCGCCTCTTCCGGCATCGGCGCGGCCTTCGCCCGCCTGCTGGCTGCTCGCGGCGCCAATCTCATCCTCCTCGCCCGCCGCGAAGAACGCCTCCAACAGCTCGCCGCCGAGCTTTCCAGCCGGTGCTCCATCCAGGTCGAGGTGCTTCCCGCCGACCTCTCCAGCGAGACTGGCATCCAACTTGCCGCCATGCGCGCCCGCGATTGCCCAATCCTCGATCTGCTGATCAATAATGCCGGCTTCGGCCTACCCGGCGCTTTCCACGAAACCCCTCTCGAAAGAATAAATGCGATCATCCAGGTGCACGTGCTCGCGGCGGTTCGCCTCTCGCACGCCGCCTTAAGCGGCATGACTGCCCGTCAGCGCGGCGCGATCATCAATGTTACCTCGATGGCCTCTTATGTGGTCACTCCGCGCAACGTGGCCTACTCGGCGACCAAGGCTTTTATGACCGTTTTCAGCGAGGGTCTGATGCTCGAACTGCAGGGCACACCTATCAGGGTTCTCGAGCTGCTGCCCGGCTTTACCCATACGGAATTTCATAACAATGAGCAATACCAGGATTTGCGCGTCGAACAGCGCATCCCGAAATGGATGTGGATGAGCGCCGATAAAACCGCCGCCGCGGCTTTACGCGACCTGGAACGCGGCCGGCGGGTGTGCGCCCCGGGCTGGGTAGGCCGGGGAATGCTCATCTCCGCTAAGCTGGGCCTCCACAGGCTGATGATGCACACCAGCCTGTGGAAGAAACACACCTTGTAGATCCCTACTGCATCATCCTCGCGTAAAGGTCGCCCAGTATCAGAAGGATCTCTTCCTCAACTTCGGTGCTCATTTTCTCGTCCCCCTGCCCGGCAAAGACGACCTCGAATAAGAATCCGTCCGCGGCCAGATTCTCATCACGGGTGATCGTTTGCGCCTCGTAGGTTCGCAGCCACTCCCGCAACTGGTTACCTTCCTTCTCATTGGCGACCTTCGAGAGTTGATCGACCTTTGAGCCGGTCTTGCAATCGCTGGCGACAATCTCATCCGGCAGGTAGATCGCCAGCTCGTCGCACATTCCAGCAATTCCGCCGCTGCGAATCCATGAGAAGATCTTCGCCGCCGAAACGATCTGGCTGGCATCCTGATTGGTGCGGTATTCATATTGCAGACCATCAACCTCCATGACAATCCGCCAGCCTGGCACGATCGCCTGAGTGCACATCATCCCGGGGCGGGCTGCGCCAAGGCACCCGTCCGGCCAATCGACTGCCTCCGTGCTGACAAAGCTGACCTCGCCGACATCCACGCCAAGCGATTCAGCCAGCGTGTTGCTGGCGGACATCTGCGCCGGGGTCAGATCGAGCGGCGGCAGCGTCGGGCTGGGTTCTACCGGCATTGGCTGGGTTGGGCTCGGCTCGACGGCGTCAACCGGTGAGACGCAGCCGGACAGGAGCATGCTCAGCGCAATGGCGGCAATCAAAAGGTTCTTGATCATAATTTCTCCTTTGATTTGGTAGTGTTCCTTTCTGTGATAATGGACGCGTTTGGTCGCTTTTTCGTTCCCCGCTTTCAGCATTATCACCGCCGATTGGAGATTAGCTCTGCCAGAAAAGCCGCGTCCTCGCCGACCCCGGCCAAAAGCCCGGATTTCTGCGTATGCAGCCAGGGCATGCCGATGAAGAAAAGCCCCTCAAAGCGCGTCACGCCGCGCCGGGTGAGCGGAAAACCGAATTCATCCACAACCGGCAGTCTGACCAGGCGGTAATCAAAGCTGAAGCCGCAGGCCCAAATCACCGTGGAAATCTTTCCAGCTCTCATATCCAGCTCAGTCAGGCCGGATGCTTGAAGAGCATCGGTTGGAAAAGGAGAAGGTTCATCTCTCGCCGCTATTCCCTGCGCAGTAATCTCCTGATCGATCCTTTGCAGCAGTTGTCTCGCCTGTTCATCCGATTTGGCGATGTTCGCGCCGAGGTCGGGCTCGAAGATGAGCCGGCTGCCTTCCACCCCACTCAGCCGTCCGAGCAATTTCACCCCCTGACGGTGCAGGCTGTGCAGATTGAGATCGCGACCGCCGTTCTTGCCGGTCGCCATCGGATTTGCCTTGAAACGTTCGCGCGGATCGGTCAGCGCGTCTACCGGCCGGTCGAAGAAGGCGATCACCTCGATCCAATCCACGATGTCTCTGCCGCGGTAACGCCGCGGCACCCAGCCGGCCGTTCCCGTCGAGAGATACACGCTGCGCCCGCTTTCGGCCAGCTCTTCGGCGATCTGCCCGCCCGACTGACCCGAGCCGACCACAAGCACAGCTCCGGGCGGCAGCTGCTCAGGATTGCGGTACTGATCCGTCGTTAGTTGATTGGTGTCAGCCGGGATGTGACTGGCGACTGGCGGCGTCTTCCCGCGCTGGAACAGGCCGGTGGCGATGACTACGTTCCGTGCAGTGATCTGCCTCCCATTCGCTGTGACCAGAAAACCCCTGCCCTCCAGTGGTTGGATCGATTCAACTGCGGTGTTGTACTTCACCGGCAGCCGCCAGCGCTCGATGTATTGCTCGAAGCGCCGTACGATTTCATCCCGCGGCATAAAGCCGTCCGGACGGTCGCCTTGATATTCGCCGCCGGGCAGCTTGAACTCCCAGTTTGGCGTCACCAGCGTGAACGAATCCCAGCGCTGATTGCGCCAGGATTTAGCGGCCTGCGCGGCCTTTTCAAAGACCACATGCTCACGTCCCGCCGCAGATAGATAATAACTTAAGGAAAGTCCCCCCTGCCCGCCGCCGACGATGACCGTCTCGATATATTCTGGCAAGTGCGCTGCTCCCATTGCAAGGATGCACAAATTATATAATACAGATATTAATAGTCAAGAATGACCTTGCGATCACCCCTTTAACAGACCTTCACCGCAGGGAAGACCTAAAAGTGTTTCTCCAGATAAACTGCCTCGTCCACCAGCCCCAGCGAACGATAAAGCCGCTGGGCGGTCAGGTTGTCCGGCATGGTCGCAATGGAGACCTCGACGCATCCGGAGGCTTCCAGCTCCGCCAGCGCATGCCTGAGCAGCGCCGCTCCGATGCCCTGCCCGCGCCTGCCCTCCGCCACCACCAGATTCTCGATGTAAGCCGAGTCGCCGGCGTGGTAGAGATCCGGGCGTACCGAGTAGCTCAACAGCCCGACCGCCTCTCCCCCATCCTCAGCCAGCAGGATGCGGTTGCCCGGAAAAGCGAAGTACTGCCCGAGATAGTCCGCGGTTAGGGGGCTGGTCTCTCCGCCGGCCATGGCCAACTGGTGAATCAGCTCGACGATCCCTGCTTCATCCCCGGCTCCTGCCGTACGAATCCTTATGTTCATAGCTCCCTCCGGTGGGTTAATCGCGCAGATTCGATCTCGAGCTGATTATACGAGATTAGCCGCTCGCAAAACGGAAACGAACGATTCAGGAATCGGGATTCTGTCCCGTGACCGGGACCTCGATCCCGGCAGAAATCGGGTTTATATCCAACGTTTGTATCTTCCCAGCGTAGCGCGAGAGCATGGTCGCCAGCAGGACCAGGATTGCCAGCCAGAAGGTGATGTCCATGCGGGTGCGAATGTTTTCCTTTTTCACAGCGAGAAGATCCTTCGAGAATTGGAATCGATGCAATGGCCCTGAAGGTGCAAGACACGTTCCAGGTAAATTAAGACATTAATAGAGCGATTTCAAAAGACACCGTGGGTAAAAGAACGAACCACTCGGTGCAGGGAAATGACCCCTGAATGAAAATTAAGATCTCAACTGTCAGCCGTGATTGGCAGCCGGATTCTTCTCAGAAGTAGAGATTCTCCACCCGGCAAGGTTCGCGCATCCGGTTGAAATCCTGTTTCAACTCTTCCATGATTTCGTCATAACGTCGGATGACGTATTCTCTCAAGATCGCTTTTTGATCCTCGTCAGGGAAGATATTCAGACCCAGCTTGACCAATCCCAGTTCGGCCTTGCGGCGGTAGATGATTGAACCGGGCAGGTCGCCAAGGGTCTGACCCGGGATCAGCCGAAACCGCAACATGAGCCTAGCCCCAGCCTGGAGTACACCCTCTGGATCGATCTGACGGTTTACCAGAACGCAGAGCCCGTCGGCGCTGATGTCTTCCAGGCAGGCGCGGAAAGTTTCCCCGCCTGTCTCTATATCCACATAGGTCGGATTCTTTGGCTGAACACGCTCACCCCGACGATCCTGCCATTCGCTGTATGCGAGCTCGGAAAGCTGGAAAGTGCCCTGGGAGTAATCGACCGCATGGATATTCGCGCAGATCGCGCCGGTAAAGGCGCGGCTGCGCAGGTAAACAGGTCCATGTAGAACAGGATAGGTCAGCCGCTGGCTTGCCTGGATGGTCGCTGACTCCGGGCTGATTTCGATAATACGGCTTTGCTGGCTCAGCATAGCCCCCTTGTAGCGCTTGATCATGTTGATTCGAGGGAAAGGACTGGAAAGCGCGCTGATTGCATCCGCGAGTGAAGCCATCGATTGAATGAACATCCCGGCACCTCCTGAAATCAACCAACCACATCGGAAGAGCTAAGTGTCAGCAAGCAGGTTGCAATATACGTGCCAATACATTGCGGCTGTACCAATCAAACAGGTAATGTATGGACAACTTGATTGCTGAGCGCAATCACAGCCGCGGTGAAATTAATATTTGTATAGACATATTCCGTTTTTGGCACCCATCTTGCAACAACACCCTCTGAAGGGACTGCCTGTTTTCCAGTTCCTTCGGAAGTGGTGAGACGTGAACGCTGTCTGGCCGATGCCTGAGCAGGTCGAGTTCGTCCTTTTATCCTTCGAGGGACCGGACGCATATTCACAGGCTGGGGGATTGGGGGTACGCATCACCAACATCGCTAATTGGCTCGCATCCCGGGGATATCACACTCATCTAATATTCATCGGCAGTCCGGATTTACCCGGTCACGAAACGCAATCCAGCGGTCTTCTACATTATCACCGCTGGTGCCAATGGATCAGCCGTTATCATCCTTTGGGCGTCTATGACGGCGAAGAGGGCAAGCTTTTTGACTTCAACCAATCCGTTCCGCCTTTCATTGTCGAGCATATTGCCCGCCCGGCGATCGCTCAGGGCCGCCGCCTGGTGGTCCTGGCGGAAGAATGGCACACGGCCGAAGCGCTCACCAACCTGAGCGACCAACTGCATGCCGCCGGCTTGCGCGCCGATTCGATCCTGCTGTGGAACGCCAACAACACCAAGGGCTTCGAGCGCATCGATTGGAAACGCCTGGATTATGTCTCCACGCTGACCACCGTCAGCCGCTACATGAAGCAGATCATGCGAACCTACGGATTGGATCCGCTGGTGATCCCCAACGGCATCCCGGCCGAATACTTGCGGCCGATCCCTAAAAGCGCGGCCAGGCAGGTACACGATCAACTGGTGGGCTGCGATGGTCTGTTGATGTTCAAGGTCGCCCGTTACGATCCAGATAAGTGCTGGCTGTCCGCGGTCAAGGCGGCAGCCCGCCTTAAGCATGACGGTGTCAAAGTCCGCTTCATCTGCCGCGGCGGAATCGAAGCCCACGGCGTTGAGGTTCTGGATCTCGCCAGGGAGTCCGGCCTGCTGGTCAGGGATATTTGCGGTCTGCCGACAACCTGGGATGACGCCGTCGAGTTAATTCTGGCGGCGGGACCCGCGGACGTCTATAACCTGCAGTTCAGCATGTCCCAGCCGATGCTGCGCATGTTCTACGCCGCAGCCGATTTCGTCCTGGCAAATAGCAAACACGAACCCTTTGGGCTGGTCGGCCTGGAAGCCATGGCTGCCGGAGGTCTGGCCATCACCGGCTGCACCGGTGAAACCTACTCGATGGACGGCGCCGGCGCCATCGCCCTGGATACCGAGAATTCCTCTGAGCTTGTCCTGATGATCGAATTCCTGCGCGATCACCCGCAGCGCGCCCTGGCAATCCGCCAGGCGGCGCCTGTGGTGGCAGCGAGATTTACGTGGGACAAAATCCTCGAGATGCTGCTGGAAAAAATCACCCTGGCTGGTGAACACCAGGGCGCGCGACCCATCGCACCGATGGGTTACACCCAGGCAGAGCCGCTGGATCAAACTGCCCTGAGTGGTGTCCATCCTGATGGATTGACCCTCCCTGGCTGGCCAGTTGCGCCGGAAATCAGGCCCTCCGTCAGCCCTATCGCCGCGCCCGCCTGGAGCTCGTAAATCTCCGACCTGCGGATGGAGGAATGACCACAGTGCGCAGAGTGTTATCACACTCTGCGCACTGTGATCGATGAGGAAAGCTATCAGCCTCTCTTCGCCAGCTACTCGTAGCGCCAGCGCCAGACTGCCACCAGCAGAAAGGCCACTGCGTAGCCCACCAGGATGCCGGCCTGCGGCAGGATGTCCAACAGGCCGCCGTTCTGGTTGATCAAAGCATCGTAACCCATCAACGCGTGGGCATGGGGCACCAGCCTGGAGATAAACCCAATCGTCCCTGGTGACCGGTAGAGAGGCACATACGAGCCCATTAATATACAGCCGCCCAGGGCCGCCAGCGCAAAACCAAGGATCAGGCCGAGGCTGTCGGCCTGCTTCTCCGTCTTCGACAGCGCGGCGATCATCATCCCGAATCCGGTCACCGCCAGGCCGAGCGCCAGGGTCATCACCAGCAAACCCAGCAGCGAATGGCCCAGCGGCATGTCAAAGATCAAATTGCCCACCCCGAAGAGGATCATCACCTGGACGAAAACCAGTCCGATGTAGCCGAGCATCTTTCCGGCGATGATCGACCAGCGCGGGATGGGCGCCGCAAGCAGCCTGCGCACTGTGCCTTTCTGCTTCTCTTCCAGCAGACTGGCGCCCATTGCGCCGACCAGAAAAAAAGCGAACCAGACCGTGAAGGATGGCACCAGTGCTCCGAACGGATTGGTCGGCATAATCACCACGTCCTCGCCGGTCTGGGTTTCGGCTTCCAGCCGGACCCAGGGATTGGATACCATCCGCGAAACCTGCGCCAATTGAGCCGCGATGCTCTGCGCCTCGACCGCCCTCCGCTCGGTCTCTGTCAATTCCTGATAGCCAGGCGCATCCGCCAGCAGCGTGCGGATGGCGTACGACACTTCGGCCTGTACCACAAAAGGCGAGACCACTTCGCGCAGAATGCCGGTGATGTTGGCGGCAATAGCCTGCTGAGTGGGATCGATCAACACCTGGAGCTGCGATGGGCGATACCCCTCCAGATTCTGCGTCAAACCAGCCGGGATGATGACCGCCGCCAGCCCCCTGCTATCCAGAACATACTCCTCAGCCTGGGCATAGCTGTCGACCTCGGTCAACTTTAGAGCGCTGATCCCGCGCAGGATATCCACGATCTCCTCCCCGTAGATGCCCTCATCCAGATTGACGACCGCCGCCGGCAGGGCAATATCCTCTCCACCGCCGCCGAGCCGCTCGTTCAGAACACCGTTGATCATCGAAAAGACCAGCGGAATGCCGATGACCACCACCAGCAGCCCGCGGTCTTTGAAGATCACCTGCAACTCTTTCCAGGCTGTAGATAAAACGATCCGAAACGGATTGACCTTTATCATGGCGCCACCTCACTCATACCTGAACCGGCGCAGACCGATGAAAAAGAACAGCGCCGAAAACAGCAGCAGCACGCCGATGTTGGGAAGGACATCTGCCAGCCCGCGCCCGCGCGCCAGCAGGTCATAATAGGCGGAGGTTGCCCAATAATGTGGGATGAACCGCGAAATTACGTTCAACACGGCTATCTGCTGGAGGATGAAGGCCGGCACGATCGCCCCGCCGAGAAAACCCGCCACCCACAACACCGCGTTGCCAATGCCAGTGATCTGACCTTCGCTCCGCGCTATCCCCGCGAGAAACACACCCAGGCTGACCGTACAAACAGCCATCGCCAGCGAGACCAGCGCCAGCGCCAGCGGATCGTTCCCGATCCCCAATCTTCCAAATCCGAGCAGCGGCAGAAGCAGCCCACCGACAAAAAAAATGAATATGATCTGAATGATAATCAACAGCAGCATCGGCGCCATCTTGCCAAGCATCAGCTCCGATCTGCGCAGCGGCGCGGCCAGCAGCCTGCGCAGGCTGCCGTCCCTGCGTTCTTCATAAATACTGCGCGCCATGGTCATCGACGCCAGGAAGACGAACAGCACGCTCATCCCCGGAAGTATCGACTCACCCAGATCGAAGGTTGGGAGACCTTCTTTCTCCTCTTTGACCGGATTCACCTGAGCTATCGAGATCAACGGATTCATGCTGGAGCTATCGAACTGGCTTTTTGCTTGAGCCAGAATTTTATCCGCCGAAAAAGCCGCCTGTGAAGCCGGATTGGCTGCCTGCATCTCTCCCATCGTTTTTATGCCTTCGATTATCTGCAACTCCAGTGAGAGATCCTGGGCGATGCCGTTGACCATAGTCATCACGATCCGGTCGGTTTCTGGATCCGAATCGGGATGGGTGATCAGCGTCAAGGCGGCCGGCTTGCCCGCCGCCAGGTCAGCGCTGAAGCCAGCCGGGATGAGCAGGTAGCGCCGGATTGTGTATACATTCAGTCGGGCGTCTGCCTCCTCCCTTCCCAGCATCAGCAGGCGGAATGCGTCCGGCGCGCCGAGCTCCTCCACCAGCATTTTTCCCTGTTCGCCGCCGGCGTCCAGGTTGACCAGCGCCAGCGGCACGCGGTTATCCTGGACTTCCTCCTCGCCGTTTCCACCAGAGGTCAGGCTGGACAGACCGGCAAAGATCGAGATAAAGACCAACGGCAGCACAAACAGCCAGATCAGCGCGCCGCGGTCGCGGAAAAAGACCGCAAGATCCTTCTTGATAAAGTACCAGATCTTCATAGCGGCTACTCCCGCAATTTCTTGCCAGTCAGATGCAGGAAGACGCTCTCCAGGTTCGGCTCGAGGATTTCCAGGGAAGTGATGCGCACGCCGCGCTCGCCGAGCAGACGGATCACATCGACCACTGCCTTGTGGCTGTTTTCGGCATTGATCTTGATCAATCCGGCGCTGCCATCTGGTTGGGGAGCTGTTCCTTCTTCGGTCGGCTTGACAGGCGCCGCCTGGCGCACGGCAGATTTCACAAACGGCAACTGACCGAGCTCAGCGACCAGTGCATCGTCACCTTTATCCACGCCTACCTGGATCACCCCGCCGCCAAGCAGGTCGATCAGATTCTTGATCGTATCCATGGCAATGATCCGGCCCTCGTCGATGATCGCCGCCCGGCTGCAGAGCAGCTCGACTTCCTCCATGTAGTGGCTGGTGTAGATGATGCTCATCCCGCGCTCTTTGTTGAGCTTGAGCACGCTCTCGAAGATGTGGTTGCGGCTTTGCGGATCGACGCCGACCGTCGGCTCGTCGAGGAACAGCAGGCGCGGATGATGGATCAGCCCGATGGCGATGTTGACCCGCCGCTTCATGCCGCCCGAGAACTTTTCGACCGCCTCGTGCTGCCGGTCTTTCAGGGCAACGATGTCGAGCACGTCGTCGATGCGTTCACGCAGCTCCTTGCCGCGCAGCCCGTAGATGCTGCCGAAGAAGTTAAGGTTGGCCCGCGCCGAGAGGGTCGGGTAAAGCGCCAGATCCTGCGGTACCAGGCCGATCTGCTGCTTGACCGCGAACGGCTCGGCGAGAATGTCATGTCCGCCGATGCGCGCCGTCCCGGCGCTCGGTTCGAGCACGCCGGTCAGCATCGAGATTGCAGTGGTCTTGCCGGCGCCGTTCGGGCCGAGCAGCCCGAAGACTTCGCCCTCCTCCACGCTGAAGCTGATGCCCTTAACGGCATGATTGGCGCCGAATTTCTTTTCCAAATGGTCAACTTCGAGAATAGGCGGCATAGCATCCTCTCCTTTCTGAGGAAATAAAAACCGAGCAGGCCCCCTTGCGATCGCTCGGAATTCCACCATTAATTATTCAATTATTTCTTATAAGCATGAAGTATCTGTAATTGATTATACAAATATCCAGTGTCGATTTCCAGCAACCGTTTGTATATATGTTTATATCCGAGAGGTTACTGCTGTTTCATCGGCTGCCAGCTCAGGTTGGAGCCGATGTTCGGATTGTAATCCAGGCTATCGGTGAGGATGTACTCGCCCAGGTTGTTCGCCCAGGCCTGCCCGTAGCCGCCCGGCAGCTCGACCACTTCCTCGCGGTGCGGATCGTAGAAGGCGTCCACGCCGCGGATGGTGCGACTCCAGTCGGTCGAAAGGCGGTCGTACACCGCCTGCTTGGCGTACCAGTCGTTCAGGTTCTGCTCACGGATTTCCCGGCCGGTGCGGGCGTAAATCTCGCCGATTTGCCCGATGTGGCGGATGCGCTGGATCTGCTGCTGCGCCAGCGACTGGGCAATCGACTTGATCGCCGCCAGCCACTGCGGATTCGGCCTGAAGGAATAGATCATTGCCTTGAAGAGATCAGCAGTCGCATCCAGCAACCCGGCGCCGGCGCGAAAGCTGAAGAGAAAGTTGGTATACCAGAGGATAAGCCCCCCGGGCAGCGGGTAGATCTCCACAATCCCGTACAACTCTTCATCGTACTGCTGTCCCTGAAGACTGTAATGGACGCGGATCTTGCCGCCCTCAGCCGAGCCGCCAACGATCGGCGCCTCTGAACGGGCGATCTGCGGCAGTTCGGGCACTGGCGCTTCGCTCAACACCTGCAGCGATTGAACATTCCCCCGGTAGCGCGACAGAATCAACGTATGGAATGCCTCACGGATGGAAACCGGCTGGCGCACCTCCGCGCCAAAATACTTCGATCCGACCGGATTGAACATAAACGCCATGCGATTGTTGTTCCACACAAAATTGATGTTGGGAAAGACGGCGAACATCTCCGCGCCCTGCGGGTTGAAGATCTGAAAATCCACCGCCGCCGGCATGGACGGGTTGTCGAGCAGCCAGCGGCAGCCGCCGTTCGCCTGCCAGCCGACCGGCGCCAGCATGCTGAACATCTCCAGGCCGGTACCCTGCCCATCGACGCAGGTATGCTTCTTCATGCGCATTCCCTTGATAACCGCCTGCTGCTCCGTCTGACTTTCGCCGCCCTGCGCCAGTATCAGGCTTGTGCCGCAGTACTGGCAGATCATGAACCGTTCCAGATGCGGCGGCAGGCTGGCGCCGCACTTTGGGCAGGTCAGCGCCCGGATCTGATCGGCTTCCTGAAGAGACATACCCACCTCGCTTTCTCGCCCAATAAACCCACCCCCTGATGATTAACCCGAGAAATATATTTTAGAAAGTTTATGGAACAACTTAATTATTGCACGAAATATACAGAATGGGCCCGATTACTTTTGGGCGAAAGGTTTACAATGGATCCATCATAAACAGCTTTCTTTTTATTGATTTATTCACAATTATCCTGGTTTAGAGTTATCCCCTAATTCCTCTATGAGTAAACCGGTGAACAAACCATATCCCGCGATCGCTTTAATGGCTGCTGCAATCATTGTGGGATCCTTCGCCACCTATTCGGTGGCCGCAACCGCCTCTCCGGATTGTTACCCGCACGCCAGGGCCTCAGGTGATCATCAAGTCATTCCCACCCCCACACCCTACTGCCCCGAAACCTACCTGGAGCTAATCGTCGATAAACCGATGGTGGAGATCGGTGAGCTTTTCAGTGTGACCATAATCTATCACAACCTTGGTCAGCCCTGGGTTTACGGATTCAATCTCAATCCTGAGGGCATCGCCGTCTTCGATCCACTGATCGAATCATGGCCCTGTAAATTATGCAGTGATTTTTCTTTTCGCGCAGCAGCCGTTGGCAGGGTGGAGCTGAGGGCTGGGGCAACCGGGGAGCGCTACTGTAACGGCTGGATGTGGGCGGGTGGATATACAAAAATACCGGCGGTCGTGTTCGTCGTGGAGGAAAAATACACAACTCGCCTGCCGGTCATGATGCGTTGAGGTTTGCTGGTCGCAGACCGTATTTTTTCGCCCTCATCCCTTGACACCTGATACAAAAGATCAGATCGCCCTCCTCACCACCTCCGCCAACCTTGCGATCCCCTCGGCGATCACCTCCGGCGGGTGCGCAGCGAAATTCAGGCGCAGGTGATTTTTCTCGCGACCCTCGGCGAAGAAATCCTCGCCAGGCGCAAAGGCCACTCCCGCCTGGCAGGCCAGCGGCAGCAGCGCGCGCGCATCCACGCCGGGCGGCAATTGCAGCCAGATGAACAGCCCGCCCAGCGGCGGGTGGAATCTGACCCCGGCTGGCATGCAGCGATTGAGCGCCTGCAGCACTGCCTCGCGCCGCCTGCGGTAGACGTGCACGCAGCGCCGCAGGTGATTCTGGTAGCGTCCCACCGATACATATGCCTCCACCGCCCGCTGCATTAGATTGGACGTGGCCAGGTCGTTCAGCCGTTTGAAACTGACCAGCCGCTCGCAGACCGGCCCTTCGGCGGCGATAAAACCGACCCGCAGCCCTGGCATGAACATCTTGGAATACGTGCTGATGTAGATCACCAGTCCGCGGCTGTCGAGCGCCTTGAGCGGCGGCAGCGAGCGCCCCTCGTAGCGCAGGTCGCCGACGTAATCGTCCTCCAGCACCGCCAGGTTGTAGCGCTCCGCCAGGGCAAGCAGCTGCTGGCGGCGCGCCAGGCTGAGACACGCCCCGGTCGGGTTCTGGAAGGTCGGCATGGTGTAGATCAGCCGCGGGTGATGAACCTGCAGCAGCGCCTCGAGCTCCTCGACGCACATCCCGTGCTGGTCGATGGGCACGCCGACGATGCGCAGCCCCAGCGCGCGAAACAGGCTGAGCGCGCCGCTGTAGGTCGGATTCTCGACCAGGATGGTATCCCCTGCCTTGAGCAGCAGCTGCACCACCAGCGCAAGCGCCTGCTGCGAGCCGCCAGTGATCAGGATTTGCTCGGCGCCAGCCATCAGCCCCTGGCTGGTCAGCACGCCGGCGATCGTGGCCCGCAGCGGCTGGTAGCCCTTGGCATCGCCGTAATCCAGCGCCTCGCTCCCGTCGCGGCGCATGACCGCCTGGATCACCTTGCGGAAATCCTCGCTTGGGAACAGGCGCGCGTCGCCGCTGCCGCCGGCAAAACTGACCGGCGCAGGGTGACCCGCCGCTAAGAGCATTTCCTCCGCTGAAACGACTTCCTCCAAGCCACCGGACGCCAGCAGCTCCTCCTGCCAGAGCGGCCAGGGCGCCCCGGGCTGCTCGCGCGAGGGCTGCTGCCCGGGCAGCGGGGCAAGTGCGTAAGTGCCGCTGCCGACGCGCGAATAGACCAGCCCGTCCGCCTCCAGGGCCGAGTAGGCCGTTTCAACCGTGATGCGGTTGACGCCCAGGTCTCGGGCAAGCTGGCGCGTGGCCGGCAGGCGCGTCTCCGGCGCCAGACTGCCAGCCAGGATGCATTCGCGGAAATATCCTTCGATTTGTTTGTACAGCGGCTGTTGGCTTTGCCGGTCTAGCGGAATGCGCATGATGGGTCCAGTTTTGAAATGGCATATCGGGTATATATGGATTATAGAGGGATTTATCCGGCCATACAAGTCACATTTAGCAAAAATAACCTTATTGGCATGGTAGAAAGTGGTTGAAATTGGTACTTAATAATAGACCAATGGCAGGCTAGAATTAGGACGAAGAAATGCCGGCAGGGGATAGCGCGATCAGTTGGTAATCCCCTGCGCGGACACGAAAATTATCATCCAACAAGAGGGACCCATGGAATTGACAACCGGCTCATTTGCAGTCAAGAAAGGCCTCGCCCAGATGCTCAAGGGCGGGGTGATCATGGACGTGGTCACCGCCGAGCACGCCCGCATCGCCGAAGACGCCGGCGCCTGCGCGGTGATGGCGCTCGAGCGCGTCCCGGCCGACATCCGTGCCCAGGGCGGCGTGGCGCGCATGAGCGACCCCGAGCTGATCCTGAAGATCATGGACGCGGTTACCATCCCGGTGATGGCCAAAGCGCGCATCGGTCACTTCGTCGAGGCTCAGATCCTCGAGGCGCTCGGCGTCGATTACATCGACGAATCCGAGGTGCTCACCCCCGCCGATGAGGAGCATCACATCTACAAGCACGCCTTCAAGGTGCCCTTCGTCTGCGGCTGCCGCAACCTGGGTGAGGCATTGCGCCGCATCGGCGAGGGCGCGGCGATGATCCGCACCAAGGGCGAGGCCGGCACCGGCGACGTGGTCGAGGCGGTGCGCCACGCGCGCAGCGTGCTCGGCGATATCCGCCGCCTGGTCAACCTGCCGGACGACGAGGTGATGGCCTTTGCCAAGGAGATCGGCGCGCCCTATGAGCTGGTGCTCGAAACCCGCCAGCTCGGCCGTCTGCCGGTGGTCAACTTTGCCGCCGGCGGGGTGGCCACGCCCGCCGACGCGGCGCTGATGATGCAGCTCGGCGTCGACGGGGTGTTCGTCGGCTCGGGCATCTTCAAATCCGGCGACCCGGCCAGGCGCGCCGCGGCAATCGTCAAGGCGGTGACCCACTACAACGACCCGGCCATCCTGGCCGAGGTCAGCCGCAACCTTGGCGAGCCGATGGTCGGGCGCAGCGTGGCGAGCATGCCCGAGGAGGAAATGATCTCCGGGCGAGGGTGGTGATTTCCTTTCTCGCCAGCGCAAACAAAACAGAGGTCGCCCTGGAAAACCGACCGGGGCGATCTCTTTGGTTAATGGGATTTCCAATTTCCGCAGCGCGCCGGCGGTGGAGAACGCCGCCTGGAATATTGCCAGGGCGTCCAAATCAGAGCCGGTCATGATAAGGAATTTTCTGTTTGACATTATTGTGGGAATTTTGAATATCGTTTTACAAGGTAGTACCCGCCCGGGTCAGTAAGTACAACAATACGACAGCTTTCATAATCATTTACTAAGATTCAAGCAAATATGCGTTATGTTATAATTGTTTCGGTTACCAATCCAATGGTGGCACCGGAGGGATTGCCAATGGATAGGCAGGGGGCGTAAAAACCGAGTGCCGTTTCCCCAGTTACAAATACGTCCGGGAATAATGATTGAATTCGGGCATTTTAGGGCTTACTTTTCTTGACACAGATTTGCCACCTGTGCTCTTGGTAGTTAATAATTAAGTGGGAGGGAATGATGGGTCTCGATTTTATGGGTATTAAGAATAGTCGTATATTGAACGTTTCACTGCGCTTGGTTGTAGTCTGCTTTCTGGTTTTTTCAGCGCTGGGAATGCCAGCGGCGGGGGTGAGGGATGTTGAGGCAAACGCCGGCAGCACGCGGGTGATGTGCGAGGCCGATCCCACGCTGGTAGGCTGCTGGCGCATGGATGAAGAGGCAGGCACAACAATACAGGATGGTGGGGCATCCCCATACAATGATGGCACATTAATCAATAATCCGACATGGTTGCCTGGAAAAATTGGAAATGCGTTAACCTTCAACGGGACTAATCAATATGCGACTGTACCCGATGATATCAGTTTGGATATCACAAGCGCGATCACCTTAGCAGCATGGGTTAAACCCGGGAAAACCGGCACACAGAATATACTAAAAAAAGTTACTGGCACAACTACTCCAAGTGGATATGAGCTATCACTCTCATCTGCAGGAAAGGTATTTGTCCGGTTTAATGGTAATGTAAATTATCGTGTTGATTCTACTGTTAACTATCCTGCTGATGGGACCACCTGGACGCACATCGCTGCCACTTTCGATGGGTCAACCATTCGTGTTTATATTAATGGTAGTATGAACAATTCCACCACTCCAAGCACTACCTTTACTATCGGTGCAAATACAACAAATTTAGGTGTTGGTGCTGAACCGGCTAGTACCCCGATCAATTATTTCCTTGGATTAATTGATGACGCACGGATATATAATCGCGCCCTTAGTGATAGCGAAATTATTGCTTTGGCCAGCAATACCCCGCCCGGCGACACAACCGCCCCCGCGGCGCCGACCGCTTTAAATGCAACCGCTGGTAACCAAATTGCCAACCTCACCTGGACCGCTCCAACCGACCCGGATGTGAAGGGTTACAACATTTATCGCAGTGAAAGCACACCAGTCGAGACGACCACCCCGATTAACGGGGCGCTGGCCACCACTGAATCATACAACGATACGGGGTTGACGAACGGTGTCGAATATTATTACACCGTCGTAGCAGTCGACACATCGAATAATCAATCTAGTCCCGCTGACGAAGCCAGCGCCACCCCGCAGGCCGACGCAACCCCGCCCGCCGCGCCGACCGGCCTGATAGCGACGGCGGGCAATCAGCAGGTTTCCCTCTCGTGGACGCCCCCGCCTGACCTGGACCTTGCCGGGTACAACATCTACCGCAGCACTGCCTCTCCAGTGACCATCGACTCACCAATCAACGGCGGGACGCTTGTCTCCGGGACAACATACCTGGATTCCGGATTAACAAATGGTTCTACCTACTATTACGTCGTTACAGCGGTAGATACTTCTGTGAACGAGTCGGAAGCATCCAACGAGGTGAGCGCCACACCCTCGTCCGCCGTACAGTTCAATGGTTCGAATCAATATGTGACCTTCGGGAATGTTAATGGGCTGGGGGTAACCAACTTCACCCTTGAAACCTGGTTTTATTGGACCGGCGGGGGAACTGCCATGACCACATCTAGCACCCAGGGACTACCATCGGTCTATCCGTTGATTTCAAAGGGTAGGGGGGAGGCAGATGGAAGTAATTTGGACATGAATTACTTCCTGGGAATCGACTCTTCTACACATGCTCTTGCCGTCGATTTTGAGGATACAGCAACTGGGATGAATTACCCGTTTGTCGGCACTACCCCCGTGACAACCAACACCTGGCATCACGCAGCTGTGACTTATGATTCGGTGACTGCAGTTTACACCTTGTATCTGGACGGCAGCGCTGCTGGAACAAAAGACCTGGGAAGCGACATTCTGCCCCGCTCCGACAGCATTCAGCATGCCGGGTTGGCAACTGCAATGACTTCTACGGGGGTTACAGCCGGGTTTTTCCAGGGGACCTTGGACGAAGCCCGTATCTGGAACTATGCCCGCTCCCAGGAGGAGATCCGCGCGACGATCAACCAGCAGGTCTCTTCAGGTAGCGGTCTGATCGCCCGCTGGGGAATGAATGAGGGACTTGGCACAACGATTTATAGCTCTGTTGGGACCTTCGACGGCACGCTGACCAACACCCCGGTCTGGGTAGTTGGCGCACCCTTTAATATTTCTCCTCCGACCCCGCCAGAATCTCCGTCTATTCTTATCGTCAATCCAACCAGCGCCACGGTTTTAACCCTTTCTTGGACAGACAACTCAACCAACGAATCCGGTTTCGAAATCGAGCGCGGAGAGGCTTTCAGCGGGCCATTCACATTGATCACAACCACCGCCGCGGACGCAATCACCTTCGGCGATTTGGGGCTGACGCCGGAAAGCGAATACTGCTACCGAGTGCGCTCGATAAATGGGGCCGGCGCGTCGGAATATTCCAACGTTGCTTGTGGAACTACACTGACCGGTGGAGGATATGGACTGTCGTTCGACGGTGTGGACGATTACGTCACGTTCGGACCGACCACCAGCCTGGGCGTCTCCAGCTTCACCCTGGAAACCTGGTTTTACTGGACCGGCGGAGGAGCGACCACGTCCACAGGGTCCACAGGACTGCCTTCGGTCTATCCTTTGATTTCCAAGGGGCGGACAGATGGGACGGATGGCTCGAATCACGACATTAACGTCTTCCTTGGGATCGATTCCGCCACGAAAGCGCTATCGGTCGATTTTGAAGCATTTTCGGGTGGACAGAACTATCCCTACAAAAGCACCGTCGAAGTAACCACAGACGAATGGCATCACGCCGCCGCAACATACGACAGTGCTACAGGAGTGTATGCGATCTACCTGGACGGCCTTCTCGTCGGGACGCAAGATTTAGCCGACGGCCTTCTCCCCCGCTATGACAGCGTGATGCACGCTGGATTGGGCACTGCAATGATTTCCGATGGGACTCCGGCAGGGTACTTCCAGGGTTCCATGGATGAGGCTCGCATCTGGGACCATGCCCGTACGGCGGAAGAGATACGCGCCACGATCAACCAGGAAGTTACCGCCGATAGCGGGCTGGTCGCTCGCTGGGGCTTGAACGAGGGCAGCGGGACGGTCGCGTACAGCTCGGTAGGCGCCTTCCCCGGCACGCTGGCCAACGAATCCGCCTGGGTCACTCCCGGTGCGCCGTTTGACATCGTCATCAATCTTCCTCCAGATGCACCGGTCAATCCTTCTCCAGCCGACGGTGCGGTCAATGTGGCAGATCCGGTAACCCTCTCCGTTACCGTGTCCGATCCTGAAAATGCTCCGTTGGATGTCACCTTTTACGGACGCGCCCTCCTGCCAAACACGGCACCAGATTTTAGCCTGGTGGCAATCCCTGATCCTCAGGAGTATGCCGCCACCTATGCTGATATTTATTATGATCAAATGGACTGGATCGTCGCAAACAAGGCGTCCAGCAATATCCCCTTTGTCGTATCGCTTGGCGACAATGTCGATTCTGACGTTGAGGCGCAATGGACCGTGGCCGTCACGGCATGGAATATCCTGACCACGGGCGGGGTCCCATACGGCATCACCCTGGGCAATCATGACGGCGCGCCTTCGGCAACGACTAACTATAATACCTACTTCGGGGCGAGTTCGGCGGGCTGGACGAATTATGCCGGCCGATACGGCACGAGCGATTACGATAATGCATATGCCACTTTCTCTGCCGGCGGCATGGATTTCATCGTTTTGTTCATCGAATACGGGAATTCGTCCACCGAGGTGTTATACTGGGCAGATTCTGTCCTCGCGGACAATCCAACAAAACGCGCGATCGTCGTCACCCACGACCTGTTGAGCGGCACCTCATTCACAACCCAGGGTTCAGCAATCTATAATGCTCTCAAAGCGAACGAGAACTTATTCCTGATGCTTGGGGGCCATTCGGATATTGCCGGCCAGCGCCAGGACATTGCGCCAAACGGCAATGTCGTCTACTCGCTGAGGTCAGATTACCAGGGTCAGGAAGACCAGCAAAGCGGCTATCTGCGCATCATGCGCTTTTCGCCAACGGATAACACCATAAATGTGACCACGTATTCTCCAACAACGGGAAAATCCCTGGTAGATACGGCCAATCAATTCACCCTCGCGTATGATATGAGTTTGGCCGGATTTACTGAGATCGGCACCGTTTCGGATGTATCATCAGGCGGCACTGCCAGCATGAGCTGGTCAGGATTTTATTCAGGCACTGAGTATGAGTGGTTCGCCGTTGCCAGCGACGGGGAGGGAACTTCCACGAGTGATACCTGGTCGTTCACAACCGAGGGGACTGCCAACCAGCCTCCGGTGATCACCCAGGGCGACTCTATTTCGGTGGTCATGTCGGAAGACGGTTCCCCCACACCCTTCAGCCTGGCGCTGTCCGCCACCGACCCGGATGTGGGCGACACCCTAACCTGGAGTATCGCAGCCGGTGCATCCAACGGCATCGCGACAGCTGATGGCACTGGGCTTAGCCCGACCACTTTAAATTATGCACCATCTGAGAATTACTTTGGAAGCGACAGCTTTGTGGTCCAGGTCTCCGACGGCAATGGCGGAGTGGATACCATCACCGTTAATGTAACCATAGAACCCGTCTATGATGCGCTGGGATTATCCTGTGTCAACCTGGATCCAAAGCCGCTGACAGCGTCAACCAGTGATAAACCTCAATCCAAAATCTGGTTGTATGACGGCTCCTGGTATGCCGTTTTTCCGACCAGCGTCTCCGGCGCGAGCTCAGCCGGAACCTGGGTATGGAAGCTGGCAGGAACCACCTGGAATGAAGCGGTCAAGCTTTCTGACCGGACCGACACCCACGCGGATGTAACCGTCAGCGGTAACCTGGCACACATCATCCTGTGGGCGGGATCGAATACTCAATTAGCCTCTATCGAATACATTGGGGATACTTACCAGCTCTGGTCAACTCGCCCCAATCTGTCCGCTATTCCCCTTGACAGCAGCGAAACAGCCACAATCGCTCTGGATTCCACCGCGAGGATGTGGCTGGCTGCGCGCACCTCCACAAATATCGTCGTCTATTACAGCGACAGCCCATATAGCAGTTGGTCTGCACCGGTGGTCCTGGCAGCAGTGAACACTGACGACATCCCCGCGATCACCGCGCTGCCCGGCAACCAGGTCGGGGTGCTCTGGTCCGACCAGAATACCCAGCGGTTCGGCTTTAAAGTTCATACGGATGGGACAGATCCGTCAACATGGAGTGCTGACGAAGTTCCGGCCTCTCAATCTGCGCTGGAGATTGGATTGGGCATGGCTGACGATCACCTCAACCTGGCTGTAGCTTCGGACGGGACGCTCTATGCGGCGGTCAAAACCAGCTACGACACCACCCCTTACCCCAAGATGGCGCTCCTGGTTCGCCGTCCAGGAGGCACCTGGGACGATCTTTATATGGTGGACGATACAGGGACTCGTCCGCTGGTCCTCCTGGATGAAGGGAACAATCTACTAACATATGTATACTCCCAATCGGAGGGGTATAACCCGATCGTATACCGGCAATCAACAATCGACACCATTGAGTTTGACAGCCGAAAGGTGCTCAGAACGGGCTCATTTAACGACGTCTCGAGCATGAAGTCTGCTTATAACCAGGATTTCGTTGTCATCTATTCCAGCAGCACTGAAATTGCCGGCCAACACTGTTACCCGGCGGACGCCATTCAGGCCGACCTCGCCATCACCAAGACGGATGGAGTGACGACCGTCCTGCCCGGCAGCGAAGTGACCTATACCATCACAGCCTCCAACAGCGGTCCAGGAGCCGCCGTGGGCGCAATCGTAACGGATGATTTTCTGGATAGTCTGGAAAGCGTCACCTGGACCTGCGCAGGCGCAAACGGCGGGACATGCGCGCCGAGCGGGGCTGGCGACCTCAGCGACCTGGTGGATCTTCCAGCGGGCGGTTCGGTGACGTACACCATCCACACCAATGTGAGCGCCGGGGCAGCGGGGACCCTCGTCAACACCGCGACGATCGCTGCGCCGAATGAGACTCTCGACTTGAATTTGAGCAACAACACGGCGGTTGACACCGATATCGTCGGCTCGCTCGCCTTGTGCGAAGCGGATCCCACTCTCGTCGGATGTTGGCGGATGGAGGAGGGCAGCGGCACGCTGCTGGCCGATGGATCCGGAAAATCCAATCACGCCAGCCTTTACGGATCTCCGGCATGGTCAGCCGGGATGGTGGACACATACTCGCTCGACCTGAACGGCACCTCGCAGTACGCCGCCGTGGCGGATGACCCCACCCTGGATCTGACCACCGGCCTGACCCTGGCAACCTGGATCAAACCGGAAGCATACCTTACCCAGGATGTGATTAAGAAAGCCACCAACGGAGGGCTCGACGGCTATGAGTTGACTCTGGCAACCACGAAAGCAGATTCATCGTCGCAGAGACCATTCTTCAGAATCAACCAGGTAGCCAACGGAGACACCTACCGGATCAACGCACAAACCATGTACCCAACTGACGGTACCTGGATGCATGTCGCCGCAACGTACGACGGTACAACCATGAAACTGTACATCAACGGTGTGTTGGAGAGCAGCATGGCGGCCAGCGTGCCAATCGCTACCAACGACCTGCCGCTTACCCTCGGCGCCCAGGATGGAGCCACCGCCAGCCGCTGGTTCTTGGGGTGGATGGACGACGTGCGAGTCTATAACCGCGCGCTGACGGCCGAGGAGATTCTCGCGCTGCCGGAAGTATCCCAAACGATTTCAGGCAACGCAGGCGTTCCCGGCGCTGCTTTGAACTACCTGGACGGGAGCCTGAAGAGCGTTACCGCTGATGGATCGGGAAATTACGCCATCACTGTTCCTTACTACTGGTCAGGTACAGTGACACCTTCATTAAGCGGTTACACCTTCACTCCTTCCCTCCAGAGTTACACCAATGTCATTACAGATCAGACTGGGCAGGATTACCTCGCCACTTCAGAACCACTCCCGCCGCTGCCATCCAGTTTTTACGGCGCGATCCACTTTGTCGATGGAGATGGGGGGCCTGTGTTAGGCGATACGATCTATGCTTATGTCCCCGGATTATCGGATCCTGTCGTAAGCGATATCATCGAGCTAGAAGGTACTGACTTGGTGTACACCTTCGATGTGCCCGGTGACATGCCGGAGACGGTCGGAATAAAAGAAGGCGGCGTGGAAGGTGAAACGATCACATTCAAGATCAACGGCCGGATCGTCGCCACCGGGATCTGGCATACCGGCACAAATGTGGAGCTTAATATCCACCCGCCGGCCGCGAATGCAGGCGGACCATATGTGGGGGTAGTCGACGAATCTGTCAGCTTCAACGCGTCAGCCGAAGACTGGCTGGTAACAGATACCTTCACATACGCCTGGGATCTGGACAACGATGGCGCCCATGATGATTCAACTGCCCAAAACCCAACCCATACATTTACAACTGCGGGGACTCACGCCGTTGGATTGAAAGTGACCGACAGCCAGGGCGGTGAAGGGACAGCCACAACAGACGTGGTCGTGGTCGGACTGTCTGGAGTGACCGGGCAAACCTATGACGGTACAGCCAAATCCGTGACCGTCGACGGGGTTATATCGCCGTTCTCCTATACTGTTACCTATGATGGGTCGGCAATCGCGCCAACCGACGCAGGCAGTTACACCGTGGTGGTAACCATCAAGAACGGTGAGGTGGTTGTGGGTACGATCACGAAGACCATGGTAATTGCTAAAGCCTCCCAGACGATCACCGTGACCACACACGCTCCATCAACCGCAGTGTACGGCTCCAGTTTCACCGTGGCAGCCACCACCAGTTCAGGATTAGATATCGTTTACTCTAGCGGCAGCCCATCCGTGTGCACGGTTTCTGGTGCGACTTTCACCATGATCAGCGGCACCGGCACCTGCGTGGTCCAATATGACCAGGAAGGTGGTACCAACTACAACGCCGCGCAGCAGGTGATTGAAAACGTCACCGCCCAATACTCCACCCATTCCATCCCGCTGGTGCCCGGCTGGAATCTGGTATCATTCAATGTGCACCCTGCCAGCACCGCGGTCGCCGATGTGCTGGCAACTGTAGCCGGCAACTTTGACCTGGTCTACGCCTGGGACGCAAGCGTATCGAGCGGCAACTGGTTGAAGTATGACAACATCGATTTGTCGCCTGACACGTTGGCCACCCTGGACGAGACCGCGGGCTTCTGGATCCACATGACCGACGCGGACACTCTTGAGGTTAGCGGCAGCCCGCTGATGACGACCAATATTTCTCTTCATACGGATGCCGGCGGATGGAATCTGGTCAGCTATCCTGCTGGCCTCAACCGGGCGTTGCCGGGGGCACTTGAGGATCACGGCGTGACCGATGGGAACTACACTTATGTGTATTCCTACCGCGCGGACGACTCCACCGATCCCTGGAAGTTGTACGATAGTGACGACGCAACGCCGCCATGGGTCAGCGACCTGACCGAAATGGCGTCCGGGTTTGGGTACTGGATCTTTGTCAGCTCCGAAAGCACCTGGGCGGTATCCTACACCCCTTAACGGATGATCCTGAACGATTCCTTATTGAGAAAGAATACTTAATCCCCATTGTATTGCTCGATACATACAGGAGAAACTCATGAAAACCATACGATTTCTAATGGTCCCGATCTTGATTGGCGGATTGTTGGTTGGTCTGTTCAACACTGCCCAGGCTGCACCGCCGCTGCCATCCAGTTTTTACGGCGCGATCCACTTTGTCGATGGAGATGGGGGGCCTGGCGCAGGCGATACGATCTATGCTTATGTCCCCGGATTATCGGATCCTGTCGTAAGCGATATCATCGAACTAGAAGGTACTGACTTGGTGTACATGTTCGACGTGCTCGGGGACGACCTGGAGACACCGGTGACTAAAGAAGGCGGCGTGGAAGGTGACACCGTAACTTTCATGATTAACGGCCGTGTGGTCGCCACGGGGATCTGGCATACCGGCACGAATGTGGAGCTTAATATCCACCCGCCAAAAGCCGTTATCACTGGTTCTGATAATGTAAACGAGGGAGTATCTACTAATTATTCGGGCTTGTCAAGCACCGATTTTGGAACGGATATCGCCTCATATTCGTTCGATTGGGACAATGACGGCACCTACGACGAAACTGGGGCAAGCGTTAACCACACCTGGCCGGACAATGGTTCATATACTTTCAAGATGAAAGCCGTGGATGCTCAGGGGGGTGAAGGGACGGCCACGCTCACCGTCACCGTTGCCAACGTTGCCCCGACAGTCACCCTGAACGGTTCTACCACAGCGGATGAAGGCGCATTACAGAACTTTACCTTTACTACCTCTGATCCAGGCGCTGATACCTTTTCTCTGGTCAGCCAATCCTGCGGCAGTGGCGGTGTGCTTTCCAATCCGTCTTTCACCGCTGCCACGGGCGCAGGCAGCTTCGACTGCGTTTACCCAGACGGTCCTGCCTTGCCGACTGCCAGTGTACAGGTCAAGGACTCGGATGAGGCCAGCAGTAACACCAGCACCGTTTCCGTCACCGTTGCCAACGTCGCCCCGACTGTTACCCTGAACGGATCCACCACAGCGGATGAAGGCGCATTGCAGCACTTTACCTTTACTGCCTCTGATCCAGGAGCTGATACCTTTTCTCTGGTCAGCCAATCCTGCGGCGGTGACGGTGTGCTTTCCAATCCGTCTTTCACCGCTGCCACGGGCGCAGGCAGTTTCGACTGCGTTTACCCAGACGGTCCTGCCTCGCCATCTGCCAGCGTACAGGTCAAGGACTCGGATGAGGCCAGCAGTAACACCAGCACCGTTTCCGTAACCGTTGCCAATGTTGCACCGATAATATCATTTGATGTCACTTACCAATGGAATGAAGGAGACCCTATTACTTTTAATGGCACGGCTAGCGACCCTGGTGATGATGTTTTGACGATAGAATGGGATTTTGATTTTGCTGCCCCATTTGAAGTTCAGGCATCTGGAAGTTTAACACCCACATACACATATCCCGATGATAACAACGGAATCTCGTATATCCCAGTTCTGCGTGTGACTGACTCCGATGGAGCCGTTTCAATGTGGACGGATGTCGTGAATATCCTGAATGTAGCCCCCTCTAATGTAGATGCTCAAGGCCCCTATAACAAGATAGCTGGGCAATCCGTCCCGATCACCGGAACCGCAGCCTGTACCTCTGTGGACACCTGCACTTTCGCCTGGGACCTGGACAACGATGGTCAATATGACGACGCTACAGGAACCTCGATATCCCACACCTGGAACACGGTTGGCAGCTATACTATCGGTCTACAGGTAACCGATGACGATGGATCCTCCGCCACAGACACTGCGATAGTCAACATTAGCGGCACCACTCATTCCATCACGCTCGTCGCTGGTTGGAATCTGGTATCGTTTAACCTGATCCCGGTAGATCCTGCAATAGCTGAGGTGCTTTCTTCGATCACCGGCGATTTCGATTTGGTCTACGCCTGGGACGCGGCTGGCGGTCACACCGGCTCTGGCAACTGGTTGAAGTATGACGACGTCCCTGGATCACCGGATACTCTACTCTCTCTGACGGAAAACATGGGCTTCTGGATTCATATTACCGATCCAGCCGGCGTCACCTTGAACGTATCTGGCAGCATCCCGACGACCACCAATATCTCCCTTTACGACGATGTGGGCGGCTGGAATCTGGCCGGCTACCCATCCGAGTCCAGCCTCGCAATGCCGGGAGCGCTTACGGATCACGGCGTAATCGCCGATAATTACAATCTGGTCTACGCCTACCACGCCGCAGACACTGCCGACCCCTGGAAGTTGTACGACAAAAATGCCCCGGCCTGGGCCAACGATTTGACCGAGCTGTCGCCCGGGTGGGGCTACTGGATCTATGTGATTGGCGATCCCACCTGGCACGTTGAACGCTAATTGATCCTCAACCACAGCCCGGGGGAGTGATTCAACCATTCCCCCGGGCATGGTTCCTTCAACTATCCGCTTATTCAGGAGCTCACTTTGACGCGGTTCTTGCGCATCTTTTCCGCCATCCTGTTCCTTTGTCTTTTGCTGCTAACTTTCCCCACAACGGTCTGCGCCGTACCGCCGCTGCCTTCCAGCCTGTACGGGACCGTCACGTTCAACGGCGCAACCATCCCGGACGGAACCTCTGTCGAAGCGTTGATTTCCGGCATGGTCTACGCAACCACACTGACGGTCACCTATGAGGGCAAATCGGTATACGCCCTGGACGTTCCCGGAGACGACCCCGGCACAGACGCGGTCGAGGGCGGACGCGAAGGCGATCTCATCCAGTTTAAAATTGGCGGCATCCCCGCAAGCCAGACCGCCGTATGGCGCTCAGGAACGAACGTCAACCTGGATCTGGCTGCCGAATCCGTCAGCACCCCATTACCCCCTCAGCCAACACCCGCCGCCCCTCCAAGTCAAACCCCAATCATCCTCATTCCGACCTCAGAGCCGGCCGCCAGCACTGCGGCTGCGCCTTTGCCCGTCGCTGCCGCTTCGCAGACAGCCACAATCCAGGCGCCCCCTTTACAAGGCACGCGGGTCAATCTGCCCGCGGTCGCCCAGGGTGCCGCAAGCAGCTCCCCGCAGCCTGTGGATACAGAAAATAAACTAGGCAAGAGTCCCACGACCCATCTTACCGTCTGGTGGGTCGCGGTCCCTGCCGCAGTTCTTCTCGTTGTTCTTATTGGAATCGGTCTCCGTAAACAAGGAAAATAATGTAGTCAATCCCTCGTAAACCTTACCTGTGTACCAGCAACAGGAGTTCGTAAACAAATGATCAAAACAAAAATAAAGACAATTTATGTTTTATTGGTTACAATACTAATGTTAGCCACCCATATTTCGGCCGGCCTGGCCATGCCGCCGCTACCCTCCAGCTTTTATGGGACAGTCACCATCAACGGGAGCAATGCGCCGGTTGGAATCGTGGTCTCGGCATGGATTAATGGTGTCCAGTATGCGTATGCCCAGCCAAAGCCATACGATCTCCATACTGTATACTCGCTGGATGTGCCCGGAGATGACCCGACAACGCCTGCCATCGAAGGCGGGGTGCCGGGCGACGCGATCGAATTCCGCATTGGCGGGCAGCCTGCTCAGGAAGTTGGAGACTGGCAAAGCGGAAAGAACGTTAACCTAAATCTTACGCTCCTATCCGATATCCAAATGGTTTTCCTGCCCATGATTGTAAAATGAAGCATCGATCATTAACTGGAACACATAGAGAGAATCCATCAATCCTGTTAACTCTGTGATATACATAACTACTTAAAGAGCCGGCGCAAGTTCGAAGTGCATTTAATCACACCAGTTCTGGGTGGAAGGAACGGAAATGAAAACGATAAAAGCGATCCTTGTCATACTGTTAGCGGCTGCGTTCGTCCTGATGAATATCTCAACCGCAAAGGCGCTGCCGCCCTTGCCGTCCAGTTTCTACGGCACAGTGACCATTGATGGGAGTAATGCGCCTGTTGGGACTGAAGTTTCTGCCTGGATTAACGGCGTCAAGTATGCCTACACTTCCACAACAGAATCCGGAGGCGAGACCGTTTATTCCCTGGATGTGCCCGGCGACGACCCTGCTCAGGCAGGTGTTCAGGGCGGCGTGGAAGGGGATACGATCGTTTTTATCATCGGCAGTCTGGTGGTTGCTCAGACCGGCACCTGGCACAGCGGTACGAATGTTCAGCTCAACCTGACCGCGACCGCCAACGATCCTCCCACCGATATCTCACTATCTAACAACACCGTGGCTGAGAACGAGCCCATCACAACACTGGTTGGGACGCTTTCCACCACTGACCCGGACCAGGGCGACACCTTCACCTACACCTTCGTTTCCGGCGCCGGGGACACGGATAACTCCTCGTTCAGCATCTCCGAAAGCAATCTGCGCACGAATGCCGTCTTCAACTACGAGGCCAAGCCCAGCTACTCGATCCGCGTGCGTACAACTGACCAGGGTGGGCAGTTCTACGATGAATCCTTCACGATCAATGTCACCAACGTCAACGAAACCCCCACCGACATCGCTCTCTCCAACAACAGCGTGGCAGAAAACGCGGCTGCCAACACCGTGGTCGGCGCCTTTTCAACGACGGATCCTGACGCGGGCGGCACCTTCACCTACACCTTCGTTTCCGGCGCCGGGGACACGGATAACGCCTCGTTCAACATCGATAACAGCAACCTGCGCATCAATGCACCGTTCAACTTCGAGGAGAAGACCAGCTACTCGATCCGCGTGCGCACAACCGACCAGGGTGGGCTGTTCTACGATGAATCCTTCACGATCAATGTCACCAACGTCAATGAAACCCCCACCGACATCGCTCTCTCCAACAACAGCGTGGCAGAAAACGCGGCTGCCAACACCGTGGTCGGCGCCTTTTCAACGACGGATCCTGACGCGGACGGCACCTTCACCTACACCTTCGTTTCCGGCGCCGGGGACA
>JAXDBP010000014.1:0-34591 GCA_034678705.1 Bellilinea sp.
AAGTTGCGATCACTGCCTGTATGCGGAAGATGCTCATCATTCTGAATGCCATGGTTCGTGATCGAACGTGTTGGAGGCTATCATTGGTTCCTGAGACCTGATTTACCTCTTGATTTTTTACACAGTTGATTTTTTACACAGTTACTGCGAGGGAGCGATTTTTACGACCGAAGCGATCTTCCTGCCGCTCGTGCGAGATTGCGGCTGCACCCACCGCAGGCATGTCGCAGTTTTGTCGCAGATACCTCTGATTACCGAATCCAATAGCCTCATTCCATTGCAGGAAAGAGGCTACTGTTTCGAAATCAGAATCCGTTGATTACGGATTGGTTTGTTTTACGGTGTCATCACCACATAATTGTCGAAACGAACGTCGACGTTGATCAAGTCCCAAGATACTGCTGTTAATCCAATCTTATGTCCCCCGGTAGAAGCCAGAGATGTGTCATATACTTCACTACCATTAACCAGTAGCTTTGTGGTCAAACCTTGCCTCTTAACCTCCACGTTGTTTTTGGCGGTATTTAAATTAATGTCTGGCGAAAAATCCCAATACAACTCCGACAAATTGCTCCCATCTGAATACCACAGAGCCCAATACTGGAATTCAGGGTCTACCAAAAATGCATAGTATTGGTCAGTGTATGTATTTAATTCAAAAATTATCCCGTAACTGGAATGATTAGTATCCACTTGCCTTGCATCTACCTTGGCGTCAAAATCTGCAACGCTGTGCCCTGCTGTTGCCCACAATAAAGTATCTGTTTCAAGTACTTCCATTTTGTACTCACCGCTCAGGTAAGCCCAAATACCGTACGACTCACTGTCTACTGGCCAGCCGCTGGAGGGATTGCTAAAATCATCCTGGAATAGGATAACCGCAGCTTTTTGCACCACAGGTAAATATATACTATTTGGATATATATTTGGTTCGATGGCCTTAACTTCATTTACTGGGGGTTTTGCTTCCGGGATTTTCTGCGATCTGTCCCAAAACAATTGACCTACGTTGCCGATCTCTCCCCCGATATCCTCCGTATTGGCTGTTACTGATTTTCCGAAAAGAAAGCTGACAGCGAATACCAGAACAAGGATCCCAAAAATAGTTTTCCTGCCCATTTCTATCTCCTCCCGATCAAATTATCGAATTAAGGTTGAATGAAAATGGTGTTAATGCAGACTATGAACCAGATTTACCTCCTCCAGGTAAAACTTGCACCTGAACTGTGGGGTAATTACCTCCCTCTCATAAAATCATTACCAATAATGTGACCTAATACCAATAATCCACGCTTAATCATGCGCTCAATTCGATTGTATAGTAAATCGACTGCCCTGTCTATAAAAGCTTTCAACTTTGACAACTCCCCCCATCGCCTCGACCAGCTCCTTGACCAGCGCCAGCCCCAGCCCCGATCCGCCGCTGCCGTCCGAAGCCTTATATAACCTCCCCCATGCATTTTCGAACCGCGTTTGCTGGATACCTGAGGTGGAACGGCACCACGGACTGCCGGGATCTTGGCGGCAGCCGCTCAGTTGTTCGTGGAAAAGGCAATCAGCCTAACAGGCCGCCCTTCAACTCCTGCTGAAATTTCACCAACTCTGACCATCTCCCGGCGGCGGCCAGGCGCGCCTGTTCAGGCCAGGTGGCCGGATTTGAGATGCGGTTGCCGGCCTCGATCAGGATTTTTTTGATCGCCTCGGGTTTCGACCGGGAGAGTTGTTTAAAAGTGGTGATCCCGGCGGCGGTCAGCGTGGCAGCGACCTTCGGGCCGATGCCCTCGATCCGGGTCAGATCATCCGCCGCGGTTTGAGCCGCCAGCGGCGTTTCAGCTGGAAGCTGGATGGATTTGACTTCCTCGTGCCGCTGCGCAGACAGCTTTGGGTGCAGCTCTGCCTTGCGGCTGCGCAGGATGAACAGCAGCAACGCGGACAGGAACGCGACCAGGGGAAGAAATGCAAAATATGGGAACGAGCTCTTTTCCTCGAATATGGGCTGACGTTGAACAGTCACGGCAGATCTCCTTCCGCCTGACGGGTGATCATACCAGGCATAAATTATTATAGCCTGCTTTGGTTATAACTGCACTGAAATTTCCTGCCGTGAAGCCGGGTATGTCCAGGCTGAAATCGTTCCGCGGGTAGAGCAGAAGGTTGGGCCGTGTGTGCTCAGCGATTTTCTGCCGATGAGAATGGATATTACCAAAACCTTCAGGGGTGCGACCGATCGGTCGACGTCCATTGAGGAGGCTTTTGGAGTGGAACAGCCCGCTTTTTTGTCAGGTTGCATCCGGCTGGCGATTGTGCTATCGTATGATTGCGATCGTGGCAATTTTTCAGGAAGGTGAGCTATGCCGAAATATCTGTTCGAAGCAAAATATACCGAAAAGGGCCTGCAGGCCATCCTTAGAGAAGGCGGCTCGAAGCGGTTTCACGTGATGGGCAACGCCATTATGCAGCTTGGCGGTAAACTGGAGGCTTTCTATTATGCGCTGGGCGATACCGACCTGTTCCTGATCGTCGACCTGCCTGATACCGTCAGCGCCTCGGCCTTTTCGATCCTGACCAATGCATCGGAAGCGGTCGAGGTGAAGACGGTGGTGCTGGTCACGCCCGAAGAGCTCGATCGCGCTATGCTGCTTGCCCAGCAGAAGTAGTCTTTTCTCGCGCGCATGAGCGCCTTACGAAGAACTCAGAGCGCCGTCTCTTGAGGGACAGGCGGCATGGTATAATTTTGCACATATCTCACTCATCACCCGGGCAAGAGCATTAAATGGAGCGGTATGGACCTTTGGGAAGGCGTCTGGGTCGTCCTAGCTGCTTATAACGAAAAACAATCCATTGGCGGGGTTCTGGAGCAGTTAAGCCAGCTTCCGTGCCGCGTGGTTGTGGTCGACGATGGATCCAGCGACGGCACCAGCGCCGCCGCCCTCGAGCACCCGGTCATCCTGCTGAGTCACACTGTCAACCTCGGTCAGGGGGCAGCCTTGCAGACCGGAATCCGATACGTACTGCAGCAATCGGGGAGCAGGATCATCGTAACTTTCGACGCAGACGGGCAGCACGATCCAGAAGATATCAGCCGGCTGGTCGCCCCGGTGGCTGCCGGTGATGTCGACGTAGCGCTGGGTACTCGCTTCGCGGCAGGGGCACGGGTGGCAGATATGCCGGCGGCGCGCCGGCGCATGCTCAAGCTGGCAGTCGCCTTCACCCGCTGGTCGACCGGACTAAAAGTGAGTGACACGCATAACGGTTTGCGTGCTCTCAGCGCGGAGGCCGCCCGCCAGATTAATATCACGGCCAACCGTATGGCCCATGCCACCGAAATCCTCAGCCAAATCCGCAAAAAGAAGTTGAAGTATGTGGAAGTGCCGGTTAACGTGCGCTACACTCAATACTCGCTGGCCAAAGGGCAATCGCTCCTCGAAGCGGTCAACGTCCTCTGGGACATCTTCAGTGGAGACATGAGATGAAGATATTGACCAGTCAGATTATCCTGCTGGTGCTGATGGCCGCATTCAGCATCTATGTGCTGCGCGTGCGCCGACAGCTCACCGACCGTCTGATCATGCTTGTTCTGGCAGCCGTCGGCGTCTTTCTGGTGCTTTTCCCCAATGCATCGACCTGGCTGGCTAACCGCATCGGTATCGGCCGCGGGACGGATATGATCTTCTACTTTTTTATTCTCTTCGTCCTGTTCCGTTTCGTTGCGATTGCGCGCCGACAGCGGGAGATCGAGAGTAAGCTCACCGAAATCGTCCGCGCTCAAGCCATTCAAAATGCACAGGAAGGGGGGCGGGTCTTGACGGGCGAGCAGTGATCCTGCCGCCTGGCTGAGAACTGCACAATGGTCGATCCGCTGGTGCGAGGCAAAGCATAATCATGCTCATCATCCCCTCAATGCTGCTTGCGCTGCTTTTTGTGCTGCTGCTCTGTGCTCTGATTCGCCTGCCCAACCGGCCGGCGGGGATCATTGCGGCGTACCTGTTTTTCTTTACCAACATCCTGTCATCGCTGCTGCTGGCTGCCGCCCTGGGCGGGCTCGCCTCCCGCTACGTTGTTCTGCTCATCCAGCTGGTTATGGCTGCTGCGGCTTACGCGGTCTGGCTGCGGCGCGGCAGACCGGCGCTGTTCGGCTGGCTGCGCCCGCTGATGAACGAAATCCGCGCCGGCTGGAAAATAGCACTGCGCCGCTGGCCGGAGATATGCCTGCTGACCGCCGCGTTGATCGGCGCTTTCGCGGTATTTGCCTTCCTGATCTGGTGGGTACCGCCCAACAACAACGACAGCCTCTCCACGCACCTCTCGCGCATCGGTTACTGGCTGCAGCACAATTCCCTGCTGCCCTGGGAAACTTTCAATCCTAAGCAAGTCTTTTACCCGCTCAACGCCGCCCTGCAGGTGTACTGGACTGTACTGATGCTGGGCAGCGACCGGTTGGCCGGGATTGTGCAGTGGATCGGCGGGCTGGCTTCGATTGTCTGCGTTTTCGGCATCGCTCGGCTGATCGGCTGGACGCGCCCTCAGTCGGCATTCGCCGCATTGGTGTATGGATCCTTCCCGATCATCCTGCTGCAGAGCACGACCACCCAGCTCGATCTGGTTTCCGCAGCCATCTTTCTGCCGACTGTGTACTTCCTGATCCTGGGCATTAAAACCAGCCGGCGGGCAATGTACATTCTCTCCGGATTGAGTTTGGGTCTGGCGCTGGGGACGAAACAAACCTTGCTGTTTCTGCTGCCAGGGCTGGCTGTGTTCCTGCTGCTGCAGGCGCGTCACTGGAAGCGGAATCCGCGTCATCTGTCTGCCTGGGCGGCTGCGGCTGCGGGATTTTTTATCCTGCTCAGCTCGCCGATTTATGTGATCAGCGCATGGTACTACGGCAGTCCTTTCGGACCGCCGGAGGTGGTTAGCGCGTCGACCGGTGGAATGCAGGCGACAGACATCCTGGCCAGCCTGAAATATAACGTCCCGCGGCTCACTTACCAGTTTTTCGATTTCAGCGGAATGCCGGAGCCCATAAGCGAATTTGGTTACCGGGCAAGGCGCAAACTGGGAATCGAACTGGCCGGTTTGACCAGCTTTTCGCTCGAAACGCCCGCCGCACTGGCAGAGAACCACCAGTTTGCGTATGCATACAAAACCCACCTCTCAGAAGATGAAAGCTGGTTCGGCGTGCCCGGTTTTCTATTCCTGTTACCGGCGGCTGTTCAGCAGTTGATCCACGGTCTGCGAAAAAAGGACAGTCTCCGCGTCGGGCTGGTGTTATTCGCGCTGATCTACCTGCCAGTGGTTGCCGCGCTGCGGCCGGGCTGGGATCCATTCCAGGGGCGGTACTTCATCGCTGCCTGCGCCGCGCTGGCGCCCTTCATTGGCGTGGTGGTGCAGCCCGGCTGGTGGTCGCGGGTGGTTCGCTGGCTGGCGGCTGTCATCGCCGTGACCACGATTGTGGTCGTGCTGCTTTACAATCCTGCCAAGCCGTTCGACCGGGACAAGATAATCATCTTTGCCAGCACCCGCCAGGATTTAACACTACTGCAGGGCGGCCAGATGCGGGGCTACCTGAATTTGATCAGCCAGACTATGCCGGAAAAAGCGGTGGTCGGATACTATTCGCCGAGCTACATTTGGGATTATCCATTATTTGGCGAGGGATTCAATCGTAAAGTGATCCCCATCGTCGCCGTGGAAAAATTGGAGGACGTCGAATGGCTGCGCTCCATGGGGATCGAATATATCCTGGTCAATTATCCAGGCGGGGATCCGGGCGACTTTGCCAGGGGGCTGGTAGAAGTAGATTCCTGGGGCGATGATTACCTGATCGTCGGCTGGGATTCGATTTCGCCTTGATCTGGCTCTCCTAGGAGAGGATCATGCCCAGGGCATACGGCAGCAGCGCCAGCAGCGCCAGCCACATGCGCCGGCGCTGACGGCTGTCCGGCGCGTCCCAGGTGAACAGGTATACTGCCAACCCGAAAGCAATGACGGCGCCGAAAAGCAGGATCAAAACGGGCAGGAGCACGCCGCCCTTGGGCGGCTGGTTGTAGGCCAACCCCGCGAAGGCCTCCATCGAGTAGCTGGTCGGCAGCAGCCGGGCAATGCGCCCCAGTCCGGCGGGAAGCATGTTGGATGGAAACATAAGTCCGCCGAGGATCATCGACGGCAGGAAGATGAGCTGCGCCCAGAGCACGGTCATCTGCGTGCTGGTGGAGATGACCCCAATCAGCAGGCTGAGCGAAGCGCAGCTCACTGTGATCAGCAGGAAAGCCAGCAGAAAACCCGGCCAACTGACCGGCAAAGGACCATCGAAGAACAGCGGCGCGGTGAATGTGATGATCGCCGCCACCACGATCAAATGCAGCAGCGTCGATATCGCCGGAATGGAAAGGATCGAGATCGCCGGGATGCCGTTGATGCGGTAGCTGCGGAAAATGCCCGCCTTGCGAGCGCTGACCAGCGTATCCGGCATGGACAGCAGCGTGCCCGAGAGCACCGCGAAGGTGATCATCGCCGGGATCATCGTCCCGCGGAAGAGGGGGTTGACCGCGGTCATCAGCGCGCCCAGGATGGCGTACACCCCGAGCGGGAAGAGATAGTTCATGAAGAGCAGCGTTCGGTTGCGGATACCGGTGCGGAATTCGAAGGAAAAATGGTTGAGGAACGCGTTCACAGGGCGCCTCCTGTGCGGGTGATTTCGAGGAAGCGGTCTTCGAGCGAGGGGCGTTCGATGCGCAGGTCGATCAGCGCATCCTGGCGGGCGTCGATGGCGGCGATGATGGCTGAAACGCTGGCGCCGATATTTGTGCTGAAATAGACCAGATAATCCTCCTTCTTTAACTGCCGGGCGATGGCCGGGAAGGTCAGATCGGGCTGTTCCAGGCAGTTGTGCTGGGTGCGAACGGTGATCTTCGTCAGGCCGGCGCCGCTGGCTGTAATTTGCAGCGGCGTCCCGGTCGCCGCGATCCTGCCAGCGAGCAGGATGGCGATCCGGCTGGACATCTCCTCCGCCTCAGCCATATCGTGGGTGGCGAGGATGATCGTCGCGCCGTCGGCCTGCAGCTCGCGCATCAGCTCGTGCAGCGAGATGCGCGTGGCTACATCCAGCCCGGCAGTCGGCTCGTCCAGAAAGACCACCTGCGGATTGTGTGCGATTGCCAGGGCGAGCGCCAGCCGGCGCTGCTGGCCGGTGGAAAGCTGCTGGTATTGGGCGTGGCGTTTTTCGCCCAAATCCAGCCGCTCGATCAGGTCGTAGCGCGGCTGTACGTCGTGATACGCGCATAACAGGCGCATGGCCTCTTCGACGGTGATCGTCGCGGGCAGACCGGAAGTCTGCAGCTGGACGCCCATCACCCTGCGCAATTGGCTGACCTGACGTGTGGGATCGATGCCGGCGACGCGCAGCTCGCCGGCGTCCGGCGAACGCAGCCCTTCCAGGGATTCGAGCGTGGTGGTCTTGCCGGCGCCGTTCGGGCCGAGCAGTCCGAAGATTTCACCCCGGCGCACCTCGAACGAAATCCCATCTACAGCGACGGTGCTGTTGTAGGCTTTACGGAAATCCTTGACGGATATGACAGTCTCTTCCACGTTCTTCCTTTCCGAGAGAAGTATGGAATGATCGTAAGGGATTTTGTCTGTGAGTTGGTTGTCTTAGAGCAATCTAGTATGATCATACCGAATGGATAGGTCGAAGTCAACCATAGTGACTTCGATTCGAGTATCATTAGGAGTGGTACTTCAGATCAGTCCGTGGACGCACGTATTTTAACGCCTGCGTGAATAGTACTATCGCAAGCCTACGACCGAAAGGTGTTTTTCCAAATCTCAAGCCTATCGAATAGGACCACAGGAGAACAACAGCATGGACTGGGATACTCAGTTTTCAGAACGGGCGCTGAAGATGCGCAGTTCGGTGATTCGCGACATGCTCGCCCTGACCGAACAGCCGGATGTGATTTCCTTTGGCGGGGGTTTGCCAGGACCGCAGGTCTTTCCGATCAAGCGGTTCAAGGAAGCCTGTTCCCGGGTGCTGGACGAATGCGGCGAGCTTGCCCTGCAGTACGGCTCCACTGAAGGCTACCGCCCGCTGCGCGAGTGGATCGCCAGCCAGGCGCAGCAATTCGGCGTGCCGATCGGCGTCGATAATATTCTCATCACCAACGGCTCGCAGCAGGTGCTCGATCTCGTCGGGCGGGTGTTCATCAATCCGGGCGACCTGATCGCCACCGAGTCGCCCACTTACATCTCCGCACTGCAGGCCTGGCGGGTGTACGGTGCGCGGTTCATTTCGGTCCCATCAGATGAACACGGGCTGGTGGTCGAAAAAGCCGAGGAAGTTCTAAAACAGCGCCCTCGGTTCCTGTATGTGCTGCCAAATTTCCAGAATCCCTCTGGCACAACGCTGACCCGGGAGCGCAGGCAAAGGCTCGTTGAGCTGGCGCAGCATTACCAGATCCCGATCCTCGAGGACGACCCGTATTACCCGCTGCGCTACGAGGGCGAGCCGCTGCCGCGCATCCTCACGCTAGACAGCGCTGCCCGCCCGGGCGAAGGTCTGGCATATAACGGCAATGTGATTTACACCAGCACCTTCTCCAAGCTGCTCTCGCCGGGCATCCGCCTGGGCTGGGTCATCGCTCCACAGCCGGTCATCCGCAAGCTGGGGATCGCCAAGCAGAGCGTCGACCTGAACACCAGCGTCTTCGTGCAGATGGTCGCCAATGAGATCGGCCGCAGCGGATTCCTGGATGAGCACATCGAGGTCATCCGCGCCTGCTACAAGGAGCGTCGCGACATGATGCTGGAAACCATGGCGGAACTGTTCCCGCCGGATGCCGCCTGGACCAGGCCGGAGGGCGGCATGTTCCTCTGGTGCCGCCTGCGTGAAGACGTCGACACCGCCGAGGTGCTGAAGACCGCCCTGCAGCATAAGGTCGCCTTTGTGCCGGGCGAATCGTTCCACCCGAACGGCGGCGGGAAGAACACCATGCGCCTGAACTTCTCCTTCTCGAAACCGGAAACCATCCGCGAGGGCATCGCCCGGCTGGGGCGGGTTTTGAAGGAGCATCAATTGACCACTACCTAGCGGTTCAGCCCGTAGGGTGCGGTGACCCCGGCGATGCGGATGGGACGTTCAGGGCCGCCGATAAATTGGCGCAACCATTCGGTTCACGCTTCGAAGGGCATTCGTCATATCGAAGCAAGAGATTATGATCCGCCTGTAAGATTTCTCCTCGCTGCGCTCGTCGAAATGACAGCAAATTTCAAACCCCCCTGTCATCTCGAGCGAAGCGAGAAATCATTAGCATCCTAAAGATTTCTCCTCGCTGCGCTCGCCGAAATGACAGCAAATATCATGCCCCCTGTCATCTCGAGCGAAGCGAGAGATCTTGACCTGCCAATAAGATTTCTCCTCGCTGCGCTCGTCGTAATGACAACTAATTTTCGTGCTCACTGTCATCTCGAGCGCAGCGAGAGATCTTGACCAACCAATAAGATTTCTCCTCGCTGCGCTCGTCGAAATGACAACTAATTTACGTGCTCACTGTCATCTCGAGCGAAGCGAGAGATCTTGACATACCAATAAGATTTCTCCTCGCTGCACTCGTCGAAATGACAGCAAATTTCTCGCCCCCTGTCATCTCGAGCGAAGCGAGAGATCTTGACCTGCCGATAAGGTTTCTCCTCGCTGCGCTCGTCGAAATGACAGCAAATATCATGCTCCCTGTCATCTCGAGCGAAGCGAGAGATCTTGACCTGCCAATAAGATTTCTCCTCGCTGCGCTCGTCGAAATGACAGCAAATTTCATACCCCCTGTCATCTCGAGCGAAGCGAGAAATCATTAGCATCCAAAAGATTTCTCCTCGCTGCGCTCGTCGAAATGACAGCAAATTTCATGCCCCCTGTCATCTCGAGCGCAGCGAGAGATCTTGTTCCAACATTACGATTTCTCCTCGCGCCTGTACCCGAGCAGCGGGTGCCGCTCGTCGAGATGACGCCGTTCGTCTCCAGCCCTCAATTCGATGACGCGGCTGAGGTGCCTGGAGCGGAGAACACCGCGCGCAGACCGGCCTGGAAGGCCTGGGCGGGGATGGTGAACTGGGTGTGTCCCTCGAACAGGTTGCGGGTGAGGCGCAGGTGCGGGTAGTCACGCTGCTGCAGGTAGCTGGTAAAACGGTAGAAATCGGGCACGGTGATCATCGAATCGAGCGGATTGAGCATCGATTCTTCGTCGCTGCCGATGGCAAGGTAGACATCCGCGGGCAGGTCGACATTCGCCTGGGCGTAATCCTGCTCGGTGAGAAAAACGGACTGTTCGGCGTAGCCGAGCGCCGGACTGCCGCTCACGTAGCGGTGGAATATGCGCGGCTCCTGGAAGAGCGCATGCAGGGCAAACAGTCCGGCCAGCGAGTGACCGACCAGAGTGCGGTCGTCGGGATCGGCCGGGTAGCGGGCTTCGATGCACGGCAGCAGCTCATCGCGGATGAAGCCGAGGAACTGCTGCGCCCCGCCGGTCTTGACCTCGCTGCCACCCAGCCAGTCGTGCAGCTGCCCTTCCAGAAATTTTGACTGAACCGGGGTGAAATCCTTGACCCGGTGGGTGACGAAGCGCTTGAAATCCTCGCCGAGCAGGCTTTTCAGCGGGTAGCCGATGCCGACCACGATCACTTCGGGCACGGATTGAAAGAGATGCATGACGCGGGCGGTGTCGGTCAGCATATTGAAGAACAGGTTGGCGTCCAGCAGCAGCAGGAGCGGGTATTTTCGCTCAGCCCCCGGTTGAAAAGATAGCGGTAAGCCGACGGAAATCTGGTAATCCCGGCCGGTGAGAAACGAGTGTATGATTTGCGTCTCGGTAGTTGAAACGTTGGCCTGGGGCGGCAATGTCATCCGGTTCACTCCTGGTGGTTGTTCTCATTGATAATTGCAGCCTTCGTGCCAGCTCAACCCTCGTAGATGCTAACCCGATTGCGGCCGGACTGTTTGGCGAGGTAGAGAGCCTGGTCGGCCTGCCGGATCAGCTCGTCCAGGGTCAGGCCGGGCGCGCTGCCGTAGGTGCTGGATATGCCCATGCTGATGGTCACATCGATCTCGACGCCGAAGGATTGCGGCTGTTCGCATAAGGCTGCCCGCAGACGCTCAGCCAGGCGGCGGGCGCCTTCCTGTCCGGTTTCGGGCAGGAAGATGATGAACTCGTCGCCGCCGTAGCGCCCGAGCATGTCCACCTTGCGCATTAACGCCTGCATGCGCCCGCCGACCTCGCTGAGGATTTTATCGCCGGCGGCGTGACCGAAGGTGTCGTTGATTTCTTTGAAATGGTCGATATCGAGCATGATGGTCGAGAGAGGGCGGCGGTAACGCTGCGCCTGGTCGAAGGCGCGCGCAGCCAGCTCGAGGATGTGACGGCGGTTGAACAGGCCGGTCAGCCCGTCCTGGGTGGCCAACTGCTCGAGCGCCGCCTGGGCTTTCTTGCGCTCCTCAATTTCCTGCTGCAGCTGGACGCTGCGCAGCTGGTAGATTTCACGGTCTTTCCGGGCGGATTCGACCTGGTGGGCGATCTCGATCGTCTTCAGCCGGCGGTCGGATTCGGCGTCGAAGACGGCCTGGTGCAGCTCGAAGTAGTGTTCGAAATGCATCAGCGCCCTGGCCGGGTCGCCGCTTTTCTTGAATGCCTCGGCCAGCTCGCGGTGGCATTCCGAGATTACCCGCTGAGAGCCGGCCTCTGTGGCAATTTCCAGCGCGCGGAAAAGGTGGCTGAAGGTCAGGTCAAGCTGTCCCTGGCGCAGATACAGCGCGCCGATCTTGCGCTGGGCGCGGGCGACCTCCAGCGGGCGCCCGATGCGTTCGGATACCTCGGCGGTGAGCTGCAGGAAGTTGTGCGCCTGGTGGAAGTCCTCCAGTGCCAGGTAGACTTCGCCGAGCGAGTTGAAGGCCTCGGCCTCCCCGCCGTGGTAACCAATTTCCTGATAGAGCTCGACGCTGCGCAGCCCGTACTGTACCGCGCGCTGATTCTGACCGGCCACGCGGCAGGCGTCACACAGTTTCGCCAGCGCATCCGCCTCCAGGCGGCGGTCCTTGAGGATACTGGCCAGGTCGAGGCACTGCTCCAGGTGCGGAAGGGCGCGCGGCAAGTCGCCGAGCAGCAGGTACAGGTGGCCGATGTCCTTCAGGGCGGTTGCCTCGCCGGATGTGTTTTCCTGTTCACGGTAGATGATCAGGGCGCGCAGCAGGTGCTGGAGCGCCTCGGGGTAGGCTCCCAGAAGCATGTAGGCGGCGCCCAGCCCGTTGAGCACCTCGGCCTTGTTGGCCTCCTCCCCGCCGGATTGATACAGCTGCATGGCCTCGAGGTAGAGCGGGACGGCCTGGTGATAATCTTCCAGCTCGGCGCAGGCGCGGGCATGCAGCTTCAGGGCGCGCGCGCGCAGCCGGTCGGTGCCGGCGCCTGCCGGGAGCTGGTCGGCGGCCAGGCTGCTGGCCTGACGCGAAAGGTCGACAGCCCGGCGCGGATCGCGGGCAGTCAGTGCGGCGGCTTCGTCCAGCAGCGCGTCGATCTTGCTGT
The DNA here is from genome assembly GCA_034678705.1 of Bellilinea sp. GTDB lineage: Bacteria > Chloroflexota > Anaerolineae > Anaerolineales > Anaerolineaceae > Bellilinea. The sequence continues at coordinate 12,558 of JAXDBP010000014.1, forward strand.
TGATGTCCGGCGCGGGCGGCGAATCGGAACGGGTGGCAGGGGCGGTTCTGAGCATGACATTCTCTTGAAAGGGAAAGTTGCAATATGCATACCTGCACACTGCGCCGGTTGGAATGACAACAATCTGCAAGATCTTTATGTCATTTCGAGCGAAGCGAGAAATCTTGTGGTTGCATTCAGATTTCTCCTCGCTGCGCTCGTCGAAATGACAACTTCTTGCAAGACCCTTTTGTCAGATTGTAGGTTGGATTGAGGGCAGCAAGAACGGTGCTCGGATGCGACATTTGCCCGCCCGAAATCCAACGTTATTCTCCTGTTCGCTCTCCCGCCCCATCCTCAACCCAACCATCGCATGCAAACCGCTCCGCTGGAGGGTGGAAAGGGCGGTCGCCGCCGTCCGGGGCGTCACTCCCCGGGCGGTTCCAATCCGCAGCTGCGCAGCACCTCGTTGGGATCGCCGAACAGCTCGACGCTGAAGAAATCCTCGAGCATGGCAGAGGCACTTTCGTCGGCGTTATACTCCTCGCCGTCTTCGTCCTCAGAAATCAGCCAGATGGCGAACTGAGCGGTGATCATCCTGAGTTCGTCGATCTCTTCCTCGCAAAGGCACTCGGCAAGCGTCATAAGGTCGCCGCTGGCCATGCCGCCCGGGATGTAGACCGATTGGTAGTCCGGCGCGGCTTTGGTGCCGTCGATGCAGGCGACATACGGCTCCACAGTCTGGCTGCCCCCGGCCGGCAGGCTGACCTGCAGCGGCTGGACGACCATCATGTGCTGCTCGTCGGGGTGCTGGGCGTTGAAGACGAAGCCGCAGGGCACGAGCACCTCAATGGGTTCGTCGCCGGGATTGTTCAACTCCATCGACAGGATCGAACCAAACGTGTCCTTGTCCTGGGTGGTCGCGGAGACGGTCACATCACTGATGCGGCCGCTCGCCAGCAGCCCCTCAAAATCGGCGCCTGAGTCTTTCAGGGCGGCTGTCGGGCTGCTGAGCATGACTGGCAGGGTCGCCTCGAGCGTTGCCGGCGCCGGCGGGGCAGCTTCGGTCGGCGGCAGGGTGGGCAACGCGGTCTCAACAGCCGGCGCCTCTGACGCTTCGCCCGCCTTATCGGCCGGGCGGCAGCTCGCCGCGATCAATCCCACGACGAGCAGAATCAACGCGGTTTTGACAAATCGTTTTCTCATGGTAAATCCCTCCCGATGATACCAATCCGGGGTTAATCCGATACGACACCCCTGGCTGTCTCGATACGGGGCAGCGCAATAAAATTGTACAAAATATCACCCGCGAATAAAAGCCCCGACCTTTTATTGCTATGCAACTGTAATGTGGCGGACGTATACGGGTTGGCGGGATCTCGATAAGGGATTACACATATAAAAAAGACCCCTGCAAACCCTGGGGGCCGGGGCCTGAGGGCGGCCGGTGTCAGTCAGCAGAGATCTGGAGATTCCCCGGGTGACCGGCTATCACAACTCCTGAGCCCTCCTCCCTCAATGCCCGGAGAATCGGGGAAATTCGAGTATTTTTTCCTGCGGCTGAGCCCTAATCCACCTTCCTGATCGCCGGGTGGAGCAGGCCGATCGCGGTAAGCCCGGCGCTGATCAGCCCGCCGACGAGAAAGACCAGCGGCGCGCCGGCTTGGTCGGTGAGCAGGCCGGCCACGGCGTAGCCGACCGGCAGCAGGGCGAACGAGCCCAGGTTGTCGATGCTCGAGACACGCCCGAGCAGGTCGCCGGGCACCATTTCCTGGAGGGTATTGATCCAGATCAGCCCGACGGCAGAAATGCAGGCGCCCTGAACGACCGCTGCAGCCAGGATCGCCTCGAAGGGGATGCTCAGGCCGAAGGCTGCAACCGCCAGGCTGGCGGCGATCCATGCCAGGTAGAGAAACACGCCGCGCCGACGCAGGCGGTCATACCGCCCGAGCCACAGAGCGGCCAGCACCGAGCCGGCCGAGCTGAACGAGTAAACCATGCCGAGCGCTTTCACGTCTCGGCCGAGGTTATCGTTGATCAAAAACGGGGCAGAGACGGACATCGGGCCGCTGAGGGTGACGTTGCTCAGCGCGGCCAAGGCGATGGTAATCCACAGCCAGGGCGAGCCAAAAACAACTTTAACACCAACCTTCAAGTCGCTCAGCAAGCGTAGGTTTGCCATCCCGCCGCGCGGCGGCAGGGGGAGTTTAAGCAGGGGCAGCAGACAGGCCGCTGAGATAAAAAATGATACGCTGTCGATGGCAAAGCCCAGCGGGGTGCCGCCAAGGCTGACCAGCGCGGCGCCCACCGCCGGACCAGCAACGTTCGCCAGCTGCATGCTGAGCGAGGTGAGCGAATTTGCCGAGGGCAGCAGTTCGCGCGGGGTGATCTCGGGCACGACAGCGGTATACGCCGGCTGAAAGAAAGCGTCCACCAGCCCGAAGACAACGCTGGCGGTGAAGATGTGCCAGACTTCGAGCAGCCGGGCGAAGGCCAGCAGTGAAACCACCAGCACGGTAACCCCGCGCAGCACGTCCGAGAGGATCATCACGCGGATGCGTGGGAAGCGGTCGACGGCGATGCCGCCGATCAGCGAGAAGATCAGCATGGGTGTAAATGAAAAGATCAGCACGGTGCCCATGATGGCCGCCGAGCCGGTCTTTTCGAGCACCCACCAGGATAGAGCGATGCGGTAGAGCGAATCGCCCAGGCGGGAAATGGTCTGCCCGCTCCAGATCAACGTGAAGGGGCGGTGGGCAAAGGATCTGAGCAGAGCCAAAGACGGGGTTCCTAGTTGACAGGATTGTCGAATTATAATCCACGATGGAGCTGGTGCGTCGATCAGCAATTGTCAGCCAGGGTGAGCACGGATCAACCCAGGTTGGAATATGAACATTTTTTTATCGGTCGAAAGCAAGATTAATCCCCGATCAGCTCCCAGACCCAAACATTTCTGAAAGTGCAGGTGGTCTTGCCGGATTCCTGCCAGGCAAGCAGGGCAATCTGACCTTCACTGAGTTTTTTATCGCTCGCGTCCATGCCAGGGGTGGTGTTTATGTAGGTCTTGAATGTGTCTCCCTGGGCAATGAGGGTGATCCGGTTGACTGCGCCCTGGCGTTCGTCCAGCGCCGCAGTGAATTGGGCGGGCATCAACCCATACTGGAACTCACCGTAGCGGAAGTATTCGATATCCCAGGCCGGCGCGCCCGAGAGCCGCATCATCACCCACTGATAATTCGCCCCGCGTTCCAGGTCTTCCTCGGCGCGGAAGATGATCCCGCAGCCGGCCAGCCCGCTGGTCGAGTTCCACTCGATCTCCGCCTGGAGTACGAAATCCTTGATCGGGTCCGCGATGATTGTCTCCAGCTTATCCTCCTGGTAACTGTCGACGGTGAGGTAGATTGTCGGTTCACCCTGATAGATCATGCGGCCGCTTTCGCGATCAAAGCCGAATTTTTCCAGCCTGGTGAGATACTGGTTTAACTCGGCCTCCAACGTGCCCGTCTCGCGAGCTGAGATGGTGGCTGTGCGGTCCGGGGTCTCGGTTGGCACGGGCGTATCAGTCGGGGTGGGAGCAGGGGTATTGGTCGGCAGCGGCGTATCGGTCGGCGGCGCCAAAGTCGGCACGACTTCTTCCGTTGGCGGTGGGGATGGGGCGGCTGTGCAGGCGGCCAGTAACAGGACGAAAACCAGGCAGATCAGCGGGCTCGCCGCTGGATTGAAGTAGATCGGGCGGGTTTGGTTCCCTCTCATGGTGTATTCCTTTTGGTCAGGATGAATGATTAATGGCTGGACAGGAAAGCAGTGGATCGAAAAACAGGAAAACGCAGGCGGGACGCTTTAGGTGGGGGGCGCGGGCGGATTCAATTCCCAGATCCAGATATTTTCGAACTGGCAGACGGTCTTGCCTGATTCCTGTGTGGCAAGCAGGGCGATGCCCCCTTCACTCAGCTTGGACGATCGGGCTTCGCGCATCTTGGCGCCGTTGATGTACACCTGAAACAGGTCGCCCTGTGCGACCAGGATGATCGTATTGATTGATTCTGGTTTGGCGTTGATTGCCTGGTTGGGAGTGTAGCCAATGAGCTCGTTTTGAATCTGGTTATATTTTTCATAAATCATCCAGTACCCGGGCGCTCCGGAGAGGCGAAGCATGTCGTATCTATAGCGAGCGCCTCGTTCGATGTCATCCTCCGCGCGAAATAAAATCCCACAGCCGGCCAGGCCGCTGGTGGAATCCCAGGTGATGTTGACGTGAAGGATAAAATCTTTCAACGGCTGTTGGGTCACCCAGTGGGGCGAGTAGCTGTTATAAGATTCGACCGCCAGGGATATTGGCTTCTTGTTGTCGTAAACCAGGCTGCCGCTGTCGGTGGTAAAGCCAGCCAGTTCAAGCGATGGGGCGATTAACTTCAGGCGGGTTTCCATGGATTCAGTGGCGCGGAAGGCGGCGGTCGCCGTCCAATCCGGGGTGGCAGTGGGGGTGGGTGTTTCGGTTGGAGTTATAGTGCTTGTGGCCGTTGGTTCAGGCGTTTGGGTGATTGTGGCGGTAGGCGGCGGGAGGGTCATGGTTGGCTGAGATAGCGCCGGGACGCAACTGGTTACGGACAGGAGCAGCAGGGATACAAGCAGAGAATGAATGAATGGCGAGGTCAGCGACCTGTGGGTCTGGGAATGAGCCATGATTACCTCCTTGGGATGGCACGACGCGGGCAAGCCAATGAAGAATGGGAAAAACGCAGCGGGAAGTTATCGCGCACCACGGTTCTCCGAACCTGTGTAAGTATTCAAATAGTTATCGAGAGGGATGTTACGGATAAATTCCCCGTGCTATTCCGGTAAGTGAGGACTGACCAAGCTTGTTCTTTGACAGCCAGGTCTGTCATCATTAATAATAGCACCTCCCCCAAAAAAGGCAATACGCAGTGATATTTCAGTTAAATATTGTAAAGATCATGTCGATCCCATAGGGATCAAAACTTTGAACCGCATTATAATTCAAATATTGACGGTAAATATCCAGAGACTGATGTAGAAAATATTGTTATGGAGGGAAACCATGTGGAAAGATTTTAAGGCATTCATCATGAGGGGCAATGTGATCGACCTGGCCGTCGCGGTGGTCATCGGCGGCGCTTTCGGGGCGATTGTCACTTCCTTTGTCCAGGACATCATCATGCCGCCCATCGGGCTGCTGCTCGGCAAGGTCGATTTCAGCAACCTGTTCGTTTCACTGGACGGGGGGAAGTACGCCTCGCTGGCTGCCGCAAAAGAAGCGGGCGCTGCCACGCTGAATTACGGGCTCTTCATTAATACATTGATCAATTTCATCATCATTGCCCTGGCGATTTTCCTGGTCATTCGCGCGATCAACCGGCTGGCGGTGAAAAAAGATGAAGCGCCGGCCGAGCCGACGACCAAGGACTGCCCTTATTGCGCCACCGCCATCCCGATCAAGGCGACCCGCTGCCCGAACTGCACCTCGCAACTGGCCTGAGGATCGCTTAACGGCCAAGCCTTTTTTGTGAAGCCTGTCCTCGGTTGATCAGTGCTGCCCGCCGTGGTGCGGGGGTAAATGCATTTCCCGGCGGAGCTCGTGGAGCGCCTCGCTCATTTCGAGCACCTTTCCGCGTCTGAACCTGCCGGATAGTTGTTTTTATGTGTTAATATTATCGTATTACCGCGCGTATGTGCAGCCAATTGCCGGGAGGTGAGCATGAGAGGTCGTGTCATTTGCGTGGTCAGAGCGTTGATTGTGATGCTCCTGATGAGCGGCTGCGCTGGTCAGGCGGGCGTCGTGCAGGTTCAGGATGCCTGGGCGCGGGTCGCGGCGAGCGGAGGGACGACCGGCGCGTTCGCGCTGATTGTCAATGGCGGCAGCCAGGCTGACCGCTTGACCGGTGCGGAGTGCAGCGCCGCGCGAGCGGTGGAAATCCATGAATCGAGCATGGAGGGGGATATCATGCGCATGCGTCCGGTCGAGGCTGTCGAGATCCCTGCAGATGGGCAGGTGGAGCTCAAGCCGGGCGGCTATCACATCATGCTGATCGACCTGCAGCGCGATCTGCAACCCGGCGAGAAATTGCCGCTCACACTGGTTTTTGAGCAGGCAGGGAGGATCGAGGTGGAGGCGCAAGTCAAGTAGGTGAGAAAAAAAACGGTTGCCGCTGTCTGGGTAGTGACCCTGCTGGCGTCCGCGCTGCCAGAGGTGATCTGGCAAGAGATCGCAGGAGCGCCGCCGTTGCAGCTGTACTGGATAAAGGCAGGGCTCCTGCTGGTTTTATTCGCGTTCACCTGGCTCACTGGTTTTCTGCGCCCGCTGCGCTGGTATATTGTGCTGCTATTTGTCCTCGAAATCGGCTGGGGATTTCAGGTCTGGCTGATGAGGACGGGGGGCTGGGAAGCCTGGGAAGCGCAGGTCGCCTGGGTGCCGGGCATGCTGGTGATTCAGCTTATCGAAGTCAGCATCTCTCTGGTAATCATCCTGATCACCCTGCTAATCTTTCGAAAATCTCGCCGAGAAGTATACCTCGCCGCAGGGAATCTGCGCGCGGAGGCGGCGCCGGTGCGCTGGCTGGGGCAGCGCAAGCCGTCCACCTGGCCTGAGTTCGGCGGCATCCTGGCAGGGGCGTTGTTCTTTGGCGGATTGCTCTTCCTCTGGCTGCTGAATCCGCCAACGGGGAGAGTGCTGGGTCAAGTGCTGCCGCTGCTGCCCGGCGTGGTGCTGCTTTCGGCGGTCAACGCGCTGGATGAAGAATTGATCTACCGGGTTGGCTTGATGAGAAGCATCGAAGAGCCGGCCGGAAAGAGCGGGGCGCTATGGGCCAGCGCGGTTTTCTTCGGCATGGCACACTACTCTGGCGGTTTTCCGGGCGGGTTACCCTGGTTCCTGCTGACCGGGTTCATCGGCTACATGCTGGGCAAGTCGATGCAGGAAAGCCGCGGCATGTTCTGGGCGTGGCTCATCCATTTGATCACGGATGTGCCGGTGTTTGCTTTTTCCGCTATGGCAACCCTGGCCGCGCGAGGATTCTAATCAACTCCTCATCTGTGTTGGTAATCAGGATGTAAGCGTTTATCGGATATGATGAAAAGGAGGCAAAAATGCTGGCGAAAGAATGGAGCCGCAAGAGCAGAATTTGCAGCGTCTCGCAGCTTCAGCCGGAACTGATCCAGGCGGTCAGGCGCAAGGCGGATGATGCCGAGCTGGGCCGGGTGGAGGCGGATGTGTTGTTCTGCGTCGAAACCGAATCCGAAAAGATCAAGAAAAATATTTTTTCATCGCTGGCGGGGTTCAAAGATAAAGTTATCTACAACGCGGCGCTGGTGACCCCAGACTGGTTCATCATGGCATACTACGGTGAAAAGACCGGCGGATTCGCCACATTTTATTATTACGAAAAAATGGAGGTCAACAGTCTGCGGCCGGGGATGATCGATGACTGCGGTCTGGAAATTATAGCTCAAGGTCACGGCGTTCTTCAACGTGGCATGTTTTTCGTAGGTTTGGAAAACCAATTGATCGCCAATCAACTGAAGGAGGAACTGAGGGCAGCGATCGCAAAGGTGGGCTGACCCCCTGCAGCCTGCATGCGGCAGGCTGACGCGCGGATCTCAGACTTCCCTGGCGTATGCCCGTCCTTCGAGCGGGTCGGAGAATTTCCAGCGCCACATGCGGCTCGGGCAGGTGTCGACCAGGCGAAATCCCAGGCTTTCGTACAGGCGGCAGGCAGCCTCGTTGCGGCTGGTGGTCTGCAGATGAACGCCAGGGACGCCGAGCCCGCGCAGCTGGTCGAGGTAAGCCAGCATCAGCTGGCGGCCCAGACCGTGACCGCGCCAGTTCGCCGCCACGTTGATGTGCAGGTGAGCTGGATAGCGCTGCAGGTCCACATGCGTGCCCTCATGGCGCAGCCCCGCCAGGATCAGCTCCAGCTGGTAACGCAGAGCTCGAGGCCCGATGCGGTAGCCGCCGCGGAAAAACCTCCGCCGCACCCGCGGCAGGATCACTTTGCGGGTAAGCTCCTGCTGGCGGGTGGTATCCACACAGCCGGTGAGGAAGCCGGCCAGCTCTCCACCCGCCTCCGCGACCCAGATGTGCTCCGGCTCGAGGTCGGTGTAATAGGCGTAGAAGGAATCGAGGAAGATCCGCCGGTCTTCCAGATAAACCTCGATTGGCTCGCCAAAGTAGGCCGTGTCAGCGGCGATTTTGAACAATCCGGCGCGGTCGGCAGGTTGATACAGGCGCAGTCGCGGTTCAGGATCAGCAGGATCAGACATATAGGATACCCCTCAGGTCACATTTTATCAAAGATGCTGAATGGAGGGGCAAGACTCCGCAGCGGAGTATGTTGCGCGTAGCCATAATTCCAATCGTGCCATTTTAGCGGGTATAATCAATGCCTGTACCTTGTTATCACATGGAGGCTTCGTTGAGTTTGTCCATACGTGCAGTCCTTTGGGATTTGGATGGGGTAATCGTCGATACCGGCGCGGAGCACCTATTAGCTTTCCAGGAGGTATTACCTGCCTACGGTATAGCCTTCACGCCGGAGCTCTTCAAAGAAATATTTGGCATGGGCAACCGGGAGACCCTGGCCTACCTGACCGGCGGTGAGCTGGACGAGGATCTGTTGACCCAGATCGTCGAAGCCAAGGAAACGCGCTACCGCAGCCTGGTCCGCGGGCGGGTGCAGCTGCTGCCGGGCGTGCTGCGATGGCTGAGTATCTTCAAAAAGAACGATATCCGCCAGGCAGTCGCCACCTCCGCGCCGCAGGCCAACATCGATGTTGCCATGGAGGGATTGGGCATCAGCGATTTCTTCGATGTAATCCTCTCTGCACCCTCAAACGGACTGCCGGGTAAACCCGAGCCGGATGTATTCCTCGAGGCCGCCCGATTGTTGAAGGTCGCGCCGTCGGCTTGCATCGTGATCGAAGATGCGCCCGCAGGGATCGAAGCGGCGAAAAAGGCTGGCATGTTCTGTATCGCTGTGACCAATACCAGCCCGCGAGAGCGGCTGGCTCAGGCTGATCGGGTTATTGATTCGCTCACAGACTTCGATCCACACTGGCTAACTTTACTGAGCAGTTAAAGATGATGAGGTTTGCTAATGGAGGAAGGCTATGGCTGGTGACATGATGGCAAAACTGCAGGTGAAACCGGGTCAGCGCCTGGCGTTGATCAACCCACCACCGGGGATGCAGACTTTCCTGGCAGAGCAGATGGCGGAGGTCGATTCATCTGCAAATCTGACAGGCACGCCGGATGGCGTCGTGGCTTTCGTGCGCAGCAAAGAAGAGCTGGCTGCGCTGGCGCCTATCGCCTTCCGATCCGTCGCTCCGGGCGGACTGGTCTGGATCGCCTTCCCAAAGGGCGGCTCGGGCATCCCTACCGATCTGAACCGCGATAAGCTCTGGGCCAGAGCTCGCAAACAGCGGCTGGCGTCCGGTGCGCAATGTGGCGGTTGACGCGGTCTGGTCGGCGCTGCGCTTTCGCCCGGCGGAGATGGTGGGGAAGTAAAAGCGACCTGGCGTTCCTCAGCAGCCTGTCAGAGTGATGGGCGCGGCAGGTTGATCTGAAACTTACTCACCCGATTCGGAGCAGGACCTCAGATGTTCCGCCCCTTAACTTCCGAATCAACCTCCTGGATGAGCTTCCTTTGCTCTGAAATTACCCCAACCAAACTGCGTACCGTCTTTCTCACCCCCGCTGTTCGAAGCGTGTCAGGAACTCCTGCAGCCAACCGCTGACAGATGCGGCGAACTCTTGCTGATACTTCTCCGACAATTACCTTACAGATTCCACTCCTGGGCGGCTTTGACGCGGGCTTTGGATGAACTGCGGTAAACCGTTTTGTTCTAATAATTTTATAAGACATTTATTGCGGGATTCTTAAACACACCCTCGCCATTTTTGATATAGTAAAATCACACAGGTCAATCAAGAGGACGGGCAGTAGAAATATCGACCCGATTATGCGCCATCTCTTGCCCGGTCGGACCTCAGCCGCGATTCGAAACCCTCTTGTAATAGTCCCTGCCGTAGAATGGTCAGCTCCCAAACGGTTGACTCGCTCCGGTTGATACCTTGCGCAGATGAACTCAATCCCTGGGAATTCGAACACGACCATTTGATTACAGGTATCATAAGGAATAGTATTCCAGAATCTCTTCAGAGGAAGACCGCCTATATCGCTTTGGTGCCAGAATGAAGGATCTATCGACAATCGCAGCAGCGGTGACCCGCTTTGGAACGCACAGCCTGATTGAGCAGAAATGCCCGAGTTGCGGCACCTTTCCGCTGCGCGGATTTTATGCCGTCCGCGGTGTGCCGGTTCAAAGCACCAGGATCATCACCACCCGCGAGGAAGCGCTCAGATTCCCGCGCGGCGACATACACCTGGCATATTGCTGGAAATGCGGCTTTGTAACCAACGTCTCCTTCGACCCGACATCCAATCAGGATTTCGGCCGTTACACTGAAATCCAGCGCTTTTCTGAGACATACAACGCCTTTCAACGCAAACTGGCATCCTATTTGATCGACAATTATGATCTGCACGGGAAAAAGATCCTGGAGATCGCCTGCGGGCAGGGGGATTTCCTGGCGATGCTGTGCGAGATGGGCGGCAACGATGGTATTGGCTTCGATCCTGCATTTGTTGCCGAGCGTACGCCGGTTATCGAACGCGGCAGGGTCAAGTTTTTTCAGGATAATTTTTCAGCCAAGCATGCCAAGTACAAGGCTGACCTCTACGTTTGCAAAATGGCTCTCGAACACATTCAAAACGTCAAGGAATACGTCAGTCTGGTCCGCCAGGCAATCGGCGACCGGCCGGATGCAATTGTGTTCTTTCAGGTGCCGGAACTATTCCGCATTTTGCGCGAGCTGGCTTTCTGGGATATTTATTACCCGCACTGTTCCTATTTCAGCGCGGGCTCGCTGGGCCGGCTGTTTCGCGCCTGCGGCTTCGACGTGCTGGATCTCTGGACAGATTTCGATGGCCAGTATTTGATGATCGAGGCGCGCCCGGGGGTGAGCGGCCCGCTTGTGCCTCCTCTGCCGCAGGAAAACGACATGCAGGATGTGCCGCCGCTGGCAGGTTACTTTTCTCAGGCCATCAAGCAGAAGGTTAACATCTGGCAGGCGCGCTTACGGGATTACGAGCACGACGGACTGAGGGTGGTTCTTTGGGGCGGCGACTCTAAGGCGGTCGCTTTCCTTACGACACTGGGAATCGTTCATGAGATCCATTATGCGGTTGACGAAAATCCGTATAGACAGAACGCATTCATCGCCGGCACCGGCCAGCAGATCGTGGCGCCGGCTTTCCTGAAGGAATATTGCCCTGACGTTGTGATTATGTTGAATCCTGCCCACGCCGAGGAAATTCGGAATACTTTAGGCGAGATGAATCTCTCTCCAGATCTTCTCTCGGTGAATGTCTGACCAATAGGGCTGCATTCACAGGCGGGGTGGGTGTCACGGCAAGCTGCTGAGATCATCCCAGAAGGTACGCTCGATGGTTCATAAAGTCAAAATCCGAACGCAAAGCGAAAAGCAGTGCCCGGTGTGCGAATCCAGCCGCATCGAGGTTTTCTACGAAGCGCTGCAAATGCCGGTGCATGTCCAGTTGCTTTGGCCGGAGAGAGAAGACGCGTTGAGCGTGCCGAAAGGGGACATCCGCCTGGCATTGTGCTCAGAGTGCGGGCACATTTTCAATACGGATTTCAATCCCGATCTGGTTAAGTACAACGAATGGTACGAAAACTCATTACACCGCTCTTCACGCTTTCAATCTTATTCTCGCCAGGTCGCTGACCGTCTGATCGACCGCTACGATTTGAAGAAGAAGGATGTGATCGAGATTGGCAGCCGGCAGGCGGATTTTCTCGAGTTGATCTGCGAGTTGGGCGAGAACCGCGGGATTGGCTTTTATCCCGGTTCCCCGGACGACCCTGCACTTACAACCACCCGCCAGATGGTGACATTCCTCCATAACGTCACCGGCGATCAATACGCGCGAGTTCAGGCTGATCTGATTTGCTGCAGCGGTTTCCTCGAGCACATCTACAAGCCGCGCGAGTTTGTCAGCACCCTGCGCCGCGATATTGGCGATAAGCTCGAGACGATTGGTTTCGTCGAGGCGCCCAACGGATTGGGCAAGCTGCGCAGCCGCGAGGTCTGGAATATTGCCTACGAGGACTTTTCCAGCTTCACTCCCAGTTCGCTGACCACCCTTTTTGTGAATTACGGCTTCGAAGTTATCGAGCAGGGCACCGCGCTTGACGGGCAGGTGATAACTGTCGACATCCGCCCGCGGATCGATGACCTGACCAGCGTGAAGAAAGTCGATGCCAACAGCCTGGAAGCGATCCGTCAGGAAGCGCAGGCGTTTAAATCATTCTTCCAGGAAAAAGTGGAATATTGGAATATGAAGCTCGCCGAATGGAAAGCGGCTGAGAAAAAAGTTGTGCTGTGGGGCAGCGGGCTGAAGGAAAATTATTTCCTCAACGCGCTGAAAGTAGATGAAAGCATCATGCATGTGGTCGATTTCAATCTACAAAATCGCGGACTGCACATCGCCGGCAGCGGGCATCGGGTAGTATCACCGGCGGCTTTGCGCAGCCTTCACCCGGATGTGCTGGTGCTGATGGATCCGTCTTCGGAGAGCGAAGTGTACCCGTTCACCGCAGCCGGCGAGCTCAATCCGGAAGTATTAATTATCTGATACCCGCCGGCGCGTCCCTGCAGCGAGGCTGCAGTATGGAACGGCCAGGCGCTCCCGGCAGCGTCGAGCAGTCAAGAAGCAAAGCCCCCCGGAGATTTTGATGGTCAACCGCCAGCCAGCAAGGAAAAAAAGGAAGATATCATCGCTGATCGACGGTATCCTGCGCAGGTTGAACGACCTGTTCATCTCAGGATTTTTGATTTTGCTTCTCTTTCCGCTTTACCTGTCGATTGCGCTGCTGATCAGACGGGACTCACCGGGGCCGGTTATCCATAAAGAAAGGCGGATCGGCAAGGGCGGTCGGGTATTTCTGATCCACAAGTTCCGCATCGCCAGGGTTGACACTGCTCCAGAAGGCGAGGCGAAGGGCAAGGTTCAACGGAGCAAGCAACCGGTCACTTCCTTTGGACGCTTTCTGAATGAAACCAAACTCGAGGAAATCCCGCAGTTGTGGAATGTGTTTATTGGGGATATGAGTCTGGTAGGCCCGCGAGCCGATAACGTCAAAGCGGTCAATGAGTGGCCGGTGAACGTCCGTGAGGAGATCCTATCGGTGCGCCCGGGGCTGACCAGCCCGGCCTCAGTGATGTACACCTACTTCGACAATCTGCTGCAATCGCAGAATGTGTTCGAGCGCTCCCTGTTTGATATTCTTCCGACCAAGCAACGCCTGGATCAACTGTATTTGCGTTGGCGAAATATCATGACTGACCTGGATGTATTATCCTGGACCGTGCTGGCGCTGTTGCCGCGTTTACGCAGCATAACATTTCCAGAAAATCTGACCCCGTCCGGGATGCTGCGTCACTTTTTTTCTGGCCACGTCTTTGGCTTCATCACCGATTTGCTGGTTTCTTTCATCGTGGTGGCGATCGCCGGCCGCCTGATCCCGACCGACCTGGTCCGATACAGCGATGTGCCAGGCCTGCTCGGGATGTATCTGATCATCGCATTGATCTTCAGCCTGGCCAATCTGCTAAACGGCAGCCACCGCGTCCGCTGGGATCAGGCCTCCGCCGGGGACTCTCTCGACCTGGCGATCTCTACCAGTATCGCCACTTTATTGATCTCCATCGCCAATTTGCTGGTTCCCGGGGATACGCTGGTCGCGCCGGCTTTCCTGATGTTATCCGGGCTGTTGGCCTTCGTCGGTTTCATTTGCCTGCGCTACCGCGAGCGGTTGATCGCCGCGCTGGCTGCTGGCTGGATGCGCCTTCGCGGTCACGGCCTGGCGAGGTACGGCGAGCCGGTGTTGATCGTCGGCGGGGGAGACACGGGGCGTTATTGCATTGGCCTGTTGCGCGACGGTCCTCTGGCGCAGGCATTCAATGTAGTTGGCATCATCGACGACGACCCAGGCAAGCAGGGGAGTGTCATCGAGGGCGTCGAGGTGATCGGCGCCACCCGCGACCTTCCCGCGCTTTCGAGGTCGGCCGATATCGGTATGGTGTTTTTCGCGATCAGCGAGATCGACCCAGGCGAATCCAGGCGGATCGCCGGATTGTGCCGCAATTGCGGCGTCCGAATGATTGCAGTGCCGGATATGATGAGCCAGCTGCGCAACTATTTTCCAAAGGATGAGGGCGGGCAGGTCGAATTGATCGGCGCGGTGCTGCAGGATTCCACCCACGATCGCCTGACGGGCGCCTATAACCGGCAATCCTTCATCCGCCACCTGGAGCGGGAATCGATACGCTGCCAGGTCAACGGTCAGCCGTGTTCGCTGCTGGTGTTCGAGGTCAATTACCAGTGGCCGGATGGGGCAGTCAGATCGAGGGCTTTGACCGGACAGGTACTGCAGGTGGTGGCAGAACGCACTTTGAAGAGCGTGCGCAACCTGGATATCTTCGGCCGCTGCGGCGAAAGTGAGTTCGCGCTGCTGCTGCCCCAGACCGACAGCCTGACTGCCAGCCGGCTGGCTGAGCGGTTGCAGAAACAGCTGGTCAACGCGCCAATCTGGACCGATCGGGGACCGCTGAATATCAGCCTGTTCAGCGCAGTGGTCAGCCTGCCAGCCAGCGGCGCCAGCGCGGAAACCCTTATTGAGGAGGCACAGATCATCATCCAACGCGAAAAGTCCATTGAGACCCCAGTCGAAGCAAACGGTCTGGGAGTAGATTCGACCAGGGCATTCCGCCTGGATCGTGGAAGTTTATGAGTTAACGCCGTGGTTAAACTGGATCGACGGGAAGAAATGAACTGTTTCGCGGGTGTAATTCATATCGTAACCGATTTGGGATATAATCATTATCAGATGAAGAGGAACGGCAGCGCAGCTGAATTGCGGCAGATTATTCAGCGGCGGTCAAGCCGTTTCTGCCATTCGTGCCGATTGGCAAGTCAAATCCAATCGATTCCAGACTGCTTTCAGTAAGAAACACCGTTAGGGTTCCGGGTACACATCCTTTGCGCCAAAACATTTGTCCTTACCTAGGCTTAAAGACCGATCCAAAGACCGTTCTGGAATTTCCATCCATCGGAAATCACTGCCATAAAGCCTCGCCTGTGGCTCCGGTGAATGCAAAACACCAGGAGAAATACTGCCTTACAGGACAGTATATCAACTGTCCGGTCTATAAACGCACCGCGGTACAACGAATTCCCACCCGGGTAGCCGATGCGCAGGTCATCGCCCGGCGCCGGCGCTTCCTGCTGACGGTTGTGCTGATGACCGTCGTGTTCAGCGTCGTCGCCGTGGCGGTGGTGCTGCTGCGGCAGAACCCGGGTTTGATGGCAGCGCCGACGACCCAGGCTGCCGGCTTGCAGGAAGAACCCACGCTTGTCAATGCGACAGCCACTCCAACCCGAACACTTTCGCCCACAAAAGTGGAAACGGCGACGCTGCCCAGCGGATTCCGTCCGTTCCTGCCGACGACCGATTTAACCCGCCAGGCCTGTCCCAAACCCGAGGGCTGGGTGTCTTATTACTATAAAGCCGGCGATTCGCTGGCTCTGTTGGGTAATTACTTCGGGATTCCACCGCAGGTTTTGCTGGAGGCGAACTGTCTGTCTTCGCCGGCACAGCTGAGCACGGGTGACCGGATCTACGTGCCGATAGCAACGATAACGCCAACTCCCTCCATAACCTACACGCCGACGGTGACAATCACGCACCGCCCATTCATTCCGCCAACGGCCACCCAGGGGGATGAACCCCCGCCGCCAACCTCGGTGCCGCCAACGCCGGTGCCGCCGACGGATACGCCCATTATCCCTACGATACCTTCTTAATCTTAACTCGTAAGGCTGGTTTATGAAGGATTCACGGGGTGATATCCAAGCTGTACCCACTCGAGCTGATATCAAATGAGTAACAGGGAGGGTGACATTGGAAACCTTTTCAATCAGAATATCACTTTATTTTGATCGTCAACTGTTGTAGTATTATTGTTGACGGGAATTGCCGAGACTGGGTGGCTGATAAGCTGCGCGGACAATTGAACCGCTTATCAGATAGCGTTGCCATTTGTAGATGTTTGTGAAGAGGATATTTGAGGTTTACGATCTTAGTAAGAGGGAGCCTATGTTAACGCCCAAGAATATTAATAGTGAGCAGATCAAGAGAACTTATAGTAAACGATTATCTGTGCCTGGCTGGGCGGTCGATCTGGCGATGGTTTTATTGGCAGCCGTCCTGGCCGCCTTGTTCTTGGGTGGAATCCGTCTGGTGGCGGCGGAGCAGATTGAGGGGCCGATCGATGGCGCGGGTATTATGGCCGCCCCGACGGCGGTTGATGATGGATATTCGGTGAACGAAGATACCATACTCTCGATTAACCCAGCCCAGAGTTTGCTAATCAATGATACTGATCCTGAAAATGATAAGCTCACCGCGATTTTGGTAACAGATGTTACCCATGGTGAATTGAATCTGAATACCAATGGATCATTCAATTACACACCCCTTACGAATTATGTTGGGCAAGACACCTTCACATATGTTGCCAATGATGGAACCGAAAATTCGAATAATGCAACTGTGACAATAACGATTAATCAAGTCAACGACTTGCCCGTTGCAGGGGATGACGTCTTCACTGTGGATGAAGACAGCGGCCCAACTGACCTGGATGTACTGATAAATGATACCGATCCAGATCCACTCGATGATTTATATGTTCTGGATGTCACCACTCCCGCGAACGGCACTGTGGTCAATCATACAAGTTATGTGACCTATACGCCAGACTTGAATTTCCATGGCGATGATATTTTTAACTATATTGTCAGCGACGGAAACGGCGGCAGCGACCAGGCGACGGTGACCATCCATGTTACACCAATGGAAGACCTCCCGATCGCGGCACTTGATACGAGCACTACTCCCGAGGATACTCCCATCATCATCAATGTCATGGGCAATGATGTGCTTGGAGATACACCAACGACAATCACTGCAGTTACACAAGGCACCCTTGGCGGAGTTGTGAACAACATTTCAACGGTAACTTATAACCCTTCTCCAAATTTATATGGAGAGGATGCATTTACCTACACGATTACCGATTCAGACGGAGATATCTCAGAAGCTACTGTAAATATTACAATCACACCGGTGGATGAACCACTTGATGCTGTGGATGATACAGCCGTAACGCCTGAAGAATCACCGATTATTATTGATGTTTTGCTAAATGACTTGCCCGGGGATCTTCCTACAACAATTACAGCGACATCGAATGGAGCACATGGAACTGTACAAAACAACGGAAGTGATGTGACATACACACCAGTAAGTAATTACTTTGGAACAGATACATTTACATATACCATTACGGATTCAAATGGGGACCAGGACACTGCATCTGTAGATGTTACAGTCACAGCGGTCGACGATACATTGACTGCGGAGGATGATACTTCCTCAACGGCTGAGGATACGGCCGTCAACATTTACGTTATGTCCAACGATGTTTTAGGAGATCAGCCAACGACCATCACCTCGGTGACTCAGGGTACACACGGCACCGTAGTCAATCATACTTCATACTTAACTTATACCCCGGCCCTCAACTATGACTCGACGGACTCATTCAACTACACAATTACGGATTTTGACGGCGACCCGTCCGAGGCGACGGTCACCGTGACCGTCAATCCTATCAACGATCCGCCTGTTGCTCTGAATGATTCATATACAGTAGCGGAAGATACTACATTGAGCAAGGCTACCCGCGCCGAGGGTGTGTTGAACAACGATACTGACATCGAGGGTACGACATTGATTGTCCAATCAGGCGACGACAACCTCGTCCGACCGGAACATGGGGTATTGATCTTGGGCAGTGACGGTGCGTTTTCTTATGATCCTGAAGATAATTTCTTTGGCACTGATACATTCCAATATAAAGCAGATGACGGCCTTTTGGCCTCAGAGTTTGCGACAGTAACAATCAACGTGACGGCGGTTGACGATTCGCCGGTTGCATTAAACGATCCGCGCAGCGTTCCTGAGGATTCCGTCAATGTTGATCTAACTGTGTTATTAAATGACAACTTTGGCGGCGATGGACCGGGCGCTATTCCGCTGGAAATTACAGATGGTCCCGATCATGGGAGCGCAACAGTGGATCAGAACGGAACGCCGAATAATCCGGTGGACGATAAAATTCTTTACAGCCCGGCTTTGAATTACAACGGACCTGACTCCCTGACTTACCAAATATGTGATGCTGTTTCACCTGTGCAGACCTGTGTGCAGGCTGTAGTGAGTATCACGGTCACTGCAGTGAACGATCTGCCTGTAGCGGTGGCAGACAGTTACACCTTGAATACCAGGACGATGACAGGTGAGAAGACTCTCGAGATAAATTTGACCGGTTTGCTGGCTAATGATGTCGATCCGGATAACAATTTACAGGCAATTAAAGTAAGCGATCCCAGTTATGGTGACGTGGTCATCAATCCTGACGGCTCTTTTACTTATACTGCAGACGAGTTGTTCGATGGTCAGGTGGATACGTTTATGTACCGCGCAACTGAGGTTGGCGGCGGCGGTTCCTCGGCTCCGGTAACCGTCACGATTACCGTGGATTTAGTAAAACCGCCAGAGATACCAGTTTGGGTACAACCCATACCGACATATAAACCGTTTTATCCTCCCTACCCGGAATATTCCTCAGGTGAAATCCTTCTGGAAGCTTCCATCAACGAATTCGATGATTTTGGCTATATTGAATTCGTAAGATGGGATTTTATTTTAAATGATTGGGTGGTGATTGGCACGGATAATACCGCTCCGTACACTTCAATCTTACAAGTGACGGACCTTCGGCTGGAAAATGACGGAATTAATGAACTTTTTATCCGGGCTTACGACCTTCACGGGAACTATGTCCCTCATGATGTCACTGAAGAACGCCAGCTTCTGGTCCGGGTAGTCCATTTCGATTTCTCGCTCTATTTACCGATGATCCTAAAATAGCTGGTTACGGCTGGATAAGGAGCGAAATGGTAACACTTCCCCGCATTTATGGGGAAGTATTCTTGTTTAATCAAAGATCAGGCGCTCACGTGTCGCCAGGCTCGCTGTTGTGATCGCTTGGATTGGACGAATCAAACACTATTCGCGGATCAATTCCTGCGAATCTGAACAAAGCAATCCCCTTTCCGGGCGGAGAAGGGGATTGCTTTGTTGTTGGGAAGGTGGAAGATAAATAATAAACAGATGCTATTTTAGAATCAGGGGTAGGTAAAGATAAATTTGAGGCAATTCAGTAACGGTGATTTGAACTGTCACTGGATCGCTGTAATACTCGCCATCGAATACCTGGTATGTGAATGTGTCCACACCAGCCCAGTCAGGCTCTGGGGTATAAACAAAATGCCCGTCGGTGAAGAAATCCAATTCACCGTGAGTCGGGTCACTATGCCAGATCGCAGACAGTACGTTGGGCGGAATATCTGAATCGGTGTCGTTGATGAGCACCCCTGGCACGTCAACAGTGAGGATTTCATTCATCCCTACAACAAAGCTGTCAGTGTTTCCGACTGGGATGGTGTTCACTTCCTCCACAGTAACAGTGATGGATTCTTGATCACAAAGTTGGGGGGTGCCGTTATCACACACGCTCACCGTAAACAGGTATGGGCCCGGCCCCGGCCCCTGCGCCTCGGTCGGTGTCCATGTGAATATACCGCTGATTGAATGGATGTTTGCGCCGCTTGGTGCGCTAACCAGGCTGTAGGTTAATGTGTTGACAGGAACGTCAGGATCTGTTGCGGCAGCAGTAAAAGTTAATTCGGTCAGTTCATCTACATTTTTATTGCCGATTGCACCTAAAACTGGGGCTTCATTGACGTTAATGACGGAGATGGTAAAGGCCTTTTCAATCCATAGACCGCCCTGGTCAGTGCTCCTCACTCGGATCGAGTAACTGCTCTTGACTTCGTAATTAAAGACGGTTGAGGTGCGAAGGATACTGCCAGAAATATTAAAGGAGGCATTATCGCTGCTTCCTGTCCCAGACACCAGGGTGTAAGTAAAGCTGTCAGCAATATCAGGATCGGTCGTTGTTAAGGTTCCGATGTTCGTGTTTACAGCCAGGTTCTCTGCAACGGATGAAGCCGATAAGCTGATATTCGTTGGAGCTTGATTGGTTTCGTTTACATTAATAGTAACGGTGACAGTATTAGAATCCAGCAAGCCGTCGTTGGCTTTGTATGTAAAGCTGGTCTGTCCTGCCCAATTGGCTGGCGGATTGTAGGTAAAGCCGCCATTGCTCGATAGGGATAATGTCCCTTGGCCTGCGGGTATGTTTGTAACCAGAACAGCGGTCAGGGTATGAGGAATATCCGGATCGGTGTCATTCGCCAACACGCCTGACGCTGCGACTGTTAGGAGTTGATTCTTGAGCGTGCTATATGTATCGGCAGCGGCTGTAGGGGCTTCATTGACATCGGTGATATTGACTGTTATCGCTTTTTCGAACGTCAATCCTCCCTGGTCGGTAGTTTTGATACGGACGGAGTAACTATTCTTAGCCTCAAAATTAAAAACGCCCGAGGTGCGCAAATTACCGCCGGATAAATTGAATGAGCTGTTATCTGTTGAGCCTTCGCCGGAAACGAACGAATAGGTGAATGTGTTGCCCGCATCTGGATCGGTGGTTGAAAGTGGGCCTACTACTGAATTAATCGGAAGGTTTTCAGCCACGCTACTTGGGATCAAGCTGATGTTCGTCGGCGCCTCATTGATATTCGCAATGTTGATACTAAATATTTTTTCATAGGATAACCCGCCCTGGTCAGTGACCTGGACACGGATTGAGTAGCTGCTTTGAACCTCGAAGTTAAACACCACCGATGTTCGCAGCCTGTTTCCAGAAATATTGAATGAGGAATTTCCGGTATCACCGGCGCCGGCGACGAGCGCATAGGTGAACGTATTACCGGTATCCGGATCGGTGGTGGAAAACATGCCGACCTCAGTGTTAATTACCGAGTTTTCATTAACATTATTGTCGGCCAGGGTGATATCGGTTGGAGCCTCATTAACATTTGTGACAAATACGGTCAGAACCTCTTCATATGAATATCCGCCCGAATCTGTTGTCCGGACTCGAATTGAGAGGCTGTTCTTGACCTCGTAGTCGAAAACAGCTGCTGTGTGAAGTTCATTGCCGGTAAATGTAAATGAAGCATTATCTGTGCTGCCAATTCCGGCTACCAGCTCATATGTGAAAGACGTTCCTCCTTCCGGATCAGAGGTGGAAAGAACACCAACCAGCGCACCAGCGGCGGCGTTTTCAGCCACGGTATTCGAGGATAGACTGATGTCGAACGGTTGTTCATTGACATCCGTTACATTGACCGTTAGGGCTTTTTCAAAATAAAGCGTCCCGCTTTGATCCGTTGAGCGAACGCGAATGGAATAGCTGGGTTTAGCTTCAAAGTTGAACACGGCAGCAGTAATCAGGTTGCTCTCAGAGATTGTGAAGGCTGCGTTGTCTGCATCGCCAATTCCAGCGACCAGCGCATAGGTAAAGGTATTACCGGTATCTGGATCGGTGGTGGAGAGCTCGCCCACTAATGTGCCAGCGGAGGAATTTTCTGCCACGCTGCTGGGAGTTAGGATGATGTCCGTGGGAGCTTCATTAACATCAGTGACGTTGATGGTGAAGGATTCATCGTAGAACGATCCCCCCTGGTCAGTGGTACGCACGCGGATCGAGTAGCTGGTCTTGGCCTCGAAGTTAAACGGTGCATTGATGCGCAGGTTGCTGTTATCGATGTTGAACGAGGCGTTATCCGTGTCCCCGGCGCCGGAAACGAAGGTGTAGGTGAAGGTGCCGTCCGCGTCAGGATCCGTCGTTGAAAAGGCGC
>JAXDBP010000015.1:0-7135 GCA_034678705.1 Bellilinea sp.
TCCCGTGCATCCACCACCGGCGCCGGCGTGGTCAAACAGCCTCCAGCTGCTCAGCTGGTGCTGGCTGGATCTCCGCCTGGATCTGCTCCCAGCTCACCCCCTCGAGGATCAGCGCCACGGCCGGCCCGCGCGTGCCCCAGATCGGCGTCACGCTCACACGGATCCCCGCCTGGCGCAGGATTTTTAGGATTTGCCGTAGCCAGATCATGATCCAGTCTCCGGATACTGATCCCACTCCCGGCCGTCCAGGATGCGGCCGGCTCGATGTTTCCCAACTCTGACCATAAATGCTGTATCATCCCTCGATTCGGCCCTAGCATACGCGCCGGATCGAAAACGATATATACCCCAGTGATCGCCAATCGCCCCATCACGCCTTGATATCGCAACTCGTTTTCCGGGTATATCTTCCGGCGTCCAGGCTCCCCACTGCTTGAAAAATAAGGGTATTCCGGCTGCCATGCACTGGTCCCTGATCGATCTTACCCATTCTGGGTGCATCGGCCGCGCGCCTGGACCGCTCTCGCCGCCTACGATAATCCAGTGAAGGCCCGAATTGGTATTTGGCTTGGTCTCTACGTGGCCAATCGGATAGCCGTGGTGATGCTCCCAGCGCCGCCCGTTGAACCGCCAGGACGGCGACATTGGATTTGGTTTCTCACCGCACTCGCTAATTTCCAAATATGCAGCCAAATCCACCGGCCCCAACAACGGCTCAGCGCTGATAAACCTTACCGCCGCCGGCGTCTCCAGCAGCAGCGGGATGCGCTCATCCGCTGCCGCCTGGTTTTCGACGCTCACGCCGAGCCAAACGTTTTTCAGCGGCCAATCTCCTACCGCCAACGCCAGCGACAGCGCCGAATCGCCCGGATAGTAATTCGATACATACTCCGGCAGTTCATCCAAAAGGACAGCCTTCATGCGCTCCGGTCGCTTTGTGAGGATCAAGTAGGTATGTCCGGGATCCTCGTAACATTCGGGATCCCCATGACCGCAATCCCGTTTTCGGCAGATCAATCGCCAGGAAGCCATTATCTCGAACACCGCAGCGATGAACGACACCGGCACGTTCTCGTGAAACAGATCGCTCATCGAATCCACGAAAACCCTAGCCGGCTTCTTCCAGCTTAGCGGCTCATTCAGGCGCTCCGGCAACGTCCTCACCGCCCCATCCCAGCGGCCCTGTGTCAGCAGCCCCTTGTACTCCGGCCGGCCCATCGCCGCCAGCCGGCGGGCGAACCGCTCTGCGTAGCAATTCTGACATCCGGCGCTCACCCGCCGGCAGCCGACCGTCGGGTTCCATACACGATCTGCCCATTCGATTTTAGTCTCAGCCATTTTTGTATCCTTTTTAGTAGATCGGCCCAGGTGGAGGTTGTGGTGGCAGAATTGTTGGCGGTTTAGTCGGTGGATCCGGCATGATTCTCTCCTGCCGCCTCGGTCTGCTCAGTACACTGATTATTACGATCAATATCAAAACCTCCAGAATGATCATCTCTCACCCCTTATACCCCGCGCACTGAGCGCAGTCCCGCTCGTGCTCTTTCCACGCCCTAAACGCCGACGCTGTTTTCGCCCGCGCCTCGCGTTTCTCGGTCTCATCCCCGGCGGCGAGGATATCCCCCTCCAGCGTTGCCTGATCAGACCATGCAAAATACAATTTTTCGCCTTCCTTGCACCCCTGGAATCTCCGGATTTTCCCCATTTTTTCACCTCGATTCTGTCAACTCAGTCACGCAAAACGGACAGTCCAGAAATCCCTGCGTGCTCATCTGCCGCTCGATCTCCTCCGCCGGATAAAACGCTTCCGGCAGCCACCAGTGGTGAAACGAGCAGTACACCATCTCGCCCGGCTGATAGGCCTCTTCCGGCGCCGGATGCCAGATCGCGTCGAACGTCAGCTGCATCGGGATCATGGGCTGCATCGCTCACCTCGGGATCAACTGCTTGGACTGCCAGGCCCAGATCGTCATCACCAGATCCATCGCCGATTCCTCGCCAAACTGGATCCGCGTCCCGCGCTGCTCGGCGCGGGCTTTCATCGCGCGCTCGACCGCGGCCAGGAATGCCTGGTAGTAGGCCCGCTCCTGCTCAGGCATCCCGGCTAAAAACCGTCTGAATTTTTCTGAGCTGTTTTTCACTCCGCCTCCAGTCCAAATCTAACCAGATCGGTGTGGTAGCTCCGCCGCTGCTCAGCCTCACTCAGCGGCCTGGGCAGGTTGGCCAGCCGGTACAGGTAGATCCCGCCGCCGCGCCCCTCCCCGAGCTGGTCGATCAGCTCCCGCGCCAGCCGGATCAGCGCCTCCTCCGGCCACCCGGCCGCCGCCACGTCAGAGAATTTGGCCGGGAACACGCCCAGCCGACCGAGCAACCCGCGCAGCTCCTCCGAGAGCTCCACCTGGCGCTCCACCTGGCGCTCCACCTGGCGCCCGTTGCGTCCGTTTCCGTCCAGATTTTTGGATTTCTGTCCAGATTTCTGGACGCCATGGGCAGTATCAAGAGAATCAGCAGGAAGAGGAGAATCCTGGTTGATAGATTCCTCCTCATTAAGTGAATCCAGATTTCTGGACGGATCAGGGGCCGCATCCGCAAAGCGGACGGTTAAGCCGCCGTGCCGAGCATGACTGAACAGCAGCCAGCCATGATCTCTCAGCACTGCCAGGTGCCCGTAGATCGTTGCTCTGGATTTTCCTGTGGTCTCTATCAACGTACTCATGGAGATATCGAACAGTTCCGGCTGCCCCCAGGCCAGCCCGCGCAACTGGATGTAGGTATCGCGGACCGCCGGCGAGAGGCGCTGATCATAGACCAGCCCCGCCGGGACGTTGACGTACCGCGGAGGCAGCAGCGGACGGTTGCTCATCGGGCGCCGGTCACCCTCCGATTGCCGCAGACGTGGTGATGCCAGCCGGCTAGTGTGTCGGTCCACAGCTTGGCCCCGCACCAAGAGCAGCGGCACTCGCAGCGCGGATAGGTATTCCCGCACAGCGTGCACTTGCGCTGCGCGAGTGGAACCACATCATTGCCTGTCAAACGTCGGCCTCTGAAGTGGGGGCGCTTTCCGGACCCTCGAAAGGGTCCGCGGTTGCCCGCCCTCCGGTCGCTGTTTTGTGACGCTGGTAATAGGCGTTTGCGTAGCGGCGTTTTTTCTCGGCGTCGCACTCCGGATCTCCGCAGGTTTTCGAGCGCGCCGATTTGACCGGCCGGCCGCAGATTTCGCACTTCGCGGCCTGGTCAGTCATGTTGTCATCGGTCCGCATAGCGATTTCCTTGATCACGCGGCGCGCGAACTTATCATGGTCACTTGGCTCAGACAGCGTTGATTCCAGGACCGCATCGAACATCTGCTCAGCCCCAAGTCCGCGGGCGATCAGCGCCAGGCCCTCGTGCCCGTCGATCTCCACCAGCCGCCGGGCGGAGATTTTTAGTTTCGCGCCGAGATGCTCCGCCGCCTGGATGAACACCTCATAGGTCTGATCGTTCATGAGAAATTTCATGATTCTTCCTCTCTAATTTCGCGTCGCATTGATTTTCGATTTCCGATGCGCTCGGGAAATGACCGTTGAAAAAATGTTTCCAAAAATGGACGAAGAAGTATCCGATCGTCCGAAATGGTTTCTGCCGGCGCTCCCTGGCGGCCCGCGTTTTCAATTCCTCAACCAGCCTTTCTCGCTCTAGCTCGATCTCGCGCTGTTTTGCAGCGAATATCTCGCCCTGCGTGATCGCCGCTGCAATCGCATCGGGCCAATCGCTATGAATAGATTGCTCTATCCCCCAGGCATACTCCACAACGCCGCGATTACATGGATTGGGCCAACTCCAGGAAACACCCGGCACACTGATCCAGCCCGCCATAACGCAGCCCGAAATATCGCCCAATGCCGTGACCAATAATCTAACCCTGAATTCGATAGGTGCCGCATTGGGCAATTTGATTTCCACGTCTGGATACCAATACGGCGGCGCATCCGTTGGCAGTTTTAGATAGGGATGTAATTGCTCGGGCAGTAATTTCTCGACATGCCCGCGCACGTCCAGCCAGAATTTATCTCGCTGCTCAGCCTCCGCCCGCTCGCGCTCGGCCTGCTTGCGCTGAGCAGTTTCCTTCTTCAGGCGTGCCTGGAAGAGGCACGCCTGAATGTACTCTTCCAATATCGCGTCCATTTCTACTCCTCCCGGTCCAGCGGACCGGCAATTAATTCGATCGCCCACACGATCATCCCAACCAGGATGATCATCACCAACCATCCGGCAACCGCCAGGATCCGTCTCATATCCCCAGCCCCAGCTGGTGGCCTTCCCCAAACTGATCTCGCGCGGAGCGGTCCATTGCTTTTTTGGTCTCCAGCATGTCAAATATCTTCGCTCCGTACTCAGTCTGGATAAATTCCTCATATTCCTCGCGGGTCCGTACCAGATAATAACCGCCGCGGTCACCCGGCGTCGAACCAATCAGATGCCCCTGCCGGCGGAGCTGCCGGATCGCCTCGCGCACCGCCCGTTCGGTCGTGTGGAACCCCATCAGAGCGCAGTCAGTTACGATCCGCCCTCGCGGGATGGGATTCGGTCGGGTCCCATTAGTGACTATGCGCAATACAGCCCTCTCCAACCCGGGCGGTAAATTTTCGATAGCCGCGTAATATGGCGCTTTTCTTTCCATCCAACCTCCACTGTGCTATACTGGAGGCGTGGGGCTACTCCGGTTCCACGCCCGATCCGCCGTTCCCGCGGCGGATCATTCTATTCCGGCAGCTGGCCGACCGCGCTCACGCCGGCCTGTGCCAGCCGCGCCTGCGCCGCCTGCTCGCGATAGATCCATACGATCACCCATTCGACCAGGATCATCTCAAGCCAGTTGCCATTGGCCGGCAATGCGTTCGAAACGTCATCCAGGATCAGCCTGCGAATCGCCAGCTCGGCCTCATCGCGCACCGCCGATCGGCGCAACATCAGCCAGGCCGCGATCAGGATCCATAACGGCAGGGTGAATGTCATCTCGAGAGTTTTGCTTTTCATTGCATCACCTCCATAGTGGGCGCCAGCAGCCCGGCCGGCAGGATGATCACCGTGGTCAGCGCCCGGCTGCCCTGGATCACGCTCCACATCACCTGGCCGAGCAGCACCTGGCCGATCGACACCGGCAGCTGCGCCCCGCTGATTCGCTGCCAGCCCTGGCGCTCCAGCCAGGATACCAGATCGCTCATCCGGTAGATATCCGTGCCGGTCCCGTTGACCAGCTGCGCCAGGTCATCCACCAGCGAACCGCTCTGATTGATCACCGCGAACGCATATCCGCCGCGGTGCGGCCAGGCCAGCATGTACAGCCCCTGGCCGGCGTAGATCATCGTGCCGGCTTTATCCGCCGCAGCCGCCCGCATCCCGCTGAGCGTGGAGTGAAATCCAATCGGCCAGACGGCGGCGCCAAAGACGAATAACAGAAACAACAGGATTGGAATGATCAATTTTTTCATCGTTCCTCCATAGGGCAATAGCTAAAAACACCCGGCGCTCTCGCATCAGCCGCGCCGCCCGTGGATGAAATTCCGCGTCCTCGGTAAATTGTTTGACCACCGGCGCCAGCTCCTCGTTGCCGTCCAGCAGCCGGCCGTTGACCGAGATCGCCGGGTAATCCGGCCAGGCGTGGATCTGCATCACGTCGCAGGCAACTGTGTACCTCACCCGCTTGATCGGCTCGAGGAACAGCGCCCGGTGTGTGACTTCCTTGATCTCGAACGGGCAGCCCTGAATGAGGATTCGCTGCCCTTCGCGGATGCGCAAGGAATGGTTATTTTCCACGCACACCTCCAATCTGCTCGGTCATCATATGCTCCGCCGCCTGCAGCACCCGCAGCTGAAATTGCTCTCGTACATCCCACCCAAAGATTCGCCGCAGCATTCGCTGAATATCCTCGATGGTCCGGCCGGCCGCCAGTTCCTGCTGTAGTGCATCATATACGCTCGGATAGACCGATTCGAGCCACTCCGCCGACTGTTGCGCGATCGCTTTGGCCAGCGGTCCGTTGAGCTCTGTTACCCTGATTTTTTCTTTGGATTTCAGGGGATTTCTGATATCAGCCAGGAACATTTGGATCCTTTCCGCCATTCAGGTATGCAACTCGCTGCGCAGCCTCTTCTGGAGATGACCAGTCACTTTCTGGCTGCCATTTACCTGATGGATCGTAAAAGCCAACTGTCCATAACCCAGGTTCTGATCTGATATATACGTACATGGCTTTCCTTTCTATCGAACCTAAGTGAGTGCCGGCTTACCGGGCCGCCGGCTGCGATACTCCCGCCCGGGGGAGGGCGCACTGCGCCAAAGAGCGGATTCATTGTGGATCTCTCCTGGGTGCAGCTACCCGTTAGGTGTGGCATATCTGCACCGTAGCCACCGGACGCCGCCAGGAATTACGGAGACCCTCATTGGCATGATGGAGAGGGCGGATTCGAACCGCCGCAGGCTGTGAGGGATGGCAGCCCGCCGTCCACGCATCTCCGTGTTAAAGTTCTCTACCGATAAACCCCGCCGGCGAGGCATTGCCCCGATAAACACTCGCCGGCGGGTGGCTCCGGTCAGGCCCTGGAGGTATCAACCCGGCCGGTGGTCCACGAGTTTCAGCTGCTCGAGCTTGTATTCGAGTACAATGCATGGCCCGTTATGTTTCGGCTGCAGCTCCACAGGCAGCTTGACTTTTTTTGGATCGTGAAAAACCAAAATTCCGCGAATCTGGCCATCGGCATCCACGACCTTCCCCGCGGCCGTGCCAGGCCCGTATGGCGTCATGATCTCCTGATTGACCGCGATTTTCAAAATATCGATTTCCATCGCCCTACGGCCTCCCGGTGTCGATAATATGGATTATCGATGCCATATAATCAGAATTAATGGGGCAGGGAGGCCTCGCACCTCCCTTACGGCCAAAGGAGGGAATGCCGCTGCCACTCTAGCGCCCCATCCAGTTGCGTTTACCATTCGGCCGATCCTCGTTATACGCTCCGGGATTGGAGCGGATCTGGCGCAGGATCTCTGATGCTCGTTTCAGCCGCAGATCCTCCACCTCCCGGTTCTGCAGCACGTCCAGCAGCACCGCGATCGCGTCCTCGATGCCGGCGTTGGTCAGATGAGGATTTTTCA
>JAXDBP010000016.1:0-62194 GCA_034678705.1 Bellilinea sp.
GCATACCGGTCCCACGCCAGCGGATTGCCCGGCTGCGGCACAATCGTGTCCGCCTGGATGAAGCGCCCCAGCGCGGGATCGTAATACCTGGCCTGGTAGTCATACAGCCCAATCTCGCCTGCGCGGCACTGGCGGTCGTCGAGCCGAGATGGTCGGCAAGCAGCCTGGTCAACACGCCGTTTGGGGTATCGCCTACTTATCCTTCTCAAAGGTGTCTAAAAAGACACGTATTTCCACCTCAGGTAAGGGGGTAAATCTCACATTCGTCACTTTCGCCTTCTTGAAGATTTTGTACACCTTTTCTGTCACAACCGTTCCGCCACAACTGCTCACTTCGAATATATCGCTGTCGTCCCAATCTTCTTCGTAGAAATACAGCCCTTTATACACCTGAAAGGGTCTGCCCCCTGGCACCGCCTGTTTGGTAAGGATCTGGCTGCGGCTGCGGTCGCGCCGGCACTCGCTGCCCGTCACAGCAAAGCCGTGATAGCCGGGCAGCGGTTCGCCTTTCCGCCCGTACACCTCCACCGGATAGGTCATCCAACCAGTGATATTATTTACGCGGAAAAGCTCCACCACTCTATCTGATATACAAACCAAAGGGGGAAGACCTGACCAGAGAAAATCGGCGACTTGTCCTCCCATATACGCGCCCAGTCTCAAGGGAGATTCTAATGTTAGCTCTCCCCGAAAAAGCCTAAATGCCTGAGCTCTGGTGATCCAATCACTGTACCCATCATCACTCAATCGCAGGGGTCTTGAAGCCAATGGGTCGTCTAGTTCAAAAAATCGGCTGAAATCAAGGGATTTTGAAGTAGACATCAAAGCCATAATCCTTTGCTAGTGATTGTGCGAAAACAAGTGTATCCATCTTGGTCCGCTCAGGTGTTAATATTTTCTTCCTTCTGCATTATAGGTATAACTCCAGCCTCGATGAGCCATCACGTCTACCCAACTGCCGAAGCCGCGATCAGCCGGGGGAGTGTGTGCTTATCGTGTATCCAGGCATATTCCTGGGGTGGGTAGGGGCGAAACATCCGCCCCGGGCTCTGATTAGGAACCGGCGTCACTCCCGCGGATGCTTCGCCCTTACGGGATGACATGAACGCAAGCCCGGCAGCAGATGAGCCTTGTAGATGCCGCACAGGCAGGCGTGCAGGAATGACGGCGGCGCACCCTGCCAAATAATCACTCCTTGACATACCAGAGCCCCCGTCGGTGTTCATCATAGGCGTATTTTTCGGAGGGGATGATCCATAGGTTTTTCAATTGGTAGTTCTCAACAAGCTGCTTGAATCGGTCTGATATGATAAACGTCCCCGGGACATTTCTGAGAATAAAAATATCGCTTCCATTCCAGGAACCTTCCTCCACAACGATTCGGTCATACTTCCTTCCGCTGGTCCCTACCCGGCAGTAATCGCAGGTGATCCTTTCCGGGCGCTCATGGATCAAACCCGATGCGACGTCGTCCATGTTCGCACCACCCCATGGAACATGGATCAAATGGTAAACCGGCGGAGGAACCGGGAACTCCCCGGTTTTCAGCGTCCCCATCCGCACGACCTCAACCGGCGGCGAAAACTCCTCGATCCCGGACAATCCTTCGCGCTCGTAGAGCTCTTTGAACCTGCTCGAAACCAGCAGCGGGAACCCCGCCCCCCAGACGAAATCACCCCACTTGGCAGGTTTTGCGCTGGAAAGCTTGATCCGATGGGGTGGCAGCCATCTTAAGCCGCTTACAGCTTTTCCGCAAACAGGACAATACTGACAGTCCCCCCGATTCACAGGAGGAATCAAGTCCGCATATGTCCATTTGGTTCCAAACATCATCCCTCCAGCTGGTTCGATCACATAAAAAAGGGCCATATCCATTCCTTATTCTCTATTTTAGTAACTTCAAGGCATCGGGGAATCTGTTCAGCATCTCTGGCCTGCTGTAAACCTCTCGAAGGAAGTCTATGAGATCTTTTTGAGTTGCTTTCGGATGTTTTGATAACCATTCTACTATCTCCAAAGGCATGTCCGCTCGGGTCGATATACAGGATGGGATTGTTACCCGCATACGCATACCGATCCCACGCCAGCGGATTGCCCGGCTGCGGCACGAGCGTGTCCGCCTGGACGAAGCGCCCCAGCGCGGGAGAAAGGCGGTCTTCCATGCTCCGCCGCGCCGTTTTCCAAATGAAAACAGTGCCTGTTCAATCAAATCCCTCGACCTTCCCCGCTCTCCAACGAATAATTCCCCCGGTAAGAACTTACGCCATCAATATAGCTTAACTCTGGGTCAAATTCAAGACGCACTCTGGTGGCTCGAGGCCGACTCTGCCCGATTTCCGCCCTTTACCCTCCCGTCCCGCTTTCCTTCAACCCCCAAAATGCGTACAATATGGTTCTATACACATATTCCCAGGAGAGCAAGTCCATGCAAGCACTCAAAGACCGCATTCTGCGCGAGGGCAAGAATCTGGGCGGCGGCATCCTCAAGGTGGACAATTTCATCAACCACCAGGTCGACCCCGAATTGATGGAAGCCTGCGGCATCGAGCTGGCCCGCCGCTTCGCCCCCGTTCGCCCCACCCGCGTGCTGACCGCCGAGATTTCCGGCATCGCCCCTGCGTTGATGACCGCCCGCCGCCTCGGCATCCCGGTGGTCTACGCGCGTAAAACCAAGCCGATCACCATGCCCGACACAGTCTACCTGACCATCGCCCCCTCGCACACCCGCGGGCATCCGGTGGAACTGATCGTCTCGCCCGAATACCTGGCTCGCGGCGAACGGGTGCTGATCATCGACGACTTCCTCGCCTCCGGTGCGACCATCCTCGGCCTGGTGCGCCTGACCCAGGCGGCCGGCGCCACCCTGGTCGGCATCGGCGCGCTGATCGAGAAGACCTTTGAGGGCGGGCGCGACGCCCTGGCCGACCTGGGCGTGCCGATCGAATCGCTGGCGATGATCGTCTCGATGATCGAGGGCAAGATCGTCTTCGCCCCATGAGCGGCTGCATCGCCGTCCTCGATTTCGGCTCGCAATATTCGCAGATCATCGCCCGGCGGGTGCGCGAGGCGCAGGTCTACTGTGAGCTGTTCCCCTGGGACGCGCCCGCCGAGCGCGTGCTGGCGCTCGAGCCAAAGGGCTACATCCTCTCCGGCGGGCCGGCCTCGGTCTACCAGCCGGGCGCCCCGTCCGTGCCCGAATACGTGCTCGCCGCGGGCGTGCCGCTGCTGGGCATCTGCTACGGCATGCAGGCGCTCACCCACGCCCTGGGCGGGCGGGTAGCCCCCGCGCAGGACCGCGAGTACGGCCCGGCGCAGATCGAAATCCTGCGGCCCAACCCGCTCATCCCGCCCGGCAGCCAGCCGGTCTGGATGTCGCACGGCGACCGCATCGAGCAGCCGCCGCCGGGCTTCCAGGTGCTGGCCTCCAGCGCCAACTGCCCCGTCGCCGCCATCGGCGATCCGGCGCGCGGCTGGTACGGGCTGCAGTTCCACCCCGAGGTGCAGCACACCCCCGGCGGGCGGGAGATGCTGCGCCGCTTCGTGCTGGACGTGTGCGCCTGCGCGCCCGACTGGACGCCCGAATCGATCATCGCCCGGCAGGTCGAGCGCGTGCGCGCCCAGGTCGGCGCGGAGCCGGTGCTGGCGGCGGTCTCCGGTGGCGTGGATTCGTCCGTGGCGGCGGCGCTGGTGCTGCGCGCGGTCGGCGATCAACTGCGCGCGGTGTTCGTCGACACCGGTCTGCTGCGCCAGGACGAGCGCCGCCAGGTCGAGGCCGCCTTTGACCCGGTCCTCGGCGCCCAGCTGAATATTGTCGATGCCTCCGAGGCCTTCCTCAACGCGCTGGCGGGGGTCAGCGAGCCGGAGCGGAAGCGCCGCATCATCGGCGAGACCTTCATCCGCGTCTTCGAGGCCCAGGCGCGCGCGCTGGGTCAGCCGCGCTTTCTCGTCCAGGGCACCATCTACCCGGACGTGGTCGAGTCCTCCGCCGCCGACCGCAGCCAGGTTCAGCGGATCAAGTCGCATCACAACGTCGGCGGGCTGCCATCCGACCTCTCCTTCGAGCTGGTCGAGCCGCTGCGTTATTTGTTTAAAGATGAAGTTCGCCTGGTCGGTGAGGCGCTCGGCCTGCCCGGCGAGCTGGTCTGGCGCCAGCCGTTCCCCGGCCCCGGACTGGCGGTGCGCTGCCTCGGCGAGATCACCCGCGAGCGGCTGGAGCGCCTGCGCGCCGCCGACGCCATCTTCACCGGCGAGCTGCTCCAGGCCGGGCTGCTCGGCCGGCGCACGCTGGACGAGCCCGGCGCCATCTCGCAGGCCTTCGCGGTGCTGCTGCCGGTGCGCTCGGTGGGGGTGATGGGCGACCAGCGCACATATCAGGAAGCCGTCGCCCTGCGCGCGGTGACCACCCAGGACTTCATGACCGCCGACTGGGCCGCGCTGCCGCCCGAGCTGCTCGCGCGGGTCGCCAGCCGGATTGTCAACGAGGTGCCCGGCGTCAACCGGGTGGTGTATGACGTGACCAGCAAGCCCCCGGCGACCATCGAGTGGGAGTAATTTGCCCTTGCGTATGTAGGTCGGGGTGAGGATGTGGGATCAAGGCGCCGGCCGGCGGCTTTAAATGGCTTAACCAATCGGTCGAAGGATCCCAGCGATTCAGCCGTACCCTGAGCCTGTCGAAGGGTACGGCAGTGGAAATCCACCGCCGGGGCTTCGACAGGCTCAGCCGCCGATCGACGGCGGATCAGAAAACACCCCTGCCTGAGCCGATCCCTTTGACAGACGCCACGACTAGCTTAGGGCGAGTTCAGGGATCGGCTCAATTCCATAGGGCGGCCACCTGTACCTGCTGCTTTTGCAGGCATCCCTGTCCGCTGTTTTCATACATCTTGTCATCGCGAGCCGCCATTAGGCGGCTCGGCGATCTTCACACCCCGGGAGCGCAGGCAGGTGATGCTTCACGCAATCCCACCTAACCCCCCGGTCCCCTTCCCGGTGCTGAGCCTGCCGATACGTCGATCGGGGCTTCGACAGGCTCAGCCGCCGGAGAGTCTTCGACAGGCTCGCCGCCGGGGCTTCGACAGGCTCAGCCGCCGTCGGCTTTAAATGGCTTAACCAATCGGTCGAAGGATTCCAGCGATTCTGCCGTACCCTGAGCCTGTCGAAGGGTACGGCAGTGGAAATCCACCGCCGGGGCGTCGACAGGCTCAGCCGCCGATCGACGGCGGATCAGAAAACACCCCTGCCTGAGCCGACCCTTCGACAGATTCCACACAGCGGCAACCAATCCCCTCGAAATCGACGGTCAGCCGTTGCCCGAGCGTAGGCATACTCCCTTGCAGGATGATGTAAAATCTATATACTGCTCAGTGGATAACCGCATGCACAGACGAATCACAAGAATAATTGCGATTCTTTTCATTCTAGGGCTTCAGTTTTCGACTCGCACCGCTCGCGCGCAGGACGCAGGGCGGATCGAGCTCATTGAGGTCGCCAGCGCCGAATTCCCGGCGCTGCAGCTCAAATTCGAAGCTTACGACGAGGCAAATCACTTCATCCGCGATCTGCAACCCGGGCAGGTGCGCGTCCGCGCGGCTGACCAGAGCTACCCGCTGCGCGAGCTGGAGCTGCTCCAGCCCGGGGCGCACTTCATCGCCGCCTTCAACCTCGGCCCCGAGCTGAGCAACCGCTACGCCGGGGTTTCGCGCTTCGAGGCGCTCCGTTCGGCGCTGGCCGCCTGGGCGCAGGCTCAGCCGGCGGCGGCCGGCGACCAGTTCAGCCTGGCGGCCAATACCGGCCTGCAGTTGATCCGCAGCGGCGACCCGCGCGAGTGGGCGGCCGCGCTGACCGGCTTCCAGCCCGACCTGCTGGCCGAAAAGCCCGACCTTAACGCGCTGACCCGCGCGGTTGACCTGGCCACCGATCCCAATCCAGAATCCACCCGCAAGAATGCGATCCTGTATATCACCCCGCTGATGTTCAACTGGAACCAGGAAGCGCTGACCAACCTTGGCGAGCGCGCCGCGGCGCAGGGAGTGCGCATTTACGTCTGGCTGGCAGCCAGCCAGTCATCGGCAGCCGGCAACCCGGAGATCGTTCAGGCGCTCGAATCACTGGCGGGCGCGACCGGCGGGCAGTTTTACCTGTTCAGCGAGGAATCCGGGCCGCCGGACCTGGAGGGCTACCTGGAGCCGCTGCGCTACATATACCTCGCCGCCTTCGACGCGCAGATCAATGCGAGCGGCAGCTACGACCTGCGGCTGGAAGTCGAGCATGCGGGCGGCCTGCTCACCTCCGCCAGTAAGCCGGTCTTCCTCAACATTGAGCCGCCCAATCCCATCTTCCTCTCACCGCCCACGCTGATCGAGCGCAGGTGGATCCGCGAGGAGGGTCAAAAAGAAAGCCTGCTTCTGCCGGCATCGGCTGAACTGCGCATTCTGGTCGAATTTCCCGACGGGCACGAGCGCGCGCTGGAGTCCAGCCGGCTGTACGTGGACGGGACGCTGGCAGCCGAAAACACAGCGCCGCCGTTCGATGTATTCAACTGGGATTTGAACGCCTATAACAGCGACAGCCGTCACCAGCTGCGCGTCGAGGTCGAGGATACCCTCGGCCTGAGCAAATCCAGCATCGATACGCCGGTCGACCTGACCGTCGAGCCGCAGAAAGCGCTGCCGCTCAGGGCTGTATTCACCGGGGAGCGCCTGCTGACTCTGGGTGGGATTCTGGCCGCCGGGGCGGTGCTGGCGCTGGCGCTGATCCTGACTGGACGCCAGTCGCGCGAACGCCGCCGCGGGAAGCGCCGCGAGGACGCCGATCCGCTCACCCAGCCGGTGCCGGCGCGCATCGAGCCGCCCAGCCAGCCGCGGCCCGGAGCAGCGCGCGCCGCCGCCGAGAGGACGACCATCCCGCGGCGAACCGCGGCCGAGTTTTCCTCGGCTAAAGCCTGGCTGGTGCGGGTGACCGATGAGCGCCCGGCCGTGCGGCGCACCAATTTACCCGCTCCGCAGCCGGCAACCGCTATCCCGCTCATCCGCCGCGAGACGACCATCGGCAGCGACTCGAAGCGGGCGCTCTACCGCCTGGACGCGGCCACCGTCAGCGGTCTGCACGCACGCATTCTGGCCACTGCCGAGGGGGAATACCGCATCTTCGACTCCGGCTCGATCGCCGGCACCTGGGTCAACTTTGCGCCGGTGCCCGGTCCGGGCCTGCTGCTCCGCCACGGCGACCTGGTTCAGATCGGGCGGGAGACCTTCCGCTTCCAGCTTGCGCAACCGCCCGAAGAAGAGCCCCCGCGCGTCGAAGTATACGAGGATCCGGCATGAAACGCGTCGAACGTTCGCACCTGGCGGTGGTCGCCCTGACGGATCAGGGCGCGCGCGGTAAGAAGAACGAGGACCGCTACGGCGTCGCGGCATTTCAACGGCGCGACCGGCGCAGGACGCCGGTGCTGCTGGCCGTGCTGGCCGACGGGATCGGCGGGCACCGCGCCGGTGAGGTCGCTGCCGACCTGGCTGTGGACGGGATCAGCGATTACGTGGCCAACTCGCCCGACAACACGCCGCCAGCCCAGCTCCTGCAGGAGGCCGTGCAGGCAGCCAGCCAGGCGATCTACAAGCACGCCGCGGCGGCGCCCGAACGGCAGGGCATGGGCGCCACCTGCGCCGTCGCTTATGTGGTCGGCGCGCGTCTGTACGCCGCCAACGTCGGCGACTCGCGCATCTACCTGCTGCGCGGCGGCCTTTTAACCCGCTTGAGCGTCGACCATACCTGGATTCAGGAGGCGCTGGATCACGGCCTGCTCAACCAGGACGAGGTCAGGGGACACCCCAACGCGCACGTCATCCGCCGCTTCCTCGGCTCACCCCAGCCGCCCGAGGCGTCCATTTGCCAGCATCTGGAGGGGCAGCCCGCCGGCAGCGAGCCGGGCATCCTGCTGAAGAAAGGCGACATTTTACTGCTCTGCTCGGACGGGTTGACCGACCTGGTCAGCGACGAGGAAATCCTCGCGGCGCTCAGCTCGCAGCCGCTCGAGGCCGCCGGCAGCAGCCTGATCGACCTGGCCAACCAGCGCGGCGGTCATGACAACATCACCCTGGTGCTGCTGCAGGCGCCAGAGAAGCTGGAAAAGAAGAACGGCCGCGTGCGCGGATTCTGGCTGGCGAGCTGCCTTTCCATGGTCATCCTGGCGGCGCTTATCGCGGCGGTGATCCTCGCCACCGGTTGGCTTTCGCCAGAGGAACGATCCACCCCGACTCCCACGCTGGAAGGCACCATCCCGCCGATCACGGTCGTCACCCCGCTACCGACACTGGCGGGTGCATCGGCGACCCCGCCCGCCGCGACCGCTTCCCCGGCCCGGCAGGCCAGCCCGAGTCTACCCGCCTATCCCGACGCTTCTTTTGGCGCGACGCTCACCCCCTGGCCGACCACCACCTTCCCGCCCGGTTATCCCTAAACGGTCGAAGCCCGGCGGCAGAGCCTGTCGAAGCCCGGTGGCTGAGCCTGTCGAAGCCCGGCGGCTGAGCCTGTCGAAGCCCGGCGGCGTGGCAGGTACTCGATCAACCTGCACCACGACCGCCCTAAATCCAACCTGCGTTTTCTACGCCTTCCCCGCCGCGCGGGCGCGCGCCAGCAGGTTGCGCGCCTGGCGGATGACCGGCATGTCCACCATCTGCCCGTCCACGGCAAAGGCGCCCGCGCCGCGCTGCTGATGCTGCTCAAAGGCCGCCAGCAGCGCCTGGGCGCGTTCGATTTCGTCCTGGCTGGGGGTGAAGGCCTGCTGCACCGGCTCCACCTGGGCCGGGTGGATGATCTGCTTGCCCGAGTAGCCCAGCTCGGCGCCGGCGCGCGCTTCGCGCCGCACCCTCTCCAGGTCGCGGAAGTCGACTGTGACCATGTCGATCGCCTGCAGGCCGAACGCCGCGGCATGCATTACCAGCAGGCTGCGCGGGGTGAGCAGCTCCTGCCCCTCCTTGGTGCGGATGGCGCCGACGTCGTGGGCGTAATCCTCGGCGCCGAAGATCAGCGCCTGCAGGCGCGGCGCGGCCGCGCAAATTGCCTTGAGTTCCAGGAAGGCACGCGCCGACTCGATGATGGCGATCAGCGCCAGCGAGCCGGGCGGCCAGCCCTCCTCCAGCTCGGCCTGCGCGAGCCGCCCGTCCAGCCAGACCAGCTCGTCCGGCGACTGCACCTTGGGCAGGACGATCCCGTCCGGGCGGGCCGGCAGGAGCGACTCGAGATCCAGCTTACCGCGCTCGCCGTGCAGGGGGTTGATGCGCACCAGCCGCTCGGATGCGCCGAAAGCGACCTCGCCGAGCGCCCTGCGAATGACCTCGCGGGCGGCGTCCTTGCGGTTGAGCGCCACGCCGTCCTCCAGGTCCAGGCAGAGGCTGTCGACCGGCAGCCCGGCCGCCTTGCGGATCTTGTGTTCGTCGTCGCCAGGGACGTATAACATCGCCCGCCTTGATTGCATTCGCCGCCTCCTTGATCCATCCGCTTAAATTATAGCCGCAATCCCATTCCGATTACGGTTGTGCTATCATTACCGCATGGATTCACCGACTCTGCGCCCCACCCGCAGCCTGCCCGAGGGGTACTCCCTGCGCGCGGCGTTTTCGGCGCGCGAGCGGCGCACGCTGCTGCTGCTCAACCTGGCCGGCCTGGTCCTGCTGATCCTCTTCGGCTGGCTGTTCACCGCCCTGGCGTTACGGCTGCGCCCGCTGGACGCCGCCGCTGCCCTGAGCTTCGATTTCAGGGGCGCCCAACTGCTGACGGGGGTGATCGTCGTCCTGCTGCTGACCGGGCTGATGCTCGTTCTGCACGAGGCCATCCACGGACTGGGCTTCTGGCTGGCCACCGGCGCGCGCCCCACCTTCGGCATCGGCCGCGGCTATGCCTACGCCGCCGCGCCCGAGTGGTACCTGCCCCGCAGCCGCTACCTGTGGATCGGCCTGGCCCCGCTGCTGGTGATCAGCGCCCTGGCGGTCCTACTGATCGCCATCGGCCCGCGCGGGCTGATCGGTCCCGCCCTGCTGCTGGCGGTGATGAATGCCTCGGGCGCGGTCGGCGACCTGTGGGTGGTCTGCCTGCTGCTGCGCCAGCCAGCCGGCGTTCTGGTCTGCGACCGCGGCGACGAGGTGAAGATCTACGCGCCTGTTCACTAAGCTGAACGAGATAAATCTATTTTTGCTTCCTGGAGTCGCAGATACAGCCGGTTAGCAAATTGAAAACCAATTTGTATAACCAGCAATAACTCATGTACAGACTTATTATGCACCAACGGTCTATACAGATCGAACGCTGTGTTCAAGGTTTTGGTATAAATATCCCTGCAAGTCATCATTATTTTTTTACAAACAAAACAAATTTGCTTCATCTCATCAATTTTTAGGAATTCGTATTAATACAGTTATATTTTTCTTGTAATTCGACCAGTGCTGATGTAAACTGAATTGGAATTCTGAATTATCACTATTTTTATTGGGGGAATTATTGGTATGGCCGGGTCAGTAATCCATGTTATATGGGTGGCTGTTTTTAGGTGTCATTCGACGCTATAGCCAGATAAGTAAGAAATCCAGCAGAATCGGGAATTTTTTTACATGCGGTTTCATTGGGTACGGCCTCTTTTGTCCCTGCTTTTTTTGATTGCTTTGGTCTTCGGTTTTGGATTCCTTGGTTTTAAGGTGGCTGTCTTGTTGTCGCAGGCGGCGCCCGATGATTTTCTTTCAGGATGGAGGTCGCTTGGAACGCCGCCGGGCAGAGCTGTATCTATTCAGACAACTTCATGGCAATCGGAAAAAACAATCGTAAAAAGCGCAAATGGGAAATATTATTACTATCAGCCTCTTGCGATAAAAAGTTGGGTGGAGACATCTTTACCGTATACTGAAAGGACTGCCCTCAATCCAATTTGCCAGAGTTTTTATAAACCCCCAACACCTTTACCTCATTCAATCATAGATTGCAGAGGGGGGCATAGTTGGGAATACCAACGTACGGAGTATTTTGTTGCGGTATTAGATGACGGCTCGGTGTGGAGATGGCGTTATGGCGTTGGTATGATGGAGAGCTTATTTTTCGTTGC
Source organism: Bellilinea sp. (assembly GCA_034678705.1). Lineage (GTDB taxonomy): Bacteria > Chloroflexota > Anaerolineae > Anaerolineales > Anaerolineaceae > Bellilinea. The sequence continues at coordinate 11,087 of JAXDBP010000016.1, forward strand.
GTTTGTAACATTATTCGGCGCTGTCATTGGATTCTTGATATCTAAGCCTGTCCGTAAGTTCATCCTTCACAAAGTAAATATCAAGGGAAAATAGGGCACCTAATAGTGAATTAACAAGAAGATTGAATTGGTATTTAATGAATCCTCATTCTCCAACTATTGAACCAATAGATGCCTTGGAATTTTATTCCAATGGGAAATAAATCGAGTCGGGATCAGATGTTTTTATTCCATCAATAGATCAGTATGATCGAGTCCACAAACAGACTAATCATCTCGAATTAGATTTTGAATTATCCGTCCACAATACAACAAATGCTGTAATAGATGCTACAACTCTAAATGTCTCGTTTTTTGCGCCAAGCAAATTGTACACGGTCAATTTAAAGGACTATGGTCGTTTACCCGATGGAAGAAATATTTTGATTCTCGGCCCCCTAAAAATATTCTTTCCAGATGAATGGTATTAGCAAAGAATTCGTATGTGTTTAAATAAAATTAGCTCGGAATTTTGTGGTGGTTAGAAAGGCTTTGAGTCAATTCATTTGTTATTACGTATTCATAGTCCCATAAGAAATGTTATGACACCGTTTACATTGAAAGCTCATGCAGTCTTAGTCTATGATGGGATAACATAAATAATTCTCATCCACTTGTAATTTTGTTACACAAATCTGAGGTTACTGACGCACAAGATAACATAACAATCGAATCCGCATGGATTGAGTAGATTTAATAAACCGTCGCCCTCTTATCAAGAGGGTGGAAATTTACCTCTTTCTAAGCATGGTAGGTCAGCAGTCAACAATCTAAAAACCGGGATTGTTATTCAAAAAGATTAATGAATCCTAACCTTGCCTAGCACATTATTCTCAACATAAAGTTTATTAAATAGCCAATTATGAATAATATTCATTCTTTAGTTGACACCCCTAATACCTGACGGTACAATCCATCCCGCATGGCCGGCATGGATTACCTCAACTCGCTCAACGCTGCCCAGCGTCAGGCGGTCACCGCCGGGCTGGGACAGGTGCTCGTCCTGGCTGGCCCTGGCTCGGGCAAAACGCGCGTTCTCACCCAACGCATCGCTTACCTGGTGCAGGGATTGGGCGAGCGCCCGCAGAACATTCTGGCGGTCACCTTTACCAACAAGGCCGCCCGCGAGATGGAATCGCGCCTGCAGAAACTGCTGCAGGAAGACCTTAAGGGCATCTGGCTGGGCACCTTCCACGCCAACTGCGCCAAAATCCTGCGCCGCGAAGCGCAGTACGCCGACTTCGACAACAACTTCGTCATCATGGACGCCGACGATCAGCTTGCGGTCGTCAAGCGGGCGATCAAAGACCTCAACCTGGACGAAAAATCCTACCGCCCGAACGGCATCCACGCCGCCATCTCCAGCGCCAAGAATGAGCTGCTGACCGCGGCGGACTACCCGACTGTCAGCTACCGCGACGAGGTGATCAAGCGCGTCTACGCGCGCTACCAGGAGCTGCTGCGCGCCTCGAACGCGGTCGACTTCGACGACCTGCTGCTCGAAACCGTGCGCATCCTGGTCGACAATCCGCAGGTGCGCGAGAAGTACGCCCGCCGCTTCGAGCACGTCCTGGTGGATGAGTTCCAGGACACCAACGTGGTCCAGTACGAGCTGCTCAAGCTGCTCGGCTCGTATCACGGCAATATTTTCGTCGTCGGCGACGAAGACCAGTCGATCTACCGCTGGCGCGGCGCGGATTACCGCAACGTGCTGCGCTTCGAGGACGAATTCAAGGACACCCAGAAGATCCTCCTCGAGCAGAACTACCGCTCGACCCAGACCGTGCTGGACTCCGCCCGGGCGGTGATCGACCGCAACGCTTTCCGCACCCCCAAGCATCTCTTCTCCGACCGCGGCAAGGGCGAGCGGATCGTCCTCTACGAGGCCGCCGATGATCATGCCGAGGCCGCCTACGTGGTAGATACCATCCGCCAGTACCTGGAGAGCGGGCGGGCGAAGGGCGGCGACTTCGCCGTGATGTACCGCACCAACGCCCAGTCGCGCCTGCTGGAAGAGGCCTTCCTGCGCACCGGCCTGCCCTACCGGCTGGTGGGGGCGCAACGCTTCTACGGGCGGCGCGAGGTCAAGGACGTGCTCGCCTTCCTGCGCCTGGTGCACAACCCCGACGATGAAATCTCGCTGCTGCGGGTGATCAACGTGCCCGCGCGCGGCATCGGCGAGAAGACCATCATTGCCCTGCAACTCAACGCTCGCCAGTTCAACCTCACCCCGGGGCAGTTGCTGCTCGAGCTGGGCCGCCGGGGAGACAAATCGCCCCACTGGGCCGCCTTCCGCGGGCGCAGCCCGCTGATGCTGGAGGGTTTCGGAAGGATGCTGGCCGCCTGGCGCAGCCTGCACGAGAAGGACCAGTCGCTGCCGGGGCTGTTCGACCGCATCCTGGCCGACACCGGCTATCACGATCACATCGCGGACGGCAGCCCGGAGGGCGAGGACCGTTGGGGCAACGTCGAGGAGCTGCGCAAGCTGGCCTACGACTACGCCGAGCGCGGGCTGACCGTCTTCCTGGAGAACATGGCCCTGGTCTCCGACCAGGACACCCTGCCCAACGACGCCGCTACCGCGCCCACCCTGCTGACCCTGCACGCCGCCAAAGGGCTGGAGTTCAGCCATGTGTTCATCATCGGCCTGGACGAAGGCCTGCTGCCGCACTCGCGCTCGAAGGACGACATCGAGGAGATGGCCGAGGAGCGCCGCCTGTTCTACGTCGGACTGACCCGCGCCAAGAACCGGGTCACACTGGTGCGCTGCCACCAGCGCAGCACCTTCGGCTCGTACGAGCAGCAGGAGCCCTCGCAGTTCCTCGACGACCTGCCGGAGGACTTGCTGCTGCATCAGGGCCTGACCCGCTACGGCTGGAGCGCCGCGCCGGAGACCTCAACGCGCCCCAAGACCTGGATGGTGGGGACAGGCAGCCAGGGCAGAACCAGCGCGCCGATCGTCGAGCAGCGCTATCACCCCAGCGACCACGTGCGCCACGAGGTGTGGGGGGACGGCATCGTCATGGACAGCCGCGTGCAGGAGGACGACGAGACGGTGGACGTGTACTTCGAGAGCGTCGGCTTCAAGCGCCTGGTGGCCTCGATGGCCAGGCTGGAGATATTGCCGAAGAAGGCGGTCTCCTAATCCTGGAGATAAACCCGGGGTAGGGGCGAAGCATACGCGGATTGACCTCGACTTGCGTCAATCCTCGCCGCGTATGCTTCGCCCTTACGAAGTGACAGCAAACCACGCGCGGGAGAACCTCGCAAAAGCAGCCAGGGCCAGTAGGTGGGGATGAGGGCTCGACCCCGCGCAGCCACTTGCAATTTGTGAAAAATTGGACTATAATTATCTTAATTACAGATTTCACAAATTGTCTGCCCGCCCAAAGGAGGGCGCCATGTCCGTGAAAACCGCTCAAACCAAACCCCTGCCCCGCGTCGCCATCGTCGGCGCAGGATTCGGCGGTCTGCGCGCCGCCCGCCGCCTGGCCAAGGCACCGCTTCGCGTCACCCTGATCGACCGCAACAATTACCACCTCTTCCAGCCGCTGCTCTACCAGGTGGCCTCGGGCGGCCTCTCACCCAACGAGATCGCCTATCCCGTCCGCAGCATCTTGCGCAGGCAGCGCAACGTCGACTTCCTCCTGGCCGAGGTGCGCGGCGTGGACCTGACCGCCCGCCGCCTGTATACCTCCGCCGGCCCGCTCGACTACGACTACCTGATCCTCGCCGCCGGCGGGCAGACCAACTACTTCGGGCTGCAGTCCGTCGAGCAGAACAGCTTCGGGCTGAAGGACCTGACCGACGCTGCCGCGCTGCGCGACCACCTGCTCTGCCTGTTCGAACAGGCCAGCCGCGAACCAGACCCGCAGCAGCGCCGCGCCATGCTGACCTTTGTCATCGCCGGCGGCGGCCCGACCGGCGTGGAGCTGGCCGGCGCGCTCTCCGAATTGATCACCCTGGTGCTCTCCAAGGACTTCCCCCGCCAGGACATCGGCGAGGCGCGCATCCTGCTGCTGGAGGCCGCACAGCGCCTGCTGCCCGGCATGCCCGCGGACCTGGCCCGCCACACTGTGGATGCCCTGCGGCGCAAAGGCGTCGAGGTGCGCTTCGGCGCGGCGGTCAGCGGCTTCGACCGCCGCCAGGTGACTCTGCACGACGGCGCGATCGTCCCAACCCGCACGCTGATCTGGGCGGCGGGAATCCGCCCGAACGGGCTGATCCAGGCGCTTGGCGCGGAGCAGGCCGCCCAGGGCCGCGTGCGCGTCGAGCCGAGCCTGCAGCTGCCCGGCCGTCCCGAGGTCTTCGTCGTCGGCGACGCAGCCTACGCCGAGGACGGCGCCGGCCAGCCGCTGCCGATGGTCGCGCCGGTCGCCACTCAGCAGGCCGACTGCGCGGCCGAAAACCTGCTGCGGCTGCGCGCCGGCCGCCCGCTGCGGCCCTTCCGCTACCGGGATCCTGGCGCAATGGCGACCATCGGACGCAACCAGGCGGTCGCCCGGCTGGGACGCTTCCATTTTCGCGGCTTCATCGCCTGGCTCATCTGGATCGTGGTGCACATCTATCAACTGATCGGCTTCCGCAACCGGCTGGTGACGCTGATCAACTGGGCCTGGGATTACTTCCTCTACGACCGGGCGATCCGCACGATTGGGACGTAGGGTTGTCGCAGGTCACGGCCGTCTCATCGCGCCGGATCTCCCATCGATCCATCCCCGCGGATTAATCCGCGCAGCAGCACTGACGGTACCAAAAAACAGCCCGACAGCGGCACAACTCATGTAGCGCTTGCAGATAAATACGCAGAGGTCGAACCTCATCCCGGCTTTTCAATTCTGACAAAACCGATTAAAATAATCGCCTGGAGATCCCCCTGGATGCAATTTAAAGGTATCCTCACCACCCTCCTGCTCCTGATACTTATTGTTAGCGGTGCAGCGGCGCAGAGCGGTTATTTCACCACCAGTCAGACTCCCCAGCTGGCCCTGAGCGAAGCGGAGACAGTATACCGCACCAATCTTACCCGCCAGGCCGCCGGCCTGCCTCCGCTGCGCTGGAACGCCCAGTTGAGCCAGGCAGCGCGCTGGTTCGCCTGGGATTCGGTCGAGAATCGTGCGGACTCTTATTGTGGGCACGTGGACACGCTCGGCAATTGGCCGAACACGCGCGCCGAAGCCTTTGGTTATCTGGGCGCTGCCGGCGCCGAGAATGCCATCTGCGGCTACGTCAGCCCTCAGCTGGCCGTCGAGGGTTGGATGGACAGCAGCGGTCACGCCAATAACATCCTCGACCCCAGTAACCGCGAGATTGGTCTGGGCTATTACCGCCGCGACTCCGACGGACGCGGCTACGTCGTCCAGGATTTCGGCCGCGACCTGGCTTTCGCGCCCGTGGTGATCGAGAATGAAGCCATCAACACCACCAGCAGCCAGGTGGGGCTGTATATTTACAACCGCACCGAGGCCGGTGGATTTGCCAGTTTGCGCCCGGCGACCGCCATGCAGGTCAGCGACGACGCCTGTTTCAGCGGCGCTTCCTGGCAGCCGTACCAGCCCAGATTGAGCTGGAGCCTGCCCGGCAGCGCGGGCTGGAAAACCCTCTACGCGCGCCTGCGCGACGGTTACGGTTACACCACCACCGCTTCCGACAGCATATACCTCGGCGGAGCGCCCCCGCTCGAGCAGATCACCACCGCCCAGATGTCCTCAACCAGCCCGACAGTGACTCTCTACGAGCTGGACAGCGGCGGTCGCAGTTCGATCCAGATCAGCCTGGGCTGGCTGGCAGACCGGTTCAAGAGCCCCGGTGATAACCAGCTGCTGGCGCAGGTCGACGATCCGCAGGCGCTGGACGGCAAATCCCTCTTGCTGCCCGCCAACGGCAGCAGCATCGCCTGGGATTGGACAACCATCTTCCATGCCAACACCCCCATGGTAGCTTACTTCCGCCTCAAGGTGAGCAGTAATTCATCCCCCGCTGAAGTGGCCAGGCTGGGCATCACTGCCGGGCGGAACAGCTATCAGTCTGTTTCACTCAAAGGCAGCCACTTCAAAGCCGCCGGACAGTACCAGGAATTTGCCGTGCCGTTCACCTTCGCGCCCGATCAGGATCACCCCTTCCTGATCTTCGACATCCAAAACACGGGCAGCATCGACCTGTCGATCGACGTGATCACGATTTTCACCGCCCCGCAGCCCTACACCGGCGAGACGATGACAGTGGCAGTGCCCGGCGGCAACTACCGCGGGCAGGGCGTCTGGCTGCGCTACTCCGACGCGAATCTGAGCAACTTCACGCCCTTTAGCAGCGCGGTGACGGTCAAACCCGAGCTGCGCGTCAATCAACCCCGGCTGGCTTTCCTGGCCGGCCTGGCTGCTGACGACCCGCTCCCGCAGACTCAAAAGTCCACGGTGCAGCTCACCTGCGGCGGATCCTTCACCTGGCAGGTGAGTGAGAACGCCGCCTGGCTGCATACTGCACGCGACGGCGAGCAGGTTGAGGTGAGCGTCGACCTGAAGGGCCTCTCCCCCGGCGAATACCAGGCCGAGATGATCTTTACGGCAAGCGATCCGTCCATCCCTGCCGTGCGGATTCCGGTCAGCATGACTGTAGTTGAGGATATCCAGCCCCTATTCCTGCCCAGCGTTCGCCGCTAGAGCTGACCACCTGCGCACATCGGCTGAATCCCAGCACCCGGGGTTTAACCTGCCGGCAGCGGCCAGATGAAGTAGACTGCCAGCGCCACCAGCGCGCCGAGCAGGACTCCCCCGATCACTTCTTTGGGCGTATGGCCGAGCACTTCCTTCAGCCGCTCCTGTGAGATCGGGTGCCCGGCGAAAAACTCTTCGATCAGCAGGTTGATCTTTTCGGCATGGTATCCAGCCTGGCGGCGGACGCCAGCGGCGTCGTAGACGATGATCATGGTCATTGCAAAGGCCAGGGCGAACAGCGGCGAACCAAAGCCGTAGAAAAGCCCGATCGCCAGGGTTGTGGCGACGGACAGCGAGGAATGCGAGCTCGGCATGCCGCCGCTGCCAAACCACAGCGCCCAATTCCAGCGCCGCTTGAGGATGTACTCGATTGGCACTTTGAAGAACTGGCCGAGAAACCAGGCGATCAGTGCCGCGGCGAGCACCCGGTTGGAGATTAAATCAAGCAGCATCAATCGCCTTCCTCTTCATCCATCTCTTCCGGCAGCTCGGGCTCCTCTTCGCTCAATTTTCGCACGCGCAGCTCGGCGTGGTCGAGCAGCTCGGCGCAGCGGCGGGCCAGCGCCTGACCGCGCTCGAACAGAGCCAGACTCTCCTCCAGCGTTTTCTGATCGCCTTCCAGCGCGCTGACCACCGTCTCCAGCTCCTCAAAGGCCTGCTCGTAACTGAGCTCTTCCACCGGGATTTGTGAACTATCCATGGGATTCGTCCTTCCCTTCTACAGGGTTGATCTGTTTGACCGTCGCGCCAAAACTGCCGTCTCTCAAGCGCACCGATACATCCGCGCCCGGGTTCACCTGGTGGATGCTGCCCAGCAGCCGTCCATCCGGCGCCTGGACGAGCGCGAATCCGCGCTGCATCACCGCCAGCGGATTGAGCGCGGATAATCGCTGCTGCTGCCCCTTCAGCCGGGCGCGGCGCAGCTGCCCGCCGCTAATCATCGCGCGGCGAACACGCTCCTGCAGCTCGTCCAGGCGCTGGCGGTCGTTCTGCACCTGCCGTCGGGGCGAAAGCCGATCCAGGCGGTAATGCACATCGACCAGCCGCTGCCGGGCAGTATCCAGGCGCGCCAGCAGCGCGCCGTCAAGCAGGGTCAGCGCGCTGCGCAGCTCGCCGCGCAGATCGGCCAGGCTGGGCGTGGCCAGCACGGCGGCGCCGGTGGGGGTCGGCGCGCGCAGGTCGGCGGCGAAATCGGAGAGGGTGAAGTCGGTTTCGTGACCGATGCCGGTGATGACCGGCGCCCTCGAGGCGACGATGGTGCGCACCACGCGCTCGTCGTTGAATGCCCACAAATCCTCGAGTGAACCGCCGCCGCGCGCCAGGAGAATGACATCCGGCTGAATCTGACGGTTGAGGCGCTGCAACGCACGAACAATTTCCACAGGAGCCTCATCGCCCTGCACCGCCGCGGGCGCTACCACCACCTCGACCAGAGGATAGCGCCCCGCCAGCGTGTTGAGAATGTCCTGCAGCGCGGCGCCGGTGGACGAGGTGACGATGCCGATGGTGCGCGGGCGCGTCGGGACGGGCCTTTTGCGCGCCTGGTCGAACAACCCCTCGGCTTCCAGGCGCGCCTTGAGCCTCAGGAACTCCTGGTACAGCCAGCCCTCGCCCGCCAGACGCAGCGTGTCGATGTAAAGCTGGTACTGTCCGTCGCGCTCATAGACGCCGATGTAGCCGTGCGCCTCGACCGCCGTCCCATTGTTCAGAGTGACCCTGAGCCGCTGGACGGTCGTGCGCCAGATCACGCAGCGCAGCGATGCGCTCGCATCCTTGAGGGTAAAGTAGACGTGCCCGGAGCTCGGTCGCGACAGGTTGGATACCTCGCCGAGCACCCAGATGTCGCGCAGGATTTCGTCGCCCTCCAGAAGCTGGCGCAGGTATGCGGTGATTTGACTGACCGTTAAGGCAGGGGGTGCAAACAGGGCAGCTTGTTCCATGTGCAAATAGGATACCCTGCAAGTGAAAGCGTGTCAATCGCTTCGCTTTACGCTTACCCTCTTCAGCCTATTCTTGCAGCACAGATATCCCCCTTTTTTATCCGTTTTCCGCTGGAATGCTGGGCTCATGTTTGATACAATAACCTTTGCCGCGCTCGGAGATTGATCACTCATCCCGACGGGCGCCGGGGACTTGTCCGGCTCGCAGCCTGACTGCCGCCAGGACAGCATCGATCGCGGCGCCCGCAGCCCGGATTTCCTGGATTTCGCACATGCAGTTAGATCCATTCTGGAGGCAGGCGCATGGACTATCTCTGGTCGCCATGGCGGAAGGAATACATTATGCAAAACGAACCCCCACCTGGCTGCATCTTTTGCACAGCCCTGGAGAAAGAGGATGGGACGGAAAATCTGATTATTGCCCGCGGAGAGAGGGCGTATGTGATCATAAACCGCTTTCCATACACCAGCGGGCACATTATGGTCGTCCCCAATGAGCACCAGTCAAGTTTCGAGAAGGTCGATGCGCAAACCCGAGCCGAATTAATGGAATTGATCACCCAGGCCATGGGTGTGCTGCGCGAATTGTATCATCCGGAGGGTTTCAACGTCGGCGCCAACATCGGCGCCGTGGCAGGCGCTGGCATCGTCGACCACGCCCACTTCCACATCGTACCGCGCTGGGGCGGCGACACGAATTTCATGACCACCCTGGCCGCCACGCGCGTTCTGCCCGAATCGCTCGAAGATACCTACCAGCGCCTGCGCCAGGCCTGGGAACACAGCTAACGAAGCGCTGAAAATTACATTTTGTTGATATCGACCCGAGGGACAGACACGGGATTAATCGTCGTCCTCCCCGCCGGAATCGGGCTCGACCGCATCCTCAGAATCCTCCAGGTCAATATCGTCATCCAGGCGGTCTCCCCCCTGGCCGGTATGCAAGGATTCCGATGTGTCAATGCCGATCTCATCGTCTGGGGCGTTTTCGGTTTCCTGAATATGGGTTGTCGGCAGCGGAGTTACGCTCCTCTGGATAATCGGAGGCTTCCGATACTCATCTGAATCGGGTAGTGGATCTGACGACCCTTTTCCGCCAGGTTTGGCGGCCAGAGCCAGATACTGTCCATCCTTCAGCCGCAGTGCGGTCAGGTCGACATGCATGCCCACTTTTGGATCGCCGATCACCTGGGTGGACGGCTGGATCTGCACCCTTACCCCGCTGACGATCCATTCCTGAGCCTGCGCGCTTTCGAGGATGCCGTCCAGATGGTACAGGCGCAGTTTCAACTCGCTCACCTCAACGCCCTGCTCACCGCGCACAACCCCCTTGATTTCGACATAGGAGCCGTTGAGCGTGTTGGCCATGACTTCCTGCTCGGGCGTCAGATTCAGCTTCACCACATCGACAAACCAGCCCCGCTGCGGGTCTTCCCAGAGAAAGCCGGCGAATGTCACCGCCTGAATTTTATTGGCGTGGAGCAGCGTTTCTGCCTCCAGCATGCGGCGCTGGTCGAAGGCTTCCTCCAGCTCCAGCCGGCTGGACTGGCGGGTGGTCAGCGCCATTTGCGCCTGCTCCACCGCGCGCTTGACCGGGTAGAGCGCCTGCCCGGGTACCGCAGAGGCCGAGGAAAGCCCCGTCCCTACCAGGCTGGCAAACAGCATCACGGCGATCAGGGTCACCGCCCCTGCCATGCGCATCCGTGCCAGCCTGCGCAGGCCGGTCAGCCTGGCGGGATTGCGACGTTCATGGGCAGCGCCAAGGAAGCGCGCCCGGCTGCGGTTCTGGGCCGTATCCAAATCGGAGGTGTCAGCGCCCAGGGTTTGCGCCAGCCAGGCTGTTTCCAGCAGCCGGCGCAGCTGTTCAGCCTGTTCCGGGTGCCGGGCAAGCACGTCTTCCAGCCCGGCTCCGCTGCGGGGCTGTGCCAGTCCTTCTTCCAATAAATCTTTCAAATCCGGGCGCTGCATCCCTTTAGCTGCTCCTGTCCATTTGCCGGCGCAAGGCCGCGATGGCGCGATACTGCAAAACTTTAATGGCGTTCACTGATTTGCCCATGATCTGGGCAGTTTCCTCTAACGATAATTCCTGCGAAAACCGCAGGGCAATTACATGCTGTTGATCGGGGGTCAGCCTGCGCAGGGCTGCTTTCAGGTCGCCGCGGGTAAAAATCCTGTCGGCTTCTTTCTCCGGAGAGTGGTCGGAGGGCAGGCTGTCGTGGTCGTCCAGGTTTTCGATCCTGCGGCGGTAAATCCTCCGGTAATGGTCTTGAACCAGGTGATTCGCGGTACCGAGCAACCAGGCGCGTACGCTCTGAATCCGCGTCCCTTTGCGCTGGAGCACGTCCAACAGCCTGAGGAACACCTCTGAGGCAATGTCCTCGCAGATCATCGGGTCGTCCAGCCGGTAGCAGATGTAGCGGTAGACCTGAGGATAGAGCTGGTCGTGCAGCTTTGCAAGAGCCTGCTCGTCCAATTCTCCGGCGCGGGACAGTAGTTCGTCGTTTTCCAGGTCCATGGTGAAGTGGGACCGATTTTCCCAGTTCCAAGTATACCCCATGCCGTCGAGAATGGGCTGGCCGTCAAGAGAAAACCGCGCCGCCCTGCCGAAAGCCCTCTGCGGCAGCTCCTTCGGGGAGCGATCGCAGGGGCTTTTTTACCCCATCAACAAATATGGATTTCTTAAGGTGCAGAATAACAGACGAAGTTCAATTGCCTTTGAGCCGGCTTAATCCTTGTGCTTATCATCGTCATCATCGTCGTCATCGTCATGATCATCATTGCGATCATCGTGATCGTCGTCATGACGGTCGTCGTTTTCGTCCTCATCGTCATCGTCGTCATGGTCGTCGTCGCGATCATCATCGCGGTCGTCGTCGTTATCTGAATCGTCCTCGTGCATATCGTCGTCTTCGAACTCGATTTCATGCGCAAGGTAGGTCACTCCATCGGCTTGGAGGAACGCCTCGACCTTGACCAGGTCGCCAGGTTGGGGATTGCCCTCGATCTCCGTCCCAGGCCCGACCATGATGGTGTAGCCGGCGATGATCCAGATATTTCCAGTGATAGAGTCGACCGTGCCGGTGAACTCGAGCTTGCCGTCTTTCATCTCGAAATCATCGTCGTCGAAATCGTCTTCCTTCTCGATCTCGTGGGCAAGGTAGGAGCCGTCCGTCTTCAGAAATGCCTCCACCTCGACCATATCGCCAACGGCAAGCATGCCTTTGATCTCGGTTGAAGCGTCCGTGTGGACGGTCCTGCCGCCGATCACGTACACGCCGCCGGAGATCGATTCGATTATGCCCTTGAACTCGGCCCTGGTCATCTCGTTTTCCGAGGAATCGTCGTCAGAGTCGTCCTCGAGATGGATTTTGCTGGCCAGCAGGCCGCCGTTGACAAGGCGCCCTTCGACCTCAACCAGGCTGCCGATGTCCACACCGGCATCCACCATCGTCGTTGCGTCCACCTGGACAACTTCGCCGGAGATCATCCAGTTCGGGCTGCCCATGCTCTCCACGATGCCGTAGAATTCGAATTTGGGCTCGCTGACAGATCCAGGCTTGTCGATCTTCCCGATCGAGAGCGCGTAGCGGGTTTGGTCTGGCAGCAGCAGCGCCTTGACCTTGACTTCATCGCCCAAAACCAGACCCGGCGTGATCAGGGTCTGCATGTCGATGCGAAAGGTCATCCCGCTGACGATATAGGAGTCGGCATTGATCTGCTCGACAAGCCCTTTGAAGGCAACCTCGCCCAGCCTGGGCAACTGGTCGGTCGGGCTGGCACTCGCACCCACATCGGGCGAAGCCAGGCGCAAGGCAGCATTGGCCTGCAGGGTCGACAACCCCACAATAGCCAGTACGCCGACGGTAATAAGGACACCTGTGACTAAACCGATATTGAAATTACTCCCTTTCATTTTGACTCCCAAGAAGGTGAAATACATGTATGTAATATCGTCACTGATCAAGTCGCTGAACAGGAATGAATGTTACGAGAACGATCGTAAATTTGGTTTTTTCAAATGAATATCTAATAATTTGGGGGAAATCCTGGGGATTCCTCGCGGCGCATGACCAGAAGCCCGCCAAATGCCGGCAGGGCGCGGCCAACATACTGAGCGGCTTTCCACACCTTGCGGAAGTAATCCGGCATCTCATCCGGATCGGCAAGGACAGCGAAACCGTATTTCTCGTACAATCCGCGCAGGCGCGGGCGGCAGGTCAGATAGAGCGCCCCTTCCTGCCCGGCGAGCAGTTGCTCGATGACCATCCGCGCAAAGCCCCGCCGGCGAGCTGCGGGGGCCACCGCGATGGAGGCCAGCTCGCGCGAACCGTCGCGATGCAGCTTGACCTGCCCGCAGGCCAGGATCCGGCCGGATGGATTGCTGACTACCCAGAAGCGGCGCCAGTCCAGCCCCAACGGGTTGATCCCTGTCCGGTAAACCAGCCAGTGAATCGCCAGGCCATCGCGCTTCTCAGCGCGGCGCAAGGTGATACCATTCGTGCCTGGCGGCGGCGCAGAATCAATATCAGCCGGGATCATGATCGGCTGGACGAACGCCCAAATCGTCTGCAGTGATCGTCAGCGGGGCGAGATCCTCAAAGGTGAGCTCTTTTACCTTCAGCTGGCGCTTGAGCCTGAGCAGGTCAAACAAAGCCAGGTAGCTGGCAACGATTCGCGCCGACCAGTCCAATCCCAGGCCGGCTGCCGCCTGGCGGATGCTGGCCTCATCCGGTCCCTCGATTTCACAAAAATTGCCGAAGGGCATCTCATCAACAACGATCTCCACCGAGTTTAGCCGGTAGGTGGCGCGCCATTTTTCGTAACGGACGAAGACCTGGTAGCCGAGCGCTTCCAGCAGGCGCCAGGCGGCGCTAAAATCGCCGACCTCGAACTCGATCTCCTGGCGGTCACTGACCGCGCCTCCCACCGCCGCAGCGCCTTTATAAGTCAGACGCGCGCATTTATCCTGGCGCAGGCGCAGCACGCGATGAGTTTGGCTCAGTCCGCCGTCAGGCGTGTCGAAACGCAAGTTGACCTCGAACAACCGCTCCTGGATGCACTCCGCCCCGGCGGCTTCCAGCCGCGCGAGGAACGCCCGCGGATTGGCAAGGTAGAATTTTACTTCGATCTCACGATCGCCCGTTTTCATACTTAAGACCTCTCTTCCTCAGCCAGAATAGCGAAGACAAATAACAGCACCAGCACGGTCGTGCCAAGCGCGAACGGCCAGCCGACCCGGGCGGTATCTGTTTGCGTCAGCCACAGGCGGTCGATCCAGCTCCAAACCTGCCAGACCAGGATGAAGACGCGGGTAAAAATATACCCCCAGCGCTGACGCAGCCAGACGCCCAGCGCGGCAGTCAGGCCGCCAGCGCCGGTGGCAGCGCCGGTCAGCGCCAGATAGAGAGGTCCGGGATTTAAACCAATCTCGCGCAGAAAGTCCCATCCAGCCAGCGACTGCTGCAGGCGCAGCCAGCCCGCCGCGGAAAAAATCAACAGCCCTACGATCAACACCTTCAGCCAGAAGGAACGTTTCCGGCGCGGCGCCCTGCCAGCGGTACTCATCTGAAGGTCGCTTCCCAGAGGTGGACGTGGGCGGGCTCGGCGTCCTGAGTGCTCAGCACCTCCAGGGTCGCCTGGACGACCTGGTAGGCTGCATCAAAATCCAGGCTCATCCCGCGCGGATTTGGCGCCGCGCCGACCTCCTGGCTGAATATCACCGGCTCCGCCCGCCCGTTGACGGTCAGGCTGACCGTCAGCCGGGTGGGCTCCCCGCCAACCAGGGTCGTGACGCCGCGCAGATCGCGCGGGCTGGCGAAGGTCACCACCAGCTTGAGCGGATTGGCTTCGCGCGTACGGATCAAAGTGGACGGGTTGCCGTCGAACACGTCGCGGATTTGGCCCATGTCCAGGGTCGAATAGGCCGCCTGCACCGGGCTGCCATCCTGCAACGAGGTGGTTTCCTCGACCAGCGCACGGCGCGCCTCGGCTTCCGCCGCGAAAATTTGCTCGATATGATCCACGTAGCGCAAGCGGGTGAAGTAAAATCCGGGCTCGCCGTTGGGGTAATTCACGGTCGCGTCCACCCAGATATCGGTGAACTTGCCGCATTCCCGCATACGCCGGAACTCCTCCGGGATCATGACGAAGACCATCTGCGGGTCGATCTCTTTGTAGTAGTCAATGTAACCTTCGATGCTGCCAAGCTGGTAGGTGTGCTGATCGTCGGAGAAAAAGCGCGCCACCACATCCGTGCCGTTTGACCAGGAGGGCGAGATGAGCACTTTGGCCTGCGGGTGAAGCCGGGTGTAGTCGTCCACCGCCCCGAAGATCTGACGCGCGCCGTACTGCATCCCGCCCAGGCCGTAATCGGAGTACCAGAGCGGGCCGTTGACCAGCGCATCGGTGAGCATGGACAAGCTGGCGGCGCTGATCAGAATAAAGCTGAGCACCAGCAGGATCGGACGCGCTGGCAGTTTCGGCCAGCGGCGCTTGCTCAGCCTGTCCAGCCAGTCGAGCGCGACGGTGAAACCGATGGCGCTCAACAACACCGCCGGCACGACCATGAACATCGCCCGGGTCACCCCCAGCCCGACCAGGGCCATGCCGCTCGGCGCAGCCAGCAGCGCCGCCAGGAGGACGCGGTGGACCGGGCTGCGGAATTTAATCAGCGCCGTGATCAATCCGACGGCTGCCAGTGGCAGGTTCAGGGTCCAGAGGTGGCCGTAGCCTTTCATGATGTGGCGGACCAACCCTTCCGGCTCAGGGCTGTACCAGAAGAGCGGATTCAGTCCGCGCAGATATTCACTGAAATAACGACCAATTTTTGCGCCGGTGGGAATGGTTTGCACCCAATAGGAGCCGAGGATGGTCAGGTGGCGTTCGGTTTCGCCGGGATGTTCGATCTGGAAGCGGAGGTAAGGTACGGCCAGCAGCAGCGCCAGCCCAAATCCGGCGAGTACAAACTTCCGGTTTTGCCAGTGGTATTTGACGTCGCTGAGAAAGAGCAGCA
This sequence comes from Bellilinea sp., assembly GCA_034678705.1. Classification (GTDB taxonomy): domain Bacteria; phylum Chloroflexota; class Anaerolineae; order Anaerolineales; family Anaerolineaceae; genus Bellilinea. The sequence goes on from JAXDBP010000016.1 coordinate 26,791, forward strand.
GGGCGGTCACGACGACCACCACCTGCCCCGGGCTGTAGGTGTAGAAGGTCAGCGCCGCCAGCGTAACCGCCGCGTACAGCCAGCGCGGATTGTGCAGGCGGTATTTTATGTAAGCAAACAGAAATGCGGCATAGAAAGTGGTCGCCAGGGCAGTTTCGAAGGCCGTGCGCGAGTGCAGGAACCAGACCGGCGTTACGGTCAGCAGCATCACGCCGATCCAGGCATGCTTAATCTTGAATCCGCGCATGAGAATCAACGCGACCGCCAGCGCGGCGATTATAGTGACGACAGCAGGGACGGCGCGAGTGACGAAGACAGATCTGCCAAACATCAGGTAGGGCAGCACCTGCAGGTAAACTGAAACGCCCAGGTTGTACTGCCCGCCGTTCTCGAAATAGGTGGGCAGGAAGTCGCCATCGTACCCTTTGAAGTTGTCACGCACCAGATCAGCGGCGCGCATGGTCTGGACGGCTTCGTCGGTGAAGAAGTAAATTGGAAATTCCACCAGCCCAATCAGGCGCGTTGCCAGGTAAAGCGCCAGCGCCAGCCCCAGCAGGGCGCTCAGGTGGTTCTGTTTCAGCCAGCGCAGGGCAGCGCCCAGCCGTGTGGAAATCCCTTGACTCGGGCTCGCAATCCCGGGCATCGGGGAGTTTTCAGCAGCGATCGGGTTGGTGAAGGTCAGCTCGCGCCGCTCGAGCGGAGCCCCACCAGGCGCGTGTGTCTCCACGGTCACCTTCAAGCGGGTGCCATGAGCAACCTCCAGACGCAGATGCAGTCTTGAGTCGGCGCTCTCGGGAGGAGTGGGTGGCCCCGGCTGTCCGCCTGTCGCTTGAGAATCCATGCTGGCTTGCCTTCCTGCGCTGATTATAGCATCAAGAGATGACAGACCGAAACGTCCGGCCTGCTGTGCAGAATCGATAATGGAATTGTCCCTTCCCCACGGGTATCTCGCACCTCTGGGTGGGGTTTTTACTGTAAAGAGAATTATTCAGTGTTAATACGCAGCGGTTTGAAGGAATGTTTGTATAATAAGCGTACGGGCGGCATTAGCAGAGATGTCCAAACCCATCCATCATTCCCGATATTTGATCCTCATATTCGTTGCTGCTGCCCGAGCGGGGGCCATCAAGGTGTTAAATGAGTAAAAAAGGAGAGGTCACATGAAACTACAAAAACCGAAAGTAGCCACCTTTTGGGTCGCTGTTCTTCTGGCTGTACTGGGCGTCCTTGGCACGCTGGTGACGATCCCGGTAATCTCAGGAATCGCATTCTGGCTGGTCGTCGTTGGATTCGTCATCCTAATGCTGGGAACTTTGCTCACCGGCCTCTAACAGAAAATGTTCAGGAGAACGGAGATCGCCGGTTCGGCCCCGCCTGCGCGCTGTCCGCTCCCCTGCATATGTTCACCGTGGCAAACCGCCCCTGACGGGGCGGTTTGGATTCCACACAATTTTCAATAAAATTCTTGACATATCTGTCTGATTTCGCTAGGATGAGTATGATTTCCACGGCGGTGATCCTCGCCTACTGCGTTCTCGTTAAGTGAAGAGGATGATCAATGAAAAAACCAGAACTGTTCAAAGCTGGCTTGAGCTTCGCGCTGTATTTGTTCGGCCCGCTGGTGCTGCTGTTCCTCGCTGCCGGCTCGCTGCGCTGGACTGCAGCCTGGGTTTACACAGGCCTGGTATTAGCGGCCACCATCCTCAGCCGCCTGATCGTGCTGATCAAAAATCCGGACACGCTGGCGGAACGGGGAAAATATGTCTCATCCCAAAAGGATAATCCCCGCGACCGGCTGCTGATCGCGGTGATCGCCCTGTTCGGACCGTTGGTTCTGCTTCTCCTGGCCGGGCTGGACAGGCGCTTCGACTGGCCGCCTGCCCTGCCGCTCTGGGCGCAGATCCTCGGCGGGATCCTTGTCGCCGGCGGATACACCCTATCCGTCTGGGCGATGGCGGTCAACCGCTACTTTTCCGCGGTTGCGCGCATTCAGAAGGACCGCCAGCATACGGTGGTGAGCAGCGGCCCCTACAGCTTCCTGCGCCACCCGTCCTACGCTGGTGGAATCATCGGCGCGCTGGCTATTCCGCTGCTGCTGGACACGCTGTGGGCGCTGCTGCCGGCGCTGGTCATCGCCGCCGCGGTAGTCATCCGCACCCGCCTGGAGGATTCCATGCTGCGCGAAGGACTTGAAGGCTACGATGACTACGCCAGCCGGGTGCGTTTCCGCCTGCTGCCGGGGGTGTGGTAACCGACAGCCCGGCTGTTTGGCGTGTCTATACGGATTTATGCGTCAGGTTGGGCAGCGCTGGTTTATACGCGCCTGTGCTGACTCTGGCTATCACGGCAGCGCTTCCAGCGCCTTGAGCTGCGCCTGGCGGGCCAGGTCGGTCGATGAGGCGAGGATGCGAAGCGCCTCTTCTGGATTGTGGAAACCCATGCTGTTCTCCGCGGCGATGAAGTCCCAGCGGAGCTGCGCCGAGCGGTGCAACTGGCGCGCCTCATCGATCAGGGCGGCGTCGGCGCCGTCGGTCTCAGCTGAGGTTTTGATTTGCGCGATGGCAGCCACCAGAGCATCCTCCGCCAAGCTCATCGTCGCCCAAACCTGATCCTGGATGGCTTTCACCCGCCCGATGACGTAGTCCGTGTCAGTGTGGCAGGCGCCGCAGGTGGATGGAGCGGTCAACAGCGGGCTGTGGACGTTGTGGGTAGAAAATTTGACCGAACCGTCACGGGTGTAGGGCATGTGGCAGTCAGCGCAGGCAACGCCGGCGTTGAAGTGCGTGCTGCCCGCGCTGAACAGTTCGTAATCCGGGTGCTGCATCTTGATCATCTGCGCGCCGCTGTCCGGGTGGGTCCAGTCGCTGAAGCCGTATTCGTTGTAATATGCCTCGATTGCCTCGATGCTGGTGCCGCCCTCCCAGGGGAAGGTCAGGTACTTGCCGTCGCCCTTGAAGTAATACTCGACGTGACAGTTGGCGCAGACGATCATGCGCATCTCCTGACGGGTGAAGGTCGTCCAGTCCTTGCCCTGAGCTTTCAGCGCCTCGTCCAGCGCCGGGTTGGTGACGACCAGGCGCATCGTGCCCGCTTCATGGCAGTTAGCGCAGCCGATCGGCTCGGTGATCTGCTCGCCGAGAACGCTGAAGGGGGTTTTATCGTACTCCGCCATGCCCATCTCAGCCCACAGCTTGGGATTGTTGGACGATTTGCAGGAATAGCAGGTGCCCGGGGTGGTCTCGTTGACGCGCAGCGTCGCGCGCACGTCGGTCAGAGAGTTCCAGTGCCCGCGGTCTTCCCTGTAATCCTTGGAAAATCCGTAGCCGGCAAAGAGGGTCTTCAGGCGCGGATCGACGTCCAGCTTCTGGAAGTTGTCCGATCCGCCGTAGGTGGTGCGGGTGTTATTGGTTTCGGTCTTTAGCAGGGTGGTGTACTGATTGGGAAAGTTCACTCCCCACTGCGAGCTGTCTGGATCCAACGCGGCGATCTCGATCAGGCGGGGGATGCCGCGCGTTTCCACCGGCTGATTTTTCATGAAGATCAACAGGGCGACGATGACGGCAGCCAGGATGACGATAATAACGGTCAGGGCAATCGGCGTCGCTTTGCGGATTTTTTCCATGGCTTACTTCTCCTCCAGGGTTCGAGAGCTTGGGTCGTACATACCGGTATCCTGATAGGGCAGGATGCTCACGCCGCGCTGGCCGTGCGCGACGGTGCGGTGGCAGTCAAAACAGAAGCGCCCGGCATCCTTCCCCCCGTCGGCGATCATCGAAACCGTCTCGGCGTGGCAGCGGATGCAGTTGGCCTGAATGATGCGCCGGGTGTAGGGTTTGGCGCGCAGCGGATCGGGGATGAGCCCCAGCGAGAAATGATAGACGTCGTTGATGCCGGAAACCGCCTTGATGAAATACTTGCCGACGATGTTGTGCGGCGCGTGGCATTCGACGCACTTCACGTCGCGCTGGTGACCGGCGTGATACCAGCCCTCATAAGCGGCGTCCATGACGTGACAGTTGCCGCAGGCGGTTGGATCGTTGCCAAGATAGATGGTGAAGTCTGTGGCGTAAAAGCCCACCGCAAGGACCACTGCCAGAGCGATCAGTCCGACAATCAGTGGCAGCTTCATACAGACACCCTCCCTGGGATTCTCGGTCTCTCATCGTATTTTAATGGAAAACGACCAAAAATGATTGATTTTAAGCAATTAATTCTCGCTGCCTACTTGACAAGGGCTGTCTTTTGTATACAATTAGTTCAATGATACAATCATACTATGCTACAAAGATACAATGCGGAGGTCACGGGAATGACTCCACTGGGCCTGAAGGTTGATTTCCGCTCCCCGGCGCCGATCTACGCCCAAATCGTCGAGCAGATCCAGCAGCAGGTGCGCGCCGGTCATCTCAAACCCGGCGACCAGCTTCCGACGGTGCGCCAGCTTGCTGCCGAGCTGCGGGTAAATTTCAACACTATTGCGCGCGCCTACCGCATTCTCGACGAAAGCGGGTTGATCTCCACCCAGCAGGGACGCGGAACTTACATCTGGTCGCCGCTCGCGGCGGAGGAGAGCAGCACGGTGCGCAGACACACGTTGCAGGAGCTTGCGCAAAGTTATGCCGCCCAGGCGCTTGCGCTGGGCTACACCGCAGAGGAGATCCGCGCCGTGCTCGAAGAAGAATTGAAGACCTCGATTGAAATGGGCTAGCGAAATTTTTATTTCCACCCCGAACCAAGGTGACAACCAACCATCCGCGAGAAGGAACCATGAGACTCATCCGTTCAATCACCATCCTGCTGATCATCGCTGCCCTGGCGTCCGCCTGCTCCGCTAATCCAACACCCATCCCGACTGACCAGGTGGAGGCCAGGGCGCTGGCGCTGGTGGAAAACCTCAACCGCGGCGATTACGCCGCCGCGACCGCCTATTTCGACCGCACGATGAAGCTGGCGCTGCCCGAAAGTAAAATGAAGGAAATCTGGGAGGCGCTGCCCGCGCAAACCGGCGCGTTCAAAGAAATCAGCGGCACGCGCAGCGAAACAGCAGAGCAGTACCGGATTATTTTCGTCACCTGCGCTTTCGAGAACGGCGCCATCGATGTGCGCGTGGTCTTCAATCCAAAGGGTAAGATCGCCGGCCTGTTCTTCCAATCCGCCCAGGCTGGCGATAACTCGGCCAGTTCGTACGAACCGCCGGGTTACGTCCAACAGAACGCCTTCCAGGAGCGGGAGGTCACCGTCGGCAGCGGTGAATGGGAGCTGCCCGGCACGCTGACGTTGCCGAACGGAAACGGCCCTTTCCCGGCGGTGGTGCTGGTGCACGGCTCCGGCCCGAATGACCGCGACGAAACCATCGGACCCAACAAGGTCTTCAAGGATCTGGCCTGGGGACTGGCCTCGCGCGGCATTGCGGTGCTGCGCTACGACAAACGCACCTATGTTCACGCGGCCAAATTTGTTGAAAAGGTGACCGCCACGCTGACCGTGCAGGAAGAGACGATCGACGACGCACTGGCGGCGCTGCAACTGCTCTACAACACTGAGCCAATCGATCCGCAGCGGGTATATTTGCTCGGTCACAGCCTGGGCGCGGCGCTCGCCCCGCGCATCGCTGCCCAGGATAGTCAGATCGCCGGATTGATCATCCTGGCGGGCATCACCCGCCCGCTGGAAGACGTCGTGCTCGAGCAGGTCGCCTACCTGGCCGGATTGGACGGCGAGGTCAACAAAACCGACCAGGAGGATATCGAAGGGCTGCAAACCCAGGTTGCGCGGGTCAAGGCGCCGGATTTATCGGCGAAAACTGCCGCGGCGGATCTGCCGCTGAGCATCCCGGCGGTATACTGGCTGGACCTGCGCGACTACCAGCCAGCGGAAGCAGCCAAAGAACTGCCGATCCCGATGTTGATCCTGCAGGGCGAGCGCGATTACCAGGTGACCATGCAGGATTTCGCCGGCTGGCAGACGGCGCTCAGCGGGCGGGATAACGTCACGTTCAAGTCTTATACGCTGCTCAACCACCTCTTCATCGCCGGTACGGGTCAGCCCAATCCGCAGGAATACAATGTATCAGGGCACATGGCTGAAGAAGTGATCGTTGATATCAGCAATTGGATTCTCCATTGAGTAACATCAGAGCCTATGCGAGGAAACCATGGACAAAGAGATCAAGAAACGGAAAGAACCAACTAGCATTACCCCAATACAAAAAGGCAACGGCGGCGTACGCGTCAGCGGGGTCGGCGGCACGCTGTTCGCCATCCTGCTGACGGCGGCCATCGCCGGGGCGGTGCTCATGGACGGGCGCGTCCAGGAAGGCTGGATCGTTCTCTACGCGGTCGGCCTGATCCTGGCGGGATCGCTGCTGATGTTCAGCGTCCAGGTCGCAAAGCAGTGGGAGAAGGCGGTCGTGCTGCGCTTTGGCAAGTACCGCGGTCTGCGCGGACCGGGTATTTTCGCCATCCTGCCGATCGTCGACACCATCCCGGCCTGGATCGACCACCGCGTGATGGTCACCCCCTTCAGCGCCGAGAAGACGCTGACGCGCGACACCGTGCCGGTGGACGTGGACGCGGTGCTGTTCTGGGTGGTCTGGGATGCCGAGAAAGCCGCGCTAGAAGTCGAGGATTACAAGGTAGCCATTGCCTGGGCGGCTCAGACAGCCCTGCGCGAGGTGATCGGTCAAAAACCGCTCTCCGACATTCTGATCGGGCGGCATAAGATGGACACCGAGTTGCAGCAGATCATCGACGAGCGCACCACGCCCTGGGGCATCACCGTGCAATCGGTCGAAATCCGCGACATTGTCATCCCACAGGACCTGGAGGACGCGATGAGCCGCCAGGCCCAAGCCGAACGCGAGCGCCAGGCGCGGGTGATCCTGGGCGAATCGGAGATGCAGATCGCCGGCAGCTTCGCCGAGGCGTCAAAAGCCTACATCGATAATCCCACCGCTTTACACCTGCGGGCGATGAACATGCTCTTCGAGGGTTTGAAGGAGAAGGGCGCGCTGGTGATCGTTCCCAGCAGTGCTGTGGACACGATGAACCTCGGCGGGCTGAGCGGGATGATCTCGCTGGCGCAAAACCAGGGCATCAAACCCGAATAAAATCGGGCTTATTGTTTCACGTGAAACAATTTCGGGCGGTAAATCAGGCTGTTTTTGTTTCACGTGAAACCCACAAAATACTGACCAATGAAGACTATCCTCTCAGTCGAACACCTTACTCACCGCTATGGCGACCAGCCGGCGCTGGATAACCTCTCCTTTGAGATGCAGGAGGGTGAAATCTTCGGTCTGCTCGGCCCGAACGGCGCCGGCAAGACCACCACCGTGCGCCTGGTTAACGGGATGTTCCCGCCCAGCACCGGGAAAATTCGCGTGCTCGGCCTGAATCCCACCCGCCAGGGGACAGAGATTCGCCGCCAGACCGGTGTGCTGACCGAAACACCCGCGCTCTACGAGCGTCTGACCGCCCGCCAAAACCTCGAGTTCTTCGCTACCCTCTGTGAGATGCCGAAAAGCGAACGTCCGGCGCGGATCAGTGAATTGCTCTCCTTTTTTGGGCTGGAGCCGCGCGCGAACGACAAGGTCAGCACCTTCAGCAAAGGCATGAAACAGCGCCTGGCGCTGGCGCGCGCCCTGCTCCACCGCCCGGAGATCCTCTTCCTCGACGAGCCCACCTCGGCCCTCGACCCCGAGGCCTCTGCCCAGGTGCGCGACCTGATCGCTTCGATCGGCCGTGAGGACGGCCGCAGCGTGCTGGTCTGCACCCACATCCTCAGCGAAGCAGAGCGTCTGTGCGACCGGGTAGCTATCCTCGGCAAGGGCCGGCTGCTGGCGCTCGGCTCGCTGGAGGAATTACGCCGGCGGGTGATGCCTGGCCTGTGGCTCGAGGTCGAGCTGCTCAGCGGCATCCCGGCCAGCCTGGAAGCCCGTCTGGCGACAATTGACGGCGTTCTGGCGGTTGAACCGGCCGGCAGCTCGCTGCGCCTGCAGGTCAGCCAGCTGGCGGTGGTGCCCGCTGTCGCCGCCGCGGTGATCTCCGCCGGCGGCCACCTGCTGCGCCTGCAGCCGCAGGAAATTTCGCTGGAAGAGGTCTACTTCGCCCTGCAAAATGAATCCAATGGAGGCAGTCATGCGTCCTGAAGTGATCACCGCCATCGCGAAAAAGGATTTGCTCGAGGTCCGCCAAAACACGAGCGCCTGGCTGCCGATGGTGATCGTACCGCTGCTGTTCGCCGTCGGCCTGCCGCTGATCATCCTGCTCGCCCCGCGCAATCCCGCCTTCTTAAATCAGATCGCCGCAGATCCGGATCTGATGAGCTTCATCGACCGCCTGCCGCCGGTGATGCTTGCCTATTTGGAGGGATTGGATCTCAATCAGAAGATGGTGATGATCTTCCTCGGCTTCTTCTTCGCGCCGATGTTCCTGATCATGCCGCTCATGTTTTCGACGATTATCGCCGCCGAATCCTTCGCCGGCGAATGGGAGCGCAAAACCCTGGAAGCGCTGCTCTACACCCCGGCCAGCGATGCTGAGCTTTTCGTCGGCAAGATGGCTGCCGCCGGCGCGCCCGCCCTGCTGCTGACCTGGATTTGTTTTGGGCTGTACACGCTGGTGCTGAACGCCGCCGGCGCGCCGATCATGGCCGGTAAAATCAGCTTCCCCCTGCCCACCTGGTACCCGCTGATCTTTTGGATCTCGCCCGCCCTATCCCTGCTGGGCATCTCGGCCACTGTCCTGATCTCGGCCAGGACAAAGACTTTCATGGGCGCCTACCAGCTATCCGGCTCGCTCGTCCTGATCGTCCTGGCGCTGGTGGTCGGTCAGGTGACCGGCGTGCTCTATCTCAGCATCGGCTCTGGCATGCTCGTCGGCCTGGTTATTTGGCTGACCGCTGGTCTGTTGACCTGGCTGAGCGTGCGCCTGTTCAAGCGCGCCTTCCTGCTCATCAGCGGAGATTGAGCCGCCGCATCCTGACCGGCAGGCATCGATCAGACGCGCCTGCATTGCGTTCCAAAGGAGCGGCTGATATACACGTGCCCCGGCGAACAGAACTTATGTTCTATTAGGCTAATCGCTTTCCTCAGCCCGTAAGAAGGCGATCGCGATCCCCTTTTCGTCGCTCATCACAACCTCCATGTGATGTTCAGGGCGAAAATCCGTAATGCGGATCAGGCGCAGGGCATCCTTGAGCTCATCGGGCACGTCGATCCGCTCGCAGGCACGGTTGGGCGTCCCGTAGAAGAGAACCCGATTGAAAATATTTTTATTGTCGTCCAGGTGAATCGCCAGCGGATAGATCTGCGCCTCGAGCAGGTCCTGGAAGAAATGGGTGCCCAGCGAGGGTTCGGGCGGCAGGCCGATGCCCTGCCCGGCCAGTTCGACCAGCGCGCGGGCATTGTAGATATCGCCGTAATCAATCGGCACGCCGAGGTCGGTGTTGGTGCTGCCCCAGCGGCCCGGCCCGACGCAGATGAACTTTTCGCCTTCCAGGGCGCTGTTCAACCGCCCGACCAGCCGGGCCAGATCGGTGCGCAGCGCCATGTTGGGAAGCTTGAAATAAGCCTCTGGCGGAACGAACAATATATAATCCACCCGGGGGAGATATCCTTCGGGAACGACAAAGCGTGTCTGGAAGACGATGTCGGACGACTGCAGATGCTCGGGAAGCGAGGCGGCAGCGGCCACCTGCAATTGACTCTGCGGGCGGCACTGCAGGATGGTGATGCACAAATCCGGTTGACCCTGGCTGCCCTCATGCACCGAAACGGTGAATTCCAGGTCGATCGGAGCCTGATACTGCTGTTCGAGTATATAGAGGATGTCGCGCATTCGTTCGGCGAATGGAGTGCGGCGCAGCAGCTCATCGAATGTGATCACCAGACGGCTGTTTCCACCCTCAATATAGCGCGTTCGCAGGCTGGAGATGTAGCCGTCCTCCTCGACCTGGGCGATGTAGCGCAGCGGCTCGTAGTTACCAGAGAGAACTTCGGCCGCCGGCAAGGTCTTAAAAGTGTTGTCTTCCAGGTCGATCAGATCGACGTATTGCTGCGAGTAGCGCCGGATGGCTTTAGGATCGGTGGAGGGGCGCAGCATTGGGTGGCTGAGAGCGATCAGGCGGGGATAATCATTGCCGACCCGCTCGACCGCGCGCGTGCCCAGCCCCCACACCAGGCGGATGAACCCTTCCTCGCGGCGGATTTGCGGCGCCCAGCGGTACAAATTGCGGCTGAACGCCACGCCAGCTCCTTGCGGCAGAAAGTACCGCCCGTGTTTCTCACCCTCCACAACCTGGATCAAGACCGCCATGCGCTCGTCGTAATCCTGCAGACCGCGGCTGCGGCGGTAGAGCAGCGCGTTAGGATTGAGCGTCGAGGCGTAGATACGGGCAATCGCGCGGGTGAACGCCTGAATGTTCTGCTGCAGGCTGCCCTGATTGGGCAGAAAGATGCTCTCGTACTTGCCAGCAAAGGCGGTGCCGAAGTTATCCTCGAGCAGGCTGGAGGAGCGCACGATCAGAGGGGTTTTTCCGGCGATGCCGAGGAGCGCCTCCAGGCGCTGGCGGATATCCGGGCGAAATTCGCCGGCTTCGAAATCGCGCAAAATTGCCGGGAAATCAGCGCGCATCTCTTTCTCTTCCTTGTACTTTTGATCGTTCCAATGGAAGAGGTTGTTGATTGACATGAACATGTAAAAGACGTCTGCGCCGACGTAGTACGATTCAGGCGTGACCAGGCAGGTATTCTTGGTGATGGAGGACACCTGATCCAGAATACGGTGAGCCAGCAGCATTCCGGCAGCTTTACCGCCGATCCGCCCGGGGCCAATCTTGTGGGCGCGGATTTGCATCAGATCGGCGATGGTAAAATACTGCTTGGCGATAGTAATGTAGCGGAGCTGGTCGCTGATCAGGCTGCGGATCAGAACCACTTTGGTTTCTTGCAGGCGGGCTTCATATTTTTCCCGCTCGGCGGCCGGCAGTCGCTCGATGGTCATGGCCTGCTCGAAGACCAGATCGAGCGGGGCCAGCTCGGGGTTTAGCGAGAGCATCAGCCCGACCATGTCGATGCCGCGCTCGCCAAGCACCTCGCTGATGATGTTTTCCAGCACTTCCATGCTCAGCAGGTGGCTGAATTTTAGATCGGTTAACTGGTCACGCACGCGAACCATGCGCGACTCCCATACCTCGGCAGGCTCCTCGCTCAGCGGGTTGCGCAGCCCTTCGCGTTCTTGCGAGAGCAGCGCCGCGTGACGCACTTCATTTTCGAACTCATTCGGATTGACCAGTCCGCGCTTGAACAGCTCGCGGCGCATCTGCTGGCGGATGCGTCCGCTGAGGATGGGGTACTGGCTCAAGGCCATATAGACGTTGATCAGCCGGTCTGGGTGGGAAGGGGTGAAATTCATCGCGGGCTATTCGTTGAATAAACAGATTCCATCGAGTGAATAAATTCTATCACGCCAACGGGTACGCGGGGGTTTCTGATGGGTCAATCGTTTGAACAGATTCCACAGCCCTCTACAAAATTGAATATAAAAGGTAAAATTTACCTTAAAACAACGGGTGTTGATCAATGAATCCTGATCCCAACCGTATCGAGATCTATCTGGAAACAGGCCAGAAGCGAACCTTCGCCGTCGCAAGCGCCTAGCCTGGCATGAGCTCGATCACGCCTGGGAAATCGAGGATCGAATCGAATAATTTTGGAGTTTTACCCCAGGTGCATCGGCATGATTACGTGGACGAAATCTTCGTCGCCGATCGGCTTGATCACCGCCGGGGTGTTGTTTTGATTGGTCTCGATCGCCACGTTGGGCGTCTTGATCACCTCGAGCACCTCGCGCAGGAAGCGCACGTTGAACGCCACCAGCAGCGGCTGCCCGTCGATGGTCGCGTCGACCTTGACCTCGCTGGCGCCGGTTTCCTCGGATTGCGCCGAGATCTCGACCACGCCCGGCTCTTCGCCCTGCGAAAAGAGGTTGATGCGCACCACGTTGTTGCCCTCGCGGGCGATGATTTCGGCCTGCTTGCAGGCTTTGAGGAAAGCCGCAGTCGAAATGACCGTGTGCGTTTTGGTCGCGCGCGGAATGATGGCCTTGTAATCGGGGAAATTCCCGTCGATCAACTGAGAAACCAGCTCGGCATCCTTGAGATGGAAGATCACCTGCCCGCGCCCTCCGGGAATGTTCATGGTCACGGTTTCGTCTCCGTCGGAGGCGATGCGGGCCAGCTCGCTCAAGGCGCGCGCCGGGATAATCACTGACACTTTTTGGCGCACCGGATTGGCCAGCAGCGCCTTGCGCACCGAGATGCGGAATCCGTCCGTCGCAGCCAGGGTCACCTCGCTCTCGTTGATGGTCATCAGCACCCCCTGCAGCACCGGCCGGGCCTCATCACCCGAGGCGGCGAAGACCACCTGCTGGATCATCTCCTTGAAATCGGCGGCGTTCAGGCTGACTCCCTCGGCCAGGTCGGGGACTGGAATGGGCGGGAATTCCTGCGCATCGATGCCCTTGATGTCGGTGCTGTTGGTGCCGCAGCGAACGTTGAGCGTCTGGGTGCGGGTGTTCAAAGAGAGTTGAACCTGCTCCGGGGGCAGCGCGTTGATCAGGTCTGCAAATGTGCGCGCAGGCACGGTAATGGCGCCCTCTTCGCTGATTGTGACCGGGATCCAGCAGGTAATGCCGAGTTCCAGGTTGGTGGCCGAAAGGCGCAGCCGACCCTCGTCCGTTGCGACCAGAACGTTGGCCAACACCGGCAGTGTGCTGCGCGGAGAAACGGCCTTAGCGACCATTCCCAGGCCGTGTGCCAGATGGTTTTGTAAGACCAATGCTTTCATAGGTTTTGCCGCCCTCCGGAAGACGTTTCCCAAATTATAACGCAAGTTATATGCGAGGGGGTAATGGTTATCGAGCGCAAACGAGGGTATAATCCTGAAAATATACCCATGGAATATCAACTGCATACTCAATTTCCACTCGATCTGGAAGGTGACTGGAACCGTCTTCTCGAACGAAACGCCAGCCACGTTCCTTTCTTGCGCTGCGATTATCTGCGCGCCTGGTGGAACACGCGCGGCGGCGGAGAATGGCCGCAGGACGCCCGGCTGGCGATCGTCACCGCCCGGCGGGACGGCCTGCTTTGCGGAATTGCGCCGTTGTTCCACGCCCGCGAGCATCAGGGTCAGCCGCGTCTGATGCTGCTCGGCAGCATCGAAATCTCCGATTACCTGGATCTGATCGCTCCGATTGAACTCCTGCCGGAGTTCGTCGAAGGGCTGCTTGCCTTTCTGAAGGCCGCTGACCTGCCCCGTTGGCAGACGCTTGACCTCTATAACATACCGGAAGAATCGCCCAGCTTAAAAGCACTGGAAGCCGCAGCCGGCCGCAGCGGTTTTAGTTACCGGCAGGAAGTGATATCCCACGCGCCATACATCGCTTTACCGGGCGATTGGGAGACCTACCTGGCGGGCATCGACAAGAAGCAGCGCCATGAAATCCGCCGCAAGATGCGCCGGGTGGAAAGTTCCGAGGTGCCGGTGCGCTGGTACATTGTCCTCGATGCGGACAGTCTCGATGCTGAAATCGATGCCTTTCTCGACCTGATGAAGCAGGACGCTGAAAAAGCCCGCTTTCTCAGCGCCCAAATGCAGCAGGCCATGCGAGAGATCATGCGCTGCGCGTTCAAAGCTGGCTACCTGCAACTGGCGTTTTTAGAAGTCGATGGGAAAAAGGCAGCCGGCTACCTCAGCTTCGACTATCAAAACCGCATCTGGGTCTACAACTCGGGTCTGAACCACGCGTTCTACGAATACTCGCCCGGCTGGGTGCTGCTCGGCTACCTGCTGCAGTGGGCCAACGACCGAGGCCGCAGCGAGTTTGATTTCCTGCGCGGCAACGAAGACTATAAATATCGCTTTGGCGCGACCGACCGCAGCGTCTTGCGCGCCTGCCTCTCGCTCAACCAGGAACCGGCATGATCGCTGAAACGGAGATCCTCGCAGCGCTGCGCCAGGTGATCGACCCGGAGATTGGCAAGAACATCGTCGAGCTGGGCATGGTACGCGACTTGAAGATCAGTCCGCGGGGAGAGGTGGCTTTCACCCTTGCGCTGACCGTGCCCACCTGCCCGGCGCGCGAGCAGATGGCGGCGGCCGCCCGCCAGATTCTTGCCGGCCTTGCGGGCGTGAGCCAGGTCAAGATCGCCTTTGGCATGATGACCGAAGAGGAGCGCAAGGTGGTCATCGCCCAAATGCGCGCCAACCTGCCGCGTCTGAACGCTTTCAACAAGGTCGCGCGGGTGATCGCCGTGATGAGCGGTAAAGGCGGGGTGGGAAAATCCTCGCTAACCGCCCTGCTGGCTGCCGGGCTGGCCCGGCGCGGGCTAAAGGTGGGCGTTCTCGATGCTGACGTCACCGGTCCGAGCATCCCCAGGCTGTTCGGCCTGCCCGCCGGAGGTCTGCGCGGCAACGCCCAGGGCATCCTGCCCGCGCTGACCTGCAGCGGCGTGCGGGTGGTTTCGACCAACCTGCTCGTACCGGAAGAGGACACGGCGGTCATCTGGCGCGGTCCAATGATCGCCGGCACAATCCAGCAGTTCTGGTCGGATGTGCTCTGGGGCAGGCTGGACCTGCTGCTGGTGGACCTTCCGCCGGGCACGGCTGACGCAGCATTGAGCGTCGTCCAAAACCTGCCGCTCAACGGGGTCATCCTGGTCACCTCGCCGCAGCAGTTGGCCGGCCTGGTGGTGCGCAAAGCGGTTCACATGCTGCAAAACCTCAATATCCCCATCCTTGGGGTGGTGGAGAACTTCAGCTACTACGTCTGCCCGGATACGGGCAGGCAGCACGCCGTCTTCGGAGAAAGCCACGCCCAGGAGATCGCCGATAGCGCCGGCGTGGAATTACTGGCACGTCTGCCGATCGAAGAGCGGATCACCAGGGCCGGCGACTGCGGGCAGATCGAGGACGTGCGCATGGCGGAACTGGATGGGCTGCTCGACCGTCTGAATACGCTCGAAAAAGGCTGAAACTGGTGACATTTTCAGCCCGAATCGGTGACAAAAGACAAATCCAATCTGGAGGATTCTTATGCTATCCTTCATGGCAGGTACAAAAGCCAATTACGTTCATTCAGAAAGGAAACAAGGATTATGGCTTACGTCATTACCGATGATTGCATCCAGTGCGGCGCCTGCGAACCGGAATGCCCAGAAGGAGCAATCTCCGAGGTTAACGGTTTATTCGTGATCGATGCGGGAAAATGCCAGGACTGCGCTAACTGTGCGGGCGTTTGTCCGACAGAGGCCTGCCAGCCCGCCTGAGAAACCGTCTATCGTACAATTGGAAGGACTGGATATTGGCTGTCCGCAGCCATTATCCGGTCTTTCTTTATTCGTGCTTGATACGATTCTCACGATCACTATTGTTAACCTGCTCGTTGAACTTAGCGGCTTTTCCATGGTGATATAATTTTGACATGAGTGATCCTTATCCACAAAGCAGCGATTATCCAGCGGTCAATCCGCGCCGCGAGAGGCGCAAAGCAGCCAGAATGCCGGCTGCCGGGTGGTACATTTTACTGGTGTTGTTCTTTGCGCTCGGCGTAGGCACCGGCTACCTGATCTGGGGTCTTTCTCCGGAGGCGGATAATTCATTAGCCGCCAGCGGTCAGGCGGCAGCTGATATCGATGAAAATTCGCCCCGCAAGGTCACCCGTTATCCGGTGGACGCCGACGACGATCCCGCGTACGGCCCGGCGGATGCGCCGATCACCATTATCGAATTCAGCGACTTTCAATGCCCTTACTGTCAGAAGTGGCACGCCGAGGTGTGGCCCTTATTGCAGAAGGAGTATGGCGACAGGATTCGCCTGGTCTACCGCGACTTTCCGCTCTACAGCATCCATCCCGAGGCCGGTCCGGCCGCCGAGGCAGCCAATTGCGCCGGCGACCAGAATATGTATTGGGAGTACCACACCCTGCTCTTCAGCGGCGAGTCTACGCTTGGCGCCGAAACCTACCAAACCTACGCCGAACATCTGCAGCTGGACATGAGCCTGTTCTCCGAATGCGTGGAAAGCCAGAAGTATAAAGATGAAGTGAGTGCTGATTTCAATTACGCCGGCGAGATTGGCATCCAATCCACCCCGACGTTTTTCATCAACGGCGTGGCGCTAATCGGCGCGCAGCCGTTCGAGGTATTCCAGGAGATCATCAACTTGGAATTGGCGGGGTTACTCACGGAATAGAGGGTAGAAAATGAAAAAATTCATTGCCGTCGCCGGCAACATCGGCGTTGGAAAATCTACGCTGGTCGAACTGCTCTGCAGGCGTCTGGGCTGGGAAGCCTTCTACGAGCCGGTTGCCGAGAATCCCTACCTGGCAGATTTCTACGGCAATATGAGCACCTGGAGTTTTCACTCGCAGATCTTCTTCCTGACCCACCGCCTGCGCATCCACCAGCAGATCCTGCGCTTCGAAGGCTCGGTCATCCAGGACCGCAGTATATACGAAGACGCCGAAATCTTCGCTCACAACCTCTTCCTGCAGGGTCACATGAACCGGCGCGACTATGAAACCTACCGCACCCTCTACCTGACGCTGACCGACTTTATCCCTGCGCCCGATCTGGTCATCTACCTGCGCGCCTCGACCAGCACGCTGGTCAGGCGCATCAGCATGCGCGACCGCGACTACGAGCGCACCATCAGCACCGATTACCTTGAGCAGATCAACAAGCTCTACGAAGAGTGGATTCTCAACTTCTCCATATGCCCGGTATTGACCGTCCCGGCAGATGATCTGGACTTCGTCCTCCACCCGCGCCACCTGGACCTGATTCTGAGCAAAGTGCAGGAAAAATTAACCGGCAAGGAAGAGGTTATCTTTTCCCCCGAGGAAGTGACGCTGGCGACAGATTAGTTTTTCGTCGAATCTGCGCCTGGCTCACAAACCGTGCTGTTACCTGATTTAGCGCGGCTCGACTACCAGTTTGATCGCTGTGCGGATCTTGCCGTCGATATCCACATCCACAAATTCAGGGACGCAAACCACCGGGATACCATCCTCAGCAAGATATCCTTTGGCAAGCACCAGCGCCTTGACGGCCTGGTTCACGGCTCCGGCGCCGATCGCCTGCACTTCGGCGCGTTTGTGCTCGCGGACTACTCCGGCAATTGCCCCGGCAACAGCGGCGGTACGGGAGTTTGCTTTGACCTTGATGACGTCCATAATAGGTGTTCCTTTCGGTTGGGTTGGTCGATGCCAAGCAAACAATACACCAGGGACAGAACTTGCACCTATATTATAAAAATTGTACAAGAATTATGGTTTTGAATCAAGAGCTTTATCAACCACATTAATTTGCCTGAACAAGAGCGGTCACTTCTTCGAACGCGATCGTCGGAATGGAAACCCTCTCATATGCATTAATAGTATTGGATTCGTAGTAGTAGTAGGGGTTGGGGATATGTGGAGGAAAAATTACTGATCAAGATCGCGCCTACATATTGGGGCATACGGTCGTGATGGTACTCTTAGTGGCCTAGAACGCCTGTTTGCTTGTTCTCACCGCTCGGTGGAGAGAATCTGGATAGTTACAGGCTTATCCACCGTTTCCACAGGGAAAGTTAAATGTGGGCGTCGATAAAAAACAACCCCTATATATGGGGGTGGAAAATGGAGAACTAAATTTCTGATTTCCGTCAGATTCCGGTGTTTTTCCACATAAGTCCCTCTTTATCCACAGATTTTTGCGGTTTATCCACATTTCTATGTTTGGATGGGCTAAAAGAGACAGGTCTTGTCAGAAAATATAGTTCGACTATACGCCATATCTGGCGGCATAACTGTCCAGCGTTTCTTCGACCGAATCAAGGAAAGCATCCAACCCGGCATAACGCCGGTTGAAGTTGTCTTTATCCAGGGCAAGCTGCTTGAAAGCGTCCTGCCAGGTATGCAGTTGATCTTTACTGCCCGATAACTGCGCGGTCGCCTGAGTCCAGGTGCGCAGCACCAGCCAGAGGGCCGGAAATGGAGCAGTATCGAAGAGCGCCTCGGCGGCGCGAATGTAATAAGGCAAACGCGGCGGCAGCAGGCGCGGCTGAACGCCCTCAGACTGGCTGGCAGCGCTCAGGCTCTCTATCCAGGCCGGCATCCAAACCGAGATCTCCTGTGGATCGAAATCGGGCGGGATGATCAGATTGGTCAGATCCTCGGCGAGCGCCCGGCGATCGACCGCCTCAGCGCGCTGCGGGAAGTGCAGCAGAAAGCGCCGCTCGGTCAACGGCGTGCCGCTCAGCACGGCAATTGCGTTGGCCGCTTTTTCGATCGCCGAGAGATAATCCAGCATCTGCTCAGGCTGATCCAGCGACTTGACCTCGAAGAGGTTGACCCAGGTCTGGCGCGCGTCGGCAGCCAGCTTGCGCGCGCGCAGCACGACGTTCTCCGGCTGGTCGAATTGCGCGCCGGCGCTGGCCTGGGTGAATTCGAACCAGTGTTGCGTATCATGGAGGACGATTGGATTGGCGCACAGGAATGATCCCAGCCATGGGTCGCCGCGCAGGTTGCGCGGCTGATAGAAATCGTTCAGCGGCAGGTTGGCGATATCCAGGTGGACTTCGTCGGAGAGGCGCACCATCTCGCGCGGATAGGGCGGCTGGCTGTTGTGCACTACGATCAGGTCGATGTCGGTCGTCCCGCCGAGCAGCGGTTCTTCATCCAGCAGCGAGCCGGTCAGGTAGATGCAAATCAGGCCGCGGTTGCGGCGGACGATCTTCTCGGCGTTGTCGCGGGCTAATTTGAGCAGCAGGTCGCGGGTGATGCGCATGGTCTACCCCTGAGTGAGGATCCGGCGGCGGCCGGTCAATCGGCTTCGTCCAGAAAGCCCGTGTCGATGGGCAGTTCCGGCTGGAAGGGCGGCAGTTGCAGCGCCTGGCGGATGCGGTTTTCGATCCAGTCCAGGTCCTGCGGATTGTGGACGAAGTCGAGCTGGTTGCTGTCGATCACCAGTACCGGCGTTTTGCGCGGATCGCTCATGAAGAAGCGGTCGTATGCCAGGTTGAGCTCGGCGATGTAGCTGCGCTCCATGTTGCGCTCGTAAGGCCGATCGCGCAGGGTGATGCGCTGCATGAGCGTGTCGGTGCTGGCGCGCAGATAGACGATCAGCGCCGGCGGGATCATTTTTTCAGCCAGCGCTTCGTGCACGCGGTAATACATCTCCAACTCGTCGCCGTGCAGGTTGATAGAGGCGAACAGGGCGTCCTTTTCGAAGGTGTAGTCGCTGATCAGGCGCTTATTCTCGGCAAGCAGCGTCTGCACGTTGCGGTTTTGCTGATAATAGCGGCTGAGCAGGAAGAAAATCTGGGTCTGGAAGGCGTAGCGCGCCCGGTCTGTGTAAAACCTGCTCAGAAAGGGATTTTCTTCGAACACCTCCAGCAGCAGATTGGTATCTAACCGGGGTTGAAGCAACCGTGCCAGGGTCGTTTTACCGACGCCGATAACACCCTCGATCGCAAAATACATTTCCGCTCCAAAATGGCTGTGGCTGGTATTGTCGGCAAGATGATGTAAAATCAGCGCCCGACGATATTAATATACCACACAAATCAGGCGCGGGTTTTGATGGCGGAAGTTCAGCGGTAGACCGGCAGTGCCTCCAGTTGGGCGACCAGATCCTTGAGCACGTCGAATCCGCCTTGCCAGAAGGCAGGCAGGCTGACATCGATGCCGGCCTCGGTCAGTAATGCGATGGGAGCTTTTGATCCGCCGGTCGAAAGGATTTTTAGATAACGCGGCTTGAACGCCTCTCCCTCAGACTTATACTGCTTGTAGAGCGAGAGCACCAGCAGTTGACCAAACGCGTATGCGTAGACGTAGAAGGGCACGTCGTAAATGTGCGGGATCGAAACCCACTCCCAGCGGAACTCGTCGCTCAGCTCGACCGCATCGCCAAACTGATCGGACAGGTTTTTCATGTAAGCTTCCGCCAGATCGTCGACCGAAGCGCCGGCGTTGACCATTTCGTGCGCCTCGCGCTCGAAGAGGGCGAAAAAAACCTGACGGAGAATCGTTCCGTAGGCGTCGTCCACCTGTTTAAAGATCAGGTCGCGGCGCACGGAGGCGTCGCTCTCCACAGCCAGCAGGCGGTCTACCAGCAGCATCTCGCCAAAGGTCGAGGCGGTTTCCGCCAGCGGCAGGTTGGAATGCCAGGTGAGGATGGAGTGCCCGGAAGCCAGCATGGAGTGGATGGCATGACCCAGCTCGTGGGCCATAGTCGAAACATCGTCGGCGTGGCCCTGATAGTTGAGCAGCACCCACGGGGTCAGCTCCGGCACGGCGCCCCAGCAGAATGCCCCGCTGCGCTTGCCCTTGCGGATCTCGCTGTCGAGGCGCTTTTCTTCGAAGACCCGCCGGGCCAGCCCGGCGATCAGCGGGTCGAAACCGTTGAAGGCATCGAGCACCAGGCTGACGCCCTGCTCAAACGGATACAGCTTGGCGGCCTTGTCGACCGGGGCGTAGATGTCGTAACGGCGCAGGCGCTCCATGCCCAGCCAGCGGGCTTTGAGGCGGAAGAAGCGCTGGAAGACGTCCACGTTGTTTTTGGAGACATCCAGCAGGGTGTCGACCACCGCATCCGGCAGGTCGTTAATCAGGTTGCGGGCGGCGATCGGGCTGGGGTAGTTGCGCAGGCCTATCTGCTCGTTGCGCCAGTCGCGCACCAGTGCCTGGTAGATCTGCCCGAGGATGGGCGCGTCCGTGCCGTAGACGCGGTAGAGCTCGCGGTAAGCGCCGGCGCGCAGGTCGGGGTCGGCGCCGCGCACGTAGACCATCAGCTCGCCGCGGGTCAGCTCTTTCTCCTGCCCGTCGACGGTCAGCTTGTAGGTGTAGCGGTTGGTGATCGAGTTGTAGAGCATTTGCAGCGCGTTCAGGCCGGTGACGTTCTTGATGTTGATGATCTTCTCTTCCAGCTCGCTCAGGGTGTGCGGCTTGAAGTGGCGCATCGCCTCCAGCCAGTATTGCAGGTCGCCCGCCTCAGCCAGCAGCCGCTCGGCCTGGTCTTCCTCAAGGCCTTTCCACCACAGGTCGAAGAACAGCATGCGGTTGGTCATATCGGCGATGAACTGCTCGACGCGCGAGCGCAGCGTTTGGGCGGTCTGGTTCTGGGTGTCCTCGTAGAAGAGCAGCCCGGCGTAGACGTAGATGCGGCTGGCCAGGTTCTGGATGCGCTCGATGCGCCCGAGGATATCCTTGAAATCCTGGCCGGAGATATCGACCGTCAACTTCGGGCGCAGCGCTTCGAATTCGCTGATCTGCTGGTCGACCTGCTGGAAAGCCTTTTCGAGCTCGGGACTGTTTGGGGCCGGGAAAAGCGCCGCGAGGCTCCAGCGGGTTTGCGGATAGGTTTTTTCGCTCATTCTTCTTCCTCTGGTTTGTTGAAAAGGATGTCCTTCAGGGTTTGTCTCAGCGCGTCGATCGGCTTGCGCAGGCCGCTTTGCGGATCGAGATAATACCACATCTGCCAGCCGTTGCACGGACCGGGGTGAAGCATGCGCGCCGCCTGATGAATCGAGGCGGGCCTTCCGTCGCATTCCACCCGCCCATCGGCCAGCACCAGTGCGGTCTGATCGCCGTCCGCGCCAAAGTAGAGCGTCTGCCCGGCGCGCAGCAGGCCGTTTTCCAGCAGCGCGCCGAAGGGGATGCGCGGCTCGCGGCGCGGATTGAGCGTGCGCAGCACGTCCGCCGGCGGCTCGGCCGGGGCGGCGGCGATGCGCTGGCGGGCGAGCTGCACGTACTGCGGGTCGCGCTCGATGCCCACCCAGCGCCTTCCAAGCGCGCGGGCGACCTCGCCGGTGGTGCCGCTGCCGAAGAACGGATCGAGCACCAGGTCGCCGGGATTGCTGCTGGCCAGCAGAACCCGGTAGAGCAGCGCGCGCGGCTTTTGGGTGGAATGCGCCCGCGCGCCGTTCAGCTTGAGCCGCTCGCGCCCGCTGCAGACCGGCAGGTGCCAGTCGGAGCGCATCTGCAGCCCGTCGTTGAGAGATTTCATCGCCTGGTGGTTGAAGGTGTAGCGCTGCCCGCGCTCCTTTTGCGCCCAGATCAGCGATTCATGCGCGTTGGTGAAGCGCACCCCGCGGAAGTTCGGCATCGGATTGGTTTTGATCCAGACGACGTTATTCAGGATCCAAAAGCCCAGGTTCTGCAGGATGTACCCGACCCGGTAGATGTTGTGGTAGGTGCCGATCACCCACAGCGTGCCGGTCGGCTTGAGCACACGCCGGCAGGCGCTCAACCAGGCGGCGGTGAAGGCGTCGTACTCGTCGAATCCGCTGAACTGGTCCCAGGCGTCGGTGACGGCCTCGACGCGGGTCAGGTTTGGCCGCCAGAGGTCCTGGCGCAACTGCAGGTTGTAGGGCGGGTCGGCGAAGATCAGGTCGAAGGAATCGGGGGGTAACTGCGCCATGACCTCCAGGCAGTCGCCTTCGATCACCTGATCGAGCGGGATCTCGCTTGCGTCCATGGGTCTAATTGTACCCGAGGACGGGACGATCTACATCCCGCGCCTCCCGGGATGTGGATCGAGCCGCACACGCGCGGCCGGAAATCAGCGTAACTAAACCACCGCCAGCAGCAATTCTCTACGGATAACTTTCTTTTACGGTGCCTTCGGGTGTCTCGACAGGAATTTCCTCGCCGGTCCTGGCGTCGATCAGCTGGTAAGTGAATTTATTGAACTTGAATTCCGCGCCGCTTTCCGCGCTGATGTACAGCCAGTCCCCTTCGGCGCTCTCCAGCTTCAACTTGCCGGTGTTTCCTGGAACCTTGAAGCGGATATCTGGATGGACTCTGGGAACACCAATTACGATTGCGATAATACCCTGTTCAGGATTGTCTTTTTCGTGACCAACGAAAATAAACAACCGGGTATTTTCGAAGTCTTGCACCCAATAACTCGAAAATCTGTCCTTTCTACTAAATTCCGAACTTGGTCTATCATCAATAATCCCGGTCACTTGAATCCCAATTTTGGTGCTTTGTATTGGCGATGCAGTTGCCTGAGCAATGGCGGTTTGCTTGATTGCCCAGGCTGTGGCCGGATCGACATTGCTGTATTTCGCGTCGCGGGTCGCCAGCAGCTGCGCATCTTCCAGCTTGCCTTCGAGCAAAGCTCGGTTCTCCGCTTTCAATCGGTCCGATTCCAGGTTGGATTTCAACCGCTCGATCAACAGGGCGTTGTATTCCTGGTTGCTCATCGCCTGTTTGAAGCTAAGCGCCGATGTGTCTCCGATCGTGTAAGTGACCGCTACCAGGATCACGGCCAGCAGCGCAAGGCCGATGATTGCCGGAAGAATGTATTTGGAACCGGGTTTCTTCGATATGCCTTTCATTACTCACCCCGCCATTTCATGTCCGTGGACCAATCCAGATAGTCGGCGCAGCATGCCGTGATTGGATCCTCGGTCAGTACTTCATAAAGCTGTTTGTAGCCCTGTTCAGGGGTATTGTCAAGGTCTCGGCACGTTTCATCTTCCGGGCGTTGGGTACAGGCGAAGTATTGAGTTACGACACCCCGGAAACTCATGCATTCCTGGCCTTTGACCTCATCAGCATATTTGGCGATATGCTGCCATTGTTCGGCGTTCGCCCAATTGTTGGAGTAAATCATTGGCAGCGGGTAACATTTCCGGCAGCCGTAGGAAATGTACCAAACATCATCCTGAGTCCAATCTTCTGGGTCATACGGATCACCGCAGCTTCCGTAAGGCGGACATCCAGAAGCGTTTCCAACATTGTACAACCTGAATGGGTATTGTGAATTCTCGTCGTAGCCGTTTACCCAAGCAGTGGTCGAAGCTGGGTCGTCAAACTCGAGCTCCATATTGCTCGCAGCTACGAGGCTGACCTGATTTTTAATTGATTCGGTTAGAAGATTATCAGCTTCAACAACCATTTCAGCCCATGCGGCGCCATGTTCATAGGTTACATCGTAATCAGAGTCGTTGTTTGTGCCAATCGCAATCACAACATGAGAGCTTGTATCGAATCCAGTGCATCGATAATATCCACTCGCATATTGATATACAGCATTTGCTATTTCATGGGTTGTAACATGTGTATAGGTCTCAAATAATACCGTGCCATACAGGCCGTTTCCAAAGTCGTTCGGCCGTCCAAAATCCAAAAATACAATGCTGTTTTGTGTGCCTGCTAACTCTCTGTCTCTGGTTCCCTGCTCACATCCTGCATTTACCATTTCAGAATTATCAATAGACTTGATATATAGGCTATATGAGTGAATGGGCGCGATAATATCCGGATATTCCCAACCCCTTTGAGTAAATGGAAGAAAGATGGTGAAAATTGTATCTATAATCCGGGCGGGATTGATCTCGCTAAGAGTAGGCACGGATGGTGGAGGGTACCCATCCATTTCTTGACGATGTCCAGAAACTTCAGAATTTGATCCTGACGCGAAAGTAGTGATGCACAACAAGATTAAGAGGAATGTTTTGATTGATTTTATTAACCCCGTGGACATAATAAATTTCCCCGTCGAAAAGCTGTAATCATTTTATATCAAATTACGACATAGATGTCAATATTTTTTCTCCTTGTTTTTACTGCCAGTAAGGTAATAGATTTACTCTCCATTCCAGGTAAAAAATTGTAGGTTGGCTTGTACTCGTCGAATCCGCTGAACTGGTCCCAGGCGTCGGTGACGGCCTCGACGCGGGTCAGGTTTGGCCGCCAGAGGTCCTGGCGTAACTGCAGGTTGTAGGGCGGGTCGGCGAAGATCAGGTCGAAGGAATCGGGGGGAAACTGCGCCATGACCTCCAGGCAGTCGCCTTCGATCACCTGATCGAGCGGGATCTCGCTTGCGTCCATGGGTCTAATTGTACCCGAGGACGGGGCGATCCACATCCCGGACGGCGCGGGAAGCGGATCGAGCCGCACAGGCGCGGCCGGAATTCAGCGAATCCAGACCACTGACAGCAGCAATTCTCTACGGATAACTTTCTTTTACGGCGCTTTCGGGTGTCTCGACAGAAATTTCCTCGCCGGTCCTGGCGTCGATCAGTTGGTATGTGAATTTATTGAACTTGAACTCCGCGCCGCTTTCCGCGCTGATGTACAGCCAGTCCCCCTCGGCGCGCTCCAGTTTTAACTTGCCGGTGTTTCCTGGAACCTTGATGCGGATGGCTGGATCCAGAACCGGAGTGCCAATTACAACACAGATAACACCCTGTTCAGGTGTAGCGATTTCATTTCCAACAAATATCAGTAGATTAGTTTTATTATAATCCTGCGCCCAATAATTCGTAAATTGATCTATTCGGTTAAACCCTATATGCGATTCATCCATAACAATGCCTGATAGTTTTACTGGAGTGTTCTGATTTTTTTGAAGCGGTGATGCAGTTGCCTGAGCAATGGCGGTTTGCTTGATTGCCCAGGCTGTGGCGGGATCGACATTGCTGTATTTCGCGTCGCGGGTTGCCAGCAGCTGCGCATCTTCCAGCTTGCCCTCGAGCAAAGCTCGGTTCTCCGGTTTCAATCGGTCCGATTCCAGGTTGGATTTCAATCGCTCGATCAACAGGGCGTTGGATTCCTCGTTGCTCATCGCCTGTTTGAAGTTAAGCGCCGACGTGTCTCCGATCGTGTAAGTGACCGCTACCAGGATCACGGCCAGCAGCGCAAGGCCGATGATTGCCGGAAGAATGTATTTGGAACCGGGTTTCATGGAATCCCTAAGGATTTTGATTCAATCGCGAAAATGGCGAAGCCCGACAGAATTATGAGGAATGAAATGATCGATTTTATTAACGCCATAGAACTCATTGAAATCCCCGTCGAATAGCTGTAATCATTTTATATCAAATTACGACATAGTTATCAATATTGATTTATTTAACTACTTTTTTTGTCAGGACGGTAATGGATTTGCTACCCATTCCAGGAAAAAAAATAGCAGGATGCGCAAGGATGACCGACCTGCCCAGCGTCGCGAACGGTACCTCGAATCCTGACCACGATTAACCTGCATGTCAAATCATTCGATATTCCAGCGCGTGGCGTCGTGGGGGAATTCGTTCCAGGCGAAGGCCTGACTCACTCGAACGGTATATAACCCGCCGGATGCCCAGGTTTCCGGCCCCGGCTCGTATCCCTGATCGCGGTATTTGTCCGAGTAAGCCGCCGCCAGCTTCTGGCGCAGCTCCGGCGGCGCGGCTTTGATCTCCAGCGCCTCTCCCTGCAGGATGACTGGGCGCGTTCCATCTTCCAGGTGGATGACCACGGCCGGATTGGCGGCCAGGTTGCGGCCGCGGCGGGTCTGCGGGCTGCCGTCGAAGTACAACGCGCCCTCCACCCAGACTCCCCAGACGGGCGTGGCGTGCGGGCGGCCGTGCTTGTCGACCGTACCAATCCAGTAGTTCAGCGATTCAGTCATACGCTTCTCCACGTGGCTCCAGGGGAGAAGTCCCTCGTCGCTCTCCGGAATCCCATAACCGGGAATGTGCGGCCGGCTGGCGCGCAGGGTATTTGATCGAAGTGGCTTCATGGTTTTCTTCGCCTCTGTTGATCGTACCAATAAATCAGCGGTAATCAGCCGTTATTGATCACCCGCAGCATCTGCGCATGCAGGGTCGGATTGGAGACGACCAGGTCGCAGGGCGGCGCCAGCAGCGCGGAGCTGCCGTCCGGGCGGGTGACCACCGCGCCGGCTTCCCTGGCGATCAGCGCGCCGGCGGCCATGTCGTAGGGGTGCAGATCTTTCTCCCAGTAGCCGTCGAAGCGCCCGCAGGCGACGTAGCAAAGCTCCAGCGCGGCCGCGCCGGGCAGGCGCACCACCTGCCCCACCCGGGCGAAGCGGGTGAACAGCTCCAGCGCCTGCGCGCCGGCGGGCTGATCCAGGTTGTGGGCGAAGCCGGTCACCAGCATGGCGTCGACCAGCCGCCCGGCCCGGGCGACAGCCAGCGGCGAGCCGTTGAGGGACGCGCCTTTGCCCTTCTCGGCGGCGAAGGTTTCCTCGCGCAGCGGATCGTAGACCGCGCCGAGCAGGATATCCTCGCCTTCGGCGTATGCAATCGAAACGCAAAAGTAGGGCACGCCGTGGGCGTAATTGACCGTGCCGTCCAGCGGGTCGACGTACCAGGTGCTGGCCTGGCGGCCGTTGATCTGCCCGCGCTCTTCGCTGAAGATGGCGTGCTGCGGATATTCACGCTGGATGTGAGCGAGCAGGAGCGCCTCCGAACGGTGGTCCATCTCGGTGACCAGGTCGGTGCGGCTTTTCTTTTGCACATCATGCTGGCAGCCGAATCCGTCGCGGAGCATCCCGCCGGCTTCGTGCGCCCAGTGGATCAACTGGTCAAGGGTTGGCTGCATAGTCCTCTCCCTACGAATAATGTGAAGGCAGATTTCGGCCCGTAAGGGGCATTTATACCATAAAGATGCAGGATTACCCCAACGATCCCCACCACGGAATGGGTGCAGGGCTTGTCCCTGCCCGCCCGCATGGACGAACGACACATACACGTTATTCACGGGCGGCCCTCGTGGCCGTCCCTACGATACCGGCCCGTTTTCTTTCAACAATTCGAGCAATTGGTCCAGCTCCCCCTGGATCTCGTCCCGGTTGGCGACCGCCTCGCGCAGTAGGCCTTCGAAGGCCGGCTTCTGCTCGGGCGGCAGGGTCTCCAGCAGGCGCTCGGTGCGCTCGATCTGGGTCAGCTTATAGCGCAGCTTGTTCTCCAGGCGCTCGCGGTAGCCGAGGAAAAAACGCCGGTCCTCGAGCGGCTCGGGCTCGCGCGGATGATCCTGGTTGAGGATTTCCGCGACGGCCAGCAGCAGATCCTCCGGATTGATCGGCTTCTCGATGAAGCGCTCCGCGCCCAGGCTGAGGGCGAAGGCCTTGTCCTCGGGCGTCAGATAGGTAGCCGAGATAAAGATAATCGGAATGTGCGCAGTGGTGCGGTTTTTGCGCAACTGGTAGGCCAGACTGTAACCGTCCATCTTCGGCATGAGGATGTCAGTGATCACCAGAGCTGTCGGCTGGCCGGCGATGAATTCCAGGGCCTCGCGCCCGTCCGCCACGGCGGATACCGGATAGCCCTTGAAACGCAGCGTTACCTCGAGCAGCTCGCGCACGTGAGGGTTGTCTTCGACGACCAGGATTGGAGCGCTGGGGATGTTCATATCTTCTGGCATTGTAGCCGCTGCGGCGCGGTTATTCAAGCGGTTTGGCTAACTTTCACCGCGAATTTCACTTGACAGTTTTGCAAAGTACGCCTCGAGGAAGTCGTGGCGCTGCGCGGCGATGGCGCGCGCCGCCGCGGTGAACAGGCGCTCCTTGACCTTGCGCAGCTTGAAGAGGTGCTCGTGGTAGGCGCTGTGCGGCTCGCCCGGCTCTTCCTGGCCGGTTTCGAGGAAGCGCTGCGAGGGTTCGGCGTAGGCCGGCTGACCGGCCTGGATGGCGTAGCCGAGCACGCGCACCACGCCGATCGCGCCGAGCACGTCGAGCTTGTCGGCGTCGAAGAGCACTTTCGCCTCCAGGGTGGCGGGCGGCTCGCGGTTGTCGCGGTAGCGGTGGGCGCGGATGCAGTGCTGCACCGCGGCGATCCGTTCCTCAGCCCAGCCTTCACCGCGCAGGATTTCGGCGGCGATGTCGGCCGACTGCTGGTGATGATTGTGCCGCTCCTCGCCGGCCGGGTGGCTGCCCTCGATGT
This sequence comes from Bellilinea sp., assembly GCA_034678705.1. Taxonomy (GTDB): domain Bacteria; phylum Chloroflexota; class Anaerolineae; order Anaerolineales; family Anaerolineaceae; genus Bellilinea. The sequence goes on from JAXDBP010000016.1 coordinate 55,521, forward strand.
CGTGCAGCAGGGCCGCCGCGCGGACGATCTCCAGGTCGGCGCCTACCGCCAGCGCCAGCTTTTCAGCCATGACGTAGACGCGCTGGATGTGATCGAAGCCGTGCACCGGATCGCGCTGCGGATACCATTCGCGGGCTCGTTCTAATGTAAGCAACCGTCCCTCCAAAGATAAAGGATCACCTGCAAATCAGACGACAAATTCGCCGCGCTTCATCACCCGTTCGACCAGGTTGCCGCCGAAGCGGTAGCCCAGGTGGCGGTAGTCGGCGGCGTCGAGCACGATCAGGTCGGCCTGCTTGCCTGGCTCGAGCGAGCCGATGCGCGCCTGCTGCCCGATGGCGGCGGCGGCGTTGATCGTCGCGGCGGCGATGGCCTGGGCCGGCGTCAGGCGCAGGCTGCGGCAGGCCAGGGCGATGACGAACTGCATCGATTCGCACCAGGCGGTGCCCGGATTCAGGTCGCTGGCGATTGCCAGCAAGCCGCCGGCGGCCAGCGCCTCGCTGGCGGGGGTGTAATCCGCCTGTCCCAGCCCAAAGGGCGTGCAGGGCAGCGAGACGGCGACCGTTCCGCTGGCAGCCAGCGCGGAAAAGTCGTCGGCGCTGGTCTTCACCAGGTGGTCGGCGGAAACCGCGCCGAGCGAGGCTGCCAGCGCGGCGCCGCCCAGGTTGTCGAACTCGTCGGCGTGGATCTTGAGCGGGAAGCCCAGCTCTCTGGCCGCGCTCAGGATGCGGCGCGACTGCTCCAGGTTGAAGGCGATTGATTCGCAGAACACGTCCACGAAGGGCAACGCCCGTCCGGGCGCATGGATCTGCCACCACGCGCGCACCTCGGGCAGCATCTGGCGGCAGAGCAGGTCGGTGTACGCGTCTGGATCAGCCTGATATTCGGGCGGGATGTCGTGCGCGCCGAGGTAGGTCGGCCATAATTCGAGCGGACCTTCAGCGTCCAGCTCGAGGATGGCCTGCAGCTGGATCAGCTCGCCGGGATGCTGCAGGGCATAGCCTGTTTTCGCCTCGGCGCTGGTGGTGCCGTGGCGCAGCATGGCCCGGGCGCGCGTCCGGGCTGCCGCCTTCAACTCCTCCAGGCTGGCGGCGCGGGTGGCGTACACGGTCGAGCGGATGCCGCCGCCCGCCGCGGCGATCTCCTGGTAGCTTTTGCCTTCCAGGCGCATCTCGAATTCGGCGGCGCGGTCGCCGGCCCAGATCAGATGGGTGTGCGGGTCGATAAAGCCGGGCATGACCACCCGCCCGCCGGCGTCGAAGCGCTCCTCGGTCGGGAAAGCCTCGATCAACTGCGCGCTGGGGCCGGTCAGCTCGATGATCCCGCCGCGCACCAGCACGGCTCCGTCCGGGATGATCCCCAGCCGGCCGAGATCACGCCCGCGCTGGGGGTTGCCGGCCAGGGTGAGCAGTTGCGAACAATGGATGATGAGCATAGGGGATTTCCTTGAGTACCTGACCTGATTATACCTTGACACAACCGGCGCGCTTTCCCATCGAGCGCGGTTATGATGAATACGATTGTTCACCCGTTTGGATCGCAGGTTGGCCGATTTTCAGCCGCGAGAGCAGCGCCAGGGCGATGAGATTGAGCAATACTGCCGCGACGATGTTTGCCGTAAATCCCCAGCGGGTGTAGAGGAACGGCCCCAGCGCGGAGTTGAAGGCGCGGCCGATGCCGAAGACTGACATGGTGGCGGCAATAGCCGTGGCGCGCAGCCCGGGCACCGCCTCGCTCATCAACGGGATGGTGCTGACCAGGGCAAATTCAAAGGTCAGATAAAAAGCAATCAGGCCGGCCAGCGCGCCGGTCCTGGTACCCCCCAGCAGAAGCAAGGCCGCGGCAGCCAGGCAGTTGAGCAGCAGCCCGATAGCCACCGCGCGTTGCTTGCCGAGCCGGTCGACGATTAAGGTCGAAAATCCGCCTCCGCCAAGTTCGGCGACGCCGATCAGCAGCGAGGCGCCGCCCAGAGCGGCCAGTTGCATCTGGAAAGAATCTTCCAGCCACAGGCCGAAGACAATGTTGACCGCTTCGTTGGCAGCGCAGATCAGGAATGACATTGCCAACCCGATCAGCAGCCCGGGAGAGCGCAGCGCGCCGCGCAGGTTAAAGCGGTTGGATTGCGCCCGGGCCTGGGCGCGATGCGCCCCGTCCGGGGAAACCGCGCGGAAAATCAGAATAAAGAACAGCGCCCCCAGCATCGCAAAGATACCAAAAGGAGCAGACCAGGCGCCGCTTTTCATCAGCAGCCAGCCGATGAGCGGCACGCCGATCAAAAAAGACAGCGACCAGCTCAACTCGGTAAAGCCGATGATCCGCCCGCGCCGCGCGAAGGGCATCCGGTCGCTCAGGTAGGCCTGCATGGCGGGAACGTAAATCAGGCCGCAGGTCGCCATCAATATCGAGCCGGCGAAGAAAGCCGGGTAGCCGGGCCAGAGGAACACCAGCAGTGCGCCAAGCGTGAAGCCGCCCATGCCCAGCAGCATGCTGATGCGCCGCCCGCGCCAGTCCGCCAGCGGAGCGAAGAAGGGGCTGATAAAGCCGGTCATGGCGCGCACGGTCAGCAACAGCGAGAGCGAGGTCAGCGATACCCCCAACCCTTCCTGGAATGTGGACAGGTAGGGATAGACCATGCGGAAATTGGTGTCGATCACCAGGCGGGCCAGGGTGAAGAGCACCACCAGGAGCGGCAGCGCGGGCCTCGTTTTACGGGCGGTGTCAGCCATTCCGGGTCAGCGGGCGGTAGAACAGCCCGGCGAGCTGGGCGGCGGTCAGCAGACACAGCCCCAGCAGGATCAGGAAAAAGACCGGGATGGAGCTCGAGCCCGAGCCGAAGACCGGCGAATCGGGGTGGAGCACGTTGGTGATGCCGCCCAGCTGCCACCAGAGCAGCGCGGCAAAGACCAGGTTGGCCAGCGAGGAGATCTGCGGCTGCCTGAGCAGCCATAGGCCGAGCTGCAGCAGCAGCGCGACCACGCCGAAGGTGAAGGGCACCCGCCAGCGCGGCTCGTCCCAGAAGATGCCGCCCCAGTTCTGCATCTGCACCAGCAGCGACATGGGCAAGTAGACCAGCCAGAAAACCAGCCCTGTGCGCCCGAGCGCCAGCGAAGCGTCGTGCCAGGCCTGGCGGCGGCTGATCAGCCCGGCCAGCCCGGCCAGTCCGGCGGCGGCGAAGGTGATCTTGCCCGCCCAGACCATGCCGCCGTGCAGCAGCACCAGGCGCAGGTTCTCGCCGAGCGTACGCTCAGTCGGCCCGAGCAGGGTAACCGCGGCGGTGACCAGCACGCTCAATGCCAGCAGCGACAGGCGGAGGGCGGGTCGGGCCGATCGAGTGATTGTCATGCCTGATTCCTCAACGCGGAAAATCGGTCTTCTCGACTGGAAATTGATTTCATCCAGCCCAATCCTGCAGCAGCAGGGTGTAAAACTGCACCATGCGCGCCAGCGTCTCGACCGGGATGCGCTCGTTCACCCCGTGCATCTGCTCCAGCCCGCTGCGGTCCAGCTCGTAGGGCGTGAAGCGGAAGACCTGGCCGGACAGGCCGGTGTAGTGGCGCGAATCCGTGGTGGCCATGGTCAGATAGGGCGCTGCCACGGAGTCCGGGTACACCTGGCGGATGGCGCGCGTCAAGCTGCGATAGGCTTCGCCATCGCTTGCTGAGACAGGGGCAGCCTCCCAGGCGCCGCCCTCTGGAACCTCGATGCTGACCCGCTCGTCGGCGATGACGCGGCGGACGAAATCGCACACATCAGCGATGCTGTCGCCCGGCATCAGGCGGAAGTTGACCGCCGCCTCGGCCAGCGGCGGCAGGAGGTTGTCCTTGATCCCGCCGCGGATCATGGTCAGCGCGGTGGTGGTGCGGATGGCGGCGTTGGTCTGCGCGGAGGCGCTCAGGCGCCGGCGCAGCAGGCCGCCGAACAGCCAGGTGTTGGCGAAGGTCAACTGCATCCAGGGCGAAGCCGCCGCGCCGATTGCTTTGGCGGTGCTGCGGATGAAATCGAGTCGGGCGGGCAGCGGGCTGGACTCCAGGCGCTGCAGCGCGCGGGCCAGCACGCCGATGGCGCTGCTCGGCGGCGGCGCGGAGGAATGCCCCTCACCGCCCTGAACGCTGAGCCGCAGGGTCAGGTAGCCCTTCTCGCTGACGCCGACCAGCGCGGCGGGGCCGTCGACGCCGGGCAGCATGCCGTGGACGACCGCGCCGCCCTCGTCGAGCACGGCCTCGAGCTGCTCGCCGCGTTCGCTCAGCCATTCGGCGATCCTGGCCGCGCCGCGGTACCCGCCGATCTCCTCGTCCTCGCCAAAGGCCAGGTAGACGCTGCGCTGCGGCTGGAAGCCGGCTTCCAGCAGGCGCTCGACCGCTTCGAGGATGGTCACCGCCTGAGATTTGTCGTCCAGCGCGCCGCGCCCGCAAACGTACCCGTCCACCTGCGCGCCGGAGAAGGGCGGCTGGTTCCAGTGGTCAAGGGTCTGCGAATCGACCGGGACGACGTCCAGGTGGGCGCAGAGCATCACCGGCGGCAGCTCGGCCTGCGCGCCGGTCCAGATGTAGAGCAGGCCGTAATCGGAGACGTATTCGCGCCGCAGGGCGGCGTGGGTCAGCGGGTAGAAGCGCTGCAGTTCGCGCTGCAGCTTGACCAGCTCGAGCGGATCAGCCGGCTGGTCGATGTCCTGTGAAACGGTTTCGAAGCGGATAGCGGCGCCCAGATGGACGGCGACCGCCTCGGCGTCCACCTCGGGCAGTTCGGCCGGTTCGAGCGGCTCTGCCGGGCGCAGGTAGCTGCCAGCGCGGATGAACAGCAGCGCCGCCAGGAAGACGACCAGCGCCAGCAGGACGATCAGGATGGTTGCCCACATGGGAGATCCTTCGGGTAAGGTTTTGCGCTCACGAGGGGTAATGCTACCACCGGAGGGGTGGATGGGCAAGGCTACGTATTCGTCAGCCCGCCCCGGCGAGCTGCCTCACATCGCCGAGGCGGTCTGGCAGGAAGTATTCGTACCCGCTACCGGTCAGGTCGAGCGAGTAAGCATTCAGGCTGCTCCGAGGTGCTGCAGGAATAACCGCCTGACAGCACAAAGCGAGGATCAGGATGAGTAACCCAGGCGCTTGCATGAGGCTAATCCGGTTCGGCCACCCCCGCGTCTCGAAGCATTTTCAAGCCATCCAACCAATCTTGATATTTGGGATAACGCTTTGGGGCGACTAAAACAACGTCCGGCTCTCCACTCTGTAAAAACAAATCGATCCAACCAGCCCAATAGGTTTTGGATAAATCAAGCTCTTTCCATTTCCCCTGGAGCGCCTTTTCTCTTGTTACCACAACCTGAGTCTCTGGATCCCTGATGATCAGGCTAGCTGAAACACCGCGAATATCACATTCATAGAAACGGGCTTCCGAGATATCCAGCGCCCAATCCACGGTCTTGTAGTATTCGGCGTTCGCCTGGTCGAAGGCAGCCTGTTGTTTGGGTTTGGCCAATCCCAAATCAATTAAAGGGCTGATCATAATCCGTCCGATATTTCCTTCCAACTTCACATGTTTATACACCGCTCCCCATGTTTGCAACAAGGTATGTGTCTTTAAACTGCTAACCAATACATTTTCAATAACTGCAGCATATATCGTACATCCTCGCGATTCACATCCAACTAATTGGACATTATGCACATGTGATCGCCTTTTTGTTTTCCGAGTGTTAGAAATGAAACAACCCGTAAAAGAACAATGTTTCAAGATTAAATCGGCAAACGATTGTCCGGCTCGGTCATAAAGACCAGAAAATTCTTGTCGATCATATATCTTCATGGGAACACCCTAAACTGATTTGCTCTGCTATACAAAATAAGGATTACCTTATTCCCATAAGGCCTTTTAATGTGGGCTAAGATCGTAATTGGATTATTTGTTGTTATGTCGAATTGTAGCCCTTTAAAGGCGGCCTTACCGATAAAATCTGGTGAACCTGGTCCACCAATTGACTGAAATAGGAATTTGAGCGGAGATTCCTCGATAGATGATGCAACCATCCTCTCAACCGCATTACCATATTCCAATCGCGCAACCGACGGATAATTTTGGCCAGCGAAGTATTCTCGACGCGATAATACACTCTACGCAATCTGGGGGTTGGCCGCCAATTTCGCGTTGGCCTTATTGGTGAGCGATTGGAGAATATCCTGGGCAATCCCGGAAAGGCCACGCTGCAGGCCGTAACTGATCCCTCCCCCGATCCCTCCCAGCGCCGCATCGCGAACCACATCCTGCCAGCGGAACAGGCTGCCGCGCGACTGATCGATCTGCCCCGAAAGCGTCAGGTAGGTCAGATTGCCGTACTGCCCGGCGACGACGCCCGAAAGCGCCCCCGCCGCCACGTTCGCCAGGAAGCCGGTGCCCATCACGGCCGTGACGCCGCCAAACACGGTGAACCCGGCCAACCCCGCCACCGCGCCGGCGGCAAACGAAATGCCCACCTGTCCCCAGTCCACGCAGCGTAATTTTGCGCCGAAGTCGCCCGGGCCCATCGCCAGCATCTGACCAACCACATTCGCGCCAGCGCTGATCACCCCGCCAATCGCCGCGGCGGCGACGAACGGCAGAACGAACTCGCCGCTCGGGTCGGTGTACAACACCGGGTTGTTCAGGGCATATGAATATGGGTTGAGAGACGCAGGCTG
>JAXDBP010000017.1:0-12128 GCA_034678705.1 Bellilinea sp.
ATCCGGCCTTCTATGGCCACTCAACTGTTCGGGCTTTCTTGGATGATGGACACGGCGGTTGTACTGCGAGTCGGTCTCCTGGACCTAATGACAAGCAACCTGCCGTGTCCCTTTTATTATCATACTAATGACTAACGCAGGGCGGGCATCGCTGCCCGCCGGTCTTGTCATATCTGATAGAATGAATACACAAAACGACACAAAATAGATCCCGGTCTGATAGACGCAGACCGGTGTATTTAGCGGTATATACTCACATCCTCTTTACTTCTACCGCCGCTTCACTGAGAAATTTACTGCAGGGAGGTTTGTTATGGATACCACCAATGATATTCTGGCCGTAATCCTTGGCGGCGGGCGCGGGACGCGCCTCTACCCGCTGACCGCCGTGCGCTCCAAGCCGGCGGTGCCGATCGCCGGCAAGTATCGTCTGATCGACATCCCGATCAGCAACTGCATCAACTCGGACATCCTGCGCATCGCCGTGCTGACCCAGTTCAACTCGGTTTCACTGCACCGGCACATCGCCCAGACCTACTCGTTCGACGCCTTCCACACCGGCTGGGTGCAGATCTGGGCAGCCGAGCAGACCTTCTCCAGCGCCGATTGGTACCAGGGCACCGCGGACGCGGTGCGGAAGCAGATGTTTGAAATCCGCGCCACCCGCGCCAAACACATCCTGATCCTGGCTGGCGATCACCTCTACCGCATGGACTTCCGCCCGATGTTCGACCTGCACCTGAAAAACGGCGCCAACATCACCGTGGCGGTGCAGCCGGTCGCAGCCAGCGACGCCGGGCGATTTGGGATTCTCAAGCGCGACAGCGAGAGCCGCATCGTTCACTTCGCCGAAAAGCCAAAAGATCCCGCGCTCCTGGCCGAGATGGTCAGCCGCGACGATCCGGCCCGGCCTTACCTTGGCTCGATGGGCATCTACCTGTTCAAGACCGACGCGCTGTTCGACCTGCTCGAGCAGAACATTGCCTTCGACGATTTCGGCGGAGACGTCATCCCCCACGCAATCAACACCACAGACGTGTTCGGCTACGATTTCGACGATTACTGGGAGGACATCGGGACGATCCGCTCGTTCTACGAGACCAATCTGGCGCTGACCAGCCCGACCCCGCCCTTCAATTTCTTCGACCCCAACCATCCCATCTACACCCACGCGCGTTTTCTGCCCGGCTCAACTGTCGAAAACAGCACCTTCGAGAATGTGCTGCTGGCGGAGGGCTGCTCCATCCGCGACGCGGAGATCCGCCGCTCGATCATCGGCCTGCGCAGCCAGATCGACCGCGGGGTGAAGATCAGCGACACGGTGCTGATGGGCGCCGACTACTACGACCAGATCGGCACGGAGGACAATCCCGGCCCGCTGCCGGCGCCGATTCCGCTCGGCATCGGCAGCGGCTCGGAGATCAGCGGGGCGATCATCGACAAGAACGCGCGCATTGGGCGCAACGTGGTCATCCGCCCCTTCCCGCGCGGCGCCGACCTGGACGGCGAGAACTGGGTGGTGCGCGACGGGATTGTGGTCATCCCCAAGCGGGCGGTCCTGCCGGACGGCACGTACATCGGCCCCGGCAGGGAATCGGATTGACCCGTTCGCGGTGAAACGAATCGCAGGGGCAATTCGTGAATTGCCCCTACTGTTTACACTCGGTCGGATTCGGGTGGAGCAGCTGTCTGGCGAGCCAGAGTGTCTTCGTCCTGCGCTGTCTCATGGCGCGGTTCGACGGCTGAGCCGATCCCTTCGACAGGCTCAGGGATCGGCTCAGCGGTCCCATGCGTTGGTGTAAGAGCGGATAGCTGGCGCTTGATCTACCTGCGCCTCGACAGCCCGCAGCCCAACCTATGGAGTGACCAGATCCGCCGGGCAGACGCCGGCGTCCGGCGTGAAGGTCGGCAGCGGGACGACGGTCGGACGGGTCTCGTCCGGCGCGCTCAGAAAGCTGCGGCTGGCGACGTCGAAATAGAGCAAAGCCCCGCTTTCATCCTGGAGGGTCAGCACCAGCCCGTCCGCGGCGGTGATGCTCAATGTGCCGCCGGGCGTCGGGGCGGGGTAGCTGCCAAAGTCAGCGTTGTAATCGACCAGCACCCAGATCTCGCCCTGCTGCGGATCGTACGCCCGTGCGCCGGAGAAGACGCGCACCCACAGCCCGGCCCACTCGCCCTGCCACTGGCTGGCGGGGGTGAACTCCTCCGGGTTGATCGGGATTCGACCGCTGATCGGGCTGATCCCGGTGGTTTGTATCAATGCCGTGGTTGGCTCGGGCGTCGGGCGCAGCGCGCAGGGATCTTCCGGCTTCGGTTGGACGTTCTGCAACGCCTCCAGCCGGCGCTGCTCGATACTCTGTAACCGCGAGAGCTTGTCCTGCAAAAAGGCCTGCTCGGTCGGGTCGGTCGATACCGCCAGGGTGGCCTCGTACACGGCGATGTTCTGCTCAACCCAGGCCGGCCCGCCGCCGTCCTCGGAGGAACCAACCCACAGGGTGATGGTCAGCGCCGCCAGTGCGATGAGCAGCCCGCCGAGGGCAATAGATATGGTTCTCTTCGATAAGCGTTCCACAGCACGCTCCTGTTGATCCTATTTAATCTGCCAGCGGATATCCGTTGTCCAGCGCAGCACTTCCTGCAAGGTGCGCACGTCGCTGTTCAGCGCAAGATACAGTTGCAGCCAGCCCTCTTCGGGTGTGTTGTCCAGTCCGTATCCGTCGGGACGGGTGCACTCATAATTGGAACGCTGCTGGCAGGACTGCCATTGGGTCATCACACCCGAAAAAATGATCTTCCGGCTTTTATAGATCGCGCCATACTCGCTGACCGCCTGCCACTGTTTGGCCAGGTAGCCGTCGTTGCGGTAAATCTCAGGCACTACGTAGGCAGGCGGCGCCCCCCAGGAAACATACCAGATGTGCTCCTGTGTCCATGGGACGTCATCCGAGTATTTCCAGGTCGGGCTGGGGACGATCGGGCAGCCGACGCAGGCGCCGAAATTGAAGTAGACGAGCGAATCGTTGTTATCGCGCGAGTCGAATCCGTCCACCCAGCCGCGGGTTACCATGGGCGTGTTCCAGCTCGTTCCGCCCGCCCATTCGATGTCGATTGCCCCGCCAATAAGCACCTGAGAGGCATACCCGTTCGACACTGCCCACTGGTTAACGCGGGTTGCCATCTCGGCCCACCGTTGGCCGAAAACATACATCGTGTCGCGCAGAACGTCCTCTTTCGTGCTGCCGGTGTTCATCTTGCCGAAATTATTGGTGCCGATGCCAATCGTCACAAATGAACTGTTGTCACCTGTGCTGCAATTGTAATACCCTCTCACATACTGCTTAACGGCTTCCTCTACCTTCGAGAGGGGGATGAAGTGCCAGTAGGGCGTGAATGAACCAACGCCATAGACACCGCCCTCTATCCACATCTGCCCAAAGTTGAGGATGGCCAGGCTGTCCTGCTTGCCCTCAAGGGATACGTCGCGCACGCCAAGCGCACATCCCAGAGTATAGAGCTTAGAACCGTTTTCGTCCTGGATGTAATAACTGGTCACGTACTGCGGGGGATCGGGTAACTCCTTGTAAATTTGCGGCAGCCAGGCGACCGGCGGCAGGGTGTTGGTCGGGGTGAGGGTGATGGTCGGTGTGTTGGTGATGGTCGGGGTGGCGGTGGACGTCCTGGTGGCGGTCGCCGTGGGGGTGACGGTGGGCGTGCTGGTCGCGTCCTTGCGGATGACCGGCAGGAACACCTGCGGTGTTACACTCTGCGACAGGCCGCCCTGGGTTTGCAGCAGCAGCGCCGCGAGAATGACCGTGGTCAGGCCGGCGATGCGAATCGTGCGGGAGAGGGTGTTCATCTTCGAAGTCGGTAATTATTGCTAATCAGTATGCGGCGTTCCGGAGATGCGGAACGAGGAAATTCTGGATCCGGTGTTCAGGTGGCTTGCTCGCCCAAGTATAGCCTTTTTATCAGAGTTTGTAAAATCGGGCGGAGAGAACTATTACCAATGAGGTCCCAGAGAATTAATCATAACCTGTGTGATCTCTGTGAACTCTGTGGTAATAAATACTTCCATTCTAAGTTACTTAGTGCTTATGGTTTTATCGCCCTTCTGCTATAATTTTGCTTGTACCGCGACCGGTACAAATTTATTCACAACATTTCGCAACTAATATACCCTTTTAACTGATCCGTTGGAGGGATGGAAGAATGGGAAAAGTGTACGCCAGAAAACACCATCTTGCGCTGAAGCGCAAGCGCGCCCAACGCGAGAAGATCCGCAAGCTGCTCGAGAAATATTCCAGCGCCGACCCAAAGGTAAAAGAGCAGATCGCCGCGAAGATCCGCCAAATCTCGCCCTGGTACCCGCTGCCCGGCCCTGGCCGGTGATGGCGGCAGCAAATCACAACATCGGACGGCTATTAAACCACCACAGAGGGCACAGAGAGTATTATTTATGCTCTGGATCCTCCATGGTAAATTTTTTTATCCCCTAATATGATTTGATATAATTGGACCGAGATTGTCAAATTTTCCACCGCCCGGTCGTGCCGGGCTGGCGCAATTGGAGGAAACATGACTCAGGTCCGCACTGTAAAAGAAGTGATCACCCCGCAGATGGTCATCGAGGGCGCCGGCGTTCTGCTGCGCCGCTCGATTGCCCCGCGCGTGTCGAATCTGTACGACCCCTTCCTGCTCTTCGATCACTTCGCCTTCAATGACCCTAAGGAAGGGCCAATCGCGGGCTTTCCGATGCACCCGCACCGCGGCATCGAGACGGTCACCTACATGCTGGAGGGCAGCGTGCGCCACCGCGACAGCCTGGGCAACACCGGCGTGATCGGCTCCGGCGACGTGCAATGGATGACCTCCGGGCGCGGCATCCTGCACGAGGAGATGCCGCAGCGCGGTCCGAGCGGGAACATCTACGGCTTCCAGTTGTGGGTCAACCTGCCGGCGGCGCTCAAGATGGGCCCGCCGCGTTATCAGGAGGTCAGCGCGGAGAACATCCCGGCGGTGGAGCGAGACGGCGCGCGTATCCGCGTGGTGGCCGGCGAGGCGCTGGGCGCGCGCGGGCCGGTGAGCGAGATCGCGGCCAGCCCGCTTTACATGGACGTCGCCCTGGCGCCCGGCGCGGAGTTCGTCCAGGCGCTGCCGGAGGGGCACACCGCCCTGGCATACGTCTTCGAGGGGCAGGGCGAGTTCGGTGGCACGCTGGTCAGCGCGGTGCGGCTGGTCGTGTTCAACGAGGGAGACAGCGTACGAGCAAAAGCCGGGGACAGCGGGCTGCGCTTCATGCTGTTCGCCGGCGCGCCGTTCCGCGAGCCAATCGCACCCTACGGGCCGTTCGTGATGAACACGCGCGAGGAGATCCAGCAGGCGCTGGACGACCTGCGTAACGGAACCTTCGTGAAAACCTGATTGCACAACATTGTACAATCTATATACAAACCTGGGGTAATGGGTAATAATAGGGGCAAGAAATCATAAATTTATTACCTCAGGAGAGAGAAATGGAAACAGAGAAGAAATACAGGGGGCTGCGTCGCTTCAATCTGGTGATGGGCTTTTTGCACCTGATTCAGGGCGTGTTCATGTGGGTGGTCAGCAACGACACCGCCTACCCGGTTTTCAGCAATTACCTCAAGTTCGACCCCGAGCTGAGGACCCTGATCCCCAACCCGACGCTGATCGGCGAGCTGCGCTTCGGCCCGTTCGTGGCCGTCTTCCTGCTGCTTTCGGCTGCGGCGCATTTCTTCCTGGCCAGCTTCGGCTATAAGCTCTACGTGCGCAACCTGGAAAATGGCATGAACCCGGTGCGCTTCTACGAGTACGCGCTGAGCTCTTCGGTGATGATCGTCATGATCGGCATGCTGGTGGGCATGACCGACCTGGGCGCGCTGATCCTGATCTTCGCGGTCAACGCGACGATGAATCTGTTCGGCATCATGATGGAGTACCACAACCAGTACACCAAGAAAGTGGACTGGACCGCCTTCGTCTACGGCAGCATCGCCGGGATCGTGCCCTGGATCGTGATCGTGCTCTACTTCATCGGTTCGATCAACTCGAGTGACGCCAAGCCGCCGGCCTTCGTCTACGCCATCGTGCCGTCGCTGTTCGTCTTTTTCAACATCTTCGCGGTTAACATGGTGCTGCAGTACAAGAAAATCGGCCCGTGGAAGGATTACCTCTTTGGTGAGCGGGTATACATCATCCTCAGCCTGACCGCCAAGACGTTGCTGGCCTGGCAGATCTTCGGCGGCACGCTGCGGCCATAACCCATCGCGGGAAAGGGATGCATCCGGAAAGGCGGGCCTGACCCGCCTTTCTTCGTTCCTTATCGTGCATTCAAGGCTCACGCCGGAGGCGCCAGGCTGTAAACAGGCCGGCCGGAAAATTTGATTTTCTGGTAATGGCCTCAAATCAGGCGGGACATCCGCGCGAGTCGACCTGGCCGCCTTCTGCCCGCGCCAGGCGCCGATCCCCCAGGTGAAAATGAGCGGCCATCCGACTTGGTATTCGGTGTAGTCAGAAAGCGCAGATCTCGACCTCATCCGGATCGATTCCCAGGTAGATTTTAGTCCCGTACTGGACGTCCGGGATTTTGTCGGTGATTACCTCGATCAGCGACGGATTCTGGTAGTGACGGATCTTGGTTTCGGGGTGCGGATAATAGATAAATCCGCCATACCACTTGCCCTCGCCTGATAAGCTTACCCTGCAGGGCGAAAAGGAAAAATCTTCAGCGGGATGCAGATCGGTCCAGGCGACCTGCCGGAAGGTATAAGCAGGATTGACCAGCCTGAAAGTCGCCGGCGCGATGGAGATGTTCAAAGTCCCCAGGAATAAGCGGCTGAGATCGAGCCCGGCTGCTTTAAAGAACGGCAGCTGCCGCTCCAGGCTGCCGTAAGGATATTCCCGTGAAGGTCCCGAGGCCACCCCGTGCCCTTTGACAACGTGGCCGGTGATGATAATCGAGTGTGCTTTACCGAATTGATCCATGAGCCTTGTGTTTGATACAAGTCGTGAAGTGAAACGGCGTTTCAAACCTGATCGAGCTACTTGGCGAACCAAGCTCTGACATGTTAATTATGACACAATAATCCGACCTGGCAAAAAGCAGCATGGTAAGCGGATTGGATGGTGGTGAATACCCGACAACGATAAGTAATGCAGAGGGCAATATAGCGGGGAGCATCTTTGTAACATTTATCCAACCGCGGATTAATAAGAATGGCTCATTATCCCAGTGAGAACATTAAACCGGCAAACTGCGCCGGTCTCGCAATGACAGCTGACTTGGGTAAAGCCTTGCGTGAAGCCTGTGCCAGTATTCATCCCAATGGGCGGATGGGTGTACAACACCTGAAGAGCCTCGGTAACCCCATCTATGACCCCAAATCGACATCGTCACAGCCGCCACTTTTCTCGGTCATAGCCGGCTGGATACAACCGCCCGCTACTCGCAGCCCAGCGGCGAGGATTTGGAACATGCAGCGGAAGAGATATCTTAAGCTTTATTTTGTGTGTGCAAACGCATCCAAGGGATTGTTCCTGTTATATACGCCGGGCAGAAGCTCCACCACGCAATAACCAACGATATTGCCGCCCCGATCTTTTATGTCGGCCAGAAGCTCAAAATAGAACATGTTCAACTGCCCGTCGATCTTGGGGACAATGGTGTATTCCTCGTCTTTTATACCTTTCGTTTCCAACTTCCATCCAAAGCTGAATTTCTTGCCAGCTGCCTCGGTCCAGCCAAGAGGCGTGATCTTGTAGTTGTTAAAGCGCCGGTATTTACCTGACTTATCGATGAACGTGCCATCCTGATAGCCATCCTGGGGGAAAGAAAAAAGCATCATTTCTTCATCATCGAAGAATCGTAGTGAGAACCATTCCCAAGATGTCCGGCGGTCAACCGGGTTGTACGGGCCTCCCTGCTTGTCGAACCAGCCCTTACCCGTTACTTTGTGTTCCTTGCCATCTAAGACCAGTTTTCCGGATACTGCCAGGTTGGTATACGACCAGTAATAGGTCCATTGGTTGTCGATGCCCATTTTCAACACGCCATCTTCACAATGCCAGGCAGCCGGCTTGACCGCGTTCAAATCCAGAGTAAGCGAATAATTCTTGCCTGTCATGTTCAATCCCAACTTCCCCTTCCCGAAGGTCATTTCTGCCTGGTCATCAACCCCCACCCGGTTTGGGGTGACAATGATGTTCTTCTCAAAGAAGATGGCCTGCTGGGCATAGTGGTGCTTACCGGTCTCAAAATCGGTCACAGCGGTCATCAGGATATTGATCTTGATTCCATATATCTTGATCTTGGCCAGGGTGAACTGGTAGGTGAACAGCTTGCCGACTTCATCTGTTATGTACCCCGTGGCATACCACCATTCCGGGCCGCGCTGATGGTATAGGAACTCATCTTCCATGCTCTGGTGCGGGACACCCCGTGAGGTTGTATATTGAATATTTTTCATGGCGATATCTCCATTGACACTTGATAGAAAAGCAACTATAGTTGATTATACGTCTATCGTATCATTAAGTCAGCCACCAGGCTGGACACTCGGTTGCTTTTGCAACCAATTTCTAAAAAGGTTGTTTATGAGGCTATCCCATGGATCTGAGAATAATAAAGACCAGGAAGATCATCCGCACAGCTTTTCTGGAATTGCGCTCGCAGAATCCCCTCGAAAAGGTCAAGGTGAACCGGTTATGCCAGTTGGCCCAGATAAACAAGACCACTTTCTACAAGCATTACCAAGATATCTACGCTCTTTCTGAAGAGATCGAAAACGATATTATCAGCTCTATCCTGAACAGCTTTGAGCGCATCAACGACTTATTCTCTGACCCTGTAGGGTTCATGAAAGGTCTCTATGGGGCTTTTAAATCCCATGAAGAAGAAATAATGATCCTGTTCTCTGGGAGGATGAACATCCTGATCGACAAAGTAGAAAAACAGTTGATCGCTCATTATCCGTCAATCAGTGTCATGCCAGAAAAGGAGATTGCCCTGTCTTTCCTTGTATTGGGAGCTTCGCACGTTCTGAGCGAAGCCAGGTATGAAGAAGCCGTTCTTCTTAAGATTCTTCCCAGGGTTGCCGAACAGGTCATTAATTTTATCAATCGGCCCAACGATTCAAAATAACCCCCCAAATACCTTGGGACGGAAAATTATATAAACCCAGATTCCACGTCGAATAAATGCGGTCAATATTTCATCTCAAGGGTTGATGATTTTAACGATCTTGTTGTAAGTTTAGCATAATTTCCTCCACTGTACATAATTTTTTGTGATCCTCTGTCGCAAATTCGGATATCTGAACTGATTTATCCGGTAGGTTTATATCGAAACAACCGGTTGAGCCATGCAGAGTGATATTTCTATGATAGGCTTTTTTCAAACATCTCTTGATAAGGATATTTCTCAGAAAGCTTCAGCACCACACTTCTCGCCGTTCTGGCAATCTTCCCGGCCAAGAAAATATACTTCAATCGGAACGTCTTGATTTGCTGCCGGTAATTCTGCTTCTCCTGCGAAGTCCATCATGAACAGCAAAAACAGATTGTAAGCCAGCATCATCAGCTGACAGATCGCTTCATTAGCCCAAAATGGCTGGAGCAACAGGTGCCCAACCGCCATGTCATAATTGGCTTCTTTGATGTAATTCTCACAGTTCCCGCGTTTTTCATAGAAATCAACCACTTCTTCCGACGATTGTTCCGTGTTGGTGATAAAAAAGAAATAATCGTGTTCTTCGCCTTCCAGGATAGATGTTTGCGATCTATCTTTTTCATCCTTCAATACTCGGGAGACGACAAATCTTCTATCCTTCTTCCAAGTATTCAAGGCTGTGATAGACTCGACGGTCTCACGACTAGATTCGTCTGTAAAAAAGGTCGTCGATAGGTCGGTTACTTGCACCACAAGCGTTGGATACCCTTTTCCCATGATGGCATACTTGCCACCCAGCGATTCGATCGTTTCCAGGATATCATTGTCAAAATAACCGCTGTCTTTGCGAAATGTGATTTCCAGCCCCTCATCCTTGAGGCGAGACATGATTTCCTTGATCATTTCTGCTACGCCGTTTGCCGTGTAAGTGTCCCCGCTTCTAACATAGCCGGGCAGGAAAGCTTTGAGTTCATCACAGATGGCAAACTGGATGTTGTAACAGCGGTTTCCGGGCTTTTTTGGATTGTAACCTTTTATTGCCCCCTCCTGATGGCCCTCGACATTTACCACACTGCTGTCGATATCGATGGTGATGGATTTAAGCTTGCACTTTCTCAGAAGCTTTCTGAAGAGTTTGAAATTGATTTCCCTCAGCATTTGGGTGGTTTTGTAACTGAAGTTCCCTAAGAATCTGGATGCCGTTTCCGGTTCTTTGATCGAAATGGCAAGCTCGTTGACCAGTGGTCGCTTTGCAGCAGTTACAGCCGTTCCAGTTTGTCAATTCCGATGAAGTTTCCGCAGAGCATGGTCTTGATATGGTTCATTATGATTTTGTTGGTGGATGGGTTCTCAAAGACCAAATCGTGATCAATCAGGTCACAAATCCCATTCTTATTAGTATGTTCGAGCAGCAAAAATAACCCGGCATTGGATGTGAGATTTTTGGCAGAGAATTCGATTTTATTGATCACGACAGTATCCTCACGGCATGTGGTCTTTTACTCAAAATTTTAACACGACGTTTCTATCAAAGATTTTTGATTCACCCATTTGGTTAAATCATGCATCTGACGACAAATCTCGAAATTCTTCCAAGGTTTGTGGAAAGTAGCGATTTTGGCTTGAAATCGATGAAATACTAGCTCAAACAGCCCATATTTACATCGAATGTGGGACTTTTTAAAATGTCCTTCCTTGACTGATCCCGGGACGTAGAATCCGGGTTAAATCCATAAAGGTGTCGTAAGGTTATGTATAATATTGAAAATTAGTGGGGGTTTATTGGTGTGCTTACCAACCGTCATGGTCTGCAGCAGATAAAAATAATCAGTTCCCGCCATTGAGCTCAAAATAGTATGGAACGGTTTTCAACAAACAGAAGTTGCTGATCACACGAAGGTTTCAACTTGATAATTCATGAAACTCTATCGCATTTACATTGACGAAGTGGGCAACCACGATTTGACCCATACGCAAGATCCAAACCACAGGTTTCTATCGCTAACCGGGGTGATTCTGGAAACAAACTATGCGCGTGAAATATTAATACCCGAAATGAACGCAATAACGAGGGAATATTTCCAGACAGATCCGGATATCCCTGTTATTTTCCATCGCGCTGATATAGTAAATCATCGCCCACCATTTTCATGCCTCAATAATCCCCTCGTTGAACAGCGCTTTAACCTAGATGTGTTGGGATTGCTCTATAAATGGGAATATACCGTAATCACCATCGTAATAGACAAAAGAGAGCACATCAATAAATACAATGTCTGGCATTACCACCCTTATCATTACTGCCTCTCAGTGTTACTTGAACGATTCATTCTATTTCTACGTAACGCCATGGCTCGTGGTGACGTAATGGTTGAAGCCCGTGGAGGGAAGGAAGATTGCAAATTAAAGGATTCCTTCCAGAGGCTCTGGGAACACGGTACCAATAAAATTTCCGCTGAAAAATGGCAGGAAAAATTAACCTCAAAGGAGCTTAAAATCAAGCCTAAATCAGCAGATATAGCCGGTTTACAACTTGCGGATATTATCGCTCATCCATCGCGAAGAGAAATATTACTTGATAACCGTTTAATTACCGACACCCGTAATACGTTTGGTGATCTTATCGTTGAAATCCTAAGAAAAAGCAAATATTATCGAAACAAAAAAGATGGAAATATATACGGATATGGCAAGAAACTTCTTCCGTAAAATAAGAGAAAACGCCCTTATGGGCGCTCTCCGATGACCTACGGTCATCCACCTCCACTAAATGGATTGATATTAATTTAGCATCTTATCCAGGAAAAGTCAAGAGAATGTATGGGTTCAGGACATGTGAGACAGTCGGGGGCAAATCGTCGGGTGGTGATTTTGAATATACTCTGCGGGGGATAAGTTGTCCAGTGCACGATGTGGTCTGACGTAGTTGTAAATTCTCTCC
>JAXDBP010000018.1:0-363668 GCA_034678705.1 Bellilinea sp.
GGGAGAGAATTTACAACTACGTCAGACCACATCGTGCACTGGACAACTTATCCCCCGCAGAGTATATTCAAAATCACCACCCGACGATTTGCCCCCGACTGTCTCACATGTCCTGAACCCATACAAATGCTTGCGCAAGCCTAGGTGTTGTGATAGAATTTTTGACGCTTCGTGGTGGGCGTAGCTCAATGGCAGAGCATCGCACTGTGGATGCGAGGGTTGTGGGTTCGAGCCCCATCGCCCACCCCTGTATCTGAAAAATCCTGACCTGAACCGGCAGGATTTTTTATCGCTTATGGGTCAATACTCCGTTACTCAGGTTGTATCCAATTGGTAAACAGCCTGTCCAGGCGGTCGATCAGGCTGTCATCCGGTTTGCCCTCCAGGTAAGAGCGCCGGTAAGCGGCATAAATCGACAGGGCTGCGTCCGCAGATTTTTGCGGCAGGGCGGTCAGGTCCGCGACCAGGGCGGTGTTCAGGTCATTTGGCTCGTACTTGATCAGCCCATCGCCGTAGATGCGCCGGTTGGGACGGATTAATTTATGCGCGAGCGGGGTTAACAAATAAGCCATCAGCAGGTCAGCCCTTGATTCAAGACCAGGCTGCATGTATATGGAATGAAAGCAAGTCAAATTACACACATCAGCCTCGTTGCGTATAAAGCGCAAGTTCCCGCGGTTGAAGGTCGTCACCAGGATTGGCGCGGGCGGACGCTGCTCCAGACGGTACCAGGGCGAGCGATTTCTGGTTAAAAAGCGCAGGTGGCTGCCGTTTTGTGCGCCCAGATCGAGATAAGCTTTAACCGCTGGATGATCCGGCTCAAGACTGGCGTCCAGCAAGAATACCGGCTTACCGGTAACTTCCAGGGTATTAAAATCCTCCAGGCAGAAAAAAGTTCGTGCAGCCTGGGCTGCGCGCGTCAGGCACGGCAGGAAATATTCAGCCGGGATACCGGATCGATTGATCTTTTGCCGGCTGAATGTAAAGAATTTGTTGTCGCCGCTCGCGATTCCGCGCATAACCCGCGCAATCCGTGCAAAAGGAACGGCGTGGCTGTAGACGGCGCTCACCGGAGCGCCGGTGAAATACGCGCTCCATTTTTCTTGCGCTGAAATCGTTGTGGGGGTATGGACCGATAAGGAAATCGAGGATTGCTCAAGGTGGCGGACATCCTCGGTGAGTTTGTCAAGGTCGGCAGTTGATTTTATCGTGATGAAGGTCGGCGGCTTTCCATCCTTCACATTGTTTAGCAGCAGGATACAACTGGTGGTGATCGCGCTGTCGAAAAGGCTGTCCTCTTCAGTGAAGGTGAGGACGTATTTGAGTGTGCCGCTGCTGAGCAGGTGTTGCTTGATAGGCGTGCCGAAGCCGGAATATAGAAAATCGGAAGGAACCAGTATGGCGGCGCGCCCATTCGGCGCCATGACCTGAGCGCAGCGCAGAATAAAGAAGGCGTATAGGTTCGAATAGCGATCGAGCGTTACCCCGCTGAGGGTCTCCAGCCTGCGGATCAGCGCCTCGCGCTCCTGGATGGCTTTATAGCGGAGATATGGCGGATTGCACAGGATGCCGTCGTACAGTTGATTGTCCTCCGCCTGCAGAAAGTCACTATTGGCGAGGAACATCCTGTGGCAAAGCGATTCTGGAAACAACCGTTGCAACTGATCCAATGCCTGAGAATCGACGTCGAATCCGTGGAATGAACCAGAAAAATCCGGGTTAACGTCTAAAACTGCGCGAAAAAAAATTCCCAACCCGGCTGCAGGATCCAACACCCGCTGCAGGCGGGGCGACTGGCTGACCCAGCTCGCCATGAATCGCGCAACTGCGTAGGGCGTGAAGTATTGACCAAGTTTCCGCGCGTGTTCCTTCGACGCGGACTGGTTATACTCTTTCTCGGGTTGATTTGAAAATAGCGATTCGTGAAAAACTGCTCTGGATGGCATGTGTTCACCGCTGCGTTTCGATTATAGCATTACGGCGGCAGCGGCGTAGTGCGGCAATCAATTCCGCCAGGGATACTCGGTGGTAGGGATTTTCGGCGGATTCAGCCAGGCCAGCCAGCCAGTCTGATGGCGTTTTTCTGGCGTGCTTTTCTCCAATCCGACCAGCAGCAGACTGCCGCTGACAAAAACTGCTCCGATCCACTGCAGGACGGAAAGGTTCTCGTTCAGCCATAACCGCGCAAGCACAATGGTCACGATCAATTCACCCAGGCCGAGGAGTGAGGTTTGCAGACCGCCGAGCTTTTTAACGCCCATGAAGAGGGTCAAACGTGATAAAAAGGTGACCAGCGCCATCCCAAGCAGCGGCCAGGCAGAGGCAGTTACCGGCGGCAGCGACCGGTCGAAGAGCATATAAGCTGTGAGGACGGTCAGACTCATTGAGAGCAGCGTATAGAAGGTGACCGTCGGTGCGGGCACTTCATATAACACACGCTGGTTGACGATCAAATGAAGCGCGTAGAAGATTGCCGATGCAAGCATGCAGCCCACGCCGAACAGGTCAACCCTGGCGTGGCCGGTTTGAATCAAAAGGTACACTCCGGGCAGGGCTAGCGCAAGGCGGAACAAAGTCAACCGGTTGATGGCGTGCCGGTCGAGGAGCAGCCAGCCAGCGACGAACAACGGGTAAAAGCTGTAAAGCAGTTGACCTACGCCCGCGCCTATCCGGTTCAGAGCATAGTAGTAAAGAATGGATCCCAGCCCATTGATCAAGCCCGCCAACACGCAGCCGACCAGCCCAACCGGATAGATGTAGAAATATTTCCGCTGGAAGAGCATAAAGCCGAACAGCAGCACAGCAGCCAATCCACTGCGAACGGTCACAACCACCAAAGGCGAGTATCCGCTTAACAACGCCTGCTTACCGAAAATCGGAATGAGCCCCAGCAACAAAGCCGAGGCAAGTGCAGCTCCGATTCCCTGATTCCGAGTGGTGTTCTTCATTCTGGCGTTGTTTGTTAGGGGTGGTTACTTAAGCAACGCGTGGACTTCATCCAGCAATTCGTCGCTCATAAAGTCGCCTTTTTGCATTAACGATTGAATATGACCGCGCAAGCGGCCTTTTTCAGCTGCAGTCAGCTCCTTCGCCGTGACGACAATGACGGGAATGTCCGCGATTTCAGGATCTTCCTGCATCGCGTCGATCACTGCAAAGCCGTCTAACTCCGGCATCATCAAATCCAGTATGATCAAATGAGGACGCTCGCGTTTGATCAGCTCCAGCCCTTCACGTCCATTGGTTGCTTCAAAAATTGTGTAGTTGTCCTGCGATTGCAGGATTCTGCGGATGAGCCGGCGCACATCCGGATGGTCGTCGATGATAGCGATGGATGGATAGCGGTCGAGGCCAACCTTGCTGATAGCGGACAGTAGGCCTTCCTCGGGCATTTCGACTTCCACGGCGGACGGAAGTACGACGTCTTTTCCCCAGTCATCGCCGAGGATAGTATGCTCGACCGGCATGGTATGCCCGCTGAGGTTGATGACGACAGTCTCTTCCGGCTGGATGACGCCGGCCTGGATTAATTTGATCACCCCGGCAAACGCCACTGAAGCTGCAGGCTCAACCGATAAACCTTCCATTTTTGCCAGATAGTGGATCGCGCGGAAGGCTTCCTGATCGCTGACACTTTCCATCGCGCCGCCCGTGTCAAGCAGCCATTGGTGCAGCAGTGTATACGTCCGACCTGGGTCACCGGTCGCGAGTGTGGAAATGTGCGTTCGAGGATTTATTACCGGTTCTGCCACAGCCTGTTTCTTCTTCCAGGCATGCACCATGGGGGCGCAGCCGTCCACCTGGATAATGCCCATCTTCGGGATTTTCTCGATCAGGCCCATCTGATGCAGCTCGGCGAAGCCTTTGTACACGCCCAAAGGCCCCATCCCACCGCTGACGGATTGGATATACCAATCGGGCGATTGGAATGAGACGGTTTTTCTGCCAGGGACAGGCTCGGTCACCCGGCGCTTGATCATCGCCATTTGTTCGCAAATCTCAAAGGAGAGCGTTTTCATTGACTCGATGCAGGCGATGCTGCGCGCCCCTACATCCAGATAAAGTCCGCGCTGGCGGGCGAATTCGGCAGCCACCTGCTTGGCCTGGTCGTACGAGCCGGTCACTTTAATCACCTGCGTACCGTACAAGGCCACTTCGCGCATCTTATCGGCGGGAACCATGCTGGTGAGGAATGCCCACAGTTTGATGCCGGCGCGCGCCGCATAAGCCGAATAAGCGATGGCGACGTTACCGGTTGAAGCAATGACGGCTTCGGTGATGCCGGCTTCTTTGAGCAGCGGGATCGTAACAGCGGCCTGGCGGTCTTTGAAGGAAATGGTCGGTCCACGGCGCTCGTCTTTGAGGAATATCTGCTGATTCCCAAGGATCATCCCAAGGTTAATTGCGCTAAGCAGCGGTGTACCGCCTTCGACAAAGGTGAGGTCGTGCGGCACCGCTTTTACTGGCAGCAACTGCTGATAGCGCCACATGTTGAACGGTTTGGCGGCCAGTTCATCCGCCCAGATTGGGGCTAATCCGGCATAATCGTATTTCGCCTCGCGCCACATGCTTCCACAGGATGGGCAGGTATGCTCGCCAGGATGAAATGATGCTTTATGACCGCAATCCCGGCATTCGATGTAGAAATGTGATGTCATGATGATGATTAACCTTTAAGTGAGTAGGAGGATGATCGCCTATTATTTATGTATCCTGAGATGCATGTTTCTTTCCAGTTTATTCTGCTGCCTTTTGTTGGATTGGAAGCGAAAAGAAAAATGTGCTGCCTTTGCCAACCTCGCTCCAAAGCAGGCCGATACGCCCTTTGTGCATTTCCATGAAGGAGCGGCAGATGGAAAGGCCTAAACCGGTGCCGCCGGTCTTGCGCGTGGGTGAATCGTCCACCTGTGAAAAGGGCACGAAGAGCTTGTCGCGGTCTCCGGGCGCTATGCCATCACCAGTATCAGTCACGGTCACCATGATCTCAGGATTGCCGTCCGGGCTGAGAGTTTCAACAGCCTTGACCGTGATCGAGCCTTCTTCAGTGAACTTGGCTGCATTCGAGAGGAAGTTCAACAACACCTGGCGAATGCGCGTACCATCCGCCGAAATAATGGGGAGGGAATCGGGCAGGATGGCACCCAGTTTGATGGGTTTATCCTTCACCAATCCTACGGCGGTGGACATCACCGAGTTGATGATCTCGATGATATTGACTTCATCAAACTGCAATTCCATCTTGCCCGCCTCGATCTTTGAAAGGTCCAGCACGTCGTTGATCAGCCCCAGCAGGTGCTGCCCGGAGTTGTAAATGGAGGTCAGGTCCTGACGTTGCAGGTCAGTGATCTCGCCGTCGATCCCTTTCAGGATGACCCTGGAAAATCCGATGATTGAGTTCAACGGAGTGCGCAGCTCATGGCTCATGTTTGCCAGGAACTGGCTTTTCATGTGATCCGCCTGGCGGATTTCCTGATAGGCTTTTTGCGCCAGTTCATAAGATTGGGCGCTTTCGATCGCGGTGGAAAGTTGTTTGGCTACCTCCTGGATCAACTGCCGCTCGTCCTCGGTCCATGTTCGATCGGGGTTGTCATCGATGATCTCGATCATCCCTTGGCCTTGCTCGTGCAAATCGATGGGTATTTGGACGGAGGCAGCCCGTTTTGTAAGGGGACCATCTTCAGCTTCTTCCGCGGCGGCAGGAACCGCGAGGATTGGCTGCTCATTGGCAGGGACTTCACCATCCTGCGTCGGGGGGCTGAGCTTGACCGATCTTCGATAGGCCTCGGCGGTCAGATCCGCGAGCTGACCGCTGGAGAGCACCTGGGCAAATCCGCGCCAGCCAGGTTTCCCGCCGTTCATTTTTGGGCGCAGGTGGATGCTCAACCTCGCCAGAACATAAGCTCCTTCCGGCGATTGAAAATAGACATCCAGCTCGGTTGGATAGGCTTTCTGCGAGAAGGCGTCTGTCAGGGGTTGAATGGACTGGGCCGCAATTGCGTATTGGGTGATAGGGTGGCCGATGAAACGGGATGCCGGGATGCCAAGGCAGTCGAAGACTTCCTCGCCGCAGAAGGTGTAGTGGAAATCACCATCGCATTCCCACCACCAGCCTAGTGGGGTTTCGACCTGAGTTCCGGCGATTGGCTCAACCAGCGAATCGAACTCAGAGAATAGGGAATCAAGCCGGTTGTGCAATTGTTTCTTCGACATATTGCAGGATCTCCTGAGCGAGCTGCCGGTACTGGTGCGAGGACCGGCTGTTGGGAGAATGGAAAATGATCGGCAACCCGGCGATGGTGCTTTCGCGAAGTTTGGTATCCACCATCACAACCGTCTGTAACACTCCCTCCGAAAAGCTGTTGCGCAGCTGCTCGCTCAGTGTGCGGTGGATACGGTTACGCCCATCGAACATGGTGAGCAGCAGGCGGTAGGACAAATCAGGATTGGTTTGCGCGCGGACGCGGTGGATCAATCCCATCATGTTTTTCAACGCATAGATTGAAAAATATTCTGCCTGGGTAGGAATCAGGAGTAAATTGGCCGCTGTGAAGGCATTCAGAACGATCGCGCCAAGGAACGGCGGGCAATCCAGCAGAATGTAGTCAAAATTACGTAAGCGACAATTGGCGATCCCTTCTCTCAGCAGTGTCTCGTAACCTGGTTTAGTCGGTAAAAAGCGTTCAGCGTAACTTATTTCGTGGTTGGAGGGCAGCAGCGACAAACCCGGAACTCCGGTTTCCAGGATGAGCGATTCGAGCTCCGCGCCTTTAAAAAGGTTCACCGCCGTTTTATCGACCTTTAGCGGATCGAAACCAAGCGCCAGCGTCAAATTTGCCTGCGCATCCAGATCGATCACAAGCACATTTTTTCCCGCTTCCACCAGAGCTGCGCCCAAAGAGAGGGTCGTTGTGGTCTTGGCAACCCCGCCTTTTTCATTTGTAATGGTGATTGTGAATGCCATGCTGACCTCCCATCACTCCTGGCTCGTTCGTCCGGCAATGTCAACAACCGGCTGCCTGGTATCACCTGACGGTTCGATATATTCGCTGTCTTTAAGGATGATGCGGACTCGGGTTGCGTTGAGCGTTTGTTGTAACTCCTGCAGGGCAATTTGCACCATTGATTTGGGATCATTGGTCGAGCGTATCTTGCCAGTGATTTCCAGCGCTTTACGGTCTCTTTCTGCTCGCCGAAGCGTCTTTTCCAGAAGGCGAGCGTTCTCGAGCGCCAGACCAACCTGGTCTGCCATCGCGGAAATTGCCATGATCTCATCCTCGTTCCATTTTCGGTCGGGGACGCTTGCATCTTTCAGATGAATCACTCCAAGTGTTTCTCCGCGCAGCTTAATTGGCACCGCAAGTACTGCGGGGCGTGCGGTTCCCACAGCAGACTGCGCTACCGGCTCGCCGCTTTCCAGGGCACGCTTGATCTCAGGTAGAGCGATATCGGGCAGAGGATTGACGCCCTGTTGAGAATACTGATATGCGCGGGTTCGCATCGATGCGATCTCGCCGCCCCATTCGCGGCGCAGATACTGGCGGTGGATGCGTTGAGCTTCCTCCAGCGCTTTTACTGTTTCATTGAGCAACTGGTTATTAACAATGGCAATGGATATCTGGTCTGCCAGTGTGCTGAACAGCTCGATGTCTTCCTGCGTAAAAGCGTTCGCCTCGGTGCTCTGAACATCTAACGCGCCGATTATGCGATCATTCGATTTTAGCGGCAGGGACATTTCAGAGCGGGTGAGGGGCAGATCAGGATTGTTGAAGTAAACGGCATCTTTGCCTACGTCGGTAGCAATACGCGGCTCTCCAGTGGCGGTGACATAGCCAACAATGCCTACTGCGCCGACCTTCAGGCGGTGCTGCCTGGCGAGCATTCGTTTTCCGCCTTCCGAATTCGCCGCCCGCAGGACGGCGAATTCGCCCTTTTGATCGAGTAGGAATACTGCCACATGATAGAAGTTGAATCGCTCACTTACCAGGGTGGTCACCTGGGTGAGCAGGCCTTCGAATTCCCTTGTCGAAATGATGCTGCGCGCCACGTCTGATACAGTCTGCAATTGCCGACCGCGGAAGACCAGCGCTTCATTTTGTGCCGCCAGTTCCTTGGTGCGGTCGAGGACGCGGTTTTCAAGGTCGGCGATCAAAGTCTTCAACTGTTGGGTCATATTGTTGAACGCGGCAGAAAGGCTGCCGATTTCATCGTTGCTTTCAACTTGCGCCTGCGCGTCGAGATCGCCCGAGATGATTTGTTCCGCGGTTTGGTGCAACCGGATGATCGGGCGGCTGAATGACGCGGATATGCTCGTTGCGAAAACGCCAACGATCGCGGCGATCAGCGTGGAGATCAGTGTCGATAATTTGCCCTGCGATTGAAGTACGGCGGCCATCGATGTCTGTTCCTGAGTGAAGATCAGGTACCAGGGGACAATCGTAAGACGTGTAACGTAACCGGATTCGAGATGGCCGGCTTCTTCCTCGTGCAGCTCAAAGGTAAAAAACGGATTTGTGACGTAATTCTTTATAATCGGCACCAGGCCGTCGTCGCCGGTGCTCATCAGATAAATCGGGATGTCTGGCAAGCGCTGCTGGCGGATCAGTGAAGCGATTGAAGTGGAGGGGAGGGGAGCAAGCAGCCGGTAAATGTTCTTGGGGGTGAGGGTATCTGCCAGCCGCAGGAAATTTTCATTGATAAGGAGCGGGTAGGATCTGGCGCCTACCAGGTTTACCTTTTCCTCCAGGACTTTCTGGAGAACCAGTGCGTCGTATTGGATGCGTAACACGCCGATCAATTGCTGGTGTTCGTCTCTGATTGGGCTCGAGAAGTAAAGGAAGGCTTCGGATCCATCTTCCGTAAATGTAACATCGGATATCTGGGCCTGTCCTGTCGAGGTGGTGGCTGAAAAATAATCCATCGACTCTTCGGATTGACCTACCAGACGGTGATTTGTGTCATAGAGGATTATTCCATCCAGGTTCAACAGACCGAAAGCGCGCAAGAAGTCGGCATGCTCGAAAGTGAGCGCCTCGAAGGTCAATTCGATCGCCTTCTCCTCTGAGCTGCCTTCACGCGATACCGGTGGTAATGCGAGATAATCATTGAAAATGCTGTTTTGTGCTCGACTCGAAGTCAAATCACGCGTTGTTATCAGGAAGGATTCCAGTGAGGTGGCGGTTTGTTCGGCTGCCAACCGCAACGCTTGATTGGTCTGGTTTCTAATCGAGTTTTGGATGAAGCGCGAATCGATCAAGGAGAGGACGATCAGTGGGATAATGGCGATCGCCAGCGAGAGGGTCAGTAATTTAATCCGCAGATTCGCGGTGAGCAGTTCCATGCCGAGAAGTGTGATGTAAATCATCAACAGGATGCTCAACATGGACGGAATATATATTTCGAGTGTGGGAATGCGCACTTGAGGAACCGGCGAGAAAGTGCCAAGCAAGGCCGTCACGATTGCACTGAAGAAAGACAGCGTGATCGCGAGATCACGATTGCGCCCATGCAGTGAACCGGTCGCGAGGATCGTGCCGAATAAGAAGATGATCAGCGCCACCTGGATTGCCTGGCCCTGGACGGTGGCTGCAAGTGTAATCAGCGGGATGGTAACCCCCGGCGCGAGCCACAATGCTTTGTTCTGCTGGAACGACTTTTGTGGGAGCAGGACTGTAGCCAGTGTGATAAGAAAGCCAATGACGAAGGTCAGCGCAAGCAGATATACCTGCCAGAAGTGATACGAGAGAGCAGTCTGCCCAAATAATATCGTACATGCGCCCATTACCGCAGTGGACAACGCCGCGATGCGTTTGGTCAGTTTTTGCTGCCGCTGTTCCTCAGACAGGTTGTCTGAGCGAGTGATTGGAGAGAAATCCGCGCTGATTGCGGTCATGCTCCCTCCACCTGTGAAAGGGCTTCGCTATAATCAGGATCATTCGGCGAGATCAGCTCGACGACGACTTCAGAAAAGCCAAGCCGCTCACCAATTTCCTGGACGGTTGTGCGCATGATCGTATCCACATCCACTGACTGACGGATCTTGCCGCTGATGTCGAAGAGTTTTTCCTGCAGTTCCATCTGATTGCGGATTTGGATGAGCAGGCGGATGTTTGCAATAACCACTCCAATTGAATCGCCGAGTGAGCCCATCATCTCTTGATCATTTTCGTCGTAGGCCAGGAACCGAGGGGATTCGAGGGATAAAACGCCGAGTAAATCGTCCAGATACAGGATCGGCACGGCAAGCGCCGAGTGCGTATCCGGGGTTTCTGCCTGTTTGCTGGCTTCCTCCACGGATTGCAGGCTCAGCACAGGGCGGCGCTGACTGGCCGCGGCGCCGATCACCCCCTCGTCGAAACGGACGATATCGGCAGGCTTATGATCGACCTCATAACCAGCGAACGAGCGGATCTCTAAAGTATCCTGCGCGCTGTGAAAATAGATGGCCACGCGCGTTTTCTCGAGCGATTCGTGCAGACTGGCTACGATCTTCTGTAAGGCTTCGTCCAGGTCAGAGGCGCTGGATGCAGCGGTGGTAAGCTGGCGGAGAAGTTTTTGTTTGGCGATCTGATCTTGCGTTTTACTGAAAAGATTCGCATTTTCGAGCGCAATGGCGAGCTGATCAGCCAAAATTTCGAGTGTATGGGTGTCCTCCGGAGAGAAGGCGTTGATTTTGTTGCTTTGCACGTCGAGCGCGCCTAATACACGTGAGCCGATCTTCAGCGGCACGACAATTTCAGAGCGGGTTTCTGGCAGCAGCGGATTCGGGTAATAATCTGGATGCGACAGGGTATCGTTGACAACGACAGCCTTCGCCCGGGCTGTCGCCTGGCCGACCAGCGATGTTGAACCAACCTCCAGGCGGTGACCGATTTTCTTCATTGTTTCGCTAATTTTCCCTGAGGCTTCTTGGAGCACTGCATACCGGCGGGATGGATCGATTAGAAACACTGACGAATGATAAAAATCGAAGCGCTGGCGAATCAGGTTCACTGCGTTTTTCAAGATCAACTGCGGTTCGAGCGAACCGGTTGTATCGCGGGCGATTTCCGAGGCGGTTTGTAGTTGCTGCGCCCGGCGTCGAGATATCGACTCGGTTTTCTTGAGATCGGTTATGTCCTGCGATATCCCAAGCAGACCGGCTACATGGCCGGCGCCATCGAGCAAGGGAATGTGCGAGGTCCATTCCCAGATGGTTTCGCCGTTAGCGTGTTTCTTCTCCTCGATCACGCCGATCGATGGCTGTGCAGTGTTGATTATGTCGAGATCCCACTCATGTTGTGTCAGCCCGTTATCAGCGAAAAGATCTACATCCGTCTTGCCATAGAAATGATCGCGCGCTTCGGCCGGCAGCTGTTCGATCCACGAACGGCTTGCGCGAAGATATTGTCCTTCGATATCTTTGAAATATACTTTTTCCGGGATGTTTTCCAGCAACGAATTTAGCAGGAATTGCTCTTGATCATATTTTCGCAACGTCAAGCTCATCTCATCCAGAAGCTGAGCGTTGCGAATTGCGATCGCCAGTTGGGGCGCCAGCGTTTCAAGGAACACGCGATCCTTTTCGATGAATCTCCCTTCACGCTCGAGATCCTGGACAATGATGGCGCCAATCGCCTGTCCCATGAGGATGAGCGGGACTCCCAGCCAGGATTTCGCAGCCTTCCCGACAACTTTCGCGCCCAGCAGCTTGGATTCCTCTTCGACGTTCCTGACCAGTAATAACGATTCCTTGGTGTTCAGGATCTGCGATGTCAGCCCTTCACCAAGCGCGATAGGATCGATCGAGGATAATTTCCCGCCTTCGTAGAGATAGGGGATATGGATTTGTTGGGAGTTGGGGTGATATATGGCGATGGCAAAGCTAATTTCTTTGCCCATTTTCGCGCTGATTCGTTGATGAATGAGCTTGTAGAGCGAGAACAGCTCGGTTTCAGCGGAGATCGATTCGTTCATATCCGCCAGGGTTTCTAAACCCTCCAGCCGGGACTGCAAAGTGCGGATCTTATCAACCCGTTGCAGTCCCTGGCTTGTGACCGTAGCCAGATCGCGGTATACACTCAATTCCTGCTTGGTGGGAGGATCTGGACTGGTAAAGCCAAGAATAATCAGGCGGAAAACTTTCTTCGCGCTCCAGACAGGTAAGACAGCGATGGATTGGAAATCAAGCCGGTTATAAAACGCTATCAGGCGGGTAAATGGCTCGGGACAATCGGTGTTGTTCAGCAAAAGACATTCATGTTCAGCAAAGATCTCTGGCGAGCCGGGCACATTTACTGATGTCCCCATGAAGTGCAACCTGATCTTAGTGGAGCTGTTGGTCGTGTAGATTATCCGGATGTAATCCTGACTGAGGTCATATACAGTGCACTCACAGGTCGATTCTTCCAGGATGTCGTTGATGACGTCGAATATTTCGATCTCATCGGCAGCTCGTCCGATATCCAGGGCAGCTTGAAGTACGGCGCTCACACTGACGCCTGCAGGAGCGCCGTTCCCAGGGCTCTGTCTCACAGGTGATGTGATTGGTTCACCTGCTGGATTTGCGGATCGCTTTTCCGTCATCTTTATCCTTCAGCTCACATCCCAAACCGGGAGGCCGTTCAGGATTTTTTGGATTTGATCTGGAAATCGGTCGGGATCAAGCGGTTTTCCCATGAAGCCGTCGAATCCGGCGGCGCGGGCTTTCTCCATTTGCTCCAGGCTTGCTTCAGCGGTGACAGCCACCACAGGCACATTTTTCAAAGTGCGTGACTGTCTTACTTTGGCTAGCGCGCTGTAGCCGTCCTCGTAAGGCAGGCGAATATCCATGAGGATCAGATCTACCCGGGGCAAAGTATCAGCGTACTCGACAACTTCATAGCCAGACGTTTTCCATTCGCAATGGATGCCCAGGAAGCCAAGCATCCGTGCGATCAGGACGAAATTGGCGACGTTATCTTCCACCACAAGAACGATGGCATCCTTATTTAACACACCGGGTGTCGTATCAGATTCGCTTGTAGCCATTTTGATTCCCTACAAAAGATTTGAGAAAGAGGTTGGAGATATCAGGCTGTTCAGGTATAAGCGGCGATCAGATCGAGGAAGCGGTCTACATCGATCGGTTTTTCGATGTAGCCATCGCAGCCGGCTTGAATGGTTTTCTCGCGGTCGCCGCGCATGACGTTGGCGGTAATCGCCAGCACCGGTACGGATTGGAAACCCGGCATCGCCTTGATCTGCTGGGTCAGTGTATACCCATCGATATCGGGCATATTGATGTCCATCAGAATCAAGCTGGGTTTGTCCGCGGCGAGCTGCTGCAGCGCCTGTTTGGCGTTCTCAGCTTCCAGCACGCGGTACCCTAAAGATTGGAGCAACCTTCGTACCAGAATCCTGTTTTCGTAATTGTCTTCGACGTAAAGTATCGATTTTTGACCCGAAATCATTGTCACTCTCCTTATGGATACGTGGCAGCACCCGCCAGACGAACCGCTAAAAATATAAATAACCACCTGTGCCGATTTTGATTATAGTATGTTCAACCCCCGGTTTGAGCCGCCCTTGCACAATTGTAAAGTTACCTTGCATAAGCACAAACAAAGTCGTATCGATCCGAAAAAAATTTTACCCGGTGGTTAACCCATAGGCATTTCCCTTGGAATTAATAAGGAATCATGATAATATTGTCCCAATAGAGGTGGGGATTTTAAAAATAGTGCCAGCAATACTCTTTTAGAAAAGCAAATAGGAAACAGTATTATTCTTCCAGCCCAATACCGGTTTTTAGGTGCATTGTGAATGCATTGTAGATCCAGGCAACAGGGCTCGCGCACAATCGCAGTTGTCCGTTTCCAAGAGAGAGGGGGAGTGAACAGCCATGAGATTGCGAAGATATCTTTTGACCGTTACTTTGTTCTCATTAACGGTGATGCTCTTTTATCTATTAAATTGTGGCGTGCACTGGAATGGGATTTTTCGTCCGCTAGCCCTGGGATTGATTCGCGGTGATAATCCATATACATCCGACGCCTACTTCAATCCACCCTGGGCATTGATCCCGATTATCCCATTTGCACTGCTTCCCTCGCGGCTGGGATTCGCCTTGTATGCTTCGGTATCCATGTGGGCGATAGGTTATGTTGCCTACCGCCGGGGCGCCCGTAAATGGATGCTGGCTGCCTACCTGGCAATGCCGCTGACGTTTTACAACGGGCTGGATGTCAATGTCGATTGGATGGTCGCGGTTGGGTATATCCTTCCACCGGTATGGGGTCTTCCGCTTGTATTGATCAAACCGCAGTTAGGTATCGGGGTTGCTTTCTATTGGGCTGTGCGGACCTTCAAAGATGGGGGGATTAAAAGCACAGTACTAACCTTCACACCGGCTGCCATCTTGTTCGGTTTATCCATTTTCATGTATGGCAATTACTTCCTGAAATATGAACGCTTGATAAAAAGCCAGGAAGTCTTATGGTTTACTTCAATTCCTGTGGCGGTGGTTTTACTCGCATTTGCACTGCGTGAGAATAAGGCGGGTTATGCCATTGCTGCTTCGCCTTTTCTGGCGCCATACATTTCGCCTGGATCTTTACCTATTGCGCTGCTTGGAATAATCGAACACCCCCACCTTTCTCTGCCGGCGCTGCTCGGGCTCTGGATCCTCTCGATTGAAGAGATCGCCTATCTATTGATCAAAATATTGTAGTTGTACAGCCCGTTGCTGTTGCACCCATCTACTGTAACAGATGTGTTGTCCCATTAGAAAAAATGAGAGCGGGTGATGGGACTCGAACCCACGACATTTTGCTTGGGAAGCAAACGTTCTGCCACTGAACTACACCCGCAGTGTACCAGGATTATAGCCACGGCGCGTCTGGCTGTCAAGCGAAGTGAAGATTCGCGCCTGTTCAGGTATGGTATAATTTTTAGATCAATCTCATTGAGTATTCCCTGATATCCTCGCAACGAGGTTAAGGAGCAACATTTGGCATTCAATCCTCTCAATTGGCTGATGGGATTGTTCTCCCTGGATATCGGCATTGACCTGGGTACTGCCAATACTCTGGTCAATGTCCGCGGTAAAGGGATAGTGATCGACGAGCCTTCTTGGGTGGCCATTGATAAAAGGACGCGCCGTCCGCTGGCGATTGGTATACAGGCAAAGGAAATGGTCGGGCGAACCCCGGCAAATGTGATTGCGGTTCGTCCACTGCGGGATGGGGTGATTTCAGAATTCGAGATCACCCAGGCGATGCTTGGCTACTTCATCGGAAAAGCCCATCAGCAGACGATTGTTCCCATGCCGCGCCCGCGCGTGGTGGTCGGCATCCCCTCAGGCGCCACCGAGGTCGAGAAACGGGCGGTGTACGACGCCTCGATGTCAGCCGGCGCGCGCGAAACCTATCTGATCGAAGAGCCGCGGGCGGCTGCCCTGGGCGCCGGTTTACCGGTTAGCGAGGTGCAGGGCAGCATGGTCGTCGACATCGGCGGCGGCACAACCGAGGTGGCGATCATATCGATGGGCGGAATCGTCGTTTCACGCTCGCTGCGCGTGGCCGGCGACGAGATGGATCAGGATATCATCCAGTACATCCGTAACAAGTACAACCTTTTCATCGGCGAGCGGATGGCAGAACAGGTAAAAATCCAGATTGGTTCGGCTTATCCGCTGCCGACCGAGAAAACCATGATCGTGCGCGGGCGCAACCTGGTCAGCGGATTGCCCGAATCAATGGAAGTGTCCTCGGTCGAAATTCGCGAGGCAATCTCGAGCTCGGTGCAGGTGATCGTGGATACGATCAAGGATGCTATGGATGAAGCTCCGCCGGAAATCGACGCGGACCTGATCGACACCGGCGTCTGTCTTGCTGGCGGCGGCGCCCAACTGCAAGGATTAAGCGAGCGGCTAACCGACGAACTCAATCTGCGCGTTTGGGTCGCGGAAGATCCGATGACGTGTGTCGCTCGCGGGGCGGGGATGATTCTCGACGATTTAGATCGATTTGATGATTACCTGGTTCCGTTGGACAGGTCTGGCGGGCGGTAATCCCGAATTTAACCAATATGCGGGTTGACAGATCAGATAAATCCCGGCTGGGGATGGACGAATGAGAGCATCGAGGGCTCGTTTCTGGCAGGCTGCGATCATCGTGATCATGGTTGGGCTGGTCTTATTCGCCCTCAGCGGCTACATGCGCCCGCTTTTTCGCGTGGTTAGTTCACCTTTAATCTCAGCTCAAGAGTGGTTCTCGAGCCGCTTCATCGCAGTTTATGAATTCGTCACCGTACCGCGCGATATCGCCACCCTGCGGGCGCGCAACCAGGCGCTGGAAAATGAAGTCGCAGGGCTGCAGGCGCAAATCATCGAGCTGCAGCAGCAATTACGCGAGGCGCAGCTGCTCTATGCCCTGTTGGATTTCGCTCGCGCACGGCCGCAAAACCAGTATGTCGCCGCAGCCGTGATCGGCGTCGATCCAAGTCCGTTTGTACACTATGTCATCATCGATCATGGCTCAGACGATGGTCTGCGCTACGGCATGCCGGTCATCACTGACCAGGGTCTGGTCGGGCGTATCGATGCCGTCACCGCTACTGCTGCCCGTGTCCAGTTGATCACCGATCCTGGCTCGGTCGTCAACGTCCGCCTGGAAGGATTGAGTGCAGAAGGGCAAATTAGCGGCTCGATCACTGGCGAAATCACGTTAAATATGGTTTCCCAGGATGTCCCTCTTCAGCCCGGCATCCTGCTGCTCACTTCGGGTCTGGGCGGGAATTATCCCGCCGATATTTTGGTCGGGCAGGTGGTGAGTGTGCGCAAATCGACCACCGAGCTGTTTCAATCCGCAGCCGTACAGCCGGTTGTGGATTTCAGCACGCTCCAGGCAGTGTTGGTCATCACGAACTTCCGACCGGTTGACATCACCCCGCTGCTGCCCACACAGAATCCGTAATCATGGCAATATTTGCTGCACTACCGGTTTTAGGTCTCTTGCTAATGCTGCAGCTCGCGGTAGTCAGCAGGCTGCCGTTAATACACGGCACTGCCGACCTGATCCTGCTGGCGCTGGCGGCCTGGGCGTCGCAAGAACGGGTTAAATCCGCCTGGCAATGGACCGTCCTCGCCGGCGCGGCGGTCACATTCATCTCTGGACTGCCCTATTTTGTCCCGCTGATCGGCTACCTGCTGGTCACGCTCATCGCCAGGCTGCTGCAGCGCCGTGTCTGGCAAACTCCGATCCTGGCGATGTTTGTCACCACAATTCTTGGTACAATTCTATTTCACCTGCTGTCGATTTTTGCCCTGCAGGCCTCCGGCACGCCGATTCCGTTTCAGCAGGCGTTATCACAGGTAACCCTGCCAAGCGCGCTGCTGAATCTTATCCTGGCTCTGCCGGTCTATACCGTGATCACGGATATTGCTCGCTGGATCTATCCAGGAGATGAAACGATCTAACTTATGTCACAGTCCGAACTTGAGCAAAAACCAGGGTTGAGCATCTGGCGGGTGATCATTTTCTACGGCGTGATTGCCGCGGTAATGCTTTACTATGTATTCCGTTTATTCACCTTGCAGATTGTTTCCGGAGAAGATTACCGCAACCGCGCTGAAGACAACCGCACCATGGAAGTCAGTCTGCCGACCGAGCGCGGCTCCATTTACGATCGGAATGGATATATACTGGCCAGGAATATCCCCTCGTATAACCTGACGATTATCCCGGCAAATCTGCCGGCAGATGAGGGCGCTACCCAGGGGATCTTCCGGCAATTATCTGAGTTAATCGATATTCCGGTCAATAACGGAGAAATCAACGAAGAGACGGAGCGCAACTTCACGCCCTGTCAGACTGACCTCGGCATCAGCCAGATCGTTTTCATCGGTGATTCGCTCGCGCCGTTCAATCCTGTCCGAGTGAAGTGCAATATCGATGCTGCCGTTGCTAAAGTGATCGCCGAAAAATCGAAAGATTTACCAGGCGTGGAGATCGAAATCGAATCGGTGCGCGAATATCCCACCGGCAGCACCACCGCGCAAGTCGTCGGTTTTCTCGGGCCCATCCCTGCGATTGAACAGGGTTATTGGGAAAGCCTTGGTTTCGTTTCGAACCGCGATAAAGTTGGATATGCCGGCGTTGAAAACAGCCTGAACGAGATCTTGATTGGGAAAAACGGGCGGAGAATCGTCGAGGTGGATAACGCCGGTAAAATCCTGCGGGATCTCGAACCGCCGGTTGTGCCGGTTCCCGGCAACAGCGTGCGCCTGACAATCGATACCCGCCTGCAAAGCATCGCCGAAGCGGCTCTTGTGCAGTGGATGAACACCTGGAATTTACGCCTGGGTGAACAAAAATATACAAGCGGCGCGGTAATTGCCATGGATCCGAAAACCGGCGAGATTCTGGCGCTGGTGTCCTATCCCAGCTATGAAAATAATCGCATGGCACGCTTAATCCCAGCATATTACTTCGAACAGCTGCAAAATGATCCCCACAGGCCGCTCTTCAACACGGCGATTTCGGCAGAACACCCGCCCGGATCAGTTTTCAAGATGGCGACCGCGATCGGTATACTCAACGAAGGGGTTGTTACGCCTGAAAAGTTGATTAACGATCCAGGGGTTATTCGCATCGAAGAAAAATTTTTTGAGAACGACCCGAATCCGCGCACGCGCGAGTACGTATGCTACTTATATAAGGACACTGGCGGCGGGCACGGAGACCTGGATTACCTTGGCGGCCTGTCCCAATCCTGCGACGTGTATTTTTACAAGGTCGGCGGCGGCTACAAGGACGAAGTGCCGGAGGGGTTGGGAATTTGGCGAATGGGCGAGTATGCCCGCGCGCTTGGCTACGGGCAGGTGTTAGGCATCGAGCTGCCCGGAGAGCAGGACGGCTTGATCCCTGACCCTAACTGGAAGCGGGTGACTGTCGGCGAGAACTGGTCAACCGGCGATACCTATATCGCCACTATTGGGCAGGGCTATGTCCTTTCAACGCCGCTGCAGGTGCTGGTTTCGGTGGCGACGTTGGCAAATGACGGAAAACTGATGCGCCCAACCATCGTGCGGGAAATCCTCGACGCGAATGGCGAGGTCATCCAGCCGTTTCAAGCTGATATGCTCTGGGACATCACCAAAGATCCCATGATCCATGTCTATGATGAGGATTTCTTTCAGACCGGCGAGCTGAAAACCGTCGAACCGTGGGTTGTGGATATGGCCAAGCGCGGCATGCGCGAAGTGGTCGCCAACGGCACCGCGACGGATGCTTTTATCGGATCTGAGATACCGTCGGCTGGGAAAACCGGCACAGCTGAATATTGCGATGACATCGCCCGCGAGAAGCATATATGCGTACCCGGTTCCTGGCCAGCGCACGCGTGGTATGTCGGATACGCGCCTTTCGATGATCCACAAATCGCTGTAGTCGCCTTCATTTATAATGGTGATGAAGGCGCAAGATTATCTGCCCCGGTTGTGCGGCAGGTCATGGATGGCTTCTTCGAGCTTAAAGAGATCGATACCGGCCTTGAAACGGCCAGTAATCCCTAGAGAAGAGAGAGTTGTTTGCAATAATGGCACTCGTTTCGTGTCAGCCTGTCCGCTAAGGCAGCTGTAGAGGTATAAGGAACCTGATGTTCAAAAAGGAAGTCTGGCGTCATTTCGACTACTGGTTGTTCGGCGCGGTGCTGCTGCTGAGCGTGTTTGGCATCATCATGATCCGATCGGCGGTGGCCGGAAATGAGGAATTGGCCGGTTCGGTTCAAAGCCAGTCAATATATGTCGGTCTTGGCATGGCGATCATCCTCATAACCACCGCAATCGATTACCGCCTACTGGTGTCGATTTCCCGCTGGCTGTATATCTTGACTATCATCTTACTGATTGGGATTAACCTGATTGGTGAAGAGGCCTTTGGTTCAACCCGTTGGTTTCAGATTGGCGTGATCAACGTCCAGCCATCGGAGCTGGCGAAGATCGTGATGGTGCTCGTGCTGGCAAATTTTTTCAGCCAGGCCAGCACTCAACAACACAATTTGCGCTGGATCATGCGGAGCTTTATGTTGACTGCCGGCATGGTGGTGTGGATTCTGCTGCAGCCCAACCTGAGCACCTCGATCGTGATATTCGTCCTCTGGTTTGCTATGCTCTGGATAAGTGGACTGCCGACCAGATTCATGGTCATCTTTGGCCTGATTGGCTTGATTGTGCTGGTTGTGTTCATTATATTGATCGTTTCGGGAGTGGATATTCCATTCCTGGAAGATTATCAGATCACGCGCATCGTCAATTTCCTCTTCCCCGATCCGAGCGCCCGCCATGGCGAGACGTACAACGTCGAACAAGCGCTGGTCACCATTGGATCGGGCGGCTGGTTCGGCGCCGGCTACGGCAATGGCACCCAGGTGCAGCTTCGATTTCTGAAGGTGCGCCACACGGACTTCATTTTTTCTGCCATGGCTGAGGAATTTGGATTCGTCGGCACGGTCATCGTTATGGCGCTGCTCGTTTTCGTCGTCCTGCGCTGCCTCTACGTCGCCCGCAATGCTGCAGATCAGTTCGGTGCGCTGGTCGCTTATGGCATCGCCACGCTGATTTTCTTCCAGATGGCGGTGAACATCGGTGTCAATCTGAACGTCCTGCCCGTCACGGGGCTGACCCTGCCGTTCATCAGTTACGGAGGCAGCTCGCTGCTTTCACTGGTGCTTGGCATTGGACTGGTCGAAAGCGTGGCGGCCCACGGGAAAACTCTAGCATTTTGAGGGTACCCATGTCTGAAAAAATCGCTCCAGTACGTGTGCGCTTCGCGCCATCCCCGACCGGTCACCTGCATCTCGGCAGCGCACGGACGGCATTGTACAACTTCCTGTTCGCCCGGCAGCAGGGCGGCCAGTTTATTTTGCGAATTGAGGATACGGATCGGAAACGGTTTGTCCCTGGAGCAGAGGAGGAGTTTTACCAGTGGCTGACCTGGCTGGGCATTGATTGGGATGAGGGCCCGGATAAAGGCGGCCCTTTTGGCCCTTACCGCCAGTCGGAACGTAAGCAGATTTACCTGGATCACGCCAGCGAATTGATCGAGCGGGGGCATGCTTATTATTGTTTCTGCAGCCCCGAGCGCCTGGAGCAGGTGCGCCAGGCGCAGCAAAAGCGCAAAGAGACGCCGCTTTACGACGGCCGTTGTCGCGACCTTCCGCTCGAAGAAGCGAAGGCCAGAGTGGCTGCAGGCGAACGCCACGTGGTGCGCTTCAGGACACCGCATGAAGGGACGACCACCGCCACCGACCTGCTGCGCGGCGACATCACTGTCGAGAACCGTTTGCTGGACGATATAATCCTGGTCAAATCCGACGGACTGGCTGTTTACCATCTGGCTGCCTCGGTGGACGATCACCTGATGCAGGTTTCTCACGTCATCCGGGGATCGGAGTGGCTGCCTACTTTCCCGATCCACGCGATGATCCACCGCGCCTTCGGCTGGCAAGAGCCGATTTACGTGCATTTATCTGTCTTCCTCAAGCCGAGCGGTAAAGGCAAGATGAGCAAGCGCGAATCCG
This sequence comes from Bellilinea sp., assembly GCA_034678705.1. Lineage (GTDB taxonomy): Bacteria > Chloroflexota > Anaerolineae > Anaerolineales > Anaerolineaceae > Bellilinea. The sequence goes on from JAXDBP010000018.1 coordinate 21,538, forward strand.
CCGATCTGATCAAAGAGGGGCATTCGATTTTTATCAAAGACCTGGAATCGCTGGGGTATGTACCTGAAGCGATAATCAACTGGATTGCCTTGATGGGTTGGAGCTACGATGACCACACTGAATTCTTCACTAAAGAGGATTTAATCGAAAAATTCAGCCTGGAGCGGCTGAACCCATCACCGGCGGCGATCAACTTCACCAAGTTTGACTACTTCAACGGGCTCCACATCCGCAATCTGGATTTCGAGGATTTGGCGAATAGAATCAGGCCGTTCTTCAGTAAAGCTGGGTACATCGTCGATGACGACGAAAAGCTGGTGAAAATCGCCTGTATACTGCGCGAACGGTTGCAGGGGCTGGATGATGCCCCGTTGATGGCGGGCTTTTTCTTCCAGGAAGAGATTAACTATGAACCGGGGAAATTGCTTATCGAGGGACTATCAGCTGCAGAAACCGCCGCGCAGGCGCGAAAAATTTCAGCGTTGCTTGGAGGATTGAAGGATATGCGTCATGATTCCGCCGAACCGCCGATGAGGGTGCTGGTAGAAGAAAGCGGCTTGAAAGCAGGGCAGGTTTTCGGCATGATGCGCATAGCCATTACGGGTCAGCGGGTGTCACCCCCATTGTTCGAGAGCATGGAGATCATTGGCAAGGACGTCGTCGTCCGGCGGATGGAAAAAGCTGTTGAGCTGCTCGAGAGCATGTCTGATTGAATTTTCGTATTTTTATCTTTACAGCCCTCAGTAAGGATGGTAAAATTGGCGCGTTGAATTGGGGGCTCGTCTAATGGTAGGACAGCAGACTCTGGATCTGTTTGTAGAGGTTCGAATCCTTTGCCCCCAGCCTGAAAAAATCCCGCCCAACGCGGGGTTTTTGATTGGTGAGAGGTTCGAATACCCAGGGAGGGTACATGTCCTTTGCCCCCAACCTGAAAAAATCCCGCCTCACGCGGGGTTTTTGATTGGTGAGAGGTTCGAATACCCGGGGAGGGTACATGTCCTTTGCCCCCAGCCTGAAAAAATCCCGCCTCACGCGGGGTTTTTGATTTATGAGAGGTTCGTTTACCCGGGGAGGGTACTTGTCCTTTGGCCCCAGCCATCTGCGATACATGGTATTACCTCTTGAAAACACCAGGGATGTCATCGCGAGCGAAGCGAAGCAAACTTGCCATGATGAATTGAAGATTGCTTCGCTGCCTAAAATCAGCGGCTCGCGATGAAATAAATCCACACTATACACTTCTCTAAACTCCCCATGCCCCCAGCCGGAAAGGATATGCCGGGTTTGCCCTTCATTGGTAATTGATCTAAGGAAAAGAATATCAGCGCACGAAAAAATCCCGGCGGTAATGCCAGGATTTATAAAAATCAAATGAAAGCAAGCGTTGGCTTTAGATTAAAATTCTTCTTCTTCCTCGTCACCCCAGTCATCATCTTCTTCGTCGATCTCTTCCTCTGCCTCTTCCCATTCTTCCAGTTCTTCCTCGTCCCACTCGTCCTCGTGATCGACTTCTGCAGTCGGCGAGTAGGTGATGCATCCGGAATCCGGATCGAGCTCGATTAGGGCTGCGCTGCAATATCCTTCGTCAAGAAAAGCGCAGTCAATGTAGTGACAGCGAATTTTGGTTGGCATAATTAGTCTCTCCTCCTGTGATGCGGTTTTATTCGAGCGGGGATCGGGAAAAGCGAAAAATCGAGAGAGCGAAAAGGGCTAACATGCAGACTGCTGAAAGAACACAGAACGGACAAACAGCTTTTATAACTGCAATCTCAAGGTACGTCAAGTAGGCAGAGTATATCACACCTATTAAAGTGATACTGAAAAAAAGATAGGGCGACCAGCGTGCCAGTAAGGACGATTTTGTTTCGATTACCAGGAGAATCAGGATAGCCAAAAAAGCTGCTGCGCCGAGTGCCGCGATGGGAATCCCTGATATTTCTGAATACACACTGCTGTTGACCGAAAGACAATCCCCCGCGCTGATAAAACAAAGCGATTTGTTGTTGGCGTATTTGATCGCGATCAGGTAAACGGCATCCACCAATCCTAGCGCCGCTATGACTATGGCGAGGATTTTTGATGTTTTCATCGGAGGTTGGTCCACATTTTATTCAATAAGGTCGGTTAAAATCCAGGCATCAACCTCTGCGCCTGCAGGGAGCGATTGTACACCGGAGGGCAAAATAAGTAAAGCATTTGCCTGAACAAGCGAGAAAAGATTGCCCGAGCCCTGATGACCGCACAGGGATGCGGAGTACCCATCTGCCTGTTTGCGGACTACGCCGCGGAGGTAGGTTTCACGCCCGTCGGATTGAATGGGAGCATCCAATCGGGCGCGAAGAGTCGGGCGGTGATCCGACTCCATGCCCATTAACTTACGTAATACTGGCCGGACGAAGACCTGGAAGCCGACGAATGCTGAGACCGGATTGCCGGGCAGGCTGATGACCGGGGTGGAGCGGTAATATCCAAAGGTCAGCGGCTTGCCCGGGCGCATGTTCACCCGCCAGATCTTGAGCTGACCTTCCTCTTCCAGAAATTTCCGGACGTAATCGAAAACCCCGACGCTAACGCCGGCGGTGGTCAGGATCAAATCCGCCTTCTTTTTCACTGCCCGCTCGAAGAAGGCCCGGATATTTTCCGGCTGATCTCTGGCAATACCGAGGTTGAACGGCTGGCAGGTGGACTCATCCACCAGCGCCTGGAGCATGTGGCTGTTGGCATCGTATATCTTGCCTTTCGGCAGGCGTCGGCCTAACGCGGTCAATTCGTCGCCGGAGGAAAAGATGGCGATGCGCGGCTGGCGATGAACGAGCACATGCAATTTCCCTATCATCGCCAGTAAACCGATGTCGCCAGGGTTCAATTGGCGCTTGGGCAGGAAAATTCGTGTCCCTTTGGCAACATCCTGCCCGCGTGGACGGATATTGGCGCCTTTTTCTGGTATGCGGATAAGGGTGACATAGTCCGGAGCCTGCGTGGATGGATCGCGGTAAGGAAAGTCCGTATCTTCGACCGGCACAACGCGGTCGGCGCCGGCTGGCAAAGCTGCTCCGGTTAAGATCCTGGCTGCCTGACCAGGCAGTATCCTGATTCTATCTGTTGAGCCGGCAGGGATATCACCGATCACTGGAAGGCGCATTTTTTGATTGCCGGCGTGTGGCTTTTTATCGAGGCGAAACGCAAAGCCGTCCACGCTTGAATTTGTGAAGCGCGGGAGGTCAAAAGGCGCGACTATCTCTTCGGCGAGAACGCGATGAAGGGCCTGGTGAAGCTGAACGGTTGTGGTATCGACCGGCATGAAGCTCTTCAAGATTTCACTGCGAGCTTCGTCAACTGATAATAATGAAGTCCATTGATCTTGCTTCATAATCTTTTAACCTGGGTTCATCCGGTGCGCTTCCATTACGTTCGGCAGATTTTCAATGCGGGTCAGTACCCGGCTGAGTTGCGAGATATCACCCACTTCCAGCACCAGGTTGATGTTCGCCAGATTGTTGGTCACATTCAACTTGATATCAAGGAGATTGACATCCTCATGACTCAAGATTGTGGAAATATCCGTCATCAAGCCGTGACGGTCGTAGGCCTTGACGTACACTGTAACAGGGTACGTCTGGTGCGGCTCGCCCCAGGATACTTTAACGATTCGCTCGCGGTCTTTCAATCGGAGTATATTCGGGCAATCCTGGCGGTGGATGGTAGCGCCTCTGCCGCGGGTGATATACCCGACGATCGCGTCGCCCGGGGCCGGATTGCAGCAGCGGGCAAAATTGGTCAGCAAGCCCTTCAGGCCCAGGACGGCGACCCCGTTTTTGCCCGGCTTTGGTTCTCGCGGCTGGGTTGGGAAGATCAGCGGATCTTTCTTTATGTAGACCTCGCTGAGTTTATTGACGATACGTCCAAGCCCGATGTCCCCGCAGCCGATGGCCACGTACATTTCCTCGGCGCTGTGGAAGTTGGATAACAGCGCCAGACTTTCCAGATCGACCTCTACCAACCCAAGGCGGCGCAGTTCTTTATCGAACATCGCCTTGCCCTGGGTGAGGTTCTGATCGCGATCCTGCCGTTTGAACCAGTTGCGGATCTTCGAGCGGGCGCGCTGGGTGCGCACCAGCCCGAGTGAAGGGTTCAGCCAGTCGCGGCTGGGGCCGCCCTGTTTTGCGGTAAGAATCTCGACCTGATCACCCGTTTTCAGTTCGTAATCCAGCGACACCAGCTTCCCGTTGATTTTCGCGCCGCGGCAGCGGTTGCCGATCTCGGTGTGCACATGGTAGGCGAAATCAATCGGCGTGGAGCCGGCGGGCAGGTCGATAATGTCTCCGCGCGGTGTAAATACATAGACCCGATCCTGGAAGACGTCGCTCTTGATGCCATCTACAAATTCCTGGGCATCCTCGACTTCCTGCCGCCACTCCATGATTTTGCGGATCCAGTTAATGCGCTGCTCGTACATTTCATCTCGAGGGCCGCGCTCTTTGTAACGCCAGTGGGCGGCGATGCCGAATTCGGCGTTTTCGTGCATTTCCGGTGTGCGGATTTGCACTTCCAACGGCTTTCCGTCGTCGTAAATCACTGCGGTATGGATCGACTGATAGAAATTGTCCTTCGGCGCGGCTATGTAGTCATCAAACTCCTGCGGTATGGGCCGCCAATGGGTATGAATGATCCCCAGCGCGGTGTAGCAGGCGGGGACATCTTTGACGATGCAGCGTACGGCGCGCAAGTCGCGCACCATTTCGAATGGTTTGCCCTTCTCGGTCATCTTATGATAGATCGAGTAAATGTGCTTCGGGCGTCCAGTGATTTCTGCCTTGATTCCGTTTTCCAGCAGGATGGTCTGCAGCCGGTTGATGATCTGCATGACCTGTTTCTCACGGTCGGCGCGGCGTTCGGCCAGGTTTTCGGCGATTTCACGGTAAGAATCGGGATCGATATAACGAAAAGCCAGGTCTTCCAGTTCCCATTTGATCTGCCAGATGCCCAGGCGGTTTGCCAGCGGGGCAAAAATATCCAGCGTTTCCCTGGCAATGCGTTTCCGTTTCTCCTCGGGGATGTAACCCAGCGTGCGCATATTGTGCAGCCGGTCCGCCAGCTTGATCAATACGACCCGGATGTCATCGCCCATTGCCAGGAAGACCTTGCGCAGGGTTTCATTGGCCAGGTCGCGGCGGCGCGGGCGCGGATAGGGCTGGATATCGTCCATGCCGACATCTTCATCGGCGATAACGTCGCCCTGATGGCGCTCGGCGCGTGAAACCCTGGGCAAATTCGTCAATTTCGTAACGCCGTCCACCATCTTGGCGATCTCCTCGCCGAACTCGCGGGTTAAATCCTCAAGAGTAACCGAGGTATCTTCCACCGTGTCGTGTAGCAACCCGGCGATGACCACCGCCGGGGGCACGCGCAGCTCAGCTAAAATCGACGCGACGGCAACGCAGTGGTTGATGTACGGCTCGCCCGAGGCGCGTTTCTGTCCCTGATGAGATTCTTCTGCAAAGCGGTATGCCCGCAGGATCACTTCGCGATCCACGACGGTATAGCTTTGCGGGAGAAGTTCCATCAAACTGTCGATCTTCATAACAATAAGCGCGCCTCTTCTGCTGAGAATGCCCTACCGTTTTTATGGAACTCCATGAACAGTTGTTCTCAGCTTGACCCGAGTATACCTTTTTTCACATTAAAGGGGCAAGGGAATGCTGGTGTATATCCGGAAAGCGGAATTCAGGCAAATATTGTGTTAGGAGCATGTTCAAAGCTGGCGAAATCGACCTGGCGGGGATGCGCAAGTCTGGTCACTTGATCCTCGCTCGGCGTTGTGCGTCGATATACGCCAGCAACGGCCCCGGTGGTAGTTCCGCCAGGCTTGGCAGGATTAAATCCGCCAGGCTGAGGTTCAGGTGACGGCTGACCTGGTTGGGAACGCCCACACAGTAGACGCCTGCAAGCCGGGCTGCGGCGATCCAGTTAGGAGAATCTTCGAAAGCGATCGACTCCGCGGACGAGACGCCCAGGCGCTGCATAAGCAGCAGGTATAGCTCAGGGTCAGGCTTGACCCTGGGAGAATCTTCTCTACAGAGGATGCAATCGAAGCGGGATGCGAGCTTGAGCCGCTGCATGTGGTCGAGCACCCACCTGCGCGGTGAGCTCGAAGCCAGGCCAAGGGCAAGATCGTTCTGCCTGGCGTGTTCGATCAAGGCAACCACGCCCGGCAGCGGCGACTCGCGGTTGATTTTGCTCAGTGAGCGGTTGTAAAAATCAGCCAGAAGAGCGTCTCGATTGAAGGTTTTGCCGGTCAGCTTTGCAAGATGATCAGCGGCGTCGAAGGCTGTGTCGCTGGTGCCCAGGCAGAGCGCCCAGTCTTGCAGAGACAGTTCAACCCCATTTTCCAGATAAACCTCATTCCAGGTTTCAAATTTTGGAGTTTCTGTGTCCAGAATAAGGCCGTCGAAGTCAAATAGCAACGCTGAGACATCGTTCACAATTCGCTGAATCCTTTGGAGCATCCCTGGCGGGATTCTCGACGATTACTTGAGCAATTCCTGGCCGGCGAACTGCCGGTATGGGGAGAGGATTTCGAGGATTTCCCGGTCCGATTCGGTCAACTGGTCGCTGACGACGCGCATGATCAACTCGCCGAGTCCCGGACCGAGCATGAAACCCTGACCGCACATACCCGCGGCGAGCAGATAACCACTCACATTTTTCGCGTAGCCGACGATTGGGAAGCCGTCCGGCGTCATCGGGTACAGTCCGCGCCAGGTGCGCCGTACGCGCAGGTTGGTCAGGCGCGGCATTACCTCGACCATCCGTTTGGCGACCATTGGCAGGAAGGCGCTGGTTTCCTCGACGTCGAATCCCCAGATATTCGGTGAGGGGGTGATGCAAAATATTATCTGCCCGGTGGTGTGCTGGTAAAAATAAAAGTTGGAAGACCCCTGGCTGGGGCGGATGTCTACGATCATCGGATCGAGGAAACGCGCAACCGGTTCGGTGATGGCTGCCTCGTGCGAATCAGGCATGACCGGTACGTCGATGCCGGCCAGCGCGGCGACCTCCTTCGCCCAGGGGCCAGCAGCGTTGATCACGATATCCGCGCCGTAGACGCCCAGGTTCGTTTTCACCCCAACGACCTTGCCGCTTTTGAGGATGATCTCTTGCACGGTTTCGCGAAAATGAAATTGGGCGCCCAACCTGCGGGCTTGATCATAATACGCGTGTGCGGTCAGCAGCGGCGAGGCGTTGCCGTCCTGCGGTGAATATGTCCCGCCGATCAAATCGACCGGATTGAGGTCTGGAGCAACCTTGAGCAGGTGTTTGGCGTCCAGCCAGTCGATGTCCAGGCCAAAGGATTTTTGTTTGACCAGAAGTTCTTTAAGTGTCTTTTCTTCACGCTCACGGTACGCCACAAACACATACCCGCCCTGGTACCATTCGATGTCATCGCCGTAAGTTTCCTTCCAGGTTGAGAAGATTTCCAGGCTGCGCAGGCATAGGCGGATTTTGGCGGGATCGGAATGGGTGGCGCGGATACCGCCGATGGCGCGTTTGTTTGACTCCTGACCCACGCTGGAGTCCTTGTCGATCACCAGGGTTTTATATCCGGCAGCGGCGAGGTTGAAAGCGATGGGCGTGCCGGTCGATCCGCAACCAATTACAATGACGTCGTAGTGAGGGATAGCTGGTTTATCCATGGCTTTCTTCCTCTTGGTCGACGGCGCCGGCGAAGACGCCCAGCGGCACCTCGATGAACAGCGGTCGTTTGGTTTGGTCGGTGATTTCGGTTCGGGTTAATCCTTCCTCGCGGAAAATGCGGTGGATCAGGCTGTTGCAGGTTTTTGCTCCGCAGGCACCCATGCCAGCCCGCGCAACGGATTTGATTTCGTTGAGATCGCGATATCCCTTACGAATCAGATCGCGGATCTCGCGTGCTGTTACGTGCTCGCAGCGGCAGATGATGGTGTCGTCTTCGACGTGGGCGACATATTCATCCAGCGGTCGGGTAATCTGCTCATCTTGAATGCGTATGCCCGCGACCTGCCTGGCGATCTCTTTGGGCGCCTGCACCTGGACGATCAACGTTCGGTCGCTGCTGCGGATGCCGCTCACCGTGAGAATTTCAGCTTCACCCAGAGCCTGACCCTCTGTATCCAGCAAGGTAATTCGGTCCTTCTCTTTCAGCGTTTCGCGGGTGAATTCGTAAGGAATCGAAACCACCGGGTAATCTGGGTTGCGGCGGTAGTTGACCAGCGTGATCGCCAATCCCGGGCAGCCCGCCACGCAGCGCTTGCAGCCTTTGCAGCTTGCGCTGTCGCCAATAAAGATTGGGACGGCACGGATATCTCGCGTATCGATGTGTATCAACCCGTGGTCGCACAGCGCCGCGCAGGGATCGCACGGGATCTCCTGCGTGCAGTGGATGACTGGGAGAATGCCCGTTTCCACCTCCGGTAACGCCTCGCTGTAGACCCTGCCTGGTTTTGACTTGAGAATTAGACCGGTTCGATACCATTCCTCGGGCACTTCTGCGCTTTCGATGCCCAGTTTTCGGGCGATCTCCAGCCCTCTGATTTTCCCGGAAAAGATGGCGGCTGACGCTTCGGCAATCTCCTCGGCATCGCCGGCAATGTAAGCGGGGAGATCATAGCTGACTGCTTTATGGTAGAACTCATCGACCGGATCCAAGCCCACCGCAATCAACACGCTGTCGCAGTCGAAGGATTTTTCTGTGCCTGACACAGGATTGAACTCGGCGTCGACAGCCGCGATTGTGACCGATTCGACTTTTTCCTTGCCGTTGGCGCTCAGAATTGTATGCGAGGTGTAGACCGGCACGCCCATGCGCACGAGTTTATCTTTGTGGACTTTATATCCGCCGCACTCACTCAGCGCCTCGACCAGCCCGACCACTTCGATGCCGGCCTGTAAGGCTTGGTAGCCAGCGATTAAGCCAACGTTGCCTCCGCCGACGATGAATAATTTTTCCGCCGGCCTGACCAGGTCGCGGTTGACCAGGGTCTGGAACGCGCCTGCGCCGTACACCCCCGGCAGCGTGTTGCCTTTGAATGCCAGGAATTTCTCTCGAGCGCCTGAGGCTACCAGAAGTATCTTAGGATGGATCAGGAAGTATTCCTCGCCATTTTTCCAGACGCCGACCTTGTGGTCGCTGAAGACCGCCAGGGCAGTCGAATTCAGCCAGATCTCAACGCTCTCCAACTGGCGCAGCTCGTTTTCCAACCGGGTGGCGATGTCAATGCCGCGTGTGCCCGCGAATACGGCCTCGGTGGAGCCGAAAAAGCGGTGGGTCTGCAGAACCAGCTTACCGCCCAGGCGGTGCTTGTCGTCGACCAGGATGACAGCAGCGCCGCGCTTGCCAAGCTCAATGGCGGCTGATAATCCCGCCGGTCCACCGCCGATGATCAGCACATCCGAGGCAATCTCCTGCACCGGCTGCGTGGCCGGAGCACGGGAGGCGCGCGGCAGTTCGGGCAGGCCTACGGCAGGCTCGACCCGTATGCCGGGTTTAACCAGCTCCATGCAGGATTTGACCGGTCTGCCGTCGGCCAGCACCAGGCACTGCGAGCACTGACCGTTGGCGCAGAAGATGCCCTGGGGCGAGCCATCACGCGGGTGGTTGCCGAAAACCCGGATCCCGTGGGCGAACAATGCCGCCGCGATGGTTTCGCCTTCGGCAGCGGATAATTTTTGCCCCTGCCAGTAAAATTCGACTTCGGTGCGATCTGGAATCGATAGGATCGGGTGCTGCCGGATACGATAGTCTTTCATGCATTTTCCTCATAATCCCAACAAATCTGCCGGGAGGATATTGACTATTACTTAACTGTCTGTCCATCTTTACAAGCTAAAGTGCCTTGATTGGTTTTTCGACCAGTCCGATACGAATTGTATCAAAGGTCAATCTGGAGATATACTGTAATTCTGCCATCTTTCGTGTCCTGAGTGTCATATTTGTTCTCCTTAATGCTGATGAGGAGGTACGCTAATGGCATGTACGCAGGATAATATATGCTAGAATCTGATCACTTAGAGGATCTTTAACCCGCTCAAAAAATGTGGAGGGGCATATGCGCAGAATCGCCGTATTAACCAGTGGAGGGGATGCTCCCGGGATGAATGCAGCCATCCGCGCTGTGGTGCGCACTGGAATTGACAGGGGACTGGAAGTGTTTGGCGTCCGCAATGGGTATGAGGGGCTGATTGAGGGGAAAATTTCCCCCCTGGGCCCTCGTGACGTCGGCGGGATTCTACAGCGCGGGGGAACGATTTTGGGCAGCGCCCGTTCGCCGGAGTTTAAAACCAAACAAGGGCAGATTAAAGCCGTGCGCAGCCTCAATCAGGCGGGAATCGATGGATTGGTAGTCATCGGCGGGAACGGTTCGCAGACCGGCTCGTACGCACTGCACAGTCTGAAATTTCCAGTAGTAGGAATTGCCTCGACGATCGATAACGATTTGTACGGCTCAGACATTACTATCGGCGTGGATACGGCGCTCAATATTGCACTGGAGGCGATCGACCGGCTGAAAATCACAGCTTCTTCACACCAACGGGCGTTCCTGATTGAGGTGATGGGGCGTGATTGCGGCTATCTGGCGCTCATGTCAGGCATCGCCGGCGGCGCCGAGATGGTTGTTATTCCCGAAGTGGAAACCACGCCCGAGGAGGTTGAGGCGGGGCTGGTCGAAGCCTATGAAAAGGGCAAAGCACATGCAATTATTGTCATCGCCGAAGGCGCCAAGTACAACGCAGCCACGCTGGATCAGTACTTTTGCCAGCACAAAGAACGGCTGGGTTTCGATCTGCGTATGACCATTCTCGGGCACGTCCAACGGGGGGGCAATCCCGGCGCGTATGACCGCATCCTCGCCAGCAGACTGGGTTTTGCCGCGGTCGATGCGCTCATGCGGGAGGAATTCGGCGTGCTGGTCGGAATGATCAAGAGCGAAACGAAAACCACCCCGCTCGAGATAGTGGTTAATAATAAAAAGGCGATCGACCTGAGCCTGTTCGAGCTTGCCCGGGTGTTGGATTAGGCGATTTTTGCCCCAGCCTTCACGCGTTTCGAGTCCGCAATCACCTGTTTCTGACGATCCCTTCGACGGGCTCGGGGATCGGTTCTGAAATTTGGGGCTTAGCGGTTGTTACCCGAGCGCAGGTAGCTCTCGATAAAGCCGTTGATATCGCCATCTAGCACAGCCTGAGTATTGCCAACCTCGAAATCCGTGCGGTGGTCCTTGACCATCTGGTACGGGTGCAGGACATACGAGCGGATTTGATTACCCCACTCGGCTTTCTTGTACTCGCCGCGTAATTCTGCCAACTGTTTCTCCTGTTCCTCCTCGCGGATAGCTGCCAGGCGGCCGCGCAGGACGCGAAAGGCGTTCTCGCGGTTCTGCATCTGAGAGCGCTCATTCTGGCATGTGACGATCATCCCGTTCGGTAGATATGTCAGACGCACCGCGGTGGCATTCTTTTGTACATTCTGCCCGCCAGCGCCGGAGGATTTAAAGATATCGATACGTACATCGTTGGGGTCGATGTAGATATCCTCATCATCCTCGATTTCTGGGAGAACCTCGACCATGGCGAAGGAGGTGTGTCGGCGGTGGGCTGAATCAAAGGGGGATAGGCGCACCAGACGGTGGACGCCTTTTTCAGCGCGCAGATAGCCGTAGGCATAGCGGCCTTTGACTGTTATGGTCACGCTTTTAATGCCGGCTTCCTCGCCTTCGGTCTGGTCGATCACCTCGGTTTCATATCCGTTTTGTTCTGCCCAGCGAAGATACATGCGCAATAGCATCTCGGCCCAATCCTGCGAATCCGTACCGCCAGCACCGGCGTGGATAGCCAGGATGGCATCGCCGTGGTCGTACTGACCGGCCAGCAGCGTGCTCAATTCCAGCTGTTCTAATTGCTGGCCGATATCCGCTGTGCTGCTTTCTATCTCAGGTCGCAACGTATCATCGTGGAGCTCGGCTAATTCTTTCAAAGAATCTGTCGTGCTAAGCAGGTGCTCCCACTTGTCCAGGTCATCCCGTAATAATGAAATTTTTTTCATTAATTGTTGGGCCTGGCCTGGATTTTCCCATATAGTGTTGTCTTCAGATTGTTTTTGCAGCTGTTCTAGTTCATGTCTGTGCTGGTCGTAGTCAAAGATGCACCATAAGTTCGCGGATTCGGGCTTGATACTCATTCAAGCGGTCGATCAAGTCTTGCATGTCCTCACTCCTCACAGAACGCGCCGTCGTTCAGGACAGGATCCCATCGACGAACGATTCGCGGTTGAATATTTCCAGATCGCCCGGTTTCTCTCCCAAACCGGCGTAAAGGATTGGCAGCCCCAGTTCCCTCTGAATAGCAAATGCCATTCCTCCGCGGGCGGATGAATCCAGCTTGGCCAGGATCACGGCGGTTACTTTTACGGCTTCTTTAAAGGCTCGCGCCTGCAACAGGGCATTCTGCCCGGTGGTAGCATCCAGAACCAGCCAGACTTCATGCGGCGCTCCCGGCAGCGCCTTGCCGGCAACGCGATGAACCTTTTTCAACTCTTCCATCAGGTTGTAGCGGGTGTGCAGTCTGCCGGCTGTATCAACCAGCACGATGTCAACTTTCCTGGCGACCGCCGCCTGGATCGCGTCGAATGCCACCGCCCCGGGATCGCCGTCGGGCTGCCCGGCGACGACCGGCAGACCCAGGCGATCGGCCCAGACCTGCAGTTGATCGACTGCCGCCGCGCGGAAGGTATCCCCGGCTGCCAGCAGCACTTTCTTACCGGCCTGGCTATATTGCTGCCCGAGTTTGGCGATGGTGGTGGTCTTGCCCGAGCCGTTGACGCCAACGATCAGGATCACTGCCGGCTTGAACTCGTTTAGGTTGGGGATGCTGGCAACATCCAGCCGATTGATCAATTCTTCGCGCAGGATGTTCCGTAATTCATCGGCGCGGGTGACGCCCTCCTGAAAAATCCGCTCGCGCAGCGCCGCGATGATCGACTGGGTGGTTTCTACGCCTACATCCGCCTGAATAAGCAGCGCCTCCAAATCATCCCAGGTGCCCTCATCGATTTCCGACGCCCCAAGGACCGTCGCCAGCCGGCCGAATGCTGCCTTGCTGGTACGGTTTAGCGCAGTTTTCCATTTGGAGAATATGTCTGCCATGCCGCCGGAAATTATATCACACAGGTACTTTACTCTGCTGACGCCTGTGCGGCTAACTGCCCGCAGCCTGCCTGGATATCGATCCCGCGGCGGATGCGTATAGTGCAGGGGATACCGTTTCGTTCGAGCTCGGCTTTGAAGGCGGCGGCTCGCTCGCGGGTGCTGCCCCGCCCCTGAAAAGCGCTCGTTGGATTAAGTGGGATGACGTTGACATGGCAGAGCAGCCCCTTGAGCAGCAGGCTCAAATCGCGCGCAGTTTCCACGGAATCATTGACTCCCTGAATCAACGCCCACTCAAAGGTCACCCGCCGCCCGGTGAGCGCGGCATATTCACGCACTGCCTGCATTAAATCAGCGACAGGGTATTTCTTGTTGATCGGCAGCATGGCTGAGCGCTGCTCATCTGTCACCGCGTGCAGGCTGATAGCCAGATTGACCTGGCGTTTTTCTTCGGCGAAGCGGCGGATCATCGGGATGATACCGACAGTGGAAATGGTGAAACGGCGCGCGCCGAGATTCAGCCCGTTTTCGTCGTTCAGCCGGTCGATGGCTGCCATCACAGCGTCGTAGTTATGGAGGGGTTCGCCCATGCCCATCAGCACGATGTTGGTGACCTGCTCTCCCTGCGCCGCCAGTGAGCGGGCGTAGTACAGAACCTGCGCGACGATCTCGCCGCTGGTCAGGTGGCGTTTGAAGCCCATCTGCCCGGTGGCGCAGAAGGTGCAGCCCATGGCGCAACCCGCCTGGGTAGAGATGCAGAGCGTGTTGCGTCTGCTGTAGCGCATCAGCACCGCTTCGATGGCTTTCTCGTCTGTAAGGATAAAGAGCGTTTTAGTGGTTTCTCCATCCTTGCTGGTCAAGGAGGCCAATGGGCGCAGGCCGCTAAAGTTGAATTCGGCGTCGAGCTGGTCGCGCAATGATATGGGCAGGTTGGTAAACTGCGCGGCGGATGCCCACAGGTTCTTATAGACGCCCTGCCAGATTTGCGCTGCGCGGTAGGCAGGCTCGCTCCAGGACTGGAGCAGCTGTTGCAGCCCGGCAAAGGATAAATCATAGAAGAGTTTTTTTTCGGTCACGCTGACTTGACCAATTCTGCCAGCGAAGCGGCGACCAGATCCGGCTGCGGCTGCCAGCTCCGCAGTTCTTTCCGGGTGCTGACGCCGGAAAGGACCAGCGCGGTGCGCATGCCGGCGCGCTGCCCGCCGAGGATGTCGGTATCCAGCCGGTCTCCAATGACGAGCGTTTGCTGCGGCAGGGCGTCCAGCATCTGGAGCGCAGCTTCGAACAGGGTTGGCGAAGGCTTGCCGACGATGATCGGCGCAACCCCTGCGGCTGCCTCGATCGCCGAAAGCACCGACCCTGCGCCAGGAGCCAGACCAGCGGGGGTGGGATAGGTTTTGTCAGGGTTTGTGCCGTAAAAAACCGCGCCCTGGCGGATTAAGCCAGCCGCCAGGCGTATTTTGTCATAGGTCAGGTTGCGGTCCAGGCCGGCTACCACCGCCAGCACACCCTCATCCCGAATCGTGTACCCAGCGTCTTGCAAGGCAACCCGTAAACCTTCCTCACCAACGATATGAACAGCGCCTCCGTCAGGCCAACGCTGTCTAAGAGCATATGCAACGGCCATTGGCGAGGTGACAATGGGCGATCCATTCAATACGATCCCAAATTTCTTCAGCTTTTGGTGGTAATGTTCAGGGGTAAACATCGAGTTGTTGGTGGCGAAGGCAAAGCGCCAGCCTCCAGCCTGGATGGCGGCGAACACGTCTGGCAGGCTGCCAATGGCCTGCTCATCTCTCCAGAGGACGCCGTCAAAATCGATGATCAGCGCTTCAATATTCGGAACGAGGGTCGAAATCATGGTTTCCTAATAAAACAAGCCGGTAATGCTCGATATCCGGCTTGAATGAAAATTGTACCTGCGCGCCGATCCCTACTTGTTTGGCGCGGTCAACACCTGATCAACAATCCCGTAAGCTACGGCAGCTTCAGCATCCATATAGAAATCGCGTTCGGTATCCCGCTCGATCACCTCCAGCGGCTGCCCGGTTGCGTCGGAAAGAATGACGTTTAGCTTCGATTTCAAGCGCAGGATTTCCTTCGCCTGAATCTCGATATCCGAGGCCTGTCCCTGCGCGCCGCCGAGCGGCTGGTGCATGTGGATGGTCGCGTGCGGCAGCGCGTAACGCTGGCCCTTGTTGCCGGCCGCCAGCAGCACGGTGCCAAATGAGGCGGTCACGCCCACCGCAACCGTGCTGATCTTGTTGGGGATCATTCGCATCGTATCGTAGATGGCCATGCCGGCGTAGATGATCCCACCCGGCGAGTTGATGTACATCTGGATGCCTTTTTCGGGATCCTCTTTGCTCAGATAGAGCAGTTGAGCGACAATCAAATTCGCGATCTGATCATCGATCGGCGTGCCGACGAAGACAATGCGTTCTTTAAGCAGCAGGGAGTAGATGTCGTAGGCGCGCTCCCCGCGGCCGGTGGTCTCGATGACCATCGGGATCACGTTTTGGAAATTCGGGATAGTCACATTTCCTCCTTATAGAATGCAACCATTATTCTTTACTTTCGGTTGGCTCAGCTGGATTTTCTACATCGCTTTCTTGGGCCGGTTGTTCCTCAACCAATTCGTTATCCGCGTTTTCGGCCGGCTGGCTTTCGATTAGATCCGCCTGGCCGGTAGCGATCAGCTTGAGGCGTTCGAGGATCAGCTCGTTATACTTGCGCGAAAGCTGGCTTGCAGCCGCTGAATTGATCATATCCTTGCTGATGCGTTCCTTGCGTTTTTGTGTCTGCGGCATGGATTGCAACTGGCTGACAGTGGCGGAGATGGCCCGATCGTAATCCTCCTTAGCGAGCTGGATGTTCTCTGTCCGGCCGACTTCTTCGATCACCAGCGCGCGTTCCAGGCGCTTGCGCGCCGATGGTCGCACCGTATCCTCGATGTACTTCTCGCGATCGGTGTTCATCATTTTAATGTAGGTATCCAGCTCCAATCCCTGGCGGGCAAGGTCTTCTTTGAGGTGCTCAAGCAGGTGTTCCACTTCGTGGTCCAGAATATGAGGGGGATATTTGATCACCGCGCCGGCCACCAACCTGTCCAACAGTTCGGTGAAGAACTTATCGTCGGCAGCCTCTTTCTTGGAGTGTTCAAGCTGCTCGACCACTGCCTTGCGCAGCGCGTCCAGATTCTCGAACTCGCCGACCGTCTGGGCAAAGTCGTCGTTGAGGTCGGGCAGGTGCAGGGCTTTGACGCTCTGTACCCCAACCTTGAATTCAACTTCCTTGCCACGCAGCGTTTCGTCGCTTTCATCCTCTGAGAAGGTGTATGTGAAGACCTTCTCTTCGCCGGCTGATAGCCCGGCCAGGCGGTCGTTGAAACCAGGGAAAGGCCAATCGCGGTTTTGGATGATGTCTGTGCCGATGATGAATTGGGCCGGTCTTTCGGGATAGACCAGGGCATCCTCGCCCTCGGCGGGATGGGTCAGGGTGCCGCTGAGTTTGACATAAATCAGATCGCCTTCACCTGCCGCTCGCTCGACTGGCTCGGCAGTGGCGTAACTTGTCCGCATTTGCTTGAGGTAGTCTTCAATATCCTGCTCGCTGACCGGTTCGACAGTGTAATCCAGGCGGATATCTTTGTAGCTGCCCAGGTCAACTTCTGGCTCAAGGGGAACGACGAATGTAAATTTGGGTGGCTCCAGGCTGATGATTTCTTCCAGCGAACCTGAACCGCTGGGGTTGATCTTGGCTTCCTCGAGCACTTTTGGATATTGCTCGTCGATCAGTTCTTCGATCGCTTCCTGCTGGATGACATCCTCGCCGATCGTGCGGCGGATCATGTCCAGCGGCGCTTTTCCGGGACGGAAGCCCGGAATGCGGGTGTTGCGTCCCAATTTCCGGGCGGCCCGAACTTTATATTCTTCAAATTGTGAAGGCTCGAACTCGGCAATGATTTTGACCTGATGGTCTTCTTGTGGTTGGACTTCGATTTTCAATGCAGGCATCCTTTATAAAAGTAATAAAGTGTCGTGCGAAAGGGCTGCAATCCGTTTGCCTTTCTCCGGCACACTAATTTCGATCAGGCGCAATTTACGCTCATGCCGCCAGCTTGCGGACAGCATGCCAATTGTACCGTATATATATCCATTTGAGGATAAGAGAAGTGTTAATTCTGTATATGCTTCGGTAAAGTAACGTGCGAGAGTATCCGAGCACTCTTTAACTGACCCGATCTCATTGGTTCGGCCAATTCCACCTGGAAAAATTCAAACGCAATTCGTGTGGCGAAAAAAACGACTAGGACGTAAAATATATTCAAATCCATTTATCCATATTTTGATGAGACAAAAGGAAGGGTATCATGAAACTGAGTGCACCAAAGAATATCACGTTCTATATTGCAGTAATTCTGGCAGTGATCGCTTTAATCGGATTTTTCGTCGCCGCGATGGAACCATTTGCCCCCTGGCTGATGCTGATCGCCTTCGTCGTGCTTGCGCTCGGCAACATGTTCGAAGGTATGTAGGCATTCCTGGGCGAATCTCGGTGTGTCGTAGAAAATTGTCAGTTTTATCCACGCAGATAAATCTGCAAGCCTGACAGCCAGCCGACTTCCACTGCTTTAATCGATCACAAAATAGCAGACCTCAAGATACAAATAACCGGCAGACCTATCCTGTTGGGTTATTTGTATTTAATTTGTTCGGTGAATTGTTGGAAAATTCGACCGCTTCGCTGACAGGGAATATAAACCGGCCTGCAAGGATAATCCCGAGCAGGCCGGATCAACGATTGATCGTATTTGTTGAATTTGATGTTACATCGTAATAACCGTTCCTAAAATGGACACTCAGATTTCAGGGTAGTGGTTTTCGTCCGAGGTATGACTTCACACGACCATTTTTGCAGTAAATGACTGGTATTTACTCTTCCAACTTGATGTACGTTTCGCCTTTGTAAACCATGGCTGACCACTGATCGGGTCCGATCCGTACCCAAACGTCTTTTCCGTCATTGTAGGTTTCCAGGATGTCGACGACGTTGCCTCTCACCAGGCCGCCAACTGCTTCCGAGTTACGGGCGTGCGATTTGCGAATGTAAAGGCTACGGACTTGAACAACACCTTTCTTTACCTTGTCTCCTTCAGCGATCGCCTTTTTAGCAGCTTCTTTCTTGGCTGCCATATCCGCGGCGATCCGCTTCCCGGCGGCGGCACTGGCAGCGGCTTTATCGGCGGCTGCTTTTGCGGCGGCGGCTTTATCAGCGGCGGCTTTATCAGCGGCAGCTTTTGCGGCGGCGGCTTTGTCTGCGGCAGCTTTGGCTGCGGCGGCACGTGCGGCGGCTGCCTTCTCGGCTGCAGCTTTTGTGGCAGCAGCTTTCTCAGCGGCAGCCTGCGCAGCGGCTTCCTTCTCGTCGCGGTCGCTCACAGCATCGACCAGTTTATCGAAAACGCTTTTCTTTTTCTTTTCGGCCATCATCAACTCCTTTTCTTAAGTGGGAACCAATCGATTAATATGTACTTTCCATGTAAACATTATATCCTGAATATATTGCGAAATACATTACGGTCGACCGGCGCGTAAGTTGACAAGTACGCTTGCTGTCGAATCTTCGGTTTCATAAAAAGATGAGTTGGAGAGCTGGGTGAGCCTCGGAAGAATTATTTTCTGGTGGGGAAGAGGGGACTTGAACCCCTACGCCTTGCGGCACATGATCCTAAGTCATGCTCGTCTGCCAATTCCGACACTTCCCCTTGAATTCGCGCGTTTATTATACCATTTTCACCTGATCGAGTATAATCACCGTCCTCATCTCAGGTGGCATTGCAGCAGGAGGTAGCATGAGTAGAGTTATCAATACGGAGAGCGCCGGTAAACAACGTACTCAACTGACTAAAGCGATTGTTTTAGCCATTCGCGAACTCATGAAGCAATCCGAGCCCGGCCTACCTTCCCGCGACCTGGCAGCGTACATTGCCCGGTCGGCCCGGGAAATCGGGCAGACGGTGGATGTTTCAGTGCAAGCCTGGGAAAAACGCGGCTATTGGTTAAAAGCAGACCGCTTCCGGATGGATTGGGAATGGGCGGATGTGCTAGGCCGTAAAATGGAGCAGGCCCTAAGGAACGATGATTGGACGCAGGTCGCTCTTGTCGCGGTGCAGATCGCCCAAAAATTGGGTAAAGTGAAAGTCCCGGCGCGGAATCGTATCGGCGCGCCGTGGGAGGGCGCCTGGAAGACCCTTCAGGATTGATAAAGTAAAACCGCTTCAAGCGCTGCCTGAAGCGGTTTTGTATCACCTGAACAAGATCTTACTTTTTCTTGAGGATGATGCGGGCGTCGACGACCTTAATGCCCTTGCCCTCTTCGTAAACGAGCACAGGGTTGGCGTCGGACTCGCTGATTTGATCCGCCAGGTCGATGATCATGGATGAATACTGGCAAATCACATCAGCCAGCGCCTTGCGGTCGCGCGGGGCCTCGCCGCGAACGCCGGCCAGAATTGGCGCGCCGCGGATTTCGCCGAGCATGCGCAATGCCTGGTTGGAAGCGACCGGTGCAACACGGAAGGTGACGTCCTTCAACACCTCGACGAAGATACCACCGAGACCGAACATCATCGTCGGACCAAAAGTCACATCGTTGACCGAGCCCAGGATGACCTCGGTGCCCCAGGGCGCCATTTCCTGAACGGCGATGCCGTGGATGACTGCCTCCGCTTTATAGTTCTTGGCGTTTTTCATGATGGTGTTGTACGCTTCGCGAACGCCGGCTTCGTCCTTGATATTGACCTTGACACCGCCTGCGTCGGATTTGTGCAGGATATCCGGCGAAACGATCTTCATGACAACCGGATAGCCGATCTTCCGGGCCATATCGACCGCTTCCTGTTCGGTTGTCGCCAGCACGGTAGGCGTGACCGGGATGCCATAGGCTTCGAAAACCTGCTTAGCCTCGATTTCTGTTAAGGAATCGCGACCGTCCCGACGTGCTTTTTCAATCACCTTCAGCGCGGTTTCACGGTCGAACTCGGCGCAGGTTTCCTCTGCATCTTTGACCAGCTCACGGAGTCGGGCGTACTCACGCAGCGCGCCGATGGCATCGACTGCTTCATCCGGGGCAAAGTAGGCCGGAATTCCGTTCTTGACCAACCAGCGAATGGCATCATCTGAGCGTTGACCGCCGACAAAGGAAACGGTAACTGGTTTATCCTTGATCCCCGATTCGTCGATTGCCCGTTTGATGCTTTCTGCGATCTCTTGTGGAACGGTGATCGCGGTCTCGCAGTATAGAACTGCCAGGCCGTCCACCCAGGCATGCGAATAGGAGAATTTTACTGTTTTGTAATACCAATCGGTTCCCGCCATACCGGTCATATCGACTGGATTTTTCGCTGATCCGTATTCAGGCATGTGTTTCTTGAGTTCGGCCTGAACGTCCGGTGGTGCAAACTTAAGCGGCACGCCGCTTTTTTCAGCCGCATCAGTAGCGAGAACGCCCACGCCGCCGCCGTTGGTGAGCACAAGCAGGTTGTCGCCCTTCATGGGCGGCTGCAGCGAAAGCGCAAGCGTACGGTTGAAGAGGTTGTTCAAATCCGTCGCCTGAACAACGCCTGCCTGCTGAAAGGCGGCGCCGTAGACCTTAACCGTGCCTGCCAGTGAACCTGTGTGTGAAGCTGCGGCGGCTGCGCCATGTGCGGACACGCCGGCCTTGAGGGCGATAATGGGTTTGGATGCTTTGCGCGCCGAATCGATAAAACTGCGCCCGTTTTTGAACCCCTCGATGTAGAGCGAAACGCACTGCGTGTCTGGATCCTGATCCAGCCAGTCGATCGTATCCGCAAAATCAACATCGGACATATTGCCGTTCGAGATTAGTTTATCAAAACCAATATTGCGGGTAAAGGTGGCCATGTCGATGGCGATCAATAACGCGCCGGATTGCGAAACAAGGGAGGCTTTTCCCGGCAGGGGCAGCATGGGCGCGAAGGACGCGTTCATTTTGCCGGAATTCGAAAGGACGCCGACGATGTTCGGCCCTAATACGCGCATTCCGTACTGATTGGAGCGCCGGACCAGCTCGAGCTCCATTTCCCTCTCGCCGACCTCGCTGAAGCCGGAGGTGATCACCATCAGACCCTTGACGCCTTTTTGACCAAGATCATCAATAACGCTCATAACCAGCTTGGCGGGGATGACAAGAACAGCAGCCTCCACCGATCCAGGGATGTCCTTGATGGATTGATAAACTTTCAATCCTAGGATTTCATCGACTGACGGATTGATTGGATAAATTTTCCCCTCGAATTTGCTATCAAGCAGATTTTTGATAACGGTGTATCCGATCTTCCCCGGGGTTGCTGACGCACCAACGACAGCGATTGATTTTGGCTTTAAAAGGGCGTTCAGTGCTTCCTTATCCACAGTATTCCTCCTTAATTCTAGATTGTTGATGTGCTATTTTGGTTCATTGAGCAGAAGCAAGCCGAAAATTATTGGTAATTAAAATTACTATCCCTCTCGTAGTTAAAATTTCTGTTTGAAAGGGGTAGTATCATGCAAGACAGCAGTGGTTTCGCCTGTAAAGAAGTTTCCACCAGAAAAAGCGCTGGCAGAAAAGGGGATATCTTTGCCGGTGTGTTCACCATCAGCCTGGTTTTCGCAATATGATCCAGGTAGTCCGAAAGTCAGAATCGCTTTGTGGAAGCTCTCGAGGACAGGCCGAAGTCGCACGCTGCGCTCCGCAAAAAATAAGTACGATTGTTATTGTACGCATTTTTCAGCAAACGAAAGTCCTCAATTTTTGGTTATTCATCATTTATTTTTGTCATGTTCTGAGGAACATTTGAATTTCAGACAAAATCCTACACTAATTGGGGCGCTTGGTGTAAATGATGGCATTCTGACGGATGATCAGATGGGGCACTCTCATCATACCTGCTGAAGGATTGACGATGCTGCTGATTCTGGCGTCATATATGGATGTGAATTCTTCACGGGTGCGGTCGAGATATTTTTCAACGTTGGAGATCAGCGAAAGGCGCATGTGTCCGTCGATTCGAAATGTGCCAAGTAACAGTGAAACCGGGTCCATGTAGCGATTCGGTTCGGTCACATCATAATCCGGGGGCTCCTCCTGGGGAGGTAGTAAATGAAAGGCATGTATCTGCGAGACGAACAAATACAATTCGCGCGAGGCGACCGGTTTTCCACCCGGATAAGATGTGACTAAAGAGTTGGCGTTGTAGATCGTTATAATATCTGGAGCCAGGTTGGTGCGCAGCCAGGTGTTGATGCGGATGGGATTCTTGACAACAATCGTCCCCCAGTGGATCGCCGTTTGTGTGTAGGCCATCACACTTGCGGATTTTTCGTCCTCTTGAATCGGGGGAAAGGGCGTGTTGGTTTCTGCGGCTTGTTCTGCTTCTATCATTGCATATATAATTTCTTACATTGCCTTCTTTGGATAGCGCTCTCGAATAGCCGGGATGAGGTATTCATCGAATGAGCGCACCTGATCGTAATCTGGTTCCCAGCCCCAATCTCGGCGAGCCGCGCTGTCATCCACATCGGCCGGCCAGGAATCGACAATTGCCTGCCGCGAAGCGTGCGGCTCGAAGGTAACCACGGCCTTGGGGAACGCTTTTTGAACGATCTGATAGAACACTTCGGCGGTTGGACTGAAGCTGGTGACGTTATAGACTGTCTGCGAGAGAGCTTCACGAGGAGCTTCTTCCAACTTCAACAGGGATTTGATCGCATCGGGCATGACCATGAAGGGCAGGCGTACATCTGGCCGGACGAAGCATTTGTAGGGAATTCCCTGGGCAGCGTGATGCAGCATTTCTGGGCCGTAATCGCTGGTGCCGCCGGTTGGAATTGTGGTTGCACTAATCAAGCCAGGAAAGCGAATACAGCGAAAATCGATTGTGTTGGGACTGCGGTCGACTGCCAGTTGGCGATAGTAATGTGAATAATATCGGCCGAGATGCTCACAATACAATTTATTACAACCGTACATTGTGGTAGGCGATAGCCACTGATGCTCTTTAACCTTGCCGGCGCTCTCTTTGGTTTTCAGACTGGGCAGGCCGTATGCGGCAATGGAGCTTGGATAAAGGAACTTCACCGGGCGGCCCTGCCACTGTGATTGCTCCACGCCTAGGCGGAGTAAATTCAGCGTTCCTTCGACGTTGACGCGGTGCGCCGTTTCCGGGTTGTATTCAGCTTTGGTGGAAAGGATCGAGGCAAGATGATAGATTGTGCGAATCTCGTATTCAGCGACCAGCCGTCCGAGAAGCATATTGTCCAGGATATCCCCCTGAATAAACTGCTCGCACATTGACCTCAATGATTCATCCGGCGTTTGAACATCCAGCGCGATAATGCTGCACTTGCCCTGTTCGGCCAGATAGCTGATCAAGCCATGACCGATCTCTCCGTTCGCGCCCGTGATCAGGACGACCTCTTTTCGCATGTGATTCCCTCTCTGAAAGGTTAGGATGATGGTGATAGAAAAATCCTGCGAATTCGCTTGTGTAAATCGGGGATTGTAAAAACACTAATTTATTTTACCAATATCCGTGGAATCGAAGCTTTTCGACGGGGGTGCATCTGCTCGCGCATGCAGAACAAGACCCTGGCGGATGATATGCATCACCAGGGTCTTGGAAAAGGCCGTGCACTTGGCTGAGAAGTCAGTGCGATGCAGCATTGCTGAATTCGATGATCAGGCAGCGGCGGATTGGCGTTTGAACCAGGTTTTCCACTCGCGGTTTTCCCAAACGACCAGCAATGGCGCCGCGATAAAGATCGAAGAATAGGTACCGCTGAACAGACCGACCAGCAGGATCAAGGCGAATTCGCGTAGAGTAACGCCGCCAAAGAGCGCCAGGGCTAGCAGCATGAATTCGACGGTCATCAATTGGGTATTGATCGAGCGCTGCAGGGTTTGGATGATGGAGTGGTTGGCAAGTTTTTCAAAGGGCAGCTTGCGCAAGAAACTGCTGTTTTCACGGATGCGGTCGAAAACGACAATTTTATCCTGAGTCGAGAAACCGATCACGGTCAGCAGAGCGGTCAGGAACATCGCATCCATCTGCCAGCCAAATAAGACCGAACCAATCGCTGTGATGGAGAAGACCACCAGGATGTCGTGCAGCATGGCGATAATGGCGCAGACGCCGTAGCGGAAGGCGTGTGGAATGCCGCGGAAAGCGTAAGTGATATAAATGACTACCGCCAGCGCAGCCACACCGATCGCTAGGGCTGCGCGGTTGGTCACCTGGGCGGCGATCACCGGTCCAACGCTGTCGAATCGGTTGATGACGATTTCGTCGACCGCGAAACGCTCCTGCATCGCGTCCACCAGAGCGTTTTTCGTCTGATCATCCATAAACGGGGAGCGGATAACCAGAGTATCACGTTCGCCGTCACTCCCCAGGGCCGTTTGCACCTGAACTTCTGTGAAGCCAAATTCGTTGTATAGCTCAACAACCGATTCCGTGTCAGGTAAGGTTGTGGATGTGAATTGCAATTCGAGCAGGGACCCGCCTTTGAAGTCGATTGCCAGCGGCAGGCCGTTGACTGCCAGGACGATCAGGCCGGGGATGATGACCAGAAGCGAGACTGCAAAGAAAATGTAGCGTTTACCGAGAATGTCTATCATATCGGCATCCTTTAGAGACCGAATAACGCCGGTCGTTTTTCTGCTTCATCGATGCGTGATAATATCAGGTTAAGCAGGGTGCGGGTGACAATCAGGGCAGTGAAAAGGCTGACGGCCACGCCGAGGAGAAGGGTCACAGCAAAACCCTTGACAAAGCTGGCGCCGAATGTGGAGCCAAACCAAAACAGAATCGCGCTGGTGATGATCGCGGCGATGTTTGAATCGCGGATGGAAGGCCAGGCGCGGCGAAAACCCAAATCAATCGCCTGACGGATGGTGCGCCCGTTGCGCAACTCTTCTTTCATGCGCTCGAATATCAGGATGTTCGCATCCAGCGCAGAGCCGGTCGAGAGCAGGAAGCCTGCAATGCCCGGCAGCGTCAATGTCACCGGGATGCCTTTGAATATGGCAAAGGTGATCAACGCATAGAAAATCAGCGCCATGACGGCGATAACTCCAGGAAGACGATAGTAGAGCAGCATAAAGAGCATGACGATGATAAAGCCGATCATCCCAGCCAGCAGGCTTTTATCCAGCGAATCCTGCCCGAGGGTAGGCCCGACGACACGAATTTGCTCGATATTCAAGGGGATGGGCAGCGAGCCGTAGCGCAGCTTGATTGCCAAATCGTTGGCGGTCTCAGCGGTGAAGCCGCCTTCGATGACGCCCTGACCGTCTCGAATTACGTTCTTGATGACGGGTGAAGAAACCACCTTCTTATCGAGGACGATGCCGAGGTATTTGCCGACATTATTGGAGGTCCACTCCTCAAAGATGTCGCCGCCCTCAGTGTTGAATTCGATGGCCACCTGATATTCATTGAGTTGCCCGCGCACAACGCCGACCGATTTCAGATCGTTACCGGTCAGAACGGTGTGGTAGCGTGTCGGCTCTGCGGTTGGGGTTGCCTCGGTTTCAGGCGTCGTTTCTGCAGGAGTCGTTTCCGCGGCAGGGGTTTCGGTCGGCTCTTCAGTGGCTTCAGTTTCAGCAGGGGCTACGGTTGATTCGCTCAGACCGAAATCAGTCATCACCTCCGTGCCCTCGAGGAGAGGCGTTGTGCCAAAATCGACAAATTCGAGCTGCCCGACCTGCTTGACCTGGTCGATGATATCTTCAGCGTTGGAAGCCCCCGGAAATTCACCTACAATGATCCGTTCGCCGGCTGTCTGGAAGACCACTTCGCTGACGCCGTACTCGTTCGAGCGGCTTTCCAGGATGGTGGTAGCGTCTTCCAGGTTCTGTTTGCTGACTGAAATTTCAGTTGGGACGCTGAGGATCACTTGCATGCCGCCGCGCAGGTCGAGACCTAAGACGGTTTCGAAGCTGCGTTCAAAATTGCCAATTTTTAAACCGGGATTATTGGGGAGGTCCACCCAAATCGCGACTGCGAGAAGGAGGAGGATGATGATCAAATTCACATAACGGCGATTCATTCAGACGATGCCTCCAATCCATACAAATGCCAGCATCAGGCTGGCTAAGTCTGGATTATACCGCCGAAAAGGACAGATTGGTAGGGGGCAGCGTCCAGTTTCGCCGATATTTGCCTGGTTTTGGGTATTTTTCCTTGACGGGGGCATGGGTTGCCTTTATAATTCGTCGGCTTTTATTGAGATTTATATGCCAGGGCTGGCAGGAAAGATAGACAGGAGTTAATCAGCATGGTTCCTCTTCCCAAACGAAAACTCTCCAAAGGCCGCCGCGACCGCAGGCGAGCCCATGACGCACTGATCGCGAACAATCTGGTGCAGTGCAGCCAATGCGGAGAGATGCGCCTTCCCCACACGGTATGCCCGAATTGCGGCTACTACCAGGGACGGGAAGTCATCAGCATGAAGAAAGAAGAAAAGAAGAAATAAGAGAAAAGAGCCAGCTATGGCTCTTTCGCTTATCGCTGCTCAACTCACAGGCGCCAGGCCTGTGAGTTTTTTTGAAATCGGGCGTTTTTACAGATTTCAGCGTCGGCAGTGAAAATCGGCTGATAATATCATCTGTCCGGGCTGCCGGTTTGATCCGCGAGCGGCTGGCGGGTGAACGGTTGGAATTGCGCCAGCAATCGACCGGGGATGGCGCCTTTGATGCGCATGTATCGACTGGTAGGGTGGGTTTCTTCCACGCGGCCTTGCTCGTGAAACAAAGAGATCAAATGACCCTGTTGATATGGGATATAGACGGTGACGGGGAGAAAATCCTCGAAGAGCATGCTCTCGATCATGCGCAGCATGTCATGGGTGCCTTGCCCCTTCAATGCGGAAATTGCGACGGAATTGTTGAAAGTGCCCAGGAGATCCTGCAGCGCCTGAGCATTTTTCAGCCTGTCAATCTTGTTCAATGCGGTCAGTGTGGGGATATTTTCGCAGCCCATATCGACCAGCGTCTGCTGAACGGCCTTCCACTGCTCGTAGGCATTGGTATGGGTGATATCCAGGACGTGCAGCAGCAGATCAGCTTCCGTTATCTCTTCGAGAGTGGCGCGGAAGGCAGCGATCAGTTGGGTGGGTAATTTTTGAATGAAGCCGACCGTATCGGTAAAGAGAGCGTGGTGACCAGCGGGCAATTCAACCCGGCGGGTGGTCGGGTCGAGGGTGGCGAAAAGCTGATTGGCGACATAGACATCTGCCTGAGCAAGGGTATTGAGCAGGGTAGATTTACCGGCATTCGTATAGCCGACAAGGGCGACGACCGGCGAATGCGAGCGGCGGCGCTGCTCGCGATAGCGTTGGCGGTGCAGCCGCACTTTTTCCAGCTCTTCCTTAAGGCGGGCGATGCGATTATGGATTTCGCGGCGGTCGACTTCCAGTTGCGTCTCTCCAGGACCGCGCAGGCCTACTCCGCCGACGCTGCCGGACCTGCCAGCGCCTCCGCCTGCCTGGCGGGCGAGGTGCGTCCAGGCGCGGGTCAGGCGGGGCAGCCGGTACTCGTAATAAGCCAGCTCGACCTGTAGAATCCCTTCACGTGTATTGGCGTGCTGGGCAAAAATATCCAGAATCAGCGCAGTGCGGTCGAGGACGCGGACGGTCTCGCCGAAGCGCTCCTCCAGCTCGCGTAAATGGCGCGGGGAGAGCTCGGTATCGAATATGACCAGGTCCGCAAGCGTTTCTTCCAGTAAAGCTTTGATTTCATCTACTTTACCGCTGCCGATGTATGTGTCAGCATGCGGCTTGTCCAATTTCTGTGAGATCTCGCCGACAATTTCGAGATTGGCGGTATCCGCCAATAAAGCCAGCTCAGACATGGAATCATCTAAAGAGAGTATCGACTCCTCGCCGCGAATCTCGACACCAACCAGAAAGGCGCGCTCGCGAGGGGGACGGGTTGGTTCAGCTACTTTTTTCGCCATTATCTGCGCTCATGATATTGGTTGCGTTGTCCTTGATAGACAAACAATCCGGCCTAAACCGATCAGGCCGGTATCTGGTGATTACCTTACACGTTTTCATATGCCACAAGTGTACGCCAAGTTCCATTATTTGCCAACCGTGATCGTCGGCAGAAGCCACTCGAGGAGTGTGTCGCCGACGATTTTCAGGCTCTCGGCGGAAACCTTATCCGCCGTGTCCTCTGTTGTGTGGTAGTAGGGATAGTCGAAGTCGATTATGTCGACGGCCGGGATGCCCAGCTCTAAAAATGGAGTATGGTCGTCTAGGATGGAATATTTCTCCTGGGGGATGATGTACTCCTCGTAGGATAATCGTCCAGCCGCGGCCCAAATCTCCTCTCTTAAGCTGGGTGTCGAATTTTTCTCGTAAAACACGTCGAGATCCGCGTCGCCGATCATATCGACGATGACCACCGCGTCCGGCTGCTTTTCAAGCCGGGAGGCAAAGGCGCGCGAGCCGAGAATCCAATCGTAGCCGGGCAACCTGCCCTGATCCTCCAGATCGAAAAACACCAGCCAGACCTGCCCGGTGATTTCCGCGGGCAGGGCGCGTCCCAACTCGAGCAAGACAGCCACCCCAGAAGCGCCGTCATTTGCGCCTGGCACGGGCAGCTTCTGTTTGGCTGGATCCGGGTCATTGTCAGCCTGCATGCGGGAGTCGTAGTGCGCGCCGAGGATGATCAGCGGCTCGCCGCTCCCGCGGCGGGCGATGATGTTCTTCACCTCCTGATTCGCGTAAATTACCTTCTGCATCTCGACCTCCCAGCCGTTCTCAGCCAGATTGCGTTGTATGTAGTCGATCACCGCTGTATGGGCCTGACTGCCAGGTGTACGGGGTGTCAGATCCAGCTGGTCGAGCACGTGCTGATAGGCGCGCTGACCGTTGAATCCCTGAGGGGTTATTTCGCTTGGACGAGAGTCTTTCAGTGCGATTAACACCGCAATAAACAACGCGGTGAGAATCAGAGTTGCGATGAGTTTATATAATTTACCCATTCGACCCCTGTTGAATAAAATGCCGAATCATATCCTTGAGTGTCGCCAGCGAACGGGCGGTGTGCATTGCCGCGCGTTCCCTTTTGCCCTTTTCGGCCTGGGGTAATTCGGGCAGGATGCCAAAATTGGCTTTCATTGGCTGAAAATCAGCCAGATCTGCGTTGGCGATGTAGCGGCACAACGCGCCGAGCATTGTGACCGGCGGTATTTCCAGCGGCGTATTCCCGCTGAGCAGGTTGGCGGCGTTGATCCCCGCCAACAGTCCGGTGGCAATGTTGCCCGTATAACCTTCGACGCCGGTGATTTGACCGGCGAAAAACAGATCGTCACGACTGCGCAGCTGCAATGTTGGGCGGAGCAGCAGCGGCGAGGCGATGAATGTGTTCCGGTGCATCTGCCCGTACCGCACGAATTCGGCGCTTTCCAGCCCGGGGATCATGCGAAAAACGCGCTTCTGCTCAGAGTAGGTCAGGTTGGTCTGGAAACCGACCATGTTGTACAAGCTGCCGCTCAGATTGTCCTGGCGCAGTTGAACGACCGCGTATGGACCCTTCCCGGTGCGCGGATCCTTGAGGCCGATCGGTCGCAGCGGACCGAACGACAGAGCCTGCCGTCCTCGCCGGGCAAGAATTTCTACCGGCAGGCAGCCTTCGAAAAAGCGGTGCTTGCCGGCGTCCACTCCTCGCTCGATTTCGGCTTCGAAATGTCGGAGAGGAATCCGGTCGGCACTGGCGAGGGCATCGACAAAGCGGTTGTACTCTTCCTTCGTCAGCGGGCAATTGATATAGTCCCCCTCGGCGTCGGCGGAAAAATCATAGCGCGATGCCTTGAAGGCGACGCTCATGTCGATTGATTCGCGCGCGACGATTGGGGCAATTGCATCGAAAAAGAAAAGGTGGTCATGACCGGTGATGCGCTGGATCGCTCCGGCGAGCGCCGGTGAGGTCAGTGGGCCGGAAGCGATGATCGCTGGTCCGGCCGGGATGTCGGTAACTTCGCGGCGGATGATTTCTATGTTCGGATGCACAGAGATGGCCGCAGTTACCGCCTGGGCGAAGGCGCTGCGGTCAACTGCCAGGGCGCCGCCGGCGGGCAGGCTGGTCTGTTCGGCGCACTGTAATAATAGCGAGCCGAGCTGCCGCAATTCTTCCTTCAATAATCCGGAGGCGCGGTCGATCAGGTTCGATCCAAGCGAATTCGAGCAGACCAGCTCTGCCAGGTCGCCGGTCTGATGCGCGCCGGTGGTCACCTGTGGGCGCATCTCGAAAAGCTGAACAGCGATCCCGCGCTGTGCAGCCTGCCAGGCGGCTTCTGCCCCGGCTAAACCGCCGCCAACAATGGTGAGAATCGGCATGCTTCTTGCTAAGTTCGTCATGGTCGGCCTCGCAGGGGATAATTCTACCATGTGAGGAAAAATACCCCTGGCATAATTCTTGCACCTTTCTCGATCAAACGGTATACTAGATCGAGTAAAGGGGCTCAACATGTTTCAAATCCAATCGCCCAGCCTGCGACCGCTGACAACCGCACATCTCGCGCAAACCATGACCCTGCTCAACCAGACGGTAGGTGAGTTGTGGGAGCAGATTCAAAAGGAGCTGACCAACCCAGCGCTCGAGCTGGTCGAGGAACGGCGCTGCCCGACTTGCCAGCGCCTGCTGCCAGGTTCGAGTTCATGCCCGGTTTGCAGCCGCCCCACCTCGATGGATATCAATGAGCCGGTCGTTTTTATCTCGCCGCGCGAAGATTTTTTGCCCGGCAGCTACAGCGGGGAAGAATCCGTGCCGGACGAGCCTATTGCGGCTTCCACGGAAGACCTGCCCACCTACGTGCTGCGCCAGATCGCGCTCGAATTGGAACCGGACGAGCGAAAGATCGCTGCATTTTTACTTACCCACCTGGACGAGGACGGCTTTTTAACTGTGCCGGTCATCGAAGTTGCGCGTTATTTCCACGTGCTGCCTTCAAAAATCGAAAAGATCAAGGGCGTCATTCAACGCACTGACCCGGTCGGCGTCGGCTCATACACACCCCAGGAAGCTCTCCTGGTCCAACTGGAGGTTCTGGCAGAGTCGCGCCCGGTGCCAACGCTTGCTGTTGAAATCGTCCGCGACACGATGGATTTACTCTCCCATCGTCAGTTCGCCGAGATCGCCCGTCATTTTAAAGTCACTCAGTCTAAAGTGCAGGATGCGGTTAAGTTCATCAGTGATAACTTGAATCCATTCCCTGCGCGGGCGCATTGGGGAGACATGCGCCAGCCCTCGGTCAAAACCGGCCAGGTGTATTACTTCCCGGATATCATCATCAGCTATCTGAATGACGATTCAGAAAACCCGCTCGTGGTCGAGATCATCATGCCAATTGGCGGTATGCTGCGCATCAATCCGCTTTACCGTCAGGCCGCTCGCCAGGCTTGTGATGAAGCCAAGGAGGGTATGAAAAGCGACCTCGACCGGGCATCGTTGTTTGTCAAATGCTTGCAGCAGCGCAATAACACCATGCAGCGTTTAATCCAGCGGGTGGTTACCCTCCAGCGGGATTACATCGTTTATGGCGACCGTTATATCAAACCTCTCACCCGGGCATCCCTTTCCCGTGAGCTGGAAGTACATGAGTCGACGATTTCTCGCGCAGTTTCAAATAAAACGGTACAATTACCTAACAAGAGGATCATCCCTCTTTCCTCGTTTTTTGACCGCAGTTTGAACGTGCGCACAGCCTTACGCGATCTCATTGCTCAAGAAAAGGATCCATTGAGCGACGCTGAGCTTGCCAAATTGCTTTCCAAACAGGGTTATGACGTCGCTCGGCGAACTGTGGCCAAATATCGTTCGATGGAGGGTATCCTGCCAGCTCATCTGCGAAAGGTGACTCAGTCCGCCTAGGATTATGAGAGATGTAATCAAAAATCCGATCCAATCGTTATGGGGTGGAAAGTCCAACAAGGTCGACACGGTTGGGATAATTCAGGCGCTGCTCGATCACGTTCCTGAACCTGGCGTGGTTTTCGATATTCCGCGCAATCGACTGTTGCACGCCAACAGCCAGTTTTTGATTCTAACGGCTTATTCGCTGCGCGAGATTGTAAATGCCTCGCTGGATGATCTCTTCGAAACGGTTGACAGGGAGGCCCTGTTTTCCGGTGAAGAGCAGCAGTTGATGTTGAAACTGCGCAAGCGTTCCGCGCTGGCAGTGGTGGTGCGCGCCAATCCAATTGAGAATGGAACGCAATGGTATCTGTTCAAGATCGTGCCGCACTCGGAATATCTGCGCTCGACGCGCCAATACCAGGATTCACTGCTCGAAGCGGTCAAATGGATGATCGGGCAGATCCGTGAGGGCGACCTTGGTTCGACCATCGAGAAAGTGGTCGATATCTCCTGTAATTTGTTCAACACTGATCTGGTCTGTATTTATCAGGCTGACAGCGAATTCCCCGAATTAAAAAAACGGCTCAGCCGTGCGAATACCGCCTTCTTCCCGGATCAGCTGCCGTCCACCGACCTGAGCCGGCTTTCCACACCGCAGCTCTGGATGCGCGGCAAACGCATGGTGACCGAACTGCACCGGGCCGCGCGTATCGCCGACCTCTCGTTCATTGCCTCCACTCCGATTGGGGAGGAGAATGCCCTGACCGGGCTGATTGTAATTGGCGGCCACGATGATCAGCCGCCGCCGATGCTGCTGCAGACCATGGATTTGCTCAGCACCTCGATTAGCCTGGCGTTTGAACACACCATTTCCCGGCAGAATTTCGAGGCCGAGATCGCCGCCCAGCAGCGCTATCAGGCAATCCAAAGCGCGATTTATGAGTACATTTTCGAGGGCATCATAGTGCTCGATCCCGATCTGACGATCGAGGATATTAATCCATCCGCCGAGTTGTTGCTTGGCTATACCAAGAGCGAGGTCGTAGGTCAGCCGGTTGAAAATATACTGATCACCCCTGACAGACTGCTGCCAATTCTGACCTCCGCAACCAAAGGGGTTTCATCGCCAAACCTGGAAACAGTCACATTACATCACCGCGACGGAAGGGCGTTTGCCACAATAATTAAGATCATCCCGATCCTGGAGAATGGCGAAGTCACGGCGATTAATTTCTTTGTGCGGGACGTAAGCGAGAGCGAGCGAATCCGCAGCCAGACCCACCAGCTCGAGCAACGTGCCCTGCTCGGCGAGTTCATGGGCGTCTTCGCGCACGAGGTTCTCAATCCGATCAACTCGATTTCGACCGGTTTGCAGTTGCTTTCGACAAAACTGGAAGACGACAGCCCGCACATGGAAATCATCAGCCGTATGGAAAACGACGTTACGCGCTTGCAACATCAAATGGAAGCGTTGAAGAACTTTGCCAAACCATACGATCCGCTGCAGGAGCCGGTCAGCCTGGGAGAACTCCTTCTGCGCATCATCGAGCGCTGGCGCCCGAAGATGAGCCGGATGCAGATTACGCAGGTGGTGCAAGTTCCTGAAGACCTGCCAAAGGTTAAAGGCGACTGGCGCGCGCTTGAGCAGGTCTTCACCAACCTCATTTCGAATGCTATCGACGCGATGAGCTCGACTGGAGGGACGCTTTCGGTGCGGGCAGAAACTTCCGCGTTGATCACCAATATGCCGCAGGTTATCGTCACTGTTTCAGATAACGGTCCGGGTATCCCGGAGGAAATTCGGGGCAGGATTTTCGAGCCCTTTGTCACTACCAAAGCCACCGGCACCGGATTGGGATTGCCGATCACCAAACGAATAGTGACCGCTCACCGCGGGAATATTCAGCTTAGCTCCTTCCCCGGTGGGACTGTTTTTCACGTATATCTGCCTGCCTGCGAGGACGAACCGCCATGTCAATGACCATATTAGTTGTCGACGACGAAGAAAATGCACGCCGGAACATCATGGAATACCTGACCTCGCTCGAGTATGAGGTAATCGGGGCAGCCACACTCGCTGAGGCGCGGAATTATCTCAACCGCGGCGCTGGCGACGTCGTCGTGCTGGATGTGTCCCTGCCCGACGGTTACGGGCCGTCTCTGCTCTACGAGGCCGCCAACCTGCCTGTTCGTCCCCCGGTGATCATCATCACTGCCTTTGGAGATATCGAGATGGCAGTCGATGCGATGAAGAACGGTGCTCACGACTTTCTGGCAAAGCCGTTGTCGCTTTCCCAGCTGGAAATCTCGATAAACCGCGCTTGCGAGATCGTACAGATGCGCCGCGAGCTGGCCCATTTTCGTCAGAGCCAACAGCAGAGCCTGAATTTCGTCCGCGGTACAAGTCCGGTGATGGAAGATGTGTTCAACAAGGCACAAAGAGCGGCTCAGGTGCAGGTTTCGGTGCTGATCACCGGAGAAACTGGCGCCGGCAAGGATATCCTGGCCCAACTCATCCATAAATCTGGTCCGAGGGTGAACAAGCCCTATATCGCGATCAATTGCGGCGCCATCCAGACGACCGTGCTCGAATCCGAACTGTTCGGGTACGAGGCCGGGGCATTTACTGGCGCTGACCGGAGAAAACACGGCCTGATGGAGGTGGCAGATGGCGGCATCCTGTTCCTTGACGAGATTTCATCGATGCCGCTCGACATCCAGGCGAAGCTGCTGCGCGCGATCGAGGAGCATGCCTTCCGCCGGGTGGGCGGAACGAATTTGATCCATGTCGACGTCCAGGTCATCGCCGCTTCAAATCGCAACCTGACAGAGATGATCAAGGAGGGCGAGTTCCGCCAGGATCTGTATTACCGCCTGAAAGTGGTCGATCTGCACGTCCCGCCTCTGCGCGAACGAAAAAACGATATCCCCGAGCTGGTGGGATTCTTCATCCGTGAAAACAACATCAAGATGGGCATGAATATCGAGGACATCTCTCCGCGCGCGATGGAGGCATTGTTCCGCTACGATTGGCCCGGGAACATCCGCGAATTATCCCATGCCATCGAGCGCGCTATGTTGTTCTGCGACCAGGGCATGATCGAATTGCACGACTTACCCGCGGAAATCACGCGCAGCGCCTGAGCTAGAGAATCGGACTGGCATACTCCTTGCATCATCCCCTGTTGACAGAGACCAACAGGAGGTCAGGGATGATGCTTCTCAACATAACAAAGACCGAATTGCTGATGACAATGGCGGAGGTTGCCCTCGGATTGGGGATAATCCTGCTTGTCATCGGGGTGATCATATTGATCACAAGGGTGCTTGGCGGAGGTGTCAAAGAGATCGCCGAGCAGACCGCCCGCCTGGCGCAGAAGGGGATCGCAGAAGAGGTTGCAGGCCTGGTGGGTAACGCGTCCACGCTGGTCGAATCGCTAAACCAGCTTGTCCGTACAGCCGCGGGTGTAGGGGTATTCCTGATCGTCATCGGCTTGCTGTTGATGGCGGCTGCATACGGGCTGGTTTTGCAGGTTCACCCCTGATCTGATCGACCGATTCCGTCCAACGAGGTTTTGTTACCCATACAGGAGCTCCAATGCAACCTGCTCTCTTTCTTACCGAAATCGAGCGCGCGTTATCACCGACAGATGCGCCGATCGTCCTGACGGCGTTGAAGCAAGACCTGCTGGTCTGGTCAGCACTGCAACAGCCCGGCTACGTCCGCTCCATTTTTTCCGACGACTGCTCCAATATATCCGCATGGACGCCCGCCAGCCTTGCCCTCAAACCGCTGGGAGACAGAGTCCGGTTATCCGAACTGGCCTGCGATCACATTCCCGGTATAGAGGGTTCGCTGCGCAAGCAGGCCATCGAACTGCTCGAAGCGACAATCAAGACTGGAACTGCGGTTGAAAAGCTGACCGACGCCGGCTTGCTGGCGCTTGCGCTGCGTGAGCGGCGGCGCAAACTGCAGTCCTGGCGCGGCATCTATGACGCGCTTATTTCCATGAAAACCAAGGGCAGCCAGCAGCTTTTCGAGGTATGGAGAACGCCGCTGGCTTGCCTGTTTACCATCATTCCGGATGAGAAGGATTTGCTGACGGCGCTGCTGCCTCAAAACCAGCTCCATCCGGCAATGGAATGGATCAGCCACATCCTGCTGAGTAATCCACTGGAGGCGGAAAACCGCGTTAGCCTGTTCCGCGAGGCGATGAACAAGATCAGCCTGGAGCATCAGGTGGAATGGCTGCGATACCTCAAGCGAATGGGGCAATCCAGCCTGGCGGGCAGCCTGGCAGAAGATATCCTCACTGAGAAGGGCAGCCTGCTGGAAATCGGCAGGGAAGAAATCAGGCTGGAGCGGGCAGATTGGACCGACCTGTCCAGCAATATCCTTAATCATCAACATGCTGCAGCCCTGCATCAGTTTGCCGGGCACCCGCTGCAGGCCGGGCTGCACCTTGAAAAAGTGCGCAGCCTGCTGCAGCACTGGCTGGTTGGATCTACCATACAGATGGTTTCCCTTACCGAAGGCAGCGCCAACGGCGTGGATGCGATTACTGACGAGTGCGCCCGCATGCTCAAGCAATTTCCGGTTGAAGAGAGGCTGGCGGCCGAATCGCTGTTCGCGTTTGAACAAAAATCCGCCCCGTTCTCGCTATCCGATCCAAATTTTGCCACGACGCCGCTGCTTGCCAAGATGGAACAGGCCAGACAGCTAGCCCAGAGCGGATCACGCCGGCAGGCGCAGGAGGTCGCTTATGTTGCCTTGCATGCCTGGTTGAAGCAGGTGGAAGATGATCCATCGTTGCTCTCCGGCCAGTTTATCTATGAATTCAATCCTTACGGATTGCTGAATCAATTAGCCGAGCTCGGCTTGTATTCCGATGCGATTGCGGCCGGGGAAAAATTTATGACCGTGCGGCCGGAAGACCGCGGGCTGATGGTCTGGGTGAGCGAGCTCTGCCACCGCATTGGCGAGGACGAGAAAGCGGTCAATTTGCTTTATCAGGTCGCTCTTATTGATCCCGGCAATCCCGAAACGCTGCGCAAGCTGGCTGCGGTCTATGAAGATCGCAAGGAGTGGCCGCAGGCAGTTGATATGCGCAGGCGTGTTCTGGATCTTGTGCCATTGCCAGCCATTGATGATCACCTGTCGCTGGCGCGCTGTGCTTTCGGCGCAGCCAATTACGCCGATGTGCGCGAGACTTGCGGAAAAGTCCTGGAGATGGATCAGGATCAGGGCATGGCGTACAGTTATCTCGGCATGGCTTGCCTGGCTGAAGAGGATCTCGAGGAAGGCCTGGCAAACCTGAATAAAGCCACCTTGCTCATTCCCGAAAATCCGCTGCCCTGGATCCAATTGGCCGAAGCCTATAAGAGAAGCGGCGAACCGCAACGTGCGCTGGAAACCCTGCGCGCGGCGATCATCACTGCGCCGGACTCTGCCGAACTGCATTTCGCGGTGGGCCAGGCCTGCCTGGAAGCCGGTTTGAATTCCGAAGCGCTGCCTTACCTGCGGCAATCGGCCAGGCTGGCCCCGGAATCAGATCGGGTGGGGCTTGCGCTGGCAGAAACGCTCCTCAAACTCGGGCACGAATCTGACGCAATGGCAGTGATCGAAAAAACGCGCGAAACCTGGCCAGCGCACGCAGGTTTGGCTTATCTGCATGCGAAGATATTGCTCGGCCGGAAAGAAATGGACCGCGGATTAAGCATCCTGGAAATCGCCATGCAGTCCGATGAAGCCGATCCAACCTGGTTTATCTTTTACGCCAAGACCCTCATAGGCGAATTTGAGCACTACACAACCATAGAAAATACCGAACCTGATGCCAACACGCTGATCAAAGCCAATAAAATGATCCAGAAGGCAGTCAGCATCGCCCCGGAGTCGTTCGAAGCCCGCCTGCTGCAGGCCGAAGTACTCTCATTGCGCGGCGAAAATGAAGCCGCTTACGCTGCCTTCAAGCAAATCGTCGAACTGCCTGAAGCATCCCAGCCGGAGTGGAACTGGCGGGTTCAGGCTGGTTTAGGCAGGACGGCCCTGGCGCTTCAGCAGATTGAGACAGCCCTTGCATCGCTGCAAAACGCTGTTGCTGCCAATCCCGAATCAATCAGCCTGCAGCGCTGCCTTGCTCTGGCTTACCGCCAGGCCAATCTGTGCGAATCTGCGCAGACCAGCGCGAGGGCGGCCTTGTCGCTGGCTCCGGATGAGATCGGTAATCTAGTCTGGTTTGCAGATTTCATGGGGACGATTGGTGTGGATGGCGAAGCCGTAGACGCGTATCGCCTTGCGCGCCAGATCGCCCCAGACCGTGTAGATCTGAGCATCATGCTTGCGGATGCTCTCCTCAAACAAGGCGAGCTTGAGGAAGCCCGTCAAACCCTGGGGCAGGCGCAGGCGCTGGAAAAAGTCAAAGCAGAAGATCTGCGCAAGATCGCCCACGCCTACATGCGCATGGGCGATCATCCCCAAGCGCTTGCCAGCATGGAGCGCGCGGTCGAAATGCAGCAGGAAGGCGGCGTGAGTTTCCAAAGCGAGTTGGCAGCGCTGTACGCTAAAGCTGGCGAGCTGGATAAAGCTCTGGAAACGATCCAAAAAGCCATCCGTGAGAATCCGGGACGAGTGGATTACTATCTCTTCCTGAGTGAAGTGCAGGATCGCTCCAGCCGACCACAGGCAGCGATTGCTTCACTTGAGCATGTATTACGCTTGATTGGCGCGAGGTCGAGCGGCGAAGAACGCGGATCAATCGACAAGCGGGCTGAAGCCGATCAAGGCAGCGCCGATCGGCAGGCAGGATCATGGGATCTGGCCGATATTCATAGCCGCTTCGCGCGGCTGCTGCAAAAGGTGGAAAATTACGCGTCGGCGCTTTATCATGCCGAGAAAGCCCTGGAAGAAAGCCCACAGCACATCGAAGTGCGCTGTTTGGCGGTAGAGTTGGCGATGCGACAACTGCAGTACGACCGCGCAGAAAAGCTCGCCTCGCTGCCCGAACCAAGCGAACCTGTTGAAGCGAAAGAAGTCGTTGGCGATAAAACCTCAATGTACTGGCTTGGATATCTATACAGCCTGCGGGCGGAACTGGCGCTCGAGCGGGCGGAATGCCCAGCCGCCGCGAAATGGATCGAAGAGGGACTTGGGCTGGCAGAGAATCATCCGCGCCTGCGGGCAATTGAAATTCGCTTGCTTGCACAAGCGGGAGAATACCAGTCCGCAAATGATAGTTATGAGGAGTTGCATGGGGTCTTGGCAACCGATGCCGGACAACATGACCTTCACGGCCCGCTTGCCGCAGCGGCAATCGACCTGCGCCTTTGGAAGGACGGGCTTGAATTGCACGAGAAGTACGTCAACGCCAACCCGAACGAGCCGCAGGGATTGCTGCGCTACGCCGCTGCGTTGGCGCGGGCTGCCGAATGGCAGTTGGCCGTCGGAAATCTGAAAGTCACCGTGCACACTGCGCCGGATTATGCACTGGCGGAAAGCACCTTCGGAAAATTCAGCCAGCTGCTCGCCGATGCCAAGAAATTCAGCAACTCAGCAGAAATCGACCGCTGGCGCGCGCGCGGAGAGGTGGTCTTTCATCCGACCACCGGGAGCATCCGCGCGCTGGCCGGGCAGAAGAATCTGGAAGACAACGCTGTTCTGGTGCAGGCGCTGTCTCGGCTCGGCAACGCCGACAGCGCCCGACAGCTCGGCGAGCAGTGCAGCCAGGATCCCCAGGTGAATTTCCAGCTCTCGCTGCTGGATTTGCCCAATTCAACCGCATATGCACTTGAAAAAGTCCAATCTGCGCTCGCTCACGATCCAAAGGATCCGATATTGCACGCCGCCGCCGCCAGGGCTTTCGAGCGGAACGGCGACTTCGCCAACGCATTGGACAGCCTGAAGACCGCATTGTACTACTGGCCGGGCGAAGGCGCATGGCAGAAATGGGCCGGTGAGCTTGCTGATGGTTGTCGTCAATTCCAGGATGCCTGTACGCATTACGAGCAGGCGCTGATCTTCAATCCGGATTCGCTGGAGATTGCCAATAAATTGGGTAAGGCATATCTGCGGGTAGGGCGCGTTGAGGAAGCAGTGGAAGTCTTTTCTAAAGCGACCGGGCAAGATCCTCAGAACGCCGAGATTTGGTTGAATCTGGCTGAGGCCCAATTTGCGTCTGGTAGACAGAGCGAC
The DNA here is from genome assembly GCA_034678705.1 of Bellilinea sp. Lineage (GTDB taxonomy): Bacteria > Chloroflexota > Anaerolineae > Anaerolineales > Anaerolineaceae > Bellilinea. The sequence goes on from JAXDBP010000018.1 coordinate 61,831, forward strand.
GCGTTGAACTCATCGGAAACCTCAGTCAGGCTTGATCCAAATTCGAGTGCCGCTAAAGTTCTCTGTGGTGAAATCTCGCTGGCGTTGGGGAGCGAAAGTAAAGCGCTCACCATGCTGCGCGATGCTTTGAAACTCGACCCGAAGAACGTCCGTGCGCGGTTGCTTGCCAGTAAAATCCTTTCCAGCAAGGGGAAGGACCAGGAGGCGCTGGCGGAGATCAGTAAAGCGGTTGAGGAAATGCCAGACGCAATCGCACTGCAGACCGAAAAAATCAGCCTGATCTACAAGCTGCAAGGCGCCGGAAATGCGCTCAAGGCGCTGCAGCCGCTGCTGCAGGATCATCCTGAAGATGAATCGCTGCTTGCCATGCAGGCCAGGGCTTGCGCCGAGACGGGCAACATGGAGCAGGCGGAATTGGCTGCTCTCCACGCCCTGCGACTGAACGCTGCCCGGATCGACATGCAGCGCTTGCTGGGCAATATTTACAAACAAACCGGACAGCTGGATAAGTCGCTCCATCACATGAGCGAGGCGGCGCGGCTGGATCCAGAAAATGTCGAGACTTATCTTGAGCTTGGCGAGATCTATGCAGACCGACGGGAATACGCTCAGGCGCTGAAGACCTACCAACAGGCAACGAAATTAGCGCCGGAGGATTACCGGCCGTTCTACCAGTGCGCGCTTGTGCTGCGCGATGGCAAGGATTACCCGGGCGCCGAGAGTATGATGCGCCGCGCGGCACAGTTGGCCCCGAATGACGTCAATATTCGCCGCCAGTTAGGCGCGATAGTTGCATTGAATCTTGTCCAATCCTGTCAGGAGGCGAATACATGTCAATGAGCAGAACCGGGCACTCAATCATCAACTTCCCACGGTCGCTCTCCCGCGATACCCTCAACTTGATTTTCAATGCAGCCATGGAGAGCAAGGAATATCGCTTTGCACGCCAGATTGTGCTCAGTTGGCTGACGGTCTATCCTGGCGACCTGGCGGCCAACGCGATGCTGGCCAGAGTGTTCACCGCCGAAGGGAAAATTGGACAGGGCATCCAGGTCTACGAGCGAATCTGCCGGGTCGATCCGGAGGACATCGTTTCGCAAAAGGCGCTGGCATTGGCTTACGGTGAATCTCAGCCGGAGGAATACAGGCGGGCACTGATCAGTGTTTATATCCTGGGTCAGCGGGTGGATCCTTCGGTAGGTATGCCTGGCTGGAGCACAATCTTACGTAACGCTCGAAAAGCGCTGGTTGAGGGCAATCTGGACAAGGCCGAAACCATGGTCTTCCAGGCTATGGCTCTGGACCAGGAGCACGTGTTGACCGGCGTGACCCACCTGGAAGTCCTTCGCGCGAAGAAGGATGAGACCTCGCTGACAAAATTTAGTGAGATGTACCAGAGTCGCTGGCCTGAAGCTGTGCTGTTCAAGCTCGCTCTGGCTGAAGCCAGGCTGAATGCCGGCGATGAAGCCGCCGCAGTAAACCTGCTGCACCAGTGTGTCGCCGTCGACGCCGCCGGGCAGGTCAGTACGCGCTGGCTGGGGAAACAGCACCCGTACCGGCCGCTCTGGCCTGATCAGCTGGAAACCAGCCTGAATGTCGCAGTGCCGGCCAGCGTTGCTGCTCTGCTGGGCTGGAACCGGCTGGCAGCCTCGTCGCTGGGCGGCGCACCCGCAGGGGAAGGTGACGGGGCCGTGCGCGAGCAGGATAAAGGATCGCAAACTGCGCGTAGTCATTCTGTAATAGACGATCAATTACAGCAAAAGGTAAATACAGAGAAGGAAAATCCTGTCAGCCAAGAAGATGAAGACACGACCTGGTTGAAAGAAGCCGAGTACGATTTCGAAAAGCTTGCAAAGCGAATGAAAACACCAGGATTATCCAAAACAGACGGGCGTTTTCCGATTTACGTTGTGTTTTCGACAAAAACCGGGCTGCGCAGCCAGTTCGGCGAGCAATCGCTGGCGGTGATCGATCAGGAGCTGCAGAAGCTGGCTGAGACGATTCGCCTGCGCTCAGGCTGGGGCTCGATGGTCTTTTACCCTGATGATATCGAAACGACCGGCAAGCTGGGCATGGCGACGGTCGCGGGCACCGATCCCTGGAAGCTGAAACTGGCTTTGAAGGACCTGGATGAGGCGCTGGCTAAGAAGGGCGGACGAATCGGTGCGCTGTTGATCGTCGGCGGGGCGGCAGTTGTGCCGTACCACCGCCTGCCGAATCCAACTGATGACGTCGACGATGAAGTTCTCTCGGACAATCCCTACGCCACATTGGATTCGAATTATTACATCCCTGAATGGCCGGTCGGCCGTCTGCCCGGAGAAAGCGGTACTGATGCCGGTCTGCTCTTGCAGCAAATCCGCCAGTCGGTCAAGTATCACTCTCAGGCAGCACAGAAACCCAAGACGATTCAGCGCCTGCGCAGGTTTGTTACTTTCTTGAATTTCCTCTCAATTCTGCGCAACAGCAACCATAAAGTGACCAGTTTCGGATATTCGGCTTCTGTATGGCGGCGTTCCTCGCTGGCAGCCTATCGCCCGGTTGGCGAAGGGCGCTCGCTGCTGGTTTCGCCTCCCACCAGCAGCGGGAGCTTCAATCCGGCCAAATTGACTCAAACACCATTGAGCTATTACAACCTGCACGGCCTGGCAGATACAGCCGAGTGGTACGGGCAGCGCGATCCTTTTGAAGTCGAGGAAGGCCCGGAATACCCGGTCGCTCTGACAATTAAGGACCTGCCAAAGAATGGCAACTCGCCAAAAGTGATCTTCACCGAAGCCTGCTACGGCGGCTTTATCTCGGAAAAATCTGAAAAGGAGTCGATCGCGCTGCGGTTTATGTCGATTGGCGCGATGGCAGTTGTAGGCTCGACCTGTATTTCATATGGTTCAGTGACCACACCGCTGGTTGGCGCTGATTTACTCGGTTTTCTCTTCTGGTCGGCGTTGAAGGAAGGATTTTCAGTCGGAGAAGCGCTGGCGAAGGCGAAAATTGAACTGGCGCGCGAAATGAACAAACGTCAGGGTTTCCTCGACGGCGAAGATCAGAAAACCTTGATTTCCTTTGTCCTCTACGGCGATCCGCTCGTCTACCATGACGGCATCCAGGTCAATCCCAAACGACTGGTGCGGGATCAGCAGCGCATGGCGGTCAAAACGGTCTCGGATGACCGCTCGGAACCGACGAACGGCAGCAGCATCTCGGATAAAATTCTGCTGCAGGCAAAACAGGCTGTCGAGCCGTACCTTCCCGGGCTGGACCGCCTCGAAGTACAGATGAAACCGCAGCACCTGGAAATGGATGAGAAGAATCACCGCGCTCCGCGGATTATGTTTGGTAAACAGACCGGTCAAAAGCATTACACTGACCGCACGGTTGTGATCTTCACCCGCAAAGTACAGATAGCAGACAAAACCCACCTGCGTTACGCGCGGGTTACGGTTAACCGGGATGGAAAATTGATGAAGATGGCAGTCTCAAGATAGCATCCAGGAGCCTCCCTCCCTGTCTCTGATGCAGAGAGCCGCCTGCCGGCGGCTCTACTGCATTTAAACAGGGTAAAGAAGCCATGTTTATTGATTCCTGCTCTCTCCTGGCTTATAATGATGACCTACTACACGAAAACTAAGGAGCGAACATGGATTCGCGAATTAATGGCGCGGCTGTCCGCCAGCAATTTATCGATTTCTTCACTGCCCGAGGACACACCTTCGTGCCCTCATCTTCGCTAGTGCCCGGCGGCGATCAAACCCTTTTGTTCACCAACGCGGGCATGGTGCAATTCAAGGACGTCTTCCTTGGCACCGACCAGCGCCCGTACACCCGGGCGGTCAATTCGCAAAAATGCATGCGCGTCGCCGGGAAACACAACGATTTGGAGGACGTCGGCCGTGATGATACCCACCATACCTTCTTTGAGATGCTGGGTAACTGGTCGTTTGGCGATTACTACAAAAAAGAAGCGATCGAATGGGCCTGGGAATTGCTGACGGATGTTTGGGGATTGCCGAAAGAACGTCTGTATGCGACCTGCTTCAAGGATGAGAAAGGCGAAATCCCGACGGACGAGGAAGCCGCGGAAAACTGGCGCCGGCAGCCAGGAATGGATGCCAGCCGAGTGCTTTTCTTCGGGCGCATGGATAACTTCTGGGAGATGGCGGAGACCGGGCCGTGCGGACCGTGCAGTGAGATCAGCATCGACCTCGGCGCCGAGTTTTGTAATAAACAAGGCGTGACCGGGCACGTTTGTCAGGTGAACGGCGACTGCAGCCGATTCGTCGAGCTGTGGAACCTGGTTTTCATCCAATACAACCGCCTCGGCCCGTCCAAACTCGAGCCGCTGCCCGCCTGCCACGTCGATACCGGCATGGGGCTCGACCGGATCACGTCAGTGTTGCAGGGCGTCTACTCCAATTACCGCACCGATCTGTTCATGCCGCTATTAAACAGGGTGCAGGAGTTGACCGGTCAGAGTGACACTGAGCGCGAAGCGAATTTTACTCCCTACCGGGTCATCGCCGATCACGCCCGTGCTGCTGCGTTTCTGATCGCTGACGGGGTGGTGCCGGGCAACACCGGGCGCAATTACATCTGCCGGATGATTATCCGGCGCGCCGCCCGCTTTGGCAGCAAGATCGGGCTGAACGAGCCCTTCCTGGCGCAGATAGCGGATGTGGTTATTAGAGACTATGGCAGTCATTTTTCGGAACTGGCGCGTAACCGGACTGCCATCCTGGATTCAATTACCCGGGAAGAAAAGAGGTTCCAAAGTACAGTTGAGCAGGGATATGCTCGACTAGATGAGCTACTTCAGGAAGTTCGTTCGTTTGGTGGAAATATTCTAAGTGGAGATAAGGCGTTTGAGTTATATGCAACCCATGGACTTTCAGTAGAATTAACCAGCGATATTGCCAGGGAACAGGGCATGGAAGTAGACCAACCTGGCTTTTTAATGGCAATGGAAAATCATAGAATTGCCTCAGGAGCTGGCAAGGCTTTTGGTCCACAGGGAAGCGAAAACCTTGGCGCCTATCGGAAAATCCTGGAGGAAATGCGTTCCGCGGGGTTGGCGGATGAGATCGGTGTGGAATATGACCCGTACAGCGCAATCGAGGTCGAGGCGCAGGTCGCCGGGTTGATCTGCGACGGCGAGGCGGTCCAGCGCGCCATCCCTGGAGACGTGGTTGAGGTGATCCTGCCGCAGACCTGCTTTTACGTAGAATCCGGCGGACAAATCTCGGATACAGGCACAATCGTTTCAGTCCAGGAGCCGCGCTGGGAGATCCGCGTGGATGACACGCGCAAACCGGCGGCAGGTATTATCGTGCACGTCGGCGAGGTGCTACGCGGCGAGCCGGTCGTCGGCGACCTGGCGATCGCCGCTGTGGATGCGCAGCGCCGGCGGGATATTATGCGCAATCACACCGCCACCCATTTACTGCACGCTGAGCTGCACGCGGTTCTCGGCAAGCACGCTCGCCAGGCAGGCTCGCTGGTGGCGCCGGATCATTTGCGCTTTGATTTTACCCATCCCGAAGCGCTTACCCAGGAGCAGATCGAGCGGATCGAGGCGGGCGTCAACCGCGCGGTATATGCCGATCACCGTCTGAATATCAAATTTAAAAAATTGTCCCAGGCCATCGAAGAAGGCGCGATGGCGCTGTTCGGCGAGAAGTATGCTGAGACTGTGCGTACGATCACCATCGGCGGAGACGAGCCGTTTTCCTACGAGCTGTGCGGCGGGACGCACGTCGACACGACCAGTGATATCGGTGTGTTTGTGATTGTCAGCGAAAGCAGCGCGGCAGCGGGCGTACGCCGTATTGAAGCGGTGACTGGTAGAGAGGCGTACGCGCTCATCCAGCGCCGCTTCAAGACGCTGAAACAGGTTGCCGGGCTGCTGGAATCTGCCGTGGATGAAGTGCCCGAAAAAGCCGAAAAAGTGCTCGGTGACCTGGCGGCGAGCGAGAAGGAAAATCAAAGGTTGCGACAGCGGCTGGTAACCGCCGAGTTCGACAGCGCGCTGGCAGGCACGGTCGCGGTCGGTGGCGTGCACGTTCTGGCGACTCAACTGACCGATGCGGACGCGGACAGCCTGCGGCTGATGAGCGACCGGTTTCGTCAGAAATACCCGCTTGGCGTGGTTGTGCTCGCCAGCGTGCAGGAAGGCAAGCCGGTGATCATCGCCGCGGTCAGCGACGAGCTGGTTAAGAAAGGTTGGAGTGCGGGGGAGCTGGTCAAAACGGTTGCCCAGGTGGTCGGCGGCGGGGGCGGCGGCAGACCGAACCTGGCGCAGGCGGGCGGCAGGGATGCCAGCAAGTTAGAAGGAGCGCTGCAGAAGGTACTGCCCTGGGTAAAGGAAAGGATTGATTTGCCGTAGGCTGGATTGAGGATGGGATTGGAAAGAGGGCTGCACGTTCATGGCAGCCATCCGAAACCTGACATATATTCCGAGATGACCCTTCGACAGGCTCAGGGATCGTCTCGGAGTATGGTTTTTGATCCAGGCGCTGCTGGTAATGCAGGCGGACGGGACGTCCGCGCTCCCAGTTCTGCTCCGCGAAGACCCTTCGACAGGCTCAGGGATCGTCTCGGAGTAAGATTAGTGAACCAGACGCTGCTGGTAATACAGGCGGACGGGACCTCCGAGCCCCCAGGTATGCTCCGTAACGACCCTTCGACAGGCTCAGGGATCGTCGCGGTCCAACATCAAGGTTCTGCTTGAGTTGCAGGCGGACGGGACGTCCGCGCTCCCAGTTCTGCTCCGCGAAGACACTTCCCGGCTCAGGGATCGTCGCGGTCCAACATCAAGGTTCTGCTTGAGTTGCAGGCGGACAGGACGTCCGCGCTCCCAGTTCTGCTCCGCGAAGACCCTTCGACAGGCTCGGGCATCGTCGCGGAGTATAACTAATGGTTATCCAGGCTCTCCAGGTACTGCAGCAGCAGCCTCACGCCGAAGCCGGTGGCGCCGATCGGGATGTAGTACTCCTCGATGCGGTTATCCGCCACGCCGGCGATGTCCAGATGCGCCCATGAGGTGCCATCCTCGATGAACTGCTTGAGAAACAGTCCGCCGTAGATCGGCGCGCCATCTCGACCGCCGGAGTTCTTCAGGTCGGCGAATACTCCCTTCATGTTGACCATGTAATCATCGTCGAGCGGCATGCGCCACAGGCGCTCATGTGAAGCGGCGCCAGCAGCGAAGAGCTGCTCCGCCAGGGAATCGTCGTTCGAAAAAAGTCCGGCGCGGAATCTGCCCAGGGCAGTGACAATGCCGCCGGTCAGCGTGGCGATATCGATCAGGCTGCGCGGCTGGAAATTGCGTTGGGCGTAGGTCAGGCCGTCAGCCAGCACCAGGCGTCCCTCCGCGTCGGTTGAGATGATTTCAATCGTCTTCCCCGAGAGACTGGTGATGATATCGTCCGGGCGGTAGCTGCCGCCCGAGATCATGTTTTCGGCGGCACAGATGATGCCTGCGAGCGGGGTTTTCAGCTTTAACTCGGCGGCGGCTTTGAGCACGCCCATGACGACCAATCCGCCGCTCTTGTCGTATTTCATAGTGCGAATCGCCTCGACGCTTTTTAAGGAATATCCGCCCGTATCGAAAGTGATTGCTTTTCCGACCAGGACGACCGGTTTTTCGTTCTGTCCCTCACCGCTGCCGGCGTACTCCAGGATGATCATGCGTGATGGGGTGCTGCTGCCCTTGCCGACGCTGGTGATCGCGCCGGCGCCCATCTCAGCCAGTTGTTTGTCGTCCAGAATGGTGCATTTCAGCCCACACCGCTCAGCCAGAGCAGTGGCTCGCTCAGCCAGGCTGACCGGATTAATCACATTGGCGGGCTCGTTAGCCCAATCGCGGGTCATGTTGACTGCCCGGATAATGACATTTACCCGCTCTGCCAGCTTGGTCAACTCCCCGAGCTGCGCATCCTCGCCGCGCAGAGTCACCTGGATACCCTTGTAGTTGACCTCGGGTTTTCTATGGCGGAAGAAGCGGTAACTGCCCAACACCAGGCCTTCACTGAATGCCTGCAGCGCCATCGGGATCTCGAATGCGGCAAACTGGCGCACATCCAAAGCCGCGCGCAAGGCGTGGTGACGCAGCAGCCACTTGGCCGCTTCCCAGCCAGCCCGCCGGAAGGTGTTCGCCACGATTTTTTCAGGCTTGCCAAGTGAAATCAGCATCTTCACTGGTTGACCTTCGCCGCTCGAGCGCAGGACGGAATCGCCAATTTTGATGAACACATCACCGGGTTGTGCGTCAGGGGAAGCGGGCAGTGGGGTGAGCAGGAATTCATCTCCTCCGACCGGCAATTTGCCGCTGGCGAGAGTGACATAAGTATTGGGCTCAAAAATGGACATAAATTTGCTCCTCGAAAAATGGATTATCCGACCAGTTTTTAGGCCGCTGATAATTCCCAAAGGATGAGTTCAGGCGGGGACAGGAAGCGCACCCGCGGAGCGCCAGCCCCTTCCATGCCAAGGCCACGTGTGATGTAGAGGATCATATCGCCGATATGGTATCTACCTGAATTGTACCTGCGGCCGTGCAGCGTGCCAGTAAAGATGGCGCCGAACAGCGGCAGACGGACCTGCCCGCCGTGGGTATGTCCGGAGAGCTGCAGGTCGATGCCGGCGCCGGCGGCCTGCGGCGCCAGATCGGGCGAGTGGTAGAGCAGGATTTGGAGTTTTCCGTCATTTGCAGACGGATCGGGCAGATAGTTTGCGTCCATAAAGGGCTTGTGCGTGCAGTTGAGCCCGATCAGGCGAATTTCACTCCCGCGTATGTCGAGGTCGGCGCTTTCGTTGGCGAGAAAACGAATGGGCAAGCCTGTGTAGATCTGCGGAAGGAGCTCGGGCAGGTCAACCGCCGGGCTGCCAGCGACGGCATAGACGCCGTGAGGCGCTTTCCAACTGGAAAGCAGTTCGCGCGCCTGCTGCAGCGCGGTTGAGTCGCTCAGGTTGGAAAGGCTGAGCACATCGCCGGAGAAGAGGATTACATCCGGCTTAAGGCTGGTGATCATCTCCTGCAATTGGAGCTCGCGCCTGGTGATCTGCTCCAGGTGCAGGTCGCCGATGTGCAGCAAACGGATTCCCTGCCCGGGCTTGATTTTTGGCGTGCGCAGCGACTGCCTGGTCAGGCGGATGCGGTGCGGCTCGATCCAGAATCCGTAGATCACCAGCAGCGTTCCCAGAAATTGCAGCGGCAGGTTGACCGCTAGCGGCGTCCAGCCAACCAGGCTGCGCAGGGCAGCTAAAGCAAGCGTTGGCGGCTTTGCCGGCCCGTAGGACATCCCGCATTCTGGCAGCAGGTGGAGAAGGAGCCAATCGCCGAGAAAGAAGCCAAACAAGATGGCGAATTTTGGCCAGTTTCCCCAGGTTGCCAGGACGGCGAGCGCGAACAGGAGCAGCGCAAAGACGGGTGCCGGGAGATCCTCGATGCGGTTGTAGCGGTGCAGCAGGACGTCAAATGGATTGCCATGCGTGCCTGGAAAATAACGCCTATTGGAAAAATCGCGGATTTCAACTTTTTTTGACAAGACTGCTCCTGGAATCTGAATCAACCCGCCGAATCAATAGCGAAAAGAAGAAAATTCTTGATTTGATGGTCTGTGACCGCTGATTACGTGAGCGAGGGCGGGGGTAAGCCCGCCCTCATCCTCATTGTATGTTCAATATCCCTTCGTACAGTGTGGAACAGGGATGCAAAGTCAGGCCAGCACCTATCAGGCGGGTGTTTCGGGCAGCCAGCAGCAGAGGACCAGCTCTTTGGCGGCTTTGACTTCATCCATACGGCCGACCGGAGTGTTGTGCGGCGCGTTCTTGAGCAGCTCGGGTTGCGTGTGCGCTTCCTCGGCGATCTTGACCAGCACTTCGGCGAACTTGTCGAGAGTTTGTTTGTTCTCGGTTTCGGTTGGCTCGATCATCAGTGCTTCGTGGACGATCAACGGGAAGTAGTTGGTCGGGGGGTGGAAATCGTAATCCATCAACCGTTTTGCGACGTCCAGCGCGTGGATGTCAGGCGCATCCGGCCAGACCCCTTCGACGACGAATTCATGCATGCACAAGCGCTTGTATGGAAGGTGGTACTTCCCACCCAGTCGGGCGAGCAGGTAATTGGCGTTTAGCACGGCATACTCGCTGATCTTACGCAGGCCGTCCGGGCCGTGCATGGTGATATAGGTGTACGCGCGAACGAGCATGCCAAACTGGCCATGGAAGGACTTGACCCGTCCGATGGTCTTTTTGGGCATGCTGAGGCCAAACAGTGGCGCGACTTCATCGTCGCCTTCTTCGAGGACCGTGACAATGGGTCCTGGCAGGAAATCAACCAGTTGCTCACCAACACCGACCGGACCGGATCCAGGCCCGCCGCCGCCGTGCGGCGTGGAAAAGGTTTTGTGCAGGTTGAAATGCATCACGTCGATGCCCAGCTCGCCGGGTTTGGCGATGCCGAGCAGAGCGTTCATGTTGGCGCCGTCGCCGTAGACCAGACCGCCGCATTCGTGGATGATGCCGGCCACATCGCACACGTTTTCGTCGAACAGTCCGAGCGTGTTGGGATTGGTCAGCATCAATCCGGCCACGGTATCATCGGCGACGGTGCGCAGCGCCGCCAGATCGACATTGCCGCGCGAATCGGTTGGCAGGGAGACGACCTCGTAGCCGCTCATGGCAGAGGTGGCAGGATTGGTGCCGTGCGCAGAATCCGGGATGAGCATCTTGGTGCGTTTTTCGTCGCCGCGAGATTTATGGTAGGCGCGGATGATCATTACGCCGGTGAATTCGCCTTGCGCGCCGGCTGCTGGTTGCAGGCTGACCGCGGCAAATCCGCCAATTTCCTTGATGTATTCCTGGAGCTCGTACATCAGTGCAAGGTTGCCCTGCACGGTTTCTATCGGCTGCAGCGGGTGCGTCCAGGCGAAGCCGGGGATGCGCGCTGCTTCCTCATTGATTTTGGGATTGTATTTCATCGTGCACGAGCCGAGAGGATACAATCCGTAGTCGATGCAGTAATTTTTCTGCGAGAGGCGGGTGAAGTGGCGGATGACGTCCATTTCAGCCAGCTCGGGCAGGGGCAGTTCCTCGCGCAGCAGGCTGGCGGGCAATTCCGCCGGCGGTACATCCGGCTCGGGGAAGCGAACTCCGATGCGCCCGGGGGAGGACAGTTCGTAAATGGTAGGCTCAATCATGGGAAAGCTCCTCCAGCGTTTCGCAAAGGTAATCGATCTCATCTTTGCTGTTCATCTCAGTGACGGCGATGAGCATGTGGTCTTTTAGCTGGGGATAATCCCTACCGAGGTCGTAGCCGCCTAGGATGCCGTGATCGAGCAGGTGAGCGTTGATATCCTCCACGTTTTGCGGGCATTTGACCACAAATTCATGGAAGAAGCCGCCCTGGTGAACCAGCTCATAGCCAGGGATGCTGCCGATCCTCTCGGCGGCGTAATGCGACTTGTGGTAGCACAATTCGGCAACCTGGCGCAGGCCGTTCTTGCCAAGCAGGCTCACATAAATCGTGGCTGCCAGCGCCAGCAAGCCCTGATTGGTACAGATATTCGAGGTGGCCTTCTCGCGGCGGATGTGCTGTTCACGAGCGGTCAGGGTCAGCACAAAGCCGCGCCGGCCTTCCGCATCAACCGTTTCGCCGACGAGACGCCCGGCGATCTTGCGCACGAAATCCTTTTTGACCGCAAAAAAGCCGAGGTATGGCCCGCCGAAAGAGAGCGGGATACCCAGCGGCTGTCCTTCTCCGACGACGATGTCGGCGCCCATCGCGCCCGGGGATTTGAGCAGCGCCAGCGCGGTGGGATTGGCTGATACGGCCAGCAGTGCGCCGGCTTGATGGACTTTCGCTGCAAAATTGCTGAAATCGCTGACCCGCCCGAAGAAATCGGGGTACTGGATCAATACCATGGCGGTGTTCATGTCGATTAACGGTTCCAGCTCTTCGAGCGAGTGCAGGGGAGCGCCTTCATCTCCGCTAACTTCCAGGCCTTCGTAGCCGTTCATGTAAGTGCGCAAGACCTCGCGGTATTGCGGGTTGACGGAGGGCGCCAGGATAAAGCGAGTGCGCTTTCCACGGAAGTGATGATAAGCCATCACTGCCGCTTCAGCAGCGGCGGTCGCGCCATCGTAATGAGAGGCGTTGCTGACGTCCATACCGGTCAGGCCGACGATCAGGCTCTGGTATTCGAATATCGACTGCAGCGTGCCTTGAGAAATCTCCGGCTGGTAAGGCGTATAGGCGGTGTAGAATTCACCGCGACGCAGCAGGCTGTCGACCGCTGCCGGAACGTAATGGTGGTAGGCGCCGGCGCCAAGAAAGCAGGCCAATTCGCGTACCGATTCGTTTGCGTCGGCCATTTCCTGGAGGTGTTCGACCACCTCCATCTCGGTCAAACCTGGAGGAAGATTGAGCTTCGGAAAGCGGAAGGTCTTTGGAACCGCTTCGAATAATCCCTCGAGCGATTTGACTCCAACCGCCTGAAGCATCTCCTCCGTTTCTTTGGGGGAGTGGGGTATGAACATTAGTGTCCGCGCTCCTCGCAGTATTTCTTGTAGGCCGCAGCGTCCATCAACTGATCAACCTCCGAAGGATCGGCCAACTCAAGCTTAACCATCCAGGCTGCGCCAAATGGATCGGTGTTGATGGTTTCGAACAAATCATTCAGGCTTTCATTCAATTCGACAACCACGCCTGAAACTGGCGCGTTGACATCGGCTGCTGCCTTGACGGACTCGACGGTTGCGATCGTTTTATCCTTCCTGGCTTCCTCGCCGACGTCCACTTTAAATTCAAAGTAGACGATATCCGAAAGCTGGGATTGCGCATAATCGGAAATGCCGATCGTCGCGATATTACCGTCGACTTTTACCCACTCATCGGTTTTTGCGTATTTGAGGTGTTCAGGGACGTCCATTTTTTCCTCCAGGTTGATGATGGTTGACTAAAACAAAAAGGGCACACGGATTTGAGTTACTGCGTGCCCTCTGTTACTGACCGGTGAGATTCGCCCCAAACGTGATGGGCTTGCTCCTTAGGTGATTGCTGACTTTTCAGAGGCGGGAGGAACCGGGGTCCTTTTACCTGAGAGATTCGGTCGAGAAAAACTAATCGACTTTGCCCCTTCGGTGCCAAGTTTCTGGTCTCTTCCCCGAAATCCATACCATTTTCAATTCATAGGGCTGATTTTGAGATTTAACTATTATACCAAAGTTCACGTCCGATCAGCTCGTTTCTGGGGTGGATGTTAGGGCTCGGTTGGATATCCCGCACCAACCCATGCCGCAAAACCACCCTGGATCGCCGCGACGTTCTCGAATCCGTTGTCCAACAATATTTTCGCCGCACGGGCGCTCGATTCTTCCGCTGGTCAGGTGCAGTAAGTGATGATTTGGCGCGACTTATCCAGGTCGGCCAATCGTGAGGGCAAATCTGACAGCTCGATATTGAGCGCGCCGCTCACATGCCTTGAGTTGTAAGAATCAGCGTTGCGCACGTCCAGAAAGAGCGCGGAGCCAGCATCGAAGGCCGCTTTCGCATCCGCAAGGCTGATGCGTGTGACTTCGGGATAGGGGATTTGCGCTTGAACTGGCGCCGTGGGGGATTGAGGCGAAGTTGTGTTTTGATTTCCGGCCAGCGTCTGCCAGATGAGGACGATGAGGATCAGTAAAAACCCTGCGCCTATCATCAGGATTGGCCTCAGCGATGATTTCGGTTTGGTTTTTGGCATTTTACTCCTCGAGTGAAAGGTTCAACATAATGGAGTATTATACCTAATAATCTCCGAGTTAGGCTGACCGGCGAGTAATCCGGATCAACGGATTATCCCTGGGACTTGATCAGGGGTTGAATGCTCAGGTCGCTGAGCGTGGCGATCAACAGCTGCGGCTTTATGATGATTGCTGCGCCGCGCACGCCGCTTCCAAGGGAAATCTCATCTGGCTCGAAAACATTAGGATCGGCCAGGACTGGCAGCGGCGCCGGCAGGCCAAAGGGGCTGACGGCGCCCGGCAGATATCCTGTCACCCGCAGCACTTCCTCGGGTGTTGCCATCGTCAGGCGGGATTGGTTGAGGTAGCGGCGCAGACCGCGCCAGTCGATCTGGCTGCTCCCGGCGACCAGAGCCATGCAGAAGCTGTCCTTGGCTAGACGGAACAGGATCGAGCGCACGACCTGATTCGGCGCCTGACCGCGCTCCGCTGCAGCCTGCTCGAGTGAGGTGATCGGCCCGGCGTGGATAAACAAGCGGTATGGAATGGCTTTGCTCTCCAACTCAACCAGCGCAGGGGACCGGATCTCTCGGCGGTTCATAACAGGCTGTACTGATGCGCCGGGTGCCGGCCGTTCAACAAGATATATTCCAACGCAGGTTCCGGGTGGATGCCTAAGCGGCGTAAATCACCGAGGGTTTTTATCGGATTAATCCGGCGGGTATGCAAGATCGCTGAGACTCCTTTCGGGCCAAAGCCCGGAACACGCAGCAATTGTAAGCGATCTGCTGTGTTGATTTCAAGCGGCGCCGACAGCAGGTTGGCCTTTGCCCAGGCAACTTTGGGATCAACATCCAGGGGTAAGCGACCGCTGCTGAGAAAGCCCATCTCTTCGACAGTGTAGCCGTAATCACGCAGGAGAAAGCCCGCCTGATACAGGCGCAACTGGCGCAAGGGATTCTCAGGGGGCAGGTTTTCGAATGGCGTGTCCTCCACCGGTGAGAAGGCGGAGTAATAAACCCTGCCGAGTTTCAAACTGGTAAACAAAAATTCAGATGTTTGCAGCAATTCGAGGTCGGTCTCGCCGACGCTGCCTACGACAAACTGCGTCGCCAGCGAGGGCCAGCGGCCCTGGAAACCCTGCCAGGCGGGCAGCGAGGTGCGTACCTCCTCGGCCCAACGGAGCGGCTGCAGGAGTTCTTCCATGAAGGTTTTACGCGGAGCGAGCGCTTCGAGCCTTTGTGGATTGGGCGCCTCCAGATTGACCGATACGCGGGATGCCAGCTGCATGGCGCGGAGAACCTGGTCCTTCTCCGCTCCCGGCATGATTTTCAGGTGCAGGTAGCCGCGGTAGTGGTACTTCTTGCGAAGAATTTCAGCAGCGTCGATTAGACGATCCTGGGTGCGTGCCCCGCCGCCAGCGACGCCTGAACTGAGGAACAACCCCTCCGCAATGCCGGCGATCTGCATTTGGTGAAAAACGCGCGCTAACTCATCCGGCTTGAGGGTGGCGCGGCGAAAATCTCGTCCGGCTCGGAAGCAGCAGTAGTTGCAGTTCCGCTCGCAGGCGCTGGTCAGAACTGTTTTCAGCAGGCGGATTTCTCCGCCGGATTTCTTGGCGTGGGTGATTTCGGGGATGTGCTCCAGGCTGTAATGGGATGTGCCGGTCTCCGCTTCCAGGCTGCCAGCAAGCGTACAGGCGTTATCCAGGCGGTCTTCTTCGTAAGAACCGTACCGGGAGAGAGATTTCAGAGTTTCAAACGCGTCCATCCCACCCATTATAGAACAAAATTTCAAATTTCGCAACATTCTTCTGAAAGAGAAATCCACGAAAACCTTATAATATAGAGAGGGATGCCGGATTCTGCAGGCATGCCCATTGCTTCACTTATTGGATCCGGGGATGGGTGAAAGGACTCTTCTTCAATTCCATGGCAGGATTTCTCCCTAGATTATTAACCAAGGTGCTTCGTGGATCGTTCAGGCTGCTCTACCACCAGCTTGCCTGGAGTTATGATCTGGTCGCCTGGTTGGTCTCGTTTGGGCGTTGGAAGAGCTGGACGAGAATAGCGTTGAAGCATGTTCATCTGCAAGAAGGCGGACGCGTGCTGGAATTGGGCTTTGGTCCCGGGCATCTGCAGAAGGAAATGGTCCTGCGGAGAATCCTCAGTTTTGGCATCGACGAGAGCCGACAGATGTGCCGGATCGCCCGCAGACGTCTGCCCCGTGGGGATATGCGCTTGGTGCGAGGTCTGGGCGAACACCTGCCATTGGCGGCTGCGACTATGGATGCCATCATTGCCACATTTCCGGCTGAATACATTTTCGACGCGCGGGTGCTGGAGGGGTGTCAGCGCGTGCTGCGTAAAGGGGGTGAGGTCCTTTTTCTGATGGGAGTCCGGCCTGACGGTATTTCAATCCTGGATTTGGTCTTGCGCTTCTTATATAAGCTTACAAACCTGGAATTCCAATCTCGGTTTGGTCCCGACGATTATCTCAGCCGGATGCGGGAAGCCGGCTTTACAGTCGAGACCTTGGAGACTGTATTTAATAATGATAAAATTTGGATAGTGCATGGACATAAGGTATAATTTCATTGTGATTAAATTTGGTTAATTGGTTGAATAATAGGGATCATGGAAATTCAGATCGCGATAGCAAAAACGAACAAATATGGGGCAATTGAGAGCGGGGATACATTAGAGGTGATTGAAAGGCCAGGGGGAGGAATATCAGTGGTGATGTGCGACGGGATGTCGGCCACGCACGATGCCAAGATGATTTCCGCGATGGTCGTCCGCAAGGTGTTAGGCTTGATCGCCGAAGGCGTGCGTGACGGCGCTGCAGCGCGGGCAGCATCGGATTTCCTGTACGTCGAGAAAAACGGAAAGTACGCTGTCTATCTGAATATCCTCTCTGCCGATCTGCAGACAGGGACGATCGTGCTGACGCGGAACAATCCCACCCCGATCTTCGTCGCCCAGGCAGGGCAGGTGGAATGCTTGAGCGGTGCTTCTGAGGCGATCGGACAATCACGTAAATTCCGTCCGGCGATCACTGAAATTACCCTCGGGCGCGGCACGACCGTGGTCATGTACACTGACGGTCTCGCTATGGCAGGTACGCGGAATAACGGATTAGGATTGGATATTTGCACTACCCTCGAGGCTGTGCTGGATGAACAGGACCCCTCTGCGCATGTGATTGCCGATTCGCTGCTGAGTCAGGCGGTGCGGCTGGACAACGGACGCCCGGAAGATGATATGAGCGTGGTTGCCCTGCGGGTGCTAAAGCGCCGGGATTTCGATCCGATCCGGCGAATGGTCGTACGTCTACCGATCATTAACGCTGAGTCTGAGGAGTTGGATTGAGGGCTGTTTAATCCAATGCGCGTGGAACACCGGGAGGTAAGAATTAGGAATCCCGGGGTTTATTTCGCATAGTTAAACACGCGCCGAGAATCAGCAGAAACAAGCCGCCTGCGTCGAAGGCGATGAATCGCCAGGTGGTCATTCGCAAGGCGGCGTGACCGGCGGGCAGGTTTGCCAGCAGGATGGATTCGCCCGCCACGCCGATGGCCTGCATGGCGATCGCTTCGTATAGCGAAACGCGATGGCGCATGGGATCGATCAACGCAACCAGGTAGGGCACGTTCCACATGATGAAGAGAATCCCCATCCCGCGCACCAGCGCGTCTCCGGCGACGCCGCTTACCTCAAAGCCACCCGCATAGGTGGATGGATCGATCAGGAAGATAATCGCAGCCTGGAGGTTGAAAAAAACGACCACCGCGATCAGGAAACGGGCGATCCATTTTCGGATTTTCATATATGGAATTATACACAGCATCATTGTTAGCTGCCGTAAAAAGGCAGGTTCAACTGCCTGCGGGATGAAGTAAAATTGGGTCGTGCTGGATCAGCCGATGTATCAATACATTCATGTCGCGGCAGTTATTTCTGCGCACGGATTTGGACACGCCGCGCGCGCGGCGGCGATTCTCGAAAGAATGCGGATACACAACGACCGCCTGCGTTTTGATATCTATAGCGAGGCGCCGGAGTGGTTCTTCGCCGAATCGCTTGGCTGGGGCTTCAGCTATCACGCGATTCCCGTGGATGTCGGCGTTGTCCAGTGTTCGCCCTTCGAAGAAGACCCGCCTAAGACCCTCGAGAAGCTGGAAAAAATGTATCTATCGGCGACGGGGCTGCCCGATCAGCTGGCTGAAGAATTCAAGCGTGCTGAATGCCGGCTGGCTTTGTGCGACATCTCTCCGATGGGGATTCTGGCGGCGCAAAGAGCCGGAATTCCCTCGGTACTGGTCGAGAACTTCACCTGGGATTGGATTTACGAAGGCTACTTTTCGCAAGAACCAGCTTTTATCGTTCCCGCAGAGCGATTGCAACACATCTTCGCCGCGGCTGATTATCACATCCAGGCTGAGCCAATTTGCAAGCCACTCCGCTGCGACCTGGTCAGCAGACCGGTCGCCCGCCGCCAGCGCATTTCAAGAGAGTCCACCCGCAAACGCTTAGGCGTGCCTGCGGACGTGAAGCTGGTGCTGATCACCGCGGGCGGGATTGAGCAGCCCTACCCGGCGGTGGATGCGCTGGCTGCCGCACCCGCGAACGTTCAGTTTGTCATCCCGGGCGGCTCAGATGATGTTGTCAGGGTGGGGAACATCACCCTGCTGCCGCATCACAGCACATTTTTCCATCCGGACCTGGTCTATGCCAGCGACGCCGTCATGGGCAAGCTCGGCTACAGCACGATCGCCGAGGCTTATTACGCCGGAATCCCCTTCGCCTTTGCGCCGCGCGACCACTTCCGTGAAACCGGCCCGCTGGCGCGGTTCGTGTGCAATCAGCTCGGCGGAATTGAAGTGAGCTACCAGGATTTCGCCAGCGGCAACTGGATCAAGATCCTGCCGGAACTGTTGGCATGCACCCGGCAGGAACGCTCCTGCCCCAACGGCGCGGACGAGATCGCCGGTTACATCTACCATTCCATCCTGGAGCAGTCATGATTGAGCGGCATATGATCCCGGCAAAAGAAGCTCGCGCTGAAATCGAGGTTCATAAATCCCGGTTCATCGCATCAGCAGCGCCTGCGTTCAGCGTCGAGCAGGCGCGAGCATATATCGAAGGCATCCGCGCGGAATTCCCGGACGCCAGCCATCACGTGCCGGTATATTTGATCGGCAGGAAGCCCAGTCTGATCGAGCACTGCTCAGACGCGGGCGAGCCGTCCGGCACGGCGGGCAGACCCGCGCTGGCGGTGCTGAAGGGCAGCGGTCTGCGCGACGTTGTCCTGGTGGTCACCCGCTACTTTGGCGGGACCAAGCTGGGCACCGGCGGCCTGGTACGCGCTTACAGCGATGCGGTACGGGCTGTGCTTAGTGTGCTGCCGCGGGCAGAAAAAATCTGCACCCATTTGGTTCGATTCTCGATCAGTTATCCCCTCTATGAGCGGGTCAAGCTGCTGGTCAAAAAGCACCGCGGGGCGATCGAGGGGGAACAGTTCGCGGCGGATGTTGCCATCACGGCGCGCTTCCCGGAGGATTTTTTCGGGTCATTTCAGGCTGAGCTGCTTGGCATCACCGCCGGGAGCGTAAAAGCCGAGATCGTTGAGACCGATCATGACACGATCTTTCCGCTCGACTGATCACGGCTGTCAGGTGATGCTGGTTTCGTCCTGACGGATTAATAGAAACCTGCGCCGGTAGGCCAGAACCCCAAGCAGCAGCAAGAGCTCGTACAGTGCCTCGATGGATGTAGAAAACTGGTCGAGGTAAAAGACGATAATGTTGACGAAGATGAGCGCGGTCGACAATCCCAGGATCGCAAGCGTTGTTCCCTGGACTTCTTTACGGACCAAGTAAAAGATGGCAGCCAGAAGGGATACGAATCCGACGATGCCCTGCACCGCCAGCCGCACGGTAAACCAGTTCGGATTTTGAGCGAATGGCGTCTCCCCCTTTATCAAGAAATAGGGCAGCTCTGCTTGCGTGATGACTTTAATCGATATCATACCAAGGTTGTAAAGGTCGATCACAGATACAACACCGATAAAACCAAGCCCAAGGATCAACGCCCAGCGAAGGCGGGTGCGGGTGAAAAAAGACTCAAGAAAAGTGTTGATTCTATCCAATCGATTCTTGAGCGATGACGTACGTTGGAGTGCAATCGGGATTTTATCCGAGCGCGCGAACTGGAGCAGCGAGCGCGCCAGCTCGATCTGGCCCGGATCATCCCCCTCCTGGACGACCCTTTCCAGCCCGGACTGAAGCGACGACCTTTCGATTTCATCCAGGTCGTTATCCAGTGTTTCTGTGAGGTTTTGCAGGATGCGGTAAAGCTCATCGCGGGTAGAGGCTCTCCTTGTGCTGCGCACGCGCATATAAATCATTGTGGTGACGATGAAAATCGCATAGACGATCGGCGCGGCAGGCCGATAGAAATAATCGTTGCTCTGGGTGATGAACTTGCCGATTTCATCGATGAACAGGCCGAAGCCAATCCCGCCGGCGATTGCTGAAAGAAAGACCGCCCACTGGTTTGCGTACACAAGGACGATGAAAACGGCGACGAACAGAAACAGGCCGCCCCATAACACGTGGGCAATGTGCAATTCGCCCCCACCGATTTGCGGATAACCGGTCAATTCGAGAAACAGGCGCGTCAACAGGATGGTGGCAGCGAAGCTGATGAGCGACAGCAAGACGTATTGCTCAGCTTTCTCCCGTTTGACCGGTTTTCGGTTCGGTCTGGCCTGTAAATTCATCCAGTTCACTCCGCGGTCTTTCCAGAAAACGGCTTATCCTGATGGTGGTATATCTATTATATTCTGACCGAGCGTTCATGATATCAAATTTTATACGTCAGCCTGGATGAGTATGATATACTCACTGCATCCGTAATACTAAACAATTGCATCGTTTTTATCGAATTAAGCAATATCCGTCAGGAAGGGTGATGCTTCATGGTATCTCATCAGATCATTCACGATAAAGTGCCGATTCGCCTGTTTAAATCTAATTTTCTCGAATTCTTTACCCACATCCATCCTGCGGTGGTCGCGGCCATCTGGACGCCGGTCGCCTTGATTGCTCTCGTCCTGGGCATCCTGCGCAAGCCCGCGGACATCTCAGCCTGGGCAATTCCAGGTATGTTCCTGCTCGGCCTGTTTTTATGGACGCTGGCGGAATATGTACTGCACCGCTTTCTGTTTCATTTCCCGGCGCGCGGACCGCGCCAGGAGAGGATCTTCTTTCTCTTTCACGGCGTTCACCACGCTCAGCCGCAGGTCAAAACCCGCCTGGTCATGCCGCCGGTGGTCAGCATTCCGCTGGCGCTGGTATTCTACGGACTTTTCTTCCTTGTCGTCGGCGTGCTGCTGAAGGTACGCTTCCTGGTTGGACCGATTTTCTCGGGATTCATCAGTGGATACCTGGCGTATGATCTGATCCATTATGCGACTCATCATTTTCCCATGCGGGCAGGGGTGTGGAAATGGCTGAAGCGCCATCACATGCGCCACCATTACAAATCGCCGGATAAACGCTTCGGGGTTTCTTCGCCGTTATGGGATTACGCTTTCAAAACGATGGGTGAACAGGCCGAATGAAGGGTAACTGACTGGTGGACGGCGGGGCAGATCACCAGCAGGCGGCTGCAGCGTTATCTACCCCAAACCAACTGGGATATTGAGGAACCGCATGACGCGCCGGGAAAAAGGCCCGGCGCAACTATTTATTTTCCCCTGCGTATATGGTGTACAGCATTTTGCGTAATTTGATATCGAGGTTTTTTGAATGGACACTGGTGAAAATGTTTTCAAACGCTTCTTTGGTGTAATCGCTCGCGGTCAGACGTATCTGAACCTGCTTTACGTGCTCCTGGCATTCCCGTTGGGATTGTTTTACTTCGTTTTCCTGGTGACCGGGCTGTCGGTCGGCATCGGCACGATCATCGTATGGGTTGGATTGGTGATCCTGGCGCTGGTAATGGCTGCCTGGTGGCTGTTCGTCCTTTTCGAGCGCCAGCTTGCTGTCGGTCTGCTGCGAGTGGAGATGGATCCACTCGAAACGCCCAACACCCGTGAAGCGCAAACCACCTGGAAGAAGATCGGCGCATATCTGGGCAATCCAGTTACCTGGAAGGGGCTGCTCTACCTTTTCTTGAAATTCCCGCTCGGTCTGGCGATCTTCATCGTCAGCTGCGTGGCGATCTCGCTGACAGCCTACTTCATCACCGCGCCGGTGACATACACCTTCATCAATCCGGAAGTTTGGTTCACCTATAACACGTTTTGGCGGATTGACACCCTCAGCGATGCGATGATCGCGCTGGTAATTGGCGCAGTGATGCTGTTCGTCACGCTGCACCTGGTCAACGGGCTGGCCTGGATTTCAGGCTGGCTGGCGAAGGTCCTGCTGGGCAACCCTGTTCGCGGCACTGCCGCAAGGCCTGCGCAAGTATCGGTTGCCACCCCGACAACGCCTGAACCGCAGGCAGATGCGGGCGCGATTCAAGAGCAAATCCCGTCCACGCTTGTGCCGGACGAAGAGGTTGAAAAATCGGAGCCAACCGATTCTGAATAAGAGTATTCTTCAGAGAATACAAAAAACCAGGCGGCTGCCTGGTTTTTTGTTGTCTGGTGGTTTATTTTTTCGCCATCCCCTGTTTCGCGACTGCTTCAGCCGCCGCTTTTACGGTTTCTTCGTCAGCAAGGTAGCGTTTGGAGAGCACGTTGAAATCCTTGTCCAGCGCATACGCCAGCGGGATGCCGGTCGGGATGTTCAATCCGACAATCTCATCATCCGAGATGTGGTCGAGGTGCTTGACCAGCGCGCGAAGGCTGTTGCCATGAGCCACGATTAGCAGCCTTTGCCCGGCCTTCAGGCGGGGCACGATTGTGCTGTTCCAGTAAGGCATGACTCTCTCGAGGGTCAGTTTGAGGGATTCGGTCGCCGGCAGCATCTTGGGATCGACATTTGCGTAGCGCGGATCAAACTTCGGATGGCGCGGATCATCATCGGACAGCGGCGGCGGGGGAGTGGCATAACTACGGCGCCAGATGAGCACCTGTTCATTGCCGAATTTTTCTGCCATTTCAGCTTTATTGAGCCCCTGCAGCGCGCCGTAGTGGCGCTCGTTGAGCTGCCAGGCGCGCTCAACCGGCAGCCACATCAGGTCCATCACGTCCATAATGATCCACATGGTGCGAATGGCGCGCTTGAGCACAGAGGTGAAAACGAAATCGAATGTGAAGCCCTCCGCAAGCATCTGCTCAGCGCCGGTGCGGGCCTCCTCGACGCCTTTCTCAGTTAAATCGACGTCTGTCCAGCCGGTAAAACGGTTCTCGAGATTCCACGTGCTTTGCCCGTGACGGACAAGTACCAGATTTTCGACCATCAGCTTCTCCTTAGGTGTGATTGCATGTCCAATTATACCAATCGGACGAAGTGGAGGGCACAGAATGAATTACCGCATCGATAAGCGGATATTCGATCGCTGCCGGGTAATTATGAGGGTTACCGGCGGCTATTTTAGATTTGCCCGGTCTTGGCGCGCAGCCAGCATGGCAAGCTGGCGGGCGCGCAGCAGGGCGTAGAGCAGATAGAGCAGCACCACCAGTGCAGCGGCGCCGGCGACGGTTCCGATCAATTCGGGTGTCGCAGGTTTGAGGGTTATGCCTGCAAATGCCCAGATGATCACCAGCGGAAAGGTGATGGCGTTGCGCAGGCGGATCATCAGAATACCGAGCAGCGCGCCGACAGCCAGCATCAGGATCGTCCACAATTCAGGCGAGAGCCCAAAGCCGTTCCAGCCGGCGTTGTAGAGCAGCACGCTGGTGTTGGCGATCGTAGCCACCGAAATCCAGCCAAGGTAGAGGCTGAACGGGAACTCAGTGAAGAGACGTTCGGCAGGTTTCAGCGTAGATTTGCCAATGTTCAGGCGGGTGTAGATGACCAAAAGCGAAACAAGCAGGCCCAGCATCATCAATTCAGAGATAAAAAACTGCCTGAAATGCCAGGCGAAGATCCAGGCGGCGTTGAAGAGGTTGGCAGCGCTGTACCACAGCCCGATTCTTTTCAGGCGGGGATTGTCCGCTCGCGACGGCAGCGCCTGATAAACCGTGAACCAGATCAAGGCGATGTAAATCAACCCCCAAATTGCGAAGACATATGCAGCCGGGGTGAACAGCACCGGAAATGAATTGGATACCTCCCCGGTTGTCAGGTTGTTCAGCGGCAGGGCGTTAGCCAGGTAATTAACCACAAGTGTAATTACGAGCGTAAGAACATTGAGATACTTGATAAATTTCATATTCACCTCCTTGATAATTGGAATTATTGTATCAGAGCCGGATCGAAAGTGTAATGGATTGTTTAAGCTTGAAAGGATATCACATCAATCTCCGGTTCCGAAACTCAATCAGATTGTCCCGAGATGTTCTGACAGCCTCCAGCGGGTATAATTCAGCCATTCAATCTCAAATTACCTGGATCGGGGTTGCCGATGTTTGTCTTCCTTTCGAAATTCCTTCCGCCGTTCGTCTATCCAATCGGTCTGATCACTCTGCTCATCATCGCCGTGCTCGTGTTTCGCAAGCGTGCCCGGCTGCAGATTGCACTCCTGGTTGTCGCGCTGGTGTTGGTTCTGCTTGGCGGGAACCGATATGTCGCCATGGCGCTGGCGAGATCGCTGGAAACCCGTATCGCCGCGCCGCAGCCGATGCAAGCGGGGGAGGCCATCGTCGTGCTCGGCGGCGGTACCGAGGCGCAGGCTCTGCCGCGCCAGACGGTCGAAGTCAACGGGGCCGGTGACCGGGTGCTTTACGCCGCCCGTTTGTACCGCGACGGCCTGGCGCCGGTAATCCTGACCAGTGGCGGCAACATCCCCTGGTTGAGCGGTCGGCCGACCAGCCCCTCAGAAGAGATGGCGGAAATCCTGGAGTTCGTTGGCGTGCCCGCATCAGCCATCTGGCAACAGACGAAATCGCAAAACACCTATGAAGATGCGCTCTATTCTGCCGAGATCCTAAAAGAAAAAGGGATTCACAAAATCATTCTGGTCACCTCGGCGACCCACATGCCGCGCTCGTATGCCCTCTTCAGCGCCCAGGGTTTCGAGGTCATCCCCGCGCCGACCGATTACGTTGTCCCCGATTACCAATGGAGCGACCTTGCCCGCGGGGGCGAAGTTACCTCGATACTGGTCAACATGATCCCCAGCGCGTCGAGCATGTCGATGCTGACAAACTGCCTGAAGGAATACCTGGGCATGCTGATTTACAGCCTGCAGGGCTGGATGTAATCACCCCCAGAGAGGTATCATGGCCGCCGGTACCTGGCCAGCAGCGGGAGGGTCTTCGCCGGATTATCGCTAAGAACGGCGTCGAAGCCCAGCAGGGCGTACCACCCGAGGCGCCTGTCGGGCGTCGGATCGAGCGGGCAGGTCATCTGTTTGCGAGCGTGGGCTATCAGCGAATAGAAGGGGTTGACGAAGGTCAGCGGCCAGACCGGGCCGCTGAGCTCGAATCCGCGCGCAGGCCAGGGATTGCGCATGCTGATCAGCCCGGCAGGCAGGTCAGGCACAACCCGCTGGACAGCTCGCAGCCGCTCCGCACTGAACGAGATAATGATGGTCCGCTCGAATACGCCCGCTGATCTCAGTTGTTCTTCCAGCCTCCGGGCGATTTCCACTTCCAGGAAGCGGTCGGTCTTCAGCTCCAGCGCCAGGGAGGTGTCCGCTGGTAAAATCTCGAGCAATTCAGCCAGGGTTGGGATGGTTTCCTGGCGAAATTGAGGGAATCCTTTGCCCGCCGAAATGCCTTTCAACACGAGCAGCGTCTTCTCCGCGACCGGCCCTGTGCCCTCAGTGGTACGGTCCAGGGAAGAATCATGAATGCACATCAACTCCCCGTCTGCGCTCAGGTGCAGGTCGGTTTCGAGGATGTCACAGCCGTCTGCGAAAGCCTGACGGAAGGAAGCCAGCGTGTTTTCCGGACACAGTGCGCGGTTACCGCGGTGGGCCATCAGGTAGGGACGTAATTTTCCCGGAATGGATAAAATCGGCATTTAATTTTCCTTAGGATAGGCTGGGTGTTGCCGCTCAAATTATCGCACGAAATTGAATCCCGTAGCGCCCGAATCTGATGCTATACTTAGGCGCGTTGGACGGTGGTGGACCCATTCATGCCTGAGCAATCGACGCCCATTATTCACGTTTCTCTCAAGCGCATACTCAAAACCTGGTGGCCGCTGGCGGCAAGCTGGCTCTTGATGGGACTCGAAGGGCCGAGCCTGAGCGCCGTCATGGCGCGTATGGCCAATCCGGAGATCAATCTGGCAGCGTATGGCGGGATCGTCTACCCGCTGGCGCTGTTGATCGAGTCGCCGGTGATCATGCTGCTGGCGGCCTCGACTGCCTTGAGCAAGGACTGGAATTCCTACCGGCGGCTGCGACAGTACATGATGATCTCTGGCGCGACCATGACCGCGCTGCATCTCCTGCTGGCGGCCACGCCGGCCTACTACTGGTTCGTCGGCACGGTGATCCACGCGCCCGAGGAGATTATCGAGCCGGCGCGGGTGGGATTGTTGCTGATGCTGCCCTGGACCTGGTCGATCGGTTACCGTCGCTTCCAGCAGGGGGTACTCATTCGCAGCGGGCATGCAAACGCGGTCGGGGTCGGCACGGTCATCCGCCTGCTGGTCGACGGGATTGGCCTGGCGATTGGCTACATTGCCAATGTATTTCCCGGTATTGTGGTCGTCACCTGCGCCCAGTCGGCGAGTGTGATCAGCGAGGCGGCTTACTCCGGTCTTCGGGTCAGGCCGATCCTAACCCAAATCTTCAGCAAGGATGAGCCAGGAGAAGGCATCACCTGGCGGGAGTTTGGCGTATTCTACTTCCCGCTGGCGGTAACCTCGCTGCTCTCGCTCGTCTGGCAGCAGATTGGCTCGGCGGCGCTCAGCCGCCTTCCGCTGGCGCTTGCCTCCCTGGCGATCTGGCCGGTCATCAGCGGACTGATATTCATGCTGCGCAGCCTGGGTTTCGCCTATAACGAGGTCGTGGTCGCCCTGCTGGGCTTTAAGGGATCCAGTCGAAATTTGCGCAAATTCACCTGGATACTGAGCCTGGGCGTGATGGCGCTACAATTGATCATCACCTTCACCCCGCTCGCAGCGGTCTGGTTCGCAAAAGTATCCGCGCTTGGCCCTGAGCTGGCGGAACTGGCACAGGCCGTCTTCTGGTTGGCGCTGCCGGTGCCGCTAATGAACGTGCTGACCTCCTGGTACCAGGGCGCGATCGTTTTCAGCAAGAAGACGCGCGCGGTGCCGGAATCCTTTGTGATATTTCTGGCTGTGATGCTGCTCCTGCTGGCGGCAGGCGTGGCCTGGATCAACCTGCCGGGCATTTACACCGGCCTGGGCGCATTTTCAATCGCCACTATCGCCCAGACGGCCTGGCTGTATGTGCGCAGCCGGCCGGTCATGCGCCAGGTGAAGGCGCGCGATGAAGGTCTGCGCGAGCACGCCACGCAGGTTGAAATCAGTTGACCGGCGCGCGGGATTTGTATTCAGCCAGCCGTCGGCGCTCGTCGTCGCTCAGGAAGGCGATTTCCAGCGCATTTCGTTGTGCGGCGCGGATCTGATCGCACGATAGTCCCGCCGCGGGCGCGGCAATCTGGTATTCATAAGGAAGGTTGATGCCGCTGATCGCCGGATCGTCGCTGTTGATTGTCGCCAGCAGTTCGGCTTCCAGAAACCTCTTCAAAGGGTGTCTGGAGTAATCTGTGACGGTTGAAGTTTGCACGTTGCTGGTCAGGTTCGCCTCGATCCCGATCCTGTTTTCGCGCATGAAATCCATCAGCGCGAGATCGTCCAACGCCGCCACGGCGTGCCCGATCCGCCTGGCGCCCAGCTCGCGGATAGCCTGCCAGATGCTCTCGGCGCCGGCCGATTCGCCGGCATGGACAGTGACCTGCCAGCCGAGGTCGCGCGCGCGTTTGAAATGGGCGCTGAACAGGCTGCCGGGGAAGTTCAACTCGTCGCCGCCCAGGTCGAGCGCGGCGATCCCGTCGCCGGCGGTTTCCAGAGCGGCCAGCTCTTTCCAGGCGGTCTCCGGCCCGTAGGTACGGCTGAGGATGCCGATCAGCTTGACCGGCAAGTGATAATCCCGGCTGCCAGTGCGTACGCCGTCGATGACCGCCTCGACTACCCCGTGTGGATCGAGCTGGTTGGCTTCCGCCATGAACCATGGGCTAAAGCGCAGCTCGGCGTAATCAACACCTTCGGCGTGCAGGTCAGCCACATTTTCGTAGGCAATCCGTCGGCAGGCGTCGTAATCCTTGAGGATCGCGGTCAGCCAGTAGAATTTGGAGATGAACGCCATAACGCCGGAGACCTGATTAACGATCTGGATGTGCGGGCGCAGACCGTCGAGATCGTCCGCAGGCAGCGGCAGGTGGTATTTCCTGCCCAGCTCGAGGATGGTTTCCAGGCGGACGCTTCCGTCCAGGTGGCGGTGCAATTCGATCAGTGGAAGATGAGGATCGATAAATCCGGAAGTCGGGGAGTCCTGTGCTTGATCCATGTTATCTATTATAGTCTGCCCGTGTTTTCAGTTCTAGCAGAATTTTTTCCTGATCAACTGGCAGGCGGTGGATACGCACGCCGACCGCGTGGAAAATCGCGTTGGTAATCGCCGGAGAGGTCGGAATCAGAACGATCTCCCCGACACCCTTGGCACCGAAGGGACCTGTTGGCACGGGATGTTCGACCACATAAGAAACGATCTCGGGCGTGAAGGCGATCGACGGCATGCGGTAGCGCGCCAGGCGGTCGGTGACCACGCAGCCATCCTTGACGATGAATTCCTCGGTCAGGGCGTGACCGATGCCCATAATTGCGCCGCCGTCGATTTGACCGCGCAGACCAAGCGGATTGACTGCAAAGCCAACGTCATTGGCGATCACCAGGGTGAGCACGGAGACCTCGCCGGTGCGCGTGTTGACCTCGACCTCGGCCGCCTGTGCGGCGAATGAGTAGGCGAAGTGCATGTCACCGCCGTTGCCGAGCGGTTGGGTAGCTGGCGCCCAATAAGTGTAACTGGCCATTGGTTGGCGACCGTCGGCGATGATTTGCGCGGCCACGTCGGTCAACTTGATCCACCGCTCGCCGACCTGCGCCAGGCCCTCGATAAAGCGGATGCGCTCCGGGGAGGTGTCGTAACGCTCGGAGAGGTCGGCAGCCACCAGCTCGCAAAGCGCTTTTGCGGCGTGGCGCACGGCGTTGCCGGTGACGAACGTCTGACGCGAGGCGGTCGTTGGCCCGCCGTCCGGGGTCAGGTCGGTGTCGGAGAGCAGCACCTCGACGAGCCGCGGCGGCTGGTTGAGCTCTTCCGCGGCGATGAGCTGCAAAACCGTCGGCAGACCCTGCCCGAGCTCGGCGGAGGAAGAGCGCACCTGGAAGGTGCCGTCGCGGCGCAGCTCAACCTCAGCGCCGGCTTTGTCTGGCGCTCCGCCGCCCAGACCGGTGTTCTTAAACCCGACCGCAAAGCCCCAGGCACGCACTTTATGCGGGGCGCCCAACACCGGCCTGGGCTGGAAAGGCTGCGCGCCAGCCCGGCGGCGGACTTCACAGTCGACTTTGTCAATGCATTCGAGCAGTCCGACGCTGTCCCTGAGTAATTGCCCGGTGTTGGTGACGCTGCCGAC
Source organism: Bellilinea sp. (assembly GCA_034678705.1). Taxonomy (GTDB): domain Bacteria; phylum Chloroflexota; class Anaerolineae; order Anaerolineales; family Anaerolineaceae; genus Bellilinea. The sequence continues at coordinate 91,279 of JAXDBP010000018.1, forward strand.
CTTGAGTGCGTTGATCCGCCGCAGCTCGACCGGATCGAGATTGAGCGCCTCGGCCAGCTCATCTATCAGGCTCTCGATTGCGAAGGCAGACTGCATCACACCAAAGCCGCGAAACGCGCCGGCCGGCGGATTGTTAGTGTACATCGCGTAACAGTCTGCTTTGACGTGGGGAATATCATAAGGCCCGGATGAATGGGTGGTGGCGCGTGTCATCACTTTCTCGCCAAGCGAGGCATAAGCGCCGGTATCGCCGTATAGTTCGGTCTCCATGGCGGTCAACCTGCCGTCCTTTTTAACGCCGGCTTTGACGCGGATCTGTGTCGCGTGGCGCTTGGGATGGACGAGCAGGCTCTCGTGCCGATCGAAGAGCAGCTTGACCGGTTGGCCGGTGGCATGCGCCAGCATGGCCGCGTGGATTTGCCCGCTGATGTCCTCCTTACCGCCAAAACCGCCACCGATCAACTGACCGATGATGCGCACGCGCTCCTCGGGCCAGCCGAACACCCTGGCGACCTGCTCGCGGTCAGCGTAAGGGATTTGCGAGCCGACGTAGATTTCCATGCGCCCTGCGGGTGTCATGCGCGCGACGCTGCACTCCGGCTCCATGTAGGCGTGCTCGTGAATGGGGGTGAAGTAGGTCTGCTCCAGGATGAGCTCGGCATCGCTAAATCCTTGCCGGATGTCCCCTTTACGGACCTTGATGTGTTTGAGCAGGTTGCCAGTCGAATGGATCTGCTCCGCATCCGGCTGGCGCGCCTGGATTGCTCCACTGACTACCGGCAGCGGATCGTATTCAAATTCGATCAACTCGAGCGCCTGCGTGGCGATTTCGCGCGACTCGGCGGCGACGATTGCCAGAGCGTCGCCGACGGTTCGGATGCGCTCGCCGACGGCGACCATCACCGGCCAGTCGTGGGTCACCAGGCCGTGGTTGTGCTCGGCGGGGATGTCCTCAGCGGTGAGTACCACCGCCACACCGGGCAACCGACGGGCTTTTTCCACATCCAGCGAGCGCAGAACGCCCGACGGGACCAGCGCCCGCTTCACCCGGGCGTGCAGCATCCCGGGAAAGGTGATGTCGTCGGTGTAGATCGCCTTGCCGGTCACCTTGTCGGCGGCGTCAGCGCGCACCTGCAGCCTGCCAACAAATTTACCCGCCTGAGCGGCCTGGGGAATATTCAGAGAGGCGTCGGCGGCTTCACCCCGCAGTTCGCGGGCGGCCTGCTGCACCGATCGGATGATCGCCGGATAGCCGGCGCAGCGGCAGAGTGTGTCCTTTAGCGCGTGCTTGATCTCATCCTCAGACGGATCCGGGTTGCGCTGCAGCAGGGCATAGGCGGTCATGATCTGGCCGGGAATGCAGAAACCACACTGTACCGCGCCGTTCTGGATGAAAGCCGACTGGAGGGGATGTAAACGGCCGTTTTCCGGGTGGGGATGATCTGGGGCAGTCTGCCCGTTCAGCCCCTCAATGGTCAGGACTGTTTTCCCGTCGGCTTTGGCCGCCGGATATGTACAGGAGAGCACCGGCTCGCCGTCGAGGATCACCGTGCAGGCGCCGCATTCAGCCTCACCGCAGGCGATTTTTGTGCCGGTTAAACCCAAACGGCAGCGCAGCAGGTCGGAGAGCATCTCGCCAGGCCGGGTATGCAGGCTGTGTACCTGACCGTTGACTGTTAATGTGATACCACTATTATCCATCTGCGTTACTCCAGGGAGGATGCACGCTGCCATGCTTTCATGGCAACATCTTCCAGCAGAACTTCGCTCAGATGATGGCGGTAATCCGCTGTGGCGCGCATCACGCTCGTGCGGAATGGAATCGTCTCGTGAATCCGCTGCATGGCACCCTGTAAAGCGGCTGCATCCAGCAGTTTGCCCTTCAGCGCCGCCTCGGCGGCCTCAGCGCGGACTGGCAGCGGACCGGACGGGCCGATCGCGATGCGGATATCTTCGACGGTATCGGCAGTGCGCTGTAGCCAGACCGCCATATTGAGAATGGGCAGCGCAACGCCTTGCGGGCGCATCACCCGCTCGAAGGCTGATCCCTGCCCGGGCTTGCGCAGCGGCAGATAGAAACCGACCAGGATTTCCCGGTCTTTCTGGATGGCCGACTTTCCCGGGCCGAGGAAGAGAGCCTGCAGCGGCGCCTCCCGGCTTCCCGCGGCGCTGGCGATTTCCGCCCGGGCATCCATCGCCAGCAGGGAGATCATGCCGTCAGCGGCGGGCAGGGCGTGGGCGACGTTGCCACCAAGCGTGGCAGTGTTGCGCAACTGCGGCCCACCGATCAGATTGCAGGCCTCGCATACCGCAATTGCATGCTCGCGGACGAGAGGGGAATCTACGATATTTCGTATAGTTAAACCTGCACCGATGAACAGGCGCCCCTGGATGATTTCCAGGCGGGTCAATTCGGGGATTTGGCTGATATCGACCAGGGTGTGGACCGGTGGATGGCGGTACTGCTGGATTTCGAGCAGGAGGTCAGTTCCGCCGCCGATTGGCAGGGCTGGTCCGGCGGGAGAAGAAAGCGCGTCGAACGCGTCGTGTAGAGACCTTGCCAGGATATATTGTTGCCAGGCGCTCATTGAATCGGTGGACTCCTTTTGAAAGGGCGGCACTTTTCGACGGGCTCTAAACCCGACGCCGGCTTAACCCCGCTCAGCCGACCACCGATAGGATCAATTATAGTTGATTTGACACGTTCAGACGGGAATATCAGCGAACAGGCTCATCATCCTCGCCTGAACCTGCGCCGCCGAAGGGAGTGTAATCAGGCCTTTGATCGCGTCGCCAGGCACATCAAGGCCGGTCAGGATTCGCTTGAGATGCTTTCTGAAAAGCAGAACGCCTCGTTCCTCGCCATAATAAGTGGACATGCTTTCCAGCAATCCAGCAAGTTCGGCGGTTAACTGGACAATCGGGATGTCCTTCAATTCCCGTCTGGAGAAAATCCACGGATTGCCGATGGCGGCCCTGCCGATCATGGCGGCATCGCAGCCTGTACGGGCGAAGATGCGCTCAACGTCCTGGATGGAGCGCACGTCGCCGTTGGCGATCACGGGAATGCCCACCGCCTGCTTGATCTTGGCGATCGCGTCCCAGTTGGCTTCGCCGCCGTAAGCCTGCTGCTTGGTGCGGCCGTGAACGGCGATTAACTGCCCGCCGTTTTCCTCGATGATGCGGGCAACCTGCAAGTAATTTTGCGATCCTTCATCCCAGCCAAGCCGTATCTTGGCGGAGACAGGGACGGGCAATGAGGCGCTCAGGCTGGAGATGATCCGGGCGATTTTTTCCGGTTCGCGCAGCAGTGCAGCGCCGGCGCCGCGGCTGGTCACGGTTTTGGCCGAACAGCCCAGGTTGACGTCGATGATATCCGGCCGGTACTCCAGCAACTGTTGCGCAGCGGACAGGAGGCGGGCAGGGTCATCGTCGAAAACCTGGAATACTATAGGGCGTTCGAATTCCAGGAAGGCTAACCGCCGGGAGAGGTGCGGGTGCTCTTCCAGTACGTCCCGCGCGTTGATGAACTCGGTGTAGCTCATCGCCGAGCCAAGGCGTCGAACGAGGGAGCGGAAGGGCAGGTCCGAGATACCGTCCATCGGCGCGAGGATCAGGTCGCCAAAGACCGGGATTTCACCGATAAAAAAGGCGGCGGGTTGATTGGTTTCCATGATGGATTGAATGCTACCACAGCCCGAAAGATTATCCAATAACTTCAAAGTAGATATAATTAAAATTTACAGGGACGGGCTCTGATGGCATTTCGAATTCTAGATGCGTGTAACGGTTGCGGGTATTGCGTTCAGTGGTGCCCGACGAAGGCCATTCAGGGGCGGCGGAAGAAGGTGCACGCGATCATATTAAATTGCTGCATCGACTGCGGCGCCTGCGGGCGGATTTGCGGGCAGCACGCGGTGGTCGATGAGCAGGGTCGCATCCAGGAGCGGATGCGACTCAGCGAATGGCCGAAACCGGTGTGGGATTATGGCAAATGCACCGGGTGTGGAGATTGTATAGTAATTTGTCCTACGCACAGCCTTTCTTGCAGCGCAGGCATAAATCCTTTGAATCAGGCCTGTGAACCGTATTTATCGAATGGAAAAACCTGTGTTAGCTGCGGTTTCTGTAAAAGCGCGTGCGCGGTGGGGGCAATCGAGATGGTTAACTAGAGCAAAATTCGTATAGCCAATAACACCAGGCAAACATTATCTATAAACCTCTGAAAATCCGCTCCAGGATTCTCTCAGCGGGGAATGATGTGTACGCTGGTAGCTTTAAAGGTTGCCGTAACGCGGGTGCCAGCTTGAATTCCCATCTCAATCCAGGAGCTGCGTGTGATCAGGACCGTGACCGGAAAGCCGCAATCAATTAACACTCGCACCAATGCCCCCTGCACAGTGCATCGCTGAACAATCCCCGACATGCGGTTGCGCGCTGAGGAATGGGGTACTTCGCCGTCTTTCCACAGGGTGATATCTTCCGGCCTCAGACAGAGCAGCACATTTCCTTTAGTGACAGATTCTCCCACCGCCTCGAGATTGTAGTCACCGGCTTTCATGAACACCATACCGTCCTTCAGGCCGGTTACATCAGCAGGAATCAATGTCTCGACACCTACGAATGCAGCCACCTCTGTATCCACAGGCATGTTGAATACTTCATGCGGGCTGCCGATCTGTTTCAATTTTCCTTCGAGAATCACGGCGACTCGATTGCCTAGCTGAAGCGCTTCATTCAGATCGTGGGTAACCAACAGGGTAGTGATCGCATTCTGGCGAACCAGCTCCTGGAAATCATCGATTAAGCGGATGCGCGTAGGTGCATCCAGTGCGCTGAAAGGCTCGTCGAGCAACAGCACATCTGGCTCGAGCACCAATGCGCGCGCAAGGCTGGCGCGTTGAGCCTCGCCGCCAGATATTGCCCGGGCACGGCGGTTTGCCAGATGGGCAATGTCCAGCCGCTCCAACCAGGGATTCACTTTTTGAGCGATGACCTTTTTTTCTACACCTCTGAAGCGGAGCCCCGCAGCCACGTTATCAAATACGGTCATATCCAATAAGAGCGGATCCTGTAGGACCAGAGCGGTTTTCCGGCGGTAAGCGAGCAGATTCCCGGAATACACGTCCTGATCATTTCTCAGCAAACGCCCAGTTTCCGGCTTGAGCAATCCGGCAGCCACGAGCAGCAGGGTGCTTTTCCCCGCGCCGTTAGGACCAATCACAACCAGATTTCCCCCTTTCTGGATATCGAGCCTGTCCAACTCCAAAACGCGTTTGCCCCCACGGGAAACGCGGATATTCTCGAAGGATAGCAGCGCTGGCGAATTCATTGCCTTCTCTGTTGAACGCTGGTCAGGAAGAGGTTAACCAGGTATGCCAGCAGGAGCAATATTGCGCTTAAGGCGATGGCGATAGCGAATTCGCCTTTGCTGGTTTCCAGCACAATCGCGGTAGTGAGCACGCGGGTCTGGTTGCGGATATTTCCACCTACCATCATCGAGGCGCCCACCTCTGAGATTACACTGCCGAAGCCTGCCATTACAGCCGCGAGTAGGGGTAAGCGTGCTTCGCGCCACAGCATCCAAGTGGTTTGCAGCCGAGAGGCGCCTAAGCCTTTCAACTGCAATTGCAGACGGGGATCAAGGTTTTGCAGTGCCGAGGCGGTTAATCCGGTCACAACCGGAGCGGCTATGATGGTCTGAGCGATTATGATCGCAACAGGCGTATAGATCAGGCGCAGGCTGCCCAACGGACCGCTTCGCCAGAGGAAAATCGATACTGCCAGCCCGACCACCACCGGAGGCAGGGCCATCCCGGTGTTGATCAGGCTGAGCAGGAATTTACGCGAGGGAAACCGGCCAAAGGCCAGCACTGTCCCCATCGGCAGGCCAATCAGTAAGCTGATCGCGGTAGCCAATCCGGAGACTTGCAGGGAGAGTGCTGTAACCTTGAGTACCTCAGGATCGAGCTTGAAAATCAGCTCAATTGCCTGGATAATTCCCTTCCAGATTACTTCCAAGGATTAACCGCCGAGCAGATTATTTTCATCCTTGCCAAAATCGGGGACGAAGAGCGGTTGGCCAAATTTTTCTTTCCCGTAATCCAGAATGATGGACTGGGTCTCAGGTGAGATCATGAAATCAAGGAACGCCTGCCCGCCTTCCACGTTGACCAGCGGCCATTTCTCGGGATTAACCGTAATGACATGATATATGTTCAGGAAGATCGGATCGCCTTCGTAGAGGATTTCGAGATCCAGGTTTTCCATCTGGAACAGATAAGTCGCCCGGTCTGTTAGGGTGTAGGCAAATTTTTCTGACGCGATCCGCAAGGTATCAGCCATGCCCTGACCGGTTTCAATGTACCATTCGCCTTCCGGGGTAATTTCCGCAGCGGTCCAGAGGCTGAGCTCCATTTTGTGCGTGCCCGAATCATCCGCACGGGATGTAAACGGGACTGTTGCTGTTGCAATCATTGTCAATGCTTCTTTAGCACTGGTGGCCGCCTTGATCCCTGCAGGATCGTTCGCTGGTCCGACGATGACATAATCATTGTGCATGACCAGCTCGCGTTGTTTGCCAAATCCGGCATCCATAAAGGCGAGTTCGGATTTTGGAGCATGTACTAGAAGTACGTCTGCGTTACCCTCCTCGCCCATTTTAAGCGCTTCGCCGGTGCCTACCGCGACCATCTGGACGAGGTAGCCAGTTTTCTCTTCAAAAATCGGCAGCAGGATATCCAACAGACCTGAGTCACGAGTACTGGTTGTAGTCGCAAGGATAAGCGGCGGTTTCTCAGCAGGAGCGGGCTCGGTGGGTTCAATCGGCGCAGTTGTGGGTTGTTCTGCAACGGTTGGTAAAGGAGCCTGAGTGGCCGGGGTTTGGCACGCTGACAGGCTTAACATCGTGATTACTGCTATCAAGAAGAACAACGATTTCCTCATCTCTCGACTCCATGTGTATAGTTGTTATAACGCAAGTGATTATACATGGTTCGGTTCAGGTTGACAATGCTGATGTTATTTAACTTTAGTTTGTTTGTTAAATAATAAAAAGGGCACGGAGCGACAGCCAGTTCTCCGTGCCCTAGATGGGCATAGGTTGGTCAATGTCCATTTCTTATCTCCGTGCGATCATCCTCCTGTTGATATGCGGTCATCCAGCAGGATCCGTACCGTTTCAGGATCCATCTCCTGCCCGGATTTTCCTCCCGACCGTCCCTCTTCAGGGTTTTCGCGAGGGATGTTTTTGTGCAATTCTTCTTTATTATCCTTTTCTTCTTTTTCCATTCCATTCTCCACACCGAAGGTTCAACAGGGTCGTGGAGTCGCCAGGCTGTCGTACGGATGACAACCCACATACCTTAGTTTGAAATGTTAACATGGATGATAGACGATGTCAATCATTTTTCCTGGGGAACGAGGCCCTTATTCGTGGGAGGTGGCCTCCTGATAAGTAGCCAGGATCGCGTTCATGATCCCGCCCTTGAGGTAGTAGTCGATCTCATTTGCGGTATCCAGGCGCAGAATAACCTTGAAGCGGATGACCTCGCCGCCCCGATTATTTGCGGCGACCTCCAGAATTTCTCCAGGTATCAGGTGTTGTTCGATGTTGTAGATAGAATAGAATTCCTGACCGGTAAGTCCCAGTGCAGCGGCGCTCTCTCCGGGAAGGAACTGCAAAGGTAAGACACCCATTCCCGCCAGGTTAGAGCGGTGGATGCGCTCGAAAGATATGGCGATGACCGCCCTGACGCCCAACAGTCTGACACCCTTTGCTGCCCAATCGCGGCTGGAGCCGCTGCCGTACTCTTTTCCGGCAAGGATAATCAGAGGGATGTTCTCAGTCTGGTAACGCTGCGATGCTTCGAAGATTGTCGTGACCTCGCCAGAAGGGAAGTGCAGCGTGGATCCGCCTTCCACGTCCGGGGCCAGTCGGTTCTTAAGGCGGATATTGGCCAGCGTGCCGCGGGTCATGACACGGTCATTGCCGCGCCGCGAGCCGTAAGAGTTAAACTCGGAAGGCGGAACGGCATGGTCCAGCAGGTACCTGCCAGCCGGGCTATCCAACGCGATCGAGCCGGCAGGGGAGATGTGATCGGTGGTGATCGAATCCCCCAGGTAAGCCAGCACGCGCGCGTCACGAATATCGAGGGTGGCGGAATCGTTTCGCCAGCGCGGCTCGAAAAAGGGCGGCTTTTGCAGATAAGTCGATTCTGGAGTCCACTCGTAAAGCTGACTGGCGCCGCCCTCGAGCGCATTCCAGGCATCGCTCATCGAATAGATCGAAGCATAACCCTGTCTGTACAATTCAGGCTTGACAACTTTTGCCATCAGGCTCTGCACATCTTGGGTTGTCGGCCAGATGTCGCGGAGGTAGACTGGTTGTCCATCCCTGCCCGTACCGAGCGGCTCGCGGATTAAATCGATGTTCACGCTGCCTGCCAGGGCGTAGGCGACCACCAGCGGCGGTGAGGCCAGGTAGCTCGCCCGGCTGAGCGGATGAATACGCCCCTCAAAATTGCGGTTGCCGGAGAGCACAGCCGCGGCGACCAGGTTATGCTGGCTGACAGCCGCGGCTATCGGATCCTCTAGCGGGCCAGAGTTGCCGATGCAAGTCGTGCAGCCGTAGCCAACCAGGTCGAAGCCGAGCTGCGCCAGCGGTTCGAGCAAGCCGGCCTCGCGGAGGTAATCCGTCACAACCCGCGAACCTGGCGCCAGGCTGGTTTTAACATAGGGTTTGGTATTCAACCCTTTCTCCACCGCTTTTTTCGCCAGCAGACCGGCGCTGAGCATGACAAACGGATTGGATGTGTTGGTGCACGAGGTGATCGCGGCAATCACGACCGAGCCGTGTTCGAGCTGCTCAGTCTGCCCGTTCAGGCGTACCTGAGACGATTGGGCTAAATCCTTTTGAGTAAGGCCAAAACCGTTCTGATCGCGCGGCGCGAGCAGTGCTTTCTGGAAAGAATCTTTCACTTCGCTGAGTGCGACGCGGTCCTGTGGGCGTTTCGGCCCAGCCAGACTGGGCTGGATTTGGGCGAGATCCACATCCAGCACCTGGCTGTACTCCGGTTCAGGTTCTCTTCCGCTGCGATACAATCCCTGGGCCTTGTAATATGTCTCGACGAGGGCGACCAGTTGCTCAGGCCGGCCGGTTAGCCGTAAATATTCCAGCGACTGCCGGTCGACGGGGAAGTAAAGCATGGTCGCGCCGGTCTCGGGCGTGATGTTGGCGATCATCGCCCGGTCAGCCAGGGCGAGTTGATCCAGCCCTGGGCCGAAAAACTCGACGAATTTGTCCACGACGCCGATCCCGCGCAGCTTTTGGATTATGGTCAGTGTCAGATCGGTGGGCGTGACGCCTTCAGGCAGGCTGCCAGTCAGGCGGACGCCGATCACGTCGGGAACAATGATCTCGATAGGCTCACCGAGCATCGCCGCGACGGCCTCGATGCCGCCGACACCCCAAGCGACAACGCCCAATCCGTTGATCATGGTCGTGTGCGAATCGGTACCGACCAGCGTGTCTGGATATATCGTTGTCAGGCCGTCTTGTGTCTTGGTCAGAACGAGCGTCGCCAGATATTCCAGATTGACCTGGTGGACGATGCCCGAGGCAGGCGGAACCACTCGAACATTGCTGAATGCTTTTTGCGCCCAGTGGATGAAACGATAGCGTTCCTGGTTGCGCTCGAATTCGCGTTGGGCATTTTTATAGTAAGCATCTACAGTGCCGTAATAATCGACCTGGATCGAATGGTCGATGACCAGGTCGACCGGTACAACCGGATTGATCCGGGCTGGATCGCCGCCCTGCTCGGCGACAGCCGCGCGCATCGCCGCCAGATCGTTGATCACCGGCACACCGGTGAAATCCTGCAGCACCACCCGCCCGGGAAAAACCGGTACAGTCGGGCGCTCAGGACTCACCGGCTGCCAGTTGAGCAGATTGTTAATATCATCGAGGGTGGCCTTACCTGAAAAACAATTCCTGTATACACCCTCCAGCAGGATGCGGATGGAGTATGGTAAATGGCGCAGCTTTGTGCGGGTTGCGCCAGGCAGATCCTCAAGCTGATATATCGTGTAATCCTGTAGATGAGCGCGTATGGAACTGGGTGCCGGTAGGGCTGCCATCCGAATCATTCCTCCATAATCCAGCGGATGATTGAAATGCGATAATTTAGATATATTATAATAACAATGTAAAGTGAAAAGCTATCCTTCCCTGGGAAATCATCCGTTTTTCATCCCCCCGTGGGGAATCCGGTCTCGAAAACAAAAACCTCCGCTGACATGGAGGTTTTTTTTGGCGGGAGCGACGGGATGCAAATGTCATCCCCCATTTGGGACACCGGTCTCGAAAACAAAAACCTCCGCTGACATGGAGGTTTTTTTGGCGGGAGCGACGGGATTCGAACCCGCGGTCTCGGCCTTGACAGGGCCGCATGTTAACCACTACACCACGCCCCCGCGAACGAACCATAGTTTATCACGATGGAAATCCCGCGTCAAGCAATTGGTGAACCCTGCCCCTTACCCAGCAGGACGTCCGTATGTAGATTTTAATTTTTTCCCCAGATCCAATCGTCTGTGCTGCGCTCCCAACTATAAATCTCCGCAGGGGTAAACCACAAGCCGATCTCGAAAGCTGCCGTATCAGGGCCGTCAGAGGCGTGGGTGAGGTTACGCCCGACCTCGATGGCAAAATCGTGGCGCACGCTGCCCGGCGACGCTTCGGAAGGGCGGGTGGCGCCCATCGTCTGGCGCACCAGCGCGATAGCGGCTGGTCCTTCCCAGACCATCGCCATCACCGGCGCCGAGGTGATGTATTTAATCAAGCCGGCATAGAACGGCTTGCCTTGGTGTACGGCGTAATGCGCTTCAGCCAGTTGGCTGGAGACTGAAAGAAATTTTGCGGCAACCAGCTTAAGGCCGCGCCGCTCAAGGCGCAGGATGATTTCGCCAACCAGACCGCGTTGAACAGCGTCCGGTTTTACCAGTACGAATGTGCGTTCCAACAATTCCTCCGGTGGTAGTATGATGATCAGCGCAGCAGTTCTTCTGCCTTGTTATACGCATCCAGGGCATCCTGCAGGCGGTTACTCTTCATGTATGCATCGCCAAGCAACTGCCACATGGATACGTCGATCGGATAGCGATAGAGCGCGTCGCGCAGGTCGTGAATCGTATCCTCGAGATGCTCCCCGGATTTAATCAGGGTCTCGTAGGATTCCAGGGCGCGCTCGATGTTATGGGCTTCCAGCGCTGCCTGCGCCTGTTTGAGCAGTTGAGCTGAGCCAGATGCGGCCTCTGCTTCAGCGGCCAGCTTTAATGGCGAAGTGTCTTCGATCAGCGCTTCGGCTTCGACCGACGGCTCGCCGGTTGGCATTTCCGGCGTCCATTCGGCTTCAGCCTCTTCAGTTTCCAGTTCAGGGGTTACCTGTTCGAAGCTAAATTCGCGCAACGGCTCCTCGGCGGCAGCTTCTTCATCGACGCCGCGCAGCCATTCGGGCAGACCCTCTTCTTCAGCCGTCTCATCGGCCTTAAGGATCGATTCTCCTTCAATAAAAGCACCAGGAATTTCAGGTTCACCCGCGCTTTCGAGCGGTATTTCCTCGACGGGCTTTTCTTCTGCCGGCAATTCCTCTTCCGCCGTAAGCTCATGCAGCCAGTCCAGTGATTCTTCGGAGATGGGTTCATCTGGTAGGGGGGCTTCTGCCGCCGCTTCGATTTCTGCAAGCTCCGGCGTTTCAGCCTCGATTGCAGCTTCATATCCTTCTAATTCAGGCGCTTCGGATTGGATTGCAGCCTCAATATCCTCCAGCTGCGGTGTTTCACCTTCAACCTCCGCCTCGGTTTCCTCAAGCTGCGGCGTTTCACCTTCAACTTCCGCCTCAATTTCCTCCGGCTGCAGGGCTTTCAAACCAACCTCAGCCTCCGCTCGCTCCAGTCCTGGGATTTGGGACTCGGCAGCAGCTTCGGTTTCTTCAACTTCGCTGGCCATCATCTGCCGCAGCCAATCGGGCAGTTCATCTTCAACAGGCTTTTCGCCGGATTCTTCATCTTCTGCAACCGTCTGGAATACGGATTCCAGGCTCTCCGCCAGTTCTCCCTCAGGCTGTTCGATCTCTTCTTCCGCTTCGGGGGTCAGAGCTTTAAAAGCGTCCAGGAATTCATCCGCACCGCCAACAACCTCCTCCTCGGGCTCCGTAACTAATTCTTCTTCGGCTTTGAACGTCTCTTCGACAGGTACCTCGGGCGCGGAGACTCCTTCTTCAGCTTCTGCTTCTATCTCAAGTCCAGTTAATGCGGGTCCTTCGCCGTGAAATTCCTCGTCGAAAATTGCGCCGATACCCGCTGCTTCTTCCAGGGTTTCTTCGGCAGGGAAGGTAAAGCCTTCTTCAATTGGGGCTTTCTCTTCTTCGGCCTCAAGCTGCGCTGGCAAGAGCTGTTCAGCCTCTTCCCCGCTTGCTTCGGGAATCCAATCAGGCGCCAGTGCGCCTGGCTCTTCAGCCAGCAAGGGGGCGGCTTCTTCGTCGCCGGTTTCTTTGGCTGCCAACTCCTCCAACCAGGACATGGTTTGATCGAAGTCTTCCTCGCCAGCCGTTTCTCCCGCGGGAGCGGGTTCAGCTTCAGGGGCAGGCTGTCCCTCTCGCTTGAGTTTAACTGGTTGGGTGTCGTCAAGGTTGGGCCCTGCTTCGCTTTCGGGGGTTAATTCTTGATCTTCCATCGCTAGTTCCTCAATTGGTGCTGCAACCTCGAATGGTTCAATCTGCAACCATTCAGATGCCGGCTCTTCGCCGTCAACCGGCGTCGTCTCCGGCGTTTCAAGAGACAATTCTTCGAGCCACGACGGCGTTTCTCCTTCACCCTCTACTTCCGGGGCCTGCAAATCAGCCAGCCAATCTGGCGTTTGGAACTCTTCTGCCGTAGGCTCTTCAGGGAATGGTGATACTGAAGGGGGTGTTTCACCCTCAGGCGCGGTCTCTTCTTGAGTTGTAAACTCGCTGATTAATTCCTCTGCTTCGTATCCTTCGCCAATTTGAGTTTCTGCAACTGCCGGTTGTTCTGTTGATTCGCCGCTTGCTGACGGGACTGAAATGGTGGTTTCTTCGCTGGGCTCTTCAGCGCCCGATTCTTCGGATAGAGCTGTGGGCTCTGGAGGGAGAATGGATTCTAACCATCCGGTTGATGCAGTTTCCTCTTCAGGCTCTGGTTCTTCGCTGGGGGCCAGGGCTGCCAGCCACTCTGGAATTTCAGCTTGAGCGATTTCTTCTTCAGGCTCTGCTGCCTCGGATATTTCATCTGAAGTTTCCAACTCACCCAACGGCTCTTCAACGGCTTCGCCGCTGGCTGGGTGCCAACCTGCCTGCTGCATCCAATCCGGGATTTTCTCGGTAATATCGGCATCGACTGCTGGTTCAGTTTGCTCGTCTTCAGGCAGTTCCTCTGATTCAAGCCTGCCAGGCACACCCTCGGCTGCTTCACTGCTGGCAGGTTCCAGGTCTGCTGGCTGCTCCCAATCGGGGGGTTGATCGGTGGTTTCAGCTATCTCAGCCGATTCAAATACCTCCTCGGCAGGCAACTCCTCCGAAGAAAAAATACCGGCAGGAGGTTCCTCTGCGATTCCCTCGCTGGCTGGCTGCATGTCGGTTTGCTGCATCCACTCCGAGATTTGTTCAGGCATATCAGCTTGCTCTGCTGGTTCGAAGACCGCTTCTTCGGGCAGCTCTTCAGATGAGAAAATCCCTGATGGCTCTTCGCCGGTCTCTTGTCCGACTGGCTGCAGGTCGGTCTGCTGCAACCATTCCGGGATTTGTTCGGTATCTTCAGTTTTTTCTGCTGGTTCGAAGGCCTCTGCTTCGGGCGATTCTTCAGCAGATAATTTGGCATAAGGATCTTCAGCGGCTTCCTCGCCGGCTGGCTGAAGGTCGACTCCCTGCATCCAGTCAGGGAATTGGTCGGCGCCTTCGGTTCTCTCCGTTGGTTCGGCCGGTTCTTCGGAAATAAACGGCGCTTCTGGAAGTATCGCTGGGGTAAACGGCTCTTCTGCGCTGATTTCTTCCAGACCTGGTTTTTCTTCAGCCGCGGGCGGCTCTATTGATAGTGGCGCTGCATCAGGCGGTGTTTCCTCCACCACCCGTCCGGTTATCCAGTCGGGGATGGACTCGTCTTGAGCAGACCAGTCTGCTCCGATGATCTTAGACCATTCCGACGGCTGCCCGGCTTTGGTTTCAGGTAACCATTCCAGACGATCGAGCTCTAAGGCGCTATCCGGGACTTCCGCAGAGGTCAGCGTTTGGGGCGTCAGATGGGCAAGGTAGGGATCCATGGCGTGGACGCGCTGTAAGTAGTTCTTGGCATCATCAGCCCGGGCTGATTCGGGCAGCACCTCAGCCAGGATGCGGTTTGCTTCGAAGCAAAAAGGCAGTTTGCCGATCAGGCGAGTGCATACTTCGGTGGCAGCGACTTTCTGACCCGAAAGGAAATACATCCGCGCCAATAAGGTTTCGAGATCGATACGCTGCGGGTCTTCCATCAGCGCAACACGGATTTCTGCGATGGCCTGCTGGTATAGCTCGCCACGCGCGTACATGCGCACCAGTGCGCCGCGCGTCAAGCGAATTTTGGCCGGCTGAACGCCGTCGCGTTTTTCGAATAAGCGCCGCAGTTCATCCTGAACGCCAACATTCGACGGCTGAACCTCAAAAGCTCTCTCCATGTGCCAGATCGCGGCATCCAGATGACCCTCTTCCTCGCGGATAATTCCCATTCCAATCTGCGAGATGAAATCATCAGGGACGCAGGCTAAAACCCGCTGGAGAACATCGGTTGCTTCACTGTAATTTTGCAGCTCGAGATATGCTTTGCCGAGCAAACGATAAGTATCGATGTGTTTCGGGAAAAATTTAAGAATATGCAGGCAATGATTTACCGCTTGTGAAGGTTGCCCGCGATCGATCATCGCCTCGATTTCACGGTTGTATGACCGCAGTGGAATTTTGGCCATGGAAAACCTCCATGTGTAGTATGCACCAACTATGTTGAATATGCAAGTATATTGCCAAATCCTCTCGCGATTACCCCTGCTGGTAACAAAAAAAAATACCGCACAGGTAGTGTGTGCGGTTTAATTATACGCTAATGCACGCTTATTCCCCCAGATAATCGCGCAGCTTTCGGCGAATAGTAGGGTGGCGCAGACGGCTGAGCGCCTGTGCTTCGATCTGGCGGACGCGTTCGCGAGTCACGCCCATTTTTCGCCCCACCTCTTCGAGCGTGTAAGCCTGACCGTCAAGCAGGCCGTAGCGCAGTTGCAGGATGCGTACTTCCCGCGGGGGCAGTGAATTTAAAACTTCCTCGAGATGTTCGCGGAGCAAATTGTAGGTCGCGGTGTCATCCGGCGGGGGAGCTTCGTCGTCTTCGATGAAATCCCCAAGCACCGAATCTTCTTCATCGTCGGTCGGTGTTTCCAGCGATAGCGGCCGGCGGGCTACCTGAATCATATTCTCCACTTTTTTCGGCGGGACATCCAACGCCACAGCAAGCTCCTCGACAGACGGCTCGCGGCCTAATCGCTGGGTGAGCTGGTGTTGAATGCGCAGCAGTTTGTTGATCTGGTCGCCCATATGAACTGGCACGCGAATCGTGCGGCCTTGATCGGCGATTGCACGGGTGACCGCCTGGCGAATCCACCAGGTGGCGTAGGTGCTGAATTTATGCCCGCGGCGGTAGTCGAATTTTTTCGTCGCGCGAATAAGGCCGATATTGCCTTCCTGGATCAAGTCGAGGAACGGTACGCCGCGACCCATGTATTTCTTTGCTACACTAATCACCAGGCGGGAGTTGGCGGTGATCAGGTGTTCGCGTGCTGACCAGCCGTCTTCGATTAACCGGCGCAGCTCGTGGCGCCGGCGGCTGGTCACGTTGCCACGAGCGAGCTCCTCGCGCGCCAGCCTGCCTCTCTCGATACGCTGTGCGAGCTCCACTTCTTCCTCAGCGGTCAGCAGCGGTACACGGCTGACCTCTTTCAGATAAAGCCCGATAGTGTCGTCGGTATCGATATTCTGTAGGTCGTCCAGAGCAAGTACACGCCCGGTTTCCTCGGGTTCTTCTTCTTCTTCTCCTAAAGCGAGCTCTTCTTCGCTTGGTTCGGGGATGAGCGCTTCATCTTCAAGATAAGGGATGCCAGCGCTCATCAAAGCAGCGAAGGCTTCTTCGAGTTGTTCAACATCCTGTTCTGCGTCTGGGAAGAAGTTAAGGATATCATCGATCGTCACGTAGGATTTCTGCCGTCCAAGCTCAATCAAACGCGCGATGGCAGGATATTCTTCGTCCTCTTCATCCATAACATTAATTAGCGGATTTTCCATGCGGTGAATCGAATTCCTCTTGATACTAAAGTTCTTGTTACTTTTTTTTCCGAAATTACGCACGTCAGATGCCATTCTCGCATACCTGGATACATGCCTAATCAGAATACTATTTTTTAATTCAAAAATCAATAGCCGATTATACAGGCTTAGATTGTTACAATTGAAGAAACCGATAAGGGTAAAGCGGCAGGTTTTACACCTATATACATACAGACGAGCGGAAAAATCCTTCCGCCCGCCGAATTGTTTTTTTGCATCAGTGGTTATAGGATCAACCGGTCTATACTATACAACTTTCAACCACGATTTACAATAGATTGTGAAATTTCTAATGAAACATTAATGTTGTCCTGATTGATTGACAATTTGAGGTGTTTGGATAAAATAGGTTGGGTGGTTGTCAAACAATGGTGACCGAAGCGCTCGTATTTTTTGCGGATCGGACGGGAACGTTTTTGTGCGATCACCCATTCTAAGCAATTTTTTCTTCTTCAACATGGGGTCAACCCCATATACATTCTTTTAACCTGGAGGCAATATGGATATTCTTGGTCTTTCCAGGCACGGTTTGCAGACTCCTTTTGAGCAAATCGCCGTGCTCGGTGTGCTGGTCGTCGCCTTGATCAGCCTTCTTTATGCGTGGCTGCTGCGCGGCAATGTATTGAAGAAGGATAAAGGTACTCAGGCGATGCAGGATGTTTGGAACGCCATACGCGAAGGCGCCGATGGCTACCTGCAGCGGCAATTGAAAACCATCCTGCCAGCGATTGCGTTATTGACCATCGCCCTCTTTCTGAGCGTGGTCGTAGTAGAGCCAAGCACCGAAGCTCAGCAAGAGTTTGGTCAATACGGGGATACGGGCGTGATGCTGATCGTCGCCTTTGGGCGAACGATTGCGTTCATTATGGGCGCCAGCTTCTCCCTCATCGTCGGGCAATTGGGCATGCGCATGGCGATTCAGGCCAGCGTGCGCGCCTGTTCAGCCGCCCGTCGATCCTTTAACGAATCGCTCTCGATCGCGTACTACGCCGGCACAATTACTGGAATGCTCACCGACGGCCTCGGCTTAATGGGTGGGACAATTATATTCATCATTTTCGGCCGCGCTGCGCCAGATGCTCTGCTAGGATTCGGTTTTGGAGGTACGCTGCTGGCGCTCTTCATGCGCGTTGGCGGCGGGATTTACACTAAAGCTGCCGACGTCGGCGCGGACCTGGTGGGAAAAGTTGAGAAGGATATCCCTGAGGACGATCCGCGTAATGCGGCGGTGGTGGCTGACCTGGTTGGCGACAATGTCGGCGACTGCGCCGGTATGGCAGCGGATATTTTCGAAAGCTACGAAGTCACCATCGTTTCAGCCTTGATTTTGGGTCTGGTCTTGTACGCTTCTACAGGATCGATCACCTGGATCGTGTACCCGCTTATCATCCGGGCGATCGGCGTGATCAGTTCGATCCTGGGCACCTTCACGGTGCCTATCTGGGAATCGTTCCCAATTAAGTTCCTGCGCGCGCATGACGCAGAAGAGGCGATGTTCCGTTCATACGAAGTATCTTCGATCAACACGATTATCTTCGCCTTTCTTCTAGCTATATTTTATGCGCATGACTGGCGCCTGGGCCTGTTGACGGCTCTGGGCGTGGGCCTGGCTGTAGCTTTCAATCCATTGACTTCGTACTTTACTGCAACCAAGAAAGCGCCTGTGCAGGAGATCGTCAAATCCATGCGTACCGGACCGGCGACGACTATACTGTCCGGGCTATCAGTGGGCATGGAATCGAGCGTGTGGGCACTGACGGTCATCGCGGTTGCCTTCCTAGGGGCGATGCTGCTCTACCGTCCGGATGGCCCTGAGCACATTCTCTATGCAGTAGCCATGATTGGCATCGGCATGCTCAGCCACACGGGCAACAATGTCGCCATGGACTCCTACGGACCAATTTCAGATAATGCGAACGGCATCGCTGAAATGGCCTGGCACGATCTGGACGACAACGAAACAAGGAAGGCTCGTCAGATCATGGCGGACCTGGATGCGGTTGGTAACACGACCAAAGCCATCACCAAGGGCGTGGCGATTGCCTCGGCGGTCATCGCGGCGGTCAGCCTGTTTGCTTCCTTCATCACGGATGTAAACAAAGTCCAGGCTGGCGCGTTAACTGCTATCCGAATCTCCGAGACAACCGTGTTTATCGGGTTCCTGCTCGGCGGCGCACTGCCATGGTTGTTCAGCTCGCTGTCCATTCGCGCGGTTTCGCGCGCGGCCAGCCAGATCGTCGAAGAGGTGCGCAAGCAGTTCCGCATTCCCGGGATCATGGAAGGCACAGTCAAGCCAGATTATGCCCGGGTGGTCTCGATCTCGACTCGCTCGGCTCAGAAAGAGCTGATCCCGTTGGCGGTCATCTCAATCTCCTTGCCGCTCCTGGTCGGATTGGTCCTGCAGGTCGAGGCGCTGGGTGGTTTCCTGGCCGGGGTGATCCTCAGCGGGCAGTTGCTGGCGGTGTTTATGGCGAATGCCGGCGGCGCCTGGGACAATGCCAAGAAATCCATCGAAGATGAGCCGCGCGACCTTAGCATGAACACCGGCAAAGGCTCTGAACGCCACAAGGCCGGTGTGGTGGGCGACACTGTAGGCGATCCGCTCAAAGATACCGCCGGGCCGGCATTGAATCCGATGATCAAGGTGGTCAATCTTGTCAGCCTGCTGGCTGCCCCGATTATCGTCAAGTTCACCTACGATAACATCATCGGCTGGATTGTTGTAATTGTACTGGCTGTGGGGTTTGTGTGGAGCATTTTCCAGAGCAAACGGCCAGTTCCAGATGTGGACTGAGATATACTTGCGATATGCGGCAGGTCAGGCGATCAAGCCTGACCTGTTGTTTTTAATATCGAAATGGAAGCCTCGATATCAACGGGGAATCGGGCGTTGATCTGCCGGATATCGTTCTGGAGTGGATGCCGGAAGGTGATTTCGCTGGCATGCAGGGCAAGCCTGCGAATGGGTAATACTTTTGAGATCCATTCCATGCAGGGTTTTGAATCGAAAGGCAGGGTTGTTTGGGGCGGAATAGGGTATGGCTTGTAGAGCCGTTCGTAGAGGATACAGCCGTTCAGGGAGGCCAGATGCACCCGGATTTGATGCGTATAGCCACTGTGGGGGTTGGCTGAGAGAAAATAGAGGTTGTGCGAATACTTCTGCAGGATTTCGAAATTGGTCTGCGCGGGTTTACCGGCCTGGAGATCCACAATGGTGCGGTGCTGCCGGTCGCCGTTTATGCGCAGGGGCGCATTGACCTCGATCGACTGCCAGGGGAATCCGCCGCAGGCGAGCAGGTGATACGTTTTCCTCACATTACGGGATTGGAACTGGCAGTTCAGGTGTTTATGCGCTTGTTCCGTGCGGGCAAAGAGCATTACTCCGCTGGTCTCGCGGTCCAGGCGGTGGACGACCCACAGACGTCCGAATTGAGCGGATAGAACTTCCAGCAGGGTCGGCGCATCCAGGCGAAGACGGTCGTGGATGACCGAGATACCGGCGCATTTGTTGACCGCCAGGATCGCTTCGTCCTCATAGAGGATGTCTTGAGAAGCAGACCAGGTCAATGTCCTCAGAGCCTGGGATTAATGTTGTCCGGTTGAGGCGCTGTCGAGAAAGTAGCTCACCGCCAATACGCCCGGGCCGGAATGGACGAGCACCGCGGGCGGAAGATCATATATCTTGATCTCAGAAACGCCCAGACTTTGTTTTAGATCAGCCGCAAGTTCTGCGGCTTCCTCAATAACATCTCCGTGCATGATGGTAACATGTGCATCGTCGTTATGCGGGCACTGTTCTGCCACCAATTCCTTGATTCGCGCCACAGCTTTTCGCTTGGTGCGCTGACTTTCAAAAACCTCGATCACTCCATTTATCATCTGAAGAATCGGCTTGACTTGCAGCAAGCTTCCCACCAGCATTTTAGCGCCGCCAATTCGACCGCCTTTGTGTAAAAATTCCAATGTATCGAGCACAAATAACACTCTATGTCTGCGCGACATATCCTGCACACGCGAAATGATCGTATCGGCGTCCACACCTTCCTTCGCCCACTTGTGCGCCCGGAAAACGATCGACCCCAGGCCTGAACCCACGATGCGTGTGTCGATGATGCGGATGTCCTTCCCAGGAAAGTCTGCAGCGGCCACCTGCGCGCTGCGATAAGTGCCGCTCACCTCAACTGACGGCGTCAGAACGATGACCGTATTTCCCTCGCCCGCGTATTGTTCAAAAATTGGATTGTAAAGCGCCGGCGGCGGCGCGGCTGTTTTTGGCAGCGAGGAGGACGCGCGCAGGCGCCGGATGAAGGTTTTCGAATCGAGTTCGTGGTCATCTCGAAAAGACTCATCTCCAAAAATGATTATTTGGGGGATAAAAGGCATCCCCATGTCTTCGGCGACATTGACAGGTATGCTCGATGTAGTGTCTGCAACAATCGTGATCATGAATTATTCCTCTCAGGAACAAATGGAATAGCGTTTTAATAATGATTCACGGACTTTACATTCAGCTATATCAAAAAAACCGAGACATAGTAAAGCGCTCGAAGCGCGATAAATCCTAGCTTATCAACACTGTTTTGCAGTTTGGGCAGATCCGGTCGGTATCGGACACCACGTAACCGCAATTGCCGCAGGTCATCGGTTGCACATCGCCCAGCGGAGCGCCGCAGGCGATGCAGCTGGGCTCCCCGACTTTATTGGGCGTGTTGCAGTAATCGCACACCAAACGACGCAGCTTTTCTGACAGCTGGTAAGTAGAGCCTAGTGATCGGGCGGTCTGTTCGATCACTCGCCAGACTTCATCGGTCAACTGGATATATTCAATATCCTGAGCCAGATCATCGATGCGTTGCAGGAGGCTGAACGGGTTGCGTAAGGCCGAGATCGCTGTGTAACCGAGGCTGGCGGCTACGCCCAGCCAGGCTTGTTTGCCTACCTGGACAACGACGCCGTCTTCATGCGCCTGGAGAGTGATCCCAAGGGCGGTTTGCCCGCCGGACCTTGGCTGGACGGTAGTTGCAATCTGGATGACGATCTGTTCGCCGCCGCCCAACTGGTGGACACGCAAATTGCCGCGGTTGAAATTCGCAATTAGCGCGCGAGCAAAATCATTGGGAGAAAGTTTTCCGTGATAAACTCGTTGATCCATTGTTCGATTATAATGTGGAGGCTTGTACCAAACCGAATGGTAATAGAGGAAAAATGATGCGCAACAAGGTCGCGCAATGGTGTTTATATTCTATCATCATCCTGGGACTATCAGGTGTTTTTCTGGCAACTCACCACACTGATTCTGTCCAGGCTCAAATCCCAACTGGCTCAATCGCGACCGTTACCAGCACCCCCAGCGGCCCGGTGATATCCGTCCGCCCGGGACAGAACGAAAATTTCATCAACGTGCGTTCTGGACCGAATGTGTTGTATCCGAAAATCGGCGTCCTGATGCTGGGACAAACAGCGCCAGCCAAGGGGCGTTCGCCCGGCGGCGAATGGATTTTAATCGAATATCCTGGCGTCCCGGGCGGGGAGGGCTGGGTTTACGCTAACCTGGTCAGCCTGACTCCCGGCAACCTGCCGATAGTCGAGCCGCCGCCAGAACCGACGCCGGCAATGACGGCAACGATCGATCCGACGCTGGCTGCGCAATTCATTGTCACTGCCGCGCCGACGCGCCTGCCGACCTTCACCCCGCCGCCGCCGCTCGCGATTCCAACCTATCCCTCCGCAAACACTGGCGCGCCTCTATTGAGCGGCGTGCCGATGGGATTGGTGATTTTGGTGGTGCTGACGGTTGGCGTCCTGCTGGGCATCTTTTCATTCATTCAGCGGCGCTGATCCCGCTCACCTGAGCAGTTCTTTTAGCTGCCGGTGGCAGTACGCGCTCAGACGGTGGCCGACGTCCGCTTCGCAGTAAGTCACCTCCGCGCCTGCCGTCTTCAGCCAGGCGGCTGCCTGACGCGCTCTTTCCACAGGGACGATCTTATCGCGGGCACCGTGACTAACAAAAACATTCAGCCCGGCCAACGTGATGGTCTCAGGCGGTGGCAAGGCAGCCTGCGGCAGAAAGCCGGACAAACTGGCGACGCGCTCCATGCGCTCGGGATATGTCAGCGCAAATGACAGCGCCATGCCGGCGCCCTGGCTGAAGCCGACCAGGGAGAGCTTCCCGCCAGGCAGTTGATGCTGGCTGATCCAGCTTTCCACAGCGGAGAGTAAGTCTCTCGCGGCAGCCTGGTAGTCGGTAAAAGGCGCAAGAGCGCCCGGGCGGTATTCAACCCAGCCGTAGCCGTGTTCGGCCGCTTTAACCGGTCCTCGGGGGGAGATAATCCGGTAACGGGCTGGAACCGTTCTTAAAAAGACGTCCATCGAATACTCGTCACCGGTCCAGCCGTGCAATAGAAGACAGAGGCGATCGGCGTTCTCTCCCTTTGGCGGGTGCAGGCGGTAAATCCAACCCGAATCATAGACGGGGCTGACTTGATTATCTTTCATGTTTACTGATCCATTCGATGACCCACAAAAATAGGATAATGAGTAACACAGGCGATAAACCTGCGATCATACATAACACACCCAACGACAGGGCGCCCGGCCCGTAGAATAGAAGGATCAAACCGCCGCCGACAAGAAAGATAAGCACTATTCCGCTGATGATTAATCGAATGATGGTCTGACGCGAGTAGCGGCGAATATCCATGCCAGTTTGAACCTGAAGGCTGACTACCCTTTTTTTTCTTGGTCGTCCAGGACTATACCCGGCGGCGCTGGTTCCCTGAAACGACGGACGATTTGTTTATGCCAGCCGAGCGCTTCGCGGATATCCGCGATGGATTCTTCGGCTGCGAGTCGGCCGAGTTCGATCATCTTCTGCGGCTCAACATTATCGAGGATGCCAATGTGATGCACATTAGGGCGAATGATGACCTCTGGTTTTTCGAGCTGCATGCGGGCCTCGGCTACCATGTGCATGGTGATATCCATCGATTCGATAAATAACTTCAACGCCTGGCTGATCCGCAGGCGGGCAATTTGCTCCAAAATCGGTCCGGGGATCGGTATGGAAACAGGCGGTTGAATCAAAGGCATTTCAGCCCATTTTTCAGGCGTAGGCGTGAGACAAACCGCTATGACTGGCAATTTTGGCGCCAGCCAGCGGGCAACCGCAACCGGCACCGGATCGAGTATGCCGCCATCGACCAGATTAGCTTTTTCCATGCGTTTTGGCGGGAAGACGCCGGGGATGGCGATCGTGGCCAACACTGCATCCCTGACCAGGCCATCGCGAATAATGAACTCTTGTTTGCTCTCCACGTCCACCGCAGTGACAGCAAACGGGATATCCAAATCCTTGAAGGTTTTTTCGCCGAAGTATTTTGAAAGGAAATCGATCATCCCGGCCAGCCCAAGCAGGGATGGGCCGTCATTCGGCAGCCTGGCGAAGAAGGACCGCTGGTTAAAGCGGTCTAGCGCGCTGGATATGTCAGCGACGCGATAACCTGCAGCATGAACTGCGCCGACGATTCCGCCGGCGGACGTTCCTGCGATGGCTTTAATCTGAAAACCTTCCTGTTCCAGCCGCTCCAGCACGCCCAGATGCGCAAATCCTTTTACCCCGCCTCCGCCAAGCGCAACCGAAATCTCTGACAAAGTGCCACCTCGATGATATCTCTAGATTATTGCGGTTCAAGCGAGCAATCAATTAAATACCCGCTCGAATGCAATTATATCCGCTTGTGAATAATCTGCCGGTAGCGAGAATCACAAGGAATTCCACGCAGGATATGCTAAAATCCTTGCTATGGGTAATAAAGTGGTCGCGACAAACCGTAAGGCAAAATTCGAATACTTTCTGCTGGAGCATTTCGAGGCGGGGATTGCGCTGCAGGGAAGCGAGATCAAATCAGTGCGCGCCGGTCAGGTCAGCCTGGCGGAGGCATATGTCCAGACGGATGGAAGTGAGGCCTGGTTAATGAACGCGCACATTGCGCCTTACGATTATGCCAACCGGTTTAACCACGACCCGATTCGACCGCGCCGATTGCTGCTGCATAAAAAAGAAATTCGAGAGATGTGGGACGCCGTTCGCCAGAAAGGCGTCACCATCATTCCCGTGCAAGTTTATCTTAAGGAAGGCCGGGCAAAGCTGGATATTGCCGTCGCCAAAGGGAAGAAATTGTACGACAAACGCCATGACATTGCCCGCCGGGACGAGCAACGAGAGCTCGAACGTGAATCGCGTGGAAGGGGTTAAGGATGATCATCCCATCATTGAGCGCAACGGACCATGCTTAACAATAACTATCTCGCCCTGGCGATCACTTTCATCGTCGCGATCATCTGGCTGCGCCTGAACGATTACATGGCCCACCGCGGGCTGGTCAGTTCACAATTGAGTCGGAAGATAATCCATGTGGGCACCGGTCCGATTTTTGTGATGTGCTGGGCGCTCTTTCCAGATCATCCAGCCGCTCGATATCTGGCGGCGCTGGTGCCATTTGCTATCACGGTTCAATTTGCTTTGGTCGGCCTGGGGATCATCAAGGACGACGCAGCTGTCACGGCCATGTCTCGTACGGGCAACCGCCGCGAAATACTGCGCGGACCACTTTTTTACGGGATCGTATTTGTCCTGTTGACGATAACCTACTGGCTCGACCGGCCGATTGGGATGATCGCCTTGATGATGTTGTGCGGGGGCGACGGACTGGCGGATATCTTTGGCAAGCGCATTCGCTCGCGGCGGCTGCCCTGGTCGCCGGGAAAATCGCTGGCAGGATCAACCGCGATGTTTTTGGGCGGCTGGTTGTTTGCTGTGGGTGTTGTATGGTATTTCCTGGCACTCGGCGTCTTCGCCGGCGGCATCGGCGCATATCTCGGTGGGATCACGGTGATCGCCGCGGCCGCTACGCTGGTCGAGTCGCTTCCGCTTCATGATGTCGATAATCTCAGCGTTCCGGCAGTGTCTGTTCTGCTCGCCCATATATTTTTCTAGGAAAAAGAAGAATGATTTCAATCGACGGATATAAACTAACCATCGACGATTTGGTCCAGGTTGCTCGCCATCACGCCCCGGTGGAAATATCGGCGGAAGGGATCGAGAACGTCCAGCGCTCGCGCAGTTACCTGGAGGCGATTCTGAAAACTGACAATCCGGTTTACGGGGTTAACACCGGATTTGGGATATTTGCCAAGCAGCGTATCTCACCAAAAGACAGTGCCCTGCTGAGCCGCAACCTGATTCTGAGCCATGCGGTCGGCGTGGGCTCAGCGCTGCCAGAAGAAATCACCCGGGCGGCCATGCTGGTGCGGGCGAACACACTGGTCAAGGGGTATTCAGGCGTGCGTTTGGAGCTGGTGCAAACCCTGGTGGAAATGCTCAACAAAGGCGTTACTCCGCTAGTCCCGGAGCAGGGATCGCTCGGTTCCTCCGGTGATTTAGCGCCGCTCTCTCATCTGGCACTTGTTTTCACTACCGATGGGGAAGACCGTCTGGAGGATTCCGGCTGGGCAATGTATCAGGGCAAGTTGCTGCGCGGCAGGGAAGCCATGAGCGCCGCAGGAATTCGACGCCTCGTACTCGGGCCGAAGGAGGGCCTGTCAATCAGCAACGGCGCGACTTTCTCAGCCTCCATCGGCGCACTGGCAATCGAGGACGCTCGCCGCCTGGTACTTATAGCCAGCCAGGCGCTGGCGATGACCTTGGAGGCGATGATGGGCTGCTCTAACGCCTTCGATGCGCGTCTTCACCAGGCGCGCGGACAGCGCGGGCAGATTCAAGCAGCGCAGGCCATCCTGGATCTGGTTGCTGGCAGCACGTTTATCGACAGGGCGTACCGGGTTCAGGATGCTTATTCACTGCGCTGCGCCCCCCAGGTTCACGGTGCGGTGGTGGATGCCCTTGAATTCGTAGATTCCCTCATACGGGCAGAAATTAACGCGGCCACGGATAATCCATTGATATTCGCTCCTGGCGAAGCACTCTCAGGTGGAAATTTCCACGGTGAACCGGTAGGAATGGCGATGGATTTCCTCGGAATCGCCATGGCGGAACTTGGTGCAATCTCTGAAAGACGCATCTTCCGCCTGACAGACGGAAACCTGAACGACAACCTGCCGCCGATGCTGGTTGACAGCCCCGAGGCAGCCGGATTGAATTCCGGAATGATGATGCCGCAATATACAGCAGCCTCGCTTGCGCTCGAAAATCAAACCTTAGCGCACCCGGACAGCGTAAATTCGCTGCCTACCTCTGGTGAGCAGGAGGATCACAATGCCAACGCGATGACCGCTGCGCGTCATACCCGCCAGATCATCGCCAATGTCCGTCACATATTGGCAATAGAGTTGTACACCGCGGCGCGGGCGATCGATCTGCGCCGGCGTCAACACCCTGACGCGAGACTCGGTTGCGGTACGCAAAAAATCTACGAAAAAATCCGCGCGGCGGTTCCTTACCAGCCTGGCGATGCTCTCTGGGGCGCGGAAATCGAGGTCGTACGGGAATTGATCGAATCGGGAGAATTGCACCCGCTCTAGCCCCACATTAATACAACTGAATTGACAAATCGTTCGTATCCGAGTATCTTTACCGAGATGAAGTGGTCAGAGCTGTATTTATCCAGGCGGGATTTCCTTAAAGCCGGCGCGCTTGGCGTCGGCGCGCTGGCTCTGCGACCGTGGCTGGGCTGGTCTCAACTGCAGGCCGAGTTCCCGGACGCTGAGAGGCTGGGGCGGGTTTGCATCGAGGGCATGGTTAATATCCGCTCGCGGCCTTCCCCAGACGCGCCGTCGGTGGGCGTGTTGTATGAAGACGCGGTTTTCCCCTGGCTGAGGGAAGTCATCGGAGAGCCAACCACTGCCAGTTACAGCCGGCGTTGGGTGGAAACTCCGGATGGTTTTGTGTATGCGCCTAATATCCAGCCGGTTTTAAACAAACCCAACCAGCCGGTCAGCGAGCTGCCGGTGACCAGTCTGGGTCGGGGAATGTGGGCTGAGGTAACCATCCCGCACACCCAGATATTCCTCGCCAATGAAACGCCCTCTTCCCCCTGGTTGAAGGACAGGCTCGCATATGGGCTGGTTCCGCGTTTTTACTACTCTCAAATTCTCTGGATCGATGATATCCAGACCAACTCGGCCGGGCAGGTGCTTTATCGCATCAACGAGCGCTATGGATATGGCGATCTGTTATGGGCAGCAGCCGAAGCCTTTCGTCCGCTGACCGATGACGAACTCACGCCCATCCATCCTGATGTGGAAAATAAGAAAGTGCTTATCGACGTTACTCCCAACCGCCAGATGCTTTCCTGTTATGAGGGTGATACGGAGGTCTATATCTGTCAGATTTCCTCGGGGGCGATCTGGAACAGGGACGGCAAAGTTGTCGATGAGTGGGGCACGCCGTTAGGGCCGCATCATATCTGGCGGAAGGCGATTTCGCTGCATATGAGCGGCGGATCCACTGGCGCAGGATACGATACGCCAGGAATTGGTTGGACGACATTGTTTATTGGAGAAGGAGTCGCCATTCACTCGACATTCTGGCACAACGATTTCGGCACACCGCGCTCACACGGCTGCATCAATGCTGCACCGGACGACGCCAAATTTATCTTCCGCTGGACACAGCCCCAAGTAACCAACGATCCAGGCGACCTGACCGTGCAGGGGACAGCGGGAACTATTGTTGATGTGATCAAGGCATGAGTATTAAAGGTGGGATATGGGTGAGGTAAGCCTGGGTCTGGCGTTTCTGGCAGGATTGGCATCATTTTTATCGCCTTGTGTTTTTTCTCTCGTACCCGCTTATGTCGGCTATCTAAGCGGCCGGTCAGTGGCCGCCGGGCAGAGTGCTGTGGGGCAAACCAGACTGGCTACCTTCCTGCACGGATTGGCCTTTGTGATTGGCTTCAGCCTGATCTTTCTCACGCTTGGTTTGACCATGTCGGCGGTTGGCAGCCTGCTTTATGATCTGAAATTCTGGCTGGCGAAAATTGGCGGCCTTATTGTGATTGTATTCGGGCTGCACATGACCGGTATTTTACGCATTCCTTTCCTCGAATACGACTTGCGCCCGCAGACGAAAATCCAGGAGCGCAGGAGCTATTTATCGTCGCTCCTTTTGGGCATCACCTTCTCCGCCGGCTGGTCTCCTTGCATTGGGCCGATCCTCGGGATGATCCTGACATTGGCAATTAATGAAGGCTCGATCTCAAAGGGCGTGGTGCTGCTGGGTTTCTATTCTGCGGGCTTGGCGATTCCATTCCTGCTGGCGGCGCTGGGCATCGGCTGGGTGTCGAAGACGCTCCAGCGGCACGGCAAGGTCATGCACTATGTCGAAATCAGCATGGGCGTGATCCTTATCATCGTGGGCGTTCTGCTGTTTCTTGGCATTTTCAATCAGCTTTCACAGTACGGCTTTTTTATCGATTTTGGATTGTAGTCCATGCGGTGTTAGCGAGTTTTATTAGCGTAAAAACAACCTGCGGCGGCATTCCTCAAGGAACAGAGTCAATGATTGTTGTGACCGTCTTTATCGAAAAAGATAACCCTGCCTGCGAACAGGTGGTTCAAGACCTGAATCTTTTGCAGGCGGATTTTCCCCACCAATTGGCGCTGGTGGATATTGGCGAACAGCCCGACCTGATGGACGCCTACGCCGGGAAAACGCCGCTGGTCCAGGTGGGGCCGTACAATCTGCATACTCACATCACCCGTCAGGATTTACAGGTGGCACTTGGCGCGGCGCGCGACAGGGATTCCCACCTCGACAAGATCGGCGACAAGGGTTACAGTAAACGAATCGAGCGCGGGCGCAACTTGAGCTCAGCGGATAAAATCTCATACTGGCTCAGCCGCCACTACATGGGGATCATCAATGTTCTGTTGGGAATTTACATTGGATTGCCTTTTCTGGCTCCGGTACTGGCGCGCAACGGCGATCTTTGGGCGGCTCGCGCCATCCAGACCATCTACAGCCCTCTCTGTCATCAATTGCCCTATCGCTCCTGGTTTCTGTTCGGCGACCAACCGTATTATCCGCGTGAATTGGCTGAGATCACTACAGTTGGCGCGTATGAACAAATGATTGGCGGCAATCCGGCTGATCTCGCCACGGCGCGGAAGTTCATCGGCAGCGAGGAAATCGGATTTGGCGAGGGCGCGGTTGGTTATAAAGTCGTGCTCTGCCAGCGGGATGTAGCCATCTATGGCTTCCTGTTTTTGTTTGGCCTGATATTTGCCATTACCGGGCGAAAGATCAAAGCCGTTCCATGGTATTTATGGATCATACTTGGACTGGTTCCGGTCGGCATCGACGGCGCATCGCAGCTGCCCGGACTGATCGCATCGCTTCCGGATTGGCTGATCAACCGCGAGAGCACGCCGGTACTGCGCACAATCACCGGCGGGTTGTTTGGCCTGATGACCGCCTGGTATCTGTTCCCCACGATCGAAGAATCCATGCGTGAAACACGGGCGCTGCTCGCCAAAAAAATTGCGGTTGTACCGCAAATTCGTCGATGACATTTGCTATGCCTTATCGCAACCAGAACGGAATAGAATTCTACACTTTCGAAAGTCTGGACCGGGCCGGGATCAAACACGGGATCTTCACCCGCAAAGGCGGCGTCAGCCCGCAACCCTGGTCGACGCTCAATCTTGGGGGTACGGTTGGCGACCAGCGCGAAAACGTGGTCGAAAACCGCAGGCGCATCTTCGATGTAATCGACCGGCCGGTGGAGTCGATTTTCGACGTCTGGCAGGTTCACTCGGCTGACGTGGTCTGCGCTGATGCGCCCAGGCCGCTCGACCAGCCGCATCAAATAGGCGACGCCATTCTGACAGACCGGGCGAGAATCACCCTGGCGATGCGCTTCGCTGACTGCGTTCCCATCCTTTTGTTCGACCCGGCGCGGAGAGTGATTGGGATTGCTCACGCCGGCTGGAAGGGAACTGTCTTGCGCGCCGCTGCCCAGGCAGTGACGAAGATGCGCGACGTGTACGGGACGTCAGCGGAGGATGTGCTTGCCTGTATCGGCCCATCCATCGGACCAGACCATTATCAGGTGGGCAGCGAAGTAACTGTTCAGGTGCGCCATGCTTTTGGTGATCAGTCATCCAGGTTCTTGAAAGTAAAGGACGGGCGTCACTATTTCGATCTGTGGGCGGCAAACGCGTACCAGTTGGCAGAGGCAGGTGTAAAATCAATCGAGATTTCTGAGATTTGCACAGCCTGTGATCTGGAGCGCTGGTATTCTCACCGCGCGGAGCAAGGGAAGACGGGGAGGTTCGGAGCGTTGATCAGCTTATGAACATCACAACCGACAACGAACCAGCAAAATTGATTTGCGCTCGCTACGAACGAATCCTCGAACGTATCCGTCTGGCTGCGATCCGTTGCGGACGCCGCCCGGAAGACATCCGTGTGGTTGTCGTATCGAAAAAACAGCCGGTGGACGTTATCCACAGCGCGATTCGGGCAGGTATTCGCGCATTCGGTGAAAATTACCCTGAAGAGGCCGCCCCGAAAATTGTGGCGATCAACGAACCGGATGTGGAATGGCATATGATCGGCCATTTGCAAAGCCGAAAGGTTAAGATCGTCGCTGAGCACTTCCACTGGTTCCACGCGCTCGACAGTCTGAAGCTTGCCGAAAAATTGAACCGCGAGCTGGCGGAAAGAAACCGGAGAATGCCCGTCCTCCTGGAATTCAATATCGGCGGCGAGCAGAGCAAGGCTGGCTGGCCGGCGGCAGACGAGCGTACCTGGCCTCAACTGGCCGACCAGATTGTACCTCTTTTGGATTACCCCTTTCTTGACATACGCGGTTTGATGACCATGCCGCCCCTGGAGCTAGACGCGGAAAAAGCGCGTGTATATTTTATTAAAATCCGCCGCTTGCGAGATTATCTTCTGTCGCAGTTATCGCCAGCCGCGTGGACTGAATTATCCATGGGTACTAGCCTGGATTTTGAAGCGGCGGTGGAAGAAGGCGCTTCCATTGTACGCATTGGCCAGGCGATCCTTGGTCCGCGACCGCCTAAGATACCGGTTTAATTAGAAAGAAGCGAACATGATTATCCAAATACTTATCGATATCATCCGCGCAGCAGCGACAATTTTAATGATTGTGGTCATCGCGGATATCATTCTCTCTTACGTCATGGCGCCTTTCCATCCGGTGCGCACAGCCTTGGACCGGGTGGTACAGCCGCTGCTCACCCCGATAAAACGAATTGTCCCGCCATTGGGCATGATCGACTTCAGCCCCGTGATCCTGATCATATTAATCCAGGTCACCGAGACGCTCTTGATTATGGTCCTGGCGGCGCTGAGGTAGATATGAACGCAAATCGGAAATTTTCCTTTCATTCTGAACAGTCAGGAACCGCGCTAACAATCAAGGTACTCCCTGGCGCAAAAGTATCAAAAATTGCCAAAATTCGGCCTGACGGCTGCGTCATCATCAATCTGACGCACCCCGCCAGTGACGCGCGCTGCCATACGGATTTGGTGCAATTCCTTGCCGGGATTTTGGTTGTAGATCCTGCGAAAATCGAGATCATCGCCGGGGACGCGGGCGATTACAAGATCATCAGCGTACTTGATCTCGATTCTGCAAGCGCGGATGATCTATTGAGGCGGCAGATAAAGAAAATGGATTAATGGTCGATTTATTCGATTGGCTGCATCTGCCAGAGGATGTAATGCGCGGTTTCGCGAATATCGGTGTTGGCATGCCGCAATAAGATAGCTGCCTCAGCAATTAATTGCGAATCAGGAAATTCACGCATCATCCACAGCGCTGAAATTTGTTCAGTGACAGTGCCCGAGCGCAATGCTTGTAATAGCAGCGGGACGGGCGATTCTTGCATCGATACGCTCTGCCCGGAACGGGCGGCAAATTGAATCAACCAGGCGGTTTCGTGGGCGGATTTTCCGGGCTGTGGAACGCGCGGATTCGGGGTCTTCAAGTCATCAATCGCCTGGGCGGCGGCGTTGCGAACCACCCAGTGAACATCCTCGATCGCGATTTTTTCAAGCAACGGTTCAATCCAAGGCTCTGATATCTGTGAGAGGCCGTATACAGCCGCACGGCGGATTAATAAGTCCTCCGACCGGGAGGCTTCTCTGAGCTCATCATGGCTCGCAGTCTCTTCTGCTGCAAGTATTTCTGCCGCAACCTGTTTGATCGTTTCGTCGCCGCTGTTGAGCACATCAAGTAATACGGCGTGGGCATCCTGCGAGCCCAGTGCAGAGAGCGCGAAGCAGGCTGCGAACCGAACCTCGGGCTCGGGATCCTCGAGCAGGGCAGTGATTTCTGATAGGCTCTTCTTTTCC
Source organism: Bellilinea sp. (assembly GCA_034678705.1). Taxonomy (GTDB): domain Bacteria; phylum Chloroflexota; class Anaerolineae; order Anaerolineales; family Anaerolineaceae; genus Bellilinea. The sequence continues at coordinate 124,045 of JAXDBP010000018.1, forward strand.
TGACTTGCGCCCAGTCCAAGCACCGCCAGTTGGCGCATGCGGGGGGACTTCGATGGCAGCCACTGCCGGAAAAGCAGCGCCACGGCTGGATCGTTGCAGACGGCAATTTGCGCTAACAGACTGATGCATATTGAGAACGGTGTATCTTCACGCTGGATCACTGGCAGCAGGCTGCGCATGATCAAGGATTTGTTTTGGTGATTTTGGGGGATGAACCTCAACCAGGAAGATGCCTGGATGAGCCGGACGGGCAGGTGAGCTTGATCGCCTTCTAAATATTCGTCGAGCCAGGCTTGTTTTCGCGACCAAAGGCTGTACTGGGCTTTGGACAGAACCGCCGACCATGATAGTTCGCCGGGGGAAAGCTGCGGCGGCATCGTCTCAACGCGGCTGGCGAGATATCCGCACAGCCATGGGCTTGAAAAAGCCAGCCGATTACCGCTGTGTCTACGCAGGATACCCCTCTCGACCAGATGATCGACGGCCGAATCGCCAGGGCTGAAGGTTGCGGCGGTCGAAAGCAATTTTTGAACCTCAGCGGTTGGCAGGGTTGATCGCTTGCTCGCGATCATTTCATTCCCAACGCTGGTCAGACCATCGATGGGAATATGCGCCAGATGTCGTTTGAGATAAGCCTGAATTGCATCGCGATAACTGCTGCCCTCAAGATCGCCGCTGCAGGCCGCATTGATTTTCATCGTCCACTCGGATGGCGTGTGGAAGGAAGGCGAGTCAACAAGCCAGGTCGAGAGCAGCAGATCGTCCAGGAGGAAGGCCGACTGTGCATTCATTTTCTCGCTGATCGCCGCGTTCCATAACGCGGTCCATTGATGCAGGAACTGCTGTGTTTCCTGGCGGCTCCATCCTGCGAGCGCCATAGGCTGGATACCTGCCGCGAGAAGCTGGCGGCCTGATTGCTGCGATGCGGCTGTAATCAGGGGCAGCTCAGGGTATTTTACCAGCAGGCCTGAGAGAAAATCTATCGCCAGTTTGAATTCTGGAGGTGATAACTCATCCAAACCGTCCAACAGGAGAATGGCGCTGTTAGCCTCCAGGCAATTGCGAATAAATTGCATTGCCTGTGATCCGGCGCGCGGCGCGTGGAATTGCTCGGCTTTGACCAGCGCCTCGACCGGATCAGCGGCTGCGATTTCCAGGGGATGGATGTCTGATATATGGATGAACAGCGGAAAAAGCTGCGCCAGCCAGCCGGCTCTGGCATCCTTGCGGACGATCTGCAATGTCAGCCAGGCCAGCGCTGTCGATTTTCCACATCCAGGATCACCTACCAGCGCAATTTTTGCTCCTTTCGAGAGAGCCTGCTCAAAAGTCAGGCGCGGCGCACGGTAGAGGGCGGCGAACAGCGGGGCATCCGGCAGAGGCGCCAGCACCTGCTTGAAAAATTGCCTTCGATTGGGCGCTCCGGTCGAAGTATTTTGGGCGGGCGGCGCCAGCAGGCTCGGTTCGACGGCAATCTCGTCAAGGTCGAACAAGGCGGCTGAGGAGTGATAGGCCTGCGCCCTGCGTACCGTTTCCTGGCGCAGGACTTGCTCGGCGCCTGAGGTTAACATCGATCGGAATGCACGAATTTTCTCTCGGATGAACTTCTTGATTTCAGGCACCAGTCTTCGATAGCGAAAAGCGATAAACCAGAGTATGCTGGCCGCCAGAAAACCAAGCCAAAAGAACCATTTCTCGAGGCCGGAAAAATCTGGCATGCTTCAGCCCCCGTAGACGATTCGTCCGCAGGATGGGCAAAAGAAGATGGTATCAGGCGAGCGCGCGGCCTGGCGTTCGGCAGGCGTCAGCGTGGCTCCACAGGCTGCACATGATTCATCCATAACGCCGGCGATAGCGATGCCTCTGCGGGTTTTCCGCAGCCGATCGTATAGCTGCCGGTTGTCGCCTGATATTTGTTGATCGAGCAGCTTCCTTTCAACGGCCAGCCTTTCCAGGCCGGTCACCAGTTGATTTAATTCCCCTCTGAGTGAAGCCTGATCCTCATTGACCAGCGCTTCCGTTTTGTGCAGATGGGCCAGCGCGCTTTCGCTTTCGGCCTGAGCTTCTTCGAGATGCAGCATAGCTTCCAATTGCTGGTCTTCCAGGCTGCTGATGTGACGCCTGAGTGATGCGATCTCATTCTGCAGGTCCTGCAGCTCTTTGGGGACACGGATGCGGCCCGAGTATAGGTTTTCCTCGCTTTGTTCCAGCTTCGCCCGCCTGCCAGCGACCTCTTGCTCGACCTTTTTCAGTTGGGCTTGAGATTTCTTCAAGGAATTTTGTTTTTCAGCCGCGAACTGCCTGGCGCTCTCAAGGCGTTCGTCTTTTTGCAGGAAGGCATTGATTTCGGCAATGCGCGCATTGGCCTGGTCGATTTGTTTGTCGATTTTTTGAAGCTGGAAGAGGTGGAATGCCTGGCTCATATAAAAAATTATAGAGGTAGACGCGGTTTATCGCAAGCAGACAGATACGAGTTTTACTGCGTGTTGCGGAGAAAAATGATCTCAAGTATACTTTTTCAATACCCCTATGTCGAAAAGCAAGCTGACCATCCTGTTGGGTATCCTGGCTGCAGCGTTGATCGGTCCATATTTGGCTGGTCTGTGGCTGGCAGGCCCCGATCATGTGTTCGGGGGATTTTTGTTTAATCCCCTCGACGGGAACAGCTATCTGGCAAAAATGCACCTGGGCTGGCAGGGGGAATGGCGTTTTCAGCTCTCCTATTCGCTTGAACAGGGCAGGGGAGCATATCTGTTTCTGTTTTACATTTTTCTCGGGCACCTCGCGCGGATATGCGGTCTTTCTCTTCCGCTTATGTTTCATCTGGCGCGATTGCTGTCGTCGGCGTTTTTGGTTTATTCAATTCTGCGTCTTTATCGGCGTTGGTCCACAGATTTTTCCCCCTGGGGGTTCTATCTGCTCATAGCCCTGACCATCTTTGGCTCAGGTTTAGGCTGGATCGCAGCACTGTTCGGCGGCTTCACCTCCGATTTATGGGTGAGCGAAGCTTTTCCTTTCTTATCCATGTACGCCAATCCGCATTTTCCGCTTGGACTGGGCTTGCTGTACCTCCATTTTGATTTACTGGTGTCGGATTCGCGATGGCAGCAGACGCCGTTCTTCATCCTGCTAGGTCTGATGATTGCGATTATCCAACCGTTTGCAGTGGCGGCTGGAATGGTCATCTCTGCCGGGTTTACATTTTGGGAGTGGATCGAGACACGACAATGGCGGGGGCTGCCAGCAGCCGTTGGATTTGCCATCGGCGGCGGAGCATTTTTGGTATATCAATTCGCAGCCATCCAAAGAGATCCAATTCTGGCACTGTGGAATGAACAGAATATCACTGCAACGCCGCCTGTATGGGATGTGCTGGTCGCATTTTCACCGTCGCTGATCTTATCTGCGGTCGCAATTGTGAACCTAATGCGGGCTAAACAGGCAGGGCGGTACAAGCTATTCGTGATAATGCTTATCTCCGGATTCGTCCTCGCATATTTCCCTTTCAGTCTGCAGCGACGATTTCTGTTGGGTCTCTTTGTCCCGTGTGCCTTCCTGGGAGTGATCGCGATTATCCGGTTGAGCGGCACGAAGATCAGGCTTCGCGGTGTTTTAGCGGGCGCGGTAATGTTATTATCGATAGTGAGCAATCTTTTTATCCTGCTTGGGGGAATTGGCGCTGTTCCAAGGCACGATCCCGCGATTTACTTCAGCAGGGATGAGCAACAGGCGTTCACGTGGATGGAGGAGCATGCCGGCGAATCTGGCCCGATTCTGGCATCTGAAGATTCGGGCATGTACATCCCGGCGCACACCGGCTGGCAGGTAGTGTACGGCCATCCGTTCGAAACGGTATTCGCTGAGCAGCGAAAAGATGAAATCACTGCGATATTCGATGGCAGCATGAGCGCAACTGAAATCGAGATGTATCTTCACCGGAATCGTATTCATTATATCTTCTGGGGACCACGTGAGCGGCAGAATCGCCCAGATAATCCTTTCGCGGACTACGAAATCGTCTATCAAAATGCGCGCGTAACCATTTACGATCTGGAGTAGGCGATTGAGACAGAGAACATTCTGGAATTTCTTTCTTATCATACCGCTGCTCCCGGTTATTGTTGGAATCGGATCGTTCATCTACCCGCGCTTTTCGGATTTTTCTGACCTGACCATCAGCCACCTGCCGAACGCCGTTTTCATCGCTAACGCAATTCGAGAACATGGATTCATCCCTCTCTGGTCGGGAATGCTCATGGCGGGATACCCGTTTTCCGCCGATCCGCTCTCCGGCATCTGGTATCCGCCCGCCTGGATCAACATCCTGCTGCCGGCGCCGCTGGGCTTCAATCTCACCGCTGCGCTGCATCTGCTCTGGGCAGGATTGGGAATGACGGCATTCCTGACGCGCTCGGGCTTGAAAAAGCCGGCGTCGCTATTTGGAGGAATCGCCTTTGCGGCCATGCCAAAGCTTTTTGCCCATCTGGCGATCGGGCACGTGAGCATGGTCTACGCCGTTGCCTGGTTGCCCTGGCTGCTGCTGGCGGAGAAGCGGCGGGAGGAGAGCGGCGCGCCGCGGTTTAGCCGTATCCTGCCTGGCTGCGTACTCGGAATCGCCGCCCTGGCGGATGTGCGCAGCCTGGCATATGCCGCTATGCTGTATTTCCTTTTCCGGTTGTGGTTCTGGATTACAAAGAATGACGGAAAATTGGCTGTCAAATCAGCCGCCGCTCAAATAGGTGGTTTTCTGGGTCAGGTCGTTTTCGCTGCGGGGATTGCCGCAGCGCAACTGCTGCCGCTCATCCAGTTCAGCGCCTTGTCGACGCGAGCAGCCCTTACGCCAGAGGAGGCGCTGGCTTATTCGCTGCCGTTCAAAAAGCTGCTCAATTTGTTTATCCCTGAATTCGGGGGTTACGCCGAGTGGATCACCTATCCCGGCGCAGTGGTAGCCTTCCTTTGCATCCTCATTCTGGCCACGCCCGGGCTGCGCCGGCGGCTGATCTTCTGGCTGCTGCTCATTGCTGCTGCACTGATCCTGGCGCTTGGATCAAATATCCCAATTTTGAGATGGCTGGGCAGCCTGCCTGGTGTGAATCTGCTGCGCGTGCCGGCGCGGTTGATGTTTCTGGCAGGGATCGGCGCGGTCGTTGCAGCGAGTCATGCCCTCGATGCGCTCATAACTGAATACCGCAGGCCGAAGTTCGATCCCATCTTCTGGATGGTCGCGGTCGCGGTGTTATTCGTCGGGTTGGTCATCGGTTCGGCGGCGATGGGCCTTCCGGTGGGGGCGAATTTGATCTGGGGCAGCGCCGGGATGGTCCTCGCGACTGCGCTGATCGGCCTGGCGGAACGCGTAAAACTGCCGCCGGCGGTCATCGCCGGTGCATTTCAGGCATTGTTGATCCTGGATTTACTCGGCGTCAACCTGCAGTCAGTGCAATACCGCTATGAGCAGGAGGTGTACAACGAAGGCGCGGGAATCGTTGAGTTTCTCGGGCAAGATCAGAGCCTCTTCCGCGTCTACTCGCCGTCTTACGCCCTGCCGCAACTGACGGCGGTAAAAGCCGGGATCGAGATGGCCAGCGCGATCAATCCGCTGCAATTGACGACCTATGCAGACTGGCTTTACGCTGCCAGCGGCGCAGCCCGGCAAGGATACTCAGTCGCCCTGCCGCCGCTGGATGACAGCGATCTGAGCCAGTCGAACAGAGGCAGCCGCATCGCCGCCGAAATGCTTGGAGAGGCAAACGTCAAATACATCCTCGCCCATTATCCGATCGAGAACGCCGGGCTGGAGCAGGTCTGGCAGGAAGGTGATGTGCGCGTCTACGCGATCAACTCCTGGCGAGAGCGCGCCTGGATTGAGCGAAGTACCGGGGCAGGTGGCGGCGCGGTACTGGTGGAATACTCGGCCGGCAAGATCCTTCTCAGCGGTGAGGGACCCGGGAGGCTGGTTCTTGCTGAGGTCTGGTATCCCGGTTGGCGGGTGAAAATCGACGGTAAAGAAGCGGCAATATTTCGCGTAGCCAATATTTGGATGGGGGTCGAACTGCCCGAAGGGCATCATCAGATCGAATTCTCATATTTGCCCATTTTGCAGCTGGTTGGTATTGCCGTTTCGATTGCCTGCTGGGCGGCGGTATGGATCCTTGCGTGGTTAGGGCGGCGGCAATGATCACGGCGGGCGAAAAAAAGTGGATCTGGTGGTTCGCGCTGGGAGTGATTGTTATAACCAGTATTCCATACCTGCTTGGTTTTGCCTTGCAGGGGAACGAATGGAGTTACACCGGTTTTATCTTTGGCGTCGAGGATGGCAATTCTTATATCGCAAAAATGTTGAGCGGTTCTACAGGAGAGTGGCTGTTCCGAACCCCATACACGGCCTCTCCACAGTCGGGTGTCCTTGGTTTCCTGCCGTACATTCTGCTCGGCAAGCTGGCGTCACCGCCAGGACAGCACGAGCAGCTGGTCGGCCTGTTCCAGTTGTTCCGCTGGGCAGCGATCGTACTGTACGCCTTTGCAGCATACCGGTTCATCGCGGTTTATCTTACCGATGTTCGCCTGCGAAGATCTGCAATGATTCTGATCTTTATTGGCGGAGGTTTGGGCTTTCTCTCGGCGCTTGGAGTGAAATGGTCTGGTTGGGACGGCCTGCCGCTGGAATTCTATTCGCCGGAGAGCTTCGGCTTTCTAGCCGTGTTAGGGCTTCCGCACATCACCGCCGGGCGGGCGTTTATGCTCTGGGGGTTGGCGCGCATTCTAAGCCATCAAGCGGTCAGTTCCATCTGGCGCAGCGCACTGCTTACAGGCGGGCTGTGGCTCTTGCTCGGTCTGATGCAGCCGCTGACCGTGATAGTGGCCTGGGCAATCACCGGCGGCGGGCTGGCAGCTGAATGGCTTGTGTGGTGGATCTGCGCAAGGCAAAATAGGGCTCAGGCGTCCTCGAAGCAGGATTTAGCTGCCAGAACAAGGCTGGCAATGCTGGCCGCTCTTGTTTCTTCGCCGATCCCTATCTATACCTTCATCGCCTTCGAAATCGATCCCTTTCTTAAAAACTGGGGCGCGCAAAATCTCATCCTTTCTCCGCCGCCGCTGGATTACCTGCTATCCTACGCGTTGATCCTGCCGTTTGTCCTTGCCGGTGCAGTGCGCGCGATTAGAAATTCACTGCCGAGGGCTGCTTTCCTGGCCGGCTGGCTGGTGCTGTTCCCATTTCTGGCGTACGCTCCCTACAACCTTCAGCGGCGCCTGCCGGAAGGTATCTGGGTGTGCATGGTCGTCCTGGCGCTGCTGGTCGTCGCTCAGGATACCCGGCCGTTCGTCTGGAAGCGTCTCCACCCGGTGTTGTACCTCGGAATTCTCTCATCCCTGGTTTTTTATGTGGGCGGATTGCAGACCGTTTCCACCCCGCGCAGGCCGCTTTACGTGCCGGTGCAGGAAATTCGCGCTTATTCGGCTCTGGAACAAGCCGCTGAAAAACCGTTCACGGTTGTTCTGAGCGATTATTCCATCAGCAATTCACTGCCAGCCTGGACAGCGGTGCGCACAATTATCGGGCATGGACCGGAGAGTGTCAACCAGACAACCTTGCGACCGCTGGTAGAATCATTTCTGAACGGCTCTATGGAGGATACTGAAGCAGTTGATTTTCTGCTCTCACAGCGCGTGCAATATCTGCTGGCTCCACCGGAATATCCGCTGGATTTTGCAGACCGGTATACTGTGCTTGAAATTGTCGATCAGCAGGATGGTTATCGCATATATTCTGTTAATTTGAGCAAACCGGAAAAGCCCTGACGTGACGCAGTTCTTACGCAACAAATCCTGGTGGATTTATCTACCAATCGCCGCGGTGCCTTTGTTGTTATTTGGCGTCCCTCTACTTGGAGGCAGGGTATTGTACTGGGGGACGGCGGCACTCCAGTTTGTGCCGTGGCGCGAGTTTGCGTATGTACAGCTCGAGCAGGGTGTTCTGCCGCTGTGGAATCCCCTCAACGGGATGGGCGCGCCGTTGATAGCCAATTATCAAACCGCCTTTTTCTACCCACCCACCTGGCTCACCATCTTTGGCCATTGGCTGGCAGGTGCGCCGGGGATTGCCTGGGTGTATACCCTGCTTGTGGCGCTGCATCTGGTTTGGGCCGGGGCCGGGATGGCCGCGCTGTTGCGTTCGCTGGGCGCCCAGCCGTTCGGGCAGGCGATCGGCGGGCTGGCTTTTGGGATGGGCGGCTACCTTGTCGCACGCGCATCCTTCTTCACCATGGTCTGGGTAGGCGCGTGGATGCCGTGGATCCTCTGGGCAGCCAGTGGGATCGCCTCGCCGTTTTCAGGCAGAGCTGAAAAGAAGCGCTATTTCTGGCTGGTGATCTTCACTGGATTGATGTTATCAGCCGGCCACGCGCAATTGAGCTGGTACATCTTACTCTTCGCGGCTTTCTGGACTCTCTTTGGCGCGCTGAAACATTTTTCATTTAAAAAAGTCATTACCAGCATGTTTCTCTTTGCAGGACTGGCTGCCGCCGGGGCGCTGCTGGCCGGCGTGCAGTTGCTGCCAACGTTGGAATACCTGCTGCAGTCCCAGCGGGCAGATGCCTATGAGTTTACGCAGGCGATGACTTACTCCTTCTGGCCCTGGCGGCTGCTCACCTTTCTCAATGCGGAGATGTTCGGCAACCCGGGACTCGGCGATTATTGGGGTTACGCTGCCTACTGGGAAGATGCAGTCTATATCGGTATTATTCCCCTCTTCCTGGCAATTAGCAGCCTGGGCGGATTGTTTCGCAAATCTCGTCGCCCGCACAGCGCCGGCTTTGCCTTTTTATGGGCGATCGGCCTGGTGGGATTTATCTTCGCCCTCGGTAACAGCACGCCGCTGTTTCCATGGTTGTTTCGGCATATCCCCAGTTTCGACCTCTTCCAGGCGCCGGCGCGCTGGATGCTCTGGCCGGTCGCGTCACTGTCCATCCTCGCCGGCCTGACTGCTGATGCCTGGTCGCGTCCACAGGGCAGAGCCCTATACCTGACCCGGTTAGGCGTTGCCGGTTCCATCGCAGTATTCTCCGGCGCATTGATTGGCAGCCTGATGCTGCCAGAGCTCAAACCCGGGTTGATGCGTGCATTCATGATCTTTGCGGCGATGACAGCCGCCTTTTGTATTTTGTCCCTGACGTTGCCAAAGGAAGCGGGACCAGAGCGCCAGCGCTGGTTCCTGGCAGTCGTGACGATTCTCAGTCTGGATTTAGCCGGCGCGGGCCTGTTCCTCAATCCATTCATCGATGCGCATTTTTACCGACCTGAGGTATTGAGCAACGCACAGGATTTCAAAAGCGGGAGGGTGTTCATCAGCGCCGAGGATGAATACGAACTCAAGTTCGGCAAATATCTGCGCTTTAGCGATACCCGCTACTCCAGCGAATACAACGATATCCGCGCGGACATGATACCAAATCTGAATTTGCTCAACGGCATCCCTTCGGCAAATAATTTCGATCCATTCGTGCCCGCGCGGTACGATGCCTGGTTGAAGGCGGTGAATGAAATCGAAGCCGACCGGCGCGATCCATATCTAGCCACCATGGGGGTGAAGGCCGTGATCCAGCTCCGAGAGGGATTTTCGAGCGATGTAAGGATTCTGGAATTGGAGCCCGCACAGTTAATCGAATCACGCCCTTGCATCCAATCCGTTCAAAATGAAACACAGGCGCTGGAAGCGACGCTGAAAAAAATCTTGGCTGGAAATTCAGATGAGCAGTGTATAATTATCGAGGCTTCGAAGGCGCCGCTGGACGAAGAATACGCTGAAGAGACTCTCGTTACTGAGGTGGAGACGGGTGGTTATTGGATTAAATTTCGCATAGATAGCGACCAACCGGCCTGGATGCGCATAGGCATGACCTGGTATCCGGGCTGGCAGGCGGAAGTCGATGGTGACGACACGCCGGTTTACCACGCGGATTACGTTTTCAGCGCTTTTAGAGTACCAGCCGGCAGTCACGAGGTGATGTTCAGATACCGACCGGTTTCAATCATTGCTGGGGCTGCAATTTCATTTGCAGGCGTGTTCGCAGCAATGCTTGTAGGTTGGTTCTGTAATCGGACGAGAAATCGAGAAGCAGCTTCTTCGAATAATAATACCGAAGCATAACGGAGAGTGGAATGGATCCTTCCATAGGCAAAATACAGGATTTTACCGCGCGCCTTTTCAATAATCTGGAGAAAGTGATTGTTGGGAAAGGATCGACCATCGAGCTGGTTATCATAGGACTTTTATGCCAGGGGCATTTATTGATTGACGACGTGCCTGGCGTGGGTAAGACAATGCTGGCGCGCAGCCTGGCGAAATCGCTCGGAACAGATTTCAGCCGGATCCAGTTCACCCCGGATATGCTGCCGAGCGACGTAACCGGCGTATCGATCTTCAACCAGGTTACTCGTGAATTCGAATTCAGACCCGGACCGATCATGGCGCAGATCATCCTGGCTGACGAGATCAACCGGGCAACGCCAAAGACGCAATCCGCGTTGCTCGAAGCCATGGAAGAAAGACAGATCTCTGTTGACGGGGTGACTTACCCGCTGCCGCGCCCGTTCATGGTGCTGGGGACGCAGAATCCGATCGAATACGAGGGCACTTTTCCACTGCCCGAAGCCCAGTTGGACCGTTTTCTGATGCGTGTCAAGATGGGGTATCCATCGCTGGTCGATGAAGTTCGCATCCTCGAGCTGCAGCAATTGAAACACCCGATCCTCGACTTACAACCTGTGGTAAAGGTGGACGAACTGCGAGAGGTGCAGGAGGCAGTCAAGACGGTATATGTTGCCCCGGCGGTCAAGCGTTATATCGTCGAGCTGACTCGCGCAACCCGCGAAAACGCAGATATTTATCTTGGCTCCAGCCCGCGCGGAAGCCTGGGCTTATTCCGCGCCGGACAGGCGCGGGCGGCCATCCGCGGGCGGGATTTTGTTCTGCCGGATGATATTAAATACCTTTCATCCTTTGTGTTGCCTCACCGCATGGTGGTCCAGCCGGCGGCAAGATTGCGCAGCCTGTCGGCTGAAGTGGTGATAGAAGAGGTTGTGGCGAACCTACCCGTCCCGGGCGGTGACCTCAGCCAGCGAGCCCAATCCACTTGAGCATGGTTGTTCGTAAGTCGTTCTTCATCCTGACCGGTCTGGTACTGGCGCTCCTCGTTGGGGTCTATTTTGCCGGGCAGGATACTCGCACCATTTTTTACCGCCTGATTGTTATTCTGGCGGTGGCTGGATTGGTGGCTGTGGTCTGGACGCAGCTGTCGCTGCGCGGAATCCAAGTGCAGCGGTTTTCGCGCATTGCCCGCCAGCAGGTTGGCCAGGTATTTGAAGAACGGTTTGAGATTATAAATAACTCGCGATTGAGTCATTTATGGCTGGAAATCGACGATTTATCCGAAATCCGCGGGAAACGCGGATCGAAGGTGCTTACGAATATCGCGGGAAGGCAACGTCGATCCTATTTTTCGCGCACGCTGCTGACCCAGCGCGGCTCCTTTGCGCTAGGACCCACCGTGCTGACATCGGGAGATCCCTTTGGCTTCTTTGCGAAATCGATTGAGATCCCGGCTGAGAAGACCCTGGTCGTGCTGCCATATATGGTCCGCCTGAATCATTTCCCGGGTCCACCGGGAAAGCTGCCGGGCGGTAGAGCGCTTCGCAAGAAAAGCCTGGAAGTGACTCCGTACGCTGCCGGTGTGCGCGAATATGTTCCTGGCGACCCGCTCAGCCGGATCCACTGGCGGACGACAGCCCGTAAAGAAAAGCTGATGGTCAAAGAATTCGAACAGGATCCTCATGCGGATGTATGGATTATGCTTGATTCTTACAGTGGTGTTCATGTTTCCATAACGGACGAGCGAGAGCTGTCAGCTGAAGATCCGATCTGGGGATTACCTCAAAAACAGGAGCAGTTGATCGCACCGGATACTTTCGAATATGCCGTCTCGGCGGCCGCGTCGATCGCCGGGTATTACATTGCACAGGGCAAGTCAGTCGGTTATGCCAGTGCCGGAAAATTTCTCAACGTCATCCCGGCGGAGCGCGGCGAGCGACAACTGGCGAAAATTCTGGAAACGCTGGCTTTTTCGCGCGCCGTAGGGAATTTGCCCATCCTGGGATTGATCGAAGGGCAGGCAAAGCAGATCACGCGCGGCAGCACGGTAGTGCTGGTGACCTCGCTGAACTCGGATATGCTCCTGCTGGCGGTCGATGTCCTGTTGCGGCGGGATTTACGGCCGGTCGTCGTGCTGGTTGATCCAGGCAGTTTCGTCACCTCGATCGATATCGACCCCCTCGTTGATCAGGTTCGGCAGTACGGAGTCCCGGTGACCGTGCTGCGCAAGGGCGACGATCTTCAACAGGCGTTGGAATCGGAAGCCGTCTGGGAACTCTGGCGGAATCCCCTGCGGTAAGCGCTTTTTCGACCGAGGGACAGCTAAATGCGCGCCTTGTGCCTGCTTTCGGCATCGGGCTTTTCTCGCAGCAGCGAGACGGCATGCTCGAGCACCGGCATAACGATCTGCAGGTTCTCAAGCGCGGCTTTGGGGCTGCCTGGCAGATTGATGATCAGCGTCCTGCCGCGAATGCCGGCGATGGCGCGGGAAAGCATGGCGTGCGGGGTAATTGTCAGGCTTCCGGCGCGGATCGCTTCGCTGATGCCAGGCGCCAAGCGTTGCACTACCGCCAAAGTGGCTTCGGGGGTGATATCGCGCGGAGCAAATCCCGTCCCGCCGGTGGTCAGGATCACGTCATATACGTCCGAATCGCACCAGTCGGTCAGGATGTTCCGAATGGCGTCGAATTCGTCCGGCACGACCGCAACGACGTTGACGCGGTGCCCCTCAGTTTCGACTCCTTTGATAAGCGCCGGGCCGGATAGATCCGGGCGGATGCCGGCGGCGGAGCGGTCAGAGACGGTCAAAACAGCAAAGGTGATCACGGATTCAGGCTTCTTCCAACCCGGTCACCCGCTTCCACTCACCGTGGATACCGTCTTCGGTGACGCCGAAGTAGTAGCGCTTGCCGTGGGATGTGCGTTGAACCAGGTCATAGCGGTAGGCGTTGCCCTGCTTATACTTGCGCAGCAGACCAAAATCGCCTTCCCAGGTGATGTGCGCTTTATCCGGCTCGGCGATCATGGCGTTGTAGCGATCGATTGCGTAGTGCCACAGCTTGCGGGCCGATGCGGGGGTGACGTTCTTGACCATGTTGCCATTACGCAGGTCACGCATGGTGAAATACTGCTTGCCCTGCCGTTCGGTTGGCGGCAGTACCTCGACGCCGGTTTTTGGCTCCCCGCCTGCTTCGACCTCGCGCTGCACGGCTGCCGCGGTTTCAGGTGCGGCTTTTGTCGGCGCCGGTTTCGCTTCGCCTTCGTGAACTACCTGCGGGGATTGCGCACGTAACACCAGATTGACGATCTCGTCGCGCACAGCCAGTCCGGTTTCGGCCTCGTCACGGACATAGATTTTATTGTCGTCCACAGCGTATGGTGAGTCGTCACCGCGCGGTACCAGTATGCGGATGATTTTCTTTCCGCGAAAATCGTGAATGTCAATCTGGCAGTGCAGCGGTGGGCTGATGCGGTTGTTGATCTCTTTTTCCAGCAGGTGGACTCCCTGATCGGTGTCTGACACACCGGCTGGCACTTTCTTAGGATCACCGGTCAGTCCGATATACAGTGTGCCGCCGTTGGTGTTGGCAAAGGCGCAGACATCCGCCAGGATGGCGTATAATTTCCCGCCGCGCACAGTCATGCTCTCGTGAAAATCCTGAATGATGTTGGCGCCTTCCTCCAGCGCCATCTGAATAAAATCGTAGACCGGTTCTTCCTTATGCCGGTGGGGGCGGGTGCGTGAAAAGTCATTCGATTCGAATAGCTCGAGCAGCGCTTCGAAGGACACCTCCGACAGCAGCAGGTCGGTGGCGCGGTCGCCGACGCCAAGGATACGCTTGCGGCTGGGATCAGCCGCGATACGGTGAGAGTCCGATCCCTGGATGCAGTGCATCCGCCGCGGGTATTCCGGTTTGGTGCCGTTGAAGAAAGCTGCCGTGGAGCGCGGACCCTTCTGATCCAGGTCGGTCACTTCGAGCGCATGCAGGTTGGGATCCTGGGTGTACGCTATTTTTGTCTGTCCACCAAAGTTGAAGCCGCGCATTGCGACGCCGTTGCTCGAATTGGCGTGCGCAGCAATGACCAGACCTCCGTGCTGATTGATCGTACGGTAAACGGTGAGCACATCCGCTGTTGCGCCGACGGTTTGCGAGCCGTCGTCGAGCTGGTCCGCTGGGATGTTCAGCTCGAGGAGCAGATGCTCTAACTCGCGAACTGGCTTTTCTGGCGAGAAGATGCACAGGATGTGGAAACCAAAGGTGGCGGTGAACTCAAATCCTGGCAGAATGAGGATTTTTGATTTCAACCGGCGATATTCTTCCAGTTTCTTGCGTTCCTCAGGAAGAATACGACCAAGTTTGCTGAGCAGCTCGAGCTGCTGAATTTCATCGGCCATTTGGCGGTAACCAGCGACGGTGTTATGGTCAGTGACGGCAATGACATCCAATCCGCGCTGCTCGGCTTTCTGCAGGATATCAAGAAAAGTCACACCGGCTTGCTGATAATCGGTCGAAGCGGGTGTGTGCAGGTGAAGGTCGGCCGTGTACCATTGATCTGCTTTCCGGACAGGTTTTTTGGCCAAATCATTTCTCCTTCGTATTGATAAATATTAATTGTGTCCGCAGCCAAGCTATCAAATCGGTCGGCATGTATGGTTTGAGCAGAAAGCCGTCCGCACCCGCAGAAAGGCACTCTCTGCTCAGGTCTTCTCCAGAAGTCATCATGACTCTGACTGGCGTTGTTGTCTTCTTCTCACGTATCGATTTTAGCAGATCGATACCGTTTTGTCCCGATAGATACACATCGAGAACGACGGCGAGGGGATGTTGGTTGGCGAGCGTATCATTGATAGATTCTGCGGTGGGGGATTGCACTGGCATGACGTCGAATCCCTCGATTTCGAGGAGCCTGGTTAGCAGCGCAAGCATATTTTGATCATCTTCGACGAGTAAGACAAGGTTACGCGGAGGATTTTGCATCGCCCCCCTGCTTTCTTTTTGAGCTTGATTTTTGCGGTTTAATCGATTCTATGGCATTATCTAACACTTGATCGACGGTTTCGACGGGAATGAAATTGATGACTTTGCGTACCTCATCGGGTAAATCTTCGAGGTCGGGCTCATTATCCTTGGGCAGGATAAATGTCTTCAACCCTGCCCGATGAGCAGCCAGGACTTTTTCTTTAATCCCGCCAACCGGTAGAACCTGCCCGCGCAGGGTAATTTCGCCGGTCATGCCGACGTCAGCGCGTACCAGCCTGCCAGTCAGCAATGATACGAGTGCGGTAGCCATGGTAACGCCTGCCGATGGGCCGTCCTTTGGCTGCGCGCCGGCGGGGACGTGCAGGTGAATATCCGACTTCTCGAAGATATCCGGATCGATATTTAATTCCTGAGCGCGAGAACGGACATAGGACATGGCTGCCTGAGCCGATTCCTGCATAACCTTTCCGACTGATCCCGTTGTAATGAATCCTTTAGAGCCCGGCATTTTCGTCGCCTCGATGAACAGCACGTCTCCACCGACGGGCGTCCAGGCTACGCCAGTGGCAACGCCCGGGATTACCGTGCGCCGCTGAATTTCCTCGGTGCCGAGGTATTTTGGTCTGCCGAGCAGTTCGCGCAGCAGGGCTTCGTCGATGTGGGCTTTGCTCAAGCTGTCTTCGGTGATGCGCGTGGCGATCTTCCGGCAAACGCTGCCGATTTCGCGCTCGAGGTTGCGCACACCAGACTCGCGGGTGTAGTGGCGGATGATCGCCGCGATGGCAGGCTGGCTGAATTCGATTTCATCCTCGCGCAGGCTGTTTTCGCGCAATTGACGCGGGATCAGGTATTGTCTGGCGATCTGTATCTTCTCGTTGTCTGTGTATCCTGAGAGATGGATGATTTCCATGCGGTCGAGCAGGGGACCAGGGATCGTGTCTATCTGGTTTGCAGTGGTGATGAACATCACCTGTGATAGATCGAAGGCAACTTCCAGGTAGTTATCGCGAAATTCTACGTTCTGCTCGGGATCGAGAACCTCCAAAAGGGCTGAGGCAGGATCGCCGCGGAAGTCGGAGCTTAGCTTGTCGATTTCGTCCAGCATAAAAACCGGATTGCGAGATTCAACCCGGCGGATAGCCTGGATGATCCGCCCTGGCAGCGCGCCGATGTAGGTGCGGCGATGCCCGCGGATCTCAGCCTCGTCACGTACCCCACCTAGCGATATGCGCGTGAATTTGCGGCCCATCGCCCGGCCGATCGATTGCCCCAGTGAGGTCTTGCCTACGCCCGGCGGGCCGATAAAGCAAAGGATGACTCCTTCGCGCTCGCGGCGAATCTTGTCTCCATACGCATGTTCGCTGAACTCCTCGCGCCGCTCTAGACGGAGCTTACGTATGGCCAGATATTCAAGGATGCGTTCCTTAACATCCTCAAGGCCATAATGATCTTCGTCCAATACCGTGCGGGCATGGCTTATATCCAGATTGTCAGAGGTCGCGGTTGACCAGGGAAGGGAAACCAGCCAATCCAGGTATGTGCGAATGACGCCATATTCAGCGGCAGCGGTCGGCAGCCGCGAGAGTCGGTCGAGCTCGCGGCGGGCCTGTTTTTCGGCTTCTTCGGGCATTCCGGCGGCGTCGACTTTTTTGCGGAATTCTTCAACATCCGCGGCCTGCTCGTCAACTTCGCCTAGCTCACGCTGAATGGCCTTGAGCTGTTCGCGGAGGAAGTATTCACGCTGGACTCTATCGATTTCAGAACGTGCTTCTTTCTGGATCTTCTGGCTGAGCTCGAGAACCTCGCTTTCGCGGGTGAGCAGGTTGACCAGTTTGTGCAGCTTTTCGGAAGTTTTATTCAATTCCAGGATTTCCTGGGCGTCGGAGATTTCCATGCGCTGCAGGTTGGCAACAGTGTAGACCGTTTGCAGTGAATCGGTGATGGATTCGATCGAAGCGACCAGCTCGCGAGGCAGCGAGGGGATCATCTCGGCGATGTGGCTGAATTGATCGCGAACGTTACGCGCCAGGGCTTCGATTTCGAGCCCTTCTTCCTGGGAATCGGGAATCGCCTCGACTTTCGCCTGAAGGTAAGGCTCGAGGGTCGTGTATTTCAGTGTGCGGATGCGGAATAATCCCTGAACGAGCAGGCGGATGGTACCGTCCGGTGCGCGGAACAGGCGGTGGATGATACCGACGGTGCCGACTGAGTACAGGTCGTCTGGTCCCGGATTGTCCAGATCGGGGCGCCTGGATGCGATCAATCCAATCAGGCGGTCGCCGGTGACGACGTCATCCACCAGGCGAATGCTGCGCGGCTGCCCGATCGTCAGTGGTACGGCCGTTTGGGGGAAGACCACCAGACCGCGCAGCGGTAAAATCGGCAGCGTTTGAGGGAGTTGAATTTCGTTTGTTGAGTTTTCCTTTTTGATTAATACTTCTTCGGACAATGTACTGATAGTTTGCAGGTTTTCTTCGGTTTCCAGGCGGATTTCTTCGAAATCATCCGCCTCGGTGCCCTGGGTAAAGAATATTTCTGAGAGATCAATGTTCCATCGTGATGCTGGCATAAATGGCTTATTCCCTGGTAATTTCTACGCGTTTTGGTTTTTCCTTCGGCAGTACAACTCTCAAAAAACCGTTGTCATATGCGGCTTCAGCCTTTTCGATTTCAATTGCGGCCGGCAGATCGACTTGAGTGATGAAGTCCCCAAATGGTATCTCCATTTGATGAAATGCTCGCCTCTCGTCGATCGGCGTGCTGCGCACGCCGTTAACAGTAAGGATATTACGGTCGATAACGACGGTGAAATCAATTTCGCGCATCCCGGCGATTTCGATTAACACAATGAAATGCTCATCTGTTTCGTAGATATCGGTCGGCGGGCGGAAAGTGTGCGGCCTGGAATTGATCCGATAAAGGCTGCTGGAGTAGAATTGCGCAGAATCGTCCCTCAAGGAAAAGCCAGTTGACTGCGTGCTCGATTTATAGATCACTGTGATCATCTTGCCTCCAATAACTCATAGCCATATCAAAGCGCGCTCCTGGCAGCTTCAAGAACGGCGGAGTAATCAGGCTCGATCCCCAGAGCCGCCATGTAGGCGGCGTAGCGAATCACCCCTAAGCGGTCGACCACAAAAACAGCACGGCGCAGCATGCGGGCTTCCTTGATCAAACAACCGTATTTCTTGCCAAATTCAATCTTGAGATGATCTGATACCACCTGAATGCGCTCAACACCAGCCGCAGCGCACCAGTTTTTCTGTGTGAAGGGCAAATCCGTGCTGACTGCCACCAGGGCGATATCCGGGTCAAGGTTGGCCGCCTCCTGGTTGAATTTTCGCGTTTCCCGGTCGCAGATCGAGGTGCTAAGGGACGGTAGCGCCAGGATAATCCTCACCTTGCCTTTGGTCGCCTTTAACACATTGATCCGCGACCAATCCTGCGCCTGGGCGCTGAACGACGGCGCTTTATCGCCCGGTTTGAGGTCGTCGCCAACAACGGTCATCTCGTTGCCGCCGACCGATATTAATCCTTTTCGCTCTTTCATCTTGTATCTCCAATCTTACAACTTGCCTGTATCGCGGATCAACCAATCTGTTTTCCCTCAGGGATTGGTTCAACAATCACGTCCATTCTTTTCTCACTAAAATTAGCGCTGCCCGATTGTCAAACCGCGTTTGAGCAAGCGATATCTGTACTAGGAACCGACGGTAGCTCACAGCTTTCTACAGTATACCATAGGTATGGTCACTGGATAATCCCCCTACTCCGATGGGGGAATGCACTGCCACATTTCAAATGTTCCATATAATGGAAAGTGAAATTGACCGCTTACATTTATTACACACCCCAAGAGGCAGACGCAATGGAAAAGGAGCCAGCATGTTCAAGAAACAGAAGAATGAAAACCTGCAGTTACCTCCGTATGTTCTCCAGGTGCTGACGACCGAGTATATCATCAGCGGAACTGTTGAAGGTGATCGGCGATTATACTTCTCTAAAGTCGAACTGATGGACAGTGCTCCAATTTGCCTGACTGCGGTGAAAGTACAGCCCCTCCGACAGGGGAGCGAAACGGCCTGGACCTGCCAGCAATTTATGCTTTGGGGTGAGAATACGGTCGCCTTGATTCCTTTGCGGGAATACACTCAATTACTCGATCATAGAAAGTATGATAATTACAAGTATGCAATCAGCGGCAATTTTTGGTTTGGTCCATATCGAATTCAGGGCCGGTTGATGTTGGTGAATCCGGACCTATATTCTGAGGAAATGCCCATTTTCGACGCACGGATCACATGCGCGATTCCAGGCGCGACCTTGCATGAAATAATCACACCGTTCGTTATTGTGAACGGTCACTGGATGCACGGCTATGAACCAGCTTGATAAGTTCCTTCCTGAGATGCAGCGCCCCTGGTGAGACTCGAACTCACAGCCGACGGATTAGAAGTCCGGCGCTCTATCCATTGAGCTACAGGGGCAAATGTCGAGGTTCTGCGTAAATTTCAAAGAAACCAGCGCGGCTATTTGCAGATTATATCATAGCCAGGTTCGCAGTCCGCAGGACTTCCATCCGCCTCCACGGCAATAGATCGGCCTTGCCCGAAAATTTACTTGCTTTGCTGAGGGCGAATGCCCTGGTAAACGGTAGATCCCGACAGTGTGCGCAGGATGATTTCAGGCGGTTTGCCAATCAGCCTGGAGAGCTCATTGGGCGTGCAAGGAGTGTTACCGTTGGCCAGCAGCACCCTGAAGACCGCATTGACCAGCGTCGTTGTGTTGCTGACAAAGTCGGACTGTTTGGCGCAATGGGTCATCAAAATGTGCTGCAATCCGTCCACGTGCTGCACTTCAGCAGTCACCGGATCGATCCAGTCGATCCAGATCTCGTCAGTCAGGTCGGCAAATACCTTTTGATGCTCCTCGCACAGGAAGCTGTACAAGAAAATCCGCCAGTTATGATCGTGGGATTTCCACCAGGCGAAGTCGATTCTGAAAGGGGTATCGAGGGTGGGTTTGATCAGGCTGAATCTCCCAGAATCACTCATCTGGCTATTCCTCCGATCCAAGGTCGTTTAATTTGAAATACATATCGCCCAAATGTGATACCTCGGGCGTGGTGATTATTGCATGCAGGATGACCCCGGGCGGGCAGCGGCGGACGATGTTAACCCCGGCGTACAACTCCTGCACATGGACGTTTCCCTGCAGCGACAGTTTCATCAGTTCGCGCATGATCCTGATCACCGTTTTAGTGGATTGCCCCTTCTGCCTTGAGGCGTTTTCCCAAAGCCTGTCCAGGCTGGCAGTATCCGGCACGGCGACAACCATACGCTCGTCGATCTCATTGCTGATCTGCTGCTTGAGCATCGTGAAAACCACGCCGCCGTCCGCGCCAACCAGTACTGTGCGGATCCACTCTTTAGACGGACGTTTTTTCCTGGCCTTAAGAGTCACCTCGCCGGGCTTGCTGCCGGGTTTAATCATAAACAGGCTGCCCGGGATCAGGTTGCTTTCCTCGTACCACTCACGCAGTCCATAAATATAACGGTGCGGGCGGACCACCCAGCCCGGATAAGCCCTGCCGCTGTCCGCATCGATGAAGGTGAATTTCACCCGAGGCGCTTCGTATGCGGTCGGGAAAAAGCGGGCGATGCTGTTCGACATCGGCAGCGTGCCTGCCCGCCAGTGCGGATAAATCAACGACACTTCGACCTCATTTGCCTTGATGGGCAGGTCGCCTTCCGGTTCCAACTCGTCATATACCAGCTCAGTCAGGTCGCGGTACATTGCTCCTAGCTGGGCGCGATCGATCTCGACGGGTTCAAAACGAAGGAAAATGGGCGGGTTTTGTACGCCCTCCGGTTCCATTCTGCGTAAGAACCAGAGCGTTTCACCGCTCGGCCCGACCTCATCGAAGCGATCGTCTTCCTGAAGGGCCAGGTTCATCGAGAATTCAGTCAACTTGATGTTGACATCCGTAGGAAGTTCGATCTGGTCAAGGATTGCTTTTGTTGTAAGCGGCCCTCCATCAGCTACTTCGAGCACTGCTTCCGAGAGGTTCAGATGGCCAATGTTAACATCGACTAGCAATGAGCGCGGAAACCAAGCGCCGGCGATCTTTACCAGATCTGGAATTGATAGAAATTTTTCTTCCATCTTCTGGGTGAGCGCATCACCGTAGTTTTGGATTACATGATCGACGCTAAAAACTGGTGAACTGTCATCGATGGTGATCGGCTCATTCAAGGGATGGCTCACGATGCCTGCGGCGAACTCCTGAATGTTCCGCGAACCAAAATCAACCTTGAGGACATCGAAAGATGGGTGCTCCGGATTTTTCCCTTCTCTGACCTCGACGACTTTCCCGGTCGCCCAGTTCAGGGCGGGAAAGCGAAGGATATCGCCGACAGTGTGACGATCCATGGGGCGATATATCTCTCCAGAATTGGATTGTTGGCTGGTCAGTTTTTCTTTTTCCTGACGAATCCGTTCCTGGATAAGGACTTTTACGAGCTCGCTGGTTGTTTGTGGGGTTTCTATATCAAGCAGGTAATTATAGAGGTACTCAAGATCGGTTTCTTCGATGTTAAAGGTTTCCCAGTAATCTTCCCGCAGTTTCAATGTCGCAATCGTCATCTTTGTGCCAGTCTCGCTTTTAGTTCATTTCAAGGGTAGGTAATACAGGTCTGTAGCCCAACGCTTATTATACCTTGCTCTCAAAAAAACGAATCGATCAATCAGTTGTCCTTGTTATCCAATAATGGGTACTCGGACGCGAGCCAGTCGAGCGGCTCGACCTGTACGCCGTTAGCCCACACCTCCCAGTGCAAATGCGGCCCGGTGACGCGGCCCGTGCCGCCAATTTCACCGATCAACTGACCGGGCTCGACCCGGTCGCCGGCATTCACGCTGATCGATTTCTGGTGCCAGATACCGCTATATACACCCATGCCGTGGTCAATGATGGTAGCATTGCCGCGCACAGTCAGTTCACCCGTATAGACAACAACGCCAGCTGCTGGGGCATAGATATTTAATGAAGCGCAAACCCCATAATCGACGCCGGTGTGGAAATAGGTATAGGGGCTGCCATTGTACGAGCGACGGTTGCCGAAGAATGATTTGATGCAGTAAGGCTCGTCCACAGGCAGTTGAAATATTCCAGACCAGTACTTTTCGGGTGTGAATTGGCTGATCACCGAGAGGACCAGATCGTCTTCCGGTTTGGTGATGGCGGGATCGATGGTTTGAGGATCAACGTATAATGCTGGATCTCTGGGGTAATACCCGGGCTCCAGCAGCAAAGCCTGTTCCAAACCAAAAGGGTCTGCGCCTGGACTGGTGACCTGCAAAGCGAAATTTGCCAGGCCTGGCTCCGCCAGCGCATGTATGCCTTGCAGCGCCACCCACTCATTCTCGCCTGCGCTGAAGAAATTCAGCCCCATGCCGTTTAACTCTCCGCTGGCAGTCGCCTCCCGGATCGTTTTAATGCGGATCGTAATCGTCTTGCCTTGCAGCAAGGGCAGCGGCGAAACCTGAATATCCTTGATTAGATCCGTTCCCCAATAAAGCGGGCCGGACTCGGAGGAAGGTACGTACACGGGCTCGCCCGGAAGCAGATTGGTCGGGCTGGTTTTCTGACTGGCGCCCGCGGCAAGCCAGGGATTGATGCCTTCGATCAACGCGTATTCTAATAGCGCCTGTCCGCTGGCTATCGGCTGAATTTCTGTCCGCTGCAAATTGCTCGTAGATATCGGCAGAATCAGGGAGGAGCCCGCGTAGATTTCGTTTGGTGAAGTGATGCGGTTGATGCGCACAATGGTTTCTGGCGGGATTTGGTTGGCGCGGCTCAAGCGTGTCAGGGTTTGACCGAGTGCCGTCACCTGGGTGGTCAGCTCGCCGCTGACGCCTTCCAGTCCAGGAATCTTTAAAACCGTGCCTACAGGAAGGATGTCAGGATTAGTTAGTTCGTTGACTGTGATCAGATCCGCCGAAGAAACGTTGAAACGGATAGAGATCAGATTAATCGTGTCGCCCGGTTGAACCGTGTAGACCGGTAGATCTCCGTCTTGCGCCTGCACTGGAAGTGCTGGGGAGGCCAACAGGACGAGCAGGAGAACTGCCCGGAGGATTTTAGACATTGGCAAACTCCACCCGGTCTCCTACAGCGAACGAAGAGATTTGCTGCGGATGGACTTCCAGAACAAAGCGTGCAGGCTTAGCCGGGGTGATGACCGGCTGCCATTTACGCGCCAGACGCACATCGACGACGGCCATCTCGCTGTTAATCCAAACTGCGGCAATATCGAAGCGCATAAAAAGCATGTGAATCGCCGTATCCAACCGGCTGTCCCTGTCCTCCACCAGGAGAATTCCTTCAAGTTGGTCGATCCTCGCGCGCAGCATCAGTCCGCGAAATTTCGAAAAAAAGTCGCGGCAGTATTTTACTCGGATCGGCTGTTGCAGAGGGCGGGTTGAATTCTGGATGAGCACGTGCGGCATACGGTTCGAGGTGAGACTTTAGCCCTTCTTTTCGCCGCTCTGTGGCAGCACACGCGCAACGCTGTCCAGCAGCTCCTGCGGATGGAAGGGTTTTGTGATGTAATCATCGACTTTAGCGATATGCAGTCCAAGTACCCGGTCGACTGGCTGTGCTTTTGCGGTGATCACGATCACCGGGATATTTTTCGTGGCTTCAGATGCTTTTAGCTGCTGGTAGACATCCCAGCCGTCCAAATCCGGCATCATCAAATCCAGAAGGATCAAATCTGGCGATTCAGATATAATCAAATCCAAGCCTTTGCGCCCGCCAGGAGCGCCAAGAATTTGAAAACCGTGCCTGCCGAGAATCATCGACACCAGGTCGATCATCTCGGGATCATCCTCAATGTATATCACCATCCGGTTTTCATCTGACTGCATCGCTGGTTGCTCCCGTGTGGATTACCTCTAAAGATAGTTGCGGTATTTCGGCGTGAAGACAGAAATAAGTTTACCACACACGTAGAATTTCGAGAAAAGGAATTATGAAGATATCAACCTGGAATGTGAATGGGTACCGCTCAATCTTGACGAAGGGATTTGTCCAGTGGTTTGAGGAAAATGACGCGGATGTAGTCTGCTTACAGGAAATCAAATCGCGCCCGGAGCAGGTTGAGGAAAAATATCGAAATTTTCCAGGCTGCCAATCCTACTGGAACCCTGCAGCTAAAGCTGGTTACAGCGGAGTGGCCGTGTTCACCCGCCGGACGCCGCTGCTAAGCGGATTTGGGATTGAGGATGAAGAATTCGACAGCGAAGGCAGGGTGATCTGGCTCGATTTTGCTGGATTCCGCCTGTTCAATGTCTATTTTCCAAGCGGACAGCGCGGCCACGATCGTGTGGAATTTAAACTGAGGTTTTATTCACGCCTGCTGGGCATCTGCGACCGGCTTATGGCAGATGGAATGGAGATTATCCTTTGCGGTGATTTTAATACTGCCCACACCGAAATCGATCTGGCCAATCCTAAGAGCAACAAGAACACGTCTGGCTTCCTCCCGGAAGAAAGAGAGATGATCAGCGAATATATCCGGCACGGCTTTATAGATATTTACCGGCGGCTGTATCCACAAAAAATCGAATATACCTGGTGGACCTACCTTACAGGTGCGCGCCAGCGCAATATAGGCTGGCGGTTGGATTATTTTTTAGTAAGCAGCGGCCTGGCCGACAAAGTGGAGGGTGTCGAGATTCACGGGAGTGTAAGCGGATCGGATCACTGTCCGGTAAGCCTGACCCTTGTATAATGCGTATAGTCACGTTATATGTCCCAATTTTCGTCCTTGTCTTGTAACTTAGGTTCGACTATACTTTGCTTGGAGGAAACCATCATGGCTAAACAGCGGATTATGTTAGTCGACGACCATGAAGTTGTGCGCCTGGGATTAAAGGCGTTGCTCGAGCATCACCCGCAATTTGAAATTGTAGGTGAGGCCGGCACCGCAAAAGAGGCCATCGAGTTGGTTGAGCAAATCCGCCCGGACGTCGTTTTGATGGACATTCGCCTGCCCGGCACTTCTGGTATCGAAGCATGTGAGGACATTACCCAGAGGTATCCTGAAACTAAAGTGATCATGTTGACATCCTACGCCGAAGATGAAATGCTGTTTTCCGCAATCCGGGCAGGAGCGTCTGGTTATGTCTTAAAACAAATTGGGGGTGAGGACTTAATCAAGGCAATTGAGGCAGTTGGGCGCGGGGAGGCCTTACTCGATCCGGCGGTTACCCAGCGGGTATTCCAGGAAGTGCGCCGGGCTGTAAAAGAAGAGGAAGCATCCGCGTTTTCCAATCTGAGCCAGCAGGAAAAACACGTCCTGTTGCTTGTTTCGGAGGGCAAGACCAACCGTGAGATTGCCAAGGCGCTTTTCCTGGGCGAGGGCACCGTTCGAAATTACGTTAGCAGTATCCTCTCGAAATTAGGCGTCAGTAACCGAGCCGAAGCCGCCGCATATGCGGTCGAGCACAATCTGCGCGAATACCTGTAGAATATACCTGATCAGGAACCAGTCATCTCACGCCAGAGATCGCGCATCAGGACGGCGTCGTCCTCCAACACAGGACTTTCGCAGAGGATTCGGCCGCCGCAGTCCATCTCGATCAATGCCTCGAAAAGGCCGCGCAGGTTAAAATCGGATTCACTCAATGCCAGGTGGTTTTTCTCGCCCTTCGAGGTATATTCAATGCCGGACATGTGAATATGCAGCCGTTTAAGTGAGCTCTCGCCGAGCGCCAGTGCATACTTTTCCAATACAGCGAGCCATTCCGCTTTCGTGTTCAGCGTGCCGTCGCCGGCGCGGGCGTGTAAATGGGCGAAATCCAGGCACGGCTCAATCCCCGGAACCTCTTTGCTCATCACCAGAGCGTCTTCAAGCGAACCAAGCATGGCGGATTTGCCCATTGTTTCTGGTCTGAGCACCACTTTAATCCCTGTTTGTTCCAGCTCACGGGCGCATCCCGCCAGGCGCGGCAGAACCGCCGGAAGGACTTCTTCAGGCGTGCCGCCAAAATATGAGCCGGGATGGAAGATAATATCCGTCGCGCCGGCAAGAAAGCCATAATAAGCGGCGTCCATCAGCCGCTTCCTCGATTTGGGCCATTCCTCATCGCCAGCGTTGAGGTTGATGAAATAAGGCGCGTGCACGCTCAGCAGCACGGCGTGCTGCTCGCCCGCAGCTTTGATCTGCGCGCAGGTCTCTTCCGAAACCCTGACCGCCTGCACCCAGCCGAGTTCGAGCGCCCCAAGATGAAGCTCAGCGATGCGTTGAATTGCACCCGGGCTGCCGCCTGGTTTCTTCGGGGTGGACATCGGTGAGCCAACGGTGCCAAACAAGAATGAACTCATTGCCCTCGCTCCTTAGTGAGATGCCGCCAGGCTAAAGGCGGCGATCAGTGGCGGGCCAAGAATCAATAGACCGACAACGACAGCGACGATCGACAGGGCTAACACTACCGCTGCACCGGTATCTTTGGCTATCTTTGCCAGCGGGTGTTGATCCGGGCTGACCAGATCGACCAGCGCTTCGATGGATGTGTTCAAGATTTCCGCCGCCCACACCAACCCTATCATAATAAATAAAAGCGCGAATGGTAACGCTGGTAGACGCAGGATCACGCCCAGCAGGATCACGAAGATCGTAGCGGCGGCATGTATCCAGGCATTTTTCTGGGTTTTGATCACGTGCAGCAAGCCTGAAAAGGCGTGCTTGAAAGCTGGCAGGCGGTCACGTAAAGGATTGTTCATCTTACTCCGGAAGATTTTTGATTTCACAACCGATTTCAGCGAGAATTTCAGCCTGTGCCTGCCACATGATCCGTTTTTGCTCTTCATCGTGGTGATCGTAGCCGAGCAGGTGCAGCACGCCATGCACGACCAAAAGTCGCAGCTCATTGATCGCAGAGTGCCCGGCCGCCAAAGCCTGTCGTTCGGCCTGTGGCAAAGAAATTATGATATCGCCTATGTACCAGCTCTGGCTGTCCGGATCGTATTCTTCGGCTGGAAATGAGAGCACATCGGTGGTCTCATCAATACCGCGGTACTCACGGTTTAACTTATGGAGAACATCGTCCCCCTCCAGCGCAATTGTAAGGCCGACGGGAAGTTTTTCGGGGACGCGTTCCAGCGCTGCCGCGGCCGCACTGGCAAGAGCGTCGCCCTGGTCGAACTGGATCGCTTCTGCAATCTCGACCTGGATCATGGCAGGTCTTCCACTGATTCGGCAGACTGCCGGTTCGCAGGAATGGTATCCCGATCCGATCCGGCGTCAGATGATTCGGATCCAACTTCCGGGTAGCGGATGCGCTGGTGGTAGGTATTGCGCAGAGTGTTGAAAAACGACTCAGTTATTGTGCTCAAATCCTTGAGGGTCAGATTGGTTTGGTCGAGCTGACCTTCCTGCTGGATGTAGTCGATAGCACTTCGGATAACTTCACGAAGCTTCTCCTCGTTATTGGGCAGTTCTGCCCTGGCGCGGGCTTCAACACCGTCCGCCAGCATTAACAGGGCGGTTTCACGCGAGCGCGGACTGGGCCCAGGGTAGCGGAACATCTCCTTGTCTAGTTTGCTTGGATCGTTTCCATTGGCTTTAAGCGCCTGATTGTACTGGTAGCGGGTGATCAAGGTGCCGTGATGCTCGCGCATGAAATCCTGGATGCGCGGCGGGAGCCGGTACTTTTTGGCGAGTGCGATTCCCTCAGAAACATGGCGGATAATCGTTTGGGCAGTTATGGCAGGATCGAGATCCTCGTGAGGATCAAGCTTCCCGGGCACTTGGTTTTCGATGAAGAAATCAGGGTTCGCAGATTTTCCCACGTCGTGATAAATGGCCCCGGCGCGGGTAAGCAGCGGATCTGCACCGACGGCTTCAGCCGCCGTTTCCGCCAGATTAGCCACCTGCAGTGAGTGCTGATAGGAACCGGGTATGGTTTGCAGCATGTGCCGCAGCAAGGGGTGATCTGGCCTTAAGAGATCCATTAACTGTAGAGAGGTGGTCAATCCAAGCAATTGGGCAAATAAATATTGGATAATTAGAGTCAGGCTGGCCGATGCCAGACCGTTCAGCAGCGACGTGCCGGTCAGGGTCGCAATGCCAATCCAATCTGTGATCGTGTCCGGTAAACGGTAGGCGAGGATTACTGCACTGCCAGAAAAGCCAACCGCTACCCCCGCCCAGAAAAAATTGGCGATGCGGCGTCCTTTGCCGAGGATCAAGACACCCACCAGGCTCGATATCAGGTAGAACAAGGTCAGATCGAGGCTGTTGGGCAGTCCATATGCAGTCAAGACGCATAATACCACCGGCAGCACGAGACCCAACTCAAGATTGAAGATGCTGGCGATGGTCAGGGCAAACGCCGGCAAAGGATAGAGATAGGGGAGCACAGTGCGGTTGGGTATGACCGCCCTGGCGCCGTAGAGGAAGATGAGGAAGGCGAGCGACAACAGAATCAGGCTTTTCAGGTCCAGCTCGGTCGACTTACGCCGGCGAAGGAAATAAAGCCAGGTGAACACGGTCATCAGAGCCACCAGTGCGATCGCGGCCCAAATGCCCTCCTGCGGATTTTCAGGCGTGATCAGACCTAGCTCGACCAGCCCTTCCCAGATCAGCGGTGTGATGACCTGACCGCGTCTGACGATCGTCTCGCCGGCGATGAAGGTCCTTTGGACAGGCACAACATCCTCAGCGGCTTCCTGCCTGGCCTGATCGGTAAGCTCTTCTGAATAAAGGCTGTTGGGAGTGACGAACCAGGCGACAATCTTAGCGACGATGGTCGCCTGCTCTTCGGGAAGCGCAAAACTAATCAGTGTTGGCAGGTTCCTTAAGGATTCCTGCAGTTGATCTTCGCGGATGGTGCGGCGCATGACCTGCTCGAGAACGGAGAGAGATTCCTGCTGGACCGTTTGCCAGCGGCTGTCGGTCAGCTCGAGAACCTGCATCATCGTGTCGCGATCGAGCTTCATATCCTGCAGAGCGGAAAGGTCGCCCATTTTTTGTTCGATAGTGGAGTACGAATCAAAACGGACGGTGGTAATGAAATCAAGCGTGGTGCGTAGTTTTTCGATCTGCCGGCGGGTGATCGCCGGATCAGCCGGGAGGTAGACCGGTTGTATTCGCGCGCGGGCGTCGGTTTTTGACTGCTCCGTGAGCAGCTCACTCTCGTAAGTGATCGTTCTGGGCGCCTGGATATCCTGGCTGGCAACATCGCCAGGATTCAGTGGAATCTCGCTTGGGCGAATGGCAATTGGAAAAATCAAAGCCCCCAATGAAAGCAGACTGCAAGTTAATAAAAGAACGGTGCGCAAAAATCCCGTATTGCGGCTGGAAATATTTATTTTCTCATTTACCGTTCCGTTCGCTGCCATTAACTGCCCTGGAGGATCTTACGCACCACCTGGCTGACCCGATCGCCAGGCGCGCGTCCCTGGATTTTCGGCATCAGAACCTTCATCACCTTTCCGGTGTCAGCTGGTCCGGCGGCGCCGGTTTCTTGAACCGCTTCCACGGCTAGCCTGGTGAGCTCGGCTTCGCTCAATTGTTTGGGAAGGAGGGTTTCAAGGATTTGAATTTCTTTTTCGGCTTCATCGATCAAATCTTTTCGATTGGCCTGCTGCGCGCCTTCAATAGATTCCCGGCGGATTTTGATCTCTTTTTGAATGACAGCCAGCGTGGCATTATCGTCCAGCGGTTTTCCCGCATCGACCTCCGCCAGTTTGACGCTTGTCAGGATCAGACGGTAAATCCTTTTCAGCATTTCATCATTGGCTCTCATGGCGTTTTTTAGCGCCAATTCAATATCCTGTTTTAAACCCATTACCCGCTCCTTATCCTTTACGTTTTCAATTCCGCGGGGCAACAGCGATCATATCTTTAATTTGTTCGAATACAGCCTGACCAATGCCCGGTACATCCAGAATTTGTTCTATTGTATCAAAACCGCCCAATTTTTGGCGGTGCGAGATGATGTCAGCGGCTTTCGTTGGCCCTATGCCTGGCAACTGCTCGAGCTCGGCGGCCGTAGCGTTATTAAGGTCTAATGGAATTTCGACTTTTGTCGTACGGGTAGAGAGTTGTTGGTTTTCGCCAACCGCAGGGATGTGGATTTTTTGGCCGTCAAGCAGCCGTTGGGCTGGATTGAGCGTGGAAATTTCAGCCTCCGCTAGTGCTCCGCCAGCCGCTGTCAGCGCGTCAGCAACGCGGCTGCCGGACGGCAGCGTATACAATCCGGGTTGGACAACCGCGCCGCTGACATAAACGATCAGAGGAGGCGGGGTTGTGGAGGGCAGAATCTCGACGGGCAAGCCGCTCGGTGGTGCGGCGACGAGCAGGATAACGGCGCACGCGGCTAGTCCAAGCAGCAACCCAGTGGCAAGATTTTTCAACGTGTGCATTGAAATGCTCTGATACCTGGCTGCCGTTGATAGTCTTAATCAGTATAGCCCTCAGCCGAATGGTGTCAAGCGCAGGATGTAGAAAATGTTACCCCAAAAATATGCTGACTCACGAGGATAAAGTCGCGCGGCCGGATTGATGCTACGCCGCTTCCAGGGTTTGCTTCGGCGCGGCCTCATGTATCGTAGCCGCCTTCTCTTCCTCCGCGATCATGGCGTTGAAAGCCGCGATGCTTACTTCAAGCATCGCCAGGGTGGGCGGGCGGGTGGTGAGCGATTGCAGGGCCAGGTTGGGCTTCATCATCGCGCGGATTAGCGATCGATCAAGATGGTTGGCCGTCAAACGGATGTACTCATAAGCCAGCATTGCTATAAGAGGGACGAGCAGAATGCGGCTCAGTAACAGCCAGACGATTGGCAACGATCCAATGATGGAAAAAACCAGAATCGACATCACGATCAGGGTCAAGAAAAAAGAAGTACCGCAGCGCGGATGGGCCAGGGGGAAATTCTGAACAACCTCGGGCGTAAGTTCCGCGCCAGCCTCGAATGCGTTAATTGTTTTGTGCTCGGCGCCGTGATATGCAAAAACGCCGGCGATATCTTTGGCTCTGCCGATCAACCAGATGTACAGAACGATCGCGGCCAAACGGATCAGCCCTTCAATGAGATTCATTGCAAGCGCGGAGATGCCGGTGAGATTCTGTATCCATTTCCCAATGGCAGCAGGCGCAACAAAGAAGAGCAGGATGGCAATTGCAAAGGAGGCAGCCAGCGTCAGGTAGAGCGCGGGTCCTTCGATTTTTTCATCTTCGCCAGTTTGAACATTCGCAGATTTGGTGAGAAAGCGCGTGCCAAGCCCGAGTGAATCCCAGAGAATGACCAGCCCGCGCAGGAAGGGTATCCTGGCAAGTGGGCCGGTATAGATGCCGGTCAGACGCTCGGTTTCAATCAGTATGCTGCCATCTGGCGCGCGCATGGCGGCGGCGGCGCTGTGCTTGCCGCGCATCAACACGCCTTCGATCAGCGCCTGACCGCCGTAATTGGGCAGTCGTAATTTATCTGTGCTCATCTTCAACACTCATAAAGTGGCTTCGTAGTTATAGAAGAAGTGTATCAATGCATCGATCCCTTTATACCAGGTTGGAAGGTGTAATTTTTCGTTCGGTGAGTGGATGTTATCGTCTGCGAGGCCAAAGCCGGTCAGCACCGAATCGCTGTGCAGGTAGCGCTGCATATAAGCAACAATCGGTATGCTGCCCCCGTCACGCTTGAAAGCCGGCTGGGTGTTCCAGACCTGTTCCAGAGCGGCTGCCAGCGCCTGGGTAGCCGGGTGATGAATGTCGGAAATTGAGGCGGGGCTGCTTGCCATGGGGATCACTTTCCAGGTGACCGTTTTGGGGGCATGTTGCTCAAGGTAGGCGGTTAATTGTCCCAAAATTTCGTTTGGATCCTGGTCGGGAACCAGCCGCGTAGATACTTTTGCCATCGCCCAGGAGGGGATAATCGTCTTTTGACCCTCGCCGATAAAGCCTGAGTAGAATCCGTTGACGTCCAGGGTGGGACGCGCGCCAACCCGTTCGACCGGGGTGAAGGTTTGCTCACCATTGAGCGCTGGCACGCCGGTTTGGTCCAAGTAAAATTGCTCATCCAACGGCAGACGTGCAAGCGCGGCGCGTTCCTCGTCGCTGAGCGGGCGGACCTTATCGTAAAAACCCGGCAGAGTAACGCGGCCGTCCTTATCATGCATGCCGGCGATCAATTCACACAGAACCTGGGCAGGATTGTGGACAACTCCCCCGAAAAGACCGGAGTGCAAATCTTGCTTTGGGCCAAATACACGAATTTCGAAGTAGGACAAGCCTCGCAGGGCGTATGTGATCGTGGGGAAATCCACCTTGATCATGCCGCTGTCAGGATTGAGCGCAATATCACAGCTGAGCATATCCGCGTGGGCTGCCAGGAACGACGGCAGATTAGGCGAGCCGATTTCCTCTTCACCCTCGAGGATGAATTTGATGTTCACCGGCGGATCGCCAGCTTTGAGGACAGCTTCAACCGCATTGAAACTGGCCAGGATCTGCCCTTTCATATCGGAAGCGCCCCGGGCGAACAGATTTTCACCTCGCTGAGTGGGCTCGAATGGAGGACTAAGCCATTTGTCCAGTGGATCAGGCGGCTGCACGTCGTAATGGCCATAGATCAGCACGGTGGGTGCTTCTCGTTTTTGGCAAATGCACTCCGCGAAAACAACCGGGTGGCCGGGCGTTGGAAAGATCTCAACTTTTTGCATTCCGATGGCTGACAGTTGCTCAGCCGCCCATTTGGCAGCCCGATCGATGTCATTCTTGTGGTTAGGATCGGTGGATACTGATGGTATGGCAATGAACTCTTTCAGCGTATCAAAAAATACATCGCGTTGGGCAGCGGCGTATTCTATAGCAGCGGTGCGGCGATTTGGCATTCGGCGACTCCTCCAGAATGAATGGGAACATTATATGCCATTTTTGTCTTTATAAACAGGTTCGGTGGAAACAATATGCCAGGCGGGCAGGTTTATGTTAAAATAAGGGCGCCGGTCCGGTGGTCAGCTCAAGGTCGAATCCTTGACTGGCGTTGGGCGAGCCAGATTCGCCCTTCGAAAAGCGCCGCCATTTTTTACCCACCGACCCTATGGAATATCGAGAAGCTGATACCCATCCTTCATTCGGCATTAATACTTCCGGCTGTGTTCCGGCTAATATCCATTAATTCCGAAAGAATAATCCTTTCGGATTTTTTATTCTGTGGTCAGATTTACGAGGTCTGCGATGGGCATGATCATATCCAACGGAAAAATCGTCACATGGGAAAATCCTAACCGGATTCTCAACGGGTATAGTCTGTACATTGAGGGGCAATTAATCGCGGAGATAGGATCGGCTGGCGACTTAATGGCTGCCCATCCAGAAGCAGAGGTCATCGACGCCGCAGGGCAGTACGTCCTGCCTGGAAACATCTGCGCGCATACGCATTTTTATGGCGCTTTTTCTCGCGGGCTGGGCATCCCCGGCAGCGCCCCCAAGGATTTCCCTGAAATCCTGGAAAAACTATGGTGGCCTCTGGACCGGGCGCTGACTCTGGAGGATGTGTACTATTCCGCACTGGTCTGCCTGGTCGATGCGGTGAGGCACGGAACGACAACCTTGATCGATCACCACGCCTCGCCGAACGCTATCGACGGCTCCTTGGAGCAAATCGCCGCGGCGGTGGATCAGGCCGGTGTGCGCGCTTCACTGTGTTATGAGGTCACTGATCGCGGTGGGCAAGAGCGTATGAGGGCGGGCATTCGAGAAAATGCGCGCTTCATCGAAAAAATCAAGCGCGGGGAAAATCTTGACGGCCGTCTGGCAGCTACCTTTGGCCTGCATGCCGGCCTGACGCTGTCGGACGAAAGCCTGGCTGCCTGCCGGGATGCAGCTCCAGACGACACAGGTTTTCACATCCATGTTGCCGAACATCCCGTCGATGAGTACGACAGCCTGGCAAAGTCAGGACAGCGGGTGGTCGACCGTCTGCAGCGTTTGGGCATTCTTGGCCCGGATTCGATCGCCGTCCACGCCGTGCACGTGGATGTGCGCGAAATGGAAATCCTGAAAGAGACTCAAACCTGGGTCACACACCAGCCAAGATCAAACATGAATAACGCGGTAGGAATGTCCCAGCCGGAGGCGATGATGCGCGCCGGCATCAAGGTTTGCCTGGGGAACGACGGCTTTTCCAATGCCATGTGGGAGGAGTGGAAAACCGCTTACCTGGCGCATAAGCTCTGGAACCACGATCCCCGGCGGATGACCGGCACGGATGTCGTCCAGATGGCCATCTACAACAATGCTGAGCTGGCAACCCGTCATTTCGGCGCTGGACCGATCGGCGTAATTTCACCTGGCGCGCAGGCAGATCTGATATTCGTGGATTACCAGCCCTTCACAACGGTGACTGCGGGCAACCTGCCCTGGCACATCATCTTTGGCTTTCAGGAGAGCATGGTCACCACCACGATCGTTGCGGGTAAGGTGCTGATGTACAGGCGTGAGTTGAAGACCCTCGATGAGGAAAGAATCACCTACGAAGCAAGGAAATTATCGCAAAAAACCTGGGACAGGTATACAAAATCTTTTCCATCATCTTGATCGAGAATGGAGGCAAGCATGATAGAAATGGGGGTAAGTCTTCCGGAAAAAATTGCTATCGTCGGGGGAACCGGAAAGGAGGGAAAAGGTCTGGCTTATCGCTGGGCCAAAGCCGGTTTTAAGGTGATCATCGGCTCACGCCAGAGCGAGAAAGCACAAGCGGCTGCTGCCGAGATCAATGCGCTGCTAAAGGGCGGCGCGATAGTCGGCGGCGCTGTCAATGAGGAGGCGGCAGAAGCTGCCGATTTGGTAGTACTAACTGTGCCGTTCGCCGTTCACTCAGACATGTGCGAGCGTATGAAGCCGTATGCGCAGGGGAAAATCGTCGTCGACGTCACCGTGCCTATTGTGCCGCCAAAAGTCACGCGAGTTCAGCTGCCCCCGGAAGGCAGCGCCACCCGCCAGGCGCAGTTGATTTTCGGCGAGGATGTGCGCGTTGTGGCAGCATTCCAGAATATTTCTTATGAGCATCTACTTCACGACGGGCCAGTCGATTGTGACGTAATCGTCTGCGGCGGGAATCGCGACGCGCGCAGCGTTGTCCTGCGGCTGGTTCAGGCTGCTGGACTGGTCGGCTGGGACGGCGGCCCAGTCGAGAACGCGGTTGTCGTCGAAGGGTTGACCTCGATCTTGATCGGCT
Organism: Bellilinea sp.; assembly: GCA_034678705.1. GTDB lineage: Bacteria > Chloroflexota > Anaerolineae > Anaerolineales > Anaerolineaceae > Bellilinea. The sequence continues at coordinate 159,419 of JAXDBP010000018.1, forward strand.
TGAACAAGCAATTTTCAACATCTTCGGCGGGCATCCGCATCACCGGCATCCCGCGGGGAGATGGAGAATAGATCACGGAGGAAATCCACGTGACGCCCCTGGTTTTCAGCCCTTTGAGCGGCCTTCCGTTGATTCAGCCTGGCGACGCGCTGGACGAGATCATCTGGAAGGGTCTGCGCAGTGAAAACATCGACCTGAGCGATGGCGATATCCTTGTTCTGGCGCAGAAAATCGTGTCGAAGGCTGAAAACCGGCTCTTCAACCTGGCAGAAATCAGCCCCTCAGCAAAGGCGTGTGAAATCGCCGCGCTCGCCGAAAAGGACCCGCGCTATATCGAGCTGGTGTTGCGAGAAAGCCGCGAGGTTCTCCGCGTTCGTCCCGGCACTGTGATCGTAGAGCATCGGCTCGGGTTCATCTGCGCTAACGCCGGCATCGACCGCTCCAATGTGCGCAGCGAAGCCGGCGATTCGGCGGAATGGGTGCTGCTCTTGCCTGAAGATCCGGACGCATCTGCAGCCTGGCTGCGCCAGAGGTTGGAGCAGGTTTCTGGCAAGCGTATCGGAGTGATGATCATCGATACACATGGAAGAGCCTGGCGGCTGGGCACTGTTGGCGTGGCGATCGGATTTTCTGGATTGCCTGGGCTGGTCGATTTGCGCGGCAAGCCGGATTTGTTCGGTTATCAGCTGCGCGTTACCCAGATCGCTGCCGCCGATGAGCTTGCGGCGTCAGCGTCGTTGGTCATGGGGCAGGCAGATGAGGGCATTCCGGTGGTGCACGTGCGCGGTTTTCCCTTCTCGTTGCGGGAGGGCGGATTGCAGGAGCTGATCCGCCCGAAGGATCTGGATCTCTTCAGGTAACATATGTACTCCATCATTTCCTTCCTGGATCCAGAGGCGGACGCTAAAGTCAAGCAGCTTAGAGCCTGGCTGATGGACCAAAATGCGATCCTGCGCAAATCCTTGCAGCTTGAACCGCACATTTCCTGGCTGAATGCTGATGAACTTGATGTTCATGTGGTCGGCGAGAAACTGACCCGAATGACTCAGACACTCAGCCCTTTATACCTTGAAACAACGGGCTTCGGTATTTTCAGCGGAAGCAAGCCGGTGCTATATCTCCCGGTGATCAAAACAAGCGCCCTTTACAATCTCCATGCAGCACTTTGGGACATCCTCGCTGACGGGCTGACGGATGGCAACCGGCAGTATATTCCTGATCAATGGCTGCCGCATATTTCCGTGATTTATTTCAATGCAGATGAAGCTGAGGGGTTGGGTTGCGCTCTAGGGGAGTTGAGTAAAATGGATTTCCAACTAAATTTCACCATCGATCATCTAAATATCGCCTATTACAAAGGCGAGCATTATGGGCTGCAATCGGAGCATTTTTTCAAAGGGAAATCGGGCTGGTGAACCAGGGCTTGTCTGCAAGGACGGATTATGGAAAGAATTGTTGTAGAGAAGGAGGTTGAAGAAGGAGAACACCCAGGATTGGTGGAAAACAGGGCGCCGACTGGCAAGCAGATTGCATCCACACACAACAGGGGATGCGAAAATGGCCGATCACTCGCGAATGAGATCGATAGCTGGGTTATAATTATCCATGGCTGAAACGATCAAACTCGGGCAAACGAGCAAACGTGCAATGGTTTATTGTTATTTTGAGATCTGTTATCTACCGGGAGGAAACGGATATTTATGTCCCTATGGGCGATCGTACCAGTAAAGCCGTTACGCAGAGGTAAATCTCGTCTGTCAAAGGTGCTCTCTGAGGACGAGAGAACGCTATTAAACTTCACAATGCTGGGTAACACGCTCAGAGCGCTCACAGAAAATCCAGAAATTGATCAGATCATGGTGGTGAGCAGCGATCCGACTGCGTTATCGCTGGCGCGCGAATATCAGGCCAGAACCGTGCAAGAGGACGGCAAACCGGGCCTTACCACTGCGCTGCGTCGTGCGACTGCAGTTGCTCAAATGTATGCAGCACAGGACCTTTTGATCATCCCGGCGGATTTGCCGTTGATCACTAAAGAAGACATCCAGGAATTCATCCGTCATGCGGGCAAACCACCGGTGATCGTCATTGCGCCGGACAGGCACGCTGACGGCACAAATGCGCTTTACATGAGTCCGGCGGGAATCATCGAGTACCGCTCTGGCCCCGGTTCGTATAAGAATCACATTCAGCAAGCGCAGAAAAAGGGCGTGCGCGTCGAAGTGTGCCAGCTTTCATCATTCGAGCTGGATCTTGACAAGCCCGAAGATCTCGACCTCTTAAAGCAAATCGAGGCTATGAAGCTGGAGCCGTAAATTCCTCGGAAAAACCATACCTCAGGAGGCGTTATGTCAGAGAGAGTTGCGCTGTATCTTCAAGACGCACATGATTTACGCGACGGGCTGGATTATGTCCGTTATGCTGAGCACAGAGGCTTCGAGGCGGTCTGGCAAGCCGAAAGCCGGCTCGTGCGCGACGCGGTCGTCCCGATGGCTGCTTATGCCGCGGTGACCGAAAGGATCAAGGTCGGATCGGGCGTCCTCAATAACTGGACGCGGAACATTGGATTGTTGGCGGCGACGTTTCTGACGTTGGACGATCTGGCGCCGAACCGGGTGATTTGCGGGATTGGCGCCTGGTGGGATCCACTGGCGCGCAATGTCGGCATCGACCGGCGCAAGCCGCTTACCGCGATGAAGGAAACCGTCCTGATTCTGCGCCGGCTGCTGAACATGGAACGGGTTACGTTCCACGGGGAATTCATCCACGTGGACGGCATCGTGCTGGATGTGGTCCACGGACGGCGCGAGCCGCGCAACGTGCCGATCATGGTCGGCGCCACCGGCGACAATATGATGGAACTGACCGGTGAGATCGCTGACGGCGTGGTGCTCAATTACTGCGTCGAGCCGAAGTACAATGTTAAAGCGCTAGAACTGCTGGAGAAGGGCGCTAAGAAATCCGGGCGCCGCCTGGAGGATCTGGACCGGCCGCAATTGATTGTCTGCTCGGTCGACCACGATCACGAAAAAGCCTTCGATTTCTCGCGCGAGCTGCTGACCCAATATCTCGCCCAGCAGCCGCATATCGCCAAAGCTTCGGGCGTATCACAAGACGTCGTCACAGAGATCCAGTCCATACTTGGTTGGCCAGCTACCTACGAGCAAATCCGCAAAGCAAAACACCTTGTGCCGGAAGAGTTGATCCACCGCATCACTGCCTCTGGTACACCGGAGGAAGCCCGCGCCAAGGTGGATGAGTATCGCAAATTCGGCTGCACCTGCCCGATTCTGTATCCGGTTGGCGGTGATGTTAAACTATTAATCGACACATTTGCGCAAAATTAACTGCAATGGATAAGCAGCCCAACTCGCGATTTTGTTTTGTTTGCGGCGTTCAAAATCAGCAGGGGTTGAACATGACTTTTTACAACAACGGTCCCGGCAAGAGCAGGGCCGAATTCAGCGTGCCAGCAGCATTTCAGGGATACACGGGCATCGTCCACGGCGGCGTCGTGGCAGCGATTCTGGACGAGGCCGCCGGGCGAACCGTGATGGGTGAGGTCGATCCACGGCGGGTGGTTGTGACCGGTCGAATGGATATCCGCTACCGCAGGCCGGTGCCTGTCATGGAACTGCTGATCACCAGCGGGCAACTGCTTGGTGATTACGGCTCTGTGGTGAAGGCCTACAGTAAAATCGAGGATGAGCAGGGCACATTGCTCGCCGGGGCAGACGTCACACTGGTGGAGATCCCGCCCGCGTTGAAAAAGCGCGTTGGCTGGGATTCTGCGGACTGGCAGGTGTATCCAGATAGAGAGGAACCACGGTGATAAAAGCATATTTCCGTCCAAAAACCATGCAGGAAGCGCTCGACATCCTCTCGGATCCGGCACTGAACGCTATCCCGCTCGGTGGCGGTACCAACATATCACAGATAAAATCGCGAGATGTTGCCGTCGTCGATCTCCAGGAACTGGGATTGAATTACATCAATCCGAAGGGCAACTCCCTGAAAATCGGGGGTACTACCACGTTGAATTCGCTGGCAACTTATACCGGCCTGGATGAGCAATTTCGTCAGGCGGCTGCGCAGGAAGCCAACTATAATATCCGCCAGCAGGCGACAATTGCCGGAACAATCGTTGCCGGTGATGGGCGCTCTACGCTACTGGTCGCGCTGCTTGCTTTGAACGGATTCCTGTCCTGGCTGCCGGGATCGCTGGATCAGGAAATCGGCGAATTCCTGCTGACGCGTAACGGGAATTATCCTGGTAAGTTGATTGACAGCGTAACCCTGCCGCTAAATCCAAAGCTGCGGTTTTCTGCGGTAAGACGTTCGCCCGCAGACCTGCCGGAGATATGCGTGGCCATGGCTGTTTGGCCTTCGGGAAGGCTGCGGATTGCGCTGGGCGGATTTGGGCCGTATCCTATTCTGGCGCTGGACGCACCTGAACGCGGCGGCGCAGAAATGGCCGTTCGGGATGCACTCACCAACAGCGGCGATCAGTGGGCCAGTGCTGAATACCGCCAGCAAGCCGGGGCGGCGCTGGTAAGACGGATGCTGGCAGAACTCTAACCGTCAGGCTGAACAAATCGAGGATGGTGTCGATGCAAATTAAGCTGAATATCAACGGTTTTCTATCGGAATACGAGATCTCCCCGGGAGATACGCTTTTACAGGTATTGCGTCAACATGGATTTTTCGGGGTGAAGTTCGGCGGGTGCCAGAAAGGCGAATGCGGTGCCTGCACGGTTCTCCTGGACGGCGCGCCAGTCAATTCCTGCGCCATGCTGGCTGCCCAAGCCGAGGGGCACGAGATTAAAACAATCGAAGCGATGGGCGAGCACCCTGAACAAGGCTGGAAGAAGACGGCTGGTTTGCATCCGATCCAATCCGCGTTAATCGAGTGCGGCGCAATCCAGTGCGGTTATTGCACGCCTGCGTTTGTCCTGGCAGCCCAGTCGCTGCTGGATAGAAATCCCAATCCGAGCGAGCAGGAAGTTCGCGAGGCGATCTCCGGCGTGCTTTGTCGCTGCACCGGATACCTTAAACCGGTGCAGGCCATCCTGCGGGCTGCTGCCGTCCTGCGCGGTGAAAATGTGCCGCCGATTTATGGAGCGCCGCAAACCCTCCCGCTGCCCGCCGATTGGCCGGCAGGCGCAAGGGAGCAGTCGGAATTCCCGCCGAAACCTGGCCAGCCGGAAACCGCCGTCCAGTCGAAGGTTCTGCCAAAGATGCTCCTGTCAGGTGATGCCCAGCGAAAGGCAACCTCGCAGATCGGCAAACCTGAACCGAAGGTCGACGCCGTCAAGCTGGTGCAGGGCAAACCGGCCTTCACTGCTGACGTTGAGCTGCGCGGATTGTTGCACGCGAAAGTACTGCACAGTCCGGTGGCGCATGCCCGAATCAAACACATCGACACCTCGAGAGCGCGGGCATTACCCGGGGTAGCGGCCGTGCTGTGTTACAAGGACATCCCGCGGGTGATCTATTCGACTGCCGGGCAGTCAGATCCAATCCCGGGTCCGTTGGATATGTTCTCGTTAGATTCAAAAGTGCGCTTTGTTGGAGATCGGGTTGCATTCGTAGCCGCCGAAACGCCTGAAATTGCGGAACGGGCGCTAAAGTTGATCGATGTAGAGTATGAAATCTTGGCGGCTATTATCGATCCACGCGACGCAATGAAAGCGGGAGCGGTGATTATCCATGACGAAAAGGAATTCGTCAACTTTGGCGATTCCAATCCACAGAAGAACCTTGCCGCGGAGATACGCATCGATATCGGCGATGTACAGAAAGGTTTTGCCGAGGCTGATCGGGTCTATGAAGCGGAGTACACTGTCCCGAAGGTACAGCAGGCTCACATCGAACCGCATGTCTGCGTCAGCTATTGGGACGAGGATGACCGGCTGACGATCCACTCGAGCACGCAGGTGCCGTTTCACGCCCGGCGGATACTCGCCCCTGTACTGGGTTTGCCCATCAAGCGAATTCGCGTGATCAAGCCGCGCATCGGCGGGGGATTTGGCGGCAAACAGGAGGTGCTGATCGAGGATGTGGCCGCCCACCTGACCATCGCAACCGGCCGGCCGGTGATGTATGAATACAACCGCGAAGAAGAATTCACCGCGGCGCGGGCAAGACACCCAATGCGCATAGTCATGAAAACCGGTGTTAAACTGGACGGCACCATCACCGCCAATGAGATGCGCGTGCTTTCAGACACTGGCGCTTACGGCTGCCACGGGCTGACGGTAACCGGAAACACGGGTCACAAAGCCATGGCGCTGTACGTAGGGGACGGCCCGTATCGGGAATCCCCAAATATCCGTTTTTATGCCGACATAGTGTATACCAATACCGCTCCAGCTGGGGCTTACCGCGGATACGGCGTTCCCCAGGGTTATTGGCCGGTTGAACGGCACATGGAAAGGATCAGCCGCGACCTCGGGCTGGACCCAATCGAATTTCGTCTGAGAAACACCATACGACCGGGAGAACTGCATCCCTTCTCCACTGCCTGGAGTGAAGGACGCGAACCGCGCCCAGAGATCGTTCACACGGTCGGACTGGAGGATTGCGTCCGCCAGGGAAAGGCAGCCGTTGGATGGGATCAGAAGTTCAAGAATCCTGATTGGCACATGGTTGCTGGAAAACCTTACCAGCGGCGCGGCATCGGCGTGGCGATGGTCATGCAGGGCACCGCTATCCCATACCTCGACATGGGCGGGGCAAGCATTAAGATGAATGACGATGGCTCGTTCAACCTTTTGATTGGCGCGACCGATCTGGGTACTGGCTCGGACACCGTCCTGGCACAAATGGCGGCCGAGGTGCTGGGGACATACGTCGAGGACATCCTGGTCTATTCGTCGGATACCGATTTCACCCCATTCGATAAGGGGGCTTACGCATCGAGCACAACTTACATCTCAGGCGCGGCGGTAGTGAAAGCCGCCGAACAGGCAGCCGGGCGGATGCGCGAACGGGCGGCGCGAATGCTCAACGAGCGCAAGGATGGGAAGCAAGTCACTGCGGCTGAAATCACCCTTGCGGAGCGGAGAGCCAATGCTCCAGACGGGCGCTTCGTCACCCACGCCGAAATCGCCCTGGATTCGCTCCACCACAGCGATCAGGAACAGATCATGGGCATCGGCTCGTATTACTCTAAATCCTCACCACCGCCGTTTGCCGCCCAGTTCGCAGAGGTGACTGTGGACATCGAAACCGGGCAGGTAACCGTCGACCGGCTGGTGATGGCGGTCGATTCCGGCGTGATTGTCAATCCGGTCACCGCCTCGGGGCAAATCGAAGGCGGAATGACTCAGGCGCTGGGATATGCAGTCTGTGAAGAAATGGTGTATGATCATAAAGGCAACATCCGCGAGAAAGATCTGGTTGATTACCACATATTCCGCGCGCATGAGATGCCTGTGCTGGAAACGATTTTTGTCGAGACCTTCGAGCCCACCCATCCATTTGGCGTTAAGGCAGTCGCGGAGATTCCGATGGATGGTGTCGCACCCGCGGTTGGAAATGCCGTCCTGGATGCGTGCGGCGCGGACGTGCTTTCAAATCCAATTACGCCGGAGCGGGTATGGCGCGCTCTGCGATAAGACCTATATTGGATGTTATTGATGATCGAAATATTCAAAGCATTAGCTGAACTTCAAGAAAAAGGGGAAGCCGTAGCGTTGTGCACCATCGTCGAAACGCAAGGCTCAACCCCACGCCACGCGGGCAGCAAATTGCTAGTCCGTTCCGACGGTAGTTTTATCGGCACGGTTGGCGGCGGTGAAGTCGAAATACGAATCATTCAGGAGGGGCTCGATGCGATTAGCAGCGGTCAAGCCCGTCTCATCGAATACAATATGGTCGATCCCGCAAGGGGTGATCCAGGCGTTTGTGGAGGAACTTTACGCGTGTTTGTCGAACCGGTTCTACCAAAACCGCAGGTGGTTATCCTAGGAGGCGGGCACGTGGGCAAGGCAGTTGGCCATCTGGCCAAGTGGCTGGGATTCTATGTGGTCGTTTCGGATGATCGGCCGGAGTTCTGCACCCCGGAAGCAAATCCGGATGCCGACGAGCTTTATCCGGTGGAAATGGCAGACCTGCCAAAGCACATGAAAATCACCGCAAATACTTACCTGATTTTGACCACTCGTGGAAGCAACATCGACATCGCCGGATTAAAACCGCTGCTGGATACGCCGGCAGCTTATATCGGAGTGATCGGCTCAAAACGGCGCTGGATAACAACGCGCAAGGCGCTTCTCGAACAGGGCGTGTCTGAAGCGGCGTTAAAAAGGATTCACTCGCCGATGGGTCTGGAATTACAGGCGGAAACGCCGGAAGAAATTGCAGTCAGTATCATGGCTGAGATTATCGCGGTTCGCAACGCCGGCAGCGGTAAGTCAATGAAGATGTGACGGAGATTCTATGTGGCGCGAAGTGATCAGTGCGGTATCGGTTGATGACGTGCTGGCAGTGCTTGCAGAAAGAGGCGAGGCTGCCCGGGTAATTGCTGGTGGGACAGATTTACTCCTGGAAATTGAGCGCGGACAACGCAAGGGCATCGAGACGCTGGTTGACATCTCGCGCGTACCTGGACTGGATACTATCCGTTTGGATCAGCAAGGCTGGATTCACCTGGGGCCGCTGGTGACCCACAATCACTGCGCGGCTTCCAGGCTGCTGCAAGACGCGGCTTATCCACTTGTGCGGGCCGCCTGGGAGGTTGGATCCCCGCAAATTCGCAATCGCGGGACAATCGCCGGGAATTTGATCACCGCCTCGCCCGCAAATGACACCATCACGCCGTTGATGGCGCTTGGCGCTCGATTGACCTTGAAATCCGCGACCGGCGAACGGGCGATTGCGCTGGACCAGTTTTATCGCGGCGTTCGCCAGGTGGATTTGCGACCAGACGAAATACTGACGGACATTTCGTTTCCAATCCTCCAGCCGAACCAGCGTGGCGCCTTCATCAAATTTGCGCTGCGCCGCGCGCAGGCAATCTCACTGGTCAATGCAGCGGTGATCCTGACGATCGATGGCGGTGGTATCGAGCGTGCAGCGATCACGCTTGGTGCGGTTGCGCCGACGATCATCCATGCTGTGGCTGCCGAAGTGTATCTGCGCGGAAAGGTCCCCGAAGAGGGGATCATCCAGGAAGCCGCCCATCTGGCGATGGAGGCCGCCCGCCCAATTTCAGATATTCGGGCGTCCGCGCTGTACCGCAGGCGCATGATCGCGGTCGTCGTCAAGCGCGCGCTCAAATCGATCATCGCCTACGCAGAACGACAGGACTTCCCCCAAAATCCGGTGCTGCTGCGGGGAAAGACCGGCTTTACGCCGAGCAGGCTGGAGCGTACAGTTCGCCATGGATCTGGCTCGCCAATTGAAACATCGATCAACGGGCGGGCGTACCGGTTTACCAGCGGGCATCAAAAAACTTTACTGCATTTGCTGCGAGAAGAGGCGGGATTGACCGGCTCGAAGGAGGGCTGCGCAGAAGGGGAGTGCGGTGCGTGCACCGTTTTCCTTGACGGCGCTGCTGTGATGAGCTGCCTGGTGCCCGCAGTGCGGGCTCACGGCGCGTCGATCGTGACGATCGAGGGGCTTTCAGGCGAACAGCGGCTGCATCCTGTGCAGGAGGCGTTCGTCAGCGACGGCGCGGTGCAGTGCGGCTATTGCATCCCAGGCTTCGTCATGTCGGCTGCCAAACTTCTCGAAGAGCGCCCAAGCCCCAGTCAGATGGAAATCAAACAGGCAATTACCGGCAATCTCTGCCGGTGTACAGGTTATTATAAGATCATCCAAGCTATAGAGGACGCAGCTCTGGCCAGCCAAGGAGAATTGAGATGACCAAATATTCAAATTACAGACCGTCGACAAGTGGAACCCAATCGCGAGAGGAACGCGAAAAAATCCATCCCGTCTGGAGAGGGATTGGATGGGTTTTGATTTTCATCTTCCCGGTGATGGGTTGGTTTGGCGCTGTCTGGCTGTTGGGAGAAAACACCAGACAGGGATGGGTGAATATATCGGCAAATGTTCTGGCCAAGGGCGCCGATCCGTTGTTATACGTCAAGATTGCACTGGCGTTGGTGATGATATTCATCCTCTTTTTCCTGTTCCAGTTGATTTCCTTTTTCGTCCTGCGCCTGTTTGGGCCAGAGCGTTACGGGCCAATGGACATCCCTCGCGTCTCCTGGAAGGGCCGCCGGCGCAGCCGCTAGTTCATGACCATTAATACCGCGTTTTTTCTAGAAGGACGGCATGCATGAGCTACATTGGTAAGTCGCTGCGCAGGATTGATGCACTGGGCAAGGTGACTGGAGAAACGGATTTTCCCGGGGATATCAACCTGCCCAACCAGGCTTACATGAAAATCCTCTTTGCAGGTAAGCCGCACGCCCGGATCAAACGCATCGATTCCACGCAAGCAGCGGAGATGGAAGGCGTGCTGGCGGTCTTCACCGCCGCGGATGTACCGGTCAATGAGTACGGGCTGTCTATACCCGACCAGCCTGTGCTGTGCGGACCGGGCTCGAGCAAACCTTACGCCGACCGGGTGCGCTTCGTCGGCGATCAGGTAGCCCTGGTGGTCGCTGAGAGCGAACAAATCGCCAGTCAGGCCTGCAAGATGATTGCCGTCGAATATGAAGATTTACCTGTGGTTGTCGATCCGATCGCAGCCATGCAGTCTGATAGCGTGCTGCTCCATCCGGACAAGGGCAGCAATGTTTTTTGTCACTACCGCATCCGTAAAGAAGCGGATGGGGATCTATTTCGGGATGCTGACATAATCGTCGAAGGGCATTATCAAACTCCCGCGCAGGAGCACGCCTTTCTCCAGCCCGAGGCTGGTTTGGGGTACATCGACGAAGAAGGCCGAGTCACGGTCATCGTTGGCGGTCAGTGGGTACATGAAGACCGAGAGCAGATCGCTCATGCCCTGAACATTGACGAAGAAAACGTGCGGGTGATTTATCCGGCGGTAGGTGGAGCGTTTGGCGGCAGGGAAGACATGTCCGTGCAGATTGTCCTTGCGCTGGCAGCCTGGCGTCTGCACCAGCGAGGTATCGACCGTCCGGTAAAGAACATCTGGAGCCGCGAAGAATCGATCATCGGGCACCACAAACGCCATCCTTACAAAATCCATTCGAAATGGGGCGCTACCCGGGATGGCAGATTGCTCGCTGCTGAGGTGGAAGTCATCGCCGACGGCGGAGCTTACGCTTATACTTCGACCAAGGTGCTTGGCAATGCGACACTAATGTGCACCGGACCGTACAAAATTCCAAGGGTCAGGGTCGATGCGTATGCAGTTTACACGAACAACCTGCCAAACGGCGCTTTCCGCGGATTTGGCGGTCCGCAGGGCGCATTTGCCGCCGAAGCACAGATGAACAAACTGGCTGAAGCGCTTGGCATGGATCCGGTCGAGTTGCGCATGCGAAATCTGGTTGATGAGGGCGATCTGCTGTCCGTGGGTACGCCGTTGCCAAAAGGCGTGTCGATCAAGAAAGTGGCAGCAGAGGCAGCCCGTGCTGGTGGATGGATCCATACCGATAAAGGCTGGCATCGCCCGGATGGATATTCAGGCGAAGTATGGGGCCGGCCTGAGGTGCGCAAGGGCGTCGGTTTTGCCTGCGGGTTTAAAAATGTCGGCTTTTCATTCGGCGCGCCGGAGAATTGCTGGGCGATCATTGAATTGAGCGGTGGTGCGGAAATCGAAAAAGCAATCCTGTACCATGGCGGCGCCGAAGTTGGCCAGGGTGCGCACACAGTATTTGTCCAGATGGCTGCGGAAGCGCTCGGACTGCCCATCGAAAAAGTGGAGCTGGTTGCCGCCGATACTGCGGTGACGAACAACCCGGGCAGTGTTTCGGCTTCACGAATGACCTTCATGGCCGGGAATGCGATCCGTGGTGCGGCGCAGATGGCGCTGGAGAAATGGAACAACGAGGAGCGCCCGGCGCGGGCAGTTTTTCAGTACAGACCGCCCAAAACTACACCTTTCGACCCGGAGACTGGAAAGTCGGAACCCAATTTTTCCTACGGCTACGTCGCTGAAGTGGTCGAGCTGGAATTGGACACTGAAACGGGGCAGATCGAGATCAAGAAAGTCCTTTGCGCGGATGATGTTGGAAAGGCCGTCAATCCAAGGAATGTCGAAGGACAGATAGAAGGAGCGATTGTCCAGGCGGCGGGGTATGCTGTCCTGGAAAACTTTATCCAGAGAGACGGCTATGTTTTAACGAATACTTTATCGACCTACTTGATTCCAACTGTACTGGACATTCCAGAAAAGGTCGAGGCGGTTATCCTGGAGTATGCCGATCCGGTTGGACCGTGGGGAGCGCGCGGAGTTGGAGAAATGCCCTACATGCCGCTGGCGCCGGCAGTCTGCGCCGCGATTCATTCGGCGACCGGCGTCTGGTTCGACGAATTCCCTTACACGCCCGAGCGGATCCTTTTTGGCCTGGCGCCTGCGGAAGAAGGGTAAGCCGTGGCTTTACGTGTCTTGATCCGCGGCGGCGGAGATCTGGGCAGCGGAGTTGCTTTGCGGCTTGTGCGCAGCGGGGCGTTGGTGATCGTCGCCGAGCTAGCCATGCCGATGGTTGTCCGCCGGGCAGCTTCCTATGCAAACGCAATCTACGAAGGCGTGTGCAAGGTCGAGGAAACACGCGGGCGGCGCATTGAACATATTTCCACTGCCGATGGTTTATTCGCGAAAAATGAAGTGGGGGTTATCGTCGATCCCGAGGGTGAGAGTCGGCGGGAATTTTATCCTCAGGTGATCGTTGATGCCCGGATGACAAAGACCGAGCCCGAGCTGCTGAAGGATGCAGCGGAGCTGGTTATCGGATTGGGGCCGGGATTCACCGCCGGCATCCACTGCCACGCGGTCATCGAGACAAAACGCGGTCATTCGCTGGGGAGGGTGTATTGGACTGGAACTGCGGAAGCCGATACCCAAACGGCCGAAAAGATTTCAGGATATGGCGAGGAACGCGTTTTACGCTCGCCCGCGATCGGAGAATTAAAGAGCCTGGTCAGGATTGGCGATATTGTGAGTGCGGGGCAGGATCTGGCAGTCGTCAACGGGCGAGTGGTCAAAGCCGGATTCGACGGAGTTATCCGCGGCATGATCGCGGACGGGTATCCTGTCCAGACGGGGATGAAAATCGGCGATCTGGATCCGCGCCGCGACCCGCGCCTGTGTTACATCGTCTCTGACAAGGCGCTGGCGGTTGGGGGAGGGGTGTTGGAAGCCATTCTCTCGCGGGACAATTTACGCGCCGCGCTCTGCTCTAAAGATTAATCGATGGAAATCTTTCGCGCACTGCGGATCAACGCTGATACGCGCATGGCGTTTGTCGGAGCAGGGGGCAAGACAACTGCGATGTTCAGGGCTGCCCGGCAGGCGCGCACAAAGGTGATCGTCGCATCGGCTGCCCACCTGGCTGTCGATGAAGCCGCACTGGCCGACCGGCACTTCATCATCCAGAGCGGCGGCGACCTGGCGCGAGCCGGCAGGCAGTTGGTGGAAGGCGTCAATTTGGTTACCGGAGAGGAAGGTCCGCGAAGACGCTATCTCGGGCTGAGCGAGGGTTTGATCCTGGGTATCAAACGGCTTGCGGACAATAACTGTGTGCCGTTGTTGATCGAAGCGGACGGTTCACGCCGCCTGCCGCTGAAAGCGCCGGCAGAGCACGAGCCGCCGATCCCACAGTGGGTTAACGCGGTGGTTGTCGTCGCCGGCTTGTCGGCTTTGGGTAAGCCGTTGGACGAGAGCGCAGTCTTCCGCGCAGATATCTTCTCTCAACTAAGCGGGAAACCGTCGGGGAGTCTGCTGCAATTTGCTGATGTATGTCAGGTGCTGACGCATCCCCTGGGCGGCCTGAAAAATATCCCTGAAGCCGCCGGGAAGATCCTGCTGCTCAATCAATGGGAGGCAGCATCTCTGTCGACCGAGGAGCTGCGCGAGGCAAAAGATCTACTGTTGGCCCGGTTTGAGTCGATCGTCGTCTCATCGATGCAGAGCGTGGGCGATGAGGTGAAATTTCGCCTGGAGAATGTCGCCGGGATCATTCTGGCTGCAGGACAGTCAGAAAGATTTGGCCGGCCCAAGCAGTTATTGGCCTGGAAGGGCAAGCCGTTTATCCAGCACGTCGTTGACGCGGCGCTGCAGGCCGAGCTATATCCAATTATCGTGGTGCTTGGAGCCGTGATCGAGCCAATACAGAAGGTATTAAGTCAATATCCAATAGAAATCATTAATAACGAAGAATGGTCTTATGGACAGGCGGAATCAACGGCCGCCGGCGCGAGGGCGGTCGCAGGGCGATGCGGGGCAGCCATCTTTTTGCTCAGCGACATGCCACAAGTATCGGTGGACATGTTGAGGGAGTATCTATCTTTCCATGGCCAAAACGATTATTACATCTTGGCGCCAAAAGCATCCGGGCAGCCCGCCAATCCGGTGATGTTCGATCGGCGCTGCTTCCCGGCGCTGGTGAAATTGCACGGTCGCACGGGCGGCCGGCAGCTTTTCAACGATCTTCCTGTGACCTGGCTGGAAATGCAGGATCCCTTCCTGGCATTGGATGTGGATACGCCTGAAGATTATCAAACCTTAATCAGTCATGAGGACGACCACGAGAATGGATAAGGAAAAATGCGTTGGTGCAGTGGTGCTGGCCGCTGGCATGTCCACCCGGATGGGCGCGCCAAAAATGACTCTGCCGTGGAGGGGTTCTACGGTGCTGGGGACTGTGCTGTCGACGTTGGCGCAGGCAGGCGTAGAGCACATCCGTGTGGTGACCGGCTCGAATCGAACCGAAGTGGAAAACGTGCTCAAAGAAGCGCGGGTGAAGATCGAGCCTGTATTTAATCCCCGTTTCGCCAATGGTGAAATGATGGATTCGATCCGAATTGGTTTGGAGAATCTCGATCCACGGCTGGATGCGGTGCTCATCGTGCTTGGCGATCAGCCGCAGCTCGATGCGCGCGTCGTCGAAGGGTTGATTACGCGTCACAAGAAAAGCGGCGCCCGGCTGATCGTTCCGAGTTACCAGATGCGGCGCGGGCACCCCTGGCTTGTCGAACGATCCCTGTGGAGAGAGATGGAGAGCGCGGAAGAGGGGGAAAATATGCGAACCTTCTTGAACCGTCATTCGGCCACGATCGAATACCTGGTGGTGGACAGCGACAGTATATTAAAAGACCTCGACACACCTGAGGATTATCAGCAGGCGAGCGCGGACAGGTAAAAAAGCGAGGCAATCCGCAAGGGGATGCCAGAATATCCATGTATATTGCGCATAGCCAATTACATCCATAAACTTTTCTCTAATAACCAACAATAAACAAACAAAACTCGCGACCGGGTTATAATACCGGGAAATGATCACACTCACACACTACACCACAGATAAATCTCAACCGGGGGAAACACCATTAATCATCCCCAACAGCGCGAAAACCTTAGATGATCTGACGCGGGAGTTACCGGCAGGGGTTTACACAACTTTTCGCACGTTCCACAAATCAAAAATCTTAAACCTGAACATGCACGTTGAGCGCCTGGAACGTTCCGCGCAGTTGAAATCCAGGAAGATCTATATCGACCGTCAGGTATTTCGCGCCTACCTCAGAGCTGCAATTGCAGCGCACCCCGCGCCAGAAAACCGCGTGCGGGTAATCGTCAACTGGGATTCTGAATCGAAGGGCGAAGCAGTTTTCCTGGCCGTTGAGGATCTACGCGTACCCGACAAGGAGTTGTACATCAATGGGGCGCGGGCGAAAACTATTCATTTAAATCGGAATAATCCAGAAGCTAAAGCCACCGAATTCATTCAACAAACCAGCCATCTTCGCGGCGAACTCACCAACGGATTGAACGAGCTGCTTATGGTCGATGAGAACGGTGTTATTCTCGAAGGTCTGAGCAGCAATTTCTTCGCCATTCGCCAGGAAACGGTGTATACAAATCAGGCGGGTGTTTTACCTGGAATCACCCGAGAAATGGTACTGACTATCCTGCGCGACAGAGAGATCCCGGTTGTTTTTGAGGGGATTCGGCTCGAGGAAATAAATCGAATACAGGAGGCGTTCATTACAAGCGCCAGCAGGGGAGTGCTGCCGCTGGTGCAAATCGATGATACGGTCATCGGCAGCGGCCTGCCTGGCCCGCTCACACAACCGCTGATGAAGGCGTACGAGCAGGCGGTCGAGGAGCGCGTCGAGCCGATTTAATCGACATCTGGTTCTTCTTCCCCTGAATCGACGTCCACGTCCTCATCATCGAGGGCGCCGCCGCCCAGCCTGCCTTCCTCCATATCCTCGAGCATCTTCTTAGCCGCGAGGACTTCCTCGGCCGGTACGAGAATTTTCACCTCGCCAAGCGCTCCGACGGTCAGGCCAATTGCCGCGCCGGCACTCTCCTGGCGGGTGATCACATGGAAGCCGGCTGCTTCGAGCATCAGTCGGACAGTTTCGGCGTGCAACGGACCATAAGCAACGTAAATTTCCTCATAATTGGAATTCATGAACGGTAACCTATATTCTTTTTTCTTAAGATTCTATCTTTACGGTGTTCCAGCAGCCTGGCGTATTCAATGCGGACATATTGAGGGAGAGATGAGCGCTGTAGATTCTCGAAAGCTCTGATCGTCCAAGTGAGTGCGCTTTCAAGGTCGCGATCGATATGTTCGTGATACTTTGCGATCTCAACGCATGCTTCGATCTCGTCTTCGACTGCGGCTTTTTCCCAAAGACAGAGGGCGCGCTCCCAGTCTCCCTGCCGTTTAGCAATGGTTGCATACCGGTATATCGTCTGGATCAAGAACGGGCGGGGGAGCCCAAGTCCCAGACTGTGTTCGTATAACTGAAGCGCCCTGGTCACGTATCCCTGTTCTTCGTACAATCGGGCCACGGCGATTAAATCCAATCCCTCCTGGGCTATGAACTCCATGGGATCTGTAAGCAGTTTTGCGCCGAATTTAAACAGCCCCGCCAGCGAGAGAACGTCCATGCGGTTGTGGTAAAAAACGCCGCTCAATGGACGGGCGTCGCCGCTCTTAAGGAAGTCGAAATAGATGTCTGGCACCATCCATCCGGGAATTTCTTCCTGGCTGCGGGTCACGCCGAGGATTTCACTTTCCACCGTGCCCAGGCTGCGGCTGGCGAGGCGGTTTTTCCAGATGCGCCGGGCGAATGTGAGCAGATCAATGTGGTGAAATCCGCTGAAAGGCTGATTAAAAGCGTTCAGCACGTGCCGTGAAATCAGCAGGGGGATATCGAATGCCTTGCCGTTGTAAGTCACAACTGTGTCGAAGGGGGTCAGGACATGACCGAGGTAAGACAGCAAAGCCGGTTCATCTGCGGGCTCGTTGAGAAAGAGCTGCATCAACTTAAAGCCCTCTTCAGTCCAGAATCCCAAACCAATCATAAATGCAAACGTGCCGCTGCCGCCAGCCAGCCCGGAAGTCTCAGTATCCAGGAATACAATGCGTCCCAATGAAGCCGTATCTCCTGAATTGCGCCCGGACCAGGCGTAAAGCAGATTAAAATCGACCTCCTCGCCAAAATTGACACGCCCATACTTTAAATCCGGGGCCATCTGTTCGCTGAAGCAGAAAGCAGGTCCAAAGGCGGTGTCGATGTACTCGCCATCCATGACCGTGTCAATGGGGAAAACGGCCCTCCGCGGTTGCGGTTTGACCTTCTCCATTCCGCGCTCCAAACCCAGAGCTTTCAGCCGATCCAGCAGGGATTTATCCATCAGCTCAATTCCTGCTTTGATTATAACTGAAGCGATCTGCCGTTCAACAGGGACAACAGGGCGAGCGTTTCACGCTTCCCGCCTGAGCCGTTCTCACCGCCAACGCCCACGCAGGACGGGCATCCCTCCTGGCAGGCGCAATTTTCGACCAACTCGAGCGCGTTCTTCATTAACACCTCGTGACGCTGATAGATTTCTTCGCAAAGGCCAATCCCAGCTGGAACCTTATCGTATAAGAACAGGACCGGGGCGCCGTCAATCAGCGCGGACTGGGGATCGAAATGCGAATCCAGGTCGCTGACATCGCACATAATCAACAGCGAGGCCAGATGGTTGAGCACGTAACTGAGCCCGGCCAGACCGCTGCGCATGCGTACTGCGCCCTCGGCTTTCTTATGGCAGGCAGGGCAAAGGGTGATCAGGTTATCCAGTTGATTGGCGACCTCGGCGCTGGTAAATTGCCGGAAGGGAATCTTGTGATGAACGTGATGCTCCACGCCCTGCTCGGGCAGGCCGCAAACCTGGCAGATATAGTTATCTCTTCGACGGGCCAAAGCACGCTGCAGCCGCCATGTGGGGCCGTAATTAATCGGCGAATTGTTCCACAGGTTCTCTGCCTCGAGAGCTTTTACCGCCGTTTCACTTAGCGCCAGCCAGTAAGCCACTGTCAGCAGCTGGGTGGGCGGCAAAGTGACCTCTTCTCCGCCAAGATGTTCGTGAGTGTACCAGCGAACCTTGCGGTAACCGACCAGTTGCGAAGATACCAGCACTTCGCCAAGGTTGCGAGTCCCCGATGGAACTGCAGCGGTCTGGTAAGTTTCCAGGATGGTCAGGTCGATTTCCTGACGCGGCTCGGTGTAGTAGTCGTAGGATACCGGCTCCAGCAGGGCAATTTTCGCTTCCAGATCGAGCGACTTGACCAGGTAGGTGCTCGCCTGGTGCATGTAGATCGCGCCGGGATGAACCAACCAGTGCGCGCTGTGCAGATCCACCTCGCCGATGGTCGTAAGGCGACCGTTTTCCTCGAGTTGTAGAAGCACCGTGCCGGCGGCGGTGGAACGCAGGCTGATTTTCTCCGCCGGGTATTGATCGGCAGACCAGTAATAACGGTCTCGCGAGAAATGAGTCTCGCCAAGCTCAGCCAGCGCTTCCAGATAGCCCTTCAGCTGCTCCCACCCTAGTCTGCCAAACGATTCGCCTTCGCGGAAAGGCAGTTCGAAAGCGGCGCAGCGTACATGCTGGAGCAGAATTAAGGGGTTGTCTGCATTGATCAGGGCTTTCTCAGGAGAGCGGTCAAGGATGAATTCCGGATGGCGGACGAGGAACTGGTCGACCGGATTGGCAGAAGCTACCAGCACCGAGACCGACGAGCCCGTCTTGCGCCCGGCTCGTCCGGATTGCTGGCGCGTGGCGGCGACTGAGCCGGGGTAGCCGACGATCACGACCGCGTCCATCGAGCCAATATCTACTCCCAGCTCGAGCGCGTTGGTCGCTGTGACCGCGCGCGCCTCTCCGCTCTTCAACCGCCGTTCGATCTTGCGGCGCTCGCTGGGGAGGTAGCCGCTGCGGTAGGCGAAAATATCCTCAGCCATACCGATATGGTTTTCACGCAGGTATCTCAGCGCGATTTCAGTCTGACGGCGCGTTTGCGAGAAGACCAGTGTCTGAATATCGTAACTGATCAAATCGCCTGCCAGACGGACCCCTTCGGATACCGCGCTGCGGCGGATGCCCAGCTCCTGGTTGACGACCGGCGGATTATAGAGGATGAAGTTGCGCTCGCCGTGCGGGGCGCCATCGCGGTCGATCAACTCGACCGGCGCTTCGATCAGGCGTTCGCTGTGCTCTCTGGCGTTGGAAACCGTGGCGGAAGTGAGGATGAACTGCGGCGCGGCGCCATAAAATGAACAAATCCGCTGCAACCGGCGGATGAGGTTGGCGATGTGCGAGCCAAAAACCCCGCGGTAGACATGAATCTCATCGATTACCACCAGGCGCAGATCGCGGAAAAAATCCACCCAGAGGGTGTGATGCGGCAGTATGGCCGTGTGAAGCATGTCGGGATTCGTCAGCAAAACGCGTGCGTTTTTGCGGATGGACGCGCGCAGATGAGCGGGCGTGTCTCCGTCGTAGACCTGTGTTGCGGTGTGCCACTCTGGCGGAATCATCCGCACCAGGCTGTTGCGCTGATCATAGGTCAGCGCTTTGGTCGGAAACAGGAGCAGCGCATTCCCCTGACCGCCCTGGTAAAGCATCGAGAGGATCGGCAGCTGGTAACAGAGCGATTTCCCGCTCGCCGTGCCGGTTGCCGCCACCAGATTCCTGCCCGCGTTGAACAGCTTGAAAGCCTGCGCCTGGTGTGAATACAGGCGCTGGATTCCCTGTACGGCCAGTATTTCTTTCAATCCGCTATCTATCGATTCAATGGATTCTGTCTGGGCTTTCTGCGGAACGGAGACCTTCCAGGTGGCAATACTCTCGGCGATGGTCGCATCTTTACGCCAGATATCAAGCAGCCGATCGAGCCGGGGAGTGAATTCTCCCCTATCGTTTATCCTGCCATTTATTGACATACACCCTTTTTTACTCCATCTTGAATGATCCTACAAGACCAGTCTGGCGAGAAGTTATCAGAATACTCGCAAATTGGTGCTTTTCGACAGTATTCGAAACTTGAAGGGTCATCTATACTTTATGATATTAGCCTGCACCCAGGAGATTTGCATGAAAGCAAAACCCCGCTACCGATGGTTCGTCCTCATAATCTTCTTTCTGTTTATGCTGCTCCACCAGGCCGATAAACTGCTTATCGGCCCATTGACCACCCCGATCATGGAATACTTTGGCATCGACGAAGCCAAAATGGGCTTTGTTTTCTCCGGCGCCCTGTTGGTGGGGGGTATCTTTTATCCCCTCTGGGGATACCTTTATGACCGCTTTACTCGTTCGAAGTTGCTGTCGCTTGCGTCGTTTCTGTGGGGCGCAACCACCTGGTTGAGCGCGCTGGCGAAATCATTTGGCGTGTTCATTATCACCCGCGCCTCCACCGGCATCGACGACGCCAGTTATCCCGGCCTGTACAGCCTGGTATCCGACTACTTCCCGCCGAAAACCAGAGGCAAAGTGTACGGCGTGCTGCAGATTGCCATGCCTGTCGGCTATATCATCGGGATGGTCCTGGCACTCACCCTGGTCGACGCGCTGCATTGGCAGGGCATTTTCTTCATGACCGGTTCGCTCGGCATCCTGCTGGCAGTCGTCATTTTCCTGTTTGTTAAAGATGCGCCGCGCGGAAGCGCCGAGCCTGAGTTCGAGGGGATCGAACAGATCACGACCTACCGCTTCAACTGGCAGACTGCGCTTTCCCTGTTCCGCAAGCGCAGCCTGGTGCTTTTGTTCCTGCAGGGATTCTTTGGTTCTTTCCCCTGGCAGGTGATTACATTCTGGTTCTTCCGCTATCTGGAAACCGAGCGCGGTTTTTCCTCCAGCCAGGTGATGGTGACCATGGTGATCGCGGTGTTATTCCTGGCTGCCGGCTACCCGATCGGCGGAGCGCTGGGTGACGCGCTCTTCAAACGCAACATTCGCGGGAGGCTGATGGTCAGCGCCTTTGGCGTCATTGCTGGAGCAGCGCTGCTGTGGCTCTCTCTGAGCATTCCGGAGGCAAACATCACCCTGTTCACGATCTCGATGGCAGTGACTGCGCTGTTCATTCCATTTGCCTCGCCAAATGTGCTCTCGACGTTCTATGACGTCAGCCTGCCAGAGGTCAGATCAACGGCCAATTCGATCCAGAACCTTGTCGAGCAGGGCGGCTCGGCAGTCGCCCCGGCGCTGGCGGGATTGATCGCGGTCAACTCCTCCCTGGGGAATTCCATACTGATCATCTGCGTCGGCGCGTGGATTCTGTGCTTTCTCTTCTTCCTTGGCGCAATTTACTTTATCCCGTCTGAAATTCGAGAAACCCGGCGTATTTTGAGCGAGCGGGCTGAACTGGAACGCAAATTGCAGAGTCAGGCAGGATTGGATTCTGTCCAAAATTCTCTGCCATGATAATTTTTGTTCAGGTCGTCGTGTTGATCGTGCTGGGCTGGCTGGCAGGCGCTGCTCTGAATTACCTTTCGGACGTGCTGCCCGCCACCCGCTCGTTATCCGCGGCGACCTGCCGGCATTGTGACCAGGCCATCCGCTGGTGGGATTACCTCACCTTGCGTAAATGCCGTTCATGCGGCAGGAGCAGGGCAGCCAGAGCCTGGATTGTCCAGGCTTTCAGTATCGCTGCAGTGGTCATCGTCTGGTTCCTGCCGCCCGATTTCCTTGGACGTTATCCTGCCTATGCAGTTTTGTTCTACTTTTCTCTGGTGTTTATCATGGATGTCGAGCACCGCGTCATCCTGCATCCGGTCAGCATCGCCGGAGCGATCCTCGCCATTCCCCTCGGCATCTGGCTGAACGGCTGGCTGAAAACATTGATCGGTGGCGTCGCCGGATTCGGCATCATGCTGGCGCTGTATTACTTCGGGGCACTTTTCAGCCGGGCGATGGCGCGCGCGCGCAAACAGCCGATTGAAGAAATCGCGCTCGGTTTCGGCGACGTCAACCTGAGCGGCGTTCTCGGTTTGATGCTCGGCTGGCCGCGGGTCACGGCCAATTTATTCTTCGCCATTCTGCTCGGGGGAGTGATCAGCGGCGGGTACATCCTGTTCATGCTGCTCAGGAAGAAATACCAGGCCTTCACTGCCATTCCTTACGCGCCGTTTTTATTGATCTCCGCGGTTATCCTGTTTTATTTAGCGAAGTAATCAATCAGAACAAAAAACACCCGCCGGATAGCATTTCACGATCCAGCGGGCGTTTTCATTATTTATCTAGTTTGATTGGTCAGCGAAGGCTGATCTCTAACACCTCGCCGGGAACTCGATCAGAGTATTGCTTGAAATTTTCCTCGAACTGCGCGATCAGGTTTCTGGCCTGGCGGGCGTAAGCCTCGGGATCCTTCCAGGTTTTCTGTGGATCGAGGACTTCGTCTGGTACACCCGGGCATGTCTGTGGGATGGACAGGCCAAAGAAGTCTTCCTTGCGGAAAGGAACGTTGTCGAGCTCACCGGTCAAGGCTGCCTGGATCATCTGCCGCGTATAAGGCAGGTGGATGCGCGCGCCAACGCCGTAAGGGCCGCCCGTCCAGCCGGTGTTGATCAGCCAGACTGAAACGCCGTGTTTTTGGATCTTCTCGCCAAGCAGTTCGGCGTAGATGTGCGGATACAGGGGCAGGAATGGGGCGCCGAAACAGGCCGAGAAGGTCGCCTGAGGTTCTTTGCCCAGCCCGGTTTCGGTTCCTGCCAGCTTGGAGGTGTAGCCGGAGAGGAAGTAGTACATCGCCTGGGCCTGGTTTAGTTTCGCGATTGGCGGCATGACCCCAAAGGCGTCCGCCATCAGGAAAAACACATTTTCCGGGTGACCGGCACAACCTTCCGTCACGTGCGAGGGGACAAAATCGAGCGGATAAGCGCCGCGTGTGTTTTCGGTAATGGCGTCAGAATCGAAATCCACCTGGCGTGAGGTCTCGTCGTACACCACGTTTTCGAGAACCGTCCCAAAGCGGTGGGTCGCCGCCCAGATAATTGGCTCGAGTTTATTGTCCAGTCTGATCGTCTTTGCGTAGCAGCCGCCCTCGAAGTTGAATACGCCCTCATCGCACCAGCCGTGCTCGTCGTCGCCGATCAGGCAACGCTCCGGGTCGGACGACAGCGTCGTTTTGCCGGTGCCGCTCAAGCCGAAGAACAGGGCAACGTCGCCGCGCTTGCCAACATTTGCTGAGCAGTGCATCGAGAGAATGCCCTGCCGCGGCAGAAGGTAATTCATAATTGTGAAGATCGCCTTCTTGATCTCGCCGGCATAACCCGTTCCGCCGATCAGGATCAACTTCTTGGGGAAGTTGACAATAATGAACGTCCCCGTTCGAGTTCCATCCACAGCAGGTACGGCATTAAAATTTTCACTTTGTATCACGGTAAATTGAGGGATCTGCCTATCAGCTTCATCCCGGGTTATGCGTCTGAATTGATTTTGGGCGAATAGATTGTGCCAGGCTTTTTCGGTGATGATACGAATGGGAAGAGAGTGGATTGGATGCGCTCCGACGCGCATGTCTTGCACAAAGACCTCCCGTCCCTGATAGTATGCGCTCAGCTCACTGTATATACGATCGAATTTTTCCGGCGAGATTGGCACGTTGACTTTTCCCCAACAAATATCCTCCTGATCCATTTCTGGATACCTGACGACGTATTTATCATTCGGCGAGCGGCCAGTATGTTTTCCGGTGTTGACGATGAATGCACCGTCAGCTGAAAATTGACCCTCGCCGTGAGCTATTGCATGCTCGATCAGTTGAGCGCGTGTGAGGTTCCAGTGGACTTTCCCCAGGTTGTGTAAACCGTGGTTATCCAGTCCGTAATGAATGGGCTTGCCGTCATTTTGCATTTACTGCCTCTCCAAGATTGATTTTTTGATGTTCCTTACTGCCCGATTAATTTCGGAAACCAGTACCATATTATGTCTGCCGCAGGCTTGCCGTGCACTGAGGAGGACTTGTCCTGCAAAGCAGCCGGAAGATAGAATCCGCGCGAGAACAAACCGCTGATCCAATCCCGCTGGGAAACCGCGTTGAAAACCGCCCCGTAAACGCTGGCCTGCTCATCCAAATCCAGCGAGACTCCCGGTAAATCGGCCATCGGCTGGCTGAGCTGATCGAATTCCAGGCACGCATCCTCAGTCGGAATGCAGGCTGTCGCCGAGCCGTCAGCCGAGGGATAATTAATGCCGATCATCAGCGGCTTTTCGAACTGTTCGAAGATAGGTAATAAATCCTGATCAAGTAAATCGCCAAAAGCCAACTGCAGATCACCTTCGGCGGGTGAAGGTGAATTCGCCAGCGGTGCGCTGAAGAGCACGTAGATTAAATCGACCTCGCCGATCCATTCAGGCAGGGTATCCATTCCATCCGGGTATGGCAGCGCCCAGGCGAGCTGCCCATGATAACGGTCTCGGACGTCCAGCAGCAGGCTGAACCAGTTCTCGAGAGCCTCGGGCGGAACGCCCGAAGGTTCGCCGTTCATGGCCATTCCTCCAGGTAATGCGGGCAGCACTTCGCGCCCGCCGAGAACCAGCATCGGTGCGCCGGTCTGCTCCGCAAGATCAGCGAAGTTCAGGACAAACGTGCGATACCGGTCGAACCAGTTCAGCCACCAGCCTGTATCATAAATCGGCTCTGGCCAGACAGATCCAGGCTGCGTCTCTGTCAGGCGCGGGAAAACTCCCACTTTCAATCCGGCCTGCTGGGCTGTCTGGATCGATTGGCGAACGTCCTGCCAGAGTTGATCCTGACCAGGGACGGACTCGATCACCGGCGGAGTTAGACGAGTGTAGCGCCAGGTTGGCGTGAGCAACGCCCAATTTGCTCCCAGCGATTGCGCATTCTGGATGCCCTTTTGATAATACGGCTGCCAGGTGGGGGAGTAATTACGGCTGAATTCTATCCCAGCAATATAGCCGTCGCGCGGCTTGATTTCCGGGGCAATGATCGTCGTCGGGGGCAGCGTAGTGCTCCACCAGGCCCACTCTTGAACCTGATCCTGTATGGTTTGCTCATCTGCTCCGGCTGTGAACGGATGCCCGGCCGCTGATAAACCCCGGGTTGCCAGGTCATCCGCGCTGCCGCACTGGTCGTTGCGGCAATAGCGATATCCGGCGTTGGTGACCATATCCAGCGGGCTGTAGAGCACGTAGACCCAGCGGTTCCCGCCGAGAGGCCACATTGGGATCGGCGTGGTCCAGATGAACGGATTGAACTGGATCGAGATGGTGTCATCCCTGGGAGTATTCTCGGGAACCGTCAACGAAAAGATTATCGGCGCAGCTTCGCCGGATTTCCAGGTGTCGACCACGTCTGTCTGGGTGTGATCGCTGCCCGGCACAATCAACTGGCGAACGCGGAAGAGGCCGTCAATGGTGTGCTCGGCGTTCCAGAAGCCGTCGCCCAGCGTATATTTGTAGCGCAGATCCAACCCTTCTGGCAGCTCAAGCGTGAGCGAATAAATGCCCTTGGAAACCTCGCTCATCAGCGGAGCGCGTGATGCAACCACGCTCAGGCCGCCCTCGAGGTCGGCGAATGTGTTGCCAAGGTCAGTAATATTACCCACCATGCGAACTGGCAGACCCTCGATATTCGTTTCGGGAATTTTGACGACGAAGGTGATGTTGACCTTGCTCGTCGGAGTCACCTGGATGAAAGCCGGCGTCGAAGCGTTTTCAGCCACCCGGGCGCCCTGCTGGAAAGGATGAAATGCCCCGTCCAAGCTGTAGACGACCAGGTTGTGAGTCCCCGGCATGATCCCTTCCAGCAGGAAGGAGCCGTCCGAGGCTGTCAGCGTACGGCTGCCGCCGCATACCACAAGTGCGGCCGAGACAGGCGTGTTGCTCCCGGCGGCAGCGACCTGGCCTCTCACCCTGCCGGTCGGACCGTTGTAGCGAAAATTGGTCCAGGCTGCGACCGTATCCTGGATCACCATCGGTCCTTCGATCACCGCCATACGGTAGCGCACCTGGCTGCCAGATGCGGTGTGCTCGATTGCCAGGGATTGTCCCTGGTGGAGATAACGATATTTGATAACCGATCTTATCGGGAGAGGCATCTCGATAGAATATAATCCGGCGTCCTCTTCAACAAGCGTATAGCGCTGAGGATTCAATGCCAACCCTGTGACTTCATCCAACAGTTCCAGCCCGATTGCGCCGGCAGGCGCGTCGCTGGGAACGGTCACTTCAAAAGCAACCATCGCCTGCGGGAGGTTCTGGGTAGAAGTCAACGGGGGTGGAACAGGAGTCGGGCTGGCTATGAGAAGTGAATCTGCATCGAAGCTGCAACTGGAAACCAGCGCGGTAATCAAGGCCATAACAACTGTCAGGGTGTAACTGGTTCTGCGGTGATGAAATCGCTTGATCGGTTTCATAAAGGGATCCTTGGATTCACCCGTTATCTCAAAGTATTATCACCATAAATTCTCTGGAAGCGCTTGTTGTCAGGAATCCTCGCGCTGATCAGGCTTTTGCTCATTCAGCATGCTCTTGAATTTTTGCTTGATTTCCTGTTGCCGGTTAGCAAGGCTGCCCAGCACGCCGTTGACAAAACGGGGCGTGCTGTCAGCGCCGAACAGCTTCGCCAGCTCGATCGCTTCATTGATAGCGACTTTTACAGGGGTACATCCCTCAACAGCAAACTCCCAGAGAGCAATGCGTAGAATATTACGGTCAATAACCGCCACCTGATCCAGCGGCCATTCAGGCGCATGTTGGGAGATAAAATCATCCAGCCGGTCCGTGATGGGCAAGATGCCATAAACAATCTGCTGAATGAAATCTACCAAACCGGAATCCAGGTTCTCGTCCTCCAGACGCTCCTCGATCGCAGGAGCAGGGGGATGCTTGGTCAAGTCACATTCATAAAGGACTTGCAAGGCAATGCTTCGAGCCTTGGTTCTAGGTTTCATGGGCGCCGGACGCTTTGTTAAATATCTATCTGGTTGAATCGATAAATTGCATAAACGCTGATGGATCAGGATCAACTGGAGGAATAATCAATATCCTCAACATGCACATTGATCTTGCCTACCTCCATGCCGACCATCTCGGAGATCGCTCGCGCAACCTTCGATTGGATTACACGGCTGACATCACGGACATTGACATCCGGTTGCAGGATGACGTAGATATCCGCATAGACCAGCTCGTTTTCAACGGCAATTTTTATGCCCTCACTGGAGGAGCGGCTAAAGAAACGTTCCATCTCGGAAGGGATCGTTGCCAGACGGCTGACGCCCTGTACGCTCAACGCAGTTAACCTGGCAATCGTCACCAGGACTTCAGGCGCGATGGTTGTCTTTCCGGGTGGGCGGGTACTTTCAGTCATAGGATCTCCAGATGTATAAGCTTCACCGTGCAGAACATCATGATTATAACCTTAAACCCCCGGGCGTGAAAAAAGGATTGTGGCGGAAAATTAATTCCTGATACTGTTAACAAAATCGAGCGATTTTTGATAGACGTAGTCTCGCTCGATATCCAGCAGAACGACATGACCAGATTTCTCCAGCCAGATCAGCTCTTTCTCCTTCGTAGAAATCCTGTCGAAAACCATTTGAGCAGTATTTGGATCCACTCTTAAATCCAGGCGCCCCTGGAAGATCAGGGCGGGTTGTTGAACCATTGAGATCGTTTTCTTTACTATTATTTGTAGTTTTCGTAGCTGGTTGGCTGCCGGTACAGATAACACCGTGTATCCCTGCCAGGGCAAATGACCGTCGGGATCTTGCCCGCTGTGCGACTTTGGGATCGTTTTGACAAATGGCATGATCAAAGGCGCCTGCCAGACTCCCTTCAACGTCAGCGCGGGCGCATAGAGCAGGATTCCGGCGATCTGCGGAAGTCGTGTCGCAAGGTAGAGCGTCAGCAATCCGCCGAGCGATTCTCCTCCTACCAAAACTCGCTGATGGTTTTCAGCCAGCTCCAAAAATGCCATTTCAACCGTATGCGCCCAATCCTTCCAGGAAACTGAATGCAGATCATCCGGATTGCTGCCGTGACCTGGCAGCAGCGGCGCAGACACAGCCAGCCCATTTTGATTGAGGTATTCTGCCAGGTGGCGCACTTCAATCGTCGTCGCGGTCAAACCGTGGATGAGCATAATGGCGGTATCACCACCGGGCAGGAAAAAAGAGCCGCCGTCCAGATCTGGATTTTGAATCAGCTGGTTTTTCATTGAACCTCTTTTATGCAGGATGGCTACCAAGCCGGGGCAAGGTTGTGGTTGCGTAGGGTAACACGGCAATGCGCGGATTTTGCGGCGCCTGCTTCAGGCGCAATGCAACCGTCTCACGGATGTCCTCAACAGGATTGAGGAGAAATCCTCGGATTTTCTCTTTCGGGATCGACGAATAGATATGGATTGAGTAGTTCGCTGCCTGACGTGCCAGTTGGAATGCCTTGTGAGGACCAACCTGGAAACCGGTGGATTTGAATTTTTCCTCCACCTCGCTGAACGACCGCAGACCGGCGATGAAGTTTTCGAATCCCGGGCTGCCGCTGCCCTCAATGCACTCAGCAGCGACAATAATCGTCCCTCCTTTTTGGGTGAACTGCGCCGCGTGCGAAATGGCCTTTTGGGATTGATACAGATTGATATCCTTCGGGTGCCCGCCTGCCGAGGCAATGACAATGTCATACAGCGAGCTGATACGGGTGGTGCATACCTGCAGTGATACCGGGATGCCGGCCAGCATGACCTCCCTTGGGCGGCCGGCGAATACTTCGACGATCTCTTTGTGATGGTTCAATACCGCATTTACGACCAGATCAATATTAAGCAGGTCGCCGATCTCTTCCACATCCTGTCGCATGGGATTCTCTAAGTAAATACCGATGTCTGCGTTGGGATCGACCAACATGGCGTGGTTGGCGTTGATCGTTTCGCGGCCGGTCAGACCGATGGAAGCGCCTTTCGCGCCGCCGGAAAAACCCATGAAATGATGCGGCTCGATATCTCCGATGACGATGCGAACATCCGCTGACATAAAAATGTTATAGATCCATACCGGCGTTCGCCGGCTCGTTTCGCCAATATAGGTCAGATTAGCGCGGTCATCGCAATCATGAGAAACCATCTGGCAGCCAGCCCTGATTTCCACCGGCACAAGCCGGTCCATCTCCTCCTTCGTGAGCGGCAGGTGGGTGCCAGTTGCGATTAAAAAGGTAACCGCGCTGCGTTGGATACCAAATTTATCGAGGTGGGCGAGCAGTGGCGGGATGAGATCATCGAGCGGCACCGGGCGGGTTTTATCGTTAATCGAAATCACGACAGATTTCGCCCCTTTCCACCCGGCATAATCAACCTCACCGAGCGGGTGGGCTAGTGCCGCCCTGACTTTCATTTGCGGATCAGACGCACCGGGGGTATCCGCAGGGAGAATCAGATCGATCTGACCGTCATCCAGGGAAAAGTTGATTGTTTTTTTTCCGTAGGGGAGGATGAAAGCTGGCATTTTTTATATAGAATTTCGTATAGTTAACCGTACCACATTTTGATCTGCAAGGTACTACTGTGAGGCGTTTCTTATATAGATAATTATACGCATTTCTTTCGAATCCCCCGGCTGAACTATGCTGCCCGCCGTTGTGGGGTGGGGGATCCGGAGAATAAGGCGCAATCCTGTCCTGGCACAGATCTGCTCAACGCTAACAGCCGCATTCAATCCATAAGCTCAATTAATCGATAAAAGAGCATCCTGCGGCACGCGGTACCGGGTAGATCAAATCATTCCCGGGCTGGTGATTATTGCCTTCGCCTGTTCAAGCGGCGGAGCAGATATCAAGAATCCAGGCGAAAGACACTGTGACCGCCGCAAATAATCTTTGGGGCAAGCTCGAGCTGCACCTGCATGGCGCTGACGGCAAGCTCTTCGTCCCAGCAGTTGATCCCGTATGAGGGGATGAACCTGCCGTCTCTGCGAAAGATCGAATCTCCTGAAAAGAGGACACGCTTTTCTGGTAAAAAGAAGGATATATGCCCCGGGGTATGACCGCGGGAGTCTATTACGACCAATCCGCCCAGAATGGGCAGTGTTTCACCGGGCATAAGCAAGCGGTCGATAGCGGCAGGGGCAGCGCGCATCATTGGGCCAGAGGCACGGACGAAAACCTTCTCGACCACTGAGTTCCCCTTTAAATCCCGTGAAGCGTGCCCCGCGATGATCGCCTCTGCTTCCGGTTGGCTGGTCCAGGTCTGGACGCCGGCTATCGACAGGAGTCTGGCCAGCGCGCCGTAATGATCTGAATCGGCGTGGGTGATCAGGATGCGTTTCAGGTTTTCAGCGGCAAGCTCTAGGGAAGAAATCCCTCTCAAAATTGCACGATGATTGCCTGCAACACCCGTATCTATTAAAGTAAGCTCATCTTTGTCTTTTATCAGATACTGGCTGCTTAACAGGCTTGAAAAACAGTAAACACCTTCGATAAGCTCTTCCAAACGCTCCTCCTGGAAGAAAATGGTGGGTAAATCCAACAAAGGTCGTGTCACGATTATATCCCCACTTTTCTGTCGGCCGAAATCAGCGGGATCGGGATTCAATATTTTATGCTGGAAATTTCCGCGTGCATCTCCAACAACATTTACAGCAGATATTTTCCACTGAAAAATTATTTATTCATCCAGTATGGATCTTTAGAGCAGGGGGTGGGATTGCCCGCAGAGGTCAAAGAGATCATTGAGTCATTACTATTTTCTCTGCGCCTTCTGTGTTCTCCGTGGTGGTTTTTCTCATACATAAAGGATACCGCCCATCCTGCCGCTCAGGGGAGGGGGTAGCTTAATGTGTAGAATAGGCCGTATATATTATATGCTTTCGATAAGTATTATTATCACAAGCATAATTTATCGCGGAGAAGATTCAACTATCCGCATTTATACACGGAATTATAGACTGATAAATATTTTTCTCAATACAACTATGCAACTTCTCAGAAATTCGGCACACTCATTTATCAATGAAGAACATAACCAAATTATCTACACATTTCTCCCAGAACCCTCCAGAAACGTTGTAACGCGACTGTTGACCTGAACACCCCCTACCGGACGGATATTCAACACCCCTGCTGACCACACGGCAACGAAATCCCAGCCCGCCCGATCCTCCGCAAGTATAAGCACGCCAGGATTACTGTATTGACGATAGATGCCGCCGCTTGAGGAACACTCCTCCAGCGTTGGTTAAAATCTTACACACAATAACTGTTTATCTATACGCAGTTTTGGCCTTTTTGCGCGCCTACCCGGCTATACTCACCCCGATCAAACGCCCGATCCCAAAGGTGATTGCCGCCGCCAGCAGTCCGAAGATAACCATCCTCAACCCGGAATACAGCACTGACCTGCCCGTGAAAAGCGTGATCGCCGCGCCGATTAAAAACAGTCCGGCCGCGCTGAAAGCGATGCTGGCGATGATCGCCTCGGTCCCGGTCATGAAAGTGAATGAAATTACCGGCACGATCGCTCCGACGGCGAACAGGACGAAACTGGTGATAGCGGCTTCCCACGCGGAGCCGCCCAGCTCGTCTGGATCGATGCCCAGTTCCTCGCGCGCCAGGGTGTCCAGCGCGTTGTCCTTGTCCGCCAGGATCTTCACAGCCATGATATGCGCCTGTTCTTTATCCAGTCCGCGCGATTCGTACACCAGAGCCAGCTCCTCGGCTTCCTCTTCTGGCGCCTGTTCGATCTCCTCGGCCTCGATCTTGATCTGATGACTGTATAGCTCGCGGGAAGACTGCACCGAGAGCCACTCGCCGAGCGCCATCGAAAAAGCGCCAGCCAACAATCCCGCCAGACCCGCGATAAGAATGCCGCGGTTATCCATCGTCGCACCGGCGACTCCCATCACCAGGCTGAGGTTGGATACCAGACCGTCGTTGGCGCCGAGCACCGCAGCGCGCAGCGCGTTACCACCCGTCGATCGGTGCCTGCCCTCCAGTTGCGCAACCACCGCCCCGGGAATGCCTCCGCGCATCGTGCGGCGCAGCTGGTTGAGCACTATAGAGTGGGTCTGTTCATCAGAGGCGAAATCCCCAACGCCGCCGTGCGCCTTGTATGCGCCCGCTCCATCCTTTTCCATCGCTTGCAGGCCGGTCAACACCGCATCTGGACCAAATCGTTTGGCCAGCCAGATCATGATCCGCGTGCGCAACGCCGGCCTGAACGGCGGCATTTGAGCGCCGTCCTCGCTGTACAGGCCTTCCCACTTTCTGGCGTGCTTCCTCTCGACCTCTGCCATGCGGCGGTACACCTCAGAAATGCGCTCGTCCTTGGCGGTTTGCGCCAGTGCATCATAGATGGTCGCGCTGTTCATCTCATCAATATAGAATTCGTAGTATTTCTGTTTGCCGGCTTTGTCTGCCATTGTATCTTTTCCTCCGCTATGTGGATTCTATCCGATTTTCAAGAACACAACGGGAGGACCTCAACGCAGGTTGTGAGATAATACAGGCATGCAAGCATCTCAGCCAACCCTCTCGCAGGCCGCACTGGCGTATCTGGATGCGGTCCGGCTGGCGCGCAGTCAGAACACCGCGCGCACTTACCATAACGGCATCCTGCTCTTCCTCGAGGTGCTGCGGGCCAACGGGCAGGACCCGGAAAAAATCCCTGCTGGCGACCTGAAGGAAGAAGCGATCCTATGGCTGGTAACAGCCTTGAAGGACCACGCGCCTTCAAGCGAGCGGTTGTACCTGACCGCAACGACAGGCTTCTACGAGTACCTCTCTGCTGAGAACCTGGCTGATATCAATTTGCCGCGCATCCGTCTGTTGATCAAACAACGCGCCCGGCGTCCTGGTCAGCGCCTGCCGCAGTTCCCCAGCGATGCGATCGACAAGATCGTCGATCACATGCTGGAACTGAGTAACCTGCCCGCCAGCGACGAAATCGAACGGCTGCGCAACCTGCGCGACAGGGCCTTTCTGATCACCCTGGCGGACACCGGCCTGCGCGTGCATGAAGCCTGCAATCTGCGCCGCGGAGACATGGACTGGAACGAGGGGCGCGCGGTCATCATCGGCAAGGGCAATCGTGAAGATGTCGTCCGATTCTCCGGGCGGGCGATGGAAGCCCTGCAGCGCTACCTCAAGGAACGTGCCGCGCAGGACGGCGCCAGCGGAAAATCACTGGGCGCCCTGCCCCTCTTCGCCCGCCACGATAAAGGTGCCGGCAAGAAGACCAAAGCGATGACCACGACCACCGGGCGTAACATTGTCGCCCAGCGGGTTGTCGAGGTGCTCGGTGAAGACGCTAAAGGCGCCATCACCCCCCACTCCTTCCGGCATTACTTCGTAACCCGCGTGCTGCGCGCCTCAGGGAACCTCAAGCTGGCCCAGGAGCTCGCCCGCCACCGCAACATCGCAGTCACCCAGCGCTATGCTCACCTATCGAATGACGAGCTGGATAAAGGCTACTGGGACATATTCGAAGAAAAATAGCATCCTACGGCGGGTTTTTCCGCTCATAATCACCCTTTTATCCAGCAAAATCATTCCATTCGCTTGACGTCGATCGGATATAATTTTTTATATCCGATAGGGTTTGTCTATTTTGTCACAATTC
Source organism: Bellilinea sp. (assembly GCA_034678705.1). GTDB lineage: Bacteria > Chloroflexota > Anaerolineae > Anaerolineales > Anaerolineaceae > Bellilinea. The sequence goes on from JAXDBP010000018.1 coordinate 193,423, forward strand.
AACCTGGAGCGCGATCGATATGGACCAAACCGGATATGACGTGATCATCATCGGCGGGGGAATCATCGGATTGGCGACCGCTATGGCGCTAACCCAACAGACAGACGCTAAGGTGCTGGTGCTTGAAAAAGAGAACAGGCTGGCTGCCCACCAGACCGGCAATAACAGCGGCGTGATCCACTCAGGCATCTACTACAAGCCGGGCTCGCTGAAAGCCAGGAACTGCGTCGAAGGGCGGCGGGCTTTGATCCAGTTCGCCGAAGAACAGAGCATCCCCTACGAGCTGTGCGGGAAAGTGATCGTCGCCACCCGCGCAGAGGAGCTGCCCGCCCTGGAAACGCTCGAGCAGCGCGCCGCAGCCAACGGGTTATCTGGAGCCCGCCGTTTGAACAAGGCCGAGATCAAGGAAATCGAGCCGCATACCGATGGACTGGCGGGATTGCACGTCCCCGAAACCGGCATCATCGACTATAAGAAAGTGGTCGAGAAATACGCCGAGGTGATCAGCGCGAACGGCGGGCAGATCCGGCCCAATGCCCGCATGACCGGATTCGAACGTGCCGGCACGGAGCTGGTAGTAAAAACAACTGCCGGGGATTTTAAATCGCGCTATCTGGTCAATTGCGCCGGCCTGCAATCCGACCACATCGCCAGGATGTGCGGTCTTAAACCTGACGTTCAGATCATCCCTTTTCGCGGTGAGTACTACGATATCATCCCCGAAAAGCACAACCTGGTCAAGAATCTGATTTATCCCGTTCCCGATCCGCGCTTCCCCTTCCTGGGCGTGCACTTTACCCGACGCATCACCGGCGGGATCGAGGCCGGGCCAAACGCTGTACTGGCGTTCAAACGCGAAGGGTATAAGTTCCTCCAGGTCTCGCTGCCCGACCTGCTCGCCTTTTCCGGTTATGTTGGCTTCTGGCGCATGGCGACCAGATATTGGAGGATGGCGGTCGATGAATATTACCGCTCGCTCTCCAAAGCTGCTTTTGTCAGGGCGCTGCAAAAACTGGTGCCTGATCTGGAATACAACGATGTCCACCGCGGCGGCGCAGGTGTGCGCGCCCAGGCGCTGGCGCCTGACGGCGCCCTGGTCGACGATTTCAAGATCGGCGAGGCGGATGGGATGATTCACGTGCTCAATGCGCCTTCGCCGGCAGCCACCGCATCGATCAGCATCGGACGGTCCATTGCCAGCATGGCGCTGAGCCGGTTCGACCTGCCAGTGAAACAGTTAACCTGATACTGTTCCCTCCATCAAACCCAAAAGGTGTGTTTTAATAGGAGCACACATCATATCCGGGGAGGATGGATCGATGAATTTTCGGCATCTAGGCAAGGCTGGCTTGCGTCTTAGCGAATTGTCACTCGGCGCCTGGGTCACCTATGGGGGTCAGGTCGGCGAGGAAGTGGCAGAAAAATGCATGGCCGCCGCTTATGAGGCCGGCGTGAATTTCTTCGACAACGCCGAGTCTTATGCTCATGGACAGGCCGAGATTGTCATGGGCAACGTGATTAAGAAATTGGGTTGGCGGCGCGAGTTGATCGTCGTCTCGACCAAGATTTTCTGGGGCGGCAAGGAAGTCAACCAGACCGGGCTGTCCCACAAGCATATCATCGAGGGGGTGAACAACTCTCTGCGCCGGCTGCAGATGGATTACGTCGATATGGTGTTCTGTCACCGTCCCGACCGCAGCACGCCCATCGAAGAAACCGTCCGCGCGATGGACATCATCATCAAGCAGGGCAAAGCCCTGTACTGGGGCACCTCGGAGTGGAGCGCGGCCGAGATCATGCACGCTGACGCGATAGCACGCCAGTATGGATTGACCCCGCCAAGCATGGAACAGCCGGAATACAACATGCTTCACCGGGAACGTGTTGAGGTGGAGTACGCGCCGCTCTACCGCTGCCTGGGCTATGGGACGACCATCTGGAGTCCGCTGGCATCCGGACTGTTGACCGGCAAGTACAACCAGGGCGTCCCTAAAGACAGCCGCCTTGCGCTGGAAGGCTTTAGCTGGCTGCGAGACGGTCTTTACCGCGAGGAATTGCTCAACATCGTCAGGCAGCTCGCGCCGGTCGCCGCTGACCTCGGCTGTTCAATGGCGCAGCTGGCTCTTGCCTGGTGTTTGAAAAATCCCAACGTGAGCACAGTGATCACAGGCGCCAGCCGTCCTGAGCAGGTACAGGAGAACATGAAGACGCTGGACGTGGTCGCCAATCTGACCCCGGACGTAATGGAAAGGATCGAGGGCATTCTGAAGAACAAGCCCGAGATCGAAGAATTCGATTGAGGGCGAATACCCTTTTGTGACTAAGGTTGGATCGAAACGCGGATCCCCCACCCGCTGATCTGCCATTCATCCGGCTTTGTCTGCGGTAAAGCCCAGCGGTAGATCCATTTGGCATCCTCATTGCGCATGTTGACACAGCCGTGACTCATGCGGTTGCCAAAATTGTTATGCCAGTAGGTACCGTGCAGGCTGTAGCCGTCCTTATCGAAGAAGCACACCCAGGGCACTCCCGGATAGGCGCCAGAATCGAGCGCATCGGTGAAGCGTTCTTCCCCCATGTGCCGTGAAACGGTCTTGACCTTGATGAAATGATCGCCCAGCGGCGTTTCGGTAGGCAGCTCGCCAGGCTCCAGCTCGCGGTTGAGCGGCAATCCGGAGGATACTTTCGTCCGCAGTACGACCTGATCCTGCTGATAAGCGGTCAATTCCTGATCCTCAATTGAAATCTTGATCCATTTTTGGCTGCGCGGCACCTCCGACGCGATTGGCGCCAGCTCGAGCGGGTCAACACGGCGCATATGCTCAGGCCGGACGAAGTATTTACGCGCGTAGCTGTCTTTGATCTCATACCAGTCCTCCCCGCCTGGCCCGGGATTCAGCCCGGATACCCAGTGGGTCGAGCCGTAATACAGGCGGTAATTTTTCACTCATTCGCCGCGCTCGAGCCGGTAGCTGCGCGTGTACGGGACGCTGACCTCGAACAGGCAGCCGGTTTCGGGGATGTCCGCGACAAACGGCTGGTAATTGAATTCCACCGGCTGGACGCGCGCACTGTGGATATAGCCGCCCCAGACGCGATACCAGAGGGGGTTGCGGTAGCCGTCGACTTCGATCGGCTGGTAAAGCTGAACAAGCTGGTCGCGCTGAAACTGATATACAGACTCAGCGTCTTTGCCCGGCTTGTTCCAGACCTGCACGCTCGCGGCGGTGATCCTGCCGAGCGGCAGGGAGCCGTGTTCGAGCAACCGACCGGCTGCCGGGAAGCAGCCTGCAGCGGCCGCGCCCAAGAAAGAGCGGCGCAGGAATTCTCGTCTGGATAACAACTGAAACGCCATAAATAATTACATGGAATGTAGAGAGCGCGCTCCGCGCTGTTCTATCATTTCTCCACTGGTGGAATCTCGGTATCTATGGATAGGGACGATTCTTACCCCGCTCAGGTTCCCGACCTCTGCTGTATTTCCGACCACCTCTGCCAGCTTTTCGAGCGCCGCTTCAATTTCCAAACCGATCTGAACTCCAAACCGGTATGTGAAAAATCCCGGATTTTGTGTGAGGTAATCCAGAATGGATGAACAGGCTCGCTGTAAATCCTCAGGTATTACCGCGCTCTCCAACCGCTGAAGCGGTCCTACGGGCAGCTTTAAGTTCCTCCCCAGCGCGTCCAGCAAAACGGGATAATGCAGGAAACGCCCCAGCGCAGCCCGGTCTGTCGCATTCAACTGCTCCTCAAGAGGTGCGGTTTCCTCTCCGTCGGAGTTTAAGAATGAAACCTGAACATCGAACGATTCATCTGCGCGCTGATCGACATCCGGGCGCTCCTCGACCGGCAGAAGCGCGAGGATGCGCCGGATCAACTCGCCTGCGAAAGCTTCAAGCGACTCGCGCGTGCGGCCGGCGTCGACCTCGCTTGCTGGGAATGCCATTGCCTCCCCCACGTTCATGACCAGCCGCGGCCGTTTGAAGCGCATGATCTGGCGCAGAGCGCCGTTAACCCCGCCGAAGCCGATCGGCACCACCGGCGCTTTGCCCATCTGGCTCAACAGCGCCGCGCCGATACGAACCTGGCTGATAGATGGATCCCAGATGCCGCCCTGAGGGAAGATACCGATCACCCCGTCCTGCTCAAGCACGCTCAGTGCCATCTTGATCCCCTTCCGGTCAACCGTGCCGCGCTGGACCGGGATGAAACCGTATAAATCCGCCAGCCAGGCTAACCTCGGATCCAGGGGAATGTCGCTTGCACCGAGAAATTCCACGCTGGCAGGGCTGTAAGCCAGCATCAGCACAATCTCGAGCACCGCAACGTGATTCCCCGCCAGGATGGCCGGGCCTTCGACCGGCAGGTTGTCTCTACCCAGAACCAGAGGACGGGCTGCAAGGGGCAGCAGCAGCCTGGCGAGCAGTCGCAATGCCCGGCGGATGAGTCGCTTGCGCGGATAGGGAACTTGGTACGAAGCATCCATGGGCAGGGAAGGTATTATTAAAACACAGAATTGATATGAAAAAGGGCGGGCTGTAATGCAAGCCCACCCTTACTAACCGGTAGAGAAACCCTAGACCAAAACTTCCTCGGGGACGCGCATGACTTCATTTGCCTTGACCAACTCATCGGGAACGTTGAAATCAAGATCAGTGCCGGTCATCTGGCGAACATAGTTATTAACCGTGAAGTCCCAGTACTTCTTGGTGAGGTAGTAGACGCGCGCGCCGCCCAGCTCGTGCTGGTATTCCGGCCAGGGGTAGCTCGGCTGAGCCATGCCGATGCCCCAGCGCATCCAGCCGTTGTAACTTTCGTAGGTCGCCCACCATTCCTTGTTGCCAAGAATTTCAAAACCGTAGAAGGCTTTGGCGTAGTACATCACCGCGCCGATGCGCCCTCCGCGGACAAGGGCCATCGTATGCAGGCTGATATTGATGTCCTCGTTCAGCAGCCGGCCGTTGGCAAAGCCGACCCACAGGCCGTCGATCAATCCGACCAGCATGTAGGGGTCCTTTAGACGTTTGCGATACCAGCCAAGGATTTCAGCATAAACGCGCGCGCCAACAATATCATAGAAATCGTGGTCGGCTTCCATGACTTTTTTCATGTATTCCATCATCATCGGCGCTTCTTCCATCTTCGCTTCGCGGATCAACATCGTTCGGCCGTCTTTCAATTTCACCTGGCAGTGCGGCCAGGGTTTCAAATCCATCATCGGCGCTTGCAGGATGGGCTCTATTTCCTCGACATCGAATGTAATTTGCTTTTCTGACACATTTTCCGGGGTTGGCAGTCTCATATTAATCTCCTTTAATAATAAAATTGGGTTTAGCTTAAATTTGCTTTGGAAATCGCGTTGATGCTATCGACATGAGCCGGATTGTACGCATCACCGAACTTCGTCTTTGGCAGGGCTGCTTTTTTGGCCATCAGCTCTTCATATTCAACATCATCGACCATGGCGACACAGCGGCCGATGCTGGCTTCGCCGTCGACGAAGCGCCAGGGGAAGAAGCCAATGGTGACACGGCGGTTCAGCAGCAGATCCAGGTTACCACCGATGCACTCGGCGTGGATCAGGCCGTATGGGAACATCTCGAGGTGCATGAGCTGATATTTGCTATCGTCAAAAAAATCGGCCAGTTTCATGCCCTGTTTCTTCTGAAACACCTTGTCCGCCTGGCGGGCCTGGCGCGGCATCCAGTCGCGAATTATTGTGTTCATCGGATGGTCTGCGCTGCCGCAGTCGACGCCGATCCAGCGCAGTTTTTTGGCCTTGGCCCAGTCGGCGAATTCACGGTCGGGACCCGGATGCATGACCATGTAGCGGATTTCATTCGCGGTTGGCATGTCCCAGCCGAAATGATGGTAGCCGGTATGGATGATTAGGATGTCACCGGTGTGTACTTCCACCCGCTCTTCGACCATCTTGCTGGTGTAAACATCGTAATCGCCGCAGATGTCCGAAAGATCGACAATAGCCGCTTCATTGCAGAGGAAATCCATGTCAAGCGAAGCCATGTCCTTGCCAGGCGTGTGGAAATGGATTTCCCCGTCGAGATGCGTCCCAAGGTGGTTCGAATGAGTCAGCACCTGACCATTTGCGCCGTTCGGTGCAAGACGCTTGAAGTATTTAACCTGCAACGGTTCATAGGTGGGCCAGGGTGGTGTGGCAATACCAAGTGGGATGGTTAAATCAATTAATTTCATATCTCTATCCTCCGTAGAATTTAATAAATATACCCCTGTTCGAACGATCAGGGGTGCCTGGGTGATAATGGGCCGAGCTTGTCTTGCTGTGAACGAATATACTGGGCAGACCAGTTGAACCACGGCAAGTGAGCCGTCGGATGTTTACGTTTCCCAAGAAACTTGCTCATGTGATGGATGATCACTCGGTTACCAATAGGATTATTATTAAAATGGTTAGCTTTCAATAATAATCGCCGCTCTGCCCTTTCAGCCTTTGGAATTATCTTATAAAATAAATATCATGTCAACTGATAAACCTCATGATAGATGCTTAACAACATCATCTGGCCTGTCATCATTTTTTTCTGCGACATGGATAGGACAGCCAGCCCGAAAAATACTTGACGGTCAGAAGACTTTCATCGTTCGAGGCGTGACTTCTCGCGGAATTTTCCTCGAAACAGAAAATGCCTGGATCACATTTCTTTCTAAAGAAATATTCAGGGGGCCCCTCACCCTGAATATCGTTCAATTTAAAAATTTCCCCTGGGTGGAGCCGGGGATGAAGGGCTGCATCGAGGATCAAGTCATCTCTTTCGAGATTGTCGATTTACAGATCAGCTATGCAGAAGCCCAAATCTGGGCTACTTACGGTCAGGCCATGATTGAAAACCAGGCGAATATATTGGCTATGCGAAATCAAAACACCGCCAGCCTTCTTGAGCGCCTGCGCCAGCTGCGTCAATCGCCGAACGAATACCTCGATGCGGCGGTCCGTTTTTACTATTCCGGGCATTTCGGTGAGAATTCTGACCTCTCCCCCCGTCTGTCGCAAATCACACGCGCTCTTCTTACCGGCAATCTACCTCCAGCGGAGGGCGCCATTTCCTTCCTGGTCGGCCGCGGGCTGGGATTAACCCCATCTGGCGATGACTTCTTAAATGGACTGCTCTACTGCCTGGCATTGTGCAATCAGTACCAATCCCCCCGCGCCATCTTTTTCCGCGAAGCAATCCTGAGCGCCATCCGCGCTCGATCGACGACCATCAGTGCGAACCTGGCGGAGTGCGCCGCCGCCGGCGAAGTCGACGAACGAATTTTCAACGCAGCCTCCTATCTTATCAATGGTCAATTATCCGAAGAAGCCGTTGTCGATGGCATCCTCGCCTGGGGCAGCTCATCCGGCACTGACACAATCGCGGGATTTCTCGTCGGCTTGAAAGCGGTAGAGCTGGCGTACGACAATCCCTAAGGCGGCACAGCTCAGTCACCTGCTGGTGGGGAGCGAAAGTACTTGCCCAACAACCCGGCATGTGTCTGCCAGTCCAGGCCAAAAGCCTGGAAGAAGCTCGCCGTACTGGCAATATCGCCGGTATTGGCCTGCAAATAACTCCTCGCGCGGGCAATGAACTGCTCTTCGCCCAACAAATCACGCAACTCAACCAGGAACTGCGCGCCGCGCAGGTAGACGGCGTTGCGGTACGGAGCAAAGCCGGTGTAATCATAGACCGGCAAATCGATCATGCCGCTCGGCTCGTAGAGGTCGACGCGGAAATACCACCACCATTCCACCAGCTCCGCATGGTAGTGTTCCAGGTACAGCAGCTCGCTGAAGGTGCACCAGGCTTCATCCAGCCAGGGTTCTAGCGCCTGATCGTTGCCCACCTGGCTGAAAAACCACTGGTGGGCTGTTTCGTGCACCGCGATGAATGTTAAATATCCCTTTGGAGTGCCGTCGTACAGATTGTAGAAAGCTTTACTGAGGAAGTACAGCCCGTCGAATTCCATTCCGTCCAGGAAATCCGCCTCGACCACGCTTAAAGTATCACGCGGATACGCTCCATACAGATCCGAATACAACTCGAGCGCCTCAGCACTCCAGCCAAGCGTGGCTTCACCCGCGGCACGGTCGTAACCGGCGAAATAGCTGCGGATCGTCACGCCGCGAACGTTCGTCTCGACCATTTCGTAGCCGCTGTTGAGTGACAGGGCAAATGTTCGTGCAGCCCGCAATTCATATCTGTATTTCCCACTTTCGACGGACTGATTACCTGCAGAAGCCGCCACGAGGATATCTGCGGGCGCATTGATCAAGATGATCTCGACCCGGTAATCAGCCGCAGGATAGACGAGGAATTCACCGAAATAGGACGGTTTATGCGCCAGCCATTCACCATCCGGCGAGAGCGGCGGGATGAACAGATACCAATCCACCAGATTCATCTGGCGCTCAGTGAAGCCGTACGGCTGGGGTTTCAACATATCCGACGGCGGTGGAATGGGCGGCAAGGTCAGTTCAAAACGCAAGAAAAACTGGATCTCCTCCCCTGCCCCCAGGGCTGGCGCCAGTTCAAGTGTCAACAGGTTACCCCCGAGTTCGTAGTCAGGCTTTGAAGGCCAGTTCTGGATCTCAACCTGCAGCAGATTGAAACCGCCGGGATAACGGTTTGGCTCGGCGATCAGCACGATTTCTGCAAGCGCCTGCGCAGATAGATTGCGATAGCGCACGGTTTCTTCGAAAGCGACCGTCCGGGCCGCATGGTTGATCTCCGCCTTGAGGTCAATCGAAGGCAGGTCAGTTCCCGTTGGCGCGCTGGTCGATACATGCGAAGGCACAGGCGTGATCGATGGCGTTTTCGTCGTGATGGTCTGGGGCATCTCAGCAGTTGCAGACGCCGGTGCGGGCGCGGTCGCGGAGTCCAATGGAGGCGGGTAGGTGGATTGGATGACCGTTGATGCCTGACTGCACGACGAAATCAGCATGAACAGGAGTGGAAACAGCCTGCATATCTTTCGCATCATCGATCACGACCGATCAAGTCCATGATGCAAAGATTATATATCACAAACCCCTTCCACGAACCGGTACTATCCCTACAGACGTCAGCCCGCGGCGCTATCCTCGATTAACTCTTTGGCGCGTTTGGTTTGTTTTCCGCGCTCCTCGGTATTTAAAATCCGTTTACGAATGCGAAAATTCGCAGGGGTCACCTCGAGCAGCTCATCTTCCGCCAGGTATTCCAGTGCTTCGTCCAGGCTCATCTCCCGCGGCGGGGTCAGGCGCACCTCGATATCTTTATTCGACGAGCGCATGTTCGTCAGGTGCTTCTTTTTACAGACGTTGACGACCAGATCGGACGCCCTCTGGGTTTCCCCGACGACCATGCCTTCATAGACCTCTACGCCTGGTCCGCAGAAAAGGATCCCACGTTCCTCGGCATTCTTCAAGCCGTAGTTGGTCGTCTGCCCGTCTTCCCATGCGATAATCGAGCTGGAGCTTCGCGCGGGGATCGCCCCGACCGTGGGATGGTAACCGTTGAAAATCGTATTCATCACACCCATTCCGTGGGTGGAGGTGAGGAACTGGTAGCGAAAGCCGAGTAAGCCGCGGGTGGGGATGATATAAGTCAGATGAACAGAGCCGTCAGGATTGTTAATCAGGTCAACCATCTGTCCGCGGCGCTGACCAAGCATCTCAACCACTGTGCCGAGTGTGTCCGCGCTGGTTTCGATGTGAACTTCCTCGAAAGGCTCAAGCAGTTCTCCATTCTCATCAATTTTAAAGATCGCCTCGGGGCGCGAAACCTGAAACTCATACCCTTCCCGCCGCATAGTTTCGATTAATATTGCCAGGTGCAGCTCGCCCCTGCCAGATACCATGAAGGTATCCGCGCTCTCGGTTTCCGCCACCCTTAATGCGACGTTGTTGCGCAACTCGGCAAAAAGCCTCTCGCGCAGCTTACGGGAAGTGCTCCACTTCCCCTCGCGGCCCGCAAAGAGCGATGTGTTCACGCCGAATGTCATCCGTACGGTCGGTTCTTCAACGCGGATGGGTGGCAGCGCAGCGGGGAACTCCGCATCGGCCAGGGTTTCACCAATCTCGATGCCCTCTAAACCGGCGATAACCACTATGTCGCCTGCCAGAGCTTCCTCGACCTCGACCTTTTGCAGTCCCTGATGTGTGAACAGGTAGCGCGCGCGTTCCGGAAGCACCTGACCAGCCACGGTGATGCGCGCCAACGGCTGCCCAACACGGATCGAGCCGGCGTGGATCCGTCCTACAGCGGTCACCCCGCGGTAATCGTCATAACCGAGGTTGGTAACCAGCAATTGCAGCGGCGCCTCGACATCGACTTTGGGCGCCGGGATGTATCTGAGGATAGCATTGAACAAGGGCTGCAGGTCAGGTCCCAAATTTTCAGTCTCGCCGCTCTGTTGAGTAATCGCATTGGCGTAGATAACGGGAAAATCAGCTTGTTTTTCACTCGCCCCCAACTCAATAAAGAGATCAAAGGTGGCGTTCAAGGAGTGCTGCGGATCGGCATCCTTGCGGTCCATTTTATTAATCACCACGATCGCCTGATGGCCGATTTCTAGCGCCTTCTTCAGCACGAAGCGGGTCTGCGGCATGGGACCTTCGGCGGCGTCGACCAGCAGCAGCACGCCGTCGACCATGTTCATCACCCGTTCCACCTCGCCGCCGAAATCGGCATGACCGGGCGTGTCGACGATGTTGATTTTGACCAGTTCGCCCGTCAGCGGATCAGGGATGGACACCGCTGTGTTCTTCGCCAGAATGGTGATGCCGCGTTCGCGCTCAAGGTCGTTCGAGTCGAGCACCCGCTCCTGGACCTGCTGGTTCTCGCGAAATACCCGAGCCTGGCGTAATAATCCGTCAACCAGCGTTGTTTTGCCATGATCGACATGGGCGATAATGGCGATATTACGAATGCTCTTTCTCTCTGTAATCATATGCTCAAATCCGACTCTCACGACCTTTAAAACACCACCGCGACAATTGATCAAGGTGGCAACAGACCGGCAATATTATCAAATTGTTTGGCTTTTGGGAAGGATGGAAATTAGATTGGTGTAATAGGTAATCCACTCAGCGGTGGATGCTCCTGCGCAATAAGAGAAGATAAATCCCAAATATGATCAATGCTGCTGAGCTGGTATTCGCGATGAAGGCCGGCGCGCTGCCCGGATCGCCGCCGATGTACAGCCCCAGACCGACCACCGCCATGACGCCCCCCGGAATCAATGGCCACCAGACAAATTTGGTCAGAGCCAAACGGGTGAAAAACACGACCAATCCCCATCCGAACGCAAATGCAGCAATCATTAGTCCTGTCTTCGCCAGCGGATTTGCCGCGGTGCTGGTTCCCCAGGCGATGTAGATGCCAGGACCGATGGTAACCAGCAAACTGCCAGGGATAATCAGCCCATAAAGACGCCAAAAAACACCCCAAACCAGCAAAATTACTCCGATCGCGGTGACAATGTATAAAACAAAAGACAGGAAAGACCGGTTGCTGAGCAGGAAACACAGCCCCAATGCAGCCAGGATTCCGCCAGGGATCAACGCCCACCAGGCTGTTTTAATTTTACCGGGAAGCGAACCCGCACTGATCAGCACCCATCCGGCGGCAAAGGAGAGCAGCAGCACACCGATTTGACCCGGCACATCTCGCTCAGTTGCCTGTCCAAAGGTAATAAAGATGCCCACTCCCAGACATAGGAGCAAGCCGCCAGAGATCAACCAACCGAATTTCTGGCTGCGCGTTCCCTCGACGAAAAATACCAGGCCAACCAGTGCAATCGCTGCCCAGGGTATCCAGCCTGTCTCGAGGTATTGTTCCAACAGAAAGATGCCCCCAACGCACAGCATCGCGGCGCCAAGCAGTACCGGTATGCGTCTGTTGTAGTCAGCTTTATTTTGGTTCTGGTTAATCATAGTTCATGCTTCTTTTTATCGTAGCACCTTTTATCATAATCACAAGGTGCTTGACCCGCATCTGACTGAAGACCTATTTGTTCATCACAATCCCGGCATATCCTTGCTTAAATTATTCCCAGCTCCTTGGCACGGATCACCGCCTGCATCCGGTCCCGTGCCTGCAATTTGGAAAGAATGCTGGTTAAATGGTTCTTGACGGTCCCTTCGGCAATGACAAGCGTGCTGGCGATTTCCTTATTGCTCGATCCAGTTGCCACCAGGCGCAGGACCTCAAGCTCGCGCGCTGAAAGCGGTGTTTCCAGGGCTTCTGAACCACGGGGCGAGGAGTGTGAGATCCGCGCGAACTCAGTCATCACCTTGGCGGTGATCGATGGCAGCAGGAAATATTCACCCCGGGCGGCGGAGCGGATCGCCTCATAAAGTTTACTGGAGGGGACATCCTTGAGCAAGTAGCCAACCGCGCCGGCGCGCAGTCCTTCGAATACAAATTCATCATCATCGAAGGTGGTGAGCACAATCACGCGGCATTCGGGCAGGGTTTCCTTCAACCGCCGCGTGGCGGTGACGCCGTCCATCACCGGCATGCGTAAATCCATCAACACCACTGCCGGGCGGAGCGTAACAGTCAGGCGCAGCGCCTCTTCGCCGTTCGAGGCTTCGCCAACCACCTCGAAATCAGGCTGAACGCTCAATAATGTGCGCAGGCCTTCTCGAAAGAGTGCCTGATCGTCAACAAGCAATATTTTGATCGACTGATTCATCCTGGTATTTTCACCTCAAAGCCAAAACCCTGATCACCTTCGCTCAGAATCGTCAGTGTGCCGTCCAGATGAGTGACCCGTTCGCGTAATCCGATCAAGCCAAAGCCCTCTGAAAATTCATCTGGCCCAATACCATTATCTTTGACCGTCAGGCAGATATGTTCGGGATTTTCATAGCTCAAGACAATCGAATACTCGCTGGCTTGCGAATGGCGGCATACGTTGCTCACGCCCTCCTGCGCCGCGCGATAGAGCGTCCACTGCGTTTCCGGGGCCAACCTGCGCGGTTCTCCAAGGATGCTGAAACTCGATTGAATGGTTTCCGCGGCTGCGTCCTCGATCAGCTTGTGGATCATTTCCGGCAGTGGAGTGCTGATATCTACCGAGCGTTCGCGTAAAGCCGCGACTGATTCACGCACATCCTCCAGCGCTTCCTGGGTAAGCGCCTGCGCTTTATTTAGCATTTCCTGGGCTTTTTTCGGGTAGCGCTTATTGACAGCAGCGGCCGCCTGGATTTGCATGTGAATAGTGGTCAGATAGTGACCCAGACCGTCGTGAATCTCGCGTGCCAGACGGTTGCGTTCACGGATTGTTGCCAGACCTTCGATCTCATCCGCGTATTCACGCAGCCGCTGGTTCGCGATCGTCAGCTCATTAACCAGCCTTTCGACCTCCCGGCGCGCCGCTTCTTCGTTTAGCGCCATCTGGGTGAACACAACGATAAAAACCAGCCCGGCGACAAAGGTAGGCAGACCTTCCCAGACTGTCTGCAGTGATCCGCTGAAGATGTATACGGCGCTCACATAGGTTAATGTGATCGCCAGTAATACAGCGTAACTGGTGCGCCAGGGCAGCATAACCACCGCATGACCGGCGAGCGGCAGCAGTACCATCGCATTGAATCCGACGCCCCTGCCAAGGTACACGATCATTCCCGCCAGCGGAATCTGCACCGCGAAGTAAAGCAATTGCAGCAGCAGCGATTGCGAGCGCGCGCAGTAGGCGTAGCCGTAGATGCCGATCGTCAGATAGGCGATCCCCAGACCGATCATGGCTACGATCTGGATGGTCGTCGCGGATTGGATCGCGCTGAAGGTGGCAAAATACGAGGTGAGCACCACCAGAGAGAATGCCAGGTCTGCGTCCCCTCCAGTGCGAATTCCATAAAGCTTGGATTCCCTCATGGTATGTATTATAGCACTCGGGGTTTCCTATCGTCATCCTCCCCATATCACAACCCAGGCACACTGGTCACCCCCTGAATCTGTGACCACGCGAGCCAATTCTATGATCGCTCTTGTGACCGCAGGCAGGTCAGACAAACGCGCAGGTGGAATACACTGGGGCTGGTCGATTAGCTTTCGAATTCCACACTAAAAAGTGAAAACGATGAATATTCTGCTTGTCCAGCCCGAATTTCCAGATACGTTCTGGAGCTTCAAGCACGCCCTCAAATTTATCGGCAAAAAGGTAAGCAACCCCCCACTTGGATTGCTCACAGTGGCAGCGATGCTGCCAGAATCCTGGCAGAAAAAGCTCATCGATCTCAACATCTCACGGTTGAATCCCCGCTGGCTCGAATGGGCTGATTATGTCATGATCACCGCGATGAATGTCCAGAAAGACTCTGTTCTGGAGGTTGTCAAGGAATGTAAAAACCGAGGAAAAAAGATCATCGCCGGCGGACCGCTATTCACCGGCGAGTATGAGCGTTTTGCTGAGATCGACCACTTCATCCTGAACGAAGCCGAGCTGACTCTCCCACCGTTTCTGAGCGACCTGGAAAAGGGCTGCCCGCAGCGTGTTTATCAAACCGACGAATACGCTGACATTACCCGGACGCCAATCCCCCTTTGGAAGCTGATCGACTTCCGCGCCTACGACTCGATGAACGTCCAATTCTCGCGCGGCTGCCCCTACAACTGCGATTTCTGCAACGTGACCGCGCTTCTGGGTCACCGTCCGCGCACAAAAACCGCCGCCCAGTTGATCGCCGAGCTGGATGCGCTCTATGCCACGGGTTGGAGGCGCAAGATCTTCATCGTCGACGATAATTTCATTGGCAACAAGAAGGTACTCAAGCAGGATATTCTGCCTGCCCTGATCGAGTGGCGCAAAGGTAAAAAAGGCTGTATGTTCGTTACCGAGGCGTCGGTCAACCTGGCCGATGATCCGCTCCTGATGGACATGATGGTCAGAGCCGGATTTATCTCGGTATTCGTCGGCATCGAAACCCCGGACGAACATGGGCTGGAAGCCTGCAATAAAAACCAGAACAAGAACCGCGATCTGGTCGAAACCGTTCACATCATGCAGCGTGCCGGGCTGCAGGTGATGGCCGGTTTCATTGTCGGCTTCGATACAGACACATACACCATCTTCGACCGACAGATTGATTTCATCCAGAAGTCAGGCATCGTCACCGCGATGGTCGGTTTGTTGCAGGCGCCGTACGGCACCCAGCTATACCAGCGCCTGGCGGATGAAGGCCGCCTGCTGGATGAAATGACCGGCGACAACACCGACGGCAGCACCAATATCATCCCGCGCATGAGGTTGAGTACGCTCAAGCGCGGCTACCTGCGCATTCTGACCGGCATCTATTCACATGAGCTGCTCTACCAGCGCATCCGCACCGCACTGACTATCCATAATCCTATCAACCGATCCGTGCGACTGGAGCTGAACGAAATTTACGCCTTTTTCCGCTCGATCATTCTGTTAGGGATAATCGGATCTGAACGAAAATACTACTGGCGATTGTTTTTCTGGGCGCTGATACATAAACCCGCGTTGTTTCCGCTGGCGATCACTTATACTATATACGGCTACCATTTCCGCAAGCTTACTCTGGCTGTCGCCGATCAGCTCAATACCGAGTTTTCCTCGCCGGAAACAATCAAATCGAACCCTGCATCGTTAGAACCGACGCGCCGCAGCGCTGCCGATTAATCAGAGTCATCACGGTTGCGCCTGGCTGGCGATAATCTCGCCAGCTTTGATGTTAAGCGCGTCCATGATTGCGCTGACGTCGCCCCCCTCAAGCACGGCGCTGACTGAGGTTTCGATTTCTGCGCGGATAAAATCATAACCTGGCAGTGCCGGCTCGGATTTCGTGTTCGCCATCAGATTGTAGGCGGTTGCGTAGGCAGGATGCTCTCCAAACCAGTCTGCCAGGGCGGAATCGAGACCGGAGCGCACCGGGAGTGTTCCGCTGGCCTGCGCCCAGCGCGCCTGCGATTCGGGCGACACGAGGTGTTTCAGGAATAAAAACGCTGCCAGCTCTCGCTCAGGGGTGTTTTTTGAGATTGAAAGTGAAGGTCCGTAGCTGTTGCTGACCGGATCAGGCGTCAGATGCGGGTAAGCCGCCGCTGCCCAGCGGAAACTCAGGCGGTCGGCACTCTGCAGCTCAGCGAAGTAGGAGATCAGGTTGCTGGACGCCTGAATCATCAGGACTTTCCCCTGGATGAACTGCTCGGTATCGTAGTCCCAATCCAGACTTTGCTGCGCGCATCCGCGGGCGATGAGGTCTCGCTGGAAATTCAAAGAGCCTTTGGCAATATCGCCATTTAATGAAAATTGCTGAGAATCCAGATCAAAGATATCGCCGCCCAGGGCGAACACCCAGGAAGCCAGCCGGGAAGCGTCGCTAAAGAACAGGGTGCCGGTCGTTTCGCCGGCCAGTTCAGGCTCATATGGGCTGCTCGCGGCAGCGCAGGAGGCTTCAGCGAAAGCATCTGGCGTGGCAGGCGGGGTGTTGTAGCCGAGCTTCTGCAGCCAGTCGACGTTATAGTAGATCACGTCCACCGAGCGGTAGAATGGCACGCCCAGCCGCTGCCCACCCAACACCGGGAAAACATCCTGGCTCCAGGGCCCTGAATAGAAGGTGGATATATCATCTGCACTAAATCCCCAGAGTGGACTGGCGACCAGTGTGGTCAGATCGACCAAACCGTCATTGAGCTGGTAGATCGCTGCCTGGTTTTGGAAAGCGATGAGGATATCCGGCACATCCGGGGTGCCAATACCCTCCAGCATTTTATTAAAGATGTCCACATAACTGCCCTGGTTGGATACAGTTACCTGAATGCCGTACGGGTTGCTGGAGTTGAAATCATTCACGATCGCCGCGAGCGCCTGTTCGCGCTCATCACTGTAGATATGCCAGAAAACGATCTGCTGACCGCTGGGATCGACGCCATACCAGGGATCATTAATATCCGGGGTTGCAGTTGGCACGACAGTATTAATCACCGCCTGAGTATCCGTGGGGATAACACCGGTGGTCTCGGTCGCACGTGCGATCTCGGGGCTTTGCGCTTCACTTTGTGGCGGTGCTGGCTGCTGAGTTTCCTGGAGGAACGCGCAACTCGCGAGCAAGGATGGGAGCAATATCAGGCTGGAGATTATGTTGATTGTTTTTGATATCATCGATCTGGTCCTGTCTGGGCTGATTTTACCCGATGCCAGCGAAATCGACATCTACCATTTCCGTTCCTTATCGTAATTTGCGCGAAAGGAAACGCAGGGTATAATCCATTTGTCCACCTTCAAAAAGCAGAAAATCCCGGAGACCATCCATGTCTAAGTTGATCGCGGCAATCGATCAGGGCACGACTTCGACTCGTTGTATATTATTTAACACACGCGGGACGATCATCGCTCAGGATCAGAAGGAGCACCGCCAGATATTCCCGCGGGCGGGCTACGTTGAGCACGATCCGCTTGAAATCTGGGTAAACACGCTCGATGTGTTTAGGAACACGCTAAAGAAATCGGGCACGAAGGAAATTGACATCCTGGCCATTGGCATTACCAACCAACGAGAAACCACCCTCGTCTGGGACCGCGAGACCGGCAAGCCCTATATGAACGCAATCGTCTGGCAGGATACGCGTACAGCCGAGATCTGCGACCGTCTGGCCGATGAAGGCGGTCAGGACCGATTCCGCACAAAGACCGGGCTGCCCCTGGCGACATATTTCTCGGGCCCCAAGATCAAATGGATCCTGGATCATGTGCCGGGTGTACCGGAAGCCGCAGAACAAGGACGGGCGCTATTCGGCACTGTGGACTCATGGTTGATCTGGAAATTGACCGGCGGTCCGGACGGCGGCGTTCACGTCACCGATCCGTCCAATGCCTCCCGCACCTTGTTGATGAACCTGGTTTCGCTGGATTGGGACGCCGAAATCCTGCGTACATTGGATATCTCCGCATCTATGCTGCCAAAAATCCTTCCGTCTTCAGGATTATTTGGCTATGCGAAAGAGTTTGGTGGAATCCCTATCACCGGCGACCTCGGCGACCAGCAGGCGGCTCTCTTTGGACAGACCTGTTTCTCTCCCGGCGAGGCAAAAAATACCTACGGCACTGGCTGCTTCATGCTGCTGAATACCGGCGAGCAGATCGTACCGAGCAAGAGCGGCCTTCTCACCACCGTTGGTTACCGAATCGGAACGCAACGGCCGGTTTACTGCCTGGAGGGTTCCATCGCTGTCACCGGGGCGCTGGTGCAGTGGCTGCGCGACAACCTGAACCTGATTGGAACATCAGACGAGATCGAATCTCTCGCCCAGACGGTCACGGACAACGGTGGAGTATATTTTGTGCCCGCCTTCTCGGGGTTGTTTGCGCCATACTGGCGCAGTGACGCGCGCGGAATCATCGCAGGACTGACCCGCTACGTGAACAAGGGGCACATCGCCCGCGCGGTGCTCGAGGCGACTGCATTCCAAACTCGAGAAGTGCTGGACGCGATGGAAGCGGACAGCGGCGTCAGTTTGACCGCCCTCAAGGTCGACGGCGGCATGGTTAAAAACGATCTGCTGATGCAATTCCAGGCAGATATCCTCGATGTGCCGGTTGTCCGGCCGTTGGTCACCGAAACCACCGCGCTAGGGGCCGCCTATGCAGCCGGATTGGCCGCCGGATTGTGGAGCAACATCGAGGACCTGCGAGCAAACTGGGGAAAGGATCGTGAATGGACGCCCCGTATGGAACGTTCCGAGCGGGATAGGCAGTACAGCATGTGGAAAAAAGCCGTCAACCGCACCTTCAATTGGATCGAATAGGATGGACACACACCCACGCGCCTTGATCATCGGCGCCGGCTTTACCGGCTGTGCGCTGGCTTACGACCTGGCACAGCGCGGATTTGCCGTAACAGTGCTGGAACGCGGTGAGATTGCGTCTGGAACCTCAGGCCGGACGCATGGATTGCTGCACAGCGGGGGACGGTATTGCGTCACCGACCGAGAAGCCGCAATCGAGTGCATCCAGGAAAACCGCATCCTGATGCGCATTGCAAAACCGTGCATCGAGGCCAACGGCGGCCTCTTCGTCGCCCTCAGCGAATCCGATTTAGCTTACGGCGAGCTGTTCGAGCGCGGCGCGCAGGCCTGCGGAATCCCAATCGAGAAACTAACTCCCGGAGAGATTCTCCGCCTGGAGCCAGGCCTTAATCCAGACGTCCTCGGCGGTTTTTCCGTGCCCGATGCAGTTTTCGATCCGCTGCGTCTGGCGATGGCATTCGCCGCCAGTGCAGTTAAACTCGGCGCCCATTTCTACACCTTCCACGAGGTCCTCAGCCTGCACTTCGACGGTCGGGGCCGGGTGATCGGGGCGCAGGCTGTCGACCGGCATCGCGGCAGCCAGGAAACCTATATGGCAGATATCACCATCAACGCCACCGGCGCATGGGCTGGCATCGTCGCCCGCCTGGCAGGCCGGAATGTGCCCGTCCAGCCAACGCCAGGCGTGATGGTCGCCTACGACCAGCGCCCCACCCAGCGGGTGATCAACCGGCTGTGCGTGCCGGACGACGGCGACATCATCATCCCCCAGCGGCGCATGGTGGTGATTGGGACAACATCGTTCGAAGTAAACGACCCTGATTACATCCCGGTAACCGACGAGCAAATCCAATTGATGCAAAATTGCGCAGTGCAATTGATCCCCGCTCTGGCGGGGGTAAAAATACGTGGGGCATACATGTCCGCCAGGCCCTTGATTGCGGGCATGATGAGCGGCCGCAGCCTATCGCGGACCTTTCGGTGCTACGACCATGAAACGGAGGACAACCTGACCGGTTTCATAACAGTCACTGGCGGCAAAGCGACGACCTGCCGGATTATGGCCGAGATTACAGCCGATCTCGTCTGCCAGAAGCTAGGAGTATCGCAGACGTGCCAGACAGCCGAGACACCCCTAGCCGATTACCATCTCTACTATCAATAAATCCTCAGGAGCCACTTTGAGCAAGGTAAGATGGGCTTTGCACCTGAAAATATTTCGAAAACGTGAAAATCAACCTGCCTATTACCAGAATTACTCAATCGAGGCGGATCCGGATGAGTACATCCTCGACCTGATCGAGAGGATCTGGGCGGAGCAGGACCGCAGCCTGACCTTCCGCCATGCCTGCCACCACTCGACTTGCGGCGCCTGCGGCATGCTGGTCAATGGTAAAGAGAAGCTGACCTGTATCACGCCGGTCAAATCGGTGACCCGCGATGGCGGTGAAATCAAAATCGAGCCTTTGAGGAATTTCCCTGTACACAGCGACTTAGTGGTCGATATGGGGCCATTTTTCAGGCGAATGGGAGAAGTGGGTTTCACCAATGTAGCCAGCCTGGATGCGGCCAACCTCCCGTATGAGAGGAAGTCACAAGCTCAACGTGAATACGAACGTCTCGTCGATTGCATCGAGTGCGGCCTGTGCATCAGCGCCTGCCCTGCAGCCGCCACCAATATTGACTACCTGGGTCCGGCTGTGCTTGCAGCGGCGCAACAGACCTACACGATATCACAACAGGAGAAATGCCTGCTCCTGACAGATACTCGTGACGGCGTCTGGCGCTGTCACAGCGCTTTTGAGTGCAGCGAGGTCTGCCCTTCTGGCGTGGATCCCGCCTGGAGAATCATGGACATGCGCCGGAAGATCATCGTTTATAAAGCGGGCAAATTATTCAAACAAAAGAAAAGGGGCGGTGGCTATGCGAAATAACCCGAGCCCATACAATTTTCCGCGCTGGTTCGATCCCCGCCGGCGCATGCCCGGATCCTGGGCTTTCATCCTCAACCGCATCACCGCCCTTGGATTAACTTTATACCTCTTCATGCACCTGGTCATCCTCAGCAAGCTCGCTCAAGGTCCCGCCGCCTACGACAGCTTCCTCGTCCTGGCAAAATCAACCCCGATCAAGCTTGGTGAACTGCTGGTTATTGCCGCAGGCTTCATTCACGGTCTGAACGGTATCCGCGTCGGATTGACCTCCTTTGGAATCGGCGTCCGCCGTCAAAAACTGCTCTTTGCCTCCCTTATGACCATCGCATTGGCAGGGACGCTCTTCTTCGCCTACCGAATGTTCCTGACCGAATAATGGAAAATCGCATGGATAATGCTTCTTCATCTTCCCCCCGTGAAAATTACCTGATTTGGGGTATTAAAATCCTCGCTGGCCTGTTCATACTCGTCTTTCTCGGGATTCACTTCGTCGTCAATCACCTGGTGGCGCCTGGCGGCCTGTTAACCTACGCGGATATCCTCGCCTATTATCAAAATCCAATTATCCCCATCATGGAAATATGCTTTCTGGTCTTTGTAGTCATCCATGCGCTCCTGGGGTTGCGCAGCATCCTGCTGGATCTCCACCCGCCAGCCAGGTTTGCTAAACCAATTGACATCGCATTCGTTGTGATCGGCGTAAGTATGATTGTCTACGGTGCTTGGCTGATCTTCGAAGTAGTCCAACTGGGCCGGGTGGGATAGGGCTGTCAGGTTACGCATAACTATGCAACGCTGACGCTTGACGCAGCCTTAAAAGACGGCTAAAATTAGCCTCCGCTGGCAACAGCCATTTCTTGGTAATTTCGGGCTCTCCCGATTTATAATCTCTTGGATAGAGCGAAGGTAACCTGCACAGGTCAGGTGAGAGGCGCTCGAGGATGGATAAAAGATGGAAAAGATGGTAATCCAGGCATCCCGCCGCACAGTGACGGGAAAACAGGTCGGCGCGCTACGCCGACAGGGCAAGCTGCCCGGTGTAATCTACGGGGTAAAAGTGCCGACTACGCCCATTGAAATGGACTTGCGAGAAGCCAGCAATGTACTTTCGGCAGCTTCAAAGTCGCATATCATTACCATTGCGCTCGACGGCGCGGAGCACGCCACCCTGGTGCGCGAGAAGCAGAAAGATTACCTGCGCGGCACTTTGCTGCATGTCGATTTCCAGGCAGTATCGCTGACTGAAAAACTGCGCACGAAGGTGAGCGTCGAGCTCAGCGGCATCGCGCCCGCCGTAAAGAATTTCAACGGCGTGGTAGTTCTTGAGACGGACGAGGTCGAGGTCGAATGCCTGCCTCAGGATTTGATCGATAAATTCACCGTTGACATATCTGGTCTCGAAGCTATCGGCGACACAATATTCGCACGCGATTTGATCGTTCCTGCCGGGATCGAAATCCTCATCGATCCGAATGAAGTGCTTGTGGTCATCACCGGCGGCGCCGCGGAAATCGTAGAAGAAGCGGGAGAAATGGCTGAAGCCCCGGCTGAACCCGAATTAATCGAGCGCGGCAAGAAAGAAGAAGAAGTCGAGGAGTAATCCTTGCGTAGCGATGCAAAAAACGGCGAGCGATCGCCGTTTTTTGATATTCCTACCAAAGTGCTTCACGCCAAGCGTTTAGCGGCATAAACCTTGCACCAATCTGGGCAATAATGTTGCGCTTAGTGAAATACTCCATGGAGGAACCTTGCACGCAAGCGAACCTTCCCTCCCTCCCTTAATCCAGATCTTACTGGAGAATATCGACACTGCCGGCATAATCCATGACCTGAACGGCCGGGTCATCGCTGCGAATGACGGCTGGTTGAAGGTATTCAACCTCACCAGCGATGAGGCATTGTCATACTTATTGTTTGAAGATTACTCTGTCGAGCCGGAAACCGACAAAGATTTCCACGCGATGTGGGTCGACACCAATAAAAATCACGTCGGTCATTATGAAAAGGTCATCCGCCACCCTAAAACCTATCAGGTGATGGACGTGGAGGTGCAGTGCTCGAGCATCACCATCGATGGCAAGCCATATCTTTTCACCATACTTCGCGATATTACAAAAATTAAAAGGCTGGAAAAAACCCAAAGTGCACTGATAAAAATTTCCGAGGCGGTCGGCTCGGCAGCAACATTGAACGAGCTCTTTGAGTCGATCCATCAGACGATCTCCGAGCTGATGCCCGCGGATAACTTTTATATCGCGCTGTACGATCCAAAGGGCAATCAAATTTCCTTCCCCTATTTTGTCGACTCTTATGATTCCCCCCCCCCTCCCACAAAACCCGGGCGGGGATTGACCGAATTCGTCTTGCGCGGCGGCTCACCGCTCCTTGCACCGCCTGAGGTGTTCGAGAAGTTGGTCGAGCAAAAAGAAGTGGAATCGGTTGGCGCGCCGTCGCTCGATTGGTTGGGCGTCCCCCTGAAAACCGACCAGCAAACCATCGGCGTTCTGGCCGTGCAAAGCTACTCTGAAGATACGCGCTTCAGCTACAACGATCTTCAATTCCTTTCCTTCGTGTCCTCTTATGTCGCAAGCGCCATCCTCAGGAAGAAATCCGAAGAAGAACTGCGTAATCAGCACGATTTGGTCAAGACCTATTTTGAATGCTCGCCAAATGCGATTTTCGTCGCCGATCTTGACGGCCGCTGCGTGGACTGTAATCAGGCGTTCCTGGATCTGCTTGGGCTAAGCTCGAAAGAGAAAGCATACGGCAGCCTGATTACCGACTATATTTACGTTGACGATCAGGAGCGCGCCATCGATGATTTTAAACTGATCGGCGCGATCGGCGGGAGCAAGAACATCGAGTACAGCATTTCTACCATAGACGGGCGAACACTCATTGTTCAGGTGTCCGCTACAATCATTTCAAAAGAATCAGAAGAACCTCGTTATATTCTCGGTATCATCACCGACATCACCCAGCAAAAGCTGGCCGAAGAATCACTACGCACCAGCGAAGAGCGCTATTCACTTGCGCTGGAAGGCGCAAACGACGGAATCTGGGATTGGGATCTCGAAAACGACCAAATCTATTATTCCCCGCGCTGGAAACACCTGCTCGGTTATGGGGAAAATGAGGTGCGGGAAGATCCGGACGAATGGTTTGACCGCATCCATCCGGACGATCTGCCGGCGGTCAAATCGTCCATTGAAGCGCATCTGACTGGGTTATCCAGCCACATCGAAACCGAATTTCGTATGCAGCACAAGAACGGCACGTATCTATGGGTGATGGCGCGCGGCAACGCAATTCATACCAACGGCAGTCGTCCGCACCGCGTCGCCGGCTCAATGACCGACATCTCCCGGCACAAACTGGCTGAATCCCGGTTGATGCACGAAGCGCTGCATGACAAATTGACCAACCTGCCCAACCGCGCTCTTTTCGTTGACCGCTTATATCAGGCGATCAAGCGTTCAAAACGTCACGAAAACGAAGTTTTCGCCGTACTCTTCCTGGACCTGGACCGGTTTAAAGTGATCAACGACAGCCTTGGCCACCTCGCCGGGGATAAAATGCTGATTACAATCGCCGATCGGTTGGAGGGCTGCGTACGCACAGAAGATACAGTGGCGCGCATGGGCGGGGATGAGTTTGCCCTGCTGATCGCCAGCCTGAATGATCCTCTCGAGGTGGTCCAGGTGGCGAACCGAATTCAACGCGAGCTTTCGACTCCATTCCTGGTTGACGGACAGCCGGTATATACCACCTGCAGCATCGGCATCACCCTCAGCACGACTGGCTATGAGAAGCCGGAAGAGGTGCTGCGTGACGCAGACACTGCCATGTATCAGGCAAAAGCCCAGGGCGGCGGCAGGTACGAAATTTTCGACCGCCTGATGCACACCCGCGCCGTTCAGCTTCTGCTGCTCGAAACCGATCTACGCAGGGCGCTGGAACTCGAACAGTTCACCTTGAGCTACCAGCCGATCTTCTCGATCGCTGCCCAAAAGGTGGTCAACCTGGAGGCGCTAATCCGCTGGAAGCACCCCACCCGGGGGCTGATCATGCCCGGCAATTTCATCGCTCTCGCCGAGGAAACCGGCATGATCGTCCAGATTGGCGAGTGGGTGCTGCGAACCGCTTGTTCTCAATTGAAGCACTGGCATACGCAGGGGTACCGCAAGTTGAATGTGGCGGTCAACCTGTCTGCCAGGCAATTCCAGCAGCCCGACCTGCCGGATATCATCCAGCAAATCCTGCGGGAAACCCGTCTAGAGCCGCAGCACCTCTATATCGAGATCACCGAGAGCCGCAGCCTCACCCAGCTCGAAAAAGTCGAAGCCATTCTCTGGGATTTGAAGCGTCTGGGCGTGAAGGTGTCCATCGACGACTTCGGCACCGGTTATTCTTCGCTGAGCACATTACAGCGCCTGCCCATGGACGTGATGAAAATCGGACAGTCCTTCATCGCCGACCTTGGCAAGCGGAAAGAGAACGACCTGATCACCGAATCGATGATCCAGATGGGGCATAAACTCGGCCTGGATGTGATCGCCGAAGGTGTCGAAACAGAAAGCCAGCTCGCTTTTCTGATTGAGCACGGTTGCGACATGTTCCAGGGCTATCTCTTCAGCCCGCCCGTCACGCCAAAAGAGGTTACCCGCTTTTTGACGAACGGGTCGAAGATGAACGGTCAGTAATTAACCCCAACGCATCGAGCAGCTGCAGCGTGATTCCCGCGGATATCCCCCAGAGCTGCTCGCTGTCGTATGGGTCGTAAAAGAAAACCGGTTCTCGCTGTCCGTTCGGTCGAGTGAACAGGCGCGATTCAAGGTGCTCAGGCTCGGCCAGCCAGGTCAGTGGAATAGAAAATATCCTGCTGACTTCGCTGCAATTAATTTTGAATTTCGCCGGCCAGCGCAGCTGACCCACCACAGGTGTGATCATAAAATCAGATATCGTGTTTATGTCCCCCAGCCGGCCGAGGATATCCACCTGAGCAGGGTCGATGCCGATTTCCTCGTGCGCCTCGCGCAGAGCGGCAAATTCGACCGACTCATCGGTTTCTTCCATTCCACCGCCCGGGAAGGAAACCTGACCTTTATGGTTGTTGACCAATACCGAACGGCGGGTATACAGGATATGCCAGCCGTCCCCCAGGCAGATGATCGGCACCAGGACGGCTGCCCGGCGGCTGTGCGCAGGCTCGCTCGTCTTGTGGGACCGCAGGCGATACTGTTCAAGAAGGGTTCGAATTTGATCGGCAGTTAGTGGTTGATCACAGGTCATTTTCTTAGTGGATTCTACGCTAGCGGCGATTCTATTTTCAATCTTCGGTTTCATCTTCTTCAAAGGTGGCGTCGCTCATCATACTCTCGCCCTCGAAATCGATCGACGCAGCCTCATCCGTGTGATCGATCAACACCGGCCTGGCAAATATCAGATAGCCGGTGTGAGCAACCATGCGGTCGACCGGCCTGAAGCGTTCGGGCTCGGCCTTATAATAGCGCAGGATGAGCTCACAGACATCGACAAAGCCAAAATCATGCTGGCGCAGCGCAGATAACAGACGCTCCACCTGGTTGGCGGTGGGCAGGATGCTGCCGAAATACCCTCCAAATTTGAGCGCGCGGCGCACCTGGGCGATGTAGTCATACGGATTCGGCACGTCAAGGAAAAGCGCATCCACGCCGGTTTCGTCGAATCCTTCGGCGATATCGCTCAGTTTAAACGTCACCCGCTGATCCAGCTCCAGCCTGGCCAGATTCTTACGCGCCATGCGCTGCATCTCTTCACGGTTATCATAGCTGATGACGCTGCCGTTGGATCCCACCGCGAAGGCCAGCGCGGCAGTCAGCGCGCCCGAGCCGGTGCCGGCTTCGACCACGCACTGCCCTTCCCCGATGCCCATATTGACCAGGACAAAGCCGATATCCTTGGGGTACATGATCTGCGAGGTACGCGGCAGCTCCTTTAGCAGATCGCCCAGCGATGGCTGCAGCACGTAAAACGGCCTGCCCAGGTGGCTGCGCACGACAGTGCCCCAGGGCTTGCCGATGATCTCATCATGCCGGATCACGCCGCGGTGCGTCTGCAGCTCGCCGCCGGTGCTCAGGCGGACGATAAAGCTCTTGTGGCGCAGCCCGACCAGTTGGACCAGATCACCGTCTTCGGCTGTGGCGCCGTGCAGCTTCCAAACCAAATCTGCGCTCCTCAAGATTTCCGCGCCGGCGTCGACTCAGTCCGGCCGAAGATCAGCCAGTAGCCAGCCCCCAGTGTGATCAGGCTCAACAGCACAGCCGGGCCAGCATTCAGCGAACCGACTGGAATGAAATGCAGACCAATCCGGTTTCCAAGAAGGTGCCCACCCCAAAATCCAGCCCAGGCAAGGGCAAGGAAGATCAGCAGCCGCCAGAGCTTGCCCCCCTTCCAGAGGTGAAAAATTGCCCCCAGCAACGAGGACAATAAAAAGCCAAAAATAACCGTCTGGATCTGCATGATCGTCCCTCCCGTTGTGATGCTATTAATCATACCCCGAACTGATCATTCCGCCACCCATTACCTGATTGTTGTAATAAAAAACCGCACGCTGCCCCGGGGTGATACCTCTTACCGGCGCATCGAACTCAACCTCCGCCTGATCAGAACCGATAGGAAAGACCATTGCCTGGTGCAAAGGCGACCGATAGCGCACCTTCACGCAGGCGTGAAACGAGCTGGCGGGCATCTTACCGGAGATCCAGTTGACCTGCTCCGCTATAAGACGGCGGTGTCCCAATTCGTTCTCCTCACCGACGACGAGCTCATTTTCTTCCATGCGAATCTCCAAGACGTACAAAGGCAGTTGAGAAGCCACACCCAGTCCTTTACGCTGCCCGATGGTGTAGTTCGCCAGCCCGGAGTGCCGCCCGAGGACCTTGCCGGCGCGGTCGACGATCGCGCCCGGCCTGACCGTCTCAGGCGCATGACGCGCCAGGAACTCCCGGTAATCCTGCCCGGCCAGGAAGCACAAGTCCTGGCTTTCCGCCCGCTCGGCGACCGTCAGACCGTAAGAATGCGCAAGCTGGCGCACTTCCTGCTTGGAATACTCGCCAACAGGCAGCATTGTCCTGGCTAACTGCGACTGATCGAGCACGCTGAGGACGTAGGATTGATCCTTGTTATCGTCCATTCCGCGGTAGAGTTCGATCGTCCCGTCTGCATATCTTCGCAGCCGGGCATAATGACCGGTGGCCAGGCAATCGGCGCCCATGTTCAAGGCGTTTTCGAGCAGAATCCCCCAGCGGATATGGCGATTGCACAAAAGACACGGATTTGGCGTGATCCCCTGGCTGTAACCCCGCAAAAGGCCTTCGACGACGATTTCACGGAAGGCGTTCTTGACATCCACGACGTAAAAGGGAATGCCAAGCCGGTTGGCGACCCGGCGCGCCTCCGCCATCGCATCCGGCGTACAGCAGCGGTTGTGTGCTTCCAGCCCTGGCTCAATCCACAAGCGCAGCATCATACCGGTCACGGCGTACCCGGCTTCGACCAGCAGCGCCGCGGCAACCGAGCTGTCCACTCCGCCGCTCATCGCCACCACTACGTTGCGCCTGTCAACCATGCGGATGTTCTCCGTCAGGCGGTTGCCTTCTTGACCAGTTCGGGCAGAGCCGCCAGTAAGGCGTCGATGTGCTCGAGAGTCGTGCCTGTCCCCAGCGTCACCCGCAGAGAGCCTAGCGCCCATCTGTCGGAGAATCCCAACGCTTTCAACACGTCCGAAGGCTTTGGATCGCCAACCTTGCAGGCAGAACCCGAGGAACAGGCGAATCCAGCGCCGTCGAGCAGCATCAACAGATGGTTTCCGTCCACGCCGGCGAAGACGAAACTGGCATGGTTGGGCAGCCGGTCGCTGCGGTGACCACTCAACCGCGCGTTCGGGAGCGAGGTTAACACGCCATCGATCAGACGGTCGCGCAGTGCGCGGTAGTGTTCAGCCCGCACAGCGACGTCCGTCTGAGCCAGATCGAAGGCCTCAGCCAGGCCGACGATGTAGGGCACGTTCTGGGTGCCCGCGCGCAGGTTGTATTCCTGCCCGCCGCCGGTTTGCACGGGCAGCCGGTCAATTCCGCGGCGGATGTAAAGCCCGCCGACGCCCTTCGGCCCGTAGAATTTATGAGCACCGATTGAGATCATCTCCACTGCCTGGCCGGCCTGCTCCATGGGCAGGTGCGCGGCAGCCTGAACCGCGTCGCTATGCAGCGGCACCTCGAATTCACGGCAAACCTGTCCGATCTCGACCATCGGATTAATCGTTCCGATCTCGTTGTTCGCGTAAATCACAGACACTACCGCGACGTCTTTATCGAGTGATTTGCGCAGGTCGTCAGGATCGACCTTACCGCTCGCATCGACCGGCAGGAATTCGACTTCAAATCCATACAAGGATGCCAACTGCTCGACCGTATGGAGAACTGCGTGGTGTTCTACCGGCGAAGTCAGGATGCGGTTGCAACCTAATTTCTGCCGGCGGGCAAAGGCCGTCCCACGGATGGCCAGATTGTCGCTCTCCGTCCCTCCGCTGGTGAAGATAATCTCGTCCGGATGGGCGCTAAAGTGAGCCGCCACCCGTTCGCGCGAGCGCTCCAGGGCGGCTTCGGCCTGCTGCCCGAAGAAATGCACCGAGGACGGGTTGCCGAACGCCTGGTTGAAGTAAGGCATCATCGCTGACAGCACCCGCTCGTCCAGCGGAGTTGTCGCGGCATAATCCAGATAGATCCTCTTTTGGTTATCCACTACCATGCTCCTGCTAATTCTGCTACATCAGGTCTGAATTATAGCATGTAAACCAGACGGGAAAACTACATCCGCGCAAAATGACCTGTTATAATAAGGCGGTCTTGTTCTTATTCTTACATCATCATACCTGGGAGGATTTATGGCGCAGAAGATTATCTTTGGCACCGACGGCTGGAGAGGGGCAATCGCCGACGACTATACCTTCGAAACAGTCCGCCGCTGTGCCCAGGGATTTGCATCTTATTTAATCGAACACGGGAAACAGGGATGTGCAGTCGTCGTCGGTCACGACAAGCGCTTCCTTTCTGAAAATTTTGCCCAGGCGGTCTGCGAGGTGCTGTGCGGGAACGGTATCAAAGTATATCTGACAAACGGTCCCACCCCGACGCCGGTGATCTCATTCTCCGCTGTGAACCTCGGCACGGCCGGCGCGGTGAATATCACCGCATCACACAACCCGCCGACCGATAACGGCTTTAAAGTTCGCGACGAGAACGGCGGAGCGATCGACCCAGCCGGACTGGCGCAGATCGAGAGCCTGATTCCCGATTCAATGGATGGCGTCAGGCTGATGAACGCTGAAAAAGCCGAAGCCGACGGCATCCTCATCCGCTTCGACCCTGCCCCCGCCTACATCGCGCATATCAAAGAGCTGATCGATCTGGAACCCATCCGCGCCGCCGGTCTGAAAATCGTCGTGGATGCCATGTGGGGCAACGGCGCTAACTGGTTCACGACCCTGCTCGACGGCGGCAAGACTCAGGTAATCGAAATTCATAACGTACGCAACCCGATCTTCCCGGAAATGAAACGCCCCGAACCCATCCCGCCGAACATCGATGTCGGTCTGCGCAAGACCGTCGAGTTGAACGCAGACGTGTTGTTGATAACCGACGGCGATGCCGACCGGGTGGGCCTCGGCGATGAAAAGGGCAATTTCATCAACCAGCTGCAGGTTTACGCGCTGCTGGCCTATTACCTGCTCGAAATCCGCGGCGAGCGCGGGCCTATCGTCAAAACCCTCTCCACGACCTCGATGCTCGAAAAACTCGGGAAGATGTACAGTGTGCCCGTCTTTGAAACCGGCGTGGGCTTTAAATTCGTTGCGCCAAAGTTCCTCGAGACCAATGCTCTGATCGGCGGCGAGGAATCGGGCGGCTACGCCTTCCGCGGCAACGTGCCCGAGCGCGACGGCATCCTGGCGGGGCTGTACCTGCTCGATATGATGGTCAGGCTAGGCAAAAGGCCATCTGAGCTGCTCGAGCTGCTCTTTAGCAAGGTTGGGGCGCACTATTACGACCGCATCGACTCCCGTTTCACCGGCGACCGCTCCAGCCGCGAGGAGAATATCCTGGCTGCCAGGCCTGCAACGATTGGCGGCTTGAAGGTCACCGGCCTGAACACTCTGGACGGCTTCAAATTCTCACTGGAGGACGGCGGCTGGCTGTTGATCCGTTTTTCAGGCACAGAGCCAATCATGCGCGTCTACTGCGAAACCACCCACCAGGATCGGGTAAAAGCGATCCTCGAGGACGGTCTGCGTATCGCAGGATTGAAGTGAGCGATCTGGCCCGGCTCAGCGACACTCATTGCCACCTGAACCTTAACCAATTTAATGAGGATCTGGAATCTGTGCTTGCGCGGGCTGCCCAGGCCGGCGTCGAGCACATCCTGGTTCCGGGCATCGACCTGCCGACCAGCCTGCGGGCGGTCGAGCTCGCCGAGCAGCACGCCGGTCTATTTGCCGCGATTGGTATCCATCCAAACAGTGCAAAATCCTGGGAATCAGGTAATATTAAAGAAATCGCAGCGCTGTGTAAGCATCCGAAAGTGGTCGCGATTGGCGAAATCGGGCTGGATTACTATCGGCATCATGCTGCGCCCGCTCAACAGAAGGCGGCCTTCCAGGCGCAGCTGGAGTTAGCCCAGGATACCCAATTGCCGGTTGTACTCCACAGCCGAGAGGCCATGCAGGATGTCCTGCTGATCCTGAAAAACTGGCATGGGCGTCTTCTCTCCACACGCAGCGGATTAGCCGCCCGCCCTGGCGTATTGCATGCCTTCGAGGGTACCCTACAAGAAGCCCGAGAAGCTGCCCAGCTGAATTTCTGGATCGGAATTGGCGGGCCGATCACCTACCCAAATGCCGGGCATCGCCTGGAAATTATCAAGAAACTGCCATTGGAGTCAATTTTAATTGAAACCGACGCTCCTTATTTAGCCCCGCAAGCCCATCGAGGTGAACGAAACGAGCCGGCTAATGTTAAAATGGTGGTACAAAAAATGGCAGAAACCCTCAATCTGAATTATGATCAGGTAGCGAAAATCACTTCTGAGAGCGCAGACCGCTTAATCCTTGGGAGCCAGTCTCATTGAACACCACAATCTCATTTTTCATCTCGGTACAGGAGCAAATTCGTCAGGTTGAGCACTTGATGCACTCCCAGGCGGAAAACAATCATCCAGATCTTCAGGCGGCAATCGATCATCTGTTATCCTCGGGCGGTAAACGCATCCGCCCCACGCTGACCTTGCTGGTGGGCAGAATGCTCGGCGGTGATGAGGAGCGCCTGATCACACTGGCCGCGGCGATCGAACTGCTCCACACTGCCACCCTGGTGCATGACGATCTGATCGACGGCTCGCTGCTGCGGCGCGGAATCCCGACCATCAACGCGCGCTGGTCGCCGGGAGCGACCGTGCTGACCGGCGATTTCATGTTCGCCCGCGCCGCCAAACTCGCTTCCGATACAAACTCAATCCCGGTGATGAGCCTGTTCTCCAGAACGCTGGCGACCATCGTCAACGGCGAGATCACTCAGCTATTCTCCAGCCGCTGCAATTTCGACCGCGAGCAGTACTACCAGCGCATTTACTCGAAAACCGCTTCCCTCTTTGAGTCCTCTGCCTGCTGCGCGGCGCTGATCAGCGCACTCGACGATGAAACGATCGAAAACGTCCGCCTGTACGGCTACAACATCGGCATGGCTTTCCAAATCGTCGACGATGTATTCGACTTCACCGCCGACCAGACGGTTCTTGGCAAGCCGGTCGGCAGCGATCTGCGTCAGGGTCTGGTCACCCTGCCGGCGATCTACTACTTCGAGCAGAACCATGAGGACGAAGACGTAAAGTCGCTGGTCAGCGGGGACTGCTTCCTGAGCGGAGACCGACTGTTGAGGCTGATCGAAAATATTAAACACAGTCCGGCGATCGAAGAATCGCTGCAGGAAGCCAGCCTCTACGTCGAAAGCGCGCTTGCGTGCTTGCAAAAGCTTCCGTCAGGCCCCTCCCGTGACCACCTGGAAGAATTGACCCGCTACATCACCAAGCGGAACACGTAAACATACTAAAGCCGCCATATCACCGTCATGGGCGCCGGCCGGGTTCCTTAAGTTTGATTGCCACCTTCATTTCCCCCTGAAGAGGCATCAGGCAAGAAGGCTGACCCATCAACTATGAGGTTTGGTGTCGTAGGGGATGCTACTTGGTAGTACCGATAACAACCGTGCTCAATCTGAGCTTGATTTTCCTGCGATTAAAACGCCAACGACCCTCGTATCTGGCTAGGCTAACTCCAGCACCTTGAGCAGCAGGGCCAGCACCTGGGTTTCTTTCTGGCTGCGCTTTTTGGCGAACAACCCGCCCGAGGATTCCGCGACCTGGTTACCAATGTGGACCAGACTCCTCTTGTAAAGAGTCGCGTCGCTGTTGTTGAGCTTTTTCAACAGCACGTTAGTCGCGATCAAGCCCTTGAGTGCAGTCGGTCCGCTGGAATCACAACGCAGTACATGGTCAATGTTACCTACAATCGACTGGTATATCTCCTGGCAAAAACCAAAATTATTCCTCGATTGCTCGACGATCGACTTTGAAAAATTCTTGAGCTCCTTCTGGTCGATTTTGCCGTCGATGCCCGCGACAATGGAAAGAACGTACACAGGAGCGCACTGTAAAATGTACCATTCAGCGTCACTGTAAGTATCCTGATAGCTCATCGCTTCCTCCTTTGGTCTGGTAAATGACTTGATCAGGTAACTGCCTGTCGCGGCTGGATCAGGCGCCATTGTTGGGCTCTGCCTTGAACACAATTATTTGAGTTTTAAAGGCGTTCTTCTCGAATCGGTTTACTTGTAAAGGTTCTTGCTTTACTATAAATTACTAACCCAAGCAGGCGTCGCGATTGCGCCGCGGAATCGATTTTCGCTGCTAAATTTCACACCTGGTAATCAGAAGAAGGGCATGGATGTTCTCCTGCCGCCCCTAAACCCCCTGCGAGTAAAATAGTAGAAAGTTGTTCGTTTTCTGGGATAAGTATATTTTACAGGATTTATTCTCTATTGTTACCATTTAGTTTATAGAGTTTTATTGGAATCCGATCGATTCTGAAGGGTCGAGGATACTACACTGGATTGTTAAATGGCAGGCTGCCTATTGGATCCTTATCATTGCGGGTAAAAAATGGAAAATCGAGCGAATCTGGAGCAAATCCCTTCGTGATCACCATCGCCGGGGATCGCTGGCAGGAAAACGATCCTGTCTTTCCGTCGTCAGTTGGCAGGTGCTGGGCGCGCAAAGCGTGAATTGGGGCAGCCAACTCATTTTTCAATACGTTGCGGTAGAGGAAAAGAATTGTATTGAAAGTCTGGTTTTGCGTGGAAGCGGAGATGTTGCCTTCCTGGACCAGGTGTGAAAGATAGACTTCGATTTCCGGCACACCCATTTCGGAGGGATGGCGTTTGTTATGGAAGGAGATATACCATTTCGCCCAATAGGCATAGGTTTTCTCTATGGAATGGGAATAATGTTTGATGTGAATGGCAACCGTAGTTGGTCATGCAGTTTATTGGGTTTGGGTGAGGTTGTTTCGAACTCAAAAAACTTCTCTTTCAACGGTTCTGGTATGCAATACTAGAGTTAAGCCTTAGTATCATGATCAATGTGCTTGTGATAAGTAGACGATTATTCAGTATGATATACAAAATCGATATGCTATACTGTGAATATGCAGTAAAGCACAAGTCGGTAAAATTAATAGATGGGTCTTGTAATAACCGACCGGTTCTCCACTTCAACCGCAGAAGGAGATTCAGATGAGACGCGTCACCGGAATTGGCGGTATTTTCTTCAGGGCCAAAGATGCACCAGCCTTGCTGGCTTGGTATAAGAGGCATCTTGGAATCGACGTGCAGGATTGGGGTGGCTATGCTTTCACCTGGACGAATGCAGAAGGTAAACCGACAGCTGGAACAACGGTCTGGTCGATTAGCCCAGTCGAGGGCGACCTTTTCGCCCCAAGCAAAGCCACGTTCATGATCAATTATCGCGTCGATGATTTGCACGCCCTAGTGAAGGTGCTGAAGGAAGAAGGCTGCAACGTACTCGACAAGATCGACGAATCAGAGTATGGAAAGTTCGCGTGGGTAATAGATCCAGAAGGGAATAAAGTCGAACTCTGGCAACCTCCTGTTGGCCAGTAGCGAAAAGTAGTAGGGTGCGTCGCCGACGCACCCTACGATCTGGTTCTCCCCGGCGAAAAGCTCACCTTCAGCTTGGCAGTGACCAACACCAGCCCAACCCTTACCGGTGGGGCGATCTCCGGTGTGCTGCCCGCCAGCGTGACTTTATCCACACCGGTCACCCTCGACCCGCCCGAGGCGGGCACGCTGGGCAGCTCTGCCGCCAACCTGGGCTATACTTATTTTATAAGTGAAAGGATCAACCGGCATGGGGAAAATGCTAAATCTCATGGTAGACCTCCCATGGCAGCGAGTCCAATGAGTTACTTGACTCTCCACCCGCGGGAGGGTGGGTAAATGCCCAACCATCCCATTATTTCAACACAGGAGATTTGCTATGCTGACGACACAGGAACACCTTCTCTACTTCTCCCAACCCGGACCGCTGACCGATTTCGGCGACCGTCGTGACCTCTGCCAGTGTATGCCTACTGAGCTGCCTGCGCTGGTCGATGCGCTGCAGCACCTCACCGTGCATATTTTCTGGCAGGATCGCTACGGATTAAAGCTCGGCGACGAGCGCGAAGCTGAGGTGCAGCTTCGCCCGTGCGGTGCCAAGTTGACGCGCCTGCTCGAGCTTGACCCGCGCACTCTGGATCAGCCCCGCCCGCTGGCTCGGCGATTGGTGTGCAACTGCCGCGATATATCCGTGCTGCTGGCTGCCATCTTGCGTACTCGCGGCGTCCCTGCCCGCGCCCGCTGCGGTTTCGGCACTTATTTCATCCCCGGTCATTTCGAGGACCACTGGATGACTGAGGTGTGGGATGAGACTGAAAACCGTTGGTGCAGAGTGGACGCCCAGCTCGACGCCTTGCAGCGTCAGATACTCGGAATCGACTTCGACCCGCTCGACATGCCGGAAGGCAAGTTCGTGCTGGCCGGCGATGCCTGGGCAATGTGCCTCGCCGGGAAGGCTAACCCTGACGATTTCGGCATTTTCCAGTGGCACGGCTGGGATTTCATCCGCGGCAACGTTTTTCGAGATTTACTGGCGCTGAATAAAATCGAGCCGCTGCCGTGGGATAGCTGGGGGCTGCTCAATACACCCTTTGCCGAGTGCACGCCCGATCAGCAGGCCCTAGTCGATGAGGCGGCGCAGATTTCAGCCGCTGGCGACACGGCTGCCTGCCATGCGTTCTACCAGCAAAATGTTGGCTTCCATGTGCCGAAGGAATGGCTTAACTAATATTCTATCTGCATGGCATTGCAGGTTTTACGTACCTACTTAATACCTCGATGTGGTTTTGGGTGATTTAATTAATAGATTGGTAGTAAACCCGATTATGATCTTTCGATAGAAGTATACAAGGTCATGGGGAGTCGGCACAACGGAAGCCGACTTCGTAGACGGTAAAGCCTGGACCGCCGACGATAAAGGAGCGGCTTGCTGTGCGTAGACCGTCAACACTGGCTACAACGAGGAGGTACCAGCTACCACCCCGGAGGGCTAAATAGGTGTCTGTTGCTACAGTAGTAGGGTGCGTCGGCGACGCACCCTACGATCTTACATAAACGATGATCGTTCTGTTAAGTTCCTTTATGACTGTTCAGGTATATCCAAACGGTTCTGCTATACCCTGCAGATAACCTCCGAATATCCCTTTTCGATACTCACTCCCTTACCGGATGACCAGCGGCAGGTAAATGGTGCGGGGAGGCGGCACCTGCCAGTATCCGGCATGCAGTTTGAAGCTTGTGCTCGTCTGCGTGCCAAAGGAAGACTGCCCGATCGTTTGGTGGAGTTGGAAATTGGTAGATGAACTCACGCCGCCGCCACTGGCAATCACGTCCCAGGGGACGATATAGCCCGGCGATCGCATCGATGCGATTACAGTCTGGGAGCTACCTTGCAGGGCGGGCGTTCGATGCGCCTGCGCGCTGACCGCTTGGGCTGCCGCCAGCAGGATCAGGACCGCGAGAAGGACCCTGCCGCCCCAGGGGAGAAGGCGCTGCCGGTTCATTCTCCCTCCTCTGCCTCGGTTTCGTACAGCTCCATGCGCTCAGTCTCGTACCCCAGCCGTTTGGCAACCAGGCGGTAATCGAATGCGATATTCGCCGTGCCTCCGCCGAGCTCGCGCACTTCGAAGCCGGTGGGGGTTTTATCCGCTACATACAGCCCCTGGCAATCGCCCAGTGGAGTGACAAAGATATGGTAGCTCGCGAGATTGACGGCTGCCGCGAACAGCGGATCGATCTCCACCCGCGCAGCGCCGTTGACCAAAGCGCCGCTGCCGAAATCTTCAAACCAGACTTCGGGGCTTTCCAGGGCGTACATTTTCCGCATCTGCTCTTCAACCAAAACGACGGCGCTCTTCGTTCCGGTGCAAATCAGGTTGCCGGCTTCATTGATGGTGCATACTTCCTCATTCCCGCCGTTGCGGATCCGCATTGTCGATGCTGAGTTGTTGTCATCGTCAAGGTCAAAATAAATCTCGTCATTCGTGGATATCAGAAGATCGCTGTGGGTAGAAGATTGGAGGCTGGTAATTTTGCCTGCATTAACTACACCATCGCTGATTCCCACGCCGACGATTTCCAGGCCTCCCAGCCCTTCCACTCGCAGGGAAGGCAGGGGATCGCTTGATTCGTCGCTGTTGGCAACGGTCAGAACAGCATTCGTATTCGTTCCTACGACGCTCGTCGGGAATTCGGCTGAGATGACCGCGCCCGGCATCAGGGTGAAGGCGTACGGTGCGCCCAAAAGCTGCTGGCGCGGGCTGAGCACTTCGCCGTTGATGGTGACTTCCAGCCAGAGCGGCTGGGAGAGCATTTCAGGGCGCAGATCCGCGACAATCGTTGACGGACCTATGGAGGTATCGAACAAGCCGTTGGTGACGGTGATGCTCTCCGTCTCGGTGTACAACTCTGTGCCTCCTGTTAGCGCGTCGAACAGACGGAACTGGAACTGGTACGTGCCGTCCAGCGGTTTTCCGGCCGCATCGGTCAACCTTCCCTGGTAGCTCATCACAGGCGCCACGCTGTTGCAGCCTGCCAGGACACCTGACGCCAATAGGACACCCAGAACCACCACTAAGAATACCAACCGGTATGGATAAATTGCCTTTGCCATATCTGTCTCCTTCTTTCTAGTTTACAGTTTTTGATGGTTAATGGGTTCAGATAATATCATCATAGCATAGTATGCTGCTCAAAATAACATCCTAACCTGCAGAATTTCATTTCCTCAAGATTTAATCAGGCTGTCTCGAGTGGCAGCCATTTCTTTCACCCAATGGGTGAATGCATGAGTCTGATAAAAAATACCAAAATATCTCTAATGTGGGTTAATAATAGCGATTTTTTCTAATAATTGATGGAAATCAACTCAAATGGCCCATTCTTACATCAAAAGTAGTAGGGTGCGTCGCCGACGCACCCTACGATCTAGGAGTTATTTTTGTACCCGAAATTGCAGGATATTACAGCAAAAGTACTGAAAAATATTCTCTAGTTAGTTCAAATAAAAGCAGAATACCCCACAATTGGGGGGTATTCGACAACCATAACCGTATATCTTGTGTGTGCGCTGGGGGGGACTTGAACCCCCACGCGTTTCCGCACATGGCCCTCAACCATGCCTGTCTGCCAATTCCAGCACCAGCGCGGGCGCTTTGATATTATAATCGGGTCTGATCGAATGTCAAGAATACAAGCTCGTCCCCCATCTGACAAGAATTTTCCGACACAAGGAGCGATTATGGCCATTATCCTGGATGCAATGGGCAGCGATGAATACCCCTCCCCCGAGCTGAGCGGCGCCGTCGAGGCGGCCAAACGCTTCGGTGAAGAGATCATCCTGGTCGGCAATGAGGACATCCTCAAGCCGCGCCTGGCGATGATCAACAGCGGCGCTCTGCCGGTGAGGATCGCACACGCCCCGGACGTGCTCGCGATGAGCGACAAGCCGGTCGACGCGACCAGGAAAAAGCCGCGTAACTCGATGGCCGTCGGGCTGGAGCTACTCAAGCAGGGCGCCGGCTCGGCCTTCTTCACCGCCGGCAACACCGGCGCAGCCATGTTCAACGCGCTGCGCTCGGTCGGGCGGATGAAGGGCATCGCCCGTCCCGCGCTGACCACCCGCTTCCCGGTAAAAAACGGCTACTGCGTGGTGCTCGACATCGGCGCGAATGCCGACTGCCGCCCTGAATTCCTCGTTCAATTCGCGATCATGGGCAGTGTCTACGCCGAAAAAGTAATGCGCATCCCCAATCCACGGGTCGGGCTGCTCTCCAACGGCGAGGAAGCCGGCAAGGGCAGCCAGTTGATCAAAGACACTTTCCCCCTGCTTGAAAAGGCCGGGCTCAATTTCATCGGCAACGTCGAAGGCAAGGAACTCTTCGGCGGGCAGGCTGATGTGGTCGTCACCGACGGCTTCACCGGCAATATCCTGTTGAAATCGAGCGAGGCGGTGGCCAAACTGCTGACTGACACGATCAAAGCCGAGCTGATGTCCAGCCTCCCCTCCAAAATCGGCGCGCTGCTGGCAAAACCTTCCTTTGCCAAAATCAAGAAAATGATGGATCCCAACGAGGTCGGCGCAGCCCTGCTGCTGGGCATCGACGGGCTGGTTTTCGTCGGGCACGGACGTTCGAACGCGCAGGCGATCACCAGTGCGATCGGCGTCGCCCGCCAGGTCGTCCAGGCTGATCTGCTCACCTCGCTGCGTTCCGCCATTCACGACCGCCTGGAATACCTGGAATCCATATCAAACAACTAATCATACCGGGATATCAAAAATGAGAACCGTCGCGGACACGAAATTAATCAAGCGCAATAAGAAAATCGGATCGATCCTGACCTTCGTTTCATTGGGCATCCTGGGCATCGGCCTGTATATTTCCTTCACCCAGCCGGAGCAAATCTCGATCACCTTTGGCGCCCTGCTGCTGGGCTTTCTGCTGAGCCAGATCGGCATTTACTTCACCAGCCGCTGGGGACGCTCGCCGCGCCCGGATGAGCTGCTCACCTCCGCACTGAAGGGCCTCGAAAACAGTTATGTGCTCTACCACTATAAGGCTGGCGTTCCGCACCTGCTCGTCGGCCCGGCCGGTATTTGGGGATTGATGCCGATAAACGTGGGCGGCACGATCACATTTGACACGAACAAGATGCGCTTCAAGCAGAAAGGCGGCAGTTTTTACCTGAAGGTGTTCGGGCAGGAAAATCTCGGCCGCCCTGAATCTGAGGCACAGTATATCGCCGCCGACTTTGCTAAATTCGCCAAGCGCAACTTTCCGGATTTAGAAATCCCCGAAGTTCGTGCAGTGCTGGTCTTCACTAACAAAAAAGCCTCGCTGGAAATCGATGAAACGCCCATACCGGCGGTACCTCTTGAGAAATTAAAGGATTTTATCCGTAAGCGCTCAAAGGAGGGCTTGCCGCAGATAGACGCCATCCGCGCCATCCAAAGCGCGCTGCCCGGCGAAGAGGAATAAAATCCTGCCTTAACTTGTTTTCGGGCGGTTCAGTGTTTTCCCGCGTGCGGATCTGTTCGGCTGCCGCCGCCTGGCTGGTGGTCCGGATTTCGGGCCGGGCTGTACGGTCTTTTCCAATCCGCGCACCTCGCCCTGGGTTAATTCACGCCAATCGCCAGGCTTGAGCTGTCCCAGCAGGATCGTTCCGATTCGCACGCGGATGATGCGCTGGACGGACAGTCCGATTGTCTTGCCCACCTCACGGATTTGCCGTTTTTTGCCCTCTTTCATGACAATACGCAGCCAGGCGCCCTTGCCCGCCAGTGAATCCAGCCTGACCTCCGCCGGCGCTGTGCGGTAACCATCTTCCAGCACAACCCCCCGCCGCCAGGTCTTCAACTGTTCCTCTTCCGGCCTGACGCTGACCAGCACGCGGTATTCTTTCTCGTGCCCGTAGCGCGGGTGAGTCAGCCGGTTGGCCAGGTCGCCGTCGTCGGTCAACAGAACCAATCCTTCACTGTCGAAATCCAGCCGTCCGACGACAAACAAATGCCCGGGCTGCGGAACCAGATCGAACACACTCTTCCTTTCGTCATCCTTCACGTCGTCCGAGAGCACTCCGCGCGGTTTGTGCAACGCGATGTACACTTTTTTACTTGATATCTTGGGGATAGGCTGGCCATCAACCAGGATTTGATCGGCATCCGGATCGGCTTTTGTGCCCAGGATCGCAATCTGGCCGTTGACCCTGACCCGCCCGTCGCTGATCAATACTTCGCAGGAACGGCGCGAACCGAAACCTGCCCTGGCCAGAATTTTCTGCAGCCGCTCATCAGCCATAATCAATCCTTGAGCAGGCGCTGCTCTTCCGGGCTGACGCCTTCCTGCTCGAGCAGTTCGAACGGCGGCAGATCGTCCAATGAGTTCAGCCCAAACTGCTGCAGGAATTCGTTGGTAGCCGCGTAGAGGATTGGGCGACCAGGTGAATCGGCGCGACCGATTTCCTGAATTAATCCCTTGATCAGCAGGCTCTTTAACACGCCGTCGCTGTTCACCCCGCGGATCGCATCGATGCCCGGGCGAGTGATCGGCTGGCGGTAGGCGATGATCGCCAGCGTCTCCAGCGCTGCCCGGCTCAAGCGCGCAGTTGCCTCCAGCCCAAGGTACTGCTCGATCAACGGCGCCAGCTCAGACGCGGTTGTCAACTGGAATTTACCCTCATACTTCTGGATTCGCAAGCCTCTCTGCTGAGTCTGATAATGATGTTCAAGCGATTTAATCCCCTGCTCGATCTCCTGACTCGGCCTGCCGATTACGTCCGCCAACTGGCTCAGGCTGACCGGCCCGGACGCGACGAATAAAACGGCTTCGATCGCCGCTTCGAGGTTCGTCTGGGTAATATTTTGGGCTAAGTCACTCATGCTATAATATGCGTGCTTAATTTCAACGTGGCTGATTATACCTGATTTGTATAGAACCCGACCAACCTCGCACAAGAATACAAGGCCAGCTCTGCCGGCTCTCTTGACGCAGTTTTTTCTTCCTGGAGTGATGCTGTTGGTTGTTTTTACAGCCTGTGGCTGCGGCGTGGATACGCCGACCGTTAACGGCGAGGTGAGTGTCGAGATTCTCGACGGGAGCTCCCGGCTGTCCATCCCTGTCCCGGTTGGATCGAGCGTCGCTGCCGCCCTGGAGAAAGGTGGTGTCGTGCTCGACCCGCTCGACCGCTGCGATCCGCCTTCATTTACCGTGATCACCGCGCCGGTCAGCGTGACCGTCACCCGGGTCACGGAAGAATACGAGGTTGAAGAAAAGGTGATCCCCTTCGAGCGGCAGACGGTACGCAACGAATCCCTGCCGGAAGGCGAAACCCTGTTGATCCAGGCTGGCGAAAACGGATTGCAGCGCATCACCTACCGGCGCCTGTTCGAGAATGGCGTGCAGACCAGCCGATCGGTCTTTGAGGTGACCACCATCAGTGAGGCGCGCCACGAGATCGTCATGGTCGGCGTCCAGGCGCCTTTCACACCGGTGGATATCCCCGGGCGGCTGGTCTACCTGCTGGCTGGTAATGCCTGGTTGATGGAAGGCAGCAGCGCCAACCGCAGACCGATCCTGACCAGCGGTGACCTGGACGGCAGGGTGTTCAGCCTTTCTCCGGACGGGCGCTGGCTGCTCTGCACGCGGACGGCTTCTCCCGCGGACGAGCAGATCAATTCGCTCTGGGTGATAGACCTCGAAAATCATGATGCAGAGCCGGTCGACCTGGAAATCAGCAACATCATCCATTACGCCGGCTGGGATCCAGACGGCGGCCTGGCGATCTATTATTCCACCGTCGAGCCGCGCAGCACCGCGCCGGGCTGGCAGGCCAACAACGACCTGATCTGGCTGAGCTTTTCGGCTGGCGGTCTCCACGAAAACACCGAAACCATCCTGGAGGCCAACACTGGCGGAATCTACGGCTGGTGGGGGACGCATTACATCTGGTCGCCTGACGGGGAACGGCTGGCTTACGCCCGTCCCGATTCGGTTGGACTGGTCGATTTCGAGCAGAAATCCAGCCAGACCCTGTTCGAACTGATCCCCTTCCAGACCGGCGGAGATTGGTCCTGGGTGCCGGGGATAACCTGGGCGAGCGACAGCAGCATGTTCTTCACGGTCACTCACTCGCCCCTGGCGGGATTGGAGGAACAGGAATCATCGCCGATTTTCAACCTTTCGGCTTTTCTGCTGGACAACGGCCCGCTGATCGACCTGCTGCCGCAGGTCGGCATGTTCTCCTATCCGGTGACCTCCCCTTCCAGCGCGGGCAATCCCGGCCCGATTGCCCTGCTGCAGGCGGTCTTTCCTGAGCAGAGCGAAAACAGCCGCTATCGGCTGGTTTTGGTCGACCAGGACGGTTCCAATGCGCGCGTCATTTACCCGCCGGAGGGTTCAGCAGGCCTCGAACCGCAACAGGTCGTGTGGAGCCCGCGCCTGGAAGGCGCTAACAGTAATAGAATCGCCTTTATCCATCAGGGGAACATTTGGCTGATCGATATAGAGGCAGGTAACTTGCAACAACTCACGGGCGATGGACTGATCACCCGTATGGATTGGAAATAATCAATACACACAGGTCAGAAAGGCGAAAACTAATGAGAATCCTAGTTACAG
Source organism: Bellilinea sp. (assembly GCA_034678705.1). Classification (GTDB taxonomy): domain Bacteria; phylum Chloroflexota; class Anaerolineae; order Anaerolineales; family Anaerolineaceae; genus Bellilinea. Next base: position 237,003 of record JAXDBP010000018.1, read on the forward strand.
GAGCAGCCGGATTTCTGGGTTCACATCTTTGCGATTATTTGATCAAAGAGGGCCACAGCGTCATTGGCATGGATAATTTTGTCACCGGAAATCCGGAGAACCTCGCCCACATGGCCGGGAACGCCCGTTTCTTCTTTATCCGCCATGACGTTGCCAATTTTATCTTCGTCCCCGGAAAAGTGGACGCAGTCCTGCATTTCGCCTCGCCGGCCAGCCCCAATCCGAGCTCCCCATATGGCTATACGAATTTACCCATCCAAACCATGAAAGCCGGCGCCCTCGGCACACACAATACCCTCGGCGTCGCCCGCGCCCACAAGGCTCGCTATCTGCTCGCCTCCACCAGCGAAATCTACGGCGATCCGCTCGAACACCCCCAGAAGGAAACCTACTGGGGTCACTGCGACCCGACCGGCGTGCGTTCGGTCTATGATGAAGCCAAGCGCTTCGCCGAAGCCCTTACCATGGCCTATCACCGCTACCACAACATCGACACGCGTATCGTGCGCATCTTTAATACCTACGGCCCGCGCATGCGCCTGGACGACGGCCGCGCCCTGCCGAATTTCCTCCAACAGGCGCTGCGCAGCGAACCGCTGACCATCTACGGCGACGGTCAGCAAACCCGCAGCTTCTGCTACGTTGATGACCTGATCGCCGGAATTTATAAGCTGCTCATGTCGGACGAGCACATGCCGGTCAACATCGGCAATCCGGACGAAATGACCATCCTCCAGTTCGCCGAAACGATCAACCGCCTGGTCGAAAATAAGGCTGGCATAATTTTCAAAGAAGACGCTCGCCTTGGAGACGACCCACAGCGCCGTCAACCCGACATCACCCGCGCTAAATCCATCCTGAACTGGCAGCCAACTATCCAACTCGAGGAGGGCATTTGCAAAACGATTCCGTACTTCCGCGAAAAACTGGGCCTTTAATGATCCTCTCGAACGCCAAAGAAAGGGTACGCTTCATCCGCTTCGCCATCGTCGGATCGATCGGCGCGGTGATTGACTTCGGCGTCTTCAACCTGCTCACCAACCTGATCGGTTTTTTCAAAAACAATGCCGTCTACGCCACGGTCATCTCATTCATCCTCGCCGTTCTCAGTAATTACTACTGGAATCGGGTCTGGACCTACCCAGATTCACGCAGCAAGTCGGTAGGCAAGCAGGTTACCCAATTCTTCATCGTCAGTCTGATCGGTCTGGCGGTGCGCACACCCCTATTTGCCGGCCTTGAAAAGTTGCTGATCAGCTTCTTCTCCTCCTGGTGGCATTGGGATTTTGTATCACCGGTATTTATGGCGCATAACTCCGCATTGGCAATCGTCATCGGCGTGGTCATGATCTGGAATTTCATCGCCAACCGCTATTGGACGTATAACGATGTCAGCGTTTGAAGCTGAGCAACCACAGCCTGAACAGAAGCCGTCTGGGCAGGCAAAGCCCGCCGGTATCCGCTCGCTGCGCGAATTGATTGACCAGGTAACCGGTCGCAACCTGGATGGGCTGCCCCAGGAAGACTCTGGGCTTGCCGAGGTACTGCCCTTCCCATTCCTCGCGCTGGTCGGGCAGTCGGAGATGAAGCTGGCGCTCTGCCTGAATCTGATCAATCCTTTCATCGGCGGCGTTTTGCTGGTTGGACCGCGCGGCACCGGCAAGACTACCGCCGTGCGCAGCCTGCTCGATTTGCTGCCGGAAATCGACCGCAGCGCCTGCCATTACGGCTGCCTGCCGGAGGATGTCGAAACCGGCGGCATAGACGCGGTCTGCCCGGATTGCGCCAGGAAATACGCCGAAGGCATCCCACTGACGGTCAAAGACCGCGTCAAACTGGTTGAACTGCCCCTGAACGCGACCCTGGATGATGTGGTCGGCAGTATCGACGAGCATGCTGCCGGTATCAGCCGGATGCGCATCAGGCGCGGCATCCTCGCCCTGTCTGACCAGAACGTGCTCTACGTCGATGAGGTCAATCTCCTGGAAGATGATATCGTCGACGCCATCCTGGACGCTGCTGGATTTGGTGCCTTCACCGTCCGGCGCGGTTTGATGTCCGGTACCTACCGCTCGCGCTTCACCTTGATCGGCTCGATGAATCCTGAGGAAGGGTTCCTGCGGCCGCAAATTCTAGACCGCTTCGGCCTGCGCGTCGTTGTTCGCGGACTGGCAGAACCTGCCGAGCGGCTGGAAGCCTATCGACGCGTACGCGCCTACCGCAGCAGTCCGCGGTCCACCCTGGCTGCTTACTCCGATGAAACTTACGAAGCAGTCAACGAAATCTCCCGCGCCAGAAAGCTGCTGGCGGAGGTGAAACTCACCGACGAGATCGCCAGGTTCGGAATCAGCCTGATCCAGAAACTGGAGATCGATTCTCTCCGCGCGGAGATCACCCTGTTCGAAGCTGCGCGCGCCTACGCCGCCGCGGACAGCCGCCTTTCGGTCACCAGCGAGGACATCCGCACCGTAGCACCCATGGCGCTGCGTATGCGCGGCTCAGAGTTTATGCGTAAATATTTTGTCGATCAACACCAAGAGGACGAGACGATCTTAATGATCCTGGACGAGGTCATCCCCTCGAAGAGTGAAGAGTAACTGCTGTTTTCCAGCTCCGAAAGGAAAATCCATGCCTTCGAATTCCATTTCCCACCGCGCCCGACTCGAGAGCTGCCTTTGCGGCGAAAAGCCTGACCGTGTGCCTGTCTCTCTCTGGCGCCACTTCCCCGTAGACGACCAGCAATCGCAAAGCCTTGCCGCAGCGGTTAGTAATTTTCAGCGCAGTTATGACTTTGATTTCATCAAGGTCACCCCGGCATCCTCTTATGCAACCAAAGACTGGGGCACCGTGGATAAGTGGACGGGAAATCCGGAGGGCACCCGCGATTATCAGGATCCGGTCATCGCCCGATACGACGATTGGAGTTCGCTGAAAAAATTAGAGCCGCGCAAAGGCGCTCTCGGCAAGAGTCTCGAAACGCTGAGAGCGCTGGCAAAGGAGTATTCCCCTGAGGTTCCTTTCATCCAGACAATCTTCAGCCCGCTTGCCCAGGCGAAAAACCTGGCGGGCAAAGACCGCCTGGTTCTGCACATGCGCTCCTGTCCCGAGGCATTGCACATCGGCCTGCGCGCCATTACCGAGACCACCATCGATTTCATCAATGAGGCCCGAAAGACGGGCATCGACGGGTTTTTTTTCGCGGTTCAACACGCTCAATATTCTTTACTTTCAGAGGCCGAATTTGCTACATTCGGACGATTTTACGACCTCCAGATTCTGGAGGCCGTTCGCGACCTGTGGCTCAACGTCGGGCACATTCACGGCAGCGACATCATGTTCGACCAGGTCTGTGATTATCCGGTCGCCGTATTGAACTGGCACGACCGCGAAACCTCACCGACGCTTGCGGAAGCACAGCACCGCTTCAATGGAGTGGTCTGCGGCGGCCTGCGCCAGTGGAACACGCTGGTGCTCGGCGACCCAAAACAGGTGGCGCGCGAAGCCAAAGAGGCGATCGAACAAACCGGCGGTGTGCGCTTCATCCTCGGCACTGGCTGCGTGCTGCCCACAACCGCGCCGCACGGCAACATCCTCGCCGCCCGCCACGCTGTGGAATAATCCGCTTACCACAGACTCAAGGATCAGGTTGTTTTGTCCAATCCAAGGATTATCTCGGGTAAAGCCAGGGGCATGCGCTTACAGGGCGTCCCTGGGGATATCACCCGCCCGATCACCGACCGGGTGAAAGAAGCCCTGTTCAACATCCTTGGCGCGGAAATTCAAAATGCGACCATGCTGGACTTATTCGCCGGCACAGGCAGCGTAGGCATCGAGGCGCTCAGCCGCGGCGCGGGTTATGTACGCCTGAACGACCTGCACCGCCAGGCGGCTGCGACGATCAAGGCCAACCTCAAGCACACCCGCCTGGAGGCGGGCGGGGAAGTCACCCAGCTGGATGCCTACAGCCTGATTAAACAGCCGCCAGACCGGCAATTCGATTATATATATATAGCTCCACCCCAGTATAAAGGGATGTGGAAGCAGGTGCTCGAAACGCTCGACGAGCACAGCGGCTGGCTTGCCGACGACGGCTGGATCATCGTCCAGATCGATCCGCTGGAGTTTGAGCCGGTCTTATTACTCAATCTGGTAGAGTTCGATAAGCGGAAATACGGCAGCACGCTGCTGGTCTTTTACTCAAGGCCGGCAGAATAAGCAAAACACGCCCCCTTTACGGCTGCTCTTCCTCAATCCTGAAGTTGACGACCAGCTGATTATCTTCGTTGTAGCGATAAATGCCGAAAAACGGCGTGCGCTGCGCACCCTGATTCAACACCAGCGGCAGGAGCAGTGGCAAATCTTCTACCAGCGGAATGCTGTTCAGCTGAGAATACTGAACCCATTCCAGCGTCCCCTCGGGCGACTCAAGCGCCGCTTTCTCAGCGACCTCGCCTCGAAAAACGTAAATGCCGATGCCTGTATACAGCTCAGCATCGACCAGGATCACGCCCGCAAGGCGCAGGCTTACCTTGCTAAGCCCGGTTTCTTCCTGCAGTTCGCGGTCAGCGGCGCTGAGCGCGTCCTCTCCCCGCTCGATGTGTCCGCCGATGCCATTGTACAGGTTTGCCCACAGCCGCTTGTTCGGCCTGCCTTTCAGTAACAGCACCGAATCGCCGCAGGTGATGAAGATCAACGTTCTGGGAATGACCTTATAGCGGTCGTCAAATGCTCCCTGGTCTTCTTTTGGCATACGGCGCTCCACTGGAAAATAAATCCCCTCTGACGCCAATATCAGAGGGGCGGTACATTTTGGCGAAATCAGCTCAGGAACATTGGCACGCCCATAAAATCACGGATCTTCGGGCGGTAGTTTTCGATATCATAGTACGCCGGGACGTCCACGCGCTTTCGGCCGGCCAGGACCATTTCAAGTGGTACGGTGGTGTACTTGCCGCCGTGTAAAGCGACCATCTTGCCGGTTTCTCTGCGTTGGATAAGCTGCACCGCCAGGGTACCGAAGGACATTGCCACCATGCGGTCGAGGGAATCCGGCGCGCCGGATCGCATTAGATACCCGAGCTGCTGCACCATCGTGTTATGCCCGGTGTGCCTTTGGATGTGCTCAGCGATCAACTGGCCAATACCGCCAAGTTTGCGATGACCGTAGGCATCCTCCTCGCCGCTCTCGACGATATCCCCGCCTTCCATGATTGCTCCCTCCGACACGGTTAAAATGGCGTAATTGGAGGGATTTTGGCGCTTGTCATGAATTATGAAATCACACAGGCGGTTAATATCGAACGGCACCTCTGAGATTAAAGCGCGATCCACGTATGCCAGGTAGGAGGTGATCAGGCTGGTTTCTCCCGAATTTCGCCCGAATAGTTCGACGACGCCAATGCGTTCGTGCGATCCAACGCTGGTGCGCATGTTGGTGATGAATTCAACGCTGCGCGTCACCGCTGTCGAAAAGCCAATACAGTAATCGGTTCCAAAGACGTCGTTGTCCATCGTCTTCGGACAGGCGACCACAGGAAAGCCCTCTTTGTGCAAGCGCACCGCGAAGCTGAGCGTATCATCACCGCCGATAGGGACGAGCACATCAATGCCCAGATGGTTGAGAACGTTCACAACATAATCGGTGAAATCCGTTTTATCCTCCCCCTTGACCGGTTTGCCCCATTTGGAGTTTTTTAGAAAATCGGGCACATCCTTTGGCCCAACCCGCTGTGGATTTGTCCGCGAGGTGTGCAGAAAGGTGCCTCCGGTGCGGTCGATGGTGCGCACATCATCGGTGTGCAATTCGCGCATGTAATAATCGCGGGTGGAAGGTTCATCCGCATTGTAATGCAGCACGCCCGCCCAGCCGCGCCTGATGCCAATCACACGATAACCCTGTTCGAACGCGTTCATCACCACTGCCTTGATGCAGGGATTCAAACCCGGCACATCGCCGCCTCCGGTCAGAATTCCTATTGTTGTCACTGCTGCCTCCAAGAAATGAAAGGATTATGCCAGAACAGACTCCACCGGGATTTGGAGGGCCACTCTGACGCCCTGACCCGGCGAGCTGTCGATATTCACAGTGCCGCCAAGCAACTCCACACGCTCGCGGATGAGTTTCAAGCCCATACCCTTCGTCCTCGCCAGGTCCTCTGGATTGAATCCTTTGCCTGTGTCGCTGACGGTCACCCTCACAAAATTATCCTCGATCGCCATTTGCACACTGATCTGAGGTTTGGTTGGCGCATCGGCATTGTGACGCACGACATTGCCCATTAACTCCTGAATCGCCCGGAAGATCATCACCTCGATGAATGGCTCAAGCTTCCGCTCTGTACCTTTCAACACGATACTGGCATCTGTACCAGTATGGTCTTTAAATGTATCCACGTAACGACGGACCGTTGGAACCAGGCCCAGATCGTCGAGCATCATCGGGCGCAGCTCACTGATGAAAAGGCGCACCTTTTGAAAGGTGCTCATCGCCGATGACTTCAGACTCTCCAGCTCTTCCTTGGCTTTCGTCGGTTCCATTTCCAGGAAGCGGGCAGCGATCTCCGCCTGGATGATGAAGTTCGAAAGCGCTTGCGCCGGTCCATCATGCATTTGTTTCGAAAGGCGCTGCCGTTCTGCTTCCTGTGCGTTGATCAGCTTCTCCAGTGTCTCCGATCCACTACGTCCGCCTTTCGTCCCGCGCGAAGGTTGATGACCCTCATACATAAACTCATTGGTTTTATCTAACAAGCCGATATAGCGTTGTAGATTTATCTGGTCGTTTTGCAGTTTTTCCAGCTGTCCTCGCATTAACAGCAAACGCTGCTGGGCATCAAGGGATGAGCTGTACGCCGCCCGTATCTCTTCGCGTGGCACCATGTCGAAATCCGCCTGCATCCTTTGGATCTGCGCGGTGATACTGGCGCTGCGCTGGGTCAGCTTGGTCAGCTCGTTCTGACTCTGCTCGATCATCTGGGTGACTTCTTTATATGCCTGCCTGGATTGTTCGAGTTCGGTTTGAATGTAACCGTGGAATTCATCCCAGGGATTCGTCAAAATTTGATGCATGCCAGCGCGCTCCTGAAGTACAGTGGATGAGTTTTATTCAAACAGATGGAAGGCGGGTGAAAAACTCTGCTTAGTATAGCATAACCCTGTCTGCTCATGCCGGTTTTTCATGAATTTATTCCCTCCACTTATAAACAGCCATGTTCTCTCCGCCGGCGCTCAGGGTGATGCTGCTGCCAGTGTTGAACTCTTCTTGCCCCTGGCTGACCAGGTACGGATACCAGCCGGGGAACGTAACCAGGTAATCCACCTGTTTCTGATCGAGGTATTCAGCCAGGCGGCCCTCATCGCGGATGAACGGGATCACCTCAGGTGAAACCAATCCGGCGAGATCAATCAACTGCCGGTGGCTGAAATAACCGACCGCGCCAATGTCGTGCACGGCAATTACAGCATCCGGCTCTGTTCGCTGATCCAGCCACTGGGCTGTTGCCACCATCTCGGTTTCGATAATCGCCACATCCTCAGCGTAAGCTCTCGCGCCCAGGGAAGCAAAAACCAGTTGTACGGCCACAAGCGATACGAAAATCAGCCTTCCCAGCGCCCAGCCGACGCGGTTGGCGCTGTATTTTACACTGAGGAGTCGCTCCGTTCCAATCAAACCGACGATGAAGATGACCGGCATCGCGGGAATCAGATAGCGGCCGTGCTGGTATATAACAGGCAGGCGTAGGGCATATATAGCGGTATAGCCCAGCCACCAGAGAAACATCGCGATCATACTCCAGGTTCGCAGCCTGAAAGACCGCCAGAGCGCGACCGCCAGCCCTGGAATCAGCAGACTGCCGGCCCCCACTACAGGCAGAAAAGCCAGGCGGGCCAGCCGCTTCGATAAAGGCTGGTCGAGCATAGATGCGTATTCCGCCTGTTTGGCATAGAAGGTGTTTGGCAGCAGCGTCCCTGCCAGCGAATAGTTGAAGGCGAGATAGGCGCCAAATATGAGCGTAAAACCTGCCAAAAGGAAAAGCCCGCAGCGAATTTTTCCACGCCAATTGCCCGCGCCCAGAATGACGAGGAAAAACGCCGGACCAAGCAGGGTCAGCCCATCCGGTCTCACCCAACAGGTCAGCCCGGTGAGGATGCCAGCAAGTAAAAAGCGCGGCTTTCTGGCCATCAGGCAGGCGAACACCGCCAGAATCAGCAGCGCAAACAAGACCGTCTCCATGCCGGAAACCGCGCCCCAGACCAGGTGCCATTCCAACGCCAGAAACACGCCTGCCCAGGGAAAGCTCCCCTCAGTGGCACCGCGGAGCAGGTTGAATAACCGCTCGCCGGTCAGCGCAACGCCGAACAGGGCCAGAATCCCCAGCAAATAGGTCCAGAAATACGGCGGGGAGGATTGCACCAGATATCCGGCGGCGAGCAACACGGTCCACAGCGGCGAGGTCGAACCGGCCGACACCTGCCCGGGGATATACATCCACTGCCCGTGCTCCACCAGGTTGCGGGCGTAGGTCTGGTGAATCCAGGCGTCATCGAGGGGAAAACCTATTTTTAGGAACGAGTTGCTAGTCAGCAGGAACGCCCCTGCTGAGAAGGCGCACACCGCCAAAAGAATGACCGCGCGGGCAGTTGCGGGGAATTTTTTGGGCAGGCTCCAATGAGGTCGGTTATTCTCACTCATCGCTTAAAATCCGATAAATCTGGGCGCCTTCGATGGTCTTCAGGTAGTCCAAACCCTGCCTGTCGCCGGGATTGGCGTACAGTGCCTTCAGGTTTTCTTGCGACGGCTCGAGGATCAGGTAACTGACGTTGTAGCGGCGCGCCGCAGCAAGCAGGGCTTCGACTCCGCCGTTGGGAATCACAATCGCAGACCGGCCGGTCGCAAGATACCAACCGGGTGGATTGTTGACTGCCGCAATCTCCTCCGCAGAAATGCCCAAATGATCGATTTGACTGCCGACTGACCGGTAAATGCGCTCGCCGCGGTTCCAAACCGGTTGAGTAATATCCTCGCCAATCACGCGCGAGTAGAAGAAAAACAGGCTGAGAGCCAGTAAGATGATCGCCAGCCCGCTCGCAAAGACAGTGTATGCCCCGCGGCTGTTCCAGCCTCTTTTCCGGCCGCCCCACCTGATCAGGACTTCCAGGCCTGCCGGGGCTAAAGCCCAGAAATAAAGCTGAACCGCTGCGCCTGAATGCAGATACCCCCCGCGAGCGCCGGCAAACGGAAAGATGACGGTCATCACCAGCAGGGTCAGCAGCCACATAAAAATCATGAAGCGAATGCGCTCATCCCTGCGGTAGTGCCACGCGCCGATTATCGTCAGCGGCAGAACCACGATCCCTCCCTGCACAACCAGCAGGTTGGCCAGGTTCAATTTCAATGCCTGCCAGCGGCTGAGCAGGATGGCGCCCATCCCCGAACTGATCCAGGTCGAAAAGGTCAATCCGCCTGGATCGTAATTGTAAGTTTGATTGTAGCTGGTCATCCACAACGTCCGCGAATTACCCGGCGGCACCAGCGATCCGAATAATTCCAAGTTGCGCAGATACCAGCCAGCCATGATCAGCAGGTAGCCAATAAATATCCCACCGATTATCATGACTATGCGAAGTTTCCAACCATTCTCAGCATTTTTGCGCCCGGAGACCAGCCGGTATGCCGTCCAGACCAGCACGCCTGCTAACCAGAGGATGCCGTCCGCGCGCGCCAGGTGCATCAATCCGCTCGCCAAACCTGCCAGGATGCCCGTCCCAAGGACCCCTTTTTTGCCTATGCGCAGCCAATCCACGCTGCCGACCAGGCTGATTAACCCCGCTCCCAACAGCATGTAGACGCCAAACGTCTCTGGCAGGGTCAGGTAGACCCAGTAAAGCCCGGCGAACGCCGCGCAGAACGCTCCCAGCCAGGCGTAGCTTTTTTCACGAACCAGCCCGCACGAAATGGAAAACGCAGCAGGCACCAGAAACGCTGCCGTCAAGATAAACGGCAGTTTCAGGCACAGATATTCAACCCCCACCCCGATGAACTTGCCCAGCGCCGCCAGGATCGAGGCCAGCGGCATCCAATAGAGGTGTGACGGCGCCGGGATGCCCGCCGGCTGATTCAGGTAATTCCAGATAAAGGGCTCCTGAAATCCTTTTCCTCCGGCAAGCTGCAGAGCAGTAGCAGCGTAATATTCCGCGTCCATATAGCCCGGCGTAGTTTGAAAAACGCTCACCAGCGAATAAATCAGCGCCCCCAGGAGGAAAAGAAGCCACGTCCGGCGGTTACGCATCCCTGCCTGCTCTCTGCTCAGCGTTCAAATTCATAGACGTCCAAATCGGCGAAGGATTTCACTCCGGCAAGCTGATATTCGCCCGAGAGCCAGCCCAGGGCCGGGTGATTCTCTTCCCCTATGGCAAGATACTCGTCAACTGCCCGCTGAAACACGACGAAATACACCCGCTTAACCCCGGAAACAGCGGTTCGAATATCTGCCTCAGGGTACAGGCCAATCGCCTGTTGAGAAGCATGCGCGTAAGTGTCATTGGCCGCGCCGGGCTCATCCGGCAGAAACTTTTGGTGTAAACCCGGGGCGTAATAATGCATCGGGAAGAAGCTCAGTTTGTTGTCATGCAGGACTAGCGCATCCGGCTGGATTGCTTCACTCAGGAAGGCCGCCGTCTCGCGAAAAGCCGACCGTGGAAACGCCTTGAATGTGTAAAACGACGGCAGCGAAATTGCCACTGCCGCAATCATCGTCACAGCCAGGATGATGCCGATTCCGCGCCGGCTGCGCCTGGAAATGATCCAGCCCGCCAGCCCGGAATAGGCCAACGATGATATCAAAAATCCTCTCGGGACGAATACCGGACGCATCAGATAAGAGAGTGCAAACAGTATGCCGGGCAGCAGGATGAGGATAAGCGCCAGTAAACGGACATGCGACGACTCGCGCCAGCCACGGATGGTTTCGATCAAGATAACGACCAGTATTTGTACGGATAACACCGCCGCAATCAGTAATAAGGCACCTTCCAGCGGCATGTTCACGGTGAACATCATCACTGCCTGGAGGATTTCGACCAACCCCGGCCGCGGTGTCCAAAAAGCGCGCTGCACCTTGGCGATCTGTTCCGGCACAAGCAGCAACCAGGGCAGCGCCAGCAGCAGGATGGCTGCCTGAGCCAGCAGCAACTTGAGCAGGTCTTTCCATCGACGCTGAATCAGCAGATATGCGTTCGCGATCAGCAGTCCAAAAATCGCCAGGTTGTGGGTATACAGGCTGGCGGCGCCTGCGAGAACAAAACCCGCCCAAAGAGCAGCTCTTTTTCGGTTTGATATTAGTTTGTCAGACAAACCGACAAAACACCAAAAATAAAGGCCCTGGGTAAGTTCCAGAAGCGCATACATGCGCATGTCCTGGGCGTGATAGATTTGAATCGGCGAGATGGCGATCAGCAATGCAGTCCACAATCCTGCTTCGATCCCGAACATGCGCCTGCCAAGATCAAAAAAGACCAGCAGCGCCAGCAGCGACAGCAGGATGCTCAACAGGCGCAGTACGGCCAAACCGCTTCCAAATGCGGCCATCCAGAAATGCAGCAGAAAGTAGTACAGCGGCGGCATGGTATCCGCCGCCGTGCCGGCGATGATATCGCCCAACGGGCGCTGCGCCAGGAATATGCTAAAGGCATCGTCGTATTGGATTTCGCGGGTGGTCAGCGCAATTACCCGTAAGACCACCGCCAGAGTGAGGGTTGCCAAAAAAAATTGTCCGTGACGCCGCTTCATGGATGCTTATTTAGCCTCCTGGAGCAGGTCGTACCACACACTCGGCGGCTTGACTGCCCACCAGCGAATCCAATACAACAACAGAAACGCGGCCAGCGGCAGCGGGAAGAACATCACCGGGCTCTGCACCGGCTGGTAGGTGTATTCGACCGTGTTCAGGAAGATGCTCCAAATCCCCACCAGGATGAGCAGCATGGTGATGATCGAGAGGACCACTCCCCCGCTGCGCCAGCGCTCTACCCAAACCGCGAAGGCCAATGCCAGCGCAGGGTAGACCACAATAAAATTTCCAGGATCAGTCTGGATGCCGATCCACTGGCTGGCGGTGAGCGTAAAACAGGCCGCCCACAGAAAACCTCGGAAAGCAGCTTTACGAGCGATGACCCACTCGACCAGTGTGACGACACCGACCAGGATCGAAATCACCGTGCCCAGCCGCGATCCAATCCCCGGCATCAGCTCCGTCAAAGCAGCGGTTACCGTCCCCGGCGGGCTGTATTCGGTATAGCGGAGGATTTCCCGCAGGTTCTGCATCGGCCAGTCTGGAATCAACAGCAAAGCGACGGCGGAGAGGAGCGCGACGCTGATCACCAGCCAGAGGATGATTTTCCAGCGCCGGTTGAAGGCCGCCCAGAAACAGACAAACCCCAAAAACAGGATGACCACGTGCGGTTTGATCGTAATCAATCCCAGCAAAATCCCAGCCAATTCGTCCTGCCCGGCACGGATGGCGAGCAGGATCCCGACGATCACCAGGGCGACAAGAATCACCGCATTGCCCAGGATCACCGGGCGCAGGGCGTGATACCAGAAGACCGAGAAGAGTAGAAACGCCGCCAGAACGAGCGGTTTGGGCTTCCAGCGAACCAGCCGCAGGGTCAGGAAAGCCGTCAGCAGCAGACCGGCCTCAAGAACGGCCATCCACACCGCCCGGGCAAGGTTGTAATCCTGGATCAACGCGAACGGCAGGAACAAGAAAATCGAATAGAGCGGGTACGCCACGCGCAGCTCGTGCTCGCCAGGCAGCGCAGCCCGCCCATAAACCATCGTCTGGATCTTCAACGCGGTTGCATCCGAATATGGGCTCAGGCCTTCCTGGATGAACGCCTGCGTGCCCACCCAGTGGACGAGAAAATCATTTCCGCCCGGATTTCTGGATACATAACGAAGATTCCCCCAGATGAGAACGGCAAACAACCCGGCGCCCAGCACAATGATCACGATGAGAGACCATAATTGATTTCTACGTTTGACCAAGGGGATACTCCTGAGGAGGCGGAGAATAGATGGCTGAGTAAAGCCTGCATCCGCGTGCGTATAAATTATAATTGAGTTTATGATGACGTCTAAACTTGCACTGGCTCAATTCAGCATCAAAATCGGATCACCCGAAGCCAACATCGCGGCAGGCATCGATTACATCGAAAAGGCTGCCCGGCAGGGGTGCCGCCTGATCCTGCTGCCCGAGCTCTGGACGAGTGGTTATGATCTCGAAAACAGGCAGGATTACATCGATCTGAACCATAAAGTCCTTGTCGAGCTGCAGTCACTCGCGGAGCGCTACAACATGTCCATCGGCGGCTCCTACCTGACTTATGAGCATGATTCATACCACAATACTTTCATCCTGCTCCAGCCTGGTAAATGGGATCCGCTCCGCTATCACAAAATCCACCTGTTTCGACTGCTCGAAGAGCAGAAACACCTCCAGCCGGGCGGTGAGCTTGTCACCGCCAGCACCCCGATCGGCCGGGTCGGGCTGGCGGTCTGTTACGATGTGCGCTTCCCGGAGATGTTCCGCATTTATGGGCGCGAGCACGTCGACCTGCTGCTGGTTTCGGCGCAGTGGGGCGCCGAGCGGACGGATCACTGGCGAACACTGCTGCGCGCCCGAGCGATCGAAAACCAGTTTTTCGTCGCTGCGGTCAATGCGGTCGGCCCGCTACGCGAAAAGACCCTCGCTGGTTATAGCGCGGTGATCGACCCCTGGGGTAAACCGCTTTGCGAGGCGGACGGGGAGGAGGAAATCCTGCTAACGGCTGAGATCGATCTGAATGCGCTCAAAGCGGCTGCCGAAAAGCTCCCCTCGCGCGAAGACAGCCGCCATGATCTTTACGCCGGCTGGTTCGCCACCGGTAAGTGAAAATTATTTAAGGCAGGATTCTTTACCAGAGATATTATTCGGCAATCTTAAATAACACGCTGGTCTGGTCTTCGTATAACACGGCTGCGTCGGCCTCTCGCAAGGAGGCTGCCAGCGGTCGGTCCGGCTCGATCAGGCAGTAATCGATCTGCCATTTGGCGAAAGTCTCCTGCCAGCCTTCGCCAGCCTGGATCGTGTCAATCCACGCGCCGGTGATCTCATCGCCAAACAGATCCGTGCGCCCATCGATGAACACCGGGAAGCCGCGCAGATGCCATTCCAGGTACCCGCCCCAGCCGTAGGAATTGAAGATTTTTCCAGGTTTATGGCCCCTTTGAAGAGTATCCACCGCAGCCTGTGGAAAATAGCCGCTTGCCGCCTGCTCGACGAACGCGGGCTGCGTCACCACGACCAGCTTGACAATCCCAGCCAGGCACACGAGTGTAGCCAGGGCGAGATTCAGCGCAAGCCTCAGGCGCGGAGAGACCGGCCTGGCCCGCATGCGCGCCAGCCACTTCTGCATACCTGTCACCTGGTCAGGATCCGGCGGGTGACCTTCCTGCCAGGTGCGGATTGCGGCGGAGAGATAACGAGCCAGTACCGGCGCGGCAAACAGCGCAAACGGGGCGAAATTGCGCTTCGCCAGAAAAGCCAGGTAGGCAAAGCCAACCACGCCGAGCAGATCGACCGCATCCATCTTCCGCGCGGACAGGCCGACAGCCGCCAACACAGCGAACAACAGCCACAAGAACGGCTGTTGGGCAAGCTGGTGAAAATCCGGTGATGCCCACTCATCAATCGTCTGGCGCAGCGCAGCCACGCCGACGGTTTTGAACGGCGCCAGCCAGGTATCCAACCCATTCGGATTGACCAGCACCACCAGCGCGCATATCAGCGTCAAGAGCATAATTTTCCGGATTCTGCGCCAGTCCATGCGGCGCTCTGACGGTTGACGCATCCACAAATTGAGTAAATCTCCGGCGATGACTGCGCCCAGCATTAAAAATCCCAGGGTGTAGCCGGCATGCAGGTTCGACCAGAGCAGGAACAGCACCGGCAGCAGCCACAGGCGGTCGATTCGATGCAGGCGGTATTGAGTTATGATGAGGTAGACGCCGGCAAACAACACCAGCGTGAATAACTGCGGGCGCGGGCTCCACACCGGCGCTGCGACAATACTCGCCAGGATGACGATAGCTGCCTTGAGCAGCTCATGACCCTCCAGTTGAATAAAAACCAGCAGCATCGACGCTGTCGCCAGCACGGCCACCAACAAGCCAGTGCCAAGATAGCCGGCCCCCTGATAGACGAGATAGAGGATAATCTCCGCCAGCCAGCTGTGATTGATCCACGGCTGACCGGCCCGGGTGAAGGAAAACTGGTCAGTCAACATCGGCGCGGCTGCTTTCCAGCTGACTTCGCCGGCGCGGATATGCCACCAGAAATCAGTATCCAGCGGCGTCCGGGCTGCCATGAGGAACACCAGCGCGCCGGTCAGCACCGCGATAAGGATTTTTAGGCCATTAAAATCAATTGGATGGCGTTGGTGAGTTTGGGCTGCCATAATCAGAAATCCGTCCCTTCCAATCCCAATTCAGCCGGTCGCACCGGTCGGGAGAGGTGATAGAACAGGTGGTAATCGCCGATCCAGATTTCCTGCCAGGTGACGCCTGCCGTGCCCAAACCTTTGGCGATCACCTCGTCCAAGGCAGGATTCCTGGTAGTGATGTAAGCAACCTCACCGCTCGCGGTGACCAATTGCCGGTAAGGGGGATAGCGGTCATCCCGGGCAGTATAACGCAGGTCAGGATGGTAGGGCAGGCGCGGAATAAAAATGAGCTCCTCTTCTGAGAGAAACGCCAGCGGATAAGTAACCCAGTAGTTGCTGTAACCGCGAGTAATCCCTTCCGATTTCAAAAATTCGATCAGGTCATCCATCCGACGGTGGTCGACCTGAGCAGGAGCGTAGAACTGAGTCGTGATCCCCGGCGGGAACTTCAGCGCCGATTGAATTGTCCCCCACAGGTGAAATCCCAGCAGGACGGCAAAGGCAAGCCAGCCCCAGATCCTGCGCTTATCCATGTATCTATGAAAAACAGCACTGGCTGCCAATGATAACGGAACCGCCAGGGGGACGAAATAACGCCCGGATGGATCGACGCCGAAGGAGGTGAGCACAAAGCCAGCCGCCAGTGTTATGCACATGCCTGCCAGCAGCCAGTAAGTCAGTCTGGCAGGATTTTCTTGGTCAGATTGCAGACGTCTCCATTGGATGAAAACAATGCCCCAAATAAGCAGGACAAACGGAACCAGCGGCAATCCCAGCCAGGCGGTGCTCCAGGGCGGTCGGAGACCCAGGGTGGCTGTCGAGCCGAGCAGCAGCAGGTTGACCAGATGATTTCCGACTCGCACCAACCAGCTACCCCCTTCCACCGCCACTGCGCTGCCGAACAGCTCCTGGATCAGACTGCCAATTCCCTGATCCAGGGCGAACCACCACCAGGCGCCTGACCCCAGGAAAAAACCTCCAATGGCGAGTGCGATCCTGCTGAAACTCGCTTTCAGTTCTCGGTTTCGGATCAGCCGGACGAGGATCATCACGCCGACCGGTATGGTGTAGATCAAGGTCAGCCCGTTTGCCCACAAACCCAGCCCCGCCAGCAGGCCGAATACTGGCCACCAAACAAAGGATTTTCTTTTTTTGATTTCATCCGGCCTGACATGAAGGATTTTCAGACCGCTTATCAGGATCAGGTTGCCGATCAACAGGGCTTCACCATAGCCCCCCAGACTTGCAGTGGTATACAATGTGACGTTGACGGTCGGAACCGCCAGCAGCACTCCCGCGCCCAGCCCAATTTTTAACGACCCCAAAAATTCTTTTCCAATCCAAACCGTGGATATAATCGTTAACAGATACAGCAGGATTTGAACCAGACGGATAACCCAGACTTGCTGCCCGAAAAGAGTAAATCCAAGAGCGACCAGCCAGGCGTCCAGGCTGCCCATATAAGCCTGACCATAGAAAAATACGGGCCGCTCTCCATCCAGAATGTGCCGGGCCATCAGTGCGACCACGGCTTCGTCAGAGTTGAAGGGAATCCTTTCGAGCAGCAGCAGGGTGGCTTTAAGTCCAGCTGCCATCAGCAGGATGAGGATCAGCATCCAGCAGTCTTTAGCCCGTTCGCTGAGGATAATACGTGGAGATTTCACCATTTCGTTAATTGTATATATGAATTCGATTAACCACCAATCACTTCTGTAAACTGAAAGGCTTGCGTGTGTCCAAATTCCTGAAAAGTGACCTCCCAGCTGCGGCAGCAATCCTCATCGTCAGTGTTTTCTACTGGTTGGGCGTCGCCGACGTTCCGTTCCACCCCGATGAAAGCGCTCACCTGTACATGGCCGCGGACCTAAAGCTCCTCTTCACGAATCCGGGAGAATTAATCTGGCGCCCAGCGGATGAATTTAATCTGCGTCAATACTATCGCGAGATCGATCCACCGCTGACCCGCTACATGATTGGAATTGGGCTGGCGATCAGCGGCGAGCAGCCCATCATTCAGGATTGGAACTGGGGAAAATCCTGGCAGGAAAACCAGCATGCCGGCGCGATGCCAACCGCCAGACAACTGACCACGGCGCGCCTATCGACCTCGTTTTTCTTCCCATTTACCCTTCTCTTCACCTACTTGATTGGAAAGAAACTGCACTCGCGCCTGCTGGGATGGATCGCTATGGCGCTTCTGGCCTCGAATGCGCTCGTGCTCATCCACACCCGCCGGGCAATGGCCGAATCCATCCTTTTATTTGGAATCCTCTTTTCGCTCTGGGCAGTCATTTCATGGAAAAGACAACGGTTTTGGCTGGCGATTCCGGTTGCCATAGCTTTCTACGCAAAATACTCCGCCTTCCCGCTGGTATTGATTGGGTTTATGGCTGTATTGTGGGATTTTCCGGAAAATAGGGTTCCTATCAGGAAGAAACTATTAACCGGTGTAGTATTCGCCGCTGTCTTCCTGGTGATAACTGCCGCGCTCAATCCATTTCTTTGGCGTACGCCAATCCCCGCGCTGCAAGACGCATTCGCTAAACGCCAGGAACTGGTTGACCGTCAGAGCCAGACGTTCAATAATTACCTCCCGCATACTGTATTGGATACCTTCGGCGAGAAAGCGGTGAGCTTACTTGCCCACCAGCATATCTCTCCGCCCGCCTACCAGGATATCGGCAACTACGCAACGGAGTTATCCTCATCAGCCGGCAAGTACCTGGCCAATCCGCTCCACCGCTTAATGCGCGGCTGGATAGGCGGCCCTATCATGTTGGTCCTTACACTTGGCGGTCTCATCCTGATGCTGCTCCAGGTGCTGCGCAGCATGCCCCCCTCGCGCGCCGGCATTCTCGTGCTTGCCTCATATTTGCTCCAGCTGGTGACCATTTTTATTATGGTCCGATTCTCGTTTCAGCGGTATTACATCCCACTTACGCCATACACAACCTTATTTTCTGCATTGGTAGTTTACCGGCTCATCGAAATCATCCTCGCAAAGAAGAACCTCGGATTAAAACAGGAGACCCTCTGAAGACCCAGAGGATCTCTTATCATTGACCGAAAGTCGATTAGATCTTCTTGTGGTAGACGCGGTGATTTTTATACGGAATCCCGCCGACGCTGATCAGGTCTTTGCGCATCTGGACGGCGCTCTCAGCCACCTGGGTCAACTCATAATGCTCGTATCCGTAGTCGTGAATGGTCTTGTCCATTTCGGCGTAAAGCAGGGCGTTCCCACCCCGGCCGTGGTATTCAGGCAGGATTCCCGCTCCGTTTAAGGATACCCATTTTGTCCGTTTCATTTCGAGCAGGATGTCGATCAGCGCCCAGGGGGTCAGCTTACCATTCGCTCGCTGCAGCGCTTTGGTGACGTCCGGAAAACCAAACAGAAAGCCGATAACCTCATCCTCGTAGGTGATGACCTTGATCAAACGCGGATCGGCCACAGCCAGGCTCTCTAAGGCATAATCGATCTCGCGCCGCGTCAGCGGGTAATATTCCCAGTTGTTGACGAAGGTCTTATTGTAGGATTCACCAATCTTCTTGGCCCACAGCTTGAGCTCCCGCCTGGATTCGAATGTTTTAACCACGAATTTTCCGCGCTCTTTGACCCGCTCTGCCACCAGATGGACTTTATCGGGCATTTTAAAATCCGCCGCTTTAACGTAACACGAGACGAAGTCAACTTCTTTTTGAAAACCGATACTCTCGACCAGCCGGGGGTAATATGGCGGATTGTAGTTCATCATGACCATCATCTGATGATGTTCGAAGCCCTCGATCTGAATGCCGTAGCCGTCGAACGAGCTGAGTCCCTTTGGCCCGACCACCTCGTTCAAGCCGCGCGCCCGCGCCCACTCGAACGCCTTCTCGAACAACGCGTTGGCGACTTCCTGGTCATCGACACACTCGAACAGATAGAATTGAGCCTTCTTGACGTTATGCACTCGATTAAATGGCTTGTTTTCCAGGATGGCGATCCGCGCGGCAACCTGTCCGTCTTTGCGCGCCAGATAGAATTCACCTTCCGAGTGCTCGAAGAAGGGGTGTTTCTGTCGATTGAGCATGAGTTTAACGTCCGCAAGGATCGGCGGCACCCATTGCGGCGTGCCCTTGTAGATCTTCCAGGGCAAATACAGAAATTCCTTCACCTGTTTTTTATTGCCGGTATCCAACACTTCGACGCTGATCATCGCAAACCTCGCTAATCGGAAATAATGGGATGAAAACAATCCTGAAATTTGAGTATACCTGCAACCCACCAGCATGCAAGCAAAAAAAGCCTATGGGTATAAAACAGGTCGGTTCTCGCAATGTTATAACCCCGTACATGCTAGATCATTGCGCAGCTTGACAATCCGAGAAAACAAATTAGACTAAACCAGTATAATTTTGAAAGGTTAATCATGCCTGGACAATCCCATCCCCCCAACCGACTGGCGCATGAGACTTCACCCTACCTGCTCCAGCACGCAAATAATCCAGTCGATTGGTATCCCTGGGGACAAGAAGCCCTAGATAGAGCCCGCCGCGAAGATAAGCCGATCTTTTTAAGCATCGGATACGCAGCCTGCCATTGGTGCCACGTGATGGAGCGAGAATCCTTCCTGGATGAACGCGTGGCGGCCTTCCTCAACGATCATTTCGTCGCCATCAAGGTCGACCGGGAAGAGCGGCCCGACCTGGATAATATCTACATGGGCTCGGTCGTGCTTATGACCGGTCAGGGCGGCTGGCCGACCTCGGTATTTCTGACGCCCGATCTTGAGCCTTTCTACGGCGGCACTTACTTTCCGGACCTGCCCCGCCACGGCTTGCCGTCCTTCCTGGACCTGCTTCATGCCGTTCAGCAGGCATGGCAGCAGGACCGCCAGAATATCCGCTCGGTAGGAGCTGAAATCAGCAGACAATTGCACCAGAATACGCTGCAGATAGGAGCCGTGGATCAACATATCGAATCCAGCCTGCTCGAAACGGCCCGCGAGGCTCTCATCTCCACTTACGACTGGCAGAATGGCGGCTGGGGGCGCGCGCCGAAATTCCCTCAGCCCATGCTGCTCGAATTTCTCTGCCTGCAGGCTTCTCGCGGACACAGCCAGTCGCTCGAGGTCGTCCGCCACGCACTGGACGTAATGCAGCGCGGAGGTTTATCCGACCTGGTCGGAGGTGGATTTCACCGTTACAGCATCGACGCGAACTGGCTTGTGCCACATTTCGAGAAAATGCTCTACGACAACGCTCAAATGGCTCTGGTTTATCTCCATGCGTTTCTGTTATCGGGCGATGAGAATTACCGCAAAACCTGCGAAGACTGCCTGGATTTCATCGCACGTGAAATGCGCCACCCTTCCGGCGGCTTTTTTTCCAGCCTGGACGCCGATTCGGATGGAGTAGAAGGCGCGTATTACATCTGGAGCCAGGCTGAGCTGGCGGAACTGCTCACGGCCGGCCAATTGGAGCTGCTAATAGCAGCCTGCCCGACACCACACGGAGGGAATTTCGAGGGCAGGATCATCCTGCGGCTGCGGGCAAACCGGATGGAGATCGCTAACGATCTGGAGATGCCCCTGGAAGAGCTGAATACGTCTTTGAGCGATATTTTTATCAACCTGCGCGCCGCCCGAGCGCTCAGGCCTCGCCCGCTGACCGACGATAAGATACTCACCGGCTGGAACGCCCTGACGCTGCGCGCGTTCGCTGAAGCCGCGAGATACCTGGGCAGGCCGGATTACCTGAAAGCTGCCCGGACAAACGCAGATTTCCTGCTCGCTGAGCTGGTCAGACCAGAAGGATTATACCGCTCCTGGCGCAGCGGTCAGGTCAAGCAGCAGGCCTACCTGGAGGATAACGCCGCATTAGCGATCGCGCTGTTGAGCCTCTATCAGACGGATTACGACCAGCGCTGGTATACTGCCGCCAGCATTCTGCTCAGCGAGATGCAGCCGCGTTTTTCGGATCCTTCGGGCGGCTATTTCGACACCCAGGCTGGGACAGCCAATCTACTCTTCAGACCAAAGGATTTGCAGGATAACGCCACTCCCAGCGGGAACTCGCTGGCAGCTTACGCTGCTCTCTTCTACGCAGCTTTTTCAGGACAGGGAGAGCTTCGCAGCAGCGCCGAGCGCCAACTCCAGCAAATGCAGACCGCGCTTGCGCGCTATCCGTCCGTGTTCGGCTTCTGGCTGCAGGCGCTGGATTTCTCGCTAGGCCCGGCGCGCCAGATTGCGTTGATATCTCAGCAGCAGTTACCAGCAAATCATCCACTAATAGAATATCTACGGTCGACTTATCTGCCCAGAACCGTGCTTGCCGCCGGGCAGACGCCCATTCCGGCCGACGCCCCGTACCTGTTGCGCGACCGCAACGTGATCGATGGCCTCCCGACCGTCTATATCTGCCAGAATTTTACCTGCCGCCTGCCTGTTACAAATTTGGATGAGTTGATCGCGCAGTTGAGCTGATCCTTCCAAGAAAGTGGATGACATGCTGATTCAACAGCGCAGGCTGGTCGGCGATGACTGCGTGCCCGCCGTCCGGGATGACAACGTGTTCCGCGCCCGGGATCATCCTGGCCAATTCTCTTTGGTTATTCAATGGGATAGTGGTGTCCTTTTCCCCGCTGACCACCAGCGTCGGCGCATGAATGTTAGGCAGCCTGCGAATATAATTGAAGCGCACCAACTCGATCATCGCCTGTCTGTAAACTCCGGGATCGGCGTTTTGGATCGAGTCAACCAGTAAATCGCGGTAAACTGCCTGTTCTCGTAAGGGAAACACGCGTTCGGCTACAATCCTGGCCTGATCGGCTGGTTTCCGGAGAAATGAACGCCAACCACGGCGGATGAAGTAACTCCACTCGGATAGGCTCTTCGGCCGCAGGCTGGCAAATGTGTTGATCAGGATCAATCCCTTCACTCGCTCAGGATGGCGATGTACCAGCTGCAACGCCACCACACCGCCCATGGATATCCCCGCTACAAAATATTCCTTAACATCGATGCATGTCATCAAATCGGCTACCTGCTTGACAGCATGTACAACCTTCCAGCGGCCGTCTCCAGGCGGGCTATTGCCAAATCCGGGCAGGTCTGGCGCGATCAACCGGTACCCGTGGGCAGGCAGTTGAGTAAGCTGGAAATGCCAGGATTCCGCGGTCGCCCCCAGCCCATGCAGCAAGAGCAGACATGGATTTCCTCTCTGTCCAACTTCAATGTAATTAAGCATATCGGCGCCTGCCTGCCCATGGAGACTGGTGACATTTGTTCAGCCGGTAACTGACGGCGGAGAATGAAGTAAGGATATAATACTACTGAATTCTCAGGAGGTATCATGGAAAAATTCATCATTGAAGGCCGTCACCCCCTCCGTGGGGAGGTGACGCCGTCCGGCAATAAAAATGCCGCCCTGCCTTTACTGGCAGCCTGTCTATTGACTGACGAACCCGTTACCTTGAGGAACGTACCTGAAATTGGCGATGTGGTTGCCATGCGAGCCCTGCTGGAGAGCCTGGGTGTCTCAGTGTCGGTTCTGGGAGAGCATACCTGGCAAATTCACGCCCGAGAAATATACCCCGCCGACCTGGATCCCGACATTACCCGCAAGATCCGCGCATCCATTCTGCTGGCGGGTCCCATGACCGCCCGTAAGGGAGAGCTAACCCTGCCCCCTCCAGGCGGCGACGTGATCGGACGCCGGCGGGTGGATACCCATTTGCTGGCATTGAAGAAACTTGGCGCCGACGTTTCCTACGACCGGAATTTTCACTTCAAGGCCGACGGCCTCACAGGCGCGGACATTCTCCTCGACGAAGCCAGCGTCACCGCCACCGAGAACGCGATTATGGCCTGCGTTTTGGCACGCGGTAACAGCGTCATCCGTAATGCCGCCTCAGAGCCGCACATTCAGGAATTATGCCATTTCCTCAACCGGCTGGGCGCGAAAATCGATAACATTGGCTCGAACACGCTGCACATCCAGGGCGTGAAGTCTCTGCACGGCGGTGATTTCACCATTGGCTCCGACTATTTGGAAGTGGTCAGCTTTATCGGCGCAGCGGCGGTCACCCGCGGTTCCATCACCATCCGTAACGCCGGTCACCAGTACCTGGACATGATCCGCCTGGTCTTAAGTCGCCTCGGCGTCGTGTGGGAAGTACAGGGAGATGATATTTTAGTACCGGCTGAGCAACCGCTCGAAATCGAGCCTGACCTGGGCGGCGCCATCCCCGAGATCAGCGACATGCCCTGGCCGGCATTCCCGACCGATCTGATGAGTATCGCGTTGGTGATCGCCACTCAATCCAAAGGTACGGTTCTCTTCCACGATTGGATGTACCCGAGCCGGATGTTCTTCACCGATAAGCTGGTCGGCATGGGCGCTCAGATCGTGCTATGCGATCCCCACCGTTGCATCGTCCAAGGACCAACGGTTCTATTCGGAGAAAAAATGGAAAGCCCGGATATCCGCGCCGGCATGGCGCTGGTTTTGGCGGCGCTGTCAGCCCAGGGGAAGTCGGTCATCCGCAACGTCGGGCAGATCGACCGCGGCTATGAAAAGGTCGACCAGAAGCTGGCTGCGCTTGGCGCGAAAATCGAGCGCGCACAGGGTTAAATCAAGATCATCCCGGCGAGTGCCGGGATGATCGATCATTCAGCCGTGATCAATTATTTACCGGGGGCAGACTCAACCACTTCAAGAAACTGGTCGACCACTTCACGCAACATCATCTCAGGCAGCGCCCCAACCTGCCGGTGGATGACCTTGCCGTTAGCGACAAAGAGCATGGTCGGAATCCCCTGAACACCATAACGGGTAGCCCATTCCGGGTCCTCATCTGTATTTACTTTGGCAATTATTAATTTTCCGGATAATTCCTGCGCCAATTTATCCAGTACAGGCGCAACCATCCTGCAAGGGCCACACCAGGGCGCCCAGAAATCCACAATCACTGGCAAGGATGATTGCAATACAGTTTTTTCAAAGGCTGCATCCGAGACATGCACAGGCTCAGCGATCATTATCCACTCCTAACATCTCCAATTATCATCTGTTTGGAAGTATAACATGCTTCCAATTCAATTAGATGAACAAGCGTGGAAAAGGTTACAAAAATAAGGGGCTGCCCCTAAAGCAAGGCGGGAGCAACCCTTAGGATATGGGCCAAGAGCAGGCGAAGTTATCAGAAACGCTTGGATGTGCTTGCGAAACCAGGTACGGGCCCAGTTGCTATCTGAGGAAAGCATCTACCATTCCGGGCAGAGAAATGCGGAGGTGGAATCCGTTTTCGCCAAATCAAACATGATTGGGGCGTTCGCAGGTTCCTGGGCACAAGCAAAGGTAAAGTAACATCCGGGTGGGATTGACAGGAAATGATCGTTCTTTACCTCAATTAATACTTCGTTCGCATCAGAAATATGCAAACGATGGATAAAAATCTATAAATTTAGAACTTAATCGGCGCTTTCGCTGGCAGAGCGGTTGAAATCTATGAAGCGGTAGCCAACCCCGCGTTCGGTGAGGATATATATCGGATTCGCCGGATCCTCCTCCAGCTTTTGGCGCAGGTAGTTCACATAAAGTCGAACGTAATGCGGCTCGTCACGGTATTCATACCCCCAGACTTTCGATAGCAGCTGGTCATAGGTCATCACCCAGCCGGCATTCTGGACAAGATGATACAACAGGCGGTATTCAGTCGGTCGCAGCTTGATCAGCTTGCCTTCCAGCCAGACTTCGCGCCGACCAAAATCGATCTTCAAACGATCATCGATCTGGAATACGTCGCGAGACACAAATCCGGCGGATTCCGTCCGTCGGAGAACTGCCCGCACCCGGCTGACTAACTCGCGCGGGCTGAACGGCTTGGTGACGTAATCGTCCGCGCCGAGTTCCAAACCCCGGACGCGGTCATCTTCCTCGCCCCTGGCGGTCAACATGATTACAGGCACCTGACTGATCTCGCGGATGAGCTTCAACACCTCGAAGCCGTCCAAATCCGGCAACATGACATCGAGAATGATCACATCCGGCATTGCATCGCGGAGCTTTTGCACCGCCTCCAATCCGCGGAAGGCTTCGACCACCTGGAAACCGTCGTGTTCCAAATTCAAGCGGATAAAGCGCGCCATTCGTACTTCATCATCAACTACCAGAATGACGCGATTCTTAAAGCTTTCGTCAGACACTCGAGCTACTCCCTTACAAAGGTGATGATTTCCTCGTCTTCGCCGCCAGACAAAACTTCGATGAAGCTGATCCTTGCCAACGGATAGACGACGATGGATACATTCTGTTCAAGATAATGTAAATCCTTGCCGTCCCGTCTTCTGGGATTCTTCACAGTGATGATGTTGTCGGTCGTCGCGGGAAGATCGTCGATCTCGCCAAGAACAGGATCTTCATTTGTCATGTGGATGATTACACTTTGCATAGTTACTGTTCCAATTCTCCAGTTGGATCATGGGGTGGAAACAAAAATCTGGATGACCAACTTCCCAAGCGCCACGGAATCGCCCTGTTTTAATGGGTAATCCACGTGAGGGACAATACGCTGCCCGTTGACTCGCGTTCCGTTCGAGGAGTCAAGGTCCCGGATCGATATCCGCTGCCGCCCTACTTTCAAAGCGGCATGCAGCCGCGAAACACCCTGAATATAGGCTTCGAATTCGGTTAAATCGATATCGGGGATGATCGGTTGATCTTCCGAAACCCGACCGATCGTATATTCCGAGAGTCCGCTCAGGCGGATCGTCCGTTTGGCGTCAACTACATATACGCTGACGACATCCTCAACTGGCAGCCCCGCTGCTTCCATCGGAGCGCCCGCTGTGGTCATGTGCCGCACCCCCTCATCCGCGAGTGTCGGATCGACCGGTTTGAGCATAAATGGCTGGGTGTTCAATTTGCCGTAATCGCGCAATTGAGCCCCGCATTCGCTGCAAAACAGCGCACCGGCCAGCTCCTGGTGTTGGCAGTTAGGACACCTTATCATCCCGAGCCTCATATGGTCCCGGCAGCATCAGCAAGGACCGCGTTCCGTACTTGATTTTCTTATCGCCTTCTTTACTGTATTGCCGGTTGCGTTGAATATGATCAGCCTCGAGAAGCACCGATTGGGCGAGCTCTTTATCGCCCTGAGCAATAAGATGGGAGGCTAAAGCCTGCAGCCGCCGGGTGGCTTTCTGGATGTTACCGGCAGCCACATCAATTTTAGCCTTCTCCTGCAGACGATACAATGTCAATTTAGACATAGCCTGTAAGATCTCCGCCGGGGGCCGGTATACCCTCTCTGGGCTGCCCCAATCGCAATGGAGGTCTACGTTGAACCGCGTTGTCCGAATCATTCTTCCGGGAATATCCATCAGGATTTTCCCTTTGGCGAGCTGAATATTCGAATTCTCGACCGCGCCTGGACTTATCTTAAATTCTAATACAACACTAGTATTTCGGCCACATTCCAGATTTCCCAGCGGCAAGGGCGATACTGGTTCCAGGGGAGTAATTTCTGGATAAATCCTAAAGGCATACGCCAGTTCGATGCCTTCAGCGGGCTGGTAGGTAAAATTTACCTGTCTGGCGCAGGTAATGTTAAGCGCGATGATTTTATCTTCGATGAAGCGATACAGCCCCTCCGAATTATGCACATAGATGGCGTTTCCACCGCTTATGGCCGCCAGCCGATCCAGGAAGGCGTCGTTCCACTCATCGCCGATGCCAAGCGCGTTGATCGGAATTCCCGACATGCGCGCCTCTGAAGCCAGGCTCAGACAGGATACTTCATCCCCGTAGGTATGACCATCAGTGATCAGTATCAGCTGCCGGAGAGCATCTCCATTCACATTCGATTGGATTAGCTCAAATCCTTGCTTCAATCCCTGATAAATTTCAGTAGCGCCAACCGGGGTCAACATGGTCAGGGCGCTTTCGATCTTCAGCCGTTCGCGTGCTTCGGTCGGGGGGACTATGACCTCGGCCCGGTCATTGAAGGATACAATAGAGATCAGGTCGCTGGAGTGCAGTTTCTCCAGCAGATGGCGGACGTTCGCCACTACCATTTCAAGTCGTGTTCCGCGCATGGAATTGGATGTATCGATGATCAGGCAAATGTTGATGCGCGGCAGTTCGCTCTCATTCGCCATCGACGCGCCTGTCAGCTCAAGCAGTACATATATCAACTGCTCCTCATCCAGCGAGCGAAGCGGAGGCTCGCTGTATAGTACACTCAACTCAACCGGCGGTTTCTGTTTTTCGACCGCGGGCAGCGCGTCGTCATAAGCCTGCCGCCGGTAAGCGTTGACCAGGACGTCGTAAGCTTCCTGGATTTCGACAAATTGCTGAATTGTGCTTTCATCCTGATTGGCGTCCGGGTGATATTTCTTGGCAGCTTCGAAGTACGCGCTGCGGATTTCCTCCTGCGTTGCATCTACAGGCAGCTTCAGGATGTTGTAATAATTCTGTTTCATGGACGCTATCGAGGTTGCCCCTACATATACTGAACTAAAACAACGCTGATATTGTCCGGTCCGCCGGCTTCGTTGGCGGCATCGACAAGGTTTTTACAGGCTACGCTGGGATTGCGCGCGCTGCGCACAATCTGGAACATTTCGGATTCTTTTACCACGCCCCACAAACCGTCGCTGCATAATAGAAGACAGATCGGGCGGGGAATCTGAATGGATTGAATATCCGGTCGGAAAGGCTCAGCTTGTCCAAGCGCGCGGTAGAGGACGTTGCGCTGTGGGTGAACTGCCGCCTCCTCCTCAGTGATCTGGCCCAGGTCGACCAGCCGCTTGACCAGCGAATGGTCCTGGGTGAGAATTTCCATGCGGCCATCCGGATAAACGAAATATGCCCGGCTGTCGCCGACATGGGTGATGGTCAGCTGGTCGCCGATGATCAACGCCGTGGTCAGGGTCGTCCCCCCACCTGGCGCCCGGCGGAGGACGGCCTGCTGGGCCTTCGCCACCCCGGCTTCCATGATCTCCTGCAGACTTTCTGATGGCGGGTGGTTATCCAGACCTACTTGATGTAGATACACCTTCGAGACTACCTGTTCGCTCATAATGCGGGCGGCCACACTGCTGGCAACTTCACCGTACTCATACCCGCCCATTCCATCGGCGATCAGGAAGAAGCCAAAGGGGATTTCATTGGAACCATCCGATAATACAGAACTCATCGCGTACAATGTGTCTTCGTTATGATCCCGCTGGCGTCCAACCGATTGGCCCGCGCCAACCAGCAAATGCGCTGGCTTTCCCGGTACCGGCTGGGAAGACACCGTATTGAGTTGGTCGTCATTCAAGGGAGCGGTCTTGACTTCATTGGCAGACTCTCTTGGCTCTTCTTTTTCTTTGCGAAACCACTTTTTAAAAAATCCCAAAGACCACCTCCCACAATAATAAATCTCAGCTGCCCGGAGAATCAGGCGCTGAGTGCATACACCATATGATCAGCCGAGCCGAAATAGACCATATCATTATATACCTGGGGCGTACCTGTGATTGGGCCGTCGGTCAGGAACTTCCAGCGCACCCGTCCGTTGCGTTGATCCAGGCAGTAAATGGTACCGTCCGCCGTGCCGCAATAGATCCAATCCCGGTAAGCGGCTGGGGATCCGCTGACCTGACTTCCGGTCTGGAACTTCCAGATCTCCTTGGCGTTGTCGGCCTCCAGACAGTAGATATTACCGTCAGCCGAACCAACATAAATATTGCTTCCGACCCAGCAGGGAGAAGAAACGGAGCCCTTCATCATCCGGTAGCGCCACACCACCCATCCGCTTTTTGCATCCAGCGCGTAGATCGACGAGTCGAGCGACGTGAAAAATACGATCCCCTGGGCAACCAACGGTGATGAAGTCACAGCGCGCTTTGCCCGGAAATGCCATTTGGACTGCCCGCGGTAATCAAGGCAGACAAAATCACCGACTTCGTTCCCCAGGTAAATAAATTCGCTCGTCACAAAGGGCGAGGAGCGAATGGACTCACCTGAATCAAAACGGAAGGCTTGGCGGGTCGAGAGGATATTCACGCAATATAAAAAACCGTTGTCCGCGCCAAAAATGACATGACCCTCCGCAAGCTTTGGAGAGCTGCGAATCGGGCTGCCCACATCAAATGTCCAGGCGCCCTTGCCTGTGCGGGTGTGAATCGCGTGTAGATAGCCGTCTTCCGAACCAACGAAGGTCAGCTCAGGCGTCACAACCGGCTTGGTGACGATGCCGCCATCGGTTGGTGATTTCCACATAAAATCACCGTTGGCCGCGTCGAGCGCATACAAGTTGCGGTCATACGAGCCAATGAAAATCGTCCCAACCTCATAGGTCGGTGAACCGCGTACCTCGTCTTCACACTTGAAAACCCATAAGGGTTTGACCGTTTGCTCTGGCGACCCTGTCGCCACACTGAATCGTGAAAGCATCCCCGACTTTTTTGCGGCGGTTACCAGAGCATCCTTCATCTGTTTGGCGCTGCGGAACCGGTCCGATGGATTGTACTGCAAGGCGGTGTTGACAATCGCCTCGATCTCAGTCGATACTGCCGGGTTGATCTGCCTTAAGGGTCGTTCGGTGAAGGAAAAAGGCGGCTCAATCCGTGGGTCGCGATTGGTCAGGACGTGATGCATCGTAGCCCCAAGCGCGTAGATATCTGCCTCTGGTGAGGCTTCTCCGCGATACTGCTCCGGCGGTGAATAGCCCTCGGTGCCGATCATGGTACCCTTTTGGCCAATTCTGAACATCTTGGCGATGCCGAAATCGATGAGGACAATCCTGCCGCTTTGATTCACCATGACGTTCGAGGGTTTCATATCTCGAAAAATGATCGGCTCAGGCTTGTGGTTATGGAGGTAGTCGAGCACATCACAGATATCAATCGCCCAGGACACCACCTGCTCTTCTTCCATCGGCGCGTTGTTTTCGCTCAAGATGGCTTCCAGGTCTTTCCCATGAATGTACTCGAGGACAAGGTACGACCTTTCCTCGTGTGAAAAGTAATCGAATATCTTGGGGATCGAACTGTGATTGAGGGTGACAAGGATGTTAGCTTCACGCTCGAAATTCTGGATGATCGTTTGCCTGACCATCGAATCGCGCGCCTGATTGATCATCTCTTTGACCGCGACCAGTTTGACAACATTGGGGAAATGTAGATCACGGGCGCGGTAGACCGAACCCATCCCGCCTATCCCGATTACGTCTTGAATGAGATATCGATCGACTAGAACAGACCCCGTAGGCAGCTGTTTGTAAGGTCCAGTTCCCCCTTCTGTATTCTGTGTGATGCGGTGTGTGTCCAGAGTCACCTCCAAAAAACTGCTTGCCTCCCCCATATCATTCACAGCTTCACATTACCAATGAATTTTCAATAACTGGCTGGATATAATGATTATTACGATGGGAGGGCAAGCGCTAATCATCATAAATTATATCTGTAAACCTGCATTTTGCAACTGCAATCCGGCTCTGAACTATCTGTGACGAAAAATACGGAGAATACCTTCCAAATGCAACTGGACGCTGGTCTCTGCATAGATTAAAATCATCAACAGGTAACCATATCCCACGAAGTTACCATCGAACTACTCCACGGAAGGATGCAAATGAGCAATTATCCAGGCAAAGGCGTTGTCGCTGTACTGAAAACCACGCCCGCCACGGTTTTAGCTGATATCGAAATATTGATGAAACTGGCAGGTGTTGAGAAAGCTCTGCCCAAAGGCATCCCCACCGGCTTAAAAATCAACATCTCATGGCAGACCTGGTACCCCGCCTGTTCATCGACTCCCTGGCAGTTAGAGGGCGTGATCCTCGCGCTGCAAAAAGCCGGCTACCAGGACCTGGTTGGCATTCACAACGACACCGTCGTCGTCGATACCAGCGTCGGTGAGGTGAACAATAAGCACAAATTCGTCACGGATAAATACAACCTCCCCTGCACATACCTCTACCAGGAACAGTTTGAATGGTTGGAATATAAACCCAAACAACGCCCATTTCTGGTGCTGGATAAAATTTATCCCGATGGCGTCTTCATCCCTAAGGCGCTGGTCGGAAAGAACATCGTCCAACTGCCCACTGTAAAAACCCATGTATTCACCACAATCACCGGCGCGATGAAGAACGCGTTCGGCGGGCTTTTACACCGAAACCGCCACTGGACTCACAGGGTAATCCATGAAACACTGGTCGACCTGTTGATGATCCAGCAGGAAATCCACCCGGGAATCTTCGCTGTGATGGACGGCACCTTTGCCGGTGACGGCCCTGGTCCACGGGCGATGCGCTGGCACGAAAAGAACATTCTGCTCGCCTCCGCTGATCAGGTCGCCATCGATGCGGTCTCAGCCAAATTGCAAGGATTCGATCCAATGTCCATCCCGTTTCTACGCATCGCTCACGAGCACGACCTGGGCATTGCCGATCCGCACCAGATCGAGATCGTCGGTTATGACATCAACCAGGAACCGCCGTGGAATTTTAAGCAGGAGGACACTTTCGCCTCCCGCGGACAAAAAATGATCTACCACGGCCCGCTCAAGCCTTTCGAGAGACTCTTGCTGCAATCTCCGCTCGTCCCCTGGAGCTATTTCGCCAGCAATTTCTATCACAACGTCTACTGGTATCCATTCGTCGGTCGCAAGCGCGTACAGGCGGCGCTGCAGACCTCCTGGGGACAGCTTTTTAAGCACTACGGCGACGGTGAGGTCGTTCTGCCAGGCGTAGAGCCGAAAACCGTCATCCAGGCCGGAGCAGCAATCGGCATGTTGGCATTACTGGCTGGAATTGGCGCTTATTTGTTGGGGCGGCGGAAAAAATAATATACAACCACCTTTCGACAGATCGTCTGTGATCTCGCTGGTCACCATTATTCACCCATAGGAGGGGTCATGTTCAAAGAGTTCGATGAGGCGGCCGGATTCGTCCAGGATAATAACATCCGGATGATTGACTTGAAATTCAGCGATCTCTGG
Source organism: Bellilinea sp. (assembly GCA_034678705.1). Taxonomy (GTDB): domain Bacteria; phylum Chloroflexota; class Anaerolineae; order Anaerolineales; family Anaerolineaceae; genus Bellilinea. Next base: position 269,457 of record JAXDBP010000018.1, read on the forward strand.
GGGCGCTGGCATCATGTTACCATCTCTGCCAGTGAATTCGAGCCGGCTTTGATGTCATCCGGCGTTGGTTTTGACGGCTCAAGCGTCGGATTCCGCAGCGTGAAATCAGGCGATATGGTCCTCATCCCCGACCTGAGCACCGGATTCATCGATCCATTCTGGGAAACGCCCACCCTGAGCTTTATCTGCAACACGTACGAGGCGGATACCAAACAGAAACACTTTCGCGATCCGCGTGAAATCGTCCGCCGCGCCGAGGAATTCCTGGTCGCGGCAGAAATCGCCGACGAATCCATCTGGGGGCCGGAATTCGAATTCTACGTGTTCAACAATGTCCAGTTCGAAAACGGCATGAACGTGGCCAGTTATCGCCTTGATTCGGTCGAGGCCGACTGGAACGGCGCACAGGGCGGGCACGGGCACTACATCCCGCGGCACGGCGGTTACCACGCCATCCCCCCGCGCGACCAGTTGTTCAATCTCAGATCCAAAATGGTTGAAACGCTCGAAGATATCGGCATCCCGGTAAAATATCACCATCACGAGGTTGGCGGACCGGGTCAGTGCGAGATCGAAACGCCCCTTATCGGAATACTGCCTGCTGCCGATGCGGTCTTGATCATCAAGTATGTGACCAAGATGGTCGCCGTCGCCGCCGGACAGACTGCCACCTTCCTGCCAAAGCCGCTCTTCGCCGAAGCAGGCAACGGCATGCACTTTCACCAGCTGCTCCGCAGGCAAGGGAAAAACCTGTTCTATGACCCCAGCAGTCCGACGCTGCTCAGTCAGACGGCGCTGCACTACATCGGCGGGATGCTAAGCCACGCGCCAGCCCTGCTGGCTATCACCAATCCTTCCACCAACTCCTACCGACGACTGGTGCCTGGGTATGAGGCGCCGGTAAATTGCTTTTTCTCACGCGGCAACCGTAGCGCCGCCATCCGCGTGCCGAAGTATGCCACCGATGAGGATATGGTCCGCTTCGAATTTCGCCCGCCAGACGCCACCTGCAATCCGTATCTGGCGATGGCCGCCATGTTGATGGCCGGCATCGATGGGATCCAGAACCGCATCGATCCTAGCAAAGCCGGTTTTGGTCCGATCGACGACGATATCTTTACCTGGACGGACGATCAGCGCGCCGCGATCAAAAACCTGCCCACTTCCCTCGAAGAAGCCCTATCCGCGCTCGAAGCGGATCATGACTTCCTGCTGGCCGGCGGCGTTTTCAACGAGGGGTTGATTCAGGATTGGATCAAGTACAAACGCTGCGAGGACCAGGATGTGCGTGTTCGCCCGCATCCGTACGAAATTCAATTGTATTTCGATCTCTAAGTGCTGACCTGCTTATAATTGTTCGCCGCGCTTATTCTTTCGGACGGCAGACAGGGCACGGACACAGCGCCCGTAAAAATCGCCATGTGAAAATGCCGTAGCTGTGCCCATCCTCCCATTCGACAGAGATGGCGTAGGAGCCAATCCCCTTGATACCGCGCAGACGAGTGGCAGGCGTGTCTCCCAATTCTGCCGAAAAAGCGCTCTCGTCAGGCTCAGCGCGCATATTCTCATGCCCGCCGCGGCAGGCGGCGCACGGACAGGCCGCCCGCAGCAGTTGGAACGGGTAATCGCTGACATGCCCATCCTTCCAGCGAATGGTCACTACTTTAGTAGAGCGATCGGCAGAAATTCCGAGCGGGGTGATTTCCATTAGCAGGGTTCCTGAATCCCTTTCTCAAGGCTGGATCTCGATGACCTTGAGAAAATCCGCGACTGCCCAGCCGCTGCGCGATTCATCGTACGGCGCAGTCAGATACCACCAGATATAACCGTCCGCATTTTTTGGTCCGTCTGTGACCAGGAAGACCTCAGATTCATAACCTAGGAAGCGTATCTCGCCGGAAGTACTTGCGCTGCCGCGCAGGCGCAGTCCGTCTCCGCCCGTTCCGTAGATCTGAACGTATAAGCCTTTGCCAATACCGCCGATCACCATGCCCTCCTCCGGCGTCGGGGTCTGGGCAACTGATTCACCTGGCAACAGTGTCGGCGTGGAAGTGGGCGCCAGGATCACAGTAATCACCGCGGTTGGCTGCACGGGCGGCCCGGCGGCGGGTTTCGCCAGCCAGAGCAGAATCCAGAGCATGGAAAACAAAGCTACCCCGGCCAGCAAACCTGCCAGGTAGAACCAGCCGGACACCCTGCGCTTCGCCATTCTCATCGCCGCTCAGCTCACCGAAGGCAGCAGGAAGAACCCGATCGCCAGGATGATGTACACAGCGATCAGAGCTGCGCCTTCCAGCCAGTTCGATTCTCCGTCGACCGCAACCTGAGAGGCGATCAGAATCCCGCCGCCAAGCGCCAGCAGCTCGAACTGGTTGAACATCAACGTCAGCGGGTGTCCGAGCAACAGGCTCACGAATACCAGCACTGGAGCAACAAACAGCGCGATCTGAATGCTGGAGGAAACCGCGATCTCGACGCTCAAATCCATGTGATTCCGCATTGCCACGGTCACCGCAACCAGGTGCTCAGCGACGTTGCCAATCAGCGGGATCAAGATAATTCCAAGGAAGAATTCAGAGACGCCCCAGGAGACCATCACCTGTTCAACCGATCCGACCAGCAGCTCGGATAGCAGCACCACGCCGACCGTTGCCAGCAGCAGCACGATAAACGCCTTCGTTTTACTCCAGTGCGGTGTTATCGATTTGATCTCAACTGGCTCAACAGTGATCAGGCTGTGGGGCGCGCGTAAACTGTAGATCAGGCCAAACACATACAGCAAAATCATCACCACAGCCACACCCAGACTGAGCGCCTCGACTTCAATGCTGTCGTCCGGCCCAATGGAATGGCCAAACAGGGACGGGATGACCAACGCCACGATCGCCAGGGTCAACAAAACTGCATGGTTTCCAGACTGGCGTCGGTCAAAGCGCTGCAGACCGTTCTTGATCCCGCCGGCGAACATGGAAACCCCCAACACCAGCAGCAGATTGCCGATGATCGATCCGGTAATGGATGCCTTGACCAGTTCGAGCAGTCCGGCGCGGATGGCAACCAGGGTGATAATTAGCTCGGCGGCGTTTCCCAGCGTGGCGTTTAGCAGCCCGCCGATCTTTGGGCCAGTGTAAGCCGCCAGCGCTTCAGTCCCTTCACCGATCAATCCGGCCAACGGAACCAACCCGGCCGCTGAGAAGAGAAAAACATAGATCATGCCCCAGTGCAGCCATTCCGCGACAAAAGCCAACGGAAGCGCAATGAGCAGCGCAGAAAGCGGTTTATGCTTCAAATAGCGAAATAATGATGGCATCGCACTCTCCTGAGCTAATTATATTATGAATAAATCCAGACGAAGACAGTATGATATAATGAGCCAACGCCCTCTTATGGAAGAGTCACAAACCAAACCGCCAATTCTGGGAAACCGCTACGAGCTGCTCCAACAAATTGGAACTGGCGGGATGGCGGTTGTCTACCGAGCGAAAGATTTGATGCTCGAACGTCCGGTCGCGATCAAAGTGCTGCGCCAGGACTACTCGGGCAACGAAGCCTTTCGCGAACGCTTCCGGCTTGAAGCCCGCGCAGCCGCCAACCTCTCCCATCCCAACATTGTCACCGTGCACGATTTCGGCTTTGATTCTGACCGGCTCTACCTGGTCATGGAATACATGCCGGGCACAGATCTTAAGACGATCCTCAAGGAGAAAGTCCGCCTGCCGATCGACGAATCAGTGCGCCTGATGATCCAGGCCGCAGCCGGGATTGGCTATGCGCACCGCGCCGGCCTGGTTCACTGCGACGTCAAACCGCATAACATGCTCGTCGCCCCGGACCAGCGCTTGAAGGTCACCGATTTTGGAATCGCCCGCGCAATGGCTTCCATCATGCCGGATGAGCAGCACGATATTGTCTGGGGCTCTCCGCTCTACTTTTCGCCTGAACAAGCCGCCGGCGCTGCGCCTTCGCCCGCTTCTGACGTCTATTCGCTCGGTGTGGTTCTGTATGAGCTGGTTACCGGGCGGCTGCCATTCCACCACAAAGATCCGACTGAGCTGGCCCGCCTCCACCGCGAGGTTCAACCCGTGCCGCCGCGGTTGCTTAACCCAGAGATCCCCGAAACCCTTGAGCTGATCATCCTGAAAATTCTCTCGAAAGAGCCTTCTGCGCGCTACCGAACCGCCGACCAGCTTAGCCGAGTGCTGAGCAGTTTCCTGGAGTCCGGTGAGCTGCCGGCGATGAAGCCGGCCCGGACGGATATCGAGCCACCTGACGCCGAGCGCAGCACCGAGCCGTTCGTCATGGTTCCCCCACAGCCAGCTTACTCTGCCCATAAAGATGAACCGGTTGAAGAAGATCACTCGCTCGACATCGACTGGGGCACAACTGGGTTGGCCCTTTTGACCATCATCGCCGTCGGCGGGCTGATCCCGTTCTGGTTGTGGATCTGGTTTTATTTCAATCCACCCTTACCATAAGAGGTTTATGTCCGACCAGTTGTTCCTCTCCGCATCGATTCTTACCGCTGATTTCAGTGAACTTGGCAATCAGATCCGTCAGGCTGAGCTGGGCGGCGTCGATTGGATCCACGTGGATGTGATGGACGGGCACTTCGTCCCCAACATCACCATGGGACCGTTCATCGTCGCTGCCTGCCGCCAGATCAGCGCGCTGCCGCTGGACGTCCATCTGATGATCGAAAAGCCGGAGAATTTTATCGAGGATTTTACCCGGGCCGGGGCAACCCGGATCAGCATTCACATTGAAGGAAATCCGAACGTCCTGCGCACCATTCAAGCCATCCGCTCCCTTGGCGCGTATCCGGGGATTGTCCTCAATCCGGGGACTCCGGCATCTGCAATTTCCGCGGTGCTGTCGTTCGTGGATCATGTCCTGGTTATGACAGTCAATCCGGGTTATTCCGGGCAGCAATTCATCCCTGAAACCGTGGCGAAGATCGCTGAGGTGCGTCGTATGCTCGATCAGGTCAATCCTGCAGCGATGATCGAAGTGGATGGAGGCATCACCGAAGAGACCATTCAATCGGTATACTCAGCCGGGGCCCGCGCTATCGTTGCCGCCACGGCGGTATTCAAACACCCCGGCGGGATCTCCGCCGGTCTTCAAGCATTACGGAGCGTAGTTAAATAAAAAATCGCGGCGATCGCCGCGACTGTTGATACAATCATGCAGTTACACGGTCTTTACTAATGTACGAATGCACTTTGCGCACAAAACTTTTCGAACCTTGCGGCCATTCTCGATGATAGTAACGCGCTGCAGATTAGGGCGAAACACGCGGTTGGTCGCCCGCATTGAGAAGCTGCGATTATGCCCGAAGGTGGTTGTTTTGCCGCACTTTTCACACTTTGCCATCGTAGATCATCCTTTCAATTCATCCTGCTGTTCAACGCACACGCAAGGTGAGATTTTACCACAAAGCGCATCTTTTTTCAATCCGTACTGTTCTAATTTTTGAAAGGGACATTGAAGATGAAAGATACAAATCCCCTCGGTAACATCTTCATATCACACCGTGCGATTGCCACAATTGCCCATCAAGCAGCCCTGGAATCCTACGGCGTGGTAGGCCTGGCTCCAAAAAACCTGGCAGAAGGCATTGCCTTTGCGCTGGTCAAAGAGCCAATGAAGGGGGTGGAGGTGGAGCTGCACCCCGATGGGATCACGATCGACCTTTATGTTGTGGTCGAGTACGGCACTCGAATTACAATGGTGGCGTCCAGCGTGGCTGATACGGTCCGCTATCAGGTTGAAAAAACGATCGGTCTGCCAGTCAAAAGCGTTAACGTGCATGTGCGCGGACTCAGAATCAGCGATACAGACTAGGGCATTACCCCCTTTTAGGAGCTTTATGGCCAGTGATGTGAATTTTCCACGTTATGTGGACGGACGCGAAATTGCGAATTCCGGGAAATTAGACGGTCAGGGTTTGAAGGCTCTGATCGAGGCAGGGATGACATGGTTGAAAGCCAATCAACAGCTGGTTAATTCCCTCAACGTTTTCCCTGTGCCGGACGGGGATACCGGCACAAACATGGTATTGACCATGCAGGCTGCATACAACGAAGTGCTCCATTCGGGGGAAAATAACGTTGGGAAGGTAGCTCATGCGGTAGCTCAGGGGGCTTTGATGGGCGCGCGCGGCAACTCCGGCGTCATCCTCTCGCAATTATTGCGCGGATTCTCCCGCACGCTGGATAACATAGAACTGCTCGACGGTGAATTGCTTATCACCGCCCTGAACGAAAGTAAAAACACCGCTTATAAAGGGGTTGTCCGCCCGGTTGAGGGCACCATTTTAACTGTTGCAAAGGATATCGCCGCCGCCGCGGACGACCTAAAAGGCAAACCGCTGTCATTGGACTGGCTGGAATCCCTAGTCGCGGCTGCCGATCTGTCAGTTCAGAAGACACCTGAACTGCTTTCCATCCTCAAGCAGGCAGGCGTGGTCGACTCAGGTGGAAAAGGATTGTTTTTTATCCTCGAAGGTATGTTGCGCTTCTTGAAAGGCATGCCGATCGAATCGGCCGCCGCAGCAATCCAACCGTTGGCAGAGATGCACCTGGAGGAAGCCTTGAGCGAGATCGAGCCGGGACAGGACTACGAGGTCGTCATCGATTTCAGGCCGGAAACTGCGCTCGACCTGGAAAAATTTTACACCGATCTGTCTGAGATGGGCACCTCCATTCAACTCGGTGAGGGCGACGGCATGTACCGCATGCACATCCATGTGCCGACTGAAAATCGATACAAACCGATCGACTACACAATGGGCCTCGGCACGATCACGAAAGTGGCGATGGAAAACTTGATCGCCCAGATGGAAACCATGGAGGGGGATAAAGCATCCAGATATGCGCTCCATCAAGTGGAACCCGGAGAGATTGCTGTCATCGCGGTTTCTCCGGGCGTAGGACTTTCGCGCATCTTCGCCAGTTTGGGGGTGGCCGCCATTGTCGATGGCGGTCAAACGATGAATCCAAGCACGGAAGAAATCCTGAAAGCCTTCGAAAATCTGCCTACCGATCGTGTCATCATCCTTCCGAACAATAAGAATATCGTCCTTGCGGCCGAAAATGCCGCTCAGCTGACCGTCAAAAAAGTAAAAGTCATCCACTCCAAAAACATCCCGCAGGGATTGAACGCCCTGCTCCGCCATAATCCGGAAGGCGATCTGGATCAAATCGCTGAGGAGATGGAGGAATCGCTTTCGGAGGTTGAAGCGGGCGAGATCACGACCGCCACTCGGTCTGTGCAAATCAACGGCGTGAAGGTTGCCCAGGGGCAGGTGATCGCCCTTCTAAACGGAAATCTGGTCAAAGCAGCCGAGAAGATCGACGATGCCTGCCTTGGCCTGCTCGAAGTAGCCGGCACCCAGGACCGCGAGCGCATCACGCTCTTCTATGGCGAGAACATCACCAAGAACGAAGTCAACCAGCTGGTGGATAAGATTAGGGCTAAGTATCCCCGGCATGAGATCGAACTGCATGATGGCGAACAACCACACTACCAATTGATCATCTCGATCGAATGACCAAATATGCCTCGCGCCTGCATTCTGACCGATAATTCAGCCCAGTTTCCGTATCATTCTTTCCCCGGACAGGAGCTCGTCAGGCTGATCCACTACGACGTTGAGCTGTCCGGCATTCGTTATCCGGAAGGTAAGGACGTTAAAATCAGCGGCCTGCCGCAATCAGCGGATAAAACATTGAATCCCAGGTTGCTCCCCCCGGACGAAAACAAATTTATCCAATGGTTCAACATCCTTGGGCAGGATTACTACGAGATCCTGGTCATCCTGCAGGCCTCAGCCTTGTCGGGAGCGTATCAGAACGCGGTAGCGGCTGCGTCAGCTCTGAAAGGCAGCCTGTCGATCCAGGTGATCAACTCGCAAACCACTTCGGCCGGTTTGGGCACCCTCGTCCAGATCGCCGCGGAAGCGATCAAGCGAGGCGCCAGCGCCACTGATGCCGAGCGTATTATCCGCAGTCAGGTTCCCCACACCTATACGGTCTTTTGCGCACCCGGATTGAGCTATTTGCATCATGCAGGCATCGTCGACCGCGCCCAGGCGTTGGTGGGCGAAATGCTCAACTTCTTGCCGGTTTACACCCTGGAAGAGGACCGTCTGACCGCGCTCGAGAAAATGCGCAACTACCGGGCAACCCTCGATTTTTTTGCTGAGTTTTTGGAAGAATTCGAGAATATACGCCATATCTCCTTTATCCAGAGCGTTCCCCCGCTGATCACGGAAACGCGCGCGATGCGACAGCTCCTACTGGAGATGCACCCGAACACATCCTACAGCGAGCACAACCTGAACACCCCGCTGGCGGTTGTATTTGGGCCGCGCCTGCTCGGATTGATCATCGTCGAGAATATCGATTAATTCATTCTTCGAGCGGAGCCCGGCATCCCTCGGGGCCAAGTGCGAAATGCCGCTCTGGTCTGATGTGTTCTCTCAGTCAAAATAGGATAAAATAATCCTATGCCATCGCCAACAGAAAAATTATTGAAATTTTTAAAGTTAGAATCCGAACGTGGGTATGATAATCGGGCAGTGGTTGGGGGATTGGATAAAATAATCCCTTCCTGGGAGGTGGACGCCAGGGAGTCCAATCTACCCGATGAGTTAATCCATGAAGTGTGCGATCAGTTGACCGCCTATCCCGGTCTGGATGTCTCTGAACGGCAGCGAGCGATTAGCGATCTGGTTGCCTTCATCCAGACTATCTCGGTCGATTCAAGCACCGTCGTAGAGGCAGAGAAAATTGCACCCCCGCTACGCAAGAGCGAGCACCGGCAACGTCCAGTTCAGGATACTGCCTTAAGAGAGCGCACCCCGTCGAAAAAGGATTCAGCCCCGTCTGTCTCCGCCTTGAGCGCTGACCTGACAGTGTTGCCAAGGATTGGCCCAAAAACCGCTCAAACCCTCGAGCACCTGGGCTTGCGCACACTCGAAGATCTGCTTTACTATTTCCCGCGCAGATACGATGATTATTCTCACCTGAAAACCATCAACCACCTTGAATACGGGGACGAATTGTCCGTGATCGGAATGGTCAAATCGGTTTTCAACCGCACCATCAAGGGCGGAAAAATGACCATCCTCGAGGCAGTCATCAGCGATAACACCGGCGTCCTGCGGTTAAGCTGGTTCAACCAACCCTGGCTGGAAAGGTCGATCCACCCCGGCGTTCAGCTGGTCGCCTCAGGTAAAGTCGATATGTATCTCGGGCGATTGTGCATGAACAATCCAGACTGGGAATTGCTTGAGCAGGAACACTTGCACACCTCGCGTATCGTGCCGGTTTACCCGCTGACTGCCAAGGTGACCCAGAAGAATCTGCGCCGGTTGATGCACCAGACTGTCACCTTTTGGGCTCCGCGCGTGCCTGACCATTTGCCAACCCAAATTGTCAAGGAAGCGGACATTCTCCCGCTCCCTGAGGCGCTACTTCAGGTCCATTTTCCGGACAGCGAGGAAAGACTTAAAGCTGCCCGCGGCCGCCTGGCCTTTGATGAAATCTTCCTGCTGCAGTTAGGCGTCTTGCGTCAGAAGCGCAGCTGGCAGGCACTCAGCGCAGCTATCATCGATACTCCGCAGGACTGGCTGGAAGCGCAGAAAGCCAGACTGCCCTATCCGCTAACGAAAGCTCAGTTGACTGTTATCGGGCAGATTTGCGCTGATATGAGCTCCGGAAAACCGATGAACCGGCTGCTTCAGGGTGACGTCGGCTCAGGAAAAACCGTTGTGGCAGCGCTGGCCGTCGCAATGGTCGCCCGCCACGGCGCGCAGTCTGCATTGATCGCCCCGACCAGCATCCTTGCCGAACAGCATTACCGCAGCCTGATCGGGCTGTTGAGCGCTGAAGAGGACCAGAACGCACCGTTGAGAGAGCCGGAGATCCGGTTATTGATCGGCGCGACACCTGAGGCCCAAAAGCAGGAAATCCGCGCGGGCTTGAGCGACGGTTCAGTCAAACTCGTAATTGGCACACATGCGCTGCTCGAGGATCCGGTCGAATTCCAGAATCTGCAACTGGCCGTCATCGACGAGCAGCACCGCTTTGGGGTTGAACAGCGCGCGACGCTGCGCGCCAAAGGTCAAAACCCGCACCTGCTGGTGATGACCGCCACTCCGATCCCGCGCTCTCTCGCCTTGACCCTGTACGGCGATCTGGACGTTTCGATCATCGACGAAATGCCGCCCGGGCGTCAGCCGATCGAAACACATGTCGTCCCCCCGCTTGAACGCGAACGGATCTACACCTTCACCCGCAGCCAGATCGACTCAGGTCACCAGGTTTTTATCGTCTATCCGCTGGTCGAACAGGGTGAAAGCGGCGACATCCTGGCGGCTGTGGAAGAGCAGGAACGCCTGCAAAAAGAGGTCTTTCTGAAATACCGCGTGGGGCTGCTCCACGGGCGGATGAAGCCTGAAGAAAAAGATCAGGTCATGACCGCCTTCAGAGACGGTGAGTTCGATATTCTTGTGTCAACCTCCGTGATTGAGGTCGGTGTGGACGTGCCCAATGCAACGGTCATGCTGGTCGAGGGCGCCAATCGATTTGGCCTGGCGCAGCTGCACCAGTTTCGCGGCAGGGTTGGGCGCGGTGTGGCAAAATCCTACTGCATGCTTATTCCTGAAAATGAGGATGCGCTCGAGAATCAGCGCCTGGCGGCAATGGTCGAAACCAGCGACGGCTTTGTCCTCGCCGAACGCGACCTGGAACAGCGCGGCCCAGGCGATTTCCTTGGCACTCGCCAGGCAGGCTTTTCTGAGCTGCGTATGGCTAATATATTGAACATCCGCCTGATCGAGAAGGCCCGCCGTCTGGCACAGACCCTTTTCGATCAAGACCCTGACCTGTCCGCTCCAGACCATCAGCCGCTGTTGCAGGCTGTGCGGCGCTTCTGGGGTGAAGGTGCAGGCGATATCAGCTGAGGGGTAGGTGACATGGTAAAGGCTGTCTTCCCAGGCACGTTCGATCCGATCCATTACGGACATGTGGATATCGCCCAGCGAGCCGCCCGCCTGTTCGATGAGGTGATTATCGGCGTCTACGATAAACCCCTCAAGAACCTGCTCTTTTCACCGGAGGAACGGCTACAGCTCGTGCAGCAAACCTTCGAAGGGCAATCGAAATTTATCATCGTCGGTTACAGCGGATTGACCGCCAAGTTCGTCCGGGATGTGGGGGCGCTGGTGCTCATCCGTGGTCTGCGCGTCTTTTCCGATTTCGAACACGAATTCCGCATGGCTTTAACGAACCAGCGTATCTACCCGGAAATCGAGATGATTGCCTTCATGACCCATGAGGATAACACCTTTCTATCATCCTCCACGGTGCGCGAAATCGCCTCGCTTGGCGGAGATGTAAGCAGCATGGTGCCGCCGCACGTGGTCGACGCATTAAAAAAAAGGTTTCTTGAGCTGGGGGATGGACAGCAAGTTGTCCAGCCCACCTACCTGCGAGATTAGCATTAATGGAACGAATCACCTGGTCTGATCCTTGCACCTGATTTGAAAGAGAATTGTTCGGAGGAGAGTATGGACATCCTGCACCTTGTAGACCGGCTTGAAGAACTGTTCAACGAAAGCCGCCCCATCTGGTTCACTCATTCAGTCATTGTGGATGAAGACCGCATGCTCGATTTGATCGACCAGATGCGCGTGTCCATCCCCGAAGAAATCAAGAAAGCACAGCAAATCCTGGCCCAGAAGGACCGCATCCTGGCACAGGCGCAGGAGGAAGCCAATCGCACTCTCTCGCTGGCGCGTGAAAAAGCCGACCAGTACGTCGAGCGGGATGCCATCATCCAGGCCGCCCAGGCGCGCGCCGAGCAGATCGTCCAGCAGTCGCGCAGCGAGATGGAATTCACCAAACGCGAAGCGGATGAATACGTGGTCGAGACCCTGACCAGGCTCGAGGAGGAACTCGAAAAGATCCTCACCCAGGTGCGCAATGGAGTTGTTGCGTTGCGCGGAGAGACGAATCCCACCCCCCCGCCATCCCCAGTCCCTGAAGAGTAATTCTCCGCTCCTCTGATTGCTAAATTCAGCCGTTTACAAAAACTGGGCTGCGTATCGCGCCCAGTTTTTCCATTTTATTCCTCAGCAGCTTTCGTTTCAGTCGTCGCTTCTGCATCCTTATTCTTAGATGCCACTTTTTCTTTAACCGCTTTTACCCGGCTCGTCCTGCTTGCGGCGGATTTTTCTGGTTTTTCCATAAGCGCCAGTTTTAGAACCTGGTCGAGGTGAGTGACCGGCACGATTTTCAGGTCCTGGCGGGCTTTCTTGGGTAATTCGATCAGGTCCTTCAGGTTTCTCTCCGGCAGGATAACCGTTTTCAGTCCGGCGCGGTGCGCCGCCAGTACCTTCTCGCGCACTCCGCCAACCGGTAAAACCTTTCCGCGCAGCGTAATTTCACCGGTCATGCCAACCTCTTTGGAAACTGGCCTCTCGCTGAAAGCGGAAAAGAGCGCCGTGGCGATCGTGATGCCCGCGCTTGGTCCATCCTTGGGGATGGCGCCTTCCGGAATGTGGATGTGGATATCCAGCCGCTCGAAAACCTCCGGATCGATGTCGAATTCGCGCGCGCGCGACTTGAGATAGGAAAGCGCCGCTTGCGCCGATTCCTGCATCACGTCGCCTATCTGGCCTGTAATCTGCAGGGTGCCCTTGCCTTCCAGAATTAGCACCTCCACCGGCATAATTTCGCCGCCGTTTTCCGTCCAGGCAATGGCTGTTGCGACGCCTATCTCATCGACCCGCTCCGCCTCGGTCATGAAAAATTGCGGCGGACCGAGCAGCTTCTCGACCGACGCCGGCACCAACCGGGTAGGATATTTCTTTTTTTCTGACTTCAAGCGGGCAACCTTGCGGCACATTCTGCCGATCTCGCGCTCCAGGTTGCGCACCCCGGCTTCGTAGGTGTATTCGCGAATCAATCGGCGGATGGTGGCATCATCGAAATGGATTTCGCCTGGCTCCAGCCCGCTCTCCTCCATCTGCCTTGGAACAAGGAAACGCTTGGCAATCTCCAGCTTTTCCTCCTCGATGTACCCGGGAAATTCGATCGTTTCCATGCGATCGAGCAGCGCCGGCGGGATGCTGCCAAGGGTGTTTGCAGTGGTGATAAACATCACTTTGGAGAGGTCGTAAGGCAGTTCCAGATAATGATCGGAGAACGAATGGTTTTGTTCAGGATCGAGCACCTCGAGCAGCGCCGCAGAGGGATCGCCGCGGAAATCTGCACCCAGTTTGTCGATCTCATCCAGCATGAACAACGGGTTGACCGTGCCCGCCCGCTTCATCGTCTGTAAAATTCTCCCCGGCAGTGCCCCGATGTACGTCCGCCGGTGACCGCGGATTTCAGCCTCATCCCTCACGCCGCCCAGCGAAACGCGGACGAACTTGCGACCCAGTGCCTCGGCGATCGAGCGTCCCAGCGAGGTTTTGCCCGTCCCGGGCGCGCCCACGAAGCACAGAATCGGCTGGCGCTGGCGCTTCGGCTTCAGACTGCGCACGGCGATGTATTCGAGGATACGATCTTTTGCCTTGCCAAGCCCGTAGTGGTACTGGTCGAAGACCCTGGCGGCGTGAACAACGTCCAGGTTGTCCTCGGTCGACTCCGACCAGGGCAGCTCCAGAATCCAATCCAGGTATGTTCGGATGATGCCAACTTCCGGCGCCATGGCGGGCATTTGAGCCAGCCGGTCCACTTCTTTCAAGGCTACCACGCGAACCTCATCCGGGATTTTTGCGGACAGCAGTTTTTCGCGCAGATCGGTCAATTCGCGAGTGAAGATATCCCCCTCGCCAAGTTCGGTCTGGATGGCTTTCATCTGCTCGCGCAGGTAAAACTCGCGCTGGCTGCGGTCGACCTCGCTTTGCACCCGGTTTTGGATCTCGTCTTCCAGTTGGAGCACATCCAGTTCCTGAGCCAGCAGCCAGTTGACCCGCTTCAAGCGCTCGGCTGGATTGATCAGCATCAACAGCGATTGGCGCTCGTGGAACGGCAGCGAAATGGCGGTCGCGACCATGTCAGCCAGCCAGCCTGGCTCGTGAATGTTCATCGAAAACAGATGCGCCTCTTCCGGCAAACTGCGGTCAAGTTGGACGCAGCGCTCGAACAAATCACGCGTGGTGCGCATCAGCGCTTCGGTTTTCCGTTCGACGCTGGTCGGCTCTTCGATCAGGCGCGCACTGACCCGGTAGAAGGGATCCGTTTGCAGGAATTCGACAATCTCGAGCCTGCGCCGCCCCTGTATCAGCGCTGAGTTGTTGCCATCCGGGATGTTCAACAGCCGGCCTACGGCGATTTCGATGCCGATCGGCAGGAAATCGTCTGGCGCCGGATTTTCGACCTCAGGATCCTTCATCACCAGCGCGATCATGGTCTCGTCGTTGTATTGCGCTTCCTGAATCGCCAGCAGGTTCGCTCCTGGCACAACAAAAATTGGCGATACCATGCGCGGAAAAACGACGATATCTCGCATCACCATGGCAGAGCATGTAATCAAGCCGTTCTCATCCGGCTCAGCATCAGGCACGCGGTAAAGCTCTTCTGTGCGCTGATGAAGAGAGGAACTGAACTCCTCACCGTCGGTTTCACGCGGAAACCAGTCATCCTTTTTCATGGAACCTTCCCAGGCGTAAGATAATGCAAAATAACACAGTAATTATCGCAGGATTATTGCAGTACCGGACGGAATCTCCTCTCGAATTCCTGCCGGACACCGGCGACGATAAACAGGCTGCCGGTCACCAGGATGAGCCGCCCTTCGCTGGCAAGGTCCAATGCGCGGGTGACGGCATTCTCAAGCGGGACGACCGCTTCGGCAGGGTTTCCGTAAGGCGCTGCCAGTTCAAGCAGTTTATCCGCGTCCAGCGCGCGCGGATGCACCGACTGGGTCAGGATAATCCGATCGATCCTCGGCAGCAGTTCAGAAAACATGCCGGAGACGTCTTTATCCTCAGAGGCGCCGAAGAGCAGCACGATTTTTTCGCCGGGGAAATATTCATCGACAGCCCTCCGCAGTTTTTCAGCAGAATCGCGGTTGTGCGCCGAATCCAGAACAACGAAGGGCTCGCGCGAGATGATCTCGAAGCGCCCCGGCCAAACAACACTGGAAAAACCTGCAGAGATCGCATCCACTCCGATGTGATAGCCCATTTTTTCCAGTTCGCTGACCGTGGCATAAGCCGCGGCGGCATTCTCCACCTGATGCTCTCCGAGCAGAGGGATACACAGTTCTACCCAATCAGAAGGCGGTTCTGTGTTCTTTCGCACCCGGATGATCTGTCCATCATAGCCATGACTGATCTGCTGATATGTATAATCGCTGCCAATTTGGATATAGGCAGATTTACGCTTTCTCGCAATCTGCTGCAGGGCCGCCAGGGCTTCTTCTTTTTGGGGCGACACGATCACCGGTCTACCAGGCTTGATGATGCCGCCCTTTTCGATGGCAATTTTCTCCAGGGTATTACCGAGCACACTGGTGTGGTCGAGCGATAAAGAGGTGATTACCGCGAGCAAAGGATCAACCACGTTGGTCGCATCCAATCGTCCACCAAGCCCGACCTCGACCACCGCTATGTCAACTTTTTCATGACAGAAGTATAAAAATGCGGCTGAAGTGGTCAGTTCGAAAGTCGTCAGGCGCTCGATCCGTTCGACCGAGGGCTTGATCTGGTTCACTGTGCGGGCTAAATCAGCATGGGATATCGGCTCGCGGTTGATTTGGATCCGTTCGACGAAATCGATCAAATGTGGAGAGGTATAAAACCCGACCTTGTATCCAGCTGCCTGCAGCACGCTGGCAACCATCGCGGCTGTCGAACCTTTACCCTTCGTGCCGGCGATGTGCACGACCGGATACTGCCTGTGTGGATCGCCTAAATCTTCCATCAGGGCGCGCATACGTCCCAGGTCGAATTTCTCAGACGAATAGCGCAAATTACGAGTCAGGCTGTAATCGACGAAGCTGTACAAATAGTCCAGCGTTTCCTGATACTCGATCTCAATGTCCGTCATCTGCTATGTCCTCATACACAATTGGGGGGATTGTACTCAACGGATGTACTTTACGCAAGTGCCATTTATAATGCAAAGCGCTTGACGCGCCTGATGGGATCAGGTAAATTATCTTCATTCAGATATGCCATGACCGTCGCGCTGCTCACCATCCACCTGCATCTAGCCTGCTGCCATTCGCTTAAAGACAAGCGCAGTAGAATAAAGCCGCTGCTCAGCCGCATCCACAGAGAGTTCAACGTTTCTGTGGCGGAAATTGGCCTGAATGATATCTGGCAGGAGGTTTTGCTCGGCTGTGCACTGGTCAGCAGCGATAACGGTCACGCCCATCGGGTGTTGCAGCGCGTCCTGGAATTCATTCCCACCCATTTTCCCGATCTGGAAATAATCGATTTCCGCATCGAAAATATCTGACAGGAGGACGAATGGACTTAGGATTGAGAGGAAAAGTAGCCGTGGTGAGCGGAGCGAGCCGCGGGCTGGGTTTCGCCGCGGCCCTGCTGCTCGCAGAAGAAGGCGCGCACGTCGCGATCAACGCCAGGAACGAAGCTAAACTGACGGAGGCTGCCCGCATGATTAAAGACCATTGCGGGCAGGATGTCTTCATAGCCGCGGGAGACGTTACCAACGCGGAGGATGTCCAGGGGCTGATCGATCAAACCGCGGTGCATTTCGGTGGGATCGACATCCTGATCACCAATTCCGGCGGCCCACCGGCCGGCAAATTTGACTCTTTCAACGACCAGGACTGGCAGAAGGCGGTCGATTTGACCTTTCTCAGCCACGTGCGCATGATCCGGGCGGCGCTGCCGTACCTGCTCAAGTCCGCTTCCGCGGCAGTTTTGACCCTCACCTCCTACTCGGTCAAACAGCCTATCCCCAATCTGGTGCTCTCTAACAGCATTCGCGCCGCTACGGTCGGGCTGACCAAGAGCCTGGCGCTCGAGCTGGGCGGTCAGGGTATCCGTTTCAATTCGATTCTGCCAGGCTGGACGGCTACCGAGCGCGTCACCGAGCTGATGGCCAGCCGTGCTTCAGTGAATCAGACCAGTATTGAATACGAAATGGAAAAGCAGGCGAAGGAAACCGCCCTCGGGCGGATGGCGCTGCCGGAGGAATTTGCCCGTGCGGCAGTGTTCCTGGTCTCACCAGCGGCCAGCTACATCACCGGGGTGATGCTCACCGTGGACGGCGGCGCGTACAAAGGACTCTGAGCCGCTCAGTAAAAGTAAGGTAAAATTAACCTCGATCACTCCGATTAAGGTGAAGTTACCTCTTTCGGTCCAATCCTCTACCCTAAGGAACTCTTTTGGAACCGAGTGAAATCGAACGCCGCCTGGAGCGGATCCTGCCAACCGTACAAAAACCGGGCAGGTATACTGGCGGTGAGCTGAACCAGATCGTCAAAGATTGGCAGTCGATCCCTCTGCGAGTTGCGCTGGCATTCCCGGATATCTACGACATCGGCTTGCCGAATTTAGGTCTGGCGATCTTTTATGAATCGCTCAACGCGCGCAGCGATGTCCTGGCGGAGCGGGTCTACCTGCCCTGGGGGGACATGGAGACGGCTATGCGCAAAGAATCGCTGCCGCTCTACTCCCTCGAAAGTCATCGCCCGGTCGCCGATTTCGACGTCCTCGCCGTCACCCTGCCGTATGAATCGCTGTACACCAACACGCTCAGCCTGCTCGACCTGAGCCGCATCCCGCTGTTCTCCAGTCAGCGCAGCGATGACCAGCCGGTGGTCATCGCCGGCGGTCACGCCGTCTATAACCCCGAACCCATGGCGCCCTTCATCGATGCGTTTGGCATTGGCGAGGGCGAGGAATTGATTCACGAGATGATCGACGCAGTCGCCGCCTGGAAGCAAGCAGGGCAGCCGCGCCGCGATCTGCTAATCCGCCTGGCAGGCATCCCGGGCGTGTACGTGCCTTCCCTTTACGAGCCGGAATACCACCCTGACGGACGGCTATCACAGCACAGGCCGCTGGTCCCGGGGGCGCCTAAAAAGATCACCAAACGCATCCTGGCAACGCTGCCGCCGCCTCCAACCCGCCCGATCGTCCCGTCCATCGACGTGGTGCACAACCGTGTTTCGGTCGAGATCATGCGCGGATGCACGCGCGGCTGCCGTTTCTGCCACGCCGGCATGGTCAACCGTCCGGTACGCGAGCGCCCGGTGGAGGAAATCCTCTCGGCTGTCAGCCAGGCGCTGAAGAACACCGGCTACGAGGAAGTCGCCCTGCTCTCGCTATCCTCCTCTGACTATACGAAAATACTTGAGTTGGTCGAGCAGATCAGCCAGCAGGCCACCCAACAGCGGCTGGTGATCTCCCTGCCCTCCCTGCGGATCGAATCCTTTTCCATTGATCTGATGGAGAAATTACGCGGCTCGCGCCAGGGCGGCTTTACCCTTGCGCCCGAGGCTGCCACCGAACGCATGCGCAACATCATCAACAAGCCCATCGCCGGTGAGCAGCTGCTGGAAACCGCCCGCGCCATCTATTCCCGCGGCTGGAACAATATCAAGCTCTACTTCATGATCGGGCATCCCTCCGAAACACTCGAGGACGTCCAGGCGATCGCCGACCTGTGCAAGGCGGTCATCGCCGAAGGACGTAAAATGATCGGCAAGCGCGCCACGCTGCACGCCGGCGTGAGTACCTTCGTCCCCAAGCCGCACACACCCTTTCAGTGGGCGCCCTGCGATAGTATGGAACAGATCGAGGCCAAACTCAACCTGCTGCGCTGCGAGCTGCGCGGCCCTGGTTTAAGAATGACCTGGACCGATCACAGAGATACGATGTTTGAAGCCTGGCTTTCGCGCGGCGACCGCCGCCTGGCGCATGTCATCCATGAAGCCTGGCGCAGGGGCGCAAAATTCGACGCCTGGCAGGATTTTTTCAATTACGAGCTCTGGCTGGACGCCTTCGCCGCAGCAGGCCTCGATCCAGGTTTTTATACTCACCGCAAGCGCGCTGAAGATGAGGTTTTTCCCTGGGAGCACATTGATCCGGCGGTGCGCAAATCCTACCTCCTCAAGGAGTACCTTAACAGCCAGTCCGGGATCTTGAGAGAGGACTGCCGGAAACACTGCCACGGCTGCGGCATTCTGCCAGCGTTCGCCCGTGTCCGCCGTGAGCACCCCGGCGACATCTGGAAATGCCCCGAGGTGCCGCGCCATACGGCCCGCACCCTAACGCCCATTGGAGAGGGATAAGCATGCAGCGTTTCCGCATCAATTACGCCAAGATGGACGCGTTGCGCTACACTGGCAACCTGGACATGCAGAAGGTCTGGGAACGCTACCTGCGCAGGGCGGCGCTGCAAGTCGCCTATTCGCAAGGATTTCACCCTCAGGCGAAAATCCAGCAAGCCTGCCCGCTGCCGCTCGGCTTTCTCAGCGGCGTCGAGATCGTCGACATCTGGCTGGATGACGATTTGATTGGAGCTCAGGAATTGACTCGCGCCCTGCTGAACACCCCCCAGCCAGGCATCGACATCCGCTCGGTGGAATCGATACCGCTCAATGCACCTGCGCTGCAAAGCCTGGTCGTCTCCGCGGAGTATGCGGTCGAGCTGCTCGAGCCCAAAGCCAGCGCAGACCTGCCAGCCCGGATGCAACTCCTCCTGGATGCATCGGAGCTTCCACGCCAGCGCCGCAAGAAGTCCTACGACCTGCGCCCGCTGATCGAGGGTCTCTCCCTCGATCAGCGAGACGAATCGCGTTGGCCGCGCCTGGCGATGCGCCTGTCTGCCCGCGAGGGCGCCACCGGGCGGCCTGACGAGGTCCTGCTAGAACTCGGCCTGGAGCCAGCGCAGGCGCGCATCACCAGAACCAGGCTGATTTTTTCATAAGCGCTTATCCCATTTCGCTACGGTTTATCCCTTGAACAGACCCCGCTTCTACCAATGCAGCAATCCCCTCTGCCGGCTGCGCTTCCCCCCCCAATTGGAGCGCAGGCGCCTGGCTGCCTGCCCACGCTGTAAATCGCCGCTGCAAATCGTCCCTGCTGCGCAGGACGTACTCGCCGTCAATCCGCGCCTGGAAACCGCAGGCCTGCCAGTATTCGATGCGGTGCTCGACAACATCCGCTCGAGCTTCAATGTTGGCGCCATGTTCCGCACCGCCGACGGTGCAGGACTGCGCCGCCTGCACCTGTGCGGCATCACCCCATTGCCGACTCAGCCCAAGGTCGCCAAAACATCGCTTGGCGCCGAGCACGTCGTAGAATGGAGTTACCACCCCAACGGAGTCGAGGCGGTTCAAACGCTGAAGTCAGCCGGTACGCACATTCTGGCGCTCGAGATAGGCGAAGGCTCCATCTCCATCTTCGATGCTGTCAAGCTGCCGTTGACTGCCCCTGCCGCGCTGGTAATCGGCAGCGAAATCAGCGGGATCGACCCGGGTATCCTTGCCCTGGCTGACCAGCAGCTATGGATTCCCATGCTGGGTTTTAAGCGCTCGTTGAACGCAGCCATCGCATTTGGCGTCGCAGTCTACATCTTACGCTTCGCCGGCGGCACGCTTAACAATCCTATTGACCAGAAGAATCAATCCGGATACAATGCAGAGGGTCAATCCTCGGAGAAAAACGATGCCCATCTATGAGTATCTGTGCAGCGATTGCGGGGTTAAGTTTGATGCCTTCCGCTCGATGAAGGACGCTGACGCGCCGATTTCCTGCAAAAACTGCCTGAGCAAGAACACAAAGCGCACCCTGTCGGTTTTTTTCGCCAGTTCAGAAGGTCATTCGATCGCATCCGGCTCTCCTGGTTGCAGCAGCTGCTCCGGCGGCAACTGCTCCACCTGTGGACATTAAATCCACAGTGAAAAAAAGTCCCGTATGGAACAATTCTATCGAGATAAATTCGTCCTGATCACCGGCGGATCTTCCGGGATTGGGCTGGCGCTCGCCTGCCAGCTGGCAGCTTTGGGGGCTAACATCGCTATCACCGCCCGCACCGAAGAAACGCTGGAAAAAGCGCGCCTGGAGATCGAAAAGAACATCATCCCCGGTCATTTTGTATCCGCCTTTTCTTCCGACGTGACCAAGCCCGACCTCATCAAGGCGGCGGTGAATCAGCTCACCCAGACCTACGGCGTGCCTGACATCCTGATCAACAGCGCCGGGGTCACCCGCCCGGGTGAATTTCTCAAGCTGGACGATTCCATCTTCCGCTGGAATATGGAGGTCAACTATTTCGGTACGTTGAATTCCATCCGGTCAGTGCTGCCCGGGATGATCGAACGCGGTTCCGGTATCATTGCCAACATCTCTTCGGTTGCGGGATACTTCAATATTTACGGCTATACGGCGTACGGCGCCTCGAAATTCGCCGTTAACGGGCTTTCCGAGGCATTGCGCATGGAGTTAAAGCCCAGAGGCATTCAGGTGTCTCTGATCATGCCGCCGGATACGGATACGCCGCAGCTTGCTTATGACACGCGCTACAAGCCTGCCATCACTCGCATGATCAGCGGCACGATCGGTAAATACAAACCGGAACAGACCGCGAAGGAGATCCTCAGAGGTTTACGCAGGGGTATATATTTCATACCTATTGGCAGCACGACCAGACAGCTCTATCTCGCCGAAAAGATCCTAGGCCGGAAATTCTTTTACATCCTCTTCGACCGGCTGGTGAAGAAAGCGGTCGACAGGCAGACGCGGCGAAGAAATCAATAATCCACCGGTCAGGATCAGGCTGATCCAGACCAGATCTGCCAGCAGCAGGTGAACCAGTTGCATCCAGACCGGAGCGAGCAGGACGACGTTGACCGCGCCTGCGACCAGCTGGAGGATGATCAGGATGATCAACAGGGTGGTAATCTCAGTGCGGGCGCCCCAGCCTTCCTGCCTCATCCGGCGCAGACAGATGAGGATGTAGCCGCTGACGATCACTGCGACCAGTGGGTGATAGATGCGCAGACGGACGAGAAAGTGAGCTGTTGGCGAAAAATCCTGAACGAATCCCTGGGCGAACGAATCCGCCGGGAAGAGCGTATCTCCCAGCGCCGTGATCGCGCCGCTGACGCCGATGAAAACCGTCCCGACCAGCGCGATAAGCGCCAGCCATGCCTCGCGCCGCCAGGCTAATCTCTCCGGCTCGCCGCGGGAGGACCACCAGGCCGTCAGGCTGATGGCTGCCAGGAGCAGAAAAGTATTGACCAGGTGAACGGCGATCGAAAATGCCCTGGCGGCCGAGTCATCCTGCCCGGTCAGCCCGAACAGCACCAGTCCTGCACCGACCAGCGCTTCGCTAAGAGTGAATCCCATTGTCCATGCGGCGGATTTGCGCAAATAGCTGCCCCTGGGATAGACACGGAAAGCCCAGAGCACCAGAATCAGCGCAAAGATCAGCACCAATCCACTCGACAGGCGGTGGCTTAGCTCGATTATGGTTTCCGCCTCAGGCGAACGCGGGACAACCACGCCCTGACAGAGCGGCCAGTGCGCGCCACAGCCGGCGCCAGATCCGGTCGCGCGCACATAGGCGCCCCATAGGATGACCGCCAGGTTATAACCCAAGACAATCCAAACATACCTGGAAAACCGCGCTTTCATCGATTTGTTCTATCTCAGGGCGTGGGCGTCGATGAGGAAATAAAATAGATCGGGCCGTAAAATTTGGTGCGAAGGATCCCTCCAGGCACCATCGGTTTCCCGGTCGGTGTGATCGAAGGCGTCGGGGTGATGGTCACCGTCGCGGTTGGAATGGGAGTGGGGATGTTGGCCGGGTTGATGGTCGGGAAGGTGGTGAAGCTGCCCGCGGCGCAGGAGACGTGGTCTGCCATCACCCAGCCTTCCTTGTTACGCGCTTGAATTAACAACCAGGTGACGGTCGAATTCCTGCCGACCGGCTCGACCGTTTCACCGTTGGTCAGGATGACGATCTCCGGATTGCTCGGGTGTGGTCCTTCGCGCATGACCTCGATGGCATCCGACGGATTGGCGATGATGCAGCCGGCGTCCGAAACCACCAGGGAAAGCTCCTGCGAAACCTCGCCGTATTCATTCTTGGCCACCAACCGGTAGGTCATGCTATCCGCCGGGGCGTTGACTTCGACGCTGCCAACGGCGTTGAGGTTCTGCTGCGGCACGCCGATAATGCTGACAGACGTCACGCCCTGGACGACCCAGCTCAGCAGCACCTTCTCGGTTTGCCCGCGGATGACCGCGCCAGGATCGGACGTGAACGATTCGATCAGCGGCGGCGAGCCCTTGACCTTGATCGCGATCGACTGCTCTACCGTGCCGGCGTAATTGGTCGCCCGCAAGGTAAACGTCACCGGGCTGGTCACTTCATATACCATCGTCGCTGTGCCTTCGACTGTGTTTTGCACCGGTCCGCTGATCTGCACCTGGTCGGCCCCGCTCACGTCCCAGCCAAGCGTTATGGTTGTGCCCGGCGCCACCTCATCCTCTGAAACGAGAAACGCATTGATCACCGGGCGGTCGCTGGCCGGGCAGAACGGGCCGTTCGGCCATTTGGTCGGGCAGAGCTTGAGATAGGTGGCACCTGCCCCGACGATCAACCCGGTGATCAGCAGGATTAGCAGCGAGATCAGCCAGGCGGGGATGCCAAGCCGTAAGGAAAGCTGACCAACCGCCTTGACTTCCTTGCCCTCCTGGCCGGGTCTGCCGATGACGGTGAAGGGCAAATACTGCCGCCCGCCTGCGCGAAAGCCGCGTCTGGTGTTCACCCGCAATTGGATGGATTCGATCTGCCCGGGGCGCAGCGTGACTGCCGGCTGGCTGAGCGAATACTCCATGGCGGCTTCATCATCCATCGCAAAGAAGGAGTACGTCACCGGCACGTTGCCCATGTTGCGGGCGACCAGCGAAAATTCCCTCCTTGAGCGCACCGGTTTCAACTCCAAGTTGAAATCGACGAAAGACAGCACATCGAGCGTGCCTTTAACTGTCTCGCCGGTATGGTACTCGCGCGAGGTGGCCACCACTTCGAAGGGATATTTCCAGGCGACCGCGTTGTAACGGCGGGGAGGTTGAAAGGTGATGATCACCTGCTCCTGCGCATTCGGCAGCAGGCGCAAACTGTCCTTGCTCAGACGCACCCAGTCCTCCGGAACTCCGGTGACGCGCACGCGCACCTCATCGACGATCGAGCCGAGATTCTGCACGGTCACCTGGGCAATGGTGGCGTTGCCTGGCACAACCGGATCATCCGGTCCGCTTAACCTCAGAAGGATGGTCTTTTGCGGTGGAGGGGGCGGGGGCGCAGCGGGCCTGGGCTGCGGCCTGGGCTCGACCGGAGGTTTCGGCGGCGGGGTTGGCGTCGCCGCCGGAGGTGGTTGACGCGGCGCCATGACGGTCGGCTCGTGCATCACCTGTTCAACCGGCGCCGGCGGGACGTATTCCACTCCAACCTCGCCGAGGACCAGCTTAACACCCCTGGGTACCGCAGTCACCACATTGGCAGGGATCGGCGTCGTGCCAAGGAAGGATCCATTGGCCGAATCCAGATCTTCGATGCTCAACGTTTTCCCCTCAATTTTTAGGCGCGCATGTTTCCTCGAAACCGATGGATGGTTGATCACCAGATCATTGTCCGGCGCCCGACCCACTGAAAATGATGCTGATTGAATCGGAAAATCACTGCTGGTTCCATCCGGAAAGCGGATCTTTAAAATTCCCAGATTCATAGGATTATCCCTCGATCGTGAAAACTATAAAAAGCGTCTATGTTTACCGGATATTATTAAATTCTACAATCAGCCCATAAACAAGTCAATCGGAAGAGAGCAGTATCTCCGATTCCCATGGATAAATACGCGGTGAATACCTTCCACCTCACGGGTACATTCCATCGGGATTGTGGATTTTACACATCATCCTCTTGACCGGTTTATTCCCGAAAAACCATCAGAACACAGCCCTTGAGCAGGTTTCATCAGGTGCCCACCAGGCCGTTCATTCTTGGCTCCCTTTACCTTCTCTACCCTTATGTTATACTACTCTCGATAAACAATCAGATCAACGTAGCAAACAGGAGTATATATGAAAAAAGACTTTCTCGCCGTATCTGACTACACTGCTGTTGAAGTCCAGGATATGCTCGACCTGGCCGTGCGGTTGAAAGCCGAGTTGAAATCGGGGGGAAATCAACCGCTACTGAAAGGGAAAGTCCTGGCAATGATTTTCCAAAAGCCCAGCCTGCGCACGCGGGTCAGTTTTGACATGGCCATGCGCCATCTGGGCGGCGATGCGCTCTACCTCTCCCCTAGCGAGATCGGCCTGGGTCAGCGCGAATCGATCGCGGACATCGCCCGCGTCCTTGCCGGCTACGTCGATGCAATCATGGCGCGCGTCTTCGATCACGACCATGTACTGCAGCTGGCCAAATGGTCGAGCGTTTCGGTGATCAACGGACTGAGCGATTACAACCACCCCTGTCAGGCCATGGCAGACGCGCTTACCATCCAGGAGGAGTTCGGCTCGCTCAAAGGCCTGAACGTGACCTATGTCGGCGACGGCAACAACGTGGCAGTATCCTTGATGCACCTCTGCGCCAAGCTGGGCGCGCACTTTACCATCGCCTCGCCAGAAGGGTACGATTTGACTCCCAGGTCGATCGAGATCGCAAAAAATATTGCCGCCGAGAGCGGCTCAAAATTGAACTTCCTGCGCGACCCGCACCTGGCGGTCAAGGACGCTCACGTCATCTACACTGACACCTGGACGTCCATGGGGCAGGAAGCCGAAGCCAAGAAACGCGAGGCCGTCTTCCCGCCGCTGCAGGTCAACGCCAGGCTGGTATCGGAGGCTCGCAAGGATGTAATTGTTCTGCACTGCCTTCCCGCTCACCGCGGGCAAGAAATCACTGACGAGGTAGCCGACGGGCCGCATTCCCGGCTGTTCCCACAGGCACACAATCGAATGCATGCCCAAAAGGCGATTCTCGTGCGTATGCTCGTTTAGGAACCAAGGAAGTTGAGGTGACATGCTGACCGACGATTATATCGGGATAGAAGATCGCTACGGTGCGCACAACTACCACCCGCTGGATGTCGTCCTGGAGCGCGGCGAAGGAGTCTGGGTATACGACGTAGAGGGCAACCGCTACTTCGACTGTCTGAGCGCTTATTCAGCCTTAAATCAGGGCCACGTCCATCCGCGCATCCTCGAGGCGATGCGTAAACAAGCCGAGAAGATCACCCTCACCTCTCGCGCCTTTCGCAACGACCAGCTGCCACTTTTTTACAAAGAATTAGCCGAATTAACTGGCTATGATATGTCGCTGCCGATGAACAGCGGCGCGGAAGCAGTCGAGACGGCGGTCAAGCTGGCGCGTAAATGGGCGTACGAGGTCAAGGGCGTGCCGCTTTATCAGGCTGACATCATTGTCGCCAGCGGCAACTTCCACGGCCGAACAATTTCGATCATTTCCTTCTCCACCGAACCGCTCTATAAAGATGCGTTTGGTCCATTTACCCCCGGCTTCACAGTGGTGCCCTACGGTGACGCCAAAGCCATCGAAAGCGCCATCAGCGCCAACACCGCCGCAGTCATGCTTGAGCCGATCCAGGGTGAAGGCGGGGTGATTATCCCGCCGGAAGGCTATCTCAAGCAAGTCAGCCAGCTGTGCAAACAGCATAACATCCTGCTCATTGCAGACGAGATTCAAACCGGGTTGGGGCGCACCGGCAAGCTCTTCGCTTGCGAACACGAGGGCGTCCGCCCGGATATGACGATCATCGGCAAGGCGCTGTCGGGCGGTTTTTATCCCATCTCGGCCGTGCTGGCTGATGAGCCGGTCATGAAGCTGTTCGTTCCCGGCGAGCACGGCTCGACATTTGGCGGCAATCCGCTCGCCTGCGCCATCGCCCGCGAGGCGCTCAAGGTGATCGTCGACGAAAACCTGGTGGAAAACGCCGCGCAGATGGGCGAATACTTCATGGAACGACTCTCTGAGATCCCGACCCGAAACATCAGAGAGGTGCGCGGGAAAGGCCTGCTCATCGGCGTCGAATTAAAGCCGGAAGCAGGCGGCGCCCGCCGTTTCTGCGAAGCGCTGCAGCCGCGAGGAATCCTGGCGAAGGAGACTCACCAGCACGTGATCCGCTTCGCCCCGCCGCTGATTCTGCAGCGGGCGGTCATTGACTGGGCAATGCCAAAGATCTACGAAGTACTGACCCAGATGTGAACTGACCGGAAAACATCCGCAAAGAAGTAAATTATCCGTGTAAGTTGGCGTCTGAGCTATAGAGGATTTTTTACGCATCCAGCGACCTCAAAAGGAACAGCCTTTTGAGGTCGCTGTTTAACCACTGCCTGGCTGAATTGGATTAACCACTGCTATCCCATCAGGGACGCCTGAAAGGGTGAAACACCGCAGGCGCAGCGCAGGTTTGCTCCTGTCGCCCAGGACGATCCTCCTGGCCGCCCGCAGGAACCGGCCAGATGTCTCGCGGTGGCAAAAGAATGTTGGTAGATTGCCCAGCCATGGGATGGCTGGTCGGTGTCAAGTCAAAAGATTATTGACATTTGACTATATAATTAGTTGAACAAAGCCTAAAGACAGGAACGTTGACCTGTATGACCTATCGAAGAGCCAAGATCGTCGCCACAATCGGACCGGCCAGCAGCGATGAGCCCACTTTACGCGCGCTGATGGAGGCCGGCGTGGACGTCGCCCGACTCAACTTCTCCCACGGCAGCCATGAGATGCACGCCGCGATGATCGCATCGATCCGCAAGCTGTCCGACGAGCTGGGCAAGCCGGTTACCATCCTGCAGGACTTGCAGGGTCCCAAGCTGCGCGTCGGCAAGCTGCCTGACGAGGGCATTCTGCTCAAAGCCGACCAACAGGTGATTCTGACACCCCCGGCAGCCACTTCCGCGAACGGGGACGCCGGCAAGGATGTTACTATAATCCCCATGGATGTGCCCAACCTTGCCCGAGGCGTGACCTCGGGCAACCGCATCCTGCTCGACGACGGTCATCTTGAGCTGGAGGTCGTCAACGTTGAGGGTGAAGCAGTCACCGCCCGGGTAGTGCTCGGAGGCAAACTGACCTCCAACAAGGGCGTCAACCTGCCCGGGGCGGCGCTTGGCATTCCATCTTTTACCGACAAAGACCGCAGCGACCTCGAATTTGGGCTAAAGCAGGGCGTCGACATGGTCGCCATCAGCTTTGTTCATCGCGCCGAGGACATCGATACCGTGCGCGCTGCTGTGCGCAACATAGCGCCCCAGCAATCCAGGCTGCCGGTGATCGCCAAGCTCGAGCGGCCTGAGGCAATCGAAAACCTCCACGAGATCATCCATGCCGCTGACGGCGTTATGGTCGCCAGGGGCGACCTCGGCGTGGAAACCTCTCCGGCCTCCGTACCAATCATCCAGAAGCAGATCATCGAGATGGCAAACAAGCACGCCAAGGTCGTCATCACCGCCACGCAGATGCTGGATTCGATGATCCACAATCCACGCCCGACCCGCGCCGAGGCATCCGACGTGGCTAACGCCGTGTTTGACGGCAGCGATGCGCTGATGCTCTCGGGAGAAACCGCCAGCGGTAATTATCCGCTGGAAAGTGTGAAGATGATGGATGCCATCATCCGCGAAGCCGAAGCCAACACCGCCGCCTGGGGTCATTACGCCCGCAATCCCGAAGAGGCCGCCCAGGACGCGGCCTTCGCCATCACCCGTGCCGCGAATGAACTGGCCAAGGATCGCGGCGTGGCGGCCATCGCCGTGTTCACCCAGACCGGTAAAACTTCGCTGTACATGTCCAAATCCAGGCCCCAGATTCCGATCATGGCCTTCACGCCGGAAATTGAGACCTACCGGCGAATCAGCCTGTATTGGGGTGTGATCCCCTATCTGGTGCCATATGCCTCGACAGTCGAAACCATGATCGCCAGCGTGGACGCCGCCCTGCTCTCCTCCACGCCAATTCAGGCCGGCGATCAGGTGGTCGTCATCTGCGGTTTTCCGGTCGGCTCGCTGCGGCCGCCGAATTTCGCCCTGCTGCACACCGTCGGTGAATGATACCGAAAGGATAAACTGGAAAATTGCCTGAAAAACTTCGGTAAAAAATAATCGCACAGAGGAGTCGACATCATGCAAGTGCGCAAACTTGATACCGATAATCGCCAAGACCGTAAAAAATTCATCCATTTTCCCTTCCGGCTATATAAAGACAGCCCATATTGGGTGCCGCCCATCCAGGGCGACATGGAATTTGTGATGAATCGCCGAAAGCATCCCTTTTATAAGCACTCCACCGCTGATTTCTTCATCGTCGAAAGTGAAGGCGAGGTTCTCGCCCGCCTTACCATGCTGCAGAATAAGAACTACTGCGACTACCATCAGGAGAAGGTTGCATTCTTTTATTATTACGATACGGTCGACGACCTTCAAGCCAGCAATATGATCCTCCAGGCTGGAGTCGATTGGGCCAGGGCGCAGGGTCTGGACAGCATACTCGGCCCGAAGGGGTTTGTCCGCTCGAACGGCTTCGGCATCCTGATCGAGGGATTCGATAAGCTGCCCGCGCTCGGCATCCCTTACAATTATCCATATTACGATAAACTGGTCACCCAATTCGGATTCCAGTATTACACCGATCATCTCTCCGGTTATCTCGACGCGAGCGCACGCCTGCCGGAAAAAATGTTCGCGGCCGCCGATAAAATCAAGGACACTGGCAATTTTCAGGTGATTAAATTCAAGAGCAAGGCTGAGATTCGCAAGTGGATCCCAATGGTGAACCGGGTTCATCACGAAGCGTTCAAGGATAATCCGAATTACTACCCAAGCACGGATGAAGAATTTCAATTGATGGCGAAAAACATCGATCGGGTAGCCGATCCGCGCCTGATCAAGATCATCCTCAAAGACGACCAGATCGCCGGATTTTTACTGGTTTACCCGAATATCTGCCCCGCCCTGCAAAAAACGAAAGGGCGTTTATGGCCTTTTGGCTGGATCACGATTTTGAGGGAGATGAAAACGACCAAGAAACTGGACTTCAACGGAGTCGGGCTGCTGCCACAGTATCAGGGGCGTGGGGCGAACATCCTGCTGTACGTCGAACTGGAAAGATCGCTGCGGGCTTTCGGTGCTGAATTTGGCGATTTTGTCCAGGTCGATGTGCGCAATCTGAAAAGCAAATCCGACCTGGAAACCGCCGGAGTGAAATTCTACAAAACCCACCGCACCTACTTCCTTTCTCTGAGTTAATGTTGATCGAATTGTAAGTAACCTTAGAGGGATCATGGCATCTTATTTATCTGCTGCTGAAGGATCATCTGACGTCGGAAAACCGATTTCACGCTGGCAAAAAATCATTTACGGCTCTGGTGATTGGGGCAAAGCGAGTTTTAACTCGCTGCGGCAGATTTTTTACGCCATTTTCCTGACCGACACGGTCGGCCTCGATCCGCGCCTGGCTTCCTTTGCCGCGTTGATCGCCATCCTCTGGGACGCCGTCAACGATCCGCTGATCGGCACCTTGAGCGACAACGTTCGCTCGCGCTGGGGCAGACGGCGGCCGTTCTTCATTTTGTTCTCAATCCCGTTCGGTCTGGCTTTTCTTGTCCTCTGGTGGGCGCCGCCGTGGGAGAGCCAGTGGCTTCTGATGCTTACCGTCACGCTGGCGTATATGTTCTCCGACACGATCCAAACGCTGGTTACCGTGCCATACCTCGCCCTGACGCCGGAGATCGCTCCCGGCTACGATGAACGCACCTCATT
Organism: Bellilinea sp.; assembly: GCA_034678705.1. Taxonomy (GTDB): domain Bacteria; phylum Chloroflexota; class Anaerolineae; order Anaerolineales; family Anaerolineaceae; genus Bellilinea. The sequence goes on from JAXDBP010000018.1 coordinate 300,247, forward strand.
GACCAGCTATCGCATGTTTTTCAATCTGGCTGCAACTTTAACCACCGTTGTGGCTGCGCCGACGATCATCGATATGGCCATCAACGCCGGTTTGAGTCAGCAGCGCGGTTACCTTCTTGTGGCGGGAATGTTTGGGATTCTTGCGGTGATCCCGTTCATGCTGCTGTTCTTCACCATCCGTGAACGCGAAGTCCCTCCATTGGAGCAAAACGAAAAAATCCCCTTCCTGAAAACGGTCAGGTTGCTGTGGGAGAACATTCCATTCCGCTATGTGACCACCATCTACGTGATCAATTGGATCTCGTTCGACGTGGTCGCGATGATGATCCCATATTACCTGCTCTACTGGATCGCGCAGGGAGATATGCTGGCGAAAGCCAATCTTTTCGGGCAGAAACTTGCCCTTGAATCCGCGGTCCTTGGCATCATCATGCTCGTAGCAACCCTCTCGATCCCCTTGTGGAATCTGGTGGCGCGCAGGTTCAGCAAGCGTTCAGCATACATTGGCGGGATGTCTTTCTGGATTGTGGTACAGACGCTGATCTTCCTCCTACAGCCCGGTCAATTCAATCTCGTCCTGCTGTTTTCGTTCTTTGCCGGTTTCAGCGTTTCAACCGCCCACATAATGCCGGAGGCCATTTTCCCGGATGTGATTGACTGGGACGAACTGCGCACCCGCACCCGCCATGAAGGCATGTACTACGGTGCGATCAACTTCATGCGGAAGTTAAGCAGCGCCCTGGCGATTTTCATCGCCCTGCAGGTGCTCGGCTGGTTTGGCTACCAGACCCCGCCCGAAGGCGCTCTCATATTCTCACAGTCCAGCACCGCCTTGCTCGGTATCCGCCTGCTGACCGGCCCGATGGTGGTATTATTCCTGATCGCCGCAATTATTGCTGCCTGGTTTTACCCGCTTTCCCGTGAACGCCAGGTGCGCATCCGGCTGGCAATTACGCACCGAAAATCGCGTGAGGATCGCCAGCGCAGACAAAAAATGCAAACCGCGATAGAAGATAATGATAGCTATGCGAAGTAGATCGACTATTATCTCGGCCAAAGAAGCTTACAACCATATCAACGATTCCCGCTGGGTATTTGTGGATTGCCGCTTTGACCTGGCCAACCCCGCCTGGGGCTTTGAAGAATACCGCCGCGGCCATATCCCTGGCGCAGTATACGCCGACCTGAACAAAGACCTGTCCGGGCCGGTCGTTGAGCAGACCGGACGCCATCCCCTGCCAAATCCAGAAGACTTCATCCGCAAGCTTGAAAGTTGGGGGATAGATCTGCGCACGACGGTCGTTATCTATGACCACAATTCCGGAGCATTTGCGGGGCGTTTGTGGTGGCTGCTGCGGACATATGGGCACGACACTGTCGCAGTGCTCGACGGCGGGCTGCCTGCCTGGATCGCGGCTGGCTACCCGCTCGCGGAGGGTGTTGAAAGTAATAAACCTGCTCTCTTCGAGGGATACCCCGACCCGAACCAGTGGATCACCACCCGCGAGTTGGAACTGCTGCTGCAGGATCCGTCCTTTGTGTTGATCGACGCGCGCGCCCCCGAACGCTTCCGCGGCGAGCAGGAGCCGATTGACCCGGTTGCAGGGCATATCCCGGGCGCAGTCAACCGCTTTCACGGCGAAAACATCTCCGACGATGGTTACTTTCTGCCCGCCGAAATCCTCCGGCAAGCATTCGAAGCCATCGCCGGTGACCTGCCCCCAGACCATCTCATCGTCTATTGCGGCTCGGGGGTGACATCCTGCCATCACCTGTTGGCGATGGAAATCGCAGGGCTTTACGGCGCCAGGCTGTACGTCGGATCGTGGAGCGAGTGGATCCGCGATCCTAAACACCCGATCGCGACAGGAGAATAATCCGGTTGCCCGCGTGTTAGTGCGAATACAAAAACCCCATCCCGCGCGATAATGCGCACGTGGTGGGGTTAATTTCCGGGGAACCAGACACTTTTAGATCGCCATCTGGCGGTTTATTTCAACCAGTGTTTCAGACGCCGGGCGCAGTTTTTCCTCGCTCAAACGGTTCAGCGGGATATCGACCAGGTTGTAATTGACGAACATATTTGGTTTGTCTGTATCGATGTAAAGGATGCCCGTCAACAGCCAGTTGTTCAGCTCAGCCTCTTCCAGCAGGCGCAGCGCCTCGAAGATGTTGGTCGGGTCGTAATCTTTATCCACCTTCTTCAAAATAATTTTCGCGCCATCGTGCAGAGTGACCTCGCGGATGGTTCCTTCCTCAAAATCTTCGATCGAAATTTCGTCCCGTGCAGGCACAAAAGAGATATCATGCAGGGGCATCTCATGCTCCTTACCCCAGCTGTAGGAGTGCAAGGACTCATCTTGGTTATGGAAGGTAACACAAGGGCTGATGATATCGATGACAGCGATGCCGTTGTGGCTGATCGCCGCCTTGAGAATCTCCTTGACCTGCTTGGGATCCCCGGCGAAAGAACGGGCGACGAAAGTCGCCTTTGCTACGATCGCCTCCATGCAGATATCGACCGGGAAGTAAGGGTTGCGCCCCTGCTTCTTCAATTCCAGCCCCTGCTCCGCAGTGGCGGAAAACTGACCTTTGGTCAGGCCGTAGACGCCGTTGTTTTCGACAATGTACACCATGGGTAGATTGCGGCGGATGAGGTGCTTGAACTGCCCCAGGCCGATGCTGGCCGTGTCGCCGTCGCCGCTCACACCGATGCCCTTGAGCGAGGTATCTGCAAAGAGCGCGCCCAGTGCAAGCGAAGGCATGCGCCCATGTAAACCGTTGAAACCAAACGAGCGGCTGAGGAAATAGGTCGGGCTTTTACTCGAACAGCCGATGCCGGAGAATTTAATCACATTCTCGGGCACGACGTCGAGCTCGTACAGCGCCGAAACAATCTGGTTGGATATTGAATTATGACCGCAGCCCTGGCAGAGCGTGCTTGGCAGCCCGCGGTAGTCGTTGCGGGATAAACCTGCCAGATTGACGTTCGCCGGACTGGTCACAGGTGCCTGAGTAGCCATCAGTTAGCCTCCTCTATGGTTGTGATCCGTTCAAAAACCCAGCGCGCCGTCAGCGGCATGCCATCCAGGTGCGAAACCTGGCGTAACTTTGAGCCATATTCGGAAAAATACATCGTCAAGAGCTGTTTCATCTGCCCATCTCGATTAAGCTCGACGACGTAGATGCGCTCAAAATCCTCCAGAAAAGCGCGCACATCCTCACTGAACGGCAGCGAGCGGATGCGCATATAGCTGGTCTGGATGCCCTGGGCTGCCAGCAGATCCTGCGCTTCCTGAATCGCCGGGTCGGTCGATCCAAAACCAATCATCCCCACCCTGGCGTCCTGTTTGCGGCGGACGACCGGCGCGGGCAGAATCGATTTGTTGTCCTCGATCTTTCGCTTCAGACGCTCCAGTCCCTCTTCCCAGACCTGGGGGTCTTCGGAATAGCGGGTATACTCGTCATGACCGGTGCCGCGGGCGAAATAACCACTTGCAGGATGGCGGTTGCCCGGGATCGTGCGGTAGGGGATGCCGTCACCGTCTGCGTCGAGGTAGCGTCCCCAGTTCCCCTTTTCGGCGATGATTTTCTCCAGGTCTTCCTCCCACAACACTTTACCGCGATCCATGGGTCGGTCGGGGTATTCGAAAGCGGGTGTCATGTGGATGTTCATCCCCAGGTCAAGGTCGGTCAGGATGATGACCGGAGTTTGCAGCCGTTCGGCGATATCAAAGGATTGCCAGCCGAATTTAAAGCATTCGCTGACGTCGCCGGGCAGAATGATTACGTATTGCGTATCACCATGACTGATGAAGTTGGCAAAGGTCAAATCTCCCTGAGCGGTACGGGTTGGCAGACCGGTCGATGGTCCGACGCGCTGCACATCCCAGATGACCAGCGGAACTTCCGCATAGTAGGCCAGCCCAAGGTATTCCGCCATCAGCGATAAACCCGGTCCGGAGGTGGAGGTCATCGACCGCAGGCCAGCCCAACCCGCGCCGAGGGCCATACCGGCTGCTGCCAGCTCATCCTCAGATTGGACGATCGCGTAGGTCGCCTTGCCGGTCTCTGGATCAGTGCGCAGTTTGGGTAAGTATTCCAAAAGCGCCTCAGCCAGACTGGAGGCGGGCGTAATCGGGTACCATGCGGTGAACTGCACGCCGCCGTAGATGGCGCCGAGCGCAGAGGCGGTGTTGCCGTCGACCATAATGTAATCAGCCAGGTCTGGCATGCGCTCGACGTAATAAGGATCTCGCTTTTCCAGGTTTTCGGCCGTCCAATCCGCGGCGGCTTTAATGATGGTCCAGTTTGAATCTATGGCTTTCTTCTTGCCCTTGAAATGTACATCCAGGCTGTTGTAGATGATGTCGAAATCGATGCCGATCATCTGAGCGACCGCGCCAACATAGACCATGTTAGCGACATAATCGCGCAAGTTGGACGGCACTTCGGCGTCTTTGACCAGTTTCTTGACCGGCATCGGATAGGCGATGAGATCCTCGCGCTCTGTGTCCAGGCGGAAATCATCGGCATAAAAGATCACCCCGCCGGGTTTGAGAAATTCGATTTCGGAAGCGATCGTCGCCGGATTCATCGCCACGACAATATCGTCCATCTCAACCCGGGCCAGGTACCCATCCTTGCTCAGTCGGATAGAATACCAGGTCGGCAGTCCCTGGATATTCGAGGGGAAGATGTTCTTACCGTTAACAGGAATGCCCATCCGGAAGAGCGACCTCATGATGATGTTATTTGCAGTGGCGCTTCCGGAACCATTGACCGTGCTGAAAGTCATGCAAAAATCATTGACGATCTTGTCTTTCTCATCGCGACGATCGCTAACAGTTCCTGACAGAGTTTGTGACATAGATGCTCCTCAGTTGGTTGTTTTACTCGAACGTATGGTACGGGATGGATTTATTTCGTTGGAAGATCAGGTCCATATGTTCGGTCAATGCGTCATATCCAACATTAAAGTTGCGGCTGCAGATCGCCTCTACCATGCGCTTGTGGTAATCCCAGACGCGTTCCTGGTAATTCAGGTCGGTATAGTAACCAAGACCGTAGGCTTCATACATTTCCCAGAATGCCTCCAACAATCCCATCACAAATGGATTATTCAGGCGCTTGTAGATCGTCAGGTGAAGCTGGCGGTGCTCTTGATGCGGGATTTGGACCGGCGTGCCGTGCAGTTTTTCCATGGCTTTCGCCACAAGACCGCGCAGCTCCTGGTGATCCTCGCTGGTCAGCATACCGACCGCCTGGTACCAGTAGGAGGTTTCGATGTGATTGCGCAGGTCAGAAAATGCGCGGAAAGAATCTTCATTAACCGCTTGCGCGTAGAACAGGCTCTGTAGAACGGCCGGCTTGAAAGTGTAATGCTTGCGGCGGATTCCAGTTCGCGGCTTGACTTCGACCAGCCCCATCACCCGCGCGACCTCGAGGTGCTCGCGCAGGCTGGCGATGCTGATGCCCAGAATCTTGCTTAATTCACTCAGGGGCGGCAGACGGTCATCTTCGCCGAGGTTGCTGGTCGCCAGGTATTTCATAAACTCTGACAGCTGGTCAGAGGGAAGTTTATCGTTCATTGCGATCTGAATATGCGCCTGATTACTTTGATTAATCTGATTATTCAGACGAATTCAGTATAGCACAACCGCCCGGGCAAGTCAATCATGACCAATGTAACTGAAACTTAGGAGGAGGATCAGCCTGACCGCCTCCTGACGCCTTGCTCCAAGTGTGATCTACATCCTTCCCGCTTCCAGCCGGCGCAGCACCTCCAGCGCTGCGGAGCAGATCAATCCCGCTGCCAGGGGCAGCACGCGCTCATCGATGGTGAACCTGGGATGATGGTGTCCGTAATTCAGGTTTGCGTCGGACTGACCGCTGCCGGCGAACAGGTAGCAGCCTGGTACGCGCTGCAGGACGAACGCCATGTCCTCCGAAACCATCGTGCGGTATGTACGATCCAGGTTGACCTCCGGCGCCGCGGCAAGGACTGCCTGTTCCACCCAGTCAGTGACCGTTGGGTTGTTGAAGACCGCCGGAGTCAACTGCTGGACATCGATTTCAACCTCGCAGCCAAAGCTCGCCGCGATGCCTCGCACCAGCTGCTCGAAGCGCAGCAGGACCCGATCGCGCACCTCAATCTCGAAGCTGCGGATTGTCCCGCGGATTTCCACTTCGGAGGGAATGACATTAAAGGCGCTCCCGGCAGTGACCTGGGTTACGCTCAACACTGCAGCCCGCAACGGCGAAACATTACGCGAGACAACTGACTGCAGCGCGCTGATCAGCTCGGCGGCGGCGATGATCGGATCCGTCGTCTGATCCGGCATCGCGCCGTGACCCCCGCTGCCCTTCAGGCGGATACTGAAGAAGTCCCCTCCGGCCATAAACGGACCAGGGACAACCGCCACCCAGCCAACTGGCCGCTCGTTCCAGAGGTGCAGCGCCAGCGCTACGTCGACGCGCGGATTCTCGAGCACACCCGCATCGATCATCTTCTCTGCCCCGCCAAGACCTTCTTCAGCCGGCTGGAACATGAATTTTACCGCGCCGTGGAACGCGTCCTTCACGCCGGCCAACAGCCGTGCTGCGGTCAGACCAACCGCAACATGCCCGTCGTGGCCGCAGGCGTGCATCACCCCGGGCACCTGCGAGGCAAAATCCAGCCCGGTTTCTTCCTGTATTGGCAGCGCATCCATGTCGAAGCGCAGCAGAACGGCTGGTCCGGGTTGCGCGCCTTGCAGGAGTCCGACGACACCGGTTTCTGCCACCTCGGTCTTCGCCTGCAGGCCAAGCTGATTAAGCTCGCGGGCAATGATATTCGCCGTACGGTATTCCTGGAAGCCCAATTCAGGATGCTGGTGCAGATCGCGGCGCAGATCGCGGGTGTAATCGAACAACTCGATAGCTGACTGTTTTAATGTTTTTGCCATCTTTTATCCGCCAAAAACCACTCTGTGGAAGGATTCGACATAACGCGGGTGTTCCGGGGTGCTGTCAGGCGTGTGCCGCCCGCGCATCATCCGATCAAACGCAGTCAGGTCTTCGATCTGGCTGCGGTGTTGATGCAGCGCCGCGATTTTCGTCTCCCATTCTGCAGTGACGTCGATATTGGTATTTCCAGCGCGGGTCAGAGCAAACCAGACCTCTTCGACCGAATGTGCGGGGTATCCTTCGTCCAACAGTTCCGGGAAGAAGAGCGCATTCCCTGCAGCCGGGAAGACAGCTTCCATCACAATTTTGCCAGCTGCAGTATGATCCGGGTGGTTGATGCGGTTCTGCCGGGGAAAGTAGTTGGTCGGATCGCAGGAAACCACGATGTGCGGCCGTACCCGGCGAATCAGCCGGACGACCTCTTTACGCGCCTTTAAAGATGGCTCAAGGTAGCCGTCCTCGAATCCCAGATAAGTAATTTCATGAACGCCAAGTACTGCTGCGGAGGCCTTCTGTTCGACCTCACGAGTGCGGATCAGTTCATCAGGATCGATCCAGCGCCCGTTGCCGCCTCTCTCCCCGCGCGTGAAAAGAGCGTATTTTACACAATGCCCCATTTGCGTCCAGCGCGCGATGGTCGCGCCGCAAAAAAATTCAGGGTCGTCTGGATGGGCCAGGATTACCAGAATGTCTTTTGTAGACCGCCAGCCTTCAGGATCGCTTGCCTCCACGGCGTTTCCTCCCTTGGCGGTGGCCAGACGGCGCTTTCGGGCGCGCCGGTTCTTTGGATCCTTCGGTTGCCGGCGATGCCAACGTCGGCCGCTCAGGCGGTTCGTTGGATTCTTCAGTTTCCGGGTGAAGCACACCGAGCGCTTTACTTTCAAAGGCTTCGAATTGCTCGCGGGTATATTCGCGGATACCGACCTCAGGGATATCGACGCGGATGCGGTCTGCCAGAGGCAGCACATCGATCACCTTGCCCTCACCCTCAGGAGTCGCAATTCGCTTGTTCCGCTTGGGCAGTCCTTTACGCGCTTCAGTGTAGGTTTCGAATTCGTAGATCAGACAGCAGCGCAACCGACCGCACATTCCAGTGATCTCGGCCGGCGTCAGTGAAATCCCCTGATCCTTTGCCATCCGAATCGAAATCGAGCTAAACTCGTTCAGGAAGCGGGTGCAGCAGCGCTTTTCCAGCCCGCAGGCCCCCATCCCACCGATGATTTTAGCCACATCACGCGGTCCGATCTGGCGCAACTCAACCTGCGCTGGAGCGAACTGCCGTTGAGCATCCTGGCGCAGCGTCTTCAAATCGACTTTTTCTTCGCTTTCGCAGGAGTAAATAACCGCCAGGCGCGCTCCGTCGAAGCTGTACTCAGCGGCGATGATCTTAATGTTGTGCAGCCCCAGCTCCTTGGCCCGCTTGCGAGAACGCTCGATAACGTCGACCTCGCGCAGCTCCCACAACTGGCGCAGCATAAGATCGCGCGGAGTAGCCAACCGGTCGATTGGCTTCAAATTTCCGTTGAAACCAAGGTTCGGGTCGTTGATCAGCTGAGCCACCTCACCCAGCTGCCAGCCGCGCGCTGTTTCGACGACGACCGCATCGCCTAATTTTACTGTCTCCAAATGCCTCGCGTCGAAATGGTAGATCTTCCCGACCTTCGAAAAACGGACCCCCACAACAAGTGCTGTCTGTGCGTTGTCCATAGTTATCCTGTCACTTCGATTGTAACACTTCCCTGGTTCTGATACGCGGCTATACTCAGCTGAGCAGCCAGTTTTTCTGACAGCTGGATCATGGCAAGCGCGGAAGCGCTTTCCGGATTTGAGACCACAACAGGCATGCCGTTATCTCCGCCAATTCGGACAGCCGGGTCCATCGGAATCGAGCCAAGATAGGGAACGCCTGTTTCATGCGCCAGTTTCTCACCCCCGCCCTGCCCAAAGACGTCCATTTTCGTTCCGTCAGGCAGTACCAGGTGACTCATGTTTTCGATCACGCCCAATACGGGCACGTTCAACTGCTTGAACATCCACATCCCGCGGCTGGCGTCCTCGAGTGAAACCGCTTGAGGCAGGGTGACGATCACACCGCCAGTGAGCGGCACCGATTGAGCAAGGCTGAGCTGTGCATCGCCAGTGCCGGGCGGCAGATCAATGACCAGATAATCCAGCTCGCCCCAGTCGACATCATACAGAAACTGCCGTATGGCCGTATGCAGCATGGGGCCGCGCCAGATGACCGCCTGCCCAGGCGGGATGAGAAAGCCGATTGACATCAGCTTGACCCCAAAGGCGTTCGCCGGAGTGATTTTTTCGCTGCGCATGGGCGGCAAGGCATTGACGCCCATCATCGTCGGCACATTCGGTCCATAAATATCGGCGTCCAGTAGACCGACCGCCGCGCCTGCTTTGGCCAGGGCAACGCTGATATTCACAGCCACCGTCGATTTTCCCACTCCGCCCTTGCCAGAAGCGATCGCAACAATGTTTTTCACCTTCAGGGGCACCTGCTGGCGGTTGATTCCGTCCGGACGCACAACCGCTCCCATGCGGATATCGACCGATTTGACCCCTGGCACTGCCAGCACAGCCCGGCGGGCATCCGCCTCGATCTTGCCCTTGAGCGGGCAGGCTGGCGTTGTCAGCACCAGGTCAAAGCTGACTTTTCCGTCCTGGATTTCCAGGTTGTGGATCATGTTCAGAGAAACCAGGCCGCGGTGCAGCTCCGGCTCCTGCACAGCGGCAAGAGCCGTCAGGACGGCTTCACTGGTGATATTCGAATTGGCCATTAAGGTTACTTTACCTTTCCAGTTCTATTTTAACCTAACACTAAAATCTTTACTCATACCTGGTTAAGGTATCGTTCCACTTCGTTTTTGGACTGTTCGTACAGGCGCAGCAAATCCTGATCTGTGCCGCGGTACCTGCGCACGGTCTGGCGAGCGCATTGCGTACAGCCACGCATACCGCGGTACGAATCCACGCTGCACCCCTGGCAGCCTCCCAGCCGAACCATCATCAGGGTAAAGGCAGCTACCGCAGCGCTCGGAGCATCCTCTGCGCTGAGCTCGTCGATCAGGGCTTTCCACGCATCGCCGCGCATATTGCGCAATTGCGGGATCACCCGCAGCGGGAACATCAAATCGGTATCACTGTTGTAAACCGCCGAAACGGTTTCGGATTGCAGCATAATCAGTTTTATTCCGCGGCGCCCGCCGGCTTCTTCGCTGCCGCTTTCAGCGCCTCTTTTTCCAACCGGGCGGCTTCCTCGCGGGCGTAATTGGTCGGGCGGATGCCGGCATAGTAAGAAACCGGCTTGCCAAGCTTCACTTTGTCGTATATGTTATCACGAATGCGGTCATAGGATGCAATTTCATATTCGTGATCCATCTTGATCGCATCGAAGGGGCAGTACTCAGCGCATAAACCGCAGTTCATGCATATATCGACGTCGATGTAGAACTCCGCCGGTTGGGGGACTGGCTTGCCGGTCACCGGGTCAGTCGTCCGCACGATCCAGATGCACTGCGGCGGGCAGACCTTGGCGCAAATACCGCAGGAAGTACAACGGTAATTCTTCTCGCCGTCTGGACCCTCTTCATAGACGAGGAATGGAATATAACGGAATTCCTCCGGCACCGGCATCTTTTCTTCAGGGTATTGAATTGTAACCAGGCCGCGCATATCCGTACTGCGCCGCATTTCAATCCCTTCGCGGGTGCGGTAGCGCTTCTTACCCTTGCGGATATCCTCGATATAAGTCGTGACGAAATGTCTGAATGTGATCCATAAACCGCGCAGAATGCCTAATCCTGTGATCATCCGTTCCTCCACATCTCACGACCTAACGGTCGACTTCCCCAAGGGTGATATCGATAGCGCCGAGAACCGCCATCGCATCTGCGATTTTCTGTCCACGACTCATCAGCGCCAGGCTGGTCAGGTTGATGAACGTTGGGGCGCGCACATGATAGCGCCACGGGTTGGCTTTGCCGTTCGAAACGACGTAAAAACCAAGCTCGCCTTTCGGTCCCTCAACACGCCCGTAAGCCTCGCCCGGCGGCACGCGCACCTGGTACTGCGGCTTGCCGGTCAAAATCGGTCCTTCCGGGATGTCCCGCACGGCTTGCTGCAAGATCCGCACTGACTGGCGCATCTCGTCCAGGCGCACCAGGTATTTGTCGTAAACGTCACCGTGATAACGAACCGCCACATCGAAATCGAAGCGGTCGTAGATGCTGTACGGATCCGCCCGGCGCACGTCATAGGGCACTCCCGAGGCGCGCAGGACCGGTCCGGAGGCTGAGTTGGCGATGGCCTCTTCAGCGGTCATCACCCCCACGCCCTCGCAACGCACGCGCACGATGTCGTTATTGGTCAGGAACGCGTCCATTTCATCCGTTTTCCGCGGCAGCCGGTCGAAGACCAGTTTTTTGATCTTTTCCAGCGTGCCGTCAGGCAGATCGCGAGCCACGCCGCCAAAGCGGAAGTAATTACACATCATCCGCGAGCCGGACACTTCTTCAAAGATGTCCAGGATCAGCTCTCGTTCGGCGATTGCGTAAAGCGAGGGGGTGAAAAATGCGCCCAGGTCGTTGAGCAGAAAACCCATGGCGAAGATATGGTTCATGAAACGAGTCAATTCCGCCATAATCACGCGGATGTACTCGGCTCGTTCTGGCGGCTTGATGCCCATCAGCTTTTCCACAGCCAGAGCGTAGCCGAAGTTATTGCTCATCGACGTGACGTAATCCAGCCGGTCTGTGAAGGGCATGTTCTGGATGAAGGTGTTACGCTCGCCGATCTTCTCGTGATTGCGATGCAGGTAGCCCATGACTGGTTTGATATCGACGATCGTCTCGCCGTCGACGATCGCCACCATGCGAAAAACGCCGTGGGTGGACGGGTGCTGCGGTCCCAGGTTGACGATGAACTGTTCAGTTTGAATATCGTCGGCTTTATCCAGCTTCTGCAGGCTGGCGTACAACGCGGTTTCTGCCTCCGGCGTCCAGGATTCTGGATCGAATCCCGGCGGGAAGCGCACATTGTCCTTGAATGGATTGGCATCCTCGCTGCGGGTAACGTGGCCTTCCGGCCAGCGGCTTTTGAAGGGTTTGGTTTCCTCTTCGAAATATGCTTCAGTCCAATCTTTGCGCAGCGGATGACCGGCAAAGCCCTCCCAGGTGAGAATCCGGCGCAGGTCGGGGTGACCGCTGAACTTGATTCCAAGCAAATCCCAGGCTTCGCGTTCCTGCAGCTCGGCGCCCGGGTAGAGCGGAGTCAGCGAGGGCAAAATTGCTTCTTCTCGCGGCATCTGGACTTTCAAAACCAGTTCAGGTCCGCCGATCATTCGATAGAAGTGGTAAACGGTTTCCATCTTGCCCTCGGGCAGGTAATCGACGCCTGTTACTGAGGACAGAAAGTCGTAACCGTATTGATCCCGCAGCGCACCGGCTACTTCCAGGAGGTGCTCGGCCGCGACGATATAGCCCGCATATCCCGGTCGTGTATCCGAACTGACTTTCTCGGGAAAATGAGCTGCCAGATCGAAAGCGGCTGCTTTAACTTCTTCGCTCATTTCATCCCTCCTGTGCTTCTTCTGCCTGTGCGGGCAGTTCGGGTGGTTTGTGGGTAATTTCTTTAATCAGGGCGTACTTGCGTGGATCCATCAGATCAGGGCCGAGGATGGGGACGGGAATGGCTTCGATCGGCTCTTTTTTATACCAGCGGGCGTCCTTCTTGAGCGACATCGTCTTGATCTTCTTCTGCATCGCGATCAATCCGTTTAGCAGCGCCTGCGGCGTTGGCGGGCAGCCGGGTATATAAACATCTACAGGGATGAATTTATCGACGCCAGAAACAACCGAATAGCCCTCTTTAAAAGGTCCTCCGCCTGAGGCGCAGGCGCCCATCGCGATCACGTGTTTCGGCTCGCCCATCTGGTTGTAAAGCCGCACGATCTGCGGGATCATCTTCTTGGTGACGGTGCCGGAAACGATCATCACGTCCACCTGGCGCGGGCTGGGTCGCATCACCTCCATGCCGAAGCGGGAGAAGTCGTAGCGCCCGGCAGCGGTGCAGATCATCTCGATCGCGCAGCAGGCCAAACCGAACATCATCGGCCAGAGCGAGTTTGCCCGGCTCCAGTTGTAGATTTTATCCAGGGTGGTGATGGCGACCTGGGACTGCAATTCGGGAGGAATATCAATTTCGGGATTTTGGAGACTTTGATTGCTCATGTTCCACCTTCTTACAGGTCTTGGGTGATCGGGGAGATGGGTGCTAATCACGATTATTTTTGGTCAAGAATATTTTATCCGGAACCAGAGGCGTGTCAACCGTATAATTAATAAAAAATATTTTTGCTTAATTCGATAGATGAATATATAATACTCACATGCCCGCCGCTGTCCGAAAACAGATTCTCGAATATTTACGATCCAACCGCTGCGCAAGCGTTTCAGAAATTGCCGCATCGCTCGATGTGACCCGCGCCGATGTCCGCTATCACCTCAAAGCGCTCCTCGATGAGCGCCTGATTAGGGCTGCCGATGCACCTGAAATGCCAAAACGCTCAGGCAGGGGACGGCCGGCGCAACGCTTCCAGCTAACCGGGCGCTCCTTGCCGGATAATAACCAGATGCTGGCGTCAGCCTTGCTGCGTCTATATATGCAGACCAGCGGACGTACGCCGCAGGAAACAGCCGCGGAATTGGCCGCAACAGTTTTTGACGCGCCGCAGATTTCCTCCATGCCGCTCTTTCAGGGATTATTTCATCTCATCACCGAGTTGAACCAACGCCATTACGATGCACATTGGGAAGCCCACCGCAGCGGTCCGCAGATATTTTTCGAGAACTGCCCGTATGCCAGTATTCTCAGCGAATTCCCCCTGCTGTGTGAAATGGACCGGCAGTTCATCAGTCGAAGCGCCGGCGTCCCGGCTGAGCAGCTTAAGCGAATTGATAAAAGCCGGCGTAAGCCGCCGGCATGTTTATTTCGATTAATAATCGAATGACCTTTGCTTTATAACAGCCGAACAGTATTCATTAGCGGATATCTCTCCGGGCAGGAGGTGCGATCCTACAGCCAGATGGTTGGCAAGTCAGCCCGTGCATCATGAAGGCTGCTTTGGGGATTAGTTATACTTTCGCAGTGCCGTTTCTCCAGCTGATCCAGAACCAATCCGGTCTGCAGTCGTGTCTGGGCGCGTACACTACCGCCCAAATCACCGATCGATTCGATCTTGAAATAATCCTCGATCAAAGAGCATTGATGAGTAAAAATGAATCCCTCGCCTAACCAGGATTGGATGCATAGTTACCAATAAAACTAGGATACAATGGAAAGGTTATTTCAACAGCCCAGCATTAACGACAGACAAGAATGCCATATCCGTATTCATCCATTTGTGTTTATTGCGGCTCAGCGGACGGATTGAGCGGTGATTACTTAACTGCCGCCTTCCAGATGGGCGAATTGATCGCCAGGACCAAAATTACCTTGATCTATGGGGCCGGTAAAACCGGCTTGATGGGTGCATTGGCCGACGGCGCCCTGAAGGCGGGCGGGACTGTGATAGGGGTGGTCAATGAACAATTGAACCAGCCTCAGTTGATCCACGCCGGTCTATCCCGGCTGGACGTTGTAGCGGACATCCATCAGCGCAAGGCGCGGATGAGCTCACTTGCAGATGCTTTTATCGCGCTGCCCGGGGGGTACGGCACGCTGGACGAGTTATTCGAAACCCTCACATGGATTCAAATCGGGCTGCACAAAAAACCAATTGCGCTGCTCAACACCAATCACTACTTCGACCCTCTGCTGAACCTGATCGATCATGCCCTCCAGGAGGGCTTCATCTACACTGAGCACCGTCGGGTATTGTTTGCGGCGGATACTCCCGTCGGCGTGCTGGAGGAACTGGCCCGCTTCGAGCTACCTCAGGGATTGGAGCGTTGGGTGAACCGCTAATCAGCAGCGTCCACAGAGTATCATGCTATACGTCGCCTCTGCTCTACCAATTCTGACGCTCGTGCTGCTGCTGGCAGGCATGCGCTGGTCTATGGCGCGGGCTGGCGCAGTCAGCTTCGCCGCGGCGGCGCTGATCGGATTTCTGGGGTTTGGATTGACCCCTTCCATCCTGCTCATTTCGCAGTTGAAAGGATTGCTGCTCAGTTTGTACGTCATGGGTGTGATCTGGCCTGCTCTGCTCTTTTTCAACCTGATCGACAGCATCAAAGGGATCGATGCTCTGGCGAACGGCCTGCAAACAGCCATCGGCGACCGCGGTCTGCTGCTGGTGGTGATCGCCTGGGCGTTCAGCGGCATGCTCGAAGGCATCGCCGGTTTTGGCATTCCCATTGTCATTGTCGCTCCCATCCTGGTTTCGCTCGGCATCCAGCCGCTAACTGCGGTGACTGCGGTGGCAGTTGGCCATGCCTGGGCAGTCACTTTTGGCAGCATGGGCATTGGTATCCAGACCCTGGCCACTATTCTGCAGATCGATCCCAATTGGTTCATGCCCGCTACTGTCCTGCTGCTATCCGTTGCCTGCTTCGGCTGCGGGCTGGCAGCTGCCTGGCTGCTCAAACAACTGCACACCTGGCCTTACCTGGCCTTGATTACGCTTGGGCTCTCTCCGGTCATGTACGGTCTAGCCACATCTCAGCTAATGCCTCTCTCTTCTTTCGGGGCCGGACTGGCGGGATTGTTGATTGCGATGGTTGTCACCCGCAGAGGAAAAGCCAGCGTGCTGCTGCCAGGCAACCAGCGAAGCCTATCCGGTGTATTGACCGGCTACGGTCTGGTGGTCGCCTTGTTGCTGTTGTTGTTCATCCCATCACCGCTGAGGACATTCCTGGCGGGAATTGGATGGAGACCGGTATTTCCCGAAACCCTCACGCTGACTGGTTGGATGACTCCATCCTCTCCCGGACAGGCGATCATCCCATTCGCTCACCCTGGCATGGCCATGTTAATCGCCGCGCTTGGCTGCCTGGTCATCTTCTATATGCGCAAATTACTTCCTCGCGGCGCAACTGCAGGGATCCTGAAATCTACGCTGCGTTCGGCTGTCCCACCCAGTCTCGGGATCATCTTTACGGTTGGTTTGAGCAGCCTGATGGATTATACCGGGATGACTCATTTGCTTGCCAGCGGATTGGCGGGATTGTTTGGCGCGTCGTTTCCATTGGTCTCGCCGCTGATCGGCGTACTCGGTTCGTTTTCGACCGGCAGCAACAACAATTCGAACGTCCTTTTTGCACAATTACAGCGCAGCACTGCCGAGCTGGTCGGCGTAGACGCACGTATAGTGATCGCGCAGCAGACCGCAGGCGGCAGCCTGGGCAGCATGATCGCCCCGGCCAAGCTCTCCGTCGGCTGCGCCACCGCTGGTATCCCAAAACAGGAGGGGCTGGCGCTGCGAAAAACCCTGCCGATCTGCCTTGCGCTGGCAGCCCTGCTCGGCCTGATTGGGCTGATCATTATAATGGCAGGATGAACTAATGGGTACCTGGATCTGTCACATCCGCGTCGCTGAAAAGATATGCGAGCGAATCGCCGGGCTGGACGAGGAAGCATTCATCATCGGCAGCCTCTCTCCTGACAGCGGCTACCCGAATGAGGACTGGACCGCTTTCAATCCGCCGAAAGAAGTAACTCATTATCTACGCAAGGATGAAACCGAGGCAAACATCCGCGATTTTCTATTTTACAGGCAGTGGATCGCCGGAACTTCAATTATCGACCGGCAGCCGTTCAGTTTTCGCTTGGGCTACTTCTTCCATTTGATCTGCGATAACCTGTGGATGCGTCAAATCGCGCGGACATCTCTCGATTTGCATGCCGATCTGATCGCCGAGCACGGCTTGCAGGCCGTAGTCGGGCTGTTTAAAAGCGACTGGTATGGACTGGACCATATCTATGTTCACGATCACCCTGAGTCGGCCTTCTGGCGTGTTTTCATGCGGGCGAACAATCCACCCTCGTACCTGGATTTCATCCCCCTGGATGCCCTGCACCACCAGTTGGACTACATCCGCGAGTATTACAGCAGGCCAGATCCGGACAGGATTCTCGAGCGCCCATATCCGTTCCTAAATGAAATAACCATGTCGCACTTCGTCCAGGACTGCGTGGAGACCATTTTGGAGATTCAGCAGGCCTTGCAGCTCGATCCCCATCCCGATCTGCGCGAATCTACTTTAGAAATGCTGGAACCAGCTCGGTATGCGCCTTACCCGCCGCCATTGGGGGATTAATCCTCGTTGGAGTACACAATTGAAATGTGAAATCATTCGCAGGGATGCATGGTGAAATTGTCGAAAAATTTCTGGCACGATCCCCCGCATTTTTTCCACCTCGATCGGCCAGGGCGCGATTTTTCAGAGGGGGCGCAGGCTTGATCTCCGCTTCATCCCTCGAATGCGAACCCCTGCGCCCATTTAATTACATCCCATGTTACCCACAACCGCTTTACTGAAGACCGCGGACGTCCGCCCGGCATACCAGTGAAGTCAGGGCTGCCTCGCGGCCGCTCTACTCGACTGTCACGCTCTTGGCCAGGTTCCTCGGCTGATCGACATCCAATCCGCGCAGCGAGGCGATATGGTAAGCGAACAACTGCAGCGGGATGATGGTTACGACCGGCGAGAGCATCCACGGCGTTGGCGGCACCCAAAACACGTGGTCGGCCAGTTCGGCGACGCGGGTATCACCCTCGGTCGCCACTACCAGCACGCTACCGCCGCGTGCCTTGGCCTGCTCAATCTGCGAGATCATCTTTTCGTACCAGGGATCCTGCGGAGCGATCGCCAGCACAGGCATATCCCGGTCGACCAGCGCGATCGGCCCATGCTTCATCTCGCCGGCAGGGTAGGCTTCCGCGTGGATGTAGGAAATTTCTTTGAGCTTCAATGCTCCTTCATAGGCGATGGGCATATTGATCCCCCGCCCAAGATAGAGCATGTTGCGGATGTATTTCATTTCACGCGCCGCCTGGATGATCTCCGGCTCACGGTCAAG
This sequence comes from Bellilinea sp., assembly GCA_034678705.1. Lineage (GTDB taxonomy): Bacteria > Chloroflexota > Anaerolineae > Anaerolineales > Anaerolineaceae > Bellilinea. The sequence goes on from JAXDBP010000018.1 coordinate 318,226, forward strand.
GCAGCGACCGACCAGGTCGGGTACCAGGCGTAAATCTGCCACCAGCTTCTTGCGCTCGCCTGCCCTCAACGTCCCGCGCAAATCTGCCAGCAGGACCGCCAGCATGTACAGATCGACCAGCGGAGCGGTGAACGCCTTGGTCGACGCCACGCCGATCTCCGGGCCGGTCTGCATGGAAATGTAGCCATCGGCTATGCGCATTGCCTGGGAGCCGATCGCGTTGACAATCGACCAGAGCACCGCTCCCCGCTTGCGTCCCTCGTCCATCGCTGCCAGCGTGTCCGCGGTTTCTCCCGACTGGCTGATCGCCAGCAGCACAGTGCTGCCGTCGATAATCGGATCGCGGTAGCGCAGCTCCGAGGCGATATCTACCTCCACCGGAATGCGCGTGATCCGCTCCAGCAGCACTTTGCCGACCATCGCGGCGTAACTGGCGGTGCCGCAGGCGGTGATGATGATCCGTTGAATTCGCTGCGCCAGTTCAGGGGTCAGGTTGAGCTGTGCCAGACGGATCACGCCCTCCTCGAAGTCCACCCGTCCCGCCAGGGTGTCGGTCAGTGAGCGTACCTGCTCGTGGATTTCCTTCTGCATGAAATGGCGGTACTCGCCCTTCTCCGCTGCCACCGGATCCCAGGCGATGGTGTGCTCCTGCGGACGAACCAGTTTGCCGTCGAGTGTACTCACTCGCACTGAATCGCGGCTGATGACAGCCATTTGCTGCGACTCGAGGAAAATCATCCGCCGGGTGTGATCAAGGATGGCTGGAATGTCCGAGGCGATGAACATCTCACTCTCGCCAAGACCAACCACTACCCCACCGGCATTGCCGATGCGCGCCGCGATTATTTTATCCGGCTCGAGCGATGAAAAGACGACGATGCCGTGCGCGCCCTTCAACTGGCACAACGCCTGACGGGTGGCTTGTTCCAGAGCAATGCCCCCGCTGAGAAAGCGCTCGATCAGGTGGACGATCACCTCAGTATCCGTTTCCGAGTTGAATTCGACGCCCTCAGCCTGCAAATCTTCGCGCAGTTCGAGGAAATTTTCCACGATTCCATTGTGCACCACAACCACCTGTTTGGTGCTGCCCAAATGCGGGTGTGCATTCCGCGCGGAGGGCTCGCCGTGAGTCGCCCAACGAGTATGTCCGATACCAATCGGGCCGCTGATTGGCTGGTTTTCGAGCAGCACCGCAAGATGACTCAACTTCCCGGCGTCCCGCCGGATTTCGATCTGACCCTCCTGCAGCACCGCCAGCCCGGCAGAGTCGTACCCGCGGTACTCCAGGCGTTTCAAGCCGTTCAGAATGATGGGGGTTGCGTCACGCCCGCCGATGTACCCAACAATTCCGCACATAGGTTCTCCTTGTGATTATCAATCGCCGCACCGGGGCAGAACTCTCTATGCCACCCGGCGCTGCATAAGCTTGCCAGGACGATGCTTCCTACCGCCTTGGCCTTAATTGAATATACGAATGTTGGGGGAAAGACACAGGTGTGAGCTCACCTGGAAGGCTTCCGCTGATCTTTCGATTTTCCCGGCGTGTTTGGACTTTATTCGCCGGTTAACCCCGCCCTGCGGCAGGGAACCTTCGTCCTCGTCAACCCGGGCGTGACTTTCCCTGACCCGGGACCATGCGCTTTTCTTTCCCGAAATATTTTTCTTTGACACCTCCTTTGGATTATTATACTTTGCTTTTGCTATAATTCAATCCATGCAATCCGATCATGGAATGAAGGGACCTGACCCTGGATCGTCTCACAGGGCGAGTTTGCGCGACTTTCTACTGCTCCCGCTGGGATGTCTGATCAGATCGCCGCTGATCCTTTTGGTTCTTGTCGTTACCCTCAGTTTATTCTCGTGGGTCGCCTATACCAACTTCAACTGGGACGTCTTGAGCCTGGCAGCGCCAAAATTCAGGGATTGGGATATTTCGTCAGGATTTACCACAGTAACCCTCCCGTCCGGTGAATCCTGGGAAATCGCTTACGAAGGTTCATCGACCAAAGCCTTCACCGGTCTGATCCGCCACGTCACGCCCATCCGCGAGATCGGCTTTCCCCTGCTGACCCACGATATTTTAGTCACCAATGGCGACTTCGCTGATCCGGAAATCGTCCAGACATCCGTCTCGAATCATCACTTTTCCTGGGTCGCCCAGGAAGTTGACGGCCTTTCCGGCAAAATCAACCTGCTCCACACTGTTCCACAAAATGAGGAACTCTACCGCACTCTGCTCTCCCTCCGCAAGGGCGATTGGGTCAGAATATCAGGACGCGAAATTCTCTCCATTAACCATTACAACCGCCGCCGCGACCTTTCCAGTACCTGGGCAGACGCCGGCTGCAACTCGATCCTGGTAACAAAGGTAGAGCTGCTCGAGCCGCCGGCAGAATAAGTGCGAACCCCGCCCGCCCGACCAGCGCACGGGGTGTTCGCGATTAGTTTATTGTTTCGCGCTACCCTCCGTTTTCGACCACCAGCCTGACAACATCGGGGAAATCGATGCCAAGGCTGCGCAACTTTTCGAGGGTGGGCACGCCGTTCGACGTCCAGCCTCTGCGCTTGTAGACCGCATCGACCAACTGCTCGTAGCGTCCCTCGCGATATTCACGCAGCACCTTGATTTTTTCCGCCGTGCTCAGCCCGGCCGGATCCACGCCGATTTCATCGCGCAACTGCTGGTCGTAATACTCGCCGCGGTCCTCGTACTCGGCCTCTGTGACCGGTCCCATCCCGCGGTAAGGCGGGTAATCCCAAATACGCGTTCCAAAGCCCATGCGCAGGTTGAATACTCTCTGGAAGTTGTAGACCTTCTCTGATTCGTGAATGATATCGTCAATGGTGACTTTTTTACCTAGCACGCCCAGATAAAGCTTGCAGTAGTTATCGACGTGCTCAGGGACCTTGGCGGGTTCTTTTGCCGTTTTGTTGCTCTCCGGGATGATGTCGTTCCAGGGCAGTTTACACAGCCCGTGGAGGGAGAACCAGGTGCGCCAGATCGGGAAATAATGCAGCGCTTCAGCCTTATGCTCAAAGGTCGGCAGCTGTTTATGCACCATCTCCATGAAGATCAACCAGGCTTCATCATGCTGCGGACCTTTGGATGCCAAGGCGTACCCGCCCTGCTGCGCCAGCGATTCTTTCGAGAGGTACTCTGATATCTCCATACCCTTGATTTCCATGCCAATGTCATTCAACTGAGCAAGGTCGGCGCCGTATCGCTCAGCGAAGATCCGCTTCATCTCGCGAACACCCTGACCGACGATTACACCGAATCCCTCGCCGCGCGCCATCTGATGGATCAGCTCCATGGCCGGTTCAAAGTTGCCCCAGGACAGGTCAAGGCCGCCGGTGCGTTCCAGGTTCAACACACCCAGCTCCCAGCATTCCATCGCAAAGGCAATCGAATTACCCAACGAGATCGTGTCGATGCCGTAGGTATCAGCATAGAAATTCATCTCGAGCACCTGACCAGGGTCGAAAATGCAGGTGTTCGAGCCAAGCGCGCCAAGGGTTTCATATTCGGGTCCATCGACGAAGACCTGATCGCCCTTGTAAGGCCCAGTTTGCAGGCGGTAATCGGGAACGCCGTGCGCGCAGGCCATTGTGCAACCGTACCAACAGCCGTCCGGTCCGCGCTTATCGAACATCGGTTTCCAAACCTCGCCTGTAATGCGGTAGGCCAGTGGATGATGCCCAAAGCGAAAGTTTTTGACCGGCAGCAGGTTGAATTTGTTCATTATTTCGATCAGGTAGGGCGTGCCTGTGCCGCCCATGTCGTTTTGCGATGCGTCAAACATCGAAATTTCACGGTTGATGCGCTGCCCGGTCTTGCGGACCAGATCCAGGTCAGCGCAGCCGTTGCTGTCGCCGCTCAGGCTGCTATACTTGACCACCACGGCCTTGATGCGCTTGTCGCGCAACACCCTCCCGGCGCCCCCTCGAGCCGCTTGCTTGATGCGCACCTCTTTTCGGCGTGGATCATAATAACTAATATTGATCCCGCACATCGGCACATGCTCGGCCGCCTGCCCCGCTGAGAGGACAGAAATGCCGCGCATTCCTTTCGGATCGTCGACATACGTTTCCGTCAACAGGCGGTTGATCAGATGGGTATCGACCGGATCCAGCGGCGCTTCCTCAACGGTCACCCGACCCTGGTCACCGTCGATGTAGATAACCACGTCCTTTTCCGCCTTGCCCTGGATTTCAAGCGCATCCCATCCGGCGAATTTCAGGTAGGGGCCAAAGTAACCGCCGCCGTTGCTGTCGATGACGGATTTGGTCAGCGGCGATATGGTCACAACGGTGCACTTTCCGCTGCCCGGATAGGCGGTGATCCCGCCGATCGGCCCGCCAGCCACAACCAGCTCATTTTCCGGATCGTCCCAGCGAGTGCCGTCCTTGATGGCGTTCCATAACAGCCATAGACAAAAACCGCGCCCGCCCGTGAAGGTTTCTTTCATCTTTTGATCGACCGGTTTGCTTTTGATTTCATTTTTTCCCAGATTGATATATAGCGTGCGGTTGGCATATCCGCGCTGGACCGGTCGCTGCTCGTACTTGAATTCTGCTAAAGTAACATGGGACGCACGTATTATTTCAGGGTTTATCGTTGCCATTCTGGTTCACTCCAGTTCCTTTAAATGGGCTCTAATCGACCCGGGAATCAAGATTTTTCTCTGACTAATTATAAATGGTTGCGAGGCTGGATAGGCTGCGACTTATCACCGCCGCTGATGATTAATGTCAGTGTTGATTCAGATCCGCCGAAGTTGCCGTTATAATTGGGCAGTGCTCGAAGCCGGTCGTCCTGCTCTGCCGATCCATAAGCTGTATTTCAGTTTTGCCGACTTGCTGACGAGTCAATTCATCGCACCATACACACACTCTCATGCTCATAAATACGCTTAAACGTTTCGTCAACAGTTTTGCAAATCCGCCGGATATCACGGCTGTTCAGCGTAAGAATTTTACCAATGTTCAGATTGATGCGATTGGGGTTGGTCTAGCAAACGCAGCCGCCCCGTTTCTGCCAGTATTTCTGACCCGCCTGGGGGCTTCCAGTTTTGAGGTGGGCTTGTTGACTGCCATGCCAGCGGTGACTGGCCTGCTGCTGGCAATCCCAATCGGGCAATTCCTGCAAAATCAGCGCAAGATTGTGCCCTGGTTCAGCACAGCCCGGCTGGGGGTAATCGCCTGCTACGCGCTCACCGGGCTGGCTGCATTCCTCTTCAGGGAACACTCGCTGGTGATCAGCATTCTGCTGATCTGGGCGTTGGCGACCATTCCACAGACTATGCTGTCGATCACCTTCTCGGTGGTGATGAACGCCGTAGCTGGTCCCCGCCATCGATTCGACCTGATGACCCGGCGCTGGTCGACTCTCGGCCTGACCACCGCTGTGATGGTGTTCATCCTCGGACAGATTTTAGACCGCATCGCCTTTCCGGTCAACTACCAGACTGCATTTATCGTCCTTTCAGTGGGTGGACTGGTCAGTTATTATTTTTCCAGCCGGATCACTCTGGATGATATCCAGGCTCACCGTGAAGGCCAGCGCCTCAAGATACGGGAGCAATTACACGAGTATTTTTCGTTGATCGGAAAAGAAAAGCCGTTTCAAGCTTTTGTGATCAAGCGCTTCATATTCCTCTCGGGTCAGGCGATGGCTTTACCCATCCTGCCGCTTTACCTCGTGCGCGAGCTTGACGCGAGCGACTCCTGGATCGCTGCCATAAACACCGCCCAGACTGCAATCCTGATTATCGGCTACTTCCTCTGGACGCACCAATCCCGAAAACGTGGAACACGCATCGTCCTGGTCTTGACGACGTTCGGCACTGCCCTCTACCCCATCCTGGTTTCACTAACGCGCCAGGTCAGCGTGATTACCCTCTTTGCGGGCATCAATGGGATATTCAGCGCCGGTTTGAACCTGGTGTTTTTCGATGAGCTGATGAAAACCGTCCCCGACGAGTATTCCTCGACCTTTGTGTCGCTCGCCCAAAGTCTGCAATACCTGTCCACCATCGTTTCGCCGCTCTTTGGCACATTCCTGGGCGACCAGTTCGGGCTGGGCGTAGCGCTGCTCGTCAGCGGCGCGCTGCAGCTAGCCGGATTTATCATGTTCGCGTTGAACTGGCCAAGGAATCCGCTTATTGCGCCCTGGAGGCCGAAATTTCTGATCTCTAAGTAAGCAACTCCGCGGATAAATGGGGGGTCCGGTTCATATATGCGATTTCAAATCGATCGTCGAAATCGATGCGGGTAATGGATGCGTTATTGATAACGAACCAGACCGGGAGTCGTTCAGTCAGACCCAGAATCGACGTGACGAAATATTGAAATAAGCCGCCGTGGCTTACCAGCGCGATCCGGTCAGAGGTGCCGGCGTGGCGGGCAAGCAAATCCTCCAACAACGCCTTAACCCGGGGAAATCGCTCCTCACGGGTCTCAAACGGGCGGCTGTACCAGCCCGTTTCGGGTAAGCCTTCAGGAAGTATCAGGGCGGGGAATTCCCGGCCTAGTTCGGTGGGCGTTTTACCTGGTCTGCCAATCAGCTCGCTGCTTTCCTCATCCTCAAGATACACTCCGCCAACTTCATGTAAGTCAGTCCTTCCGATCAGCGGCAGGTTGATTTCAGCCGCCAGAAAAGAGGCTGTTTGCAACGCGCGAGTCATCAGACTGGAATAGATGTGTGTCAGGCGGTATTCATGCAGATCAAACTGGCCGACAGGTGGTTCAGCCCCTCGACTTCCCTCGGCGATGTGTTTTGCCATCAAGTTCGCCTGCTTCACCCCCAGCTCAGTGAGGACAGCGTCTTCCGAGCGGCCTTTCTCGCTCCCCGATTCAGCGTAAAGTTTGTTGTTCGCAGATTGTGCATGACGAATATAATAGATATGCATCGATGATTTCCTCGTCAGATGGTTTACCCCTTTGCCTGAAAATTATACCCGGAAAAAATTTCGTGCCAAACCTAAAGAAAATCCTCAATTGAATGTCTAATGGGACAAATTAATCTGATCATACACGGCAAATTGAACTATTTCGTTCCCCCAAACTGGAAAAATCGGCCCATTGAATTCATTTTCAATGGCAAGGTCGCTATAAAACATATCCTCGAATCGATCGGTATTCCGCACCCGGAAATCGGTTCGATCCTTATGGGTGAAAGAAGGCTCGACCTGAGCTATCATGTTCAAAATCATGATGAAATCGATGTGTTTCCATATGATCCAGGGGCGGATCCCGTCTTACCGGCAGATATCCGTTTTATCCTGGATAACAACCTTGGCAAGTTGAGCGACTACCTGCGCCTGCTTGGTTTTGACAGCCTATACGAGCCGGATTGGGATGACCGGACGATTGCCGAGCAGGCTACCCTGCAGCAGCGCATCATCCTGACCCGCGACCGCGGCCTGCTCAAGAGAAAAATCATACAATGCGGATATTGCGTCCGGGCAGACCGACCTCCTGACCAGGTGGAAGAGGTAATCGAGCACTTCGGTTTGGAAGATCTCGTGGAGCCGTTCAGACGCTGCCTGCGCTGCAACGGAATACTGCAACCGGTGGAAAAATACCAGATCATTGAGCAACTGCAACCGCTAACAAAGTTATATTACAATGAGTTCATGCGCTGCACAGATTGCGGGCAGATCTACTGGAAAGGCTCGCACTACGATCACATGCAGCCGTTCATTAATAAATACAGACGGAATCGAAAAGCGGAGGAATCTTAACTTTGCTGCCCGTAGGTAAGCTGCCAGCCGAAATACTGGCAAAAATCATCGCACAAGCACCGACTGCTGACAGCCAGGTACTGCTTGGGCCTGGGATCGGCCTTGACTGCGCTGTGCTGGATTTTGGCGACACCTGCCTGGTTCTCAAAAGCGAGCCTATCACCTTTGCCAGCCAGCAGCTCGGCTGGTATGCAGTCCAGATAGCGGTCAACGACGTGGTAACCACCGGAGCGCTGCCCAAATGGATGCTGCTGACTGTGCTCCTGCCGGGGAAAAAGACTTCTCCTGGCCTGGTCGAGGAGATCAGCGCGCAGGTGTTCGACGCCTGCCGGGCGCATAATATCGCCCTGATCGGCGGCCACACCGAAATCACCCATGATCTCGACCGCCCAATTTTAGTGACGACCTTACTTGGCGAGGTGGATAAAACCGAGTTGATCACCCCGAAAGGTGCACAGGCAGGAGATCGGGTGCTCGTCACGAAGGGCGTGCCGATCGAGGCTGCCGCGCTGCTTGCCCGAGAATTCCCCAACCGCCTGGCGGATGTGCTCTCGCCGGAGGAGATCAGGGAAGCCCAGGATTATATCTACACGCCCGGGATCAGTGTTTTCAGAGACGCACGGACTGCCATTCAAGCCGGCCAGGTGACCGCCATGCACGATCCCACCGAGGGCGGTATCGTCACCGCGCTCTGGGAACTTGCCGAAGCCTGCGGGCATACCATTCTGGTCGATCCCGCGAAAATCCCGATCCCACCTCTGGCGCGAAAGATATGCGCGGCATTTGATTTGGATCCGCTTGGAGCGATCGCTTCGGGAGCGCTCCTGCTGACCGTAACATCCGATTCGGTCGATGCGATCCTCGCGGCGCTCGCGTATGGAAAAATTCCCGCAGTCGAGATTGGAATCGTCCAGGACGGTCAGAGCCAGGTCATCGCCCAAACGCCTACAGGCAGTCATCCGATGGGAAAATTCTCGCGAGACGAAATCGCCAGAGTCTACGAAGGCACTGACTGAGCCAAAATCTCATGGTAAAATAGGGGCGCGATAAGAATTCCTGACCACACCTGCGCCCGTAGTGAAGTGGATATCACATTACCCTCCGGAGGTAAGAGCCCGAGTTCGAGTCTCGGCGGGCGCACAGGCTTTTCAATTCTTACACAATTAATAAATTTTCTCGATGATGTTAATACTGCGCTAATACGGTTCTGGTATAAATATGTGGATGTCAGAAGATCCCTCCTCATTCGGTACAACCGGGGACGAGGATACTTTTAGAGAGAATACAGAGAGGATGTATGTTCCCGATTTTTGGCGGTTATGGTCTTTACCTTCTATTCAGTCTGCCTGCCCTTCTGCTGGGTTTTTGGGCACAGATCAAGGTCAAGAATGCGATCAACAAATTTTCGCGGGTACGCAGTTACGCCGGCTTGACTGGCAGTGAGGTCGCCCGGCGCATGCTGAATTCGCACGGCTTGAGTAACGTCCGTGTTGAGCAGGTGCAGGGATTCCTCAGCGACCACTATGATCCGCGCGCAAAGACACTGCGCCTCAGCCCGCAGGTCTACCAGAGCAACAGCCTCGCCGCGGCAGGTATCGCAGCGCATGAGGCCGGGCATGCGATTCAGGACGCACAGGAATATGCCATGCTGCGCTTCCGAACCGCGATGGTTCCCTCGGTGCAGATAGGCAGCTGGCTTGGACCGATCATCTTCGTCATCGGTCTGTTAATCCAATCCAGCATGGGCACCACGCTCGCCTGGGCTGGCGTGGCTCTCTTCGCCGCGGCGGCGCTATTCGCCCTCGTCACACTGCCGGTCGAATTTGATGCCTCGCGTAAGGCCAAGGCCTGGCTCTCCACGTCCGGAGTGATCTACAATCAGGAAATGCAGGGCGTAAACAGCGTGCTCGATGCCGCCGCCTTGACCTACGTCGCGGCTGCCATTCAGGCGATATCGACCATTCTCTATTACGTCTTTATCCTGGTCGGTCGGAACCGCGATTAACCGGCCTGAAAAACCATACTGCCAGGTCAATCCTGACAATCAGCTCCCTTCACGACCCGAGGAAATCCTCGCAAACTCGTGCGGGGAGATTTTTTTGATAAAATTTTTTGGTTTTGCATCTGTGAAATTATATTCAAAATTGGGTTGATATTGTAAAATTAGAGCCAAGTCGAACTATTAGAGAGGACTTAAGTAAACGATGAAACAAATTCCAGACATAGTGGTTGGACGGCTTCCGCGTTATCTCCAGGCGCTCGAGCATATGCTCAAGGACGGCATCAAGACAACTTCATCTCAGGAGCTGGGCAACAACATCGGCATTTCTGCTGCTCAAATCCGTAAGGACCTCTCGCAATTTGGTGAGTTTGGCAAGCAAGGAACGGGATACTCGATCCGATTTCTGATTGACCAAATCCAGGCGATCCTTCATTTGAATCAACCCTGGAAGCTGGCACTGGTCGGAGTGGGCGACCTCGGCAACGCGTTGGCGCGCTATCAGGGCTTTTCCACCCGGGGTTTTCACATTGTACTGGCCTTTGATAACGATCCAGCGAAGATCGGCAAGAAGATTGGCGACGTACTCATCCAGGACATCACCTGCATCACTGAAGAAGTGCACAAAAATGAGGTTAAGATCGCCATGCTGACCGTCCCGGCATCGGCAGCACAGAGCGCCGCTGAAGACCTGGTCAAGGGCGGCGTTCAGGCAATCCTCAACTACGCGCCGATCAGCCTGTCTCTGCCAGATCACATCCATGTGCAGTACATCGATCCGATCGTCAAGCTGCAGCACATGACCTATTATCTATAAAAAAACAACCAGCTGAGAGAAATTAAACGCTGGTCAGACTCCTGCGCAATACATCCCGCATGGCCAGCGCTCGGGTTGCTCCGAGTGCCGTGCAGGTCGTTGGATTATCGACCAGGTAGGCGGGTATGCCCAGCATTTTGGTCAGGAATTTATCCATCCCGCGCAGCAGCGCCCCGCCGCCGCACATTGCCAGACCGCGGTCGATAATATCGGAGATCAGTTCAGGAGGAGTTTTCTCCAGCACGCGCTTGACCATGGTGACAATCTCGTTCAACGGGTCCTGCAACGCCTCGACAATGTCGTCAGTCGTCAGGCTCACCGGTCGCGGTAACGAACTAACCTGATCCTGCCCCTGCACCTCCATGGAAAGCTGGCTGTCCTGCGGCAGCGCCGCGCCAATACGGATTTTTAACTGCTCCGCCGTTTGCTGACCAATGATGACGCCGTATTTCTTGCGCACGTACGAGATGATCGCATCATCCATATATAATCCGCCCGTGCGCGAGGTTTCAGCGGTAACAATGTCGTTCATTGCCAGGACGGCTGCCTGGTTCGTACCTCCGCCCAGCGAGATGATCATATTTCCCGAAGGCGGTTGAATCGGCAGATCGATTCCAAGCGCGGCGGCCAGCGGCTGCTTGACCAGGTAGACGTCACGGCTGCCCGCTCCCAATCCCGCCTCATGGACTGCGCGGGTTTCGACGCTGGTGATGCCGTACGGGATGGTAAGGATGATCCGCGGACGGAAGATCAACATCGGTCCGCTGATTTTCTTAATCAGGTATTGCAGTAAATTTTCGGTGATTTCATATTCAGCAATCACACCATGTTGCAAAGGACGCACAACCTCGATGGCTTCAGAAACCCGCCCCATCATATCCCTGGCAGCCTGCCCCCATTCGACCATCTTCTGTTCCGCCACGATCAGCGCGATCACCGTCGGCTCCTGCAGCAAAACCTGGTTACCCTCTGCAATGACGGTATTCATAGACCCTAAATCAATGGCAAGTTCGCGCGTAAAGACCGGCATGGTCTGTGAGGTTTCCTTCCTGGGGTGAATCCGGACGTGCTGGTGGCGCGCCCAATTAAATTATAACGCCAACTATCCGGGATAGGATGTCTTTCGCGACTTATATCTCTGGGCAGCGGTCAATCGCAGCGTCGAGCGGCGCAAGGCTGCCTGGACGGAGAGATACTCATCCGTGTCCATTTGTACGCCTTGTTTCAAGACTTCTTCAGCGCGTCTCCTCGCGGCCTCCGCCCGCTCGATATTGATTTCATTAACATTCTCGGCAGCATTAGCCAGCACGGTGACCTGGTCGGGCTGGACTTCGGCAAAACCTCCCGCCACAGTGAAGAATTGCTCTTCTCCTTGCTTGCGGACTGTGATCACACCGTATTGCAGCACGGTGAGCACAGGGGCATGATGAGGCAAAATACCCATCACCCCTTCGACGCCCGGCAGAACGACGATATCCACGTCATCCTGAAATACGATCCGATCCTGAGAGACAATTTCGCAACGGATGGGCATGGGCTTTACCTCAGCTTGCAGCCAGTCTTTGCGCCTGCTCGCGCGCTTCCTCGATGCCTCCGACCATGTAGAATGCCTGCTCGGGCAGATCGTCGCACTTACCATCCAGGATTTCACGGAATCCGCGCACGGTTTCGCGCAGCGATACATACCTGCCAGGGATGCCGGTGAACTGCTCGGCGACATACATCGGCTGGGAGAAGAACCGTTCAATCTTCCGAGCGCGCGAAACCAGCAGCTTATCGTCCTCGCTCAGCTCATCGATGCCGAGGATTGCGATGATATCCTGCAGGTCTTTGTAGCGCTGCAGAACCCGCTGCACCTCGCGGGCAGTGGCGTAATGCTCCTCGCCGACAATGCGCGGATCGAGGATGCGCGACGTTGAAGCCAAAGGATCAACCGCAGGAAAGATCGATTTTTCGGCGATAGCCCGCTCGAGCGCGATGGTAGCATCCAGGTGGGTGAAGGTCGCTACCGGCGCCGGATCGGAATAATCATCGGCCGGCACGTAGACCGCCTGCATCGAGGTGATCGAGCCTGCGCGGGTGGAGGTGATCCGCTCCTGCAGCTCGCCCATCTCGGTCGCCAGGGTCGGCTGGTAGCCAACCGCCGAGGGCATGCGCCCCAGCAGCGCAGACACTTCCGAGCCGGACATGGTGAAGCGGAATATGTTATCTATGAAGAGCAGCACATCGCTGCCTTGATCGCGGAAATATTCTGCCATTGATAGAGCGGTCAAAGCCACCCGCAGACGCACACCTGCCGGCTCGTTCATCTGCCCGAAGACCATCACCGTATCCCTCATCACACCCGATTCGAGCATTTCACGGTACAGCTGCGTCCCTTCGCGGGTGCGCTCGCCGACACCGGCAAACACGGAATTACCCTTGTGCACAGTGGCGATCGAACGGATCAGTTCCATAATGATAACGGTTTTGCCGACGCCTGCGCCGCCGAAGATGCCCGTCTTACCGCCTTTGGTGAACGGCGCGATCAGGTCGATCACTTTGAGACCGGTTTCGAAAACCTCGACGCGGGTGGATTGATCGGCGAATTCAGGCGCGGGACGGTGGATCGGGTAATGGTTGTCCGCCTGGACCGGTCCGAGATTGTCTACCGGCTTGCCGAGCACATTGAAGATTCTGCCAAGGGTGGTTGGTCCTACCGGCACCCTGATGGGCGCATTGGTGCGGCGAACGTGCAGACCCCTTATCAGGCCATCGGTCGAATCCATCGCAATGCAGCGCACCCAGTTATCCGGAAGCTGTTTCTGCACCTCGAGTACCAGCGGCTGCTGTTCGGGACGATCGATTTCAAGGCCCTCATACAGCTCAGGCAAATCACCCGCAGGGAATTCTACATCGACCACACCGCCAAAAACCTGCACCAAACGCCCGCTCGCTTCAGCCATACCGTTCTTCCTCCATAAAAAAGATCTTGTTTTCCTTAAATAGCGGATGCCTGGGCTAAAGCCTCGGCGCCTCCGGAGATGTCCAGCATATCGTTGGTGATATTCGTTTGCCGCACTTTGTTGTATTCCAATTGCAGGGCCGAGATCAGATCCTTAGCGGCGTCGGTTGCATTGCGCATTGCCACCATTCGTGCAGCATGTTCGCTTGCCTGCGCCGAAAGGATCGCCTGATAAATTTGCAATGCCGTAAAGTTTGGAATAATCTCGTTCAATAATTCAGCCTGACCGGGCTCATATTCGAACACAGCGTTGGATGGATGGGTAGCATCCAGCCGATGCTGCTCTGCTCCAACGATATCCACCTCCAATGGCAACAGCTTCCGGATGACCGGCACCTGGCGCAGCATGGTCTCGAACTCGGTGTAGGCGATGTAGACCTGATCGACGGCGCCGCTCAAAAAATCGTCCACCACCAGCTGTCCAATGGGGGCTGATTCAAGGAACGTCGGATAGGCCGACAAACCGGCAAACTCCGCCAGGACGGACTTGCGCCGCCGCAGGAGCATATCGCGCCCCTTGCGCCCAACCGTCACATAGGTGACCGGCACCGGGCTGGGGTTGAAGTGATGGAGCGTTTCACGGACGATGTTGACGTTATATGCGCCCGCCAGGCCGCGATCCGAAGAAATCATCAAGACCAGTACTTTACGCACACTCTCCCGCTCGGCCAGCAGCGGGTGCAGGCTCTGGTGCCCTGGTTGACGCGCCAGGTGGATGAGCGTCTTCCAGGCTTTCTGCGCATAAGGTTTGGTCGCCTGATTAGCCTGAATGGCCCGGCGTACTTTACTGGCGCTGACGGTTTCCAGCGCGCGGGTGACCTGCGCCAGGTTTTTGATGCTGCGAATTCGCAGCCGCATCTCACGGGTGGAAGCCATACTCTAGGTCCCTGATCCCATGATTAAGTCCAGGAGAGATTGAACGCCTGCAACGTTTCTCTAAGCCTGGCGTCAATTTCTGGTGTCAGCATGCGCTTTTCGGCAATTGTTTTGCCGATCTCGGGGTGAGCGGTATCCATGTAACGCAGGAATTCAGTCTCCCAGCGTTTGACCCGATCGACGCTGATCTGATCAACAAAGCCGTTGACGCCGGCGAAAAGAACCATCACCTGGTTTTCCAACGACATCGGCTCGTATTGAACTTGCTTGAGGATTTCCTGCAGACGCAGCCCGCGGTTGAGCTGCGACTGGGTAGCCTTGTCCAGATCGGAACCAAATTGAGCGAAAGCGGCCAGGTCGCGGAAGGCAGCCATATCCAGGCGTAAACGCCCGGCCACCTGCCGCATGGCTTTGGTTTGCGCCGCTCCGCCCACTCGCGAGACCGAGATGCCGACGTTGATCGCCGGGCGGATGCCGGCGTTGAACAGATTGGATTCCAGGTAGATCTGCCCATCGGTGATCGAGATGACGTTGGTCGGGATGTAGGCTGAAACATCGCCGAGCAGCGTTTCGATGATCGGCAGAGCTGTCAAAGATCCGCCAGACCCTTCCACCGGAAGGATCTTATATTTTTCCATCTCAGGCATCTGCTTGTGCGCTTCTTCGGCGTTATGCAGGGAGCGAGGACCGCCATAGACCTTCTGATCGATTGCATCCTCTGCCTTCGCGTGGTTGCCCTGGTATTCAGCAGGGACGATCGCGTATTGGGTCGCAAGACGGGCTGCGCGCTCGAGCAGACGTGAGTGAAGATAAAACACATCGCCCGGATAAGCCTCACGTCCTGGCGGACGCCGCAGCAGCAGAGAAATCTGGCGGTATGCCCAGGCATGCTTCGACAGGTCGTCGTAGATCACCAGTGCGTCGCGCCCGGTTTCCATGAACTCCTCGCCGATGGCGCAGCCGGCATAGGGGGCGATGTACTGCATGGCTGCCGGGTCGTCAGCGGAAGCCATGACGACGATAGTGTGCGCCATCGCGCCGTAGCGTTCCAGCAGGGCAATTGTGCGAGCGATGGCCGCTTTCTTCTGGCCAATCGCTACGTAAATGCAGATCAGGTTCTTTCCCTTTTGATTGATGATGGTATCGACCGCGATTGCCGTCTTACCGGTCTGCCGGTCGCCGATGATCAGCTCGCGCTGCCCGCGCCCGATCGGGATCATTGAATCGATGGCTTTAAGACCAGTCTGTACTGGCGTATCCACATCCTGGCGTTCGACCACGCCTGGTGCAATCCGCTCCATAGGGCGATAACGCGCGTACTGAATGGCGCCCTTGCCGTCGATCGGCTGACCGATCGCATTGACTACCCGGCCAATCAGTCCGTTACCGACCGGCACCGAAGCGATCCGCCCGGTCGAGCGAACCTGCATGCCCTCGCTCACCCCGGAATAATCCCCCACGATGGTGACGCCCACCCGATCTTTCTCCAGGTTGAAGGCGATGCCCATCACTCCATTAGCAAACTCGACCAGCTCCTGTGACTGAACCCCCGCCAGACCTTCGACCTGGGCGATGCCGTCGCCGGTTTCAACCACGGTGCCAACATTGCGGACTTCGAGTTGTGGCTTAAAAGCATCGATCTTTTCTTGAAGGTCGGTGGTTAGCTGCTTGATCAAATCGGTCATTGCGCCTCCAGGATGGGCAGGTGTGGATGGATATTTATGTTTTACAGCCGGTTCAAGACTTTAGGATTCTTGGCTAATAATTGCTGAATTTTCGGGTTAAATGATACTAGAAAGGGAAATGTTTGTCTAGTAATCGGTAAGAAATGCTCCGCTACCTGTTTGCTCTCGATCATTGACTCACCTGGAAAAGAATTGCAGCGCCAAACGCAGGCGAGACTCGACATCTTCTGGCGCACCGCGCGGGATGGATTGCAGCGCTCGCTGTGCCTCTACCACGCTGTAGCCAAGTGAGGTGAGCGCATCCAGCACCTCGCTGTCGGCATCCAGCATACCGATCGGCTCTCCGTTTTCACTGACCTCGCCGACCCTGCCCTGCAGGTGCAGGATGATCTTCTGCCCGGTCTTTTTGCCGATTCCAGGCACTCGGGTGAAGACATCCGCTTGCTCGCTCAGCACTGCCCTGCGGATGACATCGACAGAAAGCGTGGAGAGCACCTGCAGCGCCGATCTCGGTCCAACACCATTCACGCCCAGCAGCAGAATAAAGAAATCCCTGTCGATTTCACGCTCGAATCCATAGATCGACCATTCGTTCTCACGGATGACCAAGTGCGAGTGGAGAAAGACCTTCTCGCCTGGCTGAGTATGTGCGGCAAGCTCGCCGGGGACATTGACGAGTACGCCAAATCCCCCCATCTGCAGGACCAGGTAGTCGCTGCCTGAGGATACCACTTCTCCCTGCATGTGGACGATCATTGTTCATACCTCTGAGCGGATTTGATCAGGTCGGGGTTGTACCCTTTTGATCCCGCCATTGATTATAAACCTCATAGAGAATCACTGCGGTCGCAACCGCCAGGTTGAGCGAATCGCTTCGCCCGCTCATCGGGACACGCACAACCTGATCGCACAACGCCAGGTGATGCTCCTGTAAGCCCTGCCGCTCGCTGCCCATCAGCAGTACGAAGCGGGATGGGTAAGCTGCGTAGTGATAATCGCTTCTAGCTTTATCCGAGGTGCCGATCACTGCCAGGCGCTGGTATCGTTTCCATTCAGCAAAGCGGGCGAAGTTGGTTTTAACCAGCTGAAGAGAAAAAACCGCCCCCATGCTGCCGCGCACCGCCGCCGGATCGAAAGGGTCGGTTGATTGGTCGAGCAGAATGACGCCCTGACCGCCAACGGCATCCAGGCTGCGCAGAATTGTGCCGAGGTTGCCAGGGTCCTGGACAGCATCGAGCGCCACCCATAGCTGCTTTTCTCCCGGGTTGATCTGCTCCAGCTGCGCCCAGCGCTGCTCGATCAGCGCGCCAATGCCCTGCGGTCCGTCTTTGGCTGATATGCTTCGAAACACATCTGCGCTGACCTCAAGCACCTGCCCGCCCGCGGACTGGAATTTCTGCACCAGCTGCAGTCCAAACAGGCTGCTGAGCAGCTCGGGTGATATGATCAGGCTGGCGACATTCCAGCCCAGCTCTACTGCTTCGCCAACGATGCGCAGCCCCTCCACGTAGAACAGTCCAGTTTGCTGGCGCTCTTTACGGTCGGACAGCTTGCGGATTTGTTTAATCGTTGGATTGGCGGGGCTGGTGATCATTTCAGATAGCGGTCGATGGTGGAGCTGTGCAAATGGCAAATGGCGACCGCCAGCGCATCAGCGGCATCATCTGGGCGGGGTATCTCATCCATTTCCAGCAGGGCTTTGACCATATGTTGGATCTGATTCTTATCCGCACCGCCGTAACCGACAACTGCTTGTTTCACCTCCAGCGGCGAGTACTCGCTGACCGGGATGTTCTGCTCCGCTATGGCCAGCAGAGCGACGCCTCGCGCATGGCCAACCGAAAGCGCCGAGGTGACGTTGCGCTGAAAAAACAACTTTTCCACCGCCGCGCTTTCCGGTCGATGGAGCAGGATCAATCCTTTTAATTCTTGATAAAGCTGGAAAAGGCGTTTCTCGAGGGAGAGGTCTGGCGGGGTGCTGATAATGCCATAAGTGCGCAACTGAATCCCATCTGGCGTTTCCTGCACCAGCCCATACCCTGTCGTAGCCGTACCCGGATCAATTCCGAGAACTAGCATGCGGCTCATCCTTCTTCGATCGCAGCCAGGGCCTCCTCGGAGATGCGCAAATTATGATAGACGTTTTGCACATCGTCCAATTCCTCCAGATTGTCGAGGCAGCGCAATACCTGTAATGTGGACTCGACATCCATCTCTATCTCAGTATTCGGCAGCATGCGCAGGCCGGCTTCCTCGGGGGTATATCCCGCCTGCCGAAGAGCATCCGAGAGGGTTTTGAACACATCCACTGGAGCGATAACTTCTATGGTGCCGTCATCGTAATTGACGTCATCAGCTCCGCCGACGACGGCCATATCGAAGATGCGCTCCATGTCCTTGTCGCTGCCTTGGATAGCGAAATATGCCGCACGTTTGAATTGCCAGCCCACCGAACCAACTTCGCCCATGTTCCCGCCCGCCTTGGTGAGAATGTGGCGGATTTCTGCCACAGTGCGGTTGCGGTTCTCCGTTACGCATTCGATCATCAGAGCAACGCCGTTCGGCCCATAACCTTCGTAAAAAACCTCTTCGAAACTGCTGCCTTCCTTGTCTCCACCGGTCCCGCGTTTGATTGCGCGCTCGATATTCTCTTTTGGCATATTTTGCGACCGGGCTTTGTCGATTGCCAGCCGCAGGCGGAAGTTAGTGTCGGAATCCCCCCCTCCCTCTCTTGCTGCCATGACAATTTCGCGCGTCAGGCGGGTAAAAATTTGGCCGCGCTTGGCGTCCTGTGCCCCTTTCTTACGCTTGATGGTTGCCCATTTTGAATGTCCGGACATACCTGCAACTCCTTCAACCTATCAGAATAGACCTGGAAAGGCAGAATCTATCGAACATTATACCATACGCGTTTTTGCCTGCCTTCGCATCGGCCGGTTTGCTCAAAAAGGCTGGGATTTCTCAAACCAGTAACTTTTTTGAATTAAAGACGACTACAAAAATGGTTGGTCCTCGGGCTTACAGCCGGTTAACAGCTCGCTGTAAGCCCTTGTATTTGAGTGGAAAACAAATTATCAATATATTGTAATTCCACCAAATTATTACCGACCATAATCCATGAGAAAAACATTCATAATAATACTGCTGATCCCCCTGCTGCTGGCTGGATTCTTTCCCTCCGCTCATTCGAAGGTTGGTTACATTCCCGTCACTGGTTTCGAGCCTGGCTACGCTTCACCTGCGCTCAACAACCGATCCACACTTCCGAACTTCGTCGCCCGAATCGCCACCAGCGGCAACCCTGGCCAGATCGCCGGATTATTCCTGACCGGGCGTCTGGAGCTGCCGGTTATGCAGCAGCCGAGCAACAACCCGGGCTATGTTTCCTCCGACCCGGAGAGCGTGACTCAGTTTGGTCTTGCCAGACAGCACGGCAGCCTGGCTTTCCTTGCCCACAACAACCTCGCCGGGCAAAAATTTTTCAACCTGAAATTCGGCCAAATCCTCTCGCTGGTCTATGGAAACGGTAAGGTCGCCTATTACAGGATTGTTGACATTCAAGAATATCAGGCGCTCTCGCCAAACAGCCCCTATTCGAGCTTCATCGATCTGGACAACCCGGATGGGGATGTCATCTCAGTCACCGACCTTTTTTACAATATCTACGCCAAGACCGGCCGCCTGATCCTGCAAACATGCATCGAGGCGGAGGGACAGCCTTCCTGGGGGCGGTTGTTCATCATTGCCGAACCAGTCGCACCGTTCCCCCATAACGAATTAATGTAATCTCTGATAATATTGACTTCTCTAAACGCCGGGGTCGGCGTTTTTTCTATTCAGGCTCTCTGGGAGTCGGGGCGGGCTCGACCTCTGGCGCGCCGTGCGGTCTGGCGACCACGATCAACCGGTGCGTATTCGATGTTGCCGGCCAGCAGGTAATCAGTGTTACTCGCTCGTCCGTCGAAGGCAGCAGCCAGCGGGCGTTGTCCAGCCGGATGGTGAACTCCTGCCCTCTTTCCGGGAGGATCATCACATTTACGACCATATAGCTGAACTTGATCCCTTCCCCATGCAGCTCGATGATATCCCCTGGGGCAAGTTGGTGTAAATTCTCGAAAACCATGCCATCGATATTATGGTGCCCGTTTAATACAGTGTTCCCGGGTTGCCCGAGCAAGGCGGTGTTGTAATGCCAGCCGACTGCGTATTCATCAGGAGCCAGCCACTGTTCATAGACGATTTCATCTAACTTCAGCTTCTTGACAAGCGCGGGAATGATCGGCGCATCCAGGTTGATCTTCTCTATGGTGATGCGCTCCGGCACGACTGGTTGAACCGTCGCCGTGGGCGTCGGGCTCGTCTCAGTGATTGGGGCTGATGTGGCAGATTGAGCTTCTTTAGTTAAACTGGCGGCTGCTTCGGGTCCAGGCGGCGTCACGACCAGTTCAGGCGCCTCGCTTCCCTGCCCGGCAGCCGAAACCGGCATTGCCATCGGAACAAAACCGAGTTCTTCCATGCCCGGCTGATCATAATCATCGTCTTCGACAGATAAATTCAAAACCGATTGCACCACCCCGCTCAGGCCGATGATCAGGATGAGCACACCAAGACCGATGATCCAGAATGACCTCAACTGTTTCACATTTCACCTGTTTTCGCTGCGATGTAATTCGTTGACTGATCCATGCAAGAGCAATGCCAGCATCGCGGTTCATCTTATCCACACCATCCGCCGTTGTCAACACCCAGCGGCGGTTTCTAAGGAAACAATAAAAGAGCGGGCCTTTGCACCCGCTCTTCGGATGAACCGGATGGTTTTTACTCGCCTGTCAGCAGCTTGTAACCCAGCCGGTCGACGTTTTCGATCATGTCTCCGGCGCTTGGATCTGCCTCCTGGAATTTTTGCCGCAGCAGATAGACCAGGTATTTGATCCGCTGGCGAGCCTGCGGGAAGTCGCGCCCCCAGACGCTTTGAGAAATTTTCTGGTAATGCACAATTTCAGGCGCGTGCTTTGCCAGGACGAGCAGCACGCTGAATTCCTTGCCGGTCAGCTGAATCTTAGCGCTGCGCAGGCGCACTTCGCGGGTCTGGGTGTCGATTGCGAGGCCGATCTGCGGGAAGACGAAGCGGCCGGAATCTCGCATTGTGCGCGCCCGGCGCAGCACTGCGTTTACCCGCGCGACCACCTCAGCCTTGTAAAATGGCTTGGTCATGTAATCATCCACGCCGCGCTGCAAGCAGTTGACGGTATTCTCCTTGCTGGTCAGGGCAGTCAGCACGATGACAGGGGTATTCGAAACCTGGCGGAGTCGGTCGATCATCTCCCAACCGTCCATCTCGGGCATCATCAGATCGAGGAGGACGAGGTCGGGAAAACTGAGGTTAATTTTATTGAGGGCCTCCTTGCCGTTAATGGCCGAGAGCACGTCGAAGCCGGCATGCCTGAGAATTTGCTTCAGCAGGAACGCCGTATCCTGATCATCTTCGACAACCAATATGCGCGACCTCTCACTGGTATAGTAATCATCCAGGTCTGCCCCGACTTGTGCTGTAAAAGTTGCCTCCATACCCGCCTCCTGTTAATGATAAACTACCATAAAAAAACGAAAAACCGGCCAAGGCCGGTTTCGCTATTGGCTCCCTGAACATTTGTCTGTCATCCACCAGACAAAGCGACCATATTAAATGCTCAGCTCATCGCCGCCAATACAAATGAATATAATGTAAAACGGCTGGCAAACAATTACCAAACTGGTTGCTGCACTGCTATTGTACTCATTATAGTCATTACTGGCGGTTTGTCAATACTAACCGCCAACCAACCGGTTTTTTCCTTTGATCCCTGCGGCTAAACCTTGACAAAATTAAGCAGCTCGCCGATTCCCTCTATCTGAACCGACACCTGGTCGCCCTGTTCGAGCAAGCCGACCCCCGCCGGAGTTCCGGTGAGCACCAGGTCGCCCGGTTCCAGCGTCATCACCGATGAGATGAAGGCAACTAATTGTTGGATACTGAAAACCATATCCCGAGTGGATGCCATCTGACGGATTTCGCCATTGACCCGACATGTCAGCAGCGTGCCGTAAGGATCCAGCTCGGTTTCGATCCACGGGCCGACCGGGCAGAAGGTATCGAAACCTTTGCCGCGCGTCCATTGCCCATCCTTGCGCTGCAGATCCCGCGCAGTGACATCGTTGGCGATGGTGTAACCAAAGATATGCTCATTCACCTGCTCGGGCTGAATCCAGCGCCCGCGCTTGCCGATGACCACCGCCAGCTCGCCCTCATGCTCCACCCGGCTGGATTGCGGCGGGAGGTAAATATTCTCTCTATGACCGATCAATGAAGACGGCGGCTTGAAGAACAGCAACGGGATTTCAGGCACCTCGACGCCGTGCTCCCTGGCGTGATCGACATAATTGCGGCCGATGCAGATGATCTTGCTCGGCTCAACCGGCGGAAGGAGGCGCACGCTTTCAAGGGGTAGTTCCGCCTCCAGGCGGCGGTAATCCCCGAAGGGGGAGCCATCGATCGGACCGACAGAATCCTCATAACACCAGCCGTAACGCGGCTGGCTGCTGCTGGTTTGATAACGGACAAAACGCATAGACGACCCTCCCATGGAATTAGGATTAGTGTAGCACAGTTCGATTGGTTGGGGTATAATTTTTCGCACCGGGCGGATAGCTCAGTTGGTTAGAGCACATCCCTTACAAGGATGGGGTCGCAGGTTCGAGTCCTGTTCCGCCCACTCCGAAACCCCCAGATATGGGGGTTGTTATGTGTCAAGGGACATATATGGGGGTCATCCTCCCAACAATTACAATGCGCCGCTTATTCATGTGCAACCGTGTGCAACCAGAATTTCACATTATCGTGGATTGTATTACTGGTTGTGGAACTGATGGTTGGATCGGGATCGGTGTTACCAGATTATCCATTTTCTTCGCAGCCTCTTCCTGCATACCCGGGATCAAGTGTCCATAAATATCCAGTGTGATGGACGCTTTTGCATGGCCCAGGCGCCTGGATACAACAATTGGCGCAACATTGTTATTCAGCATCAAGGATGCCGCCGTATGCCGAAGATCATGGAATCGAATATCCGGTAATCCCGCTTGACTCAGCAGACTTTTATACTCCCGAGTGAGATTACGATGATTGATTGGTGTTCCCCATGATGTTGTAAACATCAACCCGTAGTCAATCCACTTCTCACCCGCATCACTGGCAAGAACCATCTGCTTTTCATAATGCGCCCGAAGGAGGTCAAGGGTTTTTTCTCCAAGGATAACCGCTCGTTTTCCATAGTGGGTTTTTGGAGATACAAAGGTCGCTCCACCTTGCGAATCGCGAGATAGCTGCCGCTCCACTCGGATAATCCCCTTCTCCCAGTCTAAATCACTCCACTTCAAGCCCAGCAATTCCATCTGACGCATCCCGGTTACAACTGCGAGATGAAACAACGCCTCCCAGCGATGCCCGTGTGCGGTTATCAAGAGTTGTCTTACTTGTAGATCAGTTAATACCCTCATCTCATGCAGTGGTTTCTTAGGTGGCCTGGCATTGCTCGCGGGATTTTGCTGAAGCATGCCGGTTTTGACAGCCTGTTGAAGGGCACTATGCAGTACAGTATGCACCTTGGATACTGCATAAACACCAATCCCATTCCCAACCAGAGTTGTGTAAAGGTTCTGGATATCATTCGATCGGAGACCTCTCAACCTTTTAGACCCAATATAGGGATTAATATAATCCCGGGTGATCTGCTCATATTGGGCGCTGGAATTCTTCTGGTTGGTGAGTTTGATCCCATTCAGCCATTCATCCATGTAGTCAGTCACCTTAATATCCAGCGATGCAGGTCTCAAACCACCGTCAATCTGGCGAGATATCTCTTTGATCCATTACTGCGCCTCCTGGCGAGTTTGACTTGTGTGGCTGAGCCGGCGTCCCTCTAAACTCACCTGAGCGCGCCATGAACCGCTGGGCAGTCGATGGATGGTACCCTCAGAATTGCCGCGTTTCTTCGCCATTTCTTACTCCCTTCTACTTGGAGAAGAAAAGACGACTGTAGGAATTCCCTGTTCAGTTGTTAAGGTGCTGATGTGCAAGGACATAATAGCACAGATAGATTCACAAGGGAATCCCTGAACAGGAATGAAACGACGGCTCATCGCGGCTAACCTGAATGGCCTAATCCTGCTTCCACCCCGACCACGAGCGGCGAATGTATTCATCCAGGTCGGAAGCTCGTACTCGGACAATTCCACCAAAGCGGACGGTTGGAACGTCGCCGCGCTGCATGAGCTGATATGCGAGCGATCGACTGATGTTGAACAGTTTCGCAACCTCAGATGCTTTCAATAAAGATCCTTGTATGGTGGGTAACTCATTCATGGATTGCTCCATTCCCGTAAAGAATTTCCAAAGACCGCCTGGCTTGTGGAGATATTTCTTCTGAAGTGTTTGCTTCCATCCAAGTAACCAGCAAACGTGCGCACTCTCGAAAGTCTCCTTTTTCGCGAGCTTCGTCCATCTTTGCCTGAAGACTGGGGGGTATTTCTTGAGGACCACTTGCGCTCGGAGTCCCCTCCAACTTTTCGATTCTCTTTTTGAGCGTCTCTTTCATCTCTACATCTCCTTTCTACTTACTAAAGTTATCTCGTTGGATTATTCTCGACCTCTAAAAGGCTTACCCTTTCTTCCAAGCTTGCTAATTCTCGAACTCTGAGTAGGTGAGATAGTACATTATCCGCTGCCCTCAATCGAACCGCTGGGCTAGCCTCGGGATCATCAAGCAGTCCCTGAATAGTCTTAAGCGCATTGTCGGCTAGGCTTACCAGTCGACGGGCAATGTTATTGATCAGCTCGCTTTCCTGGCGGTGAAGCTCTGCCAGGAAGGTCTGGTCAATCAACCATCGATAGAGAGTGCGCTCACCCACCTGGGCTGTTTTGGCAGCTTCTGAGATGGTTGGACAGGACAACAATGCGGCTACTGCGCGGTGTTGTCGAGGGGTTAATCGTGGGTAGTGTTTGTAATCTGTCATTTTCTGCCAACTCCTGTCATTTCGTTGTTCCTCTCCAAGTAGAGTCAGTAGAGGGTATAGAGTCATTAATATCCTTTTCAGCATTTTCAATCAGGGTGAAGTTTGTATATGGGTCTACAGGCTCTACAGTCTCTACAGTATTATCGAGATTAATCAGCCGGACGCCGGTCCAGTAGTGCCTTCCATTAATTGCTTTGCGAGTAAATCCTAATCGTCGCCAATCCTCTACAACATAGTTGCTTGTTTTCGGCCGATGCCCGTTTGTATCGCACCACACTCGATACGCATCATAAAGAGTTGAGGCCTGTACTCGAAATTCGGGATTTCCCACTTCACAGCATCCATCTACAAATAATCGTGCTATATCATTCTTCTGGACAAAATCAGCGGTTGCATCTAGAACACATTTCGGTATCTCGAACTTCCCCCGTTTCCTCAAACGGGCTAATCCGTCGAGCGCCCAATTTAATATCCCGGCACCTTCAATTTTTACCCCCTCCTTGATCTTGGGATCTCGCTCGCTCTCAGGAATGTGGGGGAATCGCACAACTTTCACACGGCGAAACAATCCATTTCCCGCCTCGGGTATGCGCGGTAGTTCATTCATTGCCCATGCGATTTTTGCGTGCGGAATAATATCGATTGGATTTTGGTATTTACGCTCGATCGTGAGGGTCTCTCCAGAAATGAGTGCGTTAAGGATATGTGTAGAGGTTACCAGGGAAGCGGGCTGCTCGGATGAAATCAGTAGCGTTTTTCCTGGGATATTGGCTGTTGAAAAACGGCTCCTCTCAAGGTCGGCCAAGCCGAGTAATCCGACTTTATGTCCCAACATAGCTTGAAGGCCAGTTAAGAATGTGCTTTTTCCACTACCGGCAGGACCATAAAGCCAGATAGCCAGCTCGTGGAAGGTATCATTTGTAAGGCAATAGCCGGCAAATTCCTGTAAAAATCCCGCTGTATCAGGACATGAGATTTTCAGATACTGTTGCCATGTAATTGCTTGCGCATGCGGATTGTAATCAAACGAAATCCTGCTGGTCTGATAATCTTCGGGCCTGTGTTCTCGTAACTTACGGGAAGATATGTGAAGTGTTCCGTTACAAAAAACCACGATATCCGGATCAGAATCCCAACGGTCATCTGGGATGCGACAAATAACTCTTGCGATATCTAAAACAGATCGCAACCTTGGGGAAGACACTTTGACACCACTTAACTTTTCTGTCTGCATAATATTTAAGATCTCGCCCTCGATGGCGTCTTGCGGTATGGATACCCAAATACCATCCCTATATCGTTTGAATTCTCCTTGACCATATCCAGTATCGGGATGTGATTCCAACCAGGCATTGGCAAGGTCATCGTCGTCTGGTTTATGGTTTGAGGGATAAGTGCTAATTGACTGAGCAATCCCCCTGACTTCACGCTCTGGTAAGGGTGGAACGCAATGTTCTGTGTTGTATACTATTAGCGCGGATTCAAGCTCGGCAAACCGAAGACCTAAATTTCGTAACTTTCCGGCGAAGCTAGTTAGCCGGACATTTCTTTGCCCCCCTGGGATGATGGCCGTTTGCCCGTGAGCATAACTGCTGTCAACAGAAGACCTGCGCAATAAGTTCAAAATCCAATCGGGCAACTCCGCAAGTGGGCAACCATCCAGGGGATTGGAGTTGACCTCCCATTTGTACAATTCTCCCGATGAGTGCACGGATGGCGGGGCGACTACAAAACCGCCATCTGCCCGGATATCCAATCCTGGCCCGAGAAGTCCGGCGGAATTCCGTACGGGGATAATGGGATATTTGAAGTAATGGTGTCTACCCCCGCCGCCAGTTAACACCTGCCATGTGTCTGGAAGGCTACCATATGTATTTAACAGAGTGAGGATCGACTCGTCGCCGCCGTTAGCTGGGTCTACATCAAGCACCACAATCCCTGAAGGGAGCCCGCACAAAATCCCTATATTTGCATTTGGATACCTTGACCACCACTCTCGTATTGCCGTTGGATCGCTCGTCGCCAACTTCCCCCAGTCCTTAATAATAGGAGTTTTCCTATTACCATGACAGGAAACGGGAATTAGTGCAAGACTAAGGGTTGTGAGTTGGAGAGCTTCTGCGAGCATGGTGTTTACTCCAGCAAAGATATGCCCCCTAGGATACCTTGCCTGATATCACATTTCTAGTTTTTCTATCTGGTACCTGCATGGGTAGAGTATTCAGATAGTTAGTTACCCGACCGACCGACGGGAATAATATTTCACTGATAATTGATATTTCTCCGTTGTTTGGATCCATTTCAGAAGGGGTGGCTATTTCCAGAAGGGCAGCCAGACGGTTTACTAATATACTTCTAGGGATTCCTGCATCAATCGTCAATGTTGGATTCAAGCTAGCGAAAAGGAAGAGCCTTCCTATGCCGGCGCCCTGCAAGGCAATCGGATATCGGATTTGAGCATTAATGTCTTGCTTCATAAAATCACCACTTGACTACATTATTACGACATATTATAATTAAAATACGCCTTATTTTGTGAATTTACCGACATAATACCGCCAATAACCGCCAAATGCGACAGAGGTGATCATGAGCAAACACAGAATTAATCCCCTAATTGAAACCTATTTAAATGAACAACTTGCGATTGGTAGGAAACCAAAAGATATATATATTCGCATCTATAATGACGAACGTTTCCGTCAAGAAGCCCCTAGTATTCGGACTATTGAACGGATGGCAAAAGAATTCCGTGAAGCCAAAGCTCAAGACACTAGTCCGGTTTGGCGATTTGTAAATTCGGATCCAGAAACGTCTCGCTATGTGTTGCCGGTAATCTGGGAAATTATTAACCGGGACGGCAATCCCGATGTGGTGACTGAAGAAATTGCCGAGGTTTTTGTGAAGTTATCCAAAACTTTTGAGGACGGTTATGGGATGAGAATTCCCCCATTGTTAATATTCCAAATTTCGGTCACTTGTATTAGTCCAACATACCGCGAGGTTGTAGCAGATACTGCATCGCTAAACATGTTTTTATCTTACTTGTTTGTGTTATTAAAAGTCATTACTGAGAACACAATTAACAATGTAGATGATAAAGAGACAGAGAAGCAACTAAACGATATGGGGAAGAAATATGCGCAGTCATCTGAACAATTGGGATGTCCGCTTTATAGTCCATATGCAATTTCGCTTAATGCCGTAGCCAATAAAATGGTGTGGCTTACATACTGGGATAGCAGGATGTCGGCTGAAAATTTACGAAAACACTACAATCAGAAATAATTTATCGGAAATCTTCACAGGTATAGGTCAAACACATCGATAGTGTGACGATGACCCTTATAAGGTTGTACATGAATTTTTTGTGGTCTGCATTGGAAGTGGTCGGATTCATTTATCATACTGCTTAGGATTTATTCAACATCCCAACAATATGCGTTTTCTTATATTAATGTCCTCGTCTCCGTTTTCACATTCAGCAGGATAGGTGTTATGATAAAAAAATATCATATAATTATTTATGTTCATCCCTTGAATCCGTCCTGTGGGGAATAGCACTATGCACCTTTTTGAAGCTCTTGCCCTCCGTGTATCGGAATGGCGCTCTAGGAAACACCCCTCAGAAAACTACCCTCTTATCACCGAAATCTTCGAATGGTGTGCCGATCCTGGCATTAGCGGATTTCGGCTGCGTGCACCACAGATTCGCGCATTAGAAACCTACTGGTACTTGCGCCTGGTTGAGGGAACTCCCCACATCCTTGACCTCTACATGCGCATGTTCAATCCGGACGAGTCGGCACCAGCCCTATTGGAAGCACTTGGAGTGCCTCTCGAAGCATTCAGTGAGTGCAACTTTAGTCTCAAGCGCTTGTGGGAAGTGATCCGAAATGATAATGCTCTGGTCAAGAAGTACAGTCTCGATACTCTCCGCGAATCCCTGAATCTGGAATATCCAGATTACATCTTTGCCCTTGCGATGGGGGCCGGCAAGACCATCATGATTGGCTCGATCATCGCCACAGAGTTTGCGATGGCACAGGAGTATCCCAATAACAACTTCGTTGAAAACGCTCTGGTTTTCGCTCCTGGGAAGACGATCATCGAAAGCCTGCGTGAGCTGGCTGAGATGCGCTACGAGGCAGTCCTGCCACTCAGGTTATATAAATCCTTTGCCTCCACCCTGAAGCTTACCTTTACCCGCGATGGCGTTCCTGAGATTCCGGTCGCCCCTGGCAGCGCATGGAATGTCATCATCACCAATACCGAGAAAATACGCATCCAGAAGGAGACAATCCGTAAGTCCGATATCGGTAAACTCTTCTCCGAAGCCCAGGAAGATGAAGCCCGAGCGGAGATCGCCAATTTGCGTCTGCAGGCAATTGCCAGTTTACCTAAGCTGGCAATCTTCTCAGACGAAGCCCATCACACCTTTGGTACCTCGATGGACCGGGAATTGAAGAAGGTCCGCAAGACGGTTGATTACCTCAATAATCCTTTCCCGATCGGCACTCCAGAACATGAAAACCATCCCTCTAATCTAATCTGTGTGATCAATACCACTGGAACTCCTTACTTCCAGCGTCAGCCTTTGAAGGATGTGGTGATCTGGTATGGGCTCTCCGAAGGTATTCGAGACGGGATATTAAAAGAGGTTGGTGACAATGTCCTTGGCTTTGATTTCCAGGGGGATGTCGAGGAATATTTATCCTTTGTAATCGAAGACTTCTTCCGTGAATACGGCGATGTCGCTTTGCTAGATGGCACACCTGCGAAATTGGCGATTTTCTTCCCGCAAACAGATGATGCCGAAGAACTCCGCCCGGTGATCGATATGGCACTGACCAGGCTTGGATTGCCTGCCACCCTCGCCTTTGAACATCACACTCAGAAAGAGAATAAAGAGGCGTTTGACCGTTTCAGGAACCGAGATTCCATTCACCGGATCGCATTATTGGTGGATCGAGGGGTAGAAGGATGGAACGTGCCCTGTTTGTTTGCCGTTGCGCTTGCGAGGAGACTGAAGACCAGTAATAATTTTGTCCTGCAAGCCGCTTCTCGCTGTCTGCGGCAGGTGGTTGGCAACAAAAAGAAAGCCCGCATCTATCTATCCATCGATAACAAGAATATTCTCGACCGACAATTGGGAGAGACCTACGGGGAATCATTTGCGGTTCTTGCGGGGACGCAAACCCAAAGCCGATCTGAGAAGGTTCTCCTCAGGAAAGTACCAATCCCTCCACTGGTTGTTCGCAAGGTCAACAAACGGATCGTACGAGGAGAGGTGATCGGGAGACAGATTCAACTCACCCGCCCTGCTATTGATACCATCCCGGTTTTAGGCGTCACTCGTTATACGCTTGAACCGACTGTCGGCAGTTCGGGTGTTCTCCAGCAGGAAGGAGAACGCGAGGAGATTACGACCCATATCGAAACCAATAGTTTGTATTCCGCGGCCATTGAACTTGCACAGGCTTACCATCTTAATTCAATGGAAATGATGGAGCAGCTGCGTAAAGCATATCCCGCTACCGACGAGATACCCAAGTCGCACCTACCCCATCTCTTTTCTCAGGTTGAGGCCCAGACATCCAGCTATAAAGCGGTGGATGAGGTTGTGGAAGTTGCGCTTGCATTGATTAAGCCCGAAGGTTTTGGCATGTCAACTGACGAGTATGGCAATGAAGTCTACACGGCGGATATCTCCTATCCGATCCATAAGGAGCATTTGCTGGCGCGCTTGAAGGATTGGAAGAGTCAGGCTGGTCCGCTTGGATTCCATTACGATCCGTACAATTTTGACTCTCGCCCAGAGCGTAGTTTCTTCGACAACATGCTGAGAGCATTGAACAAGCGGCTTGAAGATGTAGAAGACATTTATTTCACGGGTGGGATCACCGATCCGCATAAGACCGACTTTTATGTGGAGTACAAAACCGAGGGCGGCGACTGGCACCGCTATTCGCCTGATTTCGTGATCCGAAGCAAGAGCGGCAAATGTTATATTATCGAGATCAAAAGTGAGAATGAACGAGATCATCCGGTGGACGGCGTGTCCGGAAAGAAAGCGATAGCTACACGAAAATGGGTGGATTTGAATCCGGACCTCCTGTCCTACGAAATGATCTTTGTGGCTGGAGATGAGGTTGGATACAACGAAATCGCTCCCTCGCTCAGGGAGCTCAATCAGCAGAGGGAACTATGACCGAGAAAAATCAAACGACATCTGTGACGATTAAACCTGCCAAAGGACGCCCCATGCTCAACTGGGTGGGGAAGAAGCCGTTAAAGAGCATGACGGCTTACCCTGCTCAATTGGTTGAGTCGTTCTCAATTTCTGGAGGAAAAATCGCAGATGCAGATTGGTCTGACTGGCCTGAGGGGTTTCCCAAAAGTGGTTTACTGTTTCATGGGGATAACAAAGATGTATTGGTTCACCTACTATCAAGCGGATTTCGAGAAAAATTGCAACTAATCTATATCGATCCACCTTTTGATAGTGGTGCAGACTATATTCGATTAATTCAGTTGAGAGGTTTGAAGGGTACAAAAATTGAAGGAGAAGCCTATGATATTGGGGAACAACTGCAATATGCTGACATTTGGGCAAGTGACAATTACTTGCAGTATATGTATGAAAGGTTGCTACTAATAAGGGAACTGTTATCAAATAATGGGACTATATATCTACATTGTGACTGGCATCGAAATTACTATTTGCGCTTTTTATTAGATGAGGTATTTGGCCCGGAAAATATTCTGGCTGAAATTGTGTGGCAACGTTCCGATTCGCATAATGATGCAACATATTATGGTATTGTTCATGATTCAATTCTTGTATATTCGAAGTCAGGTAATCCCTTATTTAACCGGATTTTTTTACCAATTTCGCAACGTACAGCTGATAATTGGTATCGGAATATTGAGGAGGGAACGGGAAGAAGGTACAACCTCGGGAATCTTGTGAGTCCACACCCGAGACCTAATCTGATGTATGAATGGAATGGGATAAAGCCCCCTGCATTGGGGTGGCGTGTGTCCAAAGATCGAATGGCGCAATTAGATAGAGACGGCTTATTGGTAATTGTTGGTAAGGGCGAAAGGAGAACACTAAAAGTAAAACAGTATCTGGATGAAAGCAAGGGTCGACTGCTAAGTACTTGGTGGGATGACATTAGCCAATTAAGAGGGTATGGTAGTGGTGATGAAAAAACTGATTATCCTACCCAAAAACCAGAAGCACTGATCCATCGGATAATTTCAGCCTCATCGTCAGAAAATGATATTATCATGGATTGTTTTATAGGTTCTGGAACCACTGCAGCCGTAGCTCAGAAGCTGGGTAGACGTTGGATTGGGGCTGATATCAACAAGGGCGCAATTCAAACAACAATCAAGCGCCTGCAGAGTGTCATCGAATCCCAGGTTGATGCTCACAAAAACCGACCACAATCTCTCCCAGAGATGGAAAACGATGAAACCACACCACTCCCTGCCCAATCCTCATTTCAAGTCTACCGTGTCAATGATTACGACTTGCAAATACAGCACAACGAGGCGTTCAATCTGGCTGTCCAGCACATCGGCATGACCCGCACCAAAACGGATCCATTCTTCGACGGCACGCTTGGGCGCGAGCTGATCAAAATTGTCCCATTTAACCATCCCCTCACCCCGCTGGACCTTGAACAGATCAAGGATGAGTTGAAGAGCCGACCTGAGGAAAGCCGGGATATCGCGGTCGTATGTTTAGGGAAGGAGCTGGCGGTAGATGTC
Source organism: Bellilinea sp. (assembly GCA_034678705.1). Classification (GTDB taxonomy): domain Bacteria; phylum Chloroflexota; class Anaerolineae; order Anaerolineales; family Anaerolineaceae; genus Bellilinea. Next base: position 351,185 of record JAXDBP010000018.1, read on the forward strand.
TGGCTGGAGGAGTGGAACAGGCTGCGCAAGCGGGGTGACTTCCCCAATAAAATCCGGGTGATCGAGCTCCACAGCGACCCGAAGTACGGCGGCTTCTTTATCCATGATCCGGCACAGGCAAAGGTTACCTTTGAGCGTATCCCAGAAGGCGTGCAGGTGACTGTACAGGAGTTTATCTCTCCGACGATCATCAAAAGGCTGAAGCAGCAGTCGAACACTCCACTGTTCGAACCTCAGATCACCGACTGGCGAGCGATGGTGGACAGCATCATGATCGATGCCAATTATGATGGGCAGGTGTTCAACATTACCCTGGCGGACGTCCCTGAAAAGAAGAGCGATCTGGTAGATGGGAAGTACCTGATCCAGGCAGAGTCAGGCGCAACCATTGCGGTTAAGATCACAGATATGTTGGGAGAGGAAGTGTTGGTTGTCCAAACGCTGTAAGAAGTAGAAGTAGACAATTACCTTTATGATATGAGTAAAGCTCAGCACAAACTCAATAGTACCGAGACCGATAATCTTATTTCAAACCTGCATGGTGAGGTCGGTGATATTCTCCTTACATGGTTGATACTAATCAAAATAATCAGAAATGCCAACCGCTTGCGAAAGGGAGACCTTCTACAAGATTTTCAAGACCCCGGATTAGTGCTGCTAGAAATTTTAATAGATAAATTGGAAAACGATATTGTTGCAAGGCTATCAGAATTAGCAGAGCCCAAAATTGGGAGATTGACCTTCACATTCGCACAACAGAAACTAGCTAATCTAGCAAACATTACACCCGATGTAGATGAATATAGAAATTTTATTGAAAATGAAAAATTCAAGACGAGGCGCAACCAGTTCATCAGCCATAAACAACTCCCGGAAAAGTGGAGTGAGCACAAAGTAGTGTTCATCTCAATGCCAACGATTGGTAAATGTATCGCATTATCTGTAAAACTGATGATAAAAATCGATAAAATCCATCTTGGCCCCAGTGCTATATATTTATGGCGAGAAGTACTGAAGAAAAAAGGACAACAGTTGCTGCCACTAAATGTTAATTTTCTTCTTCTTCCTCATATGAAATTGTCCGTTGATATACGGAAGAAGATTATTGCCGAGGAAGTGAAAGCTGGGGACAAGGTTTGGGAAAGGGTTAAAGCTAAGGTTAATGGAATCGATCGCGATGTTGTGATCTGTAAAAAGTGGGGGGCATTATCAATTTCTCAAAATAAGATTCTCATGCTAGGCGACTATCCAATAATCGAGCTAAATGAAATCAATTTTCATGCCATGTAAATCTCTTATACCAACAGTCTGTGATCGGTAAAACACCTGGACAAAGCCGATGCCGGCTGGGTATAAATCCACACCACACCAGCCAAATCCTGAGACTTGATACTTGAGAGTAAGCCCAGGAAACGCAAACGCAGCGATCTTCCAATTGAAAAAGGTTGGAAATCCATGTATTCAAGCTGTTGATAGATCACCCCTTTGTGAGTCAGTCATCAAAGATAAAACCATTAATATCATAAATTATTAGTGCCTCTGTCAAAGTTATAAGTAAATGTGAGTTTGGAGAACTTCAAATCTGTATGTTTACAATCGCATGCTGCTGTATGCGGATTTTGTCAAGTTATTTAACACGCGGGCATAGATACAAGCCGCCCTAGCAGTGATTCAAACCTATTGTCTGCCTATGTTCTACTACGCCCACAACCTGCTCGTGTTTCGCTTCGTGCAACACCGCGACAGTGTCTGGCATACAAATCCCTGGGGACAGACGAAGTTGACCCTCAATGGAAGTAAATGCTCCACCGTTTCTATGTGCGGTTCAACTATGCTTTATCCCCTTAGGCCCAAGGAAGGTCAAGCACCCATATCGCTAGCTGTTAGGTCGATTTGTTCAGATTTACACTCTGGAGAAGATAATCTCCCAAAAATACACTAGGGCGGTTTTTTGTGAAAACGTGCATCGCAATCACTGCCACTCGGCGCACCCAACCACTGGAGAAGTTATTGCAATCCGCTTAACCATCACCGCTAGACTGGCAACAGCCTATTTCGATCCTTTGTCTTGCCTAAGACTTTCAAGTCGTTCATAGATGTTTCCTGCTTGCGAAACACGCGCAAGCTTTATGGTTGCCGGCGCAGTCCCCTGGATCGGCACTCGATTCAAGTGACGAATGTCGATGTCTGAGAAGACGTGGAACACCTTATGATCCTTGACAGAGCTAGGGATTCTTTGGAGGTCCGCCCGTGGTTGGGGGACAAGGTAGTGCATTCATGCAACCTGTCCTGAATTCATTCCGCCGCTCCCATTAGCAATTCGGTATTCAGGTTTGGTTCAAAGTTGGGACAACTTGGCATTTCACTTATTAAATTTGACACGGTTCATTTCAATAATTTCCCCAACATTGCTTTTTTTTCTCCTCGATATGAGACCATTTCAAAGTCAAAGCACAATCTATTTAAAGAATTATAAAATCTATTCTTTGGTTGTTAGCAATAAACGGTATAGCCAAGATCAGCGTTAGTGCTTTGTTATTCGATGGCACGCCACCCAATGGCTCGGCTCAAGCTCTATAAATTTGGGTTCTGTCGAGAAGCAATTTTCAGTGGTTATTGGACAGCGTGTATTGAAATTACATCCGATGGGAGGATTAGAAGGATTTGGAATCTCGCCTTTTAATATGATTCGCTTTCTTGTCCTTGCTAAGTCGGGGTCTGGAATTGGTACTGCTGATATTAGAGCCTGAGTATAGGGGTGTAGTGGATTTACGAAGATACCATTTTTATCCGCTAGCTCTACAATCTTTCCAAGGTACATCACTGCTACTCGATCACTAATATGCCGAACCATACTTAAATCATGTGCAATAAATAGATATGTTAATCGGAGTTTGTTCTGCAACTCCTCCAATAAATTAACTATCTGTGCCTGTATCGATACATCCAAAGATGATACGGGTTCATCACATACAATAAAATCAGGATTGAGGGCAATAGCACGAGCGATTCCGATCCGCTGCCGTTGTCCTCCAGAAAATTCATGTGGATAGCGTGTGATAAATTCAGTATTAAGGCCAACCATATTGATTAATTCTTGTACACGTTCGTATTTTTCTTTCCCCTGAGCTATTTTGTGCACTTCTAATGGAGTCGCGATAATAGATCCAACTGTCATCCGGGGATTTAAAGATGCATAAGGGTCTTGGAAAATCATCTGCATTCGACGTCGCAACTTTCTTAATTCACTACTGCTTACCTCATTAATGTTTACGTCGGCGAAAAATACATTTCCGCTTGTTGGTTTATCAAGATACAGTAACATCCTCCCCACTGTAGTTTTACCGCATCCACTCTCCCCAACAAGACCAAGAGTTTCCCCTTTATTGATCGTGAAGTTTACATTGTCAACAGCTTTCACAACATTAGCACGATGAGGAAATATACCGCTATGCGATCCTGGAAAGTACTTTCTTAAATTACAAACTCTTATTAATGGAGTATTTTCGGATGTCATAATGATTTTCTCTAGTCGATGTGATCCCAATTCCAACAAGCTACTGTATGCATGTCATTTTCGGTTGATGTTAATGATGGTATTTTTGCATAACATTGATCCAACTGGCGGTTACAGCGAATAGCAAATGGGCAACCTTGGGGAATTTTAAGTAGGTCTGGAGGAATACCGGGGATGGATATTAGTGTTGTCCCAGGAGCTTCATTAAGACGCGGAAGCGAACCAAGTAATCCTATTGTATATGGATGCTTGGGATGCTTAAGCACATCATTGACACTACCACGTTCCACAATATAGCCGGCATACATTACATTAACATAAGTGGCTAGCTCGGCGATTACTCCCAAATCGTGCGAAATCCAAATAATAGTAATCCCCAATTCATTTTGGAGATCCTTTACCAAATCAACTATTTGAGCCTGAATTGTTACGTCAAGAGCAGTTGTTGGCTCATCGGCGATGAGAAGTTTCGGGTTACACGATATTGCCATTGCAAGCATCACCCTCTGGCGCATTCCTCCTGAAAATTGATGAGGAAAATCACCCAAGCGCTGTTTAGCAGCCGGGATGCCCACCAAGGTTAACAGATCTTCGGATTTCTTCCGAGCATCTTTATAAGTCATACCCTGGTGAAGTGTCAGAGCCTCATTTATCTGGTGACCAACTGTGAATACCGGATTTAAAGATGTCATCGGATCTTGAAAAACCATGGCAATCTCAGCCCCACGGATCTTTCGCATCTCACCTTCGGTTAACTTTAACAGGTCAACCCCATTGAACCATATTTCTCCCGTTTCGATCTTCCCAGGTGGAACTTGTATGAGCCTTAGGATCGAGAGTGCGTGGACACTTTTTCCACACCCGCTCTCTCCAACAACGCCTAGAGTCTCTCCCGGTTCTAATTTATAGGATATTCCATTTACTGCGTTTACTACCCCCGCCTCGGTATAAAAACGCACTCTTAGGTCATTAATTTGAAGGAGTGTTTTCATAACTCAAGCTTGGATTCTTTATATCCTAGGAAACAAATTACATCATTGCTTTTTTCATTCTGGCTCATTATGCTTATCTCCCGAAAATAATCTGTATCTTTCCTTTCATAACATCGACCATATTGAGAAGCCTACTTTTAAACTGTCTGTAAAGAAGTGTGTGATTCTTCTTATATTCGCCTCTTTATTTTATCGATTTGAGTACATTATCCATATATTGCCCATGATAAAGAAATGGTGATAGATTGTTTATGGATCAAATAAATGGTATGAGATTACCATCATCATCAAACTCAATCTTAAAAGGACCATGAAGAAATTCGATTTTTTGCTCGTTAATTTCGATTAACGCAGCACGAGACACAATTAGTTCCTCAAGGGAGGATGTGTTCTTTATCCAAACGAGCCGAATAGTATCATTATTTTTTGGTCCTATTGTATTATACGCAGCATCTAGGGCATCATAATCATTTGGTAATACTATTGGTATGCGCGCTTTTTCTGGTGTTACTGCTGTAATAGCATTAATATATGTTACATTATAATCTATACCCTCAATGACACGCCGAGTTGTAAAATCTGCTAGGCCAATACCGATAGCATTGCCCTGGGTTTCTGGCGTAAGGTTTCTAATGATTATCCGCGTAATTTTTGGAGATGATAATTCTTTTTCGTAGATGTTCATAATTCGTCCAATTACTTTTGTGTCTGCTCCAGTCCCACTAATATTTTTCCCAATTTCATCAATAATTAATATATCGATATTGTCTAAAGGTAATTTAAGGCAGGTTTCCTTGTATTCTCTAAGTAACGCCGCTTCAAATTCTTCCATCTCACATGAGCGAACAACATGTATACTTGATGTTTGCCCATCAGGGGTGTCAATAAGAGCAATACCAGCTAATACTGGAAATTGTTCAATAAATGCATGTGCGACATCCCTAATTGTCCGTTCGTAGCCAAACTTGACAGCATATTTGTGGAACTCTACCGCCCCTCTATACCTGCCCAGCCCAACGGCTAACATTTTTAACAAGCCGCTCTCAATTTCGCCATAGAATTCTGTGTGTGATTTGATCCTGTTTACAAGGATAATTGAATCACAATCTGTTATAGCCCGATCAACATACAATGGTATACCAAGGTTAGTTTCACCGATATAAATTGGATTTATAGTATCAACGATTGTCGCTCCAACGGACTTGTTTGAAATGCCCATCTCTTCGAGTATTTGAATCTGACCATCGGCAGTTCCCCCGCCATGAGAACCCATCGCTGGCATTATTGAAACACATGCTCCGCGAGATTGAAGTAGTTCGACAAGTTTTTTTACTACGAGTGTATAGTTTGGTATCCCCCGAGAACCAACTGCTATCACTACCTGGGTACCCCAACAAATGTTTTCTAGAATCTGACTTCTATTAATCTTTTCCTCTAAAGTAATCTCTATGTCATTTAAAACCACATCAAGGTATTTTTGTCGAATGTGGTAAACCTCTGGGTATTTCATAATTGCTTCTCTCCCGAGCGATGAATCTTTAAATTCCCTATATTAAATTGAAGGACCATCTACATAAATACCGATTGTTTTATCGTATCCGAGTAACTCAGCTTTTGTTTTCTTCCCACTTGCCACAGCACATATCTCAGTGAATATTTTTCTTCCAACGTTCTCTACAGATTCCACTCCGTTTATTATTGTTGACGCATCAATATCGACATGCTCTTTCATAATGATGGTTTTTTGAGGGTTGCTTGCTACCTTGATTACTGGAACAATAGGGAATCCTTGAGGTGCTCCACCACCTGTAGAAAAAACAATGATATTCACGCCTCCTGATGCTAGCCCAGTCATAATTTCATTTTCTTTTCCAGGAGAATCCATGACATACAATCCGTGACCAAGTAAAGTCTGACCGTATTCAAGTACACCTTGAATCTGTGTTGTCCCGGACTTACTAATAGCCCCCAGGGATTTCTCTTCGATTGTAGTCAATCCCCCATAAATATTTCCAGGTGTGGGTTGACTACCACGCATGTCAACTCCTGTGCGTTTTATCTTTTCTTCCATTCTTTTCACAATGTTGACAAGTGAATCCCTCGTTTCATTATTTGCACATCGATTAACCAAGAGATGTTCAGCACCTATGAGTTCTGTCGTTTCACCGAAAATTGCACTTCCCTCGTGGGCGATAAGGATGTCTACTGCGCTTCCGACTGCAGGATTTGCTGCAAAGCCACTGGTCGCATCGGATGAACCGCACTTAATTCCCAGAACAATATCTGAAAGCTCTATCTTTTTTCGCTTTGATGCGTTAATCTGAGATTGAATTTCTGGAATTTTTTCTAAGCATGCTTCGACGCACTTTGTCATTCCCCCAGCTTTTTGAAGGATAACGCAATATGATGATTTCCCCGCTCGGTTTGCTGTTTGTATCAGTTCCTCATTATTCACTCCTTCGCATCCCAATGATATGATGAGACATCCCCCAACATTGGGATTATTAATCAATCCACATAAGATATTCGTGGTCCGTTCTAAATCTGGTTTTAATTCACAACACCCATGTGTATGTAGTAGAGGTTTCGAATTTGGTATTTGACTGGCGACAACCTCAGCCACTTCATTAACACAAAATACAGTGGGTATTATGGCCAAATAATTCCTCAAGCCAATTTTATTATCGTTGCGTTCATACCCCAACATATTTATCTCACACATTACTGTTGCCTCCAGATTTACCTCTTTGACTAACAACATTGTGGGTGTGGACATGGTATCCCCTTATGATGTTACCAGTCGCCATGCCGATAATTTCACCATACTTAATTACCACAGCCCCTGAATTTATTTCATCAATAGCGAATTTATGTCCAAATGGAATGGCCTCTCGCACATATATCTGCGATACGGTTCCATCACTATCAATCACTTGCGCAATATCCCCTGGTACAAATTCGTTTAGAGCAGTTGCGACATTGTCTTGTTTATTTATCCGGATTGCCTTTTTCATATTAGTTGAATACATATTGATCTCCATCGTAGTAGTAATACTCAATATTAATCTCAGCAACTGCTCATTAAACGGCCAACCACAGTTTTCAATTTCCGTTGGTTTATTTTCGGCTTAAAATGCACCTCTTTGCAATAATTGAAAGTTCACAATAAACATTGCATTATCGAATAATGTGGAAAATGTTATTTCAGGGAACACTTCAAAAATGGCAATTTCCGTATCGACGAAATTGTCAAAACCGAGCCATTATTACTTCCTTATTTTATGCTCTGATATATTATTTATATATTACTGATATACCAGTGATATGATTTTAACATGTGGTAACGAGAATGTCAATTACCTGTATTAGTTCTAGTCTTATTAGACAATGCCCGATTGTAGTGGTCTCCTAATCTGGGATCACTCCTAGAGTGTGGGGGCCACTCCGCGAAAGAGATTCACCATGAAAGAATGTAGCGAATACAATACCGAATTCAGCTCCGTGTTGTAGTTTAATTAACTACAGGCAGGAACTATTTAATAGAAGGAAGATGGGAATACCATACTATGGGCTTGGAGCTGTCCCGTTGGAAACAGCAATCATCCAAGCGAGTAGCACAGATTTTTATACACTCCGGGCATCGAAATAACCAAGCTGAGTTGATCTCTGAGACAAAGTGGCTGGTGGGCCAATTGAGTCTGCTATAAGGTATTCTAAAAAGTATCGATATTCTAGGCCCGTCCACCTGAGAAAACGATCAATAGTGCAATGGATGAAAGGGTGACTTAACTTTCCGATCCAGGTAGGCTGTCAGCCAGCGGACTTACCGTGCAATAACCTTTGGTATCTACGGACAAAACCGGAGGAAAGCCAGCACGAAGCCTAGCTGAAGGCTGCCCCGTGTGAATTTCCCAAGGATGGCGGTATTGATTATCTTATCATTTTTGGCGGTCGCCCTACTACCATAGGATTGAAACCACCTTATCCGTCGGATCATGTGGTAAAACAACCTGGTGTAGCTCCGTCAACATAGGCGCTACAGGACCAATAACGGCAAGCATCTATATGATCACTACGCGAACCTGGTGGAGGGACTAGAGGTCATCCAATCAGAGAAAGTCTGGGTGTGCGATATGACCTACAACGGTCCATTCGAGAGGATGTCTAAAAGGCGGTTTTCGAGTACGTGTAAACTCGGACGATCCGCGGCTGAAATATCGTTGGTCCCCTGAACAGCACTCTAACATTAGCAGTTTCCAACTATGCCTTGCAGGACCAAGTGAATGAGATCCATTATAGTGATTAGGGCATCCGATATGCAGTGAAAATCTATGTTCGGGTGATGCTGCGAAGACAGATGGGGATCATCGAAGTCAAGGAAGGTGAGACGCACGAGAACGGAAATGCCGAATGTTTGTTTGATCCGCATGAACAACAAAGGTGAGGTGGACATATTAGACTATTAGGATTGGTCGGGTGCAAGGGGATAATTTTCTTTACTGGAAATGGTGTAAAAGCAGAAAAGGATCCATTAATCATCGGGGATTTAATACCAAATGAGTTCAAAAAGACTCGGATTCACTCTGAAGTCAGTTGCATTTCCATTAATAATAGTTATTTGTGGTCAGTGTAATAAACCTTCACGTCAATTACTTAGTTCTTTTCTTAAGAGGTACTTCCAACATTAGCATCCCAAAATACTTATGGGTAATTGACATTCTCCACTTTACATGCTAATATAATATCACTGGTATATCAGTAATATATGAATAATATATCAGATAGTTGCTATTCATAAGAATGGTGGCTTCCATGGATACAATAGTTGAGCGTGTATATTCGCGTCTTAAGACCGATGTAACGAATTGCACGATAAATCCAGGACAGAGAATAGTTCAATCTAAACTAGCCAAAGATTATGGTGTTGGCTTGACACCTATTCGAGAAGCCTTACATCGATTAATTCAAGAAGGCCTTGTACGAGTAGAGCCTCGGAGAGGATACATTGTATCTCCAATTAACCTCTCCGAGATTAATGAGTTATACGAATATCGAATTATCCTCGAGATTGGCGCAGTCAAGCTAGCAATCGAGCGCGGTTCATATAGCGATCTTCAGAAGATTATGGACAATGCGAATTTTACATACTGTTACGGAGATCATGCATCTTATTCACAATTTCTACAATACAATACAATTTTTCATAAGTCCATTGCACTTGCTTCGAAGAACTATATCCTCGCAGTTTCTTTAGAAACAGTACTTGATAGGCTTAGCCGCGTAAATTACCTCGCCATTGACATTGTAGATAATGCAGAGGAAATTTGTCGCGAGCACAAGGAGCTTGCAGCAGCCATTATTGCTCGTGAGTTTACTAAGGCGGAGGAATCCTTGAAAGCCCAGGTAAACAGATCCCTCAACAAAATTACAAACACATTGATAAACACTAATTCACTCAAGGCGCAGAAAATGCGTTTATTTATCGTTGTTGAAAGCGCGGAAGAAAACCAATACTTAAAGAAACTGGGAAGGACGTGATAAACACAACCTTAATTGGTTTGTAGGTTGGGCGCTGGAAAGGAGTATATATGCAATTGGATAAGTGTAGCGAAAAATATAAGTCGAAAATAAAGAGAGAGTGACAAAAGAAGATTTTAGTTAGATTGAGAGGAGAAATTTACATGCGTACCCATAATCCCTTCCGTTACCTAGCCATACTCGTGATGATGTTCTTGGGAGCGTGTCAGCAAGCGACCCCAATTGCACCTGAAGAGATCGCCCCCACTGCTCCAGAAGTGATCGCCCCCACTGCCCAACAGGAACCAACAGAAGTGGTTCCTGTGCCTGTATCAAAAGGGACAATCACGATTACTCAAGGAGCCGATCCGGGTACTCTCGATCCTCATGGAAGCACGATGACCTTTGATGAAAATATCCATGGACAAATTTATGAGAAGTTGGTCAATTTCAGTCCAGATTGTTCGGAGATAATACCACGTCTTGCAACTTCTATAAAACAAATAGATCCGTTGACCTGGGAGATCAAGATTCGGGAAGGTGTAAAATTCCACAACGGGGAGGTAATGAACGTCGATGATGTCAAATTCAGCCTTGAACGCTTAAGGGATATATCATTCTACAAAGTGTACAGTAGGAACATCCTCGGAGAAAGTGAGGTAAAAATTGTTGATCCCACAACTATCCATCTAATTACAAAAACACAAACCCCCCTGGTGCCAAACATGATAGCACGGGGTGGATTTGTGCTCCAGAAGAAGTACTTTGATGAGATAGGCGAGAAAGATCTGGCATTTAAACCCATGGGAACCGGTCCCTATAAGTTTGTCGAGTGGCGTAGAGATGATCACATTACACTTGAGGCTTTTCCAGATTATTGGGGGGGGACACCGCCATTAGAGAAAGTAATTTTTCGGCCAATGCCTGAGGGAATGGCTCGTGTAGCCGCATTGATTTCTGGAGAGGTGGATTTGGTGATTGGATTACCACTTGATGCATTGGAAATGGTAGAAAATGATCCTAACCTTAAGGTTGCTCGTATCGATGCACTGCGGGTTTTTGGTATATGGCTTAATTATCGCAACAAGGAATCACCCTGGTTCCATTTAGATGACCCAGTATTCGCAGATGTGCGAATTCGGCGTGCGCTGAATTATGCCATAGATAAAGAGGCGATCATCAACGCCTTATTTAAGGGTGAGGCCACATTACTTCGTGGTCATGCCATGAGTGCAGGCTATTTTGGATACAATGGGGATCTTGAACCATATCCTTATGATCCTGAACTGGCAAAGCAATTACTTGCTGAGGCCGGTCACCCAGAGATCAACGTACCATTTACTTGTCCAAATGGCAGATATAATATGGACAAGGAGATTTGTGAAGCCCTTGTTGGCCAATTAGCAGAAGTAGGAGTAAATGCAGAATTGACACTCCTCGAGCCAGGACAATTCTCTGCGATTGCCGCGAAGGGAGAGTCTGGCGAAATGCATTTTAGTGGATTTTTAAGTCCGCCCGATGCCTTCTATATCTACAGTGGCATGCGCGCACCTGAATCGAACTATCGATACTCAGCACCAAACGAAGAACTTGATCGATTAGCAGCTGAGGCAGCCATTGAATTGGATCCAAATAAGCGTCTAGATTTGTACCACCAAGTAGCTGAACTCGAACGAGAAGATCCACCGGCGATATTCCTGTGGACAACAAACGAATTATATGCAGTAAGCAATAGGGTTCAGGGGTGGGTTCCTAATATTGATGAACATCTCACATTGTGGGGTGTAAGTGTCAAAGAGTGAGTCACAATAAAATAGATCAATGTTCAACCTTCAATAACTATGACAAGGGCAAGGGGGCGATCGAAGATCGCTCCCTTGGTAATCCCAAAAGATACGAAGAGGAGACCATGAAAATGACGATGATCGCGATTACCAATGGTCACATTTTTGACACAGCAAAAGGCGATTGGATCCATGATGGCGTAATACTTGCGGACGATGGCATAATCACAGCTGCCGGTCAAAAGAAGGCTGTGGCAATCCCACCTCAAGCACAGATTATCGATGTTGTTGGGGGATTCGTGGTACCAGGCCTTATTGACTGTCACAACCATTTGGGGATTGATGAGGATGAGGTACGGCAACTCTCGGAACCAGATGACATTACGATGTGGCGGAGCTTACGAAATGCCAGGTATCAACTACAAGATGGTGTCACTACTTTTAGGGATTGTGGAGCAAAGCACGGTATCGACATCCACCTTCGAGAATTGATTTCTAAAGGCCAGGCATATGGACCACGGTTGCTTTGTTCAGGCCCATGGATTACCACCACTCATGGGCATTGTGCCTATCCACAGATGCTGGTAGTCGATGGCGTCGACGAGGTCAGGAAGGCAGTACGGCAGGTCATTCGGATGGGAGCCGATCTAGTTAAACTCATGGTCACCGGCGGG